>CAWGTW010000008.1:0-197897 GCA_963825565.1 Ilumatobacteraceae bacterium
TGGTCTGGAGTGTCGTGGGCAGGTGTCGTTATGCGCTGATCCGGTCTGGGTTCAGCGCTGTGGCCGGGCGAGTTCGCACTCGCAAGCGCCCGGATGGTTTCGCTCGACCGGGCTGAGTTGAAGAATGGCGGTCGTCGAGCGCTCCGGGTCGGCCGCACCCGGAGCAACTCGTCGCAACCCCCGTTGCTCGGTAGGTATATGCCCGCCTGGCCGTTGGGGTTACGAATCGCGCGTAACCTGACGAGCGGAGCGGGCATGAACCGGTCATGAGCGACTCGCGTGGGGTTGAGAGCGCCGCCGGCTCGGCGGCGGAGCTCCGCTTTGCACGCCTGTACGACCTCCACCACCGTCCGATCCGCGACTTCTGCCGTCGCAGATTGGACACGCATCGTGTCGACGACGCAGTTGGCGAGGTCTTCCTCACCGCGTGGCGCAAGCTCGACGACATTCCAGACGACGACACTGCCCGGCTCTGGCTGTATCGAGTCGCCTATCGAGTGGTCGGCCACCAGTGGCGAGGCGTCACGAGGCGGCGGCGACTCGACCAGCGGCTCCGATCCGCGAGCGGTGGAGCAGTCCCAGGGCTCGACGACACGGTGATCGAACGCGACGAGCACCGCCTCGTGCTGCTCGCCGCCGCCCGCCTCGGCCACAGCGACGGCGAGGTGCTTCGACTCTCGGTCTGGGAACAGCTCTCCATCGCCGACATCGCGGACCTGCTCGACATCGAACCCAACGCCGTGAAGCAGCGGCTCCATCGCGCCCGACGGAACCTCGCCAAGGAGTTCCGCAGACTCGACACCCCATCGCACTCGACCCCCGATGCCCTGAAAGGAGGAGCCCCATGATCAGCGACGACGACGTGATGCGCCTGTTCGAACAGGCCGACCCAGCTCGTCGGCCCGATCGCGCCAACGACCACGTCACCGGTGCCGGCTACCTCACCGCACTGCAGCAACAGAGGAGCATCGACATGACCATCACCGAAACACCCCAGACCGAAGCGCAATCGTCCAGACCGAGGCATTGGGCGTTCATCGGAGCTGCAGCCGCTGTCGCTGCGCTCGTCATTGGGCTCGTGGCCGCGGTCGCACGAGACAATGAGCCGCCTGCCCCCGCAGACCCGCCGCCGACCGCTCCCATCACCTCGCCGAGTGAGGTCGAGATCGCGGAGCAGTTCTACGCTGCGCTCAACGATCGTGACCTTGCAACGTTGCAGACCCTGATGGGCGACGACGGTGTGTATGACGGCATTCCGGCGGAGGACATGCCGGCGCACCTCACAGCGCTCGAGGCGTGGGATTGGACATGGGACGAGATCGCATGCGAGCCGGCCGACGCCGGCGTCCGGTGCGAGATCGCCGCACGAAACCGCCTCACCGAACTCACCGGAACCGAACTCTCCGGCTCCTCGCTGGTCACGATGACCGACGGCACGATCGATCGCGTGAACGTCGACCAGCTCGATTTCTCCGACTACAGCCCCAACGCGTTCATGCCGTTCGAGACCTGGCTGCGCGACAACCACCCCGACGACTACCAGACGATCTCGGGAGAGAACGACTGGTTCCGCCAGACCACAGAGTCGGCTGCGCTCCTCGATCAGCACCTCACTGAATACGTCAATGAGTTCCGATCAGACACCGACGTCGTCGGCAGCCCAGACGAGGAACCGGAGTGGGTTCAACTGGGTGGGTTCGACAGCCAGAGCCTTCGGCCGCTCGCCTCGGTCTCGGCCGGTGATGTGCTCGTTCCGACAGCACCCAGCGGCTGGTCCCTCGAGACGCCGCTCCACGGTGACGCTGAGAGCGACGATTTCCCGGTGTCGATCATCGTGGTCGCGCCCGACGCGAGCCGGCAACGGACCCTCGAGGTGTACCTCGCTCCGGCCTGCGCCGCGGACGCGACGAGTTGCCCCATGGCGGACAACGGCTACCAGATCGGGTGGCCCGTGCCCGACGACATGGTGCTCGACGGGGTTGCGTGGGGGTATCCGGGTGGAACGCCGGGCCAGTCGGTCGCAGCGGTGATCGGTGACTCCGTGGTCGCCATCGCAGGAACCTGGTACGAGTCCCCCACGCCGCTCTTGAACGACCCGGACGTAATGACCCTGCTCGAGGGATTGCGCGTGACATCACTGGCCGAGCTACCCGAACAGATCAGTCTCGTCGATGAGTTCGGAAGGCCGACTGATCCAACCACCGGAGACTTGCCTGCTCCACCAGAGAAGCAGGCGGTGGCTTCGGCAGATGTTCGAGGGACGACAGTGGTCCTCAACGCAGCTCCAGTCGACGACGAGATCTGTCTGTCGCTCGACCGTGCCGACACCGCCGAGACGATCTGGCCCTCCGGATGCTTCGATCCATCTGACGTCGACGAGACACTCGTCATCGACGTCGCGCAACTGGCAGCGGGGCCGGGATTCGACGAGTTGGCTCCCGGCGAGAAACTCGAATACGTCGTCGTCGGGTATATCGATGCTCTGTCTGTCGTCGATGTCCGAGCGTCGTTCGACGGCGTGAGTGTCGAGGGGCGCTCTGCAGCACCCACCGATGTCGTCGACGGGGTGTTCGTGCTCATGTCGGTCAACGAGCTCGACGACATCATCGACTTCGAAGGCGGCTTCGACAGCCAAACGATCGAGCTCGCTGTCATCGAGCCATCCGACTGAGCCACAAGCACCGTCGCGGGTGCCCCGTGCCGCTCACCCGATCGCCTCCGACCATGGCCTACTGCCGATCAGGGGCACGCATATCGCTCACGACGCCAGCACCAACCCACCGTCCAGTACGGCACCACTACGGAGCGCTACGGCGCCGCGACCCGCTCGGTATGGCGAGCGCCGAGGGTGACCGGCCGTAGCCCTCGCCGTACCGCTCGCTTTGCCGGTTCCAGGGCGGGGTCAGCGCATGATCGGCAGGTGTCGATATGCGTCCCCGATAGGGCTGCAGGATGGCCTTGTCGAAGCCCTTGATCACTTCGGTGTCCTGGAGAAGAACTGAGCCTGACGTCCCTGACCAACGCCTCGTCATGCACACGTGCGCTCGAGGATCCCGACGAAGTGCGTCAGCCCCTCGACGTGGTCGGCGCGGCTCGCTGGTTCGATGGCCTCGCAGATCTCGACATAGCTCGTCAGGTGGAACGCTGCTGCGACCGCCTGGGCGGCTCGGCGATCGAACGCCGCCGGCTCGAGACCGAGCTCGCGGCGCCACGCCGACTCGAAGCACGACCAGACGAACTCGGTGCGCACGGGATCATTGGTGTACCACCACGCCCAGGTGACGGCGTCGACGAGCGGCGAGGTGAAGCAGGCGTCAGACCAGTCGAAGATCACCAGACCGCGGTCGGCCGCGGCGACGTTGCCCGGATGGAAGTCGCCATGGGCGAAGGTCTCGGAGAGTCGCCAGGTCTCGACGGTGGCCACGGCGTCGGCGACCCCGTCGACGATGCGGGCCCTCGTTGCGGCGTCGGCGGCGACGACGGCCTTCGTTACCGGCGCGTCGACCGCCGCTGCGACGGCGTCGGCGAGCACACCGAGCGGGCGGTGCCGGCATCCGGCCCGCTCGAGTTCGGCACGATGATCGACGAGGCGCCGCTGCAGCGAGACCAGCAGATCGATGGCCCGGCGCGTGTCCGCCTCGGTGGAGACCTCGGTGTCGCCGAGGTCGTCGGTGAGCATCCAACCTCGCTCGTGATCGACCGCGATCACCGACGGGGTGGCCCCGCTCGACCACCGCTCGAGCTCGGCCGTGATCGCCGGCTCGGCCGCGAACAGCGGTGCGACCGCCTTGAAGTAGCAGCGCTTGTGCATGGTGTCGACGCGCACCACCGCCGAGATGCCCCACAGCCGCACGGGCGTGATCGACACCACCGGTGCCCAGCTGGCGTCGGCGAGGACGCGCTCGACCCACTCGCTCACCGCATCGATCCAGCCGGACCGGGCCCAGTCGGCCCGGTCTTCCGGCACCGGCCGCACGCCGACGAACTCGGACACGCGCTCGTCGACGACCGTCGCAATGCCGTCGGCGACGCTCGGCTCGACATCGGCCCACCTGATCCAGCGCCATCCGACCGGCACGGGCCAACCAGCGGTTGGGGGGTTGACCACGACCATTGCCTCGCGTACCCGGTCGCCCAGGTTGTCAGCGTCGATCTGGTCGATCGCACAATCGACGGGCCACGGCGTGAGGCCTGCCTCACGGAGCCACCGCGCCGCCCCCGCCACCGTCGGTTCGCCGTCGGCGAGTTCGATGTCGACGGCGGGAAGGTCGACATCATCGGCTAGCAGGCGCGTGCCGTCGCCGTGGGGAACGATCAGGCGGAGACGCCGGGTCGGAGCAACCTGCATGCCACGAGCGTGCCACAGCGGCGCATCGGCGCCGCGAGAACCGCTGTCGGGCGGCTGCGTTGATCACCCGCAGGGCAACAAGCGAGCCCACGGCGCTGGACATGGTGCCGACGTTGGAACGCTTGCAGATGGCACGGATCGCGTCGAGGTGATCGGCTCCCAGAACCACCTCGGCGTGCCCCGCCAGACCGCCCTGTATCGGCACGTCGGTGCTCGGACACGCGCTCCTGAATGCGCGGCAACGTTTGCGCCCGCGAGCCGATGATGGGTTCTGTTCAGTCTTCGATCGGAAGCGGTTGGTCGCTGTCGACGTACTCCCACGCCGTGTTCACTCGACGGCTGAGTTCGCTGGTGAACTCGGTGCTGCCGCCAACGTAGAGCGACCAGAAATCCACATCGGTGGCGGCGAACCAGGAACGGTCGTCGGGCCAGAACAGATCTGGGTTCTTCCAACCGTGATTGTCCGGATAGCGCAATCCTGCCAGCGCAGAAAGCGGACCCTGCAGGAGGTAGTAGGTGCGATCAGGCAGAGCGAACCGGGGAACCTTTGCCAGGGCTGGTCCGAGTCGAGCATTGCGTTCCTCCGCTTCGCTGCGATGGCGCTCGCGAAGTTCTTCGCGTTGGCGTTGCTCAGCTTCGTCGGCGGGCGGATGCCTCCATCCCATCTTCCCGCTCGAGGGACCGAAGCCGTGGCCCTCCCAGATCGCGAACCACGCCAGGTCCGGAGTTGCGGTGTGCATCGCACCCACTGATGTCACCGTGGCGAACAGATCGCGATACAGCTCCCACCAATCATCGGGTTCAGGGTCTGGAGCGTGGAGCCGGATGATCGACTCGAAGCGGCCTGGTACGAGTACGTCGACCGTCCCGTGCGGGCCGCCAGATCTGTCGACCAGCCATTCCGCCGGGGCCGCCGACGGCGCAGGCATAAGGGTCTCGCCGAAGATCACCGTCAGAGGATCGCACAGCGCCCGAGCTAGCGAACTGCCGAATTGTTCCGCCGTTCCATCGAGCTGAGCAGACCGACATCGAAGCACGCATATCAACAGCGCGCTGCAACAGTGCGACCTAAGAAAGAATCAGGCACGTAGGCGCTCGGTCAGGCGCTCCAGAACGGCGCGCTGCGCCGGTGGCGGTCTGCTGACTCGGACACATTCTGAAGGTCCTAGGTCGGGGAACAACAGCGCGAACCGGCCGCCACCCGTACGGGTGGCGGCCGATTTCCAGCGGCGCGTGCCGCTCAGGTCGACGAGTTCAGTTCACTCGGTCTCGAGGTGATCGTGGTCGTGGAGCCCGCCCTGAGAACCGTCACTCGGGTAACCGGCGGCGCCGCTGTTGCCGGACGGCCCCGATGGGGAACCGGGCACCTGCTTGCCCGCAACGCCGTTCACCGACTCGGTGGACATCGCGTACGTCAACGAGGCGAACGCCACGGCATCGACGTTGACGTCGAACGCACCGAGGTTGATGTTGTCGAAGGTGTCGCACGCGAGGTGATAGCAGGGGTCGTATTGGTCACCGGCGGTGCCACCCCAGATGTCTGCCTCCTCGACGGTCTTGATCCCCTCGGCTCCGGTGAAGAGTCCCCCGGACGGAATACCGACGGCGATGAACGGCCCGTAGTCGGAGCGTCCGGAGAAGTCGGTGCCCTTCCACGATTGACCGGTGTTCGCGTAGAACGTCTCGAACAGCTCCTCGATCTCGGCCGAACCATCAGGGCCCGGACCGGCGCCGACGCCATCGGAGTCGTCACCGTCGTACACGAAGAACACGTGGTTCGGCGAGCCGATCATGTCGAAGTTGAGGTAGAGCGCGATCTGGTCCTGCTGCTCCTGGGTCAGATCGTTGACGTAGAACGTCGATCCGACCAGCCCCGATTCCTCGGCGCCCCACCAGGCGAACCGGACCTTGTTAACCGGCTTGACCTTGGCCATGGCCTCGGCGACCTCGAGGATCGCAGCCGAGCCCGTACCGTTGTCCTGGATGCCGGGGCCGGCGTTCACCGAATCGAGGTGGGCGCCGACCATCACGACGTTGTCCGGGTTGCCGCCGGGCGTCTCCGCGATCACGTTGGAGGTCGTGGCCTGCCCCCGGAACGTGTCGGTCTTCAAGCGCATCGTGAGTCCGTCGGGCACCAGCGAGACGAGCTCGGCGCCGACGTCCTGGGTCACTGCGGTGACCGAGATGTCGAGCGAGAACGTGCTGCCCAGCGTACCGTTGAGGACTCCCGGAATGCTGTTGTAGATGATCACGCCGGATGCGCCGGCGTCGTTCGCGTTGGTCGCCTTCAGGGCGAACGTGCACGCACCGCGGGAGATGAGGGCGATGTCGCCCGCCGGGAACCCGTCGAAGTCGGCTGCGTCGCACCCGGTGATGGCTCCGCCGGTGAGCGTGCTCACGGGAGCCGTGTTGTCGCCGCTCCCGGAGTACGACATGATCCGGTTCTCGATCGGGCCACCGGGGGCCGGTGACACCTGCTCGAGGATCGTCTGCGACAGCGTGATGAACGTCTGGAACTCGAACTCCTGGACGGTCACGTCGTAGCCGGCGGCCTCCATGCGCTCGGCGACGTACGCAGCCGAAGCGTCGTACCCGGGCGTTCCCGAGGTGCGGATGCCGTTGTTGGCGTCGGCGATCGCCTGGAATGCCGCCTGGTGCTCTCGGGCTCCGTCGAGGGTCGCGCACTCGAGCAGCTTCTTGTACGTGTTGTTGGTCCGGCTGTCGCAGCTGTTCCCGCCGGCCTCGACACCGAGTGCCGGAACCACGGAAGCGCTCGCGAGCAGCGCTCCTACCAGTATGAGTCGTCGCATGGGGCCTCTCTCCTTCTGTGAGGTCGCCGTCTCCTCTGGTGAGCCGGTCGCCAGCGGCCCCCCCAGGTGCCGCGTGCCGGACAACATAGCCCACGGAGCAACGACGCCGGAAGGCCTGTTCCGACGCAACCGACCGCCGACCTTGCGCCGGCGCCGTACGGCTCAGACCCCTGTCGCAAGAAATCTTCGGAACCGTTGCAGGTTGCGGTTGGATGCTTTGACGAACGGCGCTCACCCGCCCGCACTCCGAGACACTACGGACCCCAACGACACCCACATATCATGCGAAGTAGTGCGCCCCGAGGCGTCCGAAGGGCACTGCATAATGCCCGCCAGCCGAACTTGGTAGAGCGTCCCCGAAGTGTTGTTTGCGGGCACGCATATCGCGCGTGCCCAGACGCTGCTTGAGCCGAGCAGATCGGCACGTAGGCGGAGCGCTACTCGGGATGAAGGCGTCCGATATCGCTCAGACTGGTCTGTCCGCTGGCGGTGCCCTGCACGATGATGTCGAAGCTGTCGGCCGTCCGGACGTGCTCGAAGTACCAACGCTCCGCAGCATCCCAGCGGTCAAGCCAGTCCTGTGATGCATCGGCCCGGTCGGCTTGGCGCTGGCGACGAACGGACGGCTCAGAGGTGACCAAGATGCAGACATCAACGGCGTCGCCGAGTTCGGGACGTGACACGAATAGTCCTTCCACAACGACGACGCTGGCTGGCTCGATCTCGGATGTCTGCTCACTCAGACAGTTTCGACTCCAGTCGTAAGGTCGGTAGCGGGCTGTCCGACCGTGGCGCAGCGGCGTCACGGCCTCGTCGAGCATTCGCTCCCAGTCGTAGTAGAGGGTCGCTCCCTGCTGCGCGCTCAGTCCGGCTCGTGTGTCTGGGTCCATCACTCGGTAGAAGTCATCACCCGGAATCCGGGCTGCGCCGAAGCGACGAACCACTTGTTCCGCAAACGTCGACTTGCCAGCCGCGCTGTGCCCGTCGACCGCCACGACGTGAACCGAACGGTGCTCGATGGACAGCCGGTGTTCCAATTCCTCGACTGCACCCACTACATCCATGTATCCACTCTGCCGGGTGGACCGCTCGATACGCGCGATCGCGGCCGGAACGCGGAAGCGATCAGATCGGCACCATTGGGCGAGCGATTCCGCTCGAGAATACGCGACGGATCTGGGCCCGCTCCGCGGCGCTCGTGTCGTTCGTTGCCTGGGCTGGCTCGCCGCGGCCAAGCCGTCTCCGTCCCGACAGCGGTGACCGCGGCAATCAGCCGCCCGTTGGGTTTCAGTTGATCCGGAACACCCCAGGTGCGTACTGCGGTGCGCCGAAGTCGTACCACTCGATGATGCCGCTCATGTGCACATTTCGTCCGAGCCACTCGGCGAACTGGCCTTCGGCGACACGCACGTCACCGTTCATGTGGTACTTGCTGTTCGCGACGGTCGTGATCCCGCGGTCGTAGCCCGACAGCACGACCGGACCGGGCACAAACGTCTCCAAGACACCGTCGTCATCGAAGGAGAACTCGAGCGTCTCGTAGATCACCCACGTCTCTTCGAAGAAGACGTTGTCGGCGGGTTGCTCGTCGAACGGCTTGCCCGTGCCGGTGTTGAAGAACGCCATGCCGAACACGTCCTCACCGATCGTGATGGTCCCCACCCAGTCAGGAATGGTCTCCGACGGGCCGGGCCAACCCAGGTTGAACTGCAGGTCCATGTCCCCCCGCAGCGGCTGTCGAGCCTGCGCAGGAACGGCCACGGCCATCAGCAGTACGGCCACCACGCCGAACAACATCGAGATTCTCTTAATCATCCTCTTCTCCCTCCATGCAGTTTCACTGGCACCGAGGACGAAGCACGAAGCATCTGATCGGGTCGCTGTCCTGGACAGCTTCGACGGCAGCATCGCGATCACGGGATGCCGGGCCCCCCTCCCTCGGTGGCGCCATCATCAGCACAGACCCGACCGACGCCACAAGAGGCCAACGACCCCAGACGCAAGCGCGCTCCCTCGTCGACCGTCGATCACTCGCTCGCAGCGGCATTCCGACGGCCCCGAGCACCTCGGCAGCCACGCATATCGCTCCGGCTCGTCGAGCCCCGTGACCCGTCCGAGTTCGGCACATGAGCGAGCGGCCGACCGTCCCATAATGCTCGACCGGCTGAGCGTCGAGGAGTGCCACCTACCGCCTACACCGAGGCGCGCCAGAGGGTGCCCCGGGAACGCCTACTCGACGGCACGCCGGAGGGTCCCCCGCGGAACGCCACTCGAGGCCGCTGCGGGGGTATGCGAGATCGGCTGCTCGGGGTCGTGCACCGGGTGGACATGTCTGGCCAACGAGGCTGGTGATTGCGTCATTGCTGGGATGGTCCTCGGGCTCGGCTCGGTCGTCGGTGACAGCGAAGGCTTGGGCGGTTGGGGGGTCCGGCATTCGACGGTTTCCAAGATCCATGGCTTCGACCGCTATCGGGTCGTTGAAGCTGTCGCCCCGTAGCGAGCATGGCGGCGAGTTGCTTGGCGCCGCTCACTGACGGGTGTCGGCGATTCGATCGGCGACGAACTGCTCGAGGTGGTCGACGGGGAACCGCAAGCTGCGGCCGATGCGGATCGGGGTGAGCTGATCGGTCCAGATGAGTTGGTAGATCGACGATCGACTGAGCGACAGGATCTCGGCGGCTTGCGTCACGGTGACGAGCAGCGTGCGTGTCGGCGGCACGGTGTTGTCGTGCTGGGTTGGGGTGGTGGTCGGTGTTGTCGTCATGCCGATGTAAAGGCCGACCGGTGGACGATGGGGGACAGGAGGGCACGAACGCGGACCGCGCACGATGGGTCGCGAGACGCCGTACACGATCGGGTGAAGCATCGTGGGAAGCGTCGTGCGCGATTGGGTGACCTGGCAAAGAGCTGCTAGCGCGGCCGCTCCACCTGGGCCCGCGATGGCCAGGGCGTACCGGGCAGCCACGAGTGTCAGGGGAGGGCTCGTCGTGTCCCGTGTCGGGTTGGTGTGTCGCCTTTAGCGAGGCATGAGCGACACACCGGAACCGACGACAATGCACGTGGTGCCGATCCTGGCGCAGGCCACCGATCGATGGCGGCTGACGGATCCGTATGTCGAGCGGGTGTGGGCCGAGGTGGTCGGACCGACTGCGACGCTGCTGGCTCGCCGGTTCGGGTTGCATGCTCGAGGAGCACCCCGACGGGACCGAGGTCGACGTCGGTGACGTGGCGAAGAGCGTCGGTGTCGCCCCCGGTCGCTGCACCAACGGACTCGATCGCCTCCATCAGCTACGAGTCTGATCGCGTTTCAGCCGACGCATCGACTGATCGGCGTGTCGGGGTATGCGCCGGCCGTCAGCGGCCGTCGCCTCGCGAAGCTGAGCCCGGCCACCCGGGAGTTGCATGAGCGGTTGAGCGCGGAGGCTGCCGTCGGCGTGAGCTCGTCGGCGGGTTCGGTGGGTGTGCGGGCGGCGGTCGTGCGGTTGTCGTCGCGTCCGGCGGCGCGTGCCGCGGGGCGGTCGCTGTGAGGGGTTGTGTTCGGGCCGCTCGGGTGTCCTCGGGGAGGGTCGCCCGGCCAGATCGGGTCTCGTCGGTGGTCGGCGTCCGGGGGTCGGGTGGGGGAGTGGTTGGTGGCGATACACCCTTGCAGGTTCCCCTTCGGGGAACCTGCGGTGCGGTCTGCGGCCGGTCGGGCGTCGCCCGATCCCTGGGGCGTGTTGTGAATCGGCTCTCGGATGACCGAGCGGGCTCATGCGTCTGACGGTGACGCCGCTCGGAGCGGCGGGACGTCCGACGAGCACGGTTGCGAAAGCGGTCGTGAGCTATCTGGAAGGCGGCCGATCCGACCCAGGCGTCGCACTGCTCAGCGGAGCGAGAACCCAGACCTCCACCGGGCCTCAGCGCTACTACGCAGATTCGATCGAGGGTCCGGGGCGCTGGATTGGTGCCGGAGCGGCCTTCCGCCGGCTGTCCGGACCGGTCGAGCGGGAGTCCTTCCAGCGTGTGCTGGAAGGCAGGCATCCGCACACGGGGGAACGGCTCGTGAGCGCTCGCGGGTCGTCCCAGCGGGGCCACCTCGCTGTCGGAACGGTCGCCCGCTTCGACGATGCCGGCGAGCCGCTCTACACCGAGGCCGACGCCGCCCGGCTGCTCGGATTGACCAAGAGCGAGGTGGCCGAGCATGGTGCGGGCCGGCGCGACAGGCGGCGACCAACGATGCCGACGACCTGAGCTGGATCCGGTTCGAAGGCGATCCGATCGATGGGGTGCTCATACCGGATTCGGAGATCTCGCGGCACCTTGAACTGGCCAGCACTCCCGCGGACGCGGGAGCCCTGCGCGCAACCGGTCCCGGAGAGGAGCTGTTGACAGTTCGTGATGCTGCGCTGTTGCTGAGGGTGACAGCCGCGCTACGTGCGCCGCCTCTGCTCGGCGGGCGAGCGGCTGCCCGAAGACCGGCCCAGCACGTTTCTTGCCGAGCGTGCGGGACGAACACGGCCACTTCCGGATCCGCCGCGAGGACCTCGCAGCGTTCGCCGAGCGACGGAAGCCGCCGGTCGCCCGTGTTGGCTTCGATCTCACTCTGACCGTCGAGAAGTCCATCGGGTTGGTGACGATGCTGTCGACAGGCGAGCGGCAGGACACCCTGGTCCGCGCCCTTCATCGTGCCAATGACACGGCGATCGAGTATCTCGATCAGTACGCGTCGGTGGCTCGCCGACGCGGAGGTGTGGTCCACACCGAGGGACTGCTCGTTGCGTCGTACTTCCATGGGACGAGTCGTGCGCTCGATCCGCATCCGCACCATCACAACGTCGTGGCGAATGCCGTCGTGGACGACGAGGGCGGTGTTCGCACGCTCGATGCCCGAGCGCTCTACCGGCACGCACCCGCCGCGGCCGCCCTCGCGACCGCGGCGTGGCGGTGGGAGCTGCGCGAGCTCGGTCTGGGGTGGTGGAGACGCGAGGACGGTGTGTGGGAAGTCGCCGGCGTGACCGAGGAGGTCATCGGTGAGTTCTCGCGGCGTCGGTCCGAGATGAGCGAGGTTCGGCGGGCGTTGGAGGAACGGCTGGGCCGCGCCGATCTCTCATCACGAGGAGGACACCGTTGCGCTCTCCACCCGATCGGCGAAGGAAGCGGTCGACCCGATCGAGTTGAGGAAGGACTGGCTGACCAGGGCTGATCGGGTCGGTTTCGATGTCGGGTCGTGTTTCGATCGGGCCGATCGGGCGCGGTCGTACGAGGTGTTACCCGACGCGATGCACCGCGTTCTGTTCGAGGACTTGGTGAACCCGGAATCGGGGCTCTGTGCGCAGTCGAACACCTTCGATCGGGGCGACGTCATGCGGGCGATCGTCGACTGGTCGATGGTGACCGAGTCGGGCGAGCGGGTGAAGGTGCTGGTGCCGCCGACGGAGGTCGAGCGGTTGACCGCGAGGTTCTGCGCCTGTGATCTGGTGGCCGAGCTTGCCAACGCTTCAGGCGTGATCCGCCGACGGGACGGCACGGTCGTCGACGACGGGCAGACGGAGCCGACCTTCACGACTCTCGAGCTCCTCGATGTCCAACAACGGCTCAACTCGATGGTCGCTGTCGGGATCGGTGCCGGTGTCGCGGTGGTCGGACCCGAAGTCACCGGGGCTGTCGTGGAGACCCGATCGGGTCTGAGTGGTGAGCAGGCCGATCTTGTCGCGAGGTGGCTGACCAGCGGTGATCGGGTGCAGTGTGCGATCGGGCGCGCCGGGACCGGCAAGACCACCGCGATGCGAGCCGCCGCTACCGGATGGACCGCGGCGGGCTATCGGGTGCTCGGCGCATCGGTCAAAGGTGAAGCCGCCCGCCAACTCGCAACCGAGGCGGGCATCGAGTCCGAGACCGTGGCGATGCTCCTCGCCCGGGCCCGCGCCGGGATTCGGGTGTTGGATGCGCGCACCGTGTTGATCGTGGATGAAGCCTCGACGATCGGCGACCGCGACCTCCTCGCCCTCTGCGAACTCGCCGTCGATGCGGGGGCGGCGCTGCGGCTGATCGGTGACACCGCCCAGCACGGATCGGTCCCCGCCGGCGGCAGCTTCGCCGAACTCGTCACCACGCACGCAGCGAACACACCGCAGCTCACCACCGGTCGACGGCTGCTCGACCCCGGCGAGGTTCGTCGAGCGAACCTGGTTCGTGACGGCCGGATCGACACCGCGCTTGACGAGCTCGAAGCCAGCGGCCAGCTCGTGCTGACCGACAGCGAGCACGCCACCCACGCCGCCGTGCTCGGCCGCTGGTACGAACAACGACTCGCCGGTCGCCCGCACCCGATGGTCCACGGCCGCAACCGCGAACGACGCGTCCTCAACGCGCTCGCCCAACGGCTCCTGGCAGCGGACGGCCAGATCGACCCCGACCGCCGCGGTCGCACTGACCGATGGCCGCAGGCTCTGTGTCGGTGACGAGGTCGTCGCCCGCCACGGCGACCGCAGCATCTTCCCTGCCGGCGACCGCACGGCATGGATGCGCAACGGGACCACCGGTCGCGTCGCAGCCGTCCGCCTCAACGAACACGACCCGGCACACGACGAGATCGACATCACCACCGCCGACGGCACACTGACCTGCCCCCGGGCCGTCTTCGACCGGCCCCGGGGCGGCGTCGACCTCGCCTACTCGGTCACGTCGTACACGGTCCAAGGGTCGACCCGCGACGTGTCGACCTCGACCGTCACGCCAACGACGAACCGCAGCGAGCTGTACGTCGACATCACCCGCGGCCGACACAACAACCAGCTCTACGGCACCCGACCAGTCGAGGGAGCCGACGACCTCGACGAACACCTCCCCACACTCCAACAAGAACTCACCCCGGTGCTGCGCACTCGACTCGCACGAGGCATCGACGCGAACCGCGCTCGCCACCGACCCGCACGCCCCGACCATCGCACGGGTCGGCCAGCGACGAGGACTCGCCGGTCTGCTCGCCGCCCGGCGCCGCGGTGGTAACACCGCTGATCTCGCGCGGGCGATCAACGACACGACCGCAGCGATCCGTCGACTTTCGGTCCACGAGCCGCCGAGAGGTTTGACCGAGGTGCTTGGCCCGGTGCCGGTGTGTCCGCACCTGGCGACACGATGGCGACAGACCGCCGGTGATGTCGCCGTGTACCTCGCGGCACACACACCGCGGACCGCACCCGATCAGGCCGGTCTACCAGCACTGATCGGGTCACGCCCCACCAACGATCGGGGACCCGAGTGGGACCAGATCGCCGACACGATGACCACGACCGCGGTGGCCGCCGTCTACCGACAACTCACCGACCGGACCGACGCAACACACGACCCCGAGCTCACCACGATCATCCGCAACAAGCCCGAATGGCTGACCTGGCACCTGAAGCGCCTCGCCCACGCCGGCCGCCTCGCCTCCCCCAACCTCGACAATATGGCGGCCACGATTCGAGAGGTCCACCGGTGGCGCGTCGAACATCGTCTGGTCGACACCACGACCCCGACCGCTCCGCTCGGCCCCATCCCCCGAGACCCCGCCGAACGCTCCCGACACTCCATGCTGCGCAACCGCCTCACGATACGAACCTCGAGAAGTACAACCCGAGGGCTCGCCTGACCGGCGAGGCCACCAGTCGAGCTGTCGTCTAGTGCCGAGACGGATCGGCAACATCCGACCGAAACCCGTGTAACGGATAGCCCCCCATCACTGAGAATCAATTCGTACCACGCTATCTGAGACACCCCAGGTCAGGCCACGTGACCGGCGCCACCCCGCCTTCGGGGCGTTCGCTTGGGGTTCCCCGAACGGACGGGGTGGCGCTGGTCCGGGGGTGGGGCCGACAACGGTTGTCACTGTCGGTGGCGGGTCGAACGACTCTTGTCAGATCGGCGTGTGGGCTGGAGGATCGGAGTTGGACGAGCACCCGTGGAGGTGGTTGTGATGACGACCGGTCGTGGTCTTCGTGGTTCGCGGCGGGTGTGGTCGTTGGTCAATGCGGCAGTGTTCACCGTTGCGTCGCTGATCGCCGTCTCGGTTGAGGTTGGTGATGTGGGGGCGGTGTCGGATTATGTGTCGTTGAACTCTTCGTTGCGGTTGGTCGATACCCGACCGGGTGCGGTGACGTCCGACGGCCAGGACGCCGGTATCGGTCTGCGTGCGGCGGGGTCAACGTTTGAGGCGCAAGTCGCCGGTCGTGCCGGGGTCCCGGTCGATGCGTCGACGGTGGTGTTGACGATCGCTGCCGTTGACCCGCTCGCCAACGCGTTTCGACCGTTCATCCCACTGGTGCCGCACGGCCGAACGCGTCCAGCGTCAACTACAACGCGGGTCACAACTCGGCCAACACGGTGTTTGCCCTGCTCGGCACCGACGGCAAGGTGTCGATCTACACCTTCGCCGCGACCCACCTGATCGTCGACGTTTCCGGTTACTTCCCCGCCGGTTCCGGTGCGGCGGTGCAGTCGTCGTTGCGGCTGGTCGACACCCGACCCGGAGCGACGACGTCTGATGGCCAGGACGCTGGGATCGGTCTGCGTGCGGCGCGGTCGACGTTTGACGTGCAAGTCGCCGGTCGTGCCGGGATCCCGCTCGATGCGTCGACCGCAGTGTTGACCGTGACGGCGGTCGACCCACTCGAGAATGCGTCCTTGACGGTGTACCCGACCGGCCGGCGCAGCCGAACGCGTCCAACGTCAACTTCAGCGCCGGTCACAACTCGGCCAACACCGTGCTCGCCAAGCTGGGCACTGACGGCGAGGTGTCGATCTACACGTTCGGCGCCACCCACCTCACCGTCGACGTCTCGGGCCATCTGCCCGCCACCGCCTACACCTCGCTGCCGACCCCACGGCGCTTGGCCGACACTCGCCCCGGCGCCACCACCTTCGACGGTCAGCAAGCGGGCCGCGGAATCGTGCCCGGCGACAGCAGCTTGCACGTCGACGTCGCCGGACGCGCCGGCATCCCGGTGGACGCCTCGACGGCCGTGTTGACCGTCGCCGCCGTCGACCCCCGCGACGATGCTTACCTCACGGTGCACCCCACCGGCACCGACCGGCCGAACGCGTCGAACGTCAACTACAGCAGCGGGCACAACTCCGCCAACACCGGTGCTCGCCCGCCTCGGCGCCGGCGGCGACGTTTGCATCTACACCTATGCCGAAACGCACCTCATCGTCAACGTCGCGGGCTACATCACCGGCCCGCCCCCGCCAAGCCCGGGGCCGGCCTGTCCGCTGCCCGGACGGCCCTACGACTTCTTTGTGGCCGGGACGACTGCCGAGGTCGCAGGGGTCGCCATCGGCTACTCGTTCGTGTTGAGGACGTTGCCCGGCGACCTGCAGCCAGTGGCGGTGTCCCTCCCGCCGTTGACGCCGCTCGAGATGACCGGCCGCGGCAGGCTGCTCGGCGACTTCGACGTGTGGGCCGAGGTGACGGCCCCCGACTCGACGACGGGATGGATCTCGATGTTCGACCTGGTGTACCCGGGCCCATACGTGGAGGTGACCGATCGCGCCCTCGCTGCGCTGGGAACGGCGCCCAGGGCTTCGACCGTGGTCGAGGTGGGGGACACGGTGGTGGCGGCGCTCGTCCCGAGTCATCCCGATGCAACACCGACCAGGATCGTCAACGTGCGCGTTCACACGTCCGGCACGGTCGCGGAGTCGGCCTACGATACGTTCCCTGGCGAGTTCTTCGGCGACGATACGAGCGTCGGCTCGCGCTATCACGTCCGGGCCCGGCTCGTTGCCTCGAACCCGCCGGTGTACGAGTTCGACAACGTCTTCGAACAGGCGCTGTGCTCGCGCGGCCTCGACCAGTCCACCGGGTTCTGCGTCTGACCTGCAGCCCCGCCGGCGGCCTCGGCGCCATCGGCGACACGATTCGGCGCCGCAACCTCATGGAGGACCTCATCGGCTGGCCGGCGCGCAACGCTTCGCTGACCGCCCTCGACATCGAGCGTCACCAGACGCCAACCAGCAAGAGTGGGACTTCGGCTCTCGCTCCGCGTGGCCTCGACGGTGGATGGATGAGGTGATCTTCACCGATGCAACCGACGGCACGATGCAGCTGCGGCTCGGGTTGGTGGTGTGGGAGGCTTTGGGTTGTCGCGTTCGGCGTCGGGTCGGACGGCTGTCCACCTGGGGGTGTTCGATGTTGGTGACGATTCGTGTGCGGTCGGTGGTGTGGTTCGTCACTGGGGCGGTGGTGGCGGTGGTGGTGATGTTGTTGGTGTTGGATGCGTGGCGTGTGGAGGCGGCGCCGGGTGATGTGGATACGACGTTCGTGCCGGTGACGGCGTGTCGGTTGGCTGATACCCGGCAGGGCGGTTCCACCCCCATCGGGGCCGGGGCGACGCGGGTCTTTTCGGCGCATGGTGTGAACGGTTTGTGCACGGTTCCGTCGACTGCGGTGGCGTTGTCGATGAATGTGACCGTGGACAGTCGCACGGCGGCGAACTCGTTTCTGACGGTTTGGCGGGCGGGTGTGCCGCGGCCGAACTCGTCGAGTCTGAACCCGGCGTTGGGGGAGCCGCCGACGCCGAATGCGGTGATCACGGATCTGTCGCCGGGTGGTCAGTTCAACGTGTACAACGATGCGGGGTCGGTGCATGTGCTGTTCGATGTGAACGGCTACTACATCAAGTCGTCGTTGGCCGACCTCAACGCCCGGGCGGCGGGTTTGGAGTCGCAGGTGGCGGCGTTGAACGCGAAGTTGGCGTCGGTGAGCGTGGTGACCGTCGACGGGCAGCCGACGGTGCGGTTCAGCGGTGTGAACGTGCAGGTGGTCGACGGCTCCGGTGACACCGACGGGCCGGTGAACGGGCGCGGCAACCTGATCGTCGGCTACAACGCCAACGCATCAGACACCCGGACCGGGTCACACAACCTGATCGTCGGCGACGCACACAGCTACAGCAGCTACGGCGGCCTCGTCGCCGGCTTCAACAACACCGTGGTTGGCATCTGGTCATCAGCCACAGCGGGCCGCAACAACACCGCCAGCGGCGAGTTCTCGTCCGTCGCAGGCGGCGTTTTCAGCAGCGCCACCGGTGAGTGGTCGTCCGTGTCCGGGGGTGAAGCGAACATCGCCAGTGGTGTGGCGGCCTCGGTGACGGGTGGGATCGAGAACAGGGCCAGCGGCAGTCGTTCATCGGTCTCCGGTGGCGACACCAACACCGCCAGCGGCGCTTACTCGTCGGTGTCCGGGGGCCTCGAGAACGACGCGACGTCAACCTCGGCGTCGGTATCTGGGGGTAACAGAAACACGGCCAGCGGTACCCGGGCCTCGGTGTCGGGCGGTACCGACAACACAGCGAGTGGAGCCTCCGCCTCCGTCTTGGGCGGCGCGAGCAACCTGGCGAGTGGCTCCACAGCGTCGGTGTCGGGCGGGTCCGGCAACGTCGGAGGCGCCGGGTCTGTGAGCGTCGCCGGCGGGGATGCGGTCATTTGCTCGTTGGGTTCGCAGGTGTTCGTCTGCGGCGAGGGCCTCATCACGCTGCCCGACTGACGGTCGTGCGGTTGCAGTTCGGGAGGGCTGGGTGGCCGCTCGGTCGGGTGGGGCGCGGTACCGTGCTGCTTGCGTGACGGCGCTCGACATCACCCTGGAACCCGACTCCGTCGAGCCGGGCTCGGCGATCCGTGGGGTGGTGGAGGGCGCGCCGCCGGCTGGGGTCGTGTTGGCGGTGAAGGCGCGCCAGACGACGCCGTTCGACGAGTCGGTGGCCGAGCTGCATCGTGCCGAGCTGGGCGATGGACCGTTCGAGATCGACGGCCCGAACTGGCCACCGAGCAGCTCGGGGCCGCTGCTGACCGTCGACTGGTTCGTCGAGGCGATCGATCGGGACGGTGAGTCGCTCGGCGCAGCACCGTTCACCCTCGTGACCGGTTCGTTGCGCATTGAGAGCCCGTCGAACGACGATCTCGATGCTCCCGCTCGTCGGTCGCGATGGCGGGTCGCTCTCGTCACCGGGCTGATCTTGGCGGTTGCTGTGTTCGGTGTTGTCACGGCGTTGTTCACGGGCGAGGCGATCGTGCGCGTGCTGTCGGGGATCGTCGCGGCGCTCGCGCTGGTGCCCTTCGCCGGCGCCATGTGGGGAATGAGGGATCGGTCGGTGTTCGGTCACGTTCGCTGCCGAGTCGACCTGACGCCGGGCGGGCTCGAGTGCGTCGTTCGGGCCAATCCTCAGAACCCTGAGTCGGCGGGGGCGATGTCGGCGACGGCGACGCTGTACGTCGCAGAGGAGGCGACCTGGTCGCGGGGCGCCGACATGGCGCCCGAGACCCGTGAGGAGTTGCTCGCCGAGGTGCCGGTGGAGCTGGTTCGCGTCGGCTCGGCGGGCTGGCGAGGGACGATCCCGCTCGACGGTGCGGCCGGCCTGCCGCCGTCGCGGTCGAACCGTCGGGGCGCGGTGTCGTTCTCGGTGTCGTGGGCGGTGACGTTCGCGATCGCCGCGAGCAGCACACCCGACTTCCGGCGCGCCTTGCCCTTGCTCGCGTTGCCGGTGCGGCTTCCCGATGGCCTCGGTCCGAATCACGTCTCGATCCCGACGGCGGCCGGCTGAGGAAGAGCGCTCTCGTCTCGTTGTCATCCGATCACGCCCGCGAGCTCATCGGCTGCCTCATCGCCGCCGCGGCGATCAGAGCAGGGGCCGAGATCCTGCACGCCGACACGGACTTCACCGCCCTCGCAAGACACACGAACCTCAGGACTCACGCGGGGCATCTACGCAGAGACCTCGCCGACCGGGGAGGCGCGTCAGATGGGGGTGGCTCACCGAACAGCCAGCTGACTGGGTGGCCGGGACCGAGGTCTCGACGGTCGATCGGCGCGAGCGCCACCGTACAGCCATCACCAACAGCGGCGTGATGATGCGGTGGCGGACTGTGCTGGTGACCCAGGGCAGTGCGCCGGTCATGCGGCGCTGCCCCATGAGATATGGCCGCCGTTTGTCACGCGACGAGAGGGGACTCGATGGAACTGGTCAAGGAAATGACGCTTCACGCCGATCTGGACGAGGGGCTCATGGCTGGTCCGGGGCCGCTCGGAACCCGGATGATCGTCTCGGTGACGGGGGGTTGGGTCAAAGGTGACCGCATCAACGGCACGGTCGTCGGTGCGGGGGCAGATTGGCTCCTGATCGGCGGGGACGGCTTCGGGCGGCTCGACGTACGCGCCCAGGTCCGAACCTGGTCGACGAGCGCGGTGTACTCGCCCTGAACAGATCGCTCTCCTGCCACCACGGGCTGGGGGCCGTGGAGGAACGAGTGGTAGCGCGCTCGACCGGATGTACGACGAGAAGCGGGGCGTGTTCAGTGGCTTGTCTGAAATATTTGGCTCTCCGACGAAGAAGATCAGCCCGCTCGAACAGCTCTACGCAGTCATCGTGGCGGATGACTCGGACACCCCGCCAGAGCCGGCGTCGTCGACCGAACCGAAGCCACCCAATGGATCGGAACCCGAGCCCCCTGACGCGAAGGCGAGGAGGCGGTGGGACCAGATCGCCAAAGAGGAGCAGGCGGTTCTCGAGGCGCTCGACCGCCGCTGGACGGATGAACTCGTCGCTCGGCTGACGACCATGCTCGTCGACCTACTCGGGCTGGACTGGCACACGGCCAGCCCGAAGATGAAGAAGCAAGCCGTGATCTGGAGGGGCGTTCTAAAGAAGTACGACGTCTTGGGGGCGGACGGCGTCTCGCACCCTCAACGCTGGGCGAGCGAATTCGTCGATGTGCTCTACGTCGAGATGGTCGCGAGAAAGGAGTTGGATCGCGTCGTGGAGTATCTGGACCGGCGCGACCTGATGCGGTCCTCCGTTGCGACGGCTCGATCGGTCAACAGCATTGCGGCCAACGTCAAACGCGCGTTGGTTGTGGCCGCTGTCCTGCTTCTCTCCGGTGCGGGAGCCGCAGCCAGCATTCTCCTTGGCTGGCTTTGAGGTCGGCGTGGGGATCGGGCGATGGTCGCGTCAACGCAGGCATGAACGGATCACGCCGACGTCGGTTGTCCCGCCGGGTTCCTCTGTTCGCCTTTACACCGGCATGAGCATGCAACAGGCACCGTCAGCGTCCGGACAGCTCCTCGACGTCACCCAGGTGGCGGAGCGGCTCTGTGTGAGCACACGGTTCATCCGCCGACTGGTCGACGAACGTCGGATTCCGTTCTGCAAGCTGGGAAAGTTCGTTCGCTTCGATCCCGCCGAGGTGGACGCGTGGGTCGGCGAGCGTCGGAGGCCGGTTGTGAACTGAGCGCAGGATCTCGATCAGGCCGACCTGACGACGTCGGAGGATGGCGCGGCGACCGGTTTGGTCATCCGAGCAGCAATCGCATCGGCGATCGCGCGGTCACGTCCCTCCGCTGTCTTCAAGTATCGAAGTGAGGCAGCACTCGACGAGTGGCCCATGCGGGCCATGACCTCACGGAGCGATGCGCCGGCGGTGGCGGCTTCGGTGCCGGCGAGGTGTCGAAGGTCGTGGAAGCGGATCGCATCGAGTCCAACTGCGGCACGAGCGGTTCGCCAATGCGGGGCGAAGTACCCGTTGACGAGCGGACTGCCCCGCAGCGACGTGAAAACCAACGAGCCCGGCTCGCGGCCGACATCGAAGTTTCGCATGTGGGCGACGATCCGTTCGGTGACCGCCTCGGGGATCGCCACGGTTCGATGCGCGCTGTCGGTCTTCGGTGGGCCGAGCGTCGACCCTCGACCGCGCTCGTAGGAAAGCGACTGCGAGACACGGATCTCGGATCGCTCGATGTCGACGTGGCGGACGGTCAGACCGGACAGCTCGCCGAACCGCAGACCCGACGCCGCCGCTGTCCACACGAGCGCCTCGAAGCGAGGATGTATCGCAACGGCGAGTGCGGCCACGTCGTCCCACGAGAGCAGCGGCCGTTCGATTGCGCGCTCCTTGGACGCCCCTTTGATGTGGACCGGGTTCGACGGCAGCAAGCCGTCGTCGACGGCGGTCGTCATGATCGTGCGGAGCATCCGGTACACCTTCGACACCGTGTTGGCGTGAAGCCCGGAGTTGGCGAGCCGGCCGTGCCAGCTGCGAACGTCGATCGGGGTGATCGAGTTGAGCGTCGCCCCCTCGAACGTCGGCAGGATGTGCTTGAGTTGGGAGTCATACGACTCGCGTGTCCGCGGCCGGAGGTGGCGCTGCTCGAGCCACCATCCGGCGTACTCGCCGAACTTGATCCGACCGGCGTCGGGATCGACGTAGCTGCCTCGGGTGAGGTCGGTCTCGATGCCGGCGAGAAAGTTCCTCGCTTCGGCCTTCGTGGCGAACGTCGTGTCGGCCGACAGGCGTCTGCCGAGGTGTAGGTAGCGGGCCTGGAACCTCCCGCTGGGAAGTTTCCGGATTGCCCCGAAGGGGCGGGTCGTGCCCATTGTTGCCTCCTGAATACCCGTGCTCAGGGCACGTTGGGGGCACGACAGACCCGTCGGCGAGGGATTCCCTACAGTAGTTGACCGGTAGGAAATAGTCAACTAGCTGGTGTTATCCGCTTCGATTGGCTGGAGCGGACGACGGGAATCGAACCCGCATCATCAGCTTGGAAGGCTGAGGTTCTAGCCGTTGAACTACATCCGCGACGGGCGCTGAGTGTAACGGCTGCGCTCGGCGGTCCGCCGGGATCAGCGCGCCAGCAGGGCGAGCAGCGCCGATCGCCAAGCGCGCCTGATCTCGTCGTCGCTGCGGCCGAGGCGGCGCTGAGCGAGGTCGAACGACTCGAAGCTGATGACGACCTGGATCACGTCGATCAGATCCGCCGCCTGCCATTGCTCGAGGTCGCCGAGCTCCGGCGCGAAGTGCCGCTCGAGTTGGTCTCGGTACAGGTGGGCGATCGCGATGAGGCCTTCGTCGATCGTCGGGATGGCGAGGGATCGCGCTCGTGCGACGCGGGCGACCGGGCTGGTGTAGCCGTAGATCTTCAGTACCGATTCGATGGCGGTGTCGATGCGTTCCTCGAGCGGACCCTGGCCGATATCGGGGAGCACCGCGAGCGTGACGACCTCGCCGATCTCGTGATCGATCGCCGCTCGCACGAGGTCGCCGAGATCGTCGAAGTAGCGGAACACCGAGCGGTGTGAGACGCCGGCCCGCTCGGCGATCTCTCCGGTGCCCGGCTCGTAGTTGCCCTCCCGGATCAACTCGAGGAGCGCGACGATGACGGCGTCGCGATTGCGTTCTCGGCGCAGCGAACGACCGTCGGTCGTCTGGGAACGGGGTTCCACGTCCGGTGCCGAGCCCGACGCTCTGGGCGCGACCGGAGGGCCAGACTCATTGAGGGAGCGGGCCGTGGACATCTCACCACGCTAGCGAGGTCGGGGTGCCGTCGTCTCGGTGGCCGTCAAAGATCAAGAAATCGGGCAGGGGGCTTGTGGTCGCCCCGCTCGAATGTCGCACCGCTCTGGTTGGATGGGACGCGTGCCAACGGTCGACCCCGACGCATCGCTGCTCAGGCGGATCCAGAAGCTGTTGGACAAGGCGGCGCGCACCACGAACCCGCACGAGGCCGACGCGTTTGCCGCGAAGGCCGCCCGCCTGCTCGCCGAGCACCGCATCGACCCGAAGCGGCTGAGCGATGCAGCTGCGGCCGCCGACGACCTCGTGCTTCGCGACGTTCCGCTCGGGCGTGGGGCCTACGTCCGGGCCCGCCTCGCGCTGCTGATGGCGATCGCCGGTGCCAACGACGTCCGTGTCGTGTTCCGCGCGACCTCCTCGGGCACGATCGCACACGTCGCCGGATTCACCTCGGACGTCGATCTCGTCACCATGATGTACCAGTCGCTCCACCAGCAGGCAGCAGCCCATCTCGCGACGATCCGGCGGGGTACCGCCGCAGCGACGCAGCGCTTCCGCCGGTCTTTTCTGTTCGGCTTCGCCGACCGTATCGGCGTGCTCCTCGACGAGGCCCGAGCGACCACCGAGGCCGAGGCGCCCGCCGAGTCGTCGCGTGTCACCTCCCTGGCGCTGCAGGCCCGTGCCGATCGCGTCGACCGTTTCGCTGCCGAGTCGTTCGGGCGAACACGCTCGGCCCGGGCGCCGAGCGCGGCACAGGCCGACGCGTGGATGACGGGCGCCTCGGCAGCGGATCGGGCCGACATCGGCCGATCACGCCTCACAGGTCGACCCGCGATCGGCCGGGGTGCCCGGCGGTGACCGTTCCCGACGGCGATCGAGCAGCCGTGTACGCCGCCGAGGAGGCGGCGTTCGCCGGTACCGACCTGGAAGCGTGTGTGCCGCTCGACGACCTGGTCGGCCTGGCTCGCCTGGTCACCACCGGACGCTGGTGGCCGGGTCCGGCGGTCGAGGTTCGCCCGGCGCGGCGTGACGCCGGCTCGTCGAGCACGCGCTGCCGTGGAGGCGAGTCGATCATCCGGATCGCCGCCGAGCAGTCGACGCGGGCCACGCTCGCCCACGAACTGGCCCACGCACTCGCCGGCATCGAGCAGGGTCACGGCGCACGCTTCCGCGCCGCGTACCTCGACGCCGTCGAGGTGGTCACGAACGCCGAGTTCACCGATCGGCGGCTTGGCCGGCACGTCGAGCAACTGGCCGTTGCCTTCGCGGCGGCAGGGTTGGCCGTCGGTCGGCGCGACTGGCCGGCTCCGGGCGCCGGCCGTGCGATCGCGCTCTGATTCGATGGTTCGCGATCACATCGAGCGCGCGCCGCTCCGACGAGTACCCCGAGTTCACCAGACGCAGCCCATGTTGCGTCGCAGACCGCGGTCCACCCCACCGCGGTGCCCGTCGCTGCGGTCGTGGCCGTTGCCCGACGGCGCCGCTCGCTGTCTCACCGTGCTCACGTCTTGCCGACCGACGAGCCGCTCCCAGAGGCTGCGCCCCGCTCGTGTCAGGACCTCCGCCGGAGGTCAGCCGGTGGCGACGTTGGCGATCGCCACCCGCGGGTCGCGGTTGGGGTCACCGGGATTGTCGAGGGAGTCGCGAAAGGCGCTCATCGCCTCAGCACGCTGATCCTCGGAGAGCTCGGCCTCCATGATCCGCTCGACCGACGGCGCGAGGTCACCGAAGTCGCTCACGATCGCGTGCGCCAACTGCTCGCTCGGTGACAGGTCTTCCAGCGGGGTCGTGCCGTCGTGCCAACGGGTGACCGGCTTCTTGCGCTTGACCATGATGACTCGTTTCCTTGGTGTCGGTTCTTCGGACGAGGCCGATGCGCTGTCACCGGGGTCGGTCGCGCCGGGCGCCGGCGACGAACTCGCCCGCTCGGGCATCGCGTTCCTCGAAGCCTGCTCAGCGGGGCGACCTCGTCGTGTCGGCCCATCGCGGCACCAGATCTGAAGCGATGTTCCCGCCGAACCGGGAATCGGCTTCAGCATAGCGCCCGTCGGCCCGGGCACGGCGTGTCGCAACGACAGCGGTTTGGCGGGATCTGGATGAACCGGCCACGATGAGTGGCGGATCCGGCTCAAGCCGCGAGCCTCGCGACCCGATAGCTCTCACAGGCGAGCGCGGGGAGTGGCGGTGACAACATCGGAACCAGAGGCGGAGGGCACACGATCATCCGTCGAGTCGCACCGGCCACAGCGCGAGGTCGCCGGGCTGGCCGTCGCCATGCTCGTCGGCTCGGTCGTCCTCCTCGCCGCCATGCCGGAGTCCTCCGTCACGCAACCGCACGCAGGAGGGTGGCTGCTGCTCGTCCTCGCGGTCGCCTTCGCCGCGTCCGAGGTGACGGTCTTCCACTTCGAGTTCCGGCGCGAGGCGATCGCGTTCTCGCTGTCGGAGGTGCCGATGGCCGTCGCGCTCGTCTTCCTCACCCCGGGGCCGACGTTCGCGGTCCGCGTGCTCGGTGGGGTGGCGGTACTGGTCGCCCTCAGGCGGCCGCCGCTCTACAAGGTCGTCTTCAACCTGGCGATCTACGCAGTCGAGGTGTCCGGCGCGTTCTTCATCTTCCGAACCCTGGTCCCGATCTGGGGTCCGCAGGACCCGGTGCTCGTCGTGGCGGCCGTGATCGCCGTTGCCGTGCCGAGCTTCGTCGGCTCGCTGGTCGTGTCGATCGCCATCTCCCGCTTCGAGGGGCGGATGCTCGATCGGGTCCGCAGTGACATCGGGGTTGCCTGGTGGTTGTTCCTCGTCAACGGGACGATCTCCGGTCTGACGCTCGGGCTGGTGTTGATGTCGCCCGGGCTCGTCGTGTTCGCGTTCGTGCCCGTCGGGTTCCTCTGGTACCTGCTGAAGGCATACGGGCTGACCGACCAGCGCTTGCGCGACCTCGACGTGCTGCACGGGTTCACCGCCAGGATCGGGCACTCGCTCGATCCCTACGAGATCGGCCCGGCCGCGGTTACCGACGTCTCGGAGCTGATGCGTGCTGGACACGTGGCGCTCGTGATCTTCGGCATCGACGAACGGTTCGAGACCGCCGGCTTCGGCGACCTCGGGATCGCGCTCCCGACCGGGTCGGGTGACCCCGGCTGGAGGCCGTTCATCGAGTCGCGGCAGGCCCAACTGCTCGATCGCCAGACGCTGATCGCGTCGGAGCTGGCAACGCTCCCGCTGGTGCCCGACATCATCGTCGCCCCGATCGACGACGGATCCGAACCGCTCGGCCTGCTGCTGATCGGCGGCCGTGCGGGTGCGGCCCGCAAGTTCGCCGGCCCCGATCTCGCCCGCGCCCAGAACCTGACCGAGCAGCTCGCGTTGAGCCTGCGGCGGGCGATGCTCCACCAACGCATCGAACGCGAAGCCCGGCACGACAGCTTGACCGGGCTGCCGAACCGCTCGTCGTTCGAACGCTCGGTCGACGCGGCGATCGCGGCGCGCCCGACCACCGGTGTGCTGTTCGTGATCCTGTTCGATCTCGACCGGTTCAAGGAGGTCAACGACACGCTCGGCCACCATGCCGGTGACGGGTTGCTCGTCGAGGTGGCGCGCCGGTTGGCCGGGCAGCTCGAACCCGGCGACACCCTCGCCCGGCTGGCAGGCGACGAGTTTGCCGTACTCGGCCATCGCGCCGAATTCGACGAGATGTTCGCCTTCGGCCTCCGCTGCTGCGCGGAGATCGGACGCTCGGTGACGCTCGACCAACTCGAGATCGTCGTGACTGCGAGCGCGGGTGTGGCGCCGCTCGACGGGGCGATCGACGCGACCACCGCACTCCGCCACGCCGACATCGCGATGTTCAACGCCAAGACGCAGCGGCTCGGCGTGGAGGTCTACCGCGAGGAGATCGATCGGCGGACGCCGGCGCGCCTCTCGCTGCTCGGCGACCTGCGGTCGGCGATCGACGACCACCTGCTGCACGTCAGGTACCAGCCGAAGCTCGACATCGCCACCGGCACGGTGATCGGCGCCGAGGCGCTCGTGCGGTGGACACATCCCGTCCGGGGTGAGGTCTCTCCGACCCAGTTCGTGCGAGTCGCCGAGGAGACCGGGTTGATCAAGCCGCTCACCGACTTCATGCTCAGCACCGCGATCAGGACGATCCGCATGATCCACGATCGGGGGCACCACCTCGGGCTGTCGGTCAACCTGTCGACCCACGATCTGCTCGACACGCGGCTCGCAGCCCGGGTCGAGGAGTACCTCCGGCAAAGCGGGGTGTCTGCATCGATGCTCACCCTCGAGATCACCGAGTCGTCGCTCCTCATCGACGCCCCGCGGACCCGCCGAACGATCAACGACCTCCACGCGGTCGGCGTCAGGCTGTCGATCGACGACTTCGGTACCGGGTACTCGTCCTTGAGCTACCTGCGCCGGTTGCCGGTGGGCGAGTTGAAGATCGATCGGAGCTTCGTGGCCAACGTGCTGCTCGACGAGCAGGACGAGGTGATCGTCCGGTCGACGATCGACCTCGGCCACAACCTCGGCCTCGAGGTCGTCGCCGAGGGCGTCGAGAACAGTGAGGTGCTCGAGCGGCTGCGGTTGTTCGGCTGCGATGTCGCCCAGGGGTTCGGGATCTCTCGTCCCCTCGCCCGCGATCACTTCCTGTCCTGGCTCGGCGCCACCGCCCACCCGACCCGCCGGGTCGACCCGCTCGAGGCAACCGTGTGGTCGGAGGAAGCCTCCAAGCCGGCTCCGTCACGGTCGGGCAGCTGAGCCCGCCATTCGGGCGTCGGCCGCGGCGAGCGACGACGTCAGCGCTCCGATGAACTGGTCGACGTGCGCGTCGCCCAGCATGCCGTCGGGTCCACCGTGGGTGCCCGGGACGTCGACGATCTCCTCGACCCACGGCGCCCAGCGGCTCGCCGATCGTTCGGTCTGGGACCCGTCGAGCGCGCGGAACAACGTGACCGGCCCGCCGGGTTCCGCGACCCGGTACCGGCGGTAGGCGACGATCGCCAGTCGCAGTTGGTGCCGTCGCTCGGCCTCGGCCGCCGATCGGTCGCCCTGTCCGGGGGAGCGACGTGTGGTGAGGCGCCGCACCTCCCCGCCGACGAGTCCGACCGTGCCCAGCGCACCGTGGTGGCGAAGTGCCCGCGGCAGTGCCCACGTGCTCGGCAGGGTGCGGCGCGGGAAGTGGGTATCGACCATCCCGACGAACGCAACCGCTGCGCCGCGCTGGGCCAGTTGACGGCTGACCTCGTAGGCGAGCGCGCCCGCGGCAGAGTTGCCGAGGAGGTAGTAGGGCCGATCCGAAGTCGCCGCGATCACATCGGCGTACCGCTCGGCGATGGCGGCGAGGCTCTCTGGCCGTCGGCGCTGGATCGCGTCGTCGGCGATCGCGATCAGTGGATGGTCGCTGACGAGATGCCGCGCCAGTTTGGCGTACATGAATCCGGGCCAGCCGGGCAGGTTGAGACAGAAGATCGGGGCGAGCTCGCGGTCGGGGGTCAGCGGGACCGTCGATGGTCCTGCACGAGCCGAGCCGCCGCGGTCGACGAGCGCCGACATTCCCGCGAGCGAATCGTCCTCGAAGAGCGTGGCCAGCGGGAGCCGGCGGCCGAATTCGGACTCGACGGCCGCCATCAGTTCGGCTGCCGCAAGGGAGTCACCGCCGAGCGCGAAGAACGAGTCGTCCGGCTGCACACCGTCGAGGTCGAGCGCCGCCTCCCACAGCCGGCTCATCCGATCGACGGTCGCGATCCCGGCCGGTCGGGTCGGCGGCGCGGTGGGTGCCGGGGCGGGGAGCGCTGCGCGGTCGACCTTGCCGGACGTCCCGAGCGGGAAGTGGTCCAGCCAGACCCACGCCGACGGGATCATGTAGCTCGGGAGGTGATCGCGCAGCGCCGCGCGCAGTTCGCTCGGCCGCAGCTCGTGTGACCCGGTGTAGTAGCCGACGAGCCGCGTGCCGCGCTCCCGCTGGTACGCCACGACGGCCGCATCTGCCACGGCGGGGATGCGGCGCAGTGCCGACTCCACCTCGCCGAGCTCGACGAGGTGACCGCGCAACTTGACCTGGAGGTCTTCCCGGCCGAGGAACTCGAGTCGTCCCTCGGCGTCGATCCGGCCCAGGTCACCGCTGACGTATCGTCGCTCGGCCCCGGTGCCGAGGAAGCGGGAGGCGGTGAGGTCGCCACGGCCGACGTACCCGAGAGCCAGCGACTCACCGCCGATCACGATCGTCCCGACGTTGCCGTCCGGCACCGGCCGCCCGTCGCGTCCGAGCAGGGAAAGATCGACGCCGAGCACCGGCCGCCCGACCGGCAGCACGGTGGCGTTCACGTCGACCGAGTCGTCGAGGAGCTGGCGCGTCGTCACACCGGTCTCGCCGGTCCCGTAGAAATGGATGAGCTCGGTGGCGGGTCCGAACGCCGCTCGCAGCACCGGCCTGTCCGACGGCAGCAGGAGTTCCCCGGCGATCCCGATGACGCGCAGGTCGGGGAATCGGTGCCCGTCGACCTGGGTCGCGCAGGCGCGCAGGATCGAGGGCGTGGTTCGGAAGACCGTGGTCCCTGAGGCGCCGAGCCAATCGGGAAGGGCGTCGATCCCGCGGCGGGAGACGTCGAACGGGTGGAGCGCAGCGGTGGTCAGCAGGCTGGTGAAGAGGTCGAGCGTGAGGAGCCGGTTGGGGGACAGGAGCGCGTCGTGTGGCCGGATGCCGAGGGCGTCGACGAAGCTCTCGACCATGGCGATGACGGCGCGCTGGCTGTGCACGACGCCCTTCGGAACCCCGGTCGAGCCCGATGTGAACTTGATGACCGCCGGCTCGCCGGGTCCGATGATGCGATCGACCAGCCCGTCGTCGCCCGGCAACTCGTCGAGCGCGAGCACGGTGCGCTCCGCTCCCGCCTGACCCGCTGCCCCTGCTCCGGCCTCCAGGTCGGACACGATCACGGTGTCGGCGCCCGCTTCGTCGAGCATCAGCAGTCGGCGGGCGGGCGGCTCCCCGGCCGACACGAACATCACCGGTCTCCCGGCCTTGAGCGTGCCGAGCACCGCGGCGTAGTAGGCGAGGTCGTCGTCGAGCAGCACCGCCACCGGTGGCCGCCCGGGGCGCTCGGGGATCGAGTTCGCGACGCGGTTGCTCCACGAGTCGAGCTCGCGCCGGGTGATGCTGCGCTCCGGCGTCCGCACCACCACACGGTCGGGGGCGACCGCCACCTGCTCGGCGAACCGGGCGGCGATCGAGGTCTCGATGTCCCAACGATGTGACGCAGTGGTGGTCGCCCCCACCTGCACCGCCGGCCCGTCGGTCATCTGACAGACGATACGGGGCTCCGTCGGAGGTCGCGCAGCTCGGCGAGCCGGGTCGGGCGGCAGGTGCTCGCCGCGCCAGACTGGACGGCGATGTTCTCCGAGATCCCGGTCATTTCGCTCGGTCGACCGAGCGCGGTCCGTGCCGACCTGATCGATCTGGCTCGGCGGCTGACCGACGCCTGTCACCGCGTCGGGTTCGTCGTCGTGACCGACCACGGCGTCGACGAGCGGCTGCAGTGCTCGGTGTTCGAGATGATGGAGACGTTCTTCGCCCTCGACGACGGGACCAAGCGACTGATCGACAAGCGCGAGTCGCCGCACTTCCGGGGTTGGGAACCGGTCGGCTCGGAACGGACCAACCGCCGGGTCGACGTACGCGAGCAGATCGACGTCTGGACCGAGTGGCCGGCTGCGCCCTCGGGCGCGCTCCCGGCGTACCGGCGGCTCCTCGGCCCCAATCAGTGGATGCCCGACGTGGTCCTGCCCGGCCACCGCACGCTGACGACGGCGTGGATGCGTGAGCTCGGGCGGCTCGCAGATCGCCTCCTCGCGCTGCTCGCCGTCGGCCTCGGCCTGCCCGACACGCAGTTCGCCGTGATGTTCGGTGACCGGCCGATGTCGCTGACCAAGATGATCCACTACCCGCCCACGCCGCCCGACCACGCCGGGGTCAACGCGCATCACGACACCGGGTTCCTGACCGTGCTCGCGCCGGGGCCGGTCGGTGGCCTGCAGGTGCAGAACCCGCACGGCGGGTGGATCGACGTCCCGACGATTCCGGGTTCCTTCGTCGTCAACCTCGGGGAGATGCTGCAGGCGATGACCGGCAACTATCTCGTCGCCACACCACACCGCGTCATCGCCGCTGGCGATCGTCTGTCGACCGGCTACTTCCACGGCCCGTCGCTCGACACGCCGCTCGATCCGCTGCCGCTCGGGGTGGAGTACGCCGAGGCGGTGGCGCGCAGCGACTGGCATGCGACGGCGGGGTTCATGGCCAGCGCCGCCGAAACCGATGCCGGCGTCGGCGACATGGGGAGCGAGCGCCACGCACGGACGTATGGCGAACAGTTGTGGAACTACTTCGAGCGGAGCTACCCGGACAACGTCGCGCGCCACCACCCCGACATCGTCGGTGCCGCCTGATCGTGCCCGGCGTTCGGCGCGCCCGGTTTGCGTTCGGTTGTGACGGGGCCAATACGTTGCGGTCATGAGCGGTGACGACGGTTTCCTCGACCCGGCGAGCGCGCGGATCGCAGTTGTCGGCCCAGGGGGCGTGGGGACGTTCTTCGCCGCCCAGCTCGCGGTTGCAGGCCGCTCCGTGGTCGCCTGCGCCCGGCGGCGTTTCGACCGGTACGTCGTCGACTCCGATCTCGCTCCGGTCGCTGCCCCCGCGGTGTGCGTCACCGATCCGGCCGGGCTCGTCGACGTCGGGCTGGGTGAGCCGGCCGATCTGGTGATCGTCACCGTCAAGGCGTTCCAGACCGCCGGCGCAGCGCGCTGGCTCGACGCGCTGTGCGGGCCGAACACGATCGTCGCCGGGGCGCAGAACGGTGTCGAGGAAGTCGAGCGCCTCGCGCCGTTCGTCAACGGGGCAAGCGTCGTGCCGTGCGTCGTCTACTGCGGCACGCAACTCCTCGAGCCGGGTCACATCCGCCACCACCAGCACGGCATCCTGATCGTGCCCGACGACGCGACATCGCGGCGCGTCGTACCGGTCTTCGAGGGGACCGCCGCCCGCTGGCGGCCCGATGCGGGCTTCGTCACCGAGTCGTGGCGCAAGCTCGGCATCAACGTGATGGCCAACGGCGTGACCGCCCTGACCAGGCGGACGATGAACGTGCTCGGCTCCGAACCGGTGGGGAGCATCGCCCGCGACCTCTACCGGGAGTGCCTCCGGGTCGGCCGGGCGGAGGGCGCCGAGGTCAGCGAGGCCGAAGCGGACGCGTTCGACCTGACGGTGTTCCCGGCGTACGGCACTTCGATGTACTACGACGCGATGGCCGACCGCCCGACCGAGTACGACGCGCTCTACGGAGCGGTGCTGCGCGCCGCCGGCCGCCACGGCATCGAGACCCCGGTCACCCGGGTCGTGCACGCACTGCTCGCGGGTCGCGAGGCGCATCCCCCGCCTCCGGCCGCCGACACGTTCGGACCCTCGGATGCGATGCGATGACCGGTCGATCTTCCCTCGCCTGCCGCTCGGTGCTCCCCGGCGATGCGTTCCTGCCACCGCTGCCCTCGAGTGCCGGCGTCGATATCGGAAGATTCAGGAACGGCCCTACTACGGTGACCGTTTGTGAAACAGGGACCGTACCTGTTGTACCTGGCCGCGATGCTCGCCTTGCTCGGCGGACTGGCCTTGTTCCAGGTGCGATCAACCAACGATTCAACCACGGCGAGCGGCGCGGTCGAGACGGAGACCGAGCCGAGCGGTGTCGACGTCGTCGCGACGGCCCCTGACATCGCGGGTGGGTCGGCCGCCCCGCAGCCGATCAGGTCCGCACTCCCGATGCCGCCGACATTGCAGCTCGAGTCGGTTGATTTCCGGTTCGAGCAGGCGATCGACATTGGCAGGTTGACCGGCATGGTGTGGAACGGCCAGGAGGACGCGTATTTCGCGATCGCCCAGACCGGCACGGTGTATCGAATCGATCGCGAGCTCACCGATTTCGAGGTCACCCTCGACCTCACGGCCGAGACCAGTGAGATCGAAGGAGGGTCGGAGCTGGGGATGCTGGGGATCGCGTTCGATCCTCGTGACGGCCGGATGTTCCTGTACCTGACCGACCGCAGCAACGACACCAACGTCATCTCGATGGCGATGCGCGACGGGGCACCCGATCCGGCCACCCGCCGCCAGGTGCTCTTCATCGAACAGCCCGGCCTCGGCCACAAGGCCGGCGACCTCCAGTTCGACGCGGCGGGCAATCTGTTCGTGGCCGTCGGCGACGGTGGGGGGAGCCAGGGTCGTGACGCGCAGGACGGCAGCAAGCTCCTGGGGAAGATCCTGCGGATCGTGCCCCGGCTCGACGGCGACGGGTACGACATCCCGACCGACAACCCATTCGTCGATCGACCGGACATCAGCGACGAGATCTGGGCGATGGGGTTGCGTAACCCGTGGCAGTTCCATCTCGACGAGCCGACCGGCGACATGTACATCGGCGACGTCGGCGAGTCGGACGTGGAAGAGATCGATCTGATCCCAGCCGGGACGAGCGGGCAGAACTTCGGCTGGTACTGGTACGAGGGCAGCACCGATCGCCAGATCGGCGGCCAGCCTGCCGGCGTGGAGTTCACCGACCCGATCCACGAGTACCAGCACACGCTGGGTCCGGCCGTGATCGGCGGCCGGATCTACTACGGATCGCAGCTCCCCGAGTTGCGCGGGGCGTACGTCTTTGCCGACATGACGGGTCCGATGTTCGCGATGGGCGCTGACGGAGTGGTTCGTCTCGACACCAACGGCTCAGGGGTCGTTACGTCGTTCCTGGAGTCCCCCGAGGGTGAGTTCCTGGTGACCACTCTCACGGAGGGAGTGCTGCGGATCCTCCCGGACTGAGCTGAGTGCGCGCTCGACCGCGGCGCGGATCGACGGGGCTATTTCTCCGTCCACCGTTCGATCCATGGCCCGAGGACGTTCGCCAACGTGACGTCGCCCAGCTCCTGCACGGTGTAACGGGCGTGGCGGGTGGGATGCCCGAGGTCGACGAGGCGCCCGAGGTCGATCGGCGTGCCGGTGACGACGACGTCGCAGTCGGCGGCCCGAACCGTTTCGCTCAGTTCGGCGATCTGCCGCTCGCCGTACCCCATCGCCGGCAGGACCGGACCGATGTGCGGGTAGCGCTCGTAGGTCGCGGCGATCGATCCGACGGCGAACGGGCGAGGGTCGACGATCGCTCCGGCCCCGGCCTGCTGCGCAGCGACCGTGCCGGCTCCGAAAGCCATGCCGCCGTGGGTGATCGTCGGGCCGTCCTCGACGACGAGCACGCGCCGCCCGGCGAGATCGGGTCCGGGGTCGAGCGTGACCGGCGACGCCGCCGTGATGATGGTCGCGTCGGGGTTGACGCGGCCGATGTCGGCGACGACCCGATCGGCGGCCTCGGGATCGGCGGCGTCGACCTTGTTGACCAGCACGACATCGGCCATCAGCAGGTTGGTCTCGCCAGGATGGAAGCGGGTCCCGTCGAGCGGCCGCAGCGCGTCGACCACGCAGATCGTGATCGTCGGTTCGATGAAGGCCGCGTCGTTGTTGCCGCCGTCCCAGACGAGGACGTCGGCCTCGGCGGCAGCGGCCTCGACGATGGCCCGGTAGTCGACGCCGGCGAACATCAGCATCCCCTGCCGGACCGGCTCCTCGTACTCCTCCCGCTCCTCGATGGTCGGTGAGCTGGCGTCGATGTCGGCCAACGTGGCGAACCGTTGGACCGCCATGCTCGACAGGTCGCCATACGGCATCGGGTGCCTGACCAGTGCGACCCGCAGCCCGGCATCGGCCAGGATCCGGCCGACCCGGCGCGTCGTGGGTGACTTGCCCGCTCCCGTCCGCGTGGCGACGACAGCGACGACCGGGCGCGGGCTGGGCAGCATCGACGCGCGCGGCGACAGGATCCGGAAGCCGGCTCCCGCGGCGAGGACCCGTGACGCCACGTGCATCACGTCGACGTGCGAGACGTCCGAGTAGGAGAACACGACCTCGTCGACGCGCTCGTCGGCGATGATGTCGGCCAGGTCGCGTTCGGGCCGGATCGGGATCCCGTCCGGATAGCCGGGGCCGGCCAGTTCGGGGGGATAGCGGCGGTCGTCGATCCCCGGGATCTGGGTGGCGGTGAAGGCGACGACCTCGGTGGAGCGGTCGGCGCGGAACACCGTGTTGAAGTCGTGGAAGTCACGTCCGCCTGCACCGGCGATCACGACCCGGCGGGTCATCGCCGGCACCTCATCGATGTGTGCATCCGCCGAGCCTGCCAGATCCGGCCGCCTACGATCACTGCCATGACACATCGGCACGCAGCGACCGAGACGGTCGTCCTCTCGGGTCACATCGTCGACTCGTTGATCCTGGCCAAGGTGCTCGACCTGATCCTCGACGCCGGAGCGGACTACGAGGTCAGCGAGTTCGACATGGGCCGGACCGCGCAGAATCCGAGCCGAGCCGTGATCGAGGTCTTCGCCGCCGACGACGCGGCGATGGAGTCGCTGCTCGAGCAACTGCAGGTGCACGGCGTCAACCGGCTCGACGCCGAGGACGCGACGACCGTCGCTGCCGACCGGGACGGCGTACTGCCCGCCGGGTTCTACTCGACGACCAACCTGCAGAGCGAGATACGCGTCGGGGGCAGCTGGCTGGCGGTCGACAACCCGGAGATGGACTGCGCGATCGTCGTCGGTGCCGACGGCGCGCGTACGGCCCCGATGCACCGGGTGCAGCGCGGCGACCGCGTCGTGGTCGGGAGCAGGGGAGTGCGGGTCCACCCGCTGCCGCAGGCGCCGCCCGGGAGCGCGTTCGAGTTCATGGCGTCCGACGTGTCCTCGGAGAAGCCCAAGGCGCTGTTGATCGAGCGGGTCGCCGACCGGATTCGCAACGAGCGCGAGGCCGGCGGCAAGATCCTCGCCGTCTGCGGCCCGGCCGTGGTGCACACCGGCGGTTCCGCCCACGTGGCGCGGTTGGTGCGCGCCGGCTGGATCGACGTGCTGTTCGCCGGGAACGGGTTCGCCACCCACGACATCGAGACGAACGTGCTCGGGACCAGCCTCGGGGTCTCGGTGGCGCACGGCAGCCCGACCGAGGGCGGACACAGCAACCACGTCAGGGTGATCAACGAGATCCGCCGGCACGGATCGATCGCCGACGCAGTCGCCGCCGGGTATCTCCGAGGCGGGGTGATGTACGAATGCGTCCGGCGCGGTGTGCCGTTCGTGCTCGGCGGTTCGATCCGCGACGACGGTCCGCTCCCCGACACGATCACCGACGTGGTCGAGGCGGCCGACACGATGCGCGCCCTCGTGCCCGGGGTGACCGTGGCGCTGATGCTGGCAACGACCTTGCATGCGATCGCGACCGGCAACCTGCTGCCGGCCGGCGTGACGACGTTCTGCGTCGACATCAACCAGGCGGTGGTCACCAAGCTCGCCGACCGCGGCAGCCACCAGGCGATGGGCATCGTCACCGACGTCGGGCCGTTCCTCGCCGACCTGGCCGACGCGCTCTCCGCCTGAGCGGCGTCCGGGGTGTCGGCCGGACGCAGACGGCGGCGATGCCGGTGTCGCGTTCGCCCACCGCGGTCCTCCCGATCCGGGTGGCCGAGAACCACGATCACGAGGTCGGTGGGGCGCTCGCCTCGGCGGCGCTGCGGGCCTCGTCGATCTCCGCGGCGAACGTGTCGTAGTCGAGGGCACCCGCCAGCCAGGTGGTGATCCGCTCCCAGAGCAGGTCTGAGCCGATCGCCGGCGGCATCTGGTCGGACGCGTCGAACACGAGGGCGGGGGCGGCAGCCAGAGCAGCGCTCAACTCCTGCAGATACGCGTTCGGGTAGGCGTCGTCTGGCACCTGCCGGTTGCCGCTGAGGAAGCCGCCGCGCCGCGCCCAGATCTGTGCGGCCTCGGGACCCGCAAGGAAGGTCATCAGCTCGTCGAGGTCCTCGCCGGTGCGGAACTGTACGACCTGGTCGCCGCCGATGACGAGCGGCGGTGACTCGCCGGCGGTCGCAGCCGGGAGAACGAAGAAGTCGATGTCGCCGTCCGGTCCGATCGAGGTGCCCTCGGGAAGCCAGTTGACGGCGAAGTCGGCCTGCCGGTGGAGGGCGCACCCGGCCGGGTCGGTGAGCAGCGGGAGGATCGCCTCGCTGACCGGTGTTTCGACGACGCCACGGACGCCGCCGAGCGGGCGGCCGCGATCGAGGGCGAGTGTGCGGAAGCGGTCGAACGCGCCGGCGATGTCGGGGTCGGCGAAGTCGATCTCACCGTTGGCCCAGCGCTGGTAACGCTCGGGACCGATCGAGCGGAGGACGAGGTCTTCGGTCCAGTCGGTCGCCACCCAGCCGGTCGCCGTGCCCGACTCGATACCGAGGCACCATGGGGCGACCTCGCCAGACGCCTGGATGCTCGCGACCAGGGCGTCGAGCTCGTCGATCGACTCGGGGATGCTCCACCCGTTCTCGGCGAACTGGTCGGGGCGATACCAGACCAGGCTCTTGACCGTGACGCGGTAGGGGATCGCATACAGGTCGTCGTCGGTGGCGGTCTCGGTGCTCCCGGTGCCGAAGTTCTCCACGACCGTGTCGCGCACGTCCGGACCGAGCGGCACGATCTGCCCGTCGGTGATGAGCCGGTCGATCACGCCGGGTTGCGGAACGATCGCCACATCGGGTGGGTCGTTGCCCTCGCCGGCGCGGAACTGCAGGTCGGTCACGAAGTCCGCGCTCCCGACGTATTGCACGTCGAGCCCCGACTCGTCCTCGAATGCGGCGAGCACCTCTGCGAACCGATCGGCGTCGGAACCGCGCCACGGTCCGAAGACCTCGATCGTGCCGGCCGCGGGATCGTACGCCGATCCGCCGCCGCTGCAGGCCGACATCCCGGTGGCGATCAGCACGGCCAGTACGGCGGAGCGCCTCATCGCACGCTCACCGCGAACAGCTCATCGCGCTGGAAGAGCAACCGCAGGTCGACCGGCCCACCGAAGCGGCGCTCGATCTCGCCGGCCAGCTTCCACGCGGCTCGCGGCTCGTTGGGTCCGGCGACGAGCAGCTCGACCGTCGCCTTCCCGCCGGCGACATCGGCTTCGAGATCGATCACGCGCACGCTGTCGTCCCATTCGAGGATCGAACTGGCGACCGAGCGCCGCAGTGAGGCGTCCGCGACCGTCGCCCGCGTGTGGAGCGTCAACGGGACCGCGACAACCAGCACCGCCACCATCGTGATCACGACGCGCCGGACCAGCGACCGTCGTTCACCCTCGGGCCGGAATCCGGCCAGGATCAACATGACCGATGCCGAGAAGATGATCGCCGCGAGGTTGGTGAGGAACAGCAGCAGCGCGTTGGCGGCCTCCTCGCCGGCGCCCACCCGGAGCGTGATCCCCACCGTCGCCAGGGGCGGTACCAGCGCGACCGCGATTCCGACGCCGGGAAGCGCCCCGGTCGTCGACCGTCGCGGCAGGATGAACCCGGCCGCCGCACCCGCCGTGATCGCGATACCGAGGTCGAGCAACCCCGGGAACGTGCGCGCCTGGACCTCGCGGGGCAGCTCCGTCACCGACAGCAGCTGGGTGCCGGCGACGAACGCGGTCAGGTAGCCGACCGCGATCGCTCCCAACGCACCGAACGCGATCACCAAGAGGCTTCGTGCCAGCCGGATGTTCCGAGCCATCACGGTCGCCGCGGCGGCGGCGACGATCGGCGTCATCAACGGAGCGACGAGCATGGCCCCGATGACGACCGCCGCCGAGTCGGCGAGCAGCCCGAATGCAGCGATGCCGGCGGACAGCACGATGAGCGCCGTGAACCGCAGCAGGTAGGTGACGAACTCGTCGCCCTCGGGCAGCAGCTCCTCGACGGCCTCGATCGCCTCGTCCGACGGAGGCGCCGTCACGCTGTTCCGCAGCGCATGGACGACCGAGCCCACCGCGGTCATCTGCGGGTCGGTCTTCACGACGGCGCCACGGCGAACGCAACCGCGATCGTGGCGACGACCAACACGATCGTCACCCGATCCATGAACCCATCGAGCTTCCCGACGCGCTCGCCAGTCGACCCGAAACGGTGCAGTGCCTCCTGGCGAACGTGGTGCGTCCATCGCAGCGAGCGGTATGCCCTCGCCACGTGGAGCCGATCGAACCAGCGGCCGATGCCGCTCCCGAAACTTGTCCGTGGCGCGAGCGGCTCCTCATGGGCGCTCGCGAGTGGGTACGCGAGAAGCAGCGCGACTTGGCTGGACGTGAACCGAACGACCACCGCCAGGATCAGACCCGCGATCGGTGACAACAGCTCGGCGAGCAGCTTCCCCGGCTCGGTCCAGTCGATCTGCGCCTCGGTGGTGCCCTTCGTGGTCAGCGCGCCGATCGTGCCGAGCAGCAGCAGAGGAAAGAACGATTTGCGCATGTACCAGACGATCAGCAGGTTGCGGGCATCGGGCCGACCGGGCCGCAGCGCCTGCTCGGGCCTGATCCGCAGCTCAACATCGCCGACGGCTCGCAGTTCGGTGGTCTCGGTCATCGACTCAGGATCGCTGCATCGGCAGCTTGGGGACGAGCCAGTCGACGAAGCTCTCCGGGCTTCGGGTCTGGATGTACGCCCTGCCGGGACCGGTCAGCCGGACGACCAGCCCTTCGCCGCCGAGCATCGTCGACTTCCAGTTGCCGACCTTGTTGACTTCGTAGCTGACGCCTTCGTCCCAGCCGACCATGTGGCCGGTGTCGACGATGTAGCTCTGCCCGGGCTGGAGGTCGACCGCCTGGACCGCCCCGTAGCTCGACACGACGAGGTCGCCGTGGCCGGAGCACTTGAGCATGAACAGGCCCTCCTTGCTGAAGAACGTCTTGGCGCCGCCCCACTTGCTGTCGATCTCGATCGAGGTCGGCGAGGCCAAGTAGCTGCCGGACTGCAAGTACACGGTGTTGCCGGTCAGCGGCCAGGTGATGATGTCGCCGGGCAACGCCGGGGCGACGACGACGTGGGCGTCGGGGCCGGTTGCCGTGAAGGTGTTCATGAAGAACGATTCGCCGCCGAGCACCGACCGCTTCAGGCCCTTGAGCATCCCGCCCTGCGTGCTGGTCGAGATGTCCACCGTCGGCGACATCGCCATCATCGCCCCGGCCTCCGCCTTCATCGATTCGTTCAGGTCGAGATGCATTGTCGCCATCGCGAACGCCGGGCTGAAACTGATCTCGGTCCTCATCTGCTGCTCCTCGAGACTCACCGTTGGTCCACGAAAGCTACCGGCCGAGCCGCAACTGGATCGGTTCGCGCGTGCGCCGACGGCACCGATTCGACGTCGATCGCGCGCTCCGGCTCGTGCCGTATGTCCTTGGGGCGGGGTCGGACCCGTCGTGCCCGATCAGGCGCCTCGAACGGTCATGCCCTCGTCTGCGTGCCGACAACCATCCACAGCGCTCCGGCGACAGCGGCGCCGATCGCCGGGAACACGATGAACGCCCACACCTGACCGAGGGCCCAGTCGCCCTGGAAGACGGCGGTGGCGACCGAGCGCGCCGGGTTCACCGACGCGTTCGAGACCGGGATCGAGATCATGTGGACGAGCGCCAACCCCAGGCCGGCGGCGATCGGACCAAATCCCTTCGGGACCCCGTTCTCGTCGGTCGTTCCCAGCACGATCAGGACGAACGCCGCCGTGACGATGATCTCGAGGATCGCGACCGACAGCAGATCGAAGCCCGCCGGTGAGTGGGAGCCGTAGCCGTTGGAGGCGAACCCGGCGTCCTGGGCTCGGGAGAAGTAGCCGTCGGTTCCGCTCAGGGTCAGCGCAAGCAGACCGGCACCGACGATGCCGCCGACGAACTGGCCGATGAAGTACGGGGCGGACTTGGCTGCGTCGAGCTTCTTCGTGACCAGCATGCCGATCGTGACCGCCGGGTTGATGTGGCACCCCGAGATCCGTCCGATCAGGTAGGCCATGCACAGCACGCTGAGGCCGAACGCGAGTGACACGCCGAGGATCCCGACGCTGAGCCCGGCCTCCACGGTGCCGGTGGCGAAGATCGCTGTGCCCGCCCCTCCGATCACCAGAAACGCAGTGCCGATCGCCTCGGCGAGACCTGTTCTCATGTCATCGTTCATCCCATTCTCCCTTCACCGATCTGCCCGCTCGACCACCGGGCGACGCACCCGTCCGGCAGCCGCGTCGAACCGAAGTCGCGACGATAGTCAGCGCGCCGGTCGGTGAGAAGTGGTCGAACTTCGCGTAGGACTTCCTGGCGATCGTCGACCAGGACGGGCGTCAACCACCTCGATGGTCGGCCCGGTGTCGACGACTTCGAACGCGGTGCCGGGAATCGACTTGAGCTGGTCGAGATCGTCGTCGTTCCAGCCGCTGCTCGGGGCGCCTTGGAAGTACCAGTTGGATCCGTTGTCGGCCACGATCAACCCGTACCTCTGCATCGCAAAGGCGATCACCCGTGATTGGCCGGTGAGCTGCGAGACGTCGTACCCCGAACGCAGTCGCAGTCGCAGGCCCATCGGCGGCAGGTGCGGATCGGTGTGGCTCGATGCGAAGTGGGTCGCCGGGAGAACGAAACCCGCCCGGGTTCGACTGAACGTCACTCGGATCGCGTGCCGGATCTCGCCGGACGCGACCTCGTCGTGGCGCACCAGGCCGGGCAGGATCGGCAGCCCGGCGGCGTCGGCGCTCGTCCATCCGAGTGGGCGCAGGTCGTTCGAGCTGAGATCGAATCGCGCTCCCGACGCGGCCGTCCACCCGGTCGGCGACGCTCTGCCGACGTACAATTCGAACAGCTCGCAGCTCCCTTGTTCGACGGCGATGACGTGTCGGTCGCCGCTCGCTCCCGGGCCGCCCTCGATCGGGGCGTCGAGTGGGATCGGGAACGGACCGGGATCGCTCTCGTCGCCGTCTGCGTCATAGGTGACGGCGATGCGCGGCGAACCGGCCGGTACGACGACGTAGGGGATCCCGTACGCGGGATTCTCCCCGAAGTCGGGGTGGAGAAAGCCACCGCCGTTCGCCTGGATGCTGGCGATGATCGCTGCGCTCTTGGGATGGAGCGGCGTCGCCTCGACGGGCGTGTTCCACGCGTTGTCGGCCGGGAACACGTCGCATCCGCCGACGGTCGAGCCGCCGGCACGGGTGAGTCGCACCGCTGGGCGAAACGCGGTGACCGGGCCGTCGAGTGGCCGTGGCGCGGCGAACACGGACGCGGCGCCGACAGCGAGCAGCGCTGCGCCGAGACCCGCGAGGAACCGTGCTCGATGCCTCCCGCGCACACGCATCGGCGCGCACCGACCGGTCTGGGTCGACTCCGACGATCCCGCACGACGCGCCACGTGTGGTCATCGACGCGTCGACCCGCGACCTTGACGGCGCGCCGCCCGACTCCAACCCGCTCAGCGACCGACGCGATGCCAGACGAGACCGGTCTGGTCGGCCATCTCGTCCGGGCTGCCCGGGGCCAGGAAGAACCTGTACGGCACCACGCTCCTCGAACCGCCGGTGAGGCACCGGAACTTCATGTCGACCACCAGCTGGCCCGACGCGTCGAGGCGCCCGTTCCCATGAGCCTGCGCAGCACCCCCCAGTGGGCAGATCGCACCGGCGTCCGGATCGTACAGTCTGACGCTGAACGCGACGTGGTGGCCACGGATGGAGATCTGAGCGTTCGGCGTAGCGGGATCGGGGTGGATCGCTTCCCAGTCACCGACGAACGAGCTGACGGGGGCTGCTCGGGCCTCGTCAACCGCTCCGGCCACAAGTCCGGCCGACAGGACGACTGCAGCGACTACTGCCAGCATGATCGATCGCTTCATCTCGAACCCCCTTCGTTGTTCAGGCCCGCTCCGATGTGGTCGTCGACATCGTCCCTCCGGGCGCGTCCGCCGCCAAGAGAACAAGGACCTTGCGCGCTCTCCGTCGGATCCGGGCGGCGAGTGGTCAGGCGACGAAGGCGTGGAGCGTCCCGTTCGGGGCGACCGCGGTCGCAAGCCCTTCGCGGCGCGCCGTCCGGACCGAGTCCGACACGGTCAACACCACGCCGCTGCAGGTGATGATCCACGCCGACACGGCGGCGGTCCCGACGAAGACGGCGACCGGCACCGTGAGCAGCAAGGTCAGGCTCGCTGCGGCCGCAGTGGCGTTCACCCCTGCCCACAGGTAGGTCAGGCGACGGAACAAGTGCACCACGGCGGGCCGACAGGAGACGTCCGGCGTGAGCGGGCAGAAGTCCGAGGCGAAGCGGGCGATCAGCGGCCGTCCGACCAGCACCGAGAGGGCGAAGCAGGCACCGGTGGCCGCGGTGCGCAGGATCGGTTGAAAGAAGTAGACGAAGTGGTTCTCGTTGAACAGGAACACGACCGTACGCACGGAGACCCCGACCGTCGCGAGGACCAGCAGTCCCGGCACCGGGCGGCCGGCAAGGATCCGCCGTCCGACCGCGGAGTAGGTCCACGCAAGCGCAGCGAGGATGGCCCACTTGAGCTCGAACGTGATCAAGAACGCGTAGAACAGCGCGGTCGGGATGACGGTCGCTTCGATCAGGTACGGGACCATCCGGCGGGCGACCGCCCAGACGACCGACACCTTCGACGGGTTCATCCGCCACGTCGGGTCAGGTGGAAGCGGTCGGGGGATCGTGGGGATTGACAGGACGACGCTCCGGACGATCGGAGGACCCGCTGCTCGGGACCTACCGCGTCGATGGCACGGTACACCCCGCCATCGACCCCACCTCGTCGGACGGCGGAACATGAGCTGCCGGCAGCTCCCGCGAACCGGATTGACGAACGCCCCTGGTGCCCCCCGATCGGGCGCGATGACAATCGACAGTGGAGGTACGAGATGCGACGACTGGTCGTTGGTGTCGATGGCACCGAACCTGCACGGGCAGCGCTCGATTGGGCGGTGGACACCGTGGGACCCGAGGGTCGCATTCATGCAGTCGTCGCCGTCGATCCGGCACTCGAGTTCCTGGTCGACGTCGTGACCGGCGACCCCGTGACGTATCTCCAGGCGGTGGATCGCGATCTCGCCGCGGAGTGGACGAAGGACGCGCACGCCCGGGTCGCCGAGCTCACCGGCGATCTGGTCGAGAGGAGTGCCCCGGAGGCCCTCACCGCGGCCGCGGCGGAGTACACGGCGGACGCCATCGTCGTCGGAGCCCACGTGACGCACTTCGGCGCGCCCAGGCGGATCGGTGCGACGACGCGTCACCTGCTGCGCAAGCTCGTCGTCCCGCTGGTCGTCGTTCCGGCGGGCACGAGTCGGGGACTCGGCGAGCGAGCCGATCGGACCGAACCGGTCGTGATCGGCGTCGGGCACGGCGATGCCACCGAGGCCGCGGTTCGCTGGGCGGCCGCGCTGGCCGACGAGCACGACCTCCGCGTCGCCCTCGTTCGGGCGACCGGCGACGGGCCGGTCCACCAAACCGACGGCCTGCGAGACCTGATCAGCTACGAACTGCACCCCGAACGTCGCACGGAGCGGTCCGAGCGCGACCTGGTTCGCTTCGCCGAGCAGGTGCAGGAGTTGAGCGAGCATGATCTGACGATCGACGCCGGCGCCCTGCCCGGGCTCTCCGCGATCCGGCTCGCGGAGGCCAGCGGGGACGCTTCGCTGCTCGTGATCGGCCAGCATCGGCCGCCGTCCACTCCAGGTCGCCATACCGCCGAGCCGCTCCGGTATCTCCTCACCCACGCGCGCTGCCCGATCGCGGTCGTGCCGGAATGGGCCGGCAGCGGTCCGCTCGCGCGCTGACCCTCGTCGTGAGGACGCGACTCATGCCGGTGCCCGCCGTGGCGCTCTCGATCCCGTTCGTCGCGGCGAGCGTGATCCTGTCCGGGTTCGGGTCGGTGGGGTGACGAGGCGGAGTTCCTCGAGCGCGCCGCCGCGCTCGGAGTCGGGGTCCGCGTACTCCATGAAGAACGGCACCACGAAGCGTTCCTCAGGCTCGAAGCCGGCGTCGGTCAGGAAGGCCTCGCCGACGCCGGGGCGTCCGAGCGACACCATCTGTGCCTGGTTGTCGACCTTCGCGTCCTCGGCCCAGCGGAACGGTGACCCGGTCCGAGGCCGAGTCGTGACTGCACGTACACGTACTCACGACAGTTGCTCGGCTCGGCGATCGTGGCGAAGTCGGCAGCTCGCCTTCCTCAACCCTCGTCGACCATCTTCCGGCTCATCGGCCCCTGCTCGGCCGACCGCGCAGGTGATCAGCCATTCGACCCTCGTGCCCTGACCGCAAACGTCTGCGATGTCCCGCCGGCCGGCTCCGCCGCTCGCGGCGTCGCGACTCCTCACCGTAGGGCAGGGCGACGCAGTCGGCGCCACGCCTTGCGAGGGACGCACCGGACTCGGCGTCGACACCTCGAACGTTCACGGTCACGGCACTCGCACCTTCCCCGGCGAGCTTCCGGGCGGCGGGCGTTCGGCGAGGAGGTCGCGGTACACCGTGACGTACTGATCGACCATCGCCGACACGTCGAACCGTTTCACCGTGGCAGCGCGGATCGCGCCGCGGTCGATGTGGCCGGCGAGGTCGGTCGCCCGCGCCGCCGCATCGACGCCGTCGACGAGGAATCCGGTCGCCCCGTGCTCGATCAGCTCCGCCATCGATCCTCGGTCGTAGGCGATGACCGGGGTGCCGCACGCCATCGCCTCGACGACGCTGTAGCCGAAGGGCTCGTCGAAGTCGATGAGATGCAGCAGTGCGTGTGCGCCGCCGAGGACGTCGGCTCGATCGGTCGCGTCGACCGGCCCGAGGTAGCGGACCGACGTCCCGTCGAGGTGGGGCTCGACCTCGGCACGGAAGTAGGCCTCGTCCTGGACGATGCCGGCGATGTCGAGCCGCCGACCCGCCCGCCTGGCGACCTCGATCGCGTGGGCGGTTCCCTTGTCGGGATGGATGCGTCCGAAGAAGAGCAGGTGGTCGCCCGGGTTCGGGTGGAGCGCAAAGGAATCGACGTCGATGCCGTGGTGGATCGTCGCGGCATAGTGCAGCGCCGGGTGGCGATCGGCGTCGCTGATCGCGACGTAGGCGGTCGTCGGGTCGTAGCGCTGGTAGACGGGAACGATCCGGCTCGAGGAGAACCCGTGGATCGTCGTCACGACCGGCGTGTCGACGAGGCCGCTGTACGTGAGCGGAAGAAAGTCGAAGCCGTTGTGGATGATGTCGAACTCGGCGGCGCGCTCGAACACCTCGGCGATGTGCAGGCACTCGGCGACCTTGGGATCGATGCCAGCGTCCTCCGACCATCCGTGCGCCGCTGTGCCGTGGAGCGTCGCCGTGGTCTGGGAGTCAGCCGTGGCGAACAGGGTCACCTGGTGGCCGAGCGAGACGAGTCCGTCGGCGAGCAGCGAGGCGAACAACTCCCAGGGGCCGTAGTGATGCGGCGGCGTCCGCCAGGCGATCGGCGCCAGCACCGCGATCCGTAGCGGCGAGTCGGCCACGGCGGGTCGGGGAGGAGGAATACTGCCGAGGGTAGCGACGTCTCGTTGCGAACCGCCGGCAGTAGGGTGATGCCACGTCTCTCGGATGAGTGCGCCTCGCTTGGGCTGGACGGCCGTTTCGGGCTCCGTCGCCCTTCGCAGGCCCGTCGCCTCGACTGAGCCCAAACCAGGAGTTCCGTCGTGCGCAGTCCAACCCCGTTCCCACCGGCGCCCGCCGGCGGTGACACCGTCCGTTCGTTCGGCATTCTCTCCACCTTCCCGCCCACCTCGTGCGGCATCGCAACGTTCTCAGCGGCGCTGGCGACGGGCCTGATCGTCAACGGTGGCACGGTCGATGTCGTCCGGACGGGATCCAGGCCGGAGCTGGAGGACCCGTTGGTGCTCGCCTCCGTCGAAGACGGCTCGCCCGAACACCTCCTCGATGCGATCGACATCCTGAACTCGACCGACATCGCGATCGTGCAACACGAGTACGGCATCTACGGCGGTGAGGACGGTGCTGCCGTGCTCGAGGTGATGGCCGGTGTCGTCGTCCCGACGATCGTCGTCGCTCACACCGTGGTCAGCGACCCCACCCCGAATCAGCGGTGGATCCTCGAACGGGTCTGTGACGCGGCCGATGTCGTCGTGCTGATGACGCAGACCGCGTACACCCGGCTGCTGGACGGATTCGACGTCGATCCGTCGAAAGCGGTCGTGATCCCCCACGGCGCGGCGACACCACACGCCGATCCGGCGGTCGACGTCGGTCGACGCGCCGGTCGCAGTCCCCGGCTGCTGACGTGGGGTCTGCTCGGCCCCGGAAAGGGGATCGAGTGGGCCATCGACGCGCTGGCCGATCTGTCCGATCTGCGTCCCCGCCCGCACTACATCATCGCCGGCGCGACCCATCCGAAGGTCCGCGAGCACTCGGGTGAGGCGTATCGCGAGATGTTGTCGGACCGCGCGTCGAGTTCGGGCGCGTCGGCAGCCGTGTCGTTCGACGACACCTATCGCGATCTCGCCTCGCTCACCGACCTGATCCGTTCCGCCGACCTGGTCGTTCTGCCCTACGACTCCAAGGACCAGGTCACCTCGGGGGTACTCGTCGACGCCGTCGCCGCCGGACGCCCGGTCGTGTCGACCGCCTTCCCCCACGCCGTCGAGTTGCTCGCCAGCGGTGCCGGCATCGTCGTGCCGCAGCGCGACCCCGGCGCGCTCGCGGCGGCGATCCGCTCGGTGTTGACCGACCCCGGCCTCGCCGAGTCGATGGCCGCCGAGGCCCGCCGGTTGGCGCCGGAGCTGTCGTGGACGGCGGTCGCCGGCCGCTACGACGACCTCGCCAGCGGGTTGCTGGCGGCGCGACGGACGGTCTCGTCGTGACGCGGCACTCCTTCGATCACCTGCTGTCGATCAGCAACGAGATCGGCACGTTCGAACACGCCGACCACAGCGCCGCTCGGCGCGGTCATGGCTATTGCACCGACGACGTCGCCCGTGTCGTGATCGTCGTCAGCCGTGAGCCGAACCCCACCGACGCGGTGCTCGAGCTCGGCCGGACGTCCTTCCGGTTCGTCGCCGAGGCACAAGGACCCGACGGCCGGGTGAGGAACCGGCGGACGGCACGCGGTCGATGGCGGGGCGAACACGGGGTCGACGACTGCTGGGGCCGCAGCGTGTGGGCATTCGGGACCGCCGTTCGATCCGCGCCCGACGACGCGGCGCGCCGGCGCGCGCTCGCCCACTTCGACAGAGGCGTTGAGCAACGTTCGCTCTCGCGCCGATCGATGGCGTTCGCCGCCCTCGGCGCTGCAGAGGTCCTCACCGTCGACGGTCGACACCAGCGAGCCCGCGACCTCCTCCGCGACGCGGTCACCCGGATCGGGCCGTTGGCGGCGACCTTCGGTTGGCCCTGGCCCGAGCCGCGCCTGGCCTACGCCAACGCCGCGCTCCCCGAAGTCCTCATCGTCGCCGGCCAGTTCCTCGATCGCCCGGACATCACGGGCGACGGCCTCACGCTCCTGCGGTGGTTGCTCGACCGCGAGACCGTCGACGGGCACCTGTCACCGACGCCGGTCGGTGGGGCCGGCCCGCGCGACGGCGCCCCATCGTTCGACCAGCAGCCGATCGAGGTCGCTGCGATGGCCGATGCGTGCGCTCGAGCCGCCGCCGTGACCGGGGACGACACGTGGCGATACGGTGTCGACCAGGCGATCCGGTGGTTCGAGGGTGACAACGACGTCGGCGTGCCGATGTGGGATCCGGAGACGGGCGGCGGCTTTGACGGCCTGCACCCTGCAGGTCCCAACCTCAACCAGGGGGCTGAGTCGACGCTGGCGTTGCTGTCGACCCTTCAACACGTGCGCCTGTTCTCGACCGCCGTCCCGATTGGCGCCCGGCCTCGTGCGTCAATCGGGTGAGCAGTTCCTCGAGCGCGATCGTGGCAAAGCTGGCGCCGACATCGGCGAACCCGTAGGGCAAGACCAGGTGGCCTGCATGGATCATGCTGCCGCACGAGTACACGACGTTGGGGACGTACCCCTCGCGCTCGATGGCCGTTGGAACGAGCAGTGGCTCCTTGAGGTGGCCGATGACGCGGGAGGGATCATCGAGGTCGAGCAAGACGGCCCCGAGTGCGTATCGCCTGAACGCGCCGACACCGTGGGTGATCACCAGCCACCCGGCCTCGGTCTCCATCGGTGACCCGCAGTTGCCGAGCTGCATGAGCTCCCACGGGCGGCTCGGCTCCTGGATCAGCTCGGTCTCGCGCCAGATGCGGACGTCGGTCGACGTCAGCACGAAGTTGTTGACGTTGTCGTGTCGACCGAGGGCGACGTACTCGCCGCCGAGCTTCCTCGGGAAGAGCGCGATGCCCTTGTTCTGTGCGCACTCTCCGCTCAGCGTGGCGATCCGAAACGACTGGAAATCGTTCGTCTCGATCAGCTGCGGCAGGATCTGGAATCCATTGAACGCGGTGTAGGTCGCGTAGTAGACGACGCTTCCGTCGTCGTGAACGAAACGCACCATGCGGGCATCTTCCATGCCGTTGCTCTCGGTGGGTCCGCCCGGGAAGATCACCCGCTCGGAGATGTCGGACGAATCGGGAAACCCCAGCCGATAGTTCGACGACGCCAGCCAGTGCAGTATCCGCGTCGTGTCCAACGAGACGACGCGACCGACACCTTGTTCGTCGAGCCGCAGGATCGACGCCTCCAACTCCTCCATCGTGAATGCCGGGCCGAGGCGACTGAGCACCATGCCGGCCACGTCGTTCATCGCGCCCAGGTCACCGAGCTTCGTCGCGAAGAACTCCTTGTCGTAGATCGCGCCCTCCCGGTCACCGGTCCGGGCGTATCGACTCGGTGCTTCGAGCGAGATCTTCATGTCGCGGCCGACGACGCCCGTCCGGAACTCGATCGATGAGATGTGACCCTCGCCGACGGCGCGCAGGCTCATGATGAACCGAACCTCGCCGGCACCGAGTCCCGACTGATCGGGGGCCGCGACGATCGAGGGGTTGCCGAGCGCTGCACCCTCGATCGAGTACTCGTGCGTGAAGTAGGCCCCGATCAATCGTCGACGGTCGTCGGAGATGGCCGCAGGATCATCCAGCCGCCAGGCCACGATCGCGAAGTTCCGCTCGAGCACCGCGTCGAGGTCATGGTGCCGGCCGGCGAACTCCGCGGCCGCCGACCGGAGCGTCGCGACGACATCGGGCTCGGGCATCGCCATGATGCGGCGGAGGGCGACATCGATGCGCGACGACCCGTCGGGGAAGGTCTCCTCACCCGGCAGGAAGGGTTTCGTGATCACGCGGAGCGGGTCGGGCCGCAGCGTGAGGTCGTCGTGCCTGATCACCGGGAGCACATTCATCGGAATCCCCCAGCTCGATCTGGTCGACGCGGCCATCGGTTCGACGGCCGCTCCTGCACCGTACCGGTCACCGGGTCCGGAGCGTCGGACCTCCACCCGCGCACCGTGGGCGTGCGCGGGCGTGGTACGTTCGCGCTCTCTTGGGTGAGCCGCCTCGCTTGGGCAGGACGGCCGGTTGCGCTGTCGCCCCGTGCAGGTTGGACGTCTCGGTCCGAGCCGAGCAACGCGAGGAGGTCGACCATGCGTCCGAACCTGCACCCGGCAACCCGTGAACAGCGGCTGCCGAGCGATGTGCCACCGGAATCCGAGATCGGCGACGGACGGGGTCGAGTGGTGTCGATCAGCATGCCGTGGGTGCGCGCCCGGCTCCAGGCTCACCAGACCCGATCCGACAACGCGTCACCGGCCCAGCGATCGACAGATCGGCGGGCTGCGTGAGGACCGTGCTGGGGCCGATGCCCCGGCAGCGCCACCACGACATCGACGAGCGACGAGGAGACTCCAATGTCCGATAGGTCACCCCAGAAGCGGTCCGGCAAGAAGTCCGGCAAGACCCTCAAGGAGAAGCGAGCCGCCAAGCGCGAGAAGCGATCGGACTCGACCGCGTTGCTCACCAAGGACCGGTAGCACTCGAGGCAGGCCAGGGGCCACGCAGTCGGCCCGCTCGGCCGACCGGTGGCGGAACCCGACCACGGGGCCGAGCCGTGTGGCCGGGCCAAGAGATTCTTCGAGTTCGATGTCGGCCGGTCAGATCGCACGCCCGGGCGGCGGTCCAGAGGCCTGCTGGAGCCGCGCACCACGGTGGAGACGACCACGTGCATTCCTCGCGCTGGACAGGTCCGCCGCGATCAGCAAGAATTTCTCGAGTCGGGTTCCGGGGGTGGACTCCGATCGAGAGTGGAGGAGGGGTGATGGCGGCTGATTCGCTGTCGTTCGAGCGGCGTTCGATGTGGGGGTCGAGGTGGGCGGCCATCGGTGTCCTGGTCGCGATGATGATCGGTGGTGGAGGGTTGTTCGTGGCCAGTGCGGCGTCGAGCCCGTCCTCGTCGGTCGTGACGATCGATCCGGTCCGAATCCTGGACACCCGCGATGGGGTCGACGTCGGCCTTGCAGGCCCGTTCGTCTCGGCGGTCTCACAGAAGTTGCAGGTGACGGGTCCCGTGCCGACCACGACGGGGACGCGGACTCCCGTGCCGGTCGGAGCGACGGGCGTGTTGTTGAATGTCACGGTCGTGGGACCGGCCGCCGCCGGGTACGTGTCGGTGCGCCCCGGTGACGCGACGGGCGCGCCGTCGACATCGTCGTTGAACTTCTCGGCCGGCGACACCGTGCCCAACTCCGTTCAGGTCGCGCTCCCCACGACGGGCACGAACACCGGTCAGATCGACATCACCTATGACGCGTACGGCACCGCCGGTCCGACGACGGACGTGCTGGTCGACGTCGTCGGCTATCTGATCCCGGGTGGCGGCGAGCCCGGACCTCCCGGATCTCCCGGGCCTCCCGGCCTGCCCGGCGCTGATGGGGCACCGGGCGCTGATGGGGCACCGGGCGCTGATGGGGCACCGGGCGCTGACGGGGCACCGGGCGCTGACGGGGCACCGGGCGCTGACGGGGCGCCAGGACCAGCGTTCATCCCCGGATACGAGATCGTCCAGGGTCCGACGAACAGTTTCGCCGGCACCAATACGGGTCCGCTCGTCGCGGACTGCCCTGCGGGCAAGGTCGCGATCGGAGGCGGAGGAACGAGCTTCGATGGGGCGCAGGCTGGTTGGTTCCTGGAGAGCAGCAGACCGAAGCTCGATGGGACCGGTTGGGAGGTCGAGTTGTCGACCGAAACCGGGGTATCCGGAAGCGGTTTTGCCGGTGCGTATGCGGTGTGCGCAACCGCCGAGCCCTAGGTTCATCGTCGGGGAGAGCAGGGCTGCTCGTCGTGAACCGAGGCGATCAGACGTCCCAGGTGATCGGCGCGATCGGATCCGGGGTGTAGACGCAATAGGTCCCGGTGTGCACGCATTGCTCGAGGTGGGCCGCCAAGGTGGCGTGGTGTTGGGCGAGGCGCCCCAACGCATAGCGGACTGATCGAGTCACGCTGGTGCGCGGCGCGCTCGGATGTGCCGCCGACGGATCGAGGATGACCCCCGAGCCCCACGGCGCGCGACAGCTCTGCGATCAAGTACTCCCGGTCGCGTTGTGCGAGCTCGACACGACCGAGGTCGTTGGTCCGCGTGGCGTCATCGATGTCGTCGTCGACTTCGGCCAGCCGGCGACGGTAGGCATCTCGTGCCTCGTCGTCGAGGATCGGGAGCCCCGCGGCGGCTCCGTCGGTGGTCGAGTGCTCTCCCTGTCGGACCGCTCGGCCGGTCGGGAGCGAGCCTCGTTCGATCGCCACGAGGTCGAGCACGTGGAACTCCCGACCGGGATCGGCGAGCAATCGTTCGACGTAACGGAAGCCCTTGAGGTCGTGCATGAGCACGGTCAGGCCGCCGAAGCAGATCGTCCTCGTGTCCCCGTCGCATCGGAAGGTGGCGCTTGCCGCGCCGGACCCGGGCGAGGTCGGGCTGTCCGGAGCTTGCGCGATGAGACGCTCGGCCTGCATCGCGTGTCGCGCTGCTCCGAACGACTCGAAGGCACCTCGCGCCGCCATCCACTCCATCCGCGCCCCGTCGATGTCGCCCGATCGGTGCAGCGCTTCACCGAGGACCATTCGTGCTGCGGCTGCCTCGAACGGCGCTCCGAGGTCGACCCAGGCTGCCGTTGCCGCAGCCGCGCCGTGGATCGCCTGTTCGAGGTCCCCGCCGATCAACGCCGCCCGCGCGTTCGCGAGCGCAGCACCCGCCTCGAGCGAACGGCTCGGGTACGAGTCGGCGATGGCCTTGAGTGCGTCGGCGGCCCGCCGAGCGGTACCGGCATCGCCCGCAGCGGCGGCGATCTCGGCCTGCGCATCGAGCAACGGAGCGAGCCGTAGGTCGCCGAACGGAGGCCGTTCCTTCGAGGGGACGTCGAAGGGGTGTGCGATCGCGTTGGCGATCATCGTCGATGCCGAATCGACATCACCTCGCGCCAGCCGCAACAACGCGAGTCCGGGGTGCGGAGACCAGGCGCGCTCGTGAGCCGCCATGAACGCCTCTTCCGCGCCGTCCAGGTCGCCGCTGCGCAAGCGGATGTTGCCGAGCTCGACCAGTGGCCAGCCGAACTCACGGCGCATCCACGGGCGCAGTTCCTCACACGCCCCGAGCGCTTCTGCCTCGGCGAGATCGCACGGCCCGCAGATCCGGAGGATCTCGGCGCGATGCACGCGGCATCGTCCGCTGATGCCTCCGATCGCAGTGCCGTGCCGCCAGCGATCCATACTCTCCGTCCAGTCGTTCGCCCGATCCTGGAGTGCCATCCCCTGCGCGGCACAGATCAACTCGCAGTACATCATCCCAGTCGTGAGGGGATCGACCTCACCTGACATCAGGTCGATGGCGATCTCGTCGAGCAGGTCGAGTCCTTCCTGCACGTGACCGCTGAAGATCGTGACCCGCGCGGTGCAGACCCGCCCGATCACGACGGCCGGCTCGACGCCGAGGCGCGTGCCGAGTTCGATCGCGCGCGCCGCGCTCTCGCCCGCCGTCTCCATGTCACCGCACATGAATCGTTCGTAGGCGCGCACCATTGCGATGACAGCGTGGGCAGGTACTTCAAGATGGCCCTCGAGCAGCCGCTCCGCGCGTCGCAACCACTCGCGCACGGGCGCCATCAATCCGGTGTCCATCATCAGGAACATTGCGACCATGGACGCAGCCATCGCTGCCCCGGCCACGTCCTCCTGGGCGATCAGCAGCGCGTGCAGGTCCTCCCACGCCGAGACCGAGGCCTCGAAGTCCCCGTTGCCGTATGCCGCGCGAGCACGGAGTTCGAGACCCTCCGCGCCGTCCGACTCCGAACCTGCGTTGGCGATGAGGTCGAGCGCAAGTTGCCAGTCACCTCGGTCGACCGCCTGTCGGACCGACGCAAGTTCACCCATTGTCGCATTGTGACACCGATTGTCACGCCTTCCCGGTAGCGCCCCGTTCGCAGGGCGCCGATCCAACCGATTCATCGAAAGGCGTCGACATGGAACCCACAGAACAGCTCTCCTCCATCCTCCCGACCGTCAGCGCGACGGTCGACCGCATCCAGACCATGCAGATGAACGACCCGACGCCGTGCAGCAAGTTCACGGTTCACGACGTGCTCAACCACATGATCGTGCTCGGCGGGTCGTTCGCGCACTGGTTCCGCGGTGAAGCAGCGCCTGAGTTGAAGGCGCCGGCGGTCTACGGCTGGGTGCCGGCCGCGGAGTTCCGCGAGGTGATGGACGACCTCCTCGACGCCGTGAAGTCGCCCGGGGCGATGGACCGGACCCTGTCGACCCCAATGGGCGAGATGCCAGGCGCGACGTTCGCCCGACTCGTCGCCTTCGACGGGCTCATCCACGGTTGGGACCTCGCCTCGTCCACGGGACAGTCGTTCGAGGTTCCGCCAGCGGTCGTCTCAGCGGTCGACGAGTTCGCCCGCAGCGCGCTGACCGCGGAGATGCGTGACGGCGACACCTTCAAGGAGCCGACCAGCGCACCCGACGATGCCAGCCCACTCGAGCGCCTCGTTGCGTACAGCGGCCGTTCTCTCTGAGCGAGCGGCACCTCATTCCACCCCACCAACACGAAGGACAGACATCATGCACATCCACAGAAACGACATCCCGATCAAGATCGATGCCCCCGGAGCGGTCGCACGCCATCTTCCCGACTTCGGCGTCGCCTCCGGTCCTCTCGCCGCGGAGTACTTCAGCATGGGAGCCGGAGCCGATCTGGCGCCGCTTCTGGAAGGGCTGGCGGACGACGCCTGTCAGGCCGCACACTGGGGCTACATGGTCGCGGGCGATGTCGTCGTCACCTACCGCGACGGCAGCGATGAGGAGGTGTGCACGTCAGGCGACGTCTTCTACTGGCAGCCCGGCCACAGCGTTCGCGTCACGACCGACGCAGAGATCATCCTGTTCAGTCCCCAGGTCGAGCACGCCCACGTCTTGGACCACATCCGCGGCAAGATGGCAGCAACGGCCTGAGCGCCGGAGGCCATCCACCGGCACTCCGTCCCCGTGGTCGCCTTCGGTCGACGCCGATCGACACCCGGACGACAACGCCGATGCGAGCACCGCGGCGGTTTCGTACGTGACGGCGATCCGCGCGTGGCTGTCGACCGATCCGCCGTCGATGTACTCGCCGCTCTCTCCGTCGTCGAAGTTGCGATCGACTTCGATCGCGCCCGGTCATCATCAGCCACCGGGACCATCGGCTCTGGTCGGTGAGCGAGGAATCGCGCACGATCGTGGCAGCGGGTCGAGGCTGTCGGCCCGCGAACAGCGGCAGGGAGGTGGGCCGTGCAGGGGTGTGTCCGCTCGAGCGTCTTGTGGCGCCCGTGGGCTGGTGACGGCGAGTGAGGTCGGTTGTCGCGCTGACGAGCGGTCGCGGGAACGTATCGCTCCGTGCCCTGCTCGCTTCGCTCCTGCTGGCCGTGATCGGATCGATGACGGCCGGACTCGCGTTGGACGCAGCACCCGTCGACGCCCAGGAGCCGAGCTGTCCGCCTGAGCTGGACGGCCTGGCGTTGGAGATCCAGCTGCGGGACACGACGGAGGAGGGTGTGGAGACCTTGACCTGCAGCTATCTGCCGGTCGTGGCCGGATCCGCCAGCCGCGTCGTCCTGATCGGCAGCTGGGTGCCGGTGGGCGCCGACCCGGGTCCGTCGAGGCTCTGCGGTGCCAACGATTTCGAAGGCGAGTCGGATATTCGCTGGTTCGGCTTCGACAACAGCGACACGGCTGCGGCGGAGGTCTGGTACACCGCCGACGACCAGACCCTCGGCGTGAACAAGGACGTCGTGCGAGCGACGGCGGCCGCACTGCTCGCAGGGCTGGTCGAGCCACTTGCCCAACCGTGCTCCGGTGCCGTGCCCCCACCCCCGCCGACCGAACCGGCGGCGACGGTGCCGGTTCCCGTCCCCGGGGTGGGCGCGGTCTGTCCGACCTCGGTCGGCGAGCTCGTGCTCACCTCCGAGGTTCCCGAGACGGATGCGGGGATCTCCCGGGTCGTCTGCAACTACGTTCCCGCTCCGGCCGGCACCCGCGATCCTGCGACGGTCACCCTGACGTGGGGCACCGCCGAAGCGGATCCCGCCGCCCTTCCGGCTTGCGCGTTGCCCGACATCGTCGAGTCCGACCGGGGGTATCTGTCGAGCCAGACGGCCGCTGCCAGTGCCGAGTACTCCCTGGTGCCCATTGCCGAGGGGTCCGGGAACTTCGAGCCCGCCCTCGAGGAGACCGCGCGGGCCGCGCTCGCGGCGGTCGCCGCGGGTGCGGCCCCGTGCCCCGGTCCCCCGACCGACATTGCCCAGGTGAACGTCGGGGTCCCGCCCGCCGAGGTGTCCCTCGAGGAGCTGGCCTTCTACGCCTCGACGCTGGCGTGTCCGCCGTCGATCGAGGGGTTCGATCTCGACGGGCCTGGCGCCGCACGCGTCGTCGGGAACGACTGGATCGCCCTCGACTGCGACTACACCCGGGCGGGGGTGGACAGCAGCACCGCCCAGGAGCAGGACCAGGCCTTCGTACACGTCGCCTGGACCAAGGTGAACGGTCGCGACGCTCGGTACTGCCTGGACGACACCCGCGGTTCGGAGACCGAGACGAAGGTGTTCGCGTCGATCTACGACGGCATCCACTCCGTCGAGGTCGAGTCCGGCCACCCCGACGAGGGAGTCGCGATCCGCACGGCCTTCGTCGACGCCGCGGCCGACCTCCAGGCCCGAACCGCACCGCTGGCCTACGTGTGTCCCGACTTCAACGAGATCGCGTTCGACCCGATCCCCCCGTACTGGCAGCCCGTCTTCGGCGCCATCCAGGCCCCTCCACCGATCATCCTCCCCGACGAGGTGACCGCCGCCGACGTGACCTCCGGCGCGGCGTACGCCGGCGCTGTCGTGGATGGTGGGGAAGCCGAGGCCCCGCCCGCAACACAGGCCGAGGCGGCACCGACCAGCACGGTCGAGGCGGGCGACCAACCGAGCGGAAGAACCGAGCCAGCCGATGCTTCCAGGAGTGCGCCGGCGGGAAGCGCCGAGACACCGTCACGGTCACCGCTGTGGCGGGTGGTCGGCATCGCCGGAATGGTCCTGTCGATCCTCGGGCTCGGAGTGGCCATCCTGCTGGTCCGCAAACAGAGTCGGGTGCGCCCGCGGTGGGACCTCGGGCGGCTGGCGATCGGCGCGGTGACGATCGTGGTGATGACGTTGGTCATCGGCGTCGACACCCCATACGCATTCATCGCGATCGGTGTCGTCGTCGGGGCGATCATCGGGGTGATCCAGGGTCGCAACCTCTCGGTGCGCGTCACCGATCGCGGGCTCTCTGCCACCCGCAACATCGTCGCCGCCGTTGCGTTCGCCGTCGGCCTGGTGATCGTGCAACTGGCCGGCTTCCTCAACCGGAGCGGCCTTGTGGCCCTCGGGCTCACCGTGTCCTACCTGTCGGCCGCGATGGCCGCCGGTCTGCTCGTCGGTCGCCGGCAACCGATCGCCGACGCGCGGGGTGCGTCTGCTGCGGCACTCGGCATCCTCCTGGGAGCGGTGATCGCGGCCAGCCTGGCCGGTCCGCCACCGCCACCGGCCGACGCCCGGGAACCGGCTCCTCACGAACCCGGCGACGTCCTCGTCGACATGGTCGACTGGGACCAGATCACCGTGATCGGCGGGCTGTGGGCATCCCAGCAGAAGCCGCCCTTCACCATCTCAGTCCCGCGCGGCCTGACCGCTGCCCCCGAGGACGCCACCAGGACGGTGGCGTGGGAGGCGGATACGGCCACGGATTCCCCGACGTCCTACCAGCTCACCGAGTCGTATTCGTTCGACCTCGACGACGAGGGTCTGTGCTGCACCGTCACGATCGTCGCCGACGGGACCGAGCAACGCGCGGGGGATGCGCCCTCGACCCATCACGCCGAAGCGGTCGTCGCGATCCGTCCCGAGGGTCTGGGCGGGTTCACCGGTATCACGCCGTTCGGAGACCCCGAGGTCTTCCATGCCGTCGACCCCGCGGACCCGCTCTGCGGGCGTCCGGTGGCGAAGTTGGGATCGAACGGTGGACAGTGGACGACCTGGACGATCACCGGGGCCGCGGAACAGTCCGGTGCCACCGTCGAGCTCTACCTGCTGACCGACTGTGAGGTGCCCGGCTTCACCGTCTCCAACGCACTGACCCTCGCCCCGTCACCTCCGCCAGCGGATTCGGGAGAGCGGTACGAGGCTGAACTCGGTCCGTGTCCGGTCCTCCAGGAGGTGGTCGGCCCGATCAGCGACGCCGCGGGGATCGACATCGGGGCCACCCACACGATCGGTCGCCTGTTCACGCAACCCAACACCCCCGTCTGCGACGACGGTCTCGGGTTGGGCGACTACCGGCCCGGTGGCCGGCAGCTCGACATGCTGTGGAGTCTCGCCACCGCCGACGTGGACTCCGAGGTGGCGCGCGTCAACGAGATCAACACCGACTTCATCACGACGACCCGTCAGTTCGGCATCTACGACGAGGACGCGTGCCCGCTCGACGCCAACGGCGACATCCTGCCGCCCGCCGAGGGCGAGGAGTGCTTCCGGCGGCAGTTCTTCGCCGTTGGCAGTGAGGTCACCATCTGGACCGAGTATGTCGAGGACGGCCCCAACGTCGAGGTCCGGGGTCGGTTCCCGTGGGGCTCGTACTGGTTCTACTGCCACCACTGCGAACCGGGCGGCGACATGATCCGCAATGCAGTCGCCGCATGGCACCGGGCGGGTGCCACCGCGCCGGCTGCGACTGCTGCTGAGGGACCCAGTGCGGCCGATGCGAGCGGGGAGCCCGACGTCGCCGCGCCGGCCGAGGTCGTCGACGAGGGCGGGGTGACGGCCGTGTCAGCGGGCGACGGCGACGAGATCGACGGGCGCGACGCAGCGGTCGCCGCTGCCATCGCGCTCATTGGCTCGGCGGCGCTCGCAGGGACCGCCCTCGCAGAGTCGGGAACCAGGGTGCGGGATCTTCGTGACGCCCTCCGCCCGGGCGCCGTGATCGACGAACGCGGCATCGTCCTCGTCCCCGACCACGACGGCTTGTACGTGTGGGAGACGCCCGACGGTGTCGTGCGGGTCGATCGTGCCGACCTCGAGGACCGAATCGCGGCTGCTCGGGGAGCGGCTGCCGCGCGGGACGCCGAGCATCAGGCGATCGTCGCCGAGCACGTCGGTGTGGAGGCCGCCGCCGACCGGTTCGACGATCTGGTCGCGCGGAGCATCGCCCAGAACGACGAGTTGATGGCCGACATCCGCGACGGTTGGGGTCGGGTCGACGAGATCCAGTCCATCCTCGACGAGCGAGCCCGGATTCTCACCGACCTCGAACTGGCCGAGGCCGCGCAGGACCACGCCGGGGCACTGTCGTCGTGGGACCAGATCGCGTTGTCGACCCTCGAGGGCGCAGGGCGAGACGTCGCCAGCCTCTACGACGCGACCGGGAACCTGGTTAGAGCCGCTGCCGACACCGAGAACTGGACGATCGCCGGCGAGACCATTGTCGAGACCGTGTACGACAGTGCAGGCTTGTTGGCCGGCAATACGTTCGGTGATGGCGCAGAGAGCATCGGCAACGGCGTTCGCTTCGTGGGGGAGGTCGGCGTCGGGCTCGGCACGTCGTTCGTCCGCGATCCGCTCGGCACGATCGTGATGCTCACCCCGGCACAGGACTTCATCGACTCCATCGATGGCAACCGGCCACTCAGCAGCCGTCTCGGCTCGGTCGCGCTCGGTGTGGTCGACGTCGGCATGACCCTGTCGGGGCTCGGCGTGCTCAGCAAGGGCGAAGACCTGCTGGACGCGGCTCGGGCGGTCGAGCGACTCGGCGGCGTCGCTGAGACGTCGACCGACGTCGCCCGGGCGTCGGAGGCCGCGCTGGACGGCTCCCGCGCCGCAGAGGTCGGACGCGGCGGCACCCGGATCGTCGAGACGGGCGTCGACGCGCGGACCACCGCACGGATCGGTGGACGCGTTGCCGACGAGGCGTTGGCTCCGGTGCTGCGGCGCACGCGCCAGGACGTCGATCGGGCGATCGCGGCCGCGCGCGCCGAAGCGGCCGCACGAGGATTGCCGGTCACCGAGGTGCTCAGTGACGTTCCCGAAGTGCGTTCGATCTACCGCGGTGACGGACTCAAACGGCTTGGCGAGCTCGAGGCCGCTGGTGGCCTCGACGACGCCACCGCGGCGGCGCTGTTGTCGATGCACGACGAGATGACGACCGCAGCGGTGCGGGTCGGCACCGAGAGCTCGATCGACGACATGATGCGTCTCGACGGCGTTCGGCCGAAGCAGGTCTACGTCGGGAACAGCGGATCGGTCGGCGCGACTCGATCGGTGATGACCGACGCCGACCGCACCATCGTCACCGTGTTCGACGACGCCGACCTCGATCTGTGGCGGGCACGGCACGGTGGCACCCGGGCCGAGGCAGCTCAGCAACTGCAGGACCGATTCCGCGACCTGCACGCCCGCAACGCCGAGCTGGCGCTGAACGACGCGGCGGACCCCGCGGTACGGCTCGCTCGCGAGAGGGACATGACGCTCGGTGAGGCGGTCGCCCATCTCGACCGGATCGGCGGCGACGACGCAGCGGCAGCGGCTCGCCGCCTCACGGCGGGCGACTTGGACATGGCGAGCTACTCGGGGTTCGGGTCCTTCGCCGGCCCCGCCGACTCGTACCCGGCCGGCTTCACCCGTGCCCGCATGTCGATCCAGGGCAACACGGACGTCTATCGGGTCGGCTCGGGCGGCAACGTGTCGAGCTACCGCACCTCGGGGCAGGCGATCATCGATCAGCACGAGCTGGAGCGGGTGCGTCACACCGGATCGATCTCGCCCGCCGACGCCACCGATGGCTTCGGGGTCGCCGATCCCCGGCGGATTCCCGACGCCGAGCTCGGCCCGCTGCTGCGCCAGCAGGTGCACGCGATCGAGAAGTACGACGACGTCAAGTCGGTCGCCAAGGCCGTCGATCGTGTGCAGTACATCGCCGGTCGACGCGGGATCCCGCTCGCGGACGAACGGCTCGTGCGAGCGTCCGTCGAGATCCGGGCCAACCCGCGCCGAACGGCGTCGATCCTCGCCGACCTCGGCATGAACGAACGGCAGTACGTCGACGCGACCAAGACGATGGTCCGCAGCTACGGGGGAGGGGTGTGAACGATGCCCGTGTGGATCACAGCGACCGATGAGCTCGCCACCCGGTGCCGCCTCCCCGCCGTTCCGGTGCCCGTGTCGGAGTCCACCGCAGCGATGCTCCAGGCTGGCCGGATCGAGCCGTCGGCCATCGCGCTCGACATCGACTCGTACCTGCTCCGCGGCGACCACACGCCCGACGCCGTCGCCGTCCTGAGCCGCTATGTCGCGACACTCGCCTACGTCGGTGCACTGGAGCTGATCGACAGGGGTCGGTCCGACGCTGCGGCGCGCCTGCTGGCCGTGGGGGTCCGGCGGATGCCGGACGATCCGTCGCTGCGGGCGAACCTCGGCGTCGCGCTGTGGGATGCAGGGCTCCGTTACGAGGCGCTCGCCCAGCTGATGGCCGCCAGCTGCGAGTACGCCGCCGCGGGGCAGGCGGCACCCATGCTGTGGATCCTCACCGCACGCGCCCTGAGCGAAGCAGGTCGCCACGACGATGCCGTCCAGCTGCTCGAACTCCTCGCCGAGACCGAGCCGCAGGTGCCACTCTTCTGGGATCTGCTCGACACGATCGAGGCGCGCCGCGGACAACCGACCGCTTCTCCGAGCTGAGCTCGCCGAGGTACTCGATCGCGACGACCAGGCAGTCGCGGCCGAGCCTTGGCGGTGGCCCCCTCGCTGTGATTTCGTCTCCGAAGTGCTGTGATACGTTCCGTCGACCGCAGATGAACCTGGAGTGTTCGTCCGGCGCGAGAAGCGCTCCCGGCGGCTCGCACTCATCACCGACGACCTGGAGGGGTCGTGTGGACGGGGCCGCTGCTGCCCGACACACCACTGCGGCGGGCGTGTATGACTTCCATGATCCAGAGGAGACAACGATGAAGAGATCTGCACTGGTGATCGCCGTCTCGGCGCTCATCGCGGCCGGCGTGGCACCGGGTATCGGAGCAGCGAGCGGTGAAACCGCTGCGCACGACGATCTTCCGATGCTCGGAGCGAACACCGACAACCCGAGCCACCCGCTGGGTGACGAGCAGTCGGCACTGAAACTGAAGGGCTTCGAGCAGAAGGTCAACGGCAAGACCAGTGGGCCGGTGGCCGAAGTCGCCAAGGGCCAGTTCGTCGAACTCGAGCGCGAGGGCGAAGACAGCATCTGGACCGTGCTCGGCCAGTTCGGCGATACCGAGTCGCCCTACGGCGTCCTGCAGGGCGGAGCACTCGGCCCGCAGCGAAACGAGATCCCCGAGCCCGATCGTTCGGTGGACAACACGACGATCTGGGCACCCGACTTCACGCCGGAGTACTACGAGGACCTCCTGTTCTCCGAGGCGCCAGGCGACGTGTCGATGCGGAACTTCTACATCGAGCAGTCGTCGAACCGGTACACGGTGAACGGCGATGTCACCGATTGGGTCCAACTCCCATACCGCGCGGCCCACTACGGACGTGACTACTGCGGAGGCATCGTGTGTCAGACCACCTGGTGGTTCGTCAACGACTCGATCGACGCCTGGTATGCGGATCAAGTAACCGCCGGAAAGTCTGTCGCCGAGATCAATGACTATCTCGCACAGTTCGACGTGTGGGACCGCTACGACATCGACGGCGACGGCGACTTCAACGAACCCGACGGCTACATCGACCACTTCCAGGCGGTCCACGCCGGCGAAGGCCAGGAAACCGGCGGTGGCTCGTATGGTAGCGACGCCATCTGGAGCCATCGCTGGTACGCCTACTTCTCGGCGAACGGACCCGATGGCCCCGGTCCGAGTTCCTACGGCGGCGTCAAGATCGGCGGCACCGACTTCTGGATCGGCGACTACACCGTCGAGCCGGAGAACGGTGGGGTCGGCGTGTTCGCCCACGAGTTCGGCCACGACCTCGGTCTTCCCGACCTCTACGACACCAGCGGCAACACCGGTGGTGCGGAGAACTCGGTGGCGTTCTGGTCGCTGTATTCCAGCGGCTCCTACGGCAGCACCGGTGTCGCAGCTGAGGGCATCGGCTCCAAGCCGATCCCGATGAGCGCCTACGAGAAGATCTTCCTCGGTTGGAGCGACTACACGGTTGTCGAACACGGCGAGAACGCGTCGATCAAGCTCGGTCCGGCAAGCGCCACGACCAAGCAGGCACAGGCCGTCGTCGCGTTGCTCCCCGACAAGGAAATCAACTTCGACGTCGGTGATCCGTACTCGGGTGACTTCTTCTACTTCTCGGGCTCGGGCAACGATCTCGACAACTCGATGACCCGTTCGGTGACGCTGCCCGCAGGGACACCCAGCCTCACGGCGAAGGCGAACGTCGACATCGAGTTGGATTGGGACTATGCCTACCTCACGGTCAACGGTGCGTCCGTCGAGACGAACCTGTCGACCAACACGAACCCGTTCGGCCAGAACTTCGGCTACGGCATCACCGGGTACAGCGGCGGCTGGGTCGACCTGATCGCCGACCTGTCGGCGTTCGCCGGCCAGACGGTCGACATCGGCTTCCGCTACTGGACCGATGGCGCGGTCGCCAATCCGGGCATCTTCATCGACGACATCGCCATCACCGGTCAGCCGCTCGACGATGCCGAGACGGATCCGGGCTGGAGCTACGCCGGATTCGCCCGGAGCGGTTCGGTGATCACCCAGTCGTTCTTCAACGCCTACTTCGCCGAGTTCCGCAACTACCGCGGCTACGACGACGGCCTGCGGACCGGCCCGTACAACTTCGGGTTCGTCAACGACCCCGCGTTGGGCAACTGGGTGGAGCACTTCCCGTACCAGGACGGACTGCTCGTGTGGTACTACGACACGTCCTTCGCCGACAACAACGTCGGTGACAGCTGCCTCAGCGGCCGCTGCGGTGGTCTGGTCCTGCCGGTCGATGCCCATCCCGACCTGCTGCTGCGACCCGACAACGGTCAGGTGTGGCGTCCCCGGGTGCAGTCGTACGACTCCACGTTCGGACTCGAGAAGACCGACGTCGTCTGCCTCCACATGAACAGCGTGGAGGGCTGCTACGGCGGTCTGCCGGCGAACAAGGTGTTCGACGATTCGAAGAGCTACTGGGTGGCTCCCGATGCGTCGATCGGCAACAAGGGCTGGGCGAGCGTGCCCGTGCCGAACACGGGAACCACCATCACGGTGAAGAGCGTGTCGGCCCAGGGCAACTTCATGCAGGTGCAGGTCAACGCGCCGGCAGCCGCCAAGAAGAAGTAGTAGTCACCCGCGGCGGACTGACGATCCACTCGGCTCGGGCCTCATCGAGGTCTGGGCCGAGTGGATCTCGTGCCAGCGCGGTGGCGCCTCGAGCACGGACTCAAGACGGGCGACCGACTGATAGACGTCGCTCGCTCTCTCGCTCTCGCGCTGAGCGCGGAGGCGTGGACCCCTGGATCGACGACCTCCTGCACGGTCGGGAAGTGAGTTGTCAGTCCGCAGGTGCGGTGCGCTCGAGCTCGTCCATCAGGGAGACGATCTCCTTGACGGTCGCCGACGCGTCCGGCAGGTGTCCGAGGAGCGCGGCCGTGGCTTGTCGCAGCAGCGTGCGTCCGCGAGCGGTCAACACCACCTCGACTCCTCGATGGTCGGTGTCGATCGCGCCGTAGGTCCGGTGGAGTAGGCCGGCGGCTTCCATGCGGTCGAGGAGCTTGGTGGTCCCGCCGCTCGTGAGGCCCACCACCTCGGCGATCACGCCCGGCCGAGTGGGTCCGTCGAGATCGAGGAGACACAACACCAGGAGCGGCGCATTCGTGACGAAATCCGGCTCGTTCGTCGCCGCGGCCAGCGACCGGGTCACCCCGGAACCGAACCGGGCCAACTGCAGGAGCAGTCTCTCTGCGTTCTCGTGAGGGGCATCAGACATTGACCCTGAAAGTAACGCATCCGCGGGGGGCGGTGGAATTGAGTGGCAAGAACCGCTCGCCGTAGGGCCACCGTGGCGACGAACTGGTGGACGTGCACGTGATCGAGCTTGCCGGCTTGGTTCGGAACCTGACGCGCACCACGGTGTCGCTGGACGCGACGCTGACGACGGTCGGTCCGGAGTTCTCGCGCACGCAAACGTGGCGGCCGGACTCCATCTCGGTCCAGCCCCCCGACTGCGCCGCGTGCCCGAGCGCGTCGACGAGCTCTTCGATCAACTGCCGGCCGGTCAGCTGTCGGCGTCACTGCCTCGATCCTGGCGCTCCGCGTGGTCGCCGGGGTCATCGGTGACGGAGTCGTCGGGCGCTCCCACACCCGGCCGCAGAGGTCAGCGACGTGGCTTCTTCGGCGGTGACGGCTCGAACTCGGCCGGAACATTCGTTCGGACTCGATCGCCGCGACCAACGCGGCGTGGTCCTGTTCGTTGACGTCGGCGTATGAGGCGGCAAACTCGGTCACGGCGTCATCGAACTCGTCGGTCTCCCCCAGATAGGCCGAGATCGACACGCGGAAGCCCGAACGTGCGTGGGCCCGTGCCAGGGTGATGCCGCACACCTGAGCGTAGCAAGCGAGCGCCGCTGGCGTGAGATGGGTGACGTCGATCGATGCCTTGCCGTCCCAGAGTTGGCGCACGTAGAAGTCGTGCACCTTGTTGTCGAGGGCTCGAAGGCGGTACCAGCCGAGCAGCGGATCGCTCGCCGTCTGCATGAGCCGTTGGCCCTCCACCACGCGTTGGCCGCGGTTGTCGTAGGGAGACGGTCCGCAGTACGGCTCGAGCACCGAGCGCTTCGCCTCCTTCAGCTGCAACAGCAACGGATCGCGCTCGTTCAGCCCCACCATCAGCACGACCATCGCGCGGGTCCCCACGCTGCCGACCCCGACCACCTTGCGTGCCAGGTGTACGTATCGATAGCCGTCGAGCAAGTGCTGGTGTTGTGACGACAAGCTCGCTCGGTTCGGGTCGTGGGACCAATGCTCGGGCGACGGCGACGCGTCTGCTGCTGACCGCCGGAGAGCTCGCTCGGAAGGCTGTCGATCCGGTTCGCCATCCCGACGGTCTGCACGATGGTGTCGAACCAAGCCTGGTCAGGCTTCTCGCCGGCCAGCGTGAGCGGGAGGAGGATGTTCTCCTTCGCCGAGAGGGTGGGGATCAGGTTGTACTGCTGGAAAATGAATCCCAGCCGATCGCGGCGAAGCAACGTCGGATCGGTCTTGCTCAGGCCCGACGGGGCGGTCTCACCGATGAAGGTTTCCCAGAGGTGAGCCGATCGAGCCCGGCGACGCACTGCATGAGTGTGCTCTTGCCCGAGCCCGACGGGCCCATGATGGCGGTGAACTGCTGCGCGGGGAACGACACCGTGACACCGGCCAGCGCCTGCACCTCGGTCTCTCCGGCCCCGTAGGTCTTGACGGCGTCGAGAGCCCGCGCTGCGCCGGTCTCCACGATGGTGTCGGTCATCTCTGTTCTCCCTAGTCAGGTCGTTGTTGTGTGTGGCCCGCACCGACGAGCTCGGCACACAAACGTGGCGGCCGGACTCTATCTCGGTCCACCGACGACGGGCTTGTCGCAAGATTCTTCGCGCGGCAGGTTCTGCGTCCAGAATGACCGCCACGCTCAACGCCGACGCAGTGAACGACCACTCAGCGGGGATCGCGCTGAGCCCCAACCAACAGAAAGGATTCCGACTCATGGATCTCAAGCAGAAGCTCATCGACCTCGCCCGTGAGGCCACAGGCGACAACGAGATCACCGTTGCCGGCGACTTCCAGCCCAAGGGGCTCACCTGGAAGCGCGCCGCCGCCGCGGGTGCCGGGTCGCTCGTGGGCAGCGCCGTCTCGGGAGGCAACGACTCCGCGGCCGGTCTCGGGGCATCGGTCGGCTACGTGGCCGGCACCTATGCAGGAACGTCCGGTGAGCTTCCTCCCGTGATCGTCGTCGCGGCGTCGCCACACAAGCTGTACCTGCTCACGTCGAACAACGCCAAGGGGATCATCCTGGCCAAGCATCTCGTGCTCCTCGACACACTCGACCGCGACAACCTGAGCGTCGAGATGCACCAGAAGGCCACCGTGCGCACCGCGATCATCACCGACGACTCGACCGGCCACCAGTACAAGATCGAGGGCAAGCGGATCCTCTTCCACCACATGAACGACATGCTCGACGCTCTCGCCGCGTCCGATGCGGAGGACGACGTCCACGAGAGCGCCCTCACGGCGGAGTGATCATGAAGCGTCCCTTCCTCGTCACCATCATCGGGATCGTCATGATCCTCGTCGGGCTGCTCCAAGTCGGGGCCGGCATCCTGCTGCTGGGCCAACGCAACGACGCCACCGTTCTCGCCGATGCGAACGCGACCACGAACGAACTGACCTCGATCGCCGTCACGCTCCTCGTGATCGGAGCGATTTCGGTGTTGATCGCGTTTGCGCTGCTGAACGGCAGCCGCCTCGCCCGCGGAATGATCGGCGTGCTGGAGCTGGTCCAGATCGCCGCTGGCGTCTACGTGCTCGTGACGTTGGACAGCAACCATCAGGCCGCCGCGTTCGGCCAGATCGCCGGCGCGCTGATCGTTCTGTATTTCCTGTTCGGCACCGAGAAGGCGAAGTCGTTCTTCGCCCGGTGAGACTGCTCGCGCACCAACCCATCGAACTCAGTCCGGCTGTCCGCAGCGGGACGGCGGGATGAAGGGCGGAAAGAGCCAGGTTGACTTGCGCAGAAAGTGACTTGCCACCGCAAGGGGACGACCGGTATGTTCGCCCAACCCTGCCAATTCCGGCGAGTCGTGCGGACGTCTCCGCCTCGGCCCCTGACCGAGAACCTTCACATGACAGGACTCCCCATGGCATCCATTCACCGCCAGTCGGTTGCAGCGCTCCTTTGTGGGGTGCTGGTTCTTGCGGCGTGCGGCAGCGACGACAACAGCGGCGGCGGCAGCAGCAACGACGGTGCTTCGGAGGTCGAGCTGGCCTTCGAGTTGCCGACGAACGAGATGAGCCCCGACGATGTGGCTGCCCTCCCAGACATCGCGACGGGGGTCGCTGCGGACCCGACCAACCTGCAGGCCAACGAGACGCCTGGCTTGCTCTACGGGGTGTGGGATCCCGCTCGGGGTGTCAACCTGGCAGCCGCCGGGTTGTCGGAGACCGACGGCGAGACGACCATGGCCACCGACATGTCGTTCCGGATCGGCAGCATCACGAAGACCTTCACAGCCACTGCAGTGTTGTTGCTCGTCGATGACGGCAAGGTCGATCTGGATGAGCCGGTGGCGACCTACACGGGCGATCTGACCAGCGCGTTGCCCGGCGGTGACACCGCCACGGTGCGATCGTTGCTGGGGATGAGCTCGGGTCTGCCCGAGTACGTCAACGATCCCGAAGGGCCCTTCACGCAGCAGCTCCGGGAGCCCGACCGCGAGTTCACCGCCGACGAGCTCGTCGCTGCCGCGGCCGGGGAGGAACCGACGTCGACCGACGAGGTCACGTACGTGAACACGAACTACTTGGTGCTGGGCCAGCTCGTCGAGGACGTGTCGGGGAGTTCGTTCAGTGACTTCGTCAAGGAACGCATCCTCGACCCGCTCGGGCTCCAGAACACGATCATCCCGGACCAGGCGGTGACGGCGCCGGTCACCACACACGGCTACCTCAATGCATCGTGGGCCGACTTCGGCGACCAGGAGATCCCCGACGATGTGCTTGCCGCCGGGCAGAGCGGCGATGACGTGACCAAGGTGTCGTCCTCGGTCGGTGGCTCTGCCGGCAACGGCGTGTCGACGCTCGAAGATCTGGCAACCTGGGCTGCTGCCGACTTCGGCAACGTGCTGCTGTCGGACTCGTCCCGTGAAGCCCGTCTCGCAGGAACATCCGCCGAGAACATCCTGCCGACGTCCGAGTACGGGCTGGGGCTCCAGATCGTGGGTGACTGGCACGGTCACGGGGGAGAGATCTTCGGCTGGGAGTCGTTCCTGCTCGCCAACCCGACCACCGGGCAGGTCGCCGTCGTGAACGCCAACGCCTGCTGTGGCTTGGGTGTGACCACGATCGGCCTCGCCGCAGCATCGTTCCCCGACGACGCCACGATGCAGGCGCTCGTGGCGGCACTCTTCGGGTTCTGAGCGGGTCGGCGCTCTCAGCCCTCTTCTCACCGATCGGCTGCGGAGGCCTGCTCTCGCCGCTCGAGCTGTTGCCCGCGGAGCGTGCCACCCGTCGACCAGCTGATCGGATCACACCTACTAGGCATGGTCGGGGTGGGGACTCCGACCAACCCCTTGGCATCCCTACGAGCTTCACGATGCTCGGGTCGATCAGGATGAGTCCGGCTCTCGCTGGCCGTCGAGGGCATCCGATATCGATCCGCTCTGGGGTGCAGTTGGCGTGATGGCAAAGATTGCCAACAGCGTGTAGTCTCGTGCACATGACCACGATGAACGTCTCGTTGCCCGACGAGTTGAAGACGTTCGTCGACGAGCGCGTCGACAGCGGCTACGGGTCAACCAGCGAGTACGTCCGCGATCTCATCCGACGCGACCGGGAACGCGAACACCTACGCAGCCTCGTTCTTGAGGGCGCGAACTCCGGTCCTGGCCGAATCGCCGACGACGACTACTTCACGTCCTTGCGCGCTCGCATCTCGTCGGACACCTGAGCTGATGGCGGCGAGGCCGGTCCAGTTCCGAGATCTCGAATCGGCAGACCTCGACGCGGCGATCGACTACTACCTCAGTGAGGCAGGCCAAGACGTCGCGCTCCGGTTCGTTGACGCCATCGAGAGAACCGCTCGACGCGTCGGCAAGAACCCGCAACTCGGAACGCTGCGATTCGCCTACGAACTCGGACTCCCCGGCCTTCGAGCCCTGCCAGTCGGCCGGTACCCGTACCTGATGTTCTACGTCGGCCGTGAAGATGTCATCGACGTCTGGCGGCTCCTCCACACCAGCCGAGACATCCCCACCAGGCTTCAAGACAGCGCCAACGATTGACCGGGCGTCGTCGGAAACCACTCGATAACGACCTCCACAGCACCTCGCTCTGCCCGCCCTCAACCGGCCTCTTGTCATGATTGACGTGATTCGGAGGCCAGGCCAGTCTTCGGGTCGGGGTCTCGGATGGTTCGCCCGTTAACCGGCTGCCCACCTCGGAATGGTGAGGTGTGGCTCACTATTTGGCTTGCGACCGAGGTCTCGGACGAGGCTGTGGCTGAAGAGAGGTTTGATCGCTGAAAGAGGCATTGCCCTTCCTCGTCTGCTCACCCATCGGCAACGAGAAAGGACACGACGCAATGACCGAAGATCAGGTGATCATCGGGATGGATCCGCACAAGTCGTCGAACACGATCGCGGTTCTCACTCGAGACGAAACAATGCTCACGAGGCGACGCTTCGAGAACTCCGATGACGGGTTCGTCGCGATGCTCCAAGCTGTCACCGACTATCCGGATCGGGTGTGGGCGGTCGAGGGAGCGAACGGGATGGGTCGCTCGATCGCGCAGCGTCTCGTCGCGTTTGACGAGACCGTCGTCGATGTCCCAGCAAAGCTGGCGACGAGGGTGCGGGTGTATTCGACTGGGCACGGAACCAAGACCGACGCGGCCGACGCCGTGGCGATCGCTCGTGCTGCGATCCACTCGCCGCATCTGCGCCGAGTGCTCCCCGAGCGAAGAGTGAGCACTCGACACTTGGAGCGTGATCACCTTGGAAGACTGGGCACTGATTCGGAGGCTGGCTGCAGAGGGCGTCCCGAAGACGCGTATCGCTGAGCGGCTGGGGGTCTCGCGTAACACCGTGGCAAGGGCGGTGAACTCGACAGAGCCGCCCAGGTATGAGCGGGCGCCGGTGGCGGCGACGTCATTCACACCGTTCGGGCCGCGGGTTCGTGAGCTGTTGGCAGAGTTCCCGGACATGCCGGCGACCGTCCTCGCGGAGCGGGTCGGCTGGGAAGGTTCGTCGTCGTGGTTCCGGGAGAACGTCGCCCGGTTGCGACCCGAGCATCGTCGGGTCGACCCGGCTGATCGGCTGGTGTGGGCGCCGGGCGACGCGGCGCAGTGCGACTTGTGGTTCCCACCGAAGCGGATCCCGCTCGAGGACGGCACCGACGCTCTGCTGCCGGTGCTGGTGATCACCGCTGCGCACTCGCGGTTCACGTGCGGCGAGATGGTGCCGACCCGCCAGACCCCGGATCTGTTGTTGGGGATGTGGTCGCTGATCGCCGGGTTCGATCGGGTCCCGCGCCGACTGTTGTGGGACAACGAGTCCGGCATCGGTCAACGCAACCGGCTCGCTGCCGGGGTCGGCGAGTTCTGTGGCGTGTTGGCGACCCGGATGCATCAGCTCAAAGCGCATGATCCGGAGTCGAAGGGCATCGTGGAGCGGCGCAACGGGTTCTTCGAGACGTCGTTCATGCCCGGCCGCACGTTCACGTCGCCGGCCGACTTCAACGCCCAGTTCACCGACTGGCTGGAGGGGGCGAACCGGCGGGTCGTGCGCACGACCCGGGCCCGCCCGGTCGATCTGGTCGACGCCGACCGGGCCGCGATGTTGGCGTTGCCGCCGGTCCCACCTCGGGTCGGTTGGTTCAACACCATCCGGCTGGGTCGCGACTACTACGTGCGGGTCGACACGAACGACTACTCCGTCGACCCGGCAGCGATCGGCCGCCAGGTCGCCGTCACCGCTGACCTGCATCGTGTTCAGGTGCGCCTCGACGGGCGCCTCGTGGCCGATCACGCGCGGGTCTGGGCTCGGCACATGATCGTCACCGACCCTGCCCACGTCACGATCGCCCACGAACTACGCGAGCAGTTCGGGCGTCCGCAGACACGCGACGACGAACTCGCGCGGGATCTGGCCGACTACGACCGCGCCTTCGGCATCGACCCGGCGGAGGTGGCGTGATGGCCAAGCAGCCAGCCGCCTCCGATGCGGTCAAGCAGATCCACTACCTCGCCGCCGCGCTCAAAGCCCCGCGGATCACCGAAGCCGCCGCCCGACTCGCCGACCAAGCCCGTGACGCCGGCTGGACCCATGAGGACTACCTCGCCGCCGTGCTCGAACGCGAGGTCTCAGCCTCGATCCACCGATTCGGTTCCGGGTGTGAAGGGCGTGAAGGGTGTGATGGCGTTGCATGGTGATGGCAGCGCGTCGATGGTGGTTCGGGCCGTCGGGGGTCGTTGAGGGGCGCGTCGAAGCAGAGTCTGTGGCGTCGTTGGTTGTGAGCACTGGTGGGTGTGGGGCGGCGCGCCTGACCGCGGTGGTGTCGTCAAGCGGGCGCGGGCCGCAGGAGTCGCAGCGTGTCGAGCGTGGTCGTGAACGTGTCGGCCCATGGCCATCGGGTCGGCAACCGGAGGATGGTGCGCCCGGCTCGGTTGACGAGCCGGCCCGGGATGGCGACGAGTCGGGTGCGCATCGTGCGGGCAACGGTGAGTTCGTCACCGACGCGGACGCCGCCGAGTTGGGCGGTCCAGCGGATCAGGTTGTGAGCGAGCACGGCGGATTGCAGCCACGCCGAGTTGGCGTGGAAGTTCCCCGACGGGACGTGTTCGAGCCCGGCGCCTTCTTTGAGGTCACGGATGGCGAGCTCGACGACGGCGTGGTGGCGGTGGAACCGGTCCACCTCGACCGCTTCGCCGGTGAGGTCGGTCACGAACGCGTGATGACGCCAGTCCGGGAACAGTCGTTGTTGGGCGGTCTCGCAGACGCGGGTGCGACGCACGATCAACCGTCGGGTCACCCGCTGACGGCCGGTGCCGGTCGTGTAGGCGCATTCGGCGACCTGCGCGTGGCCGCCGGGCGTGTAGTCGATCGTCCGCCACGCTGACTCGGCGATGCGGGCGATCGCGGCGGCAATGCTCTTGTGACCGGCGCGCACCGCCATCGTGTAGCGCACCCCGTGCCGGTTCAACGTGGCGATGGTGTCGTTGGACCAGAACCCGGCATCGAACCGCATCGTCAACTCGCCTGTCGCGCCGGCGCGACGGACCCGGGCGACGAGCTCGTCGATGAACCGGCGTGCCCCGCGTTGAGTGTTCGCTTGTCCTTTGCGCATCCGAGCGTGCAACACCTCACCGCTGTCAGCCCGCGTGGCGATGATCGGGTGATACCCGAGCACCTTCGTGTAGCCGTAGCCGGCACCGTGCTTGGCCTTGCCGGCAACCTCACAGATCGTCGAGTCGATGTCGATCACCAACGGTGCCCCACCGGGTCCGACACCCAGCGCCCAGGCCCGCTCGAGCGCCCGGCCGATGACAGCTTCGAGCTGGCGGACATGACCGAACGTGAACGACCGCAGGAACGTCCCGATCGTCGACGGGGCCATCACCCGATGCCCCAGCACGGCCTCGGTCGACCCGGCGCGCAGCACGTCGACGTGATCGATGTGCGAGGCGCCGGCGATGATCGCGTGCACCAACGTCAACACCTTGCGTCCCGGACGGGCACCGCCGACCCGACCCACCAGGCGCACCATCGAGTCGATCAACATCTCCAGCCCGAGCCGCTGCGACAACGTCGCGAACGCCAGCAGCCCGGCGTTGGCGACCAGGTTCGGGTCGTCGAAAGTCGCGTCGATCCGGTCAATAGTCTGCGATACTCGCGTCACTGAAAGTGTCTCCTTGAGCTGTTGGCCGACGTGGCGTAGGAACCAACATCGTCCCAGCTCAGGAGACCTTTCACGCGGATACGCGAGCTACCTCACCCCACCGCGATCGGTGGATCGAGGCTCAGCCCGCAACGCATCCGGCGCGGCGCAGCGGATCCGTTGGGCTGGGTTCCCCGCCGTCAAGACCCTCGACGACTTCGACTGGGACCACCAACCCGGCATCCGTCAACAAGTCACCGCGCTCGCATCCGGCGCGTTCTTGACCGAGGCCCGCAACGTCGTGCTGCTCGGCCCTCCCGGCACCGGCAAGACCCACCTCGCGACAGCGCTCGGGGTCGTCGCCGCTCACCATGGTCATCGGGTGCTGTTCGCCACCGCGGTCGACTGGGTCGCCCGGCTCACCGAAGCCCACCGACACGGCAAGCTCCCCGGCGAGCTCGCCCGGCTCCGCCGCTACGGGCTGATCATCATCGACGAAGTCGGCTACCTCCCCTTCGAACAAGACGCCGCCAACTTGGTGTTCCAACTCGTGTCGTCGCGCTACGAACACGCCTCGCTCATCTTGACCTCGAACCTGCCGTTCTCCGGCTGGGGTGGCGTGTTCGGCGATCAAGCCGTCGCCGCCGCGATGATCGACCGGATCGTCCACCACGCCGACGTCCTCACCCTCAAAGGCGCCAGCTACCGACTCCGCAACCGCGGCATCGACACCCTCCCCAGCATCCGAGCCGCCGCCGACGACCCCGACAACTAACCTCCACCATCAACAACCACCGCGCACTTTTCGCCCGGCACAACCGCGCAGATTTCGAGCGGCATCGACACCGAGCGCCGCGCAGAGCCCCTTATGCCGGTGATGTTGTCAAGTGGGTGGTGTAGAGCTGGTCGACTTTGTCGGCGGCGGCGAAGTATTCGTCGGCGACGGTGCGGTCTGCGATGCGGGCGTAGACGAGGGTCATGCGCATCGATCGATGGCCCAGCATCGCCGAGACGGCTTCGAGGCTCATGCCGTTGTTGATCGATTGCGTCGCGAGGGTGTGGCAGAGTTGGTGGGGGTGGACGTGGCCGATGCCGGCAATAAGAGCGCAGCGTTTCACGATGCGGCTGACGACGTTCAGTCGCTGTGAATGGGTTGGCACGCACCTGCCGGGACGGCGGCATCACTGCGAGAACTGTTGGCGCAGTCCTCGAGTCACAGTCGTCGCCCGACCGGTGGGTGCCGTTCCCGAACACGGCCGACCGGTCATTCGAAGGACAGCCAAGCGTCAGCCGGTTCTCGAGTCAGACCAGGTCGGGAACGACCCCGAACCTACGCATCGACCTCGACGGTGATCGAGCCCCACGCACGTCCGGTGCACCCACCAACATCCTCCCTGTCCGGTGCACCCACCAACATCCTCCCTGCCGGATCCGGGGGGGGGGCGCATATTGACATCTACCGACGTGGCTCGGAACCGCCCATAGCCGGCAGGGAGGATGTGTATGTGGGTGCGCCGGAGCTGCGTCGGGCCGAGAACTTCGGTAACGGCAGCCGAGCTCGAGGGGCCTTCGTCGAGGTAAACGCCGTCGCACCGACCTCGTAACGATCACGCCACTCGACGGCGTGTCGATCGCTGAGCTGGAAAACACCAGCTCAGCGTGGTCGGGGTGGGGAGATTCGAACTCCCGGCCTCCTGCTCCCAAATCTGAAAAACGGCGGTATCGGGTGTGTCGTTGTGTGTTGCTTTTCGTCGGAACGTAGTGATCTAGCTGGGGTGATTGGCGCACAAACCGACGCTGCCCGGACAGGCCGACACAGCCCGGTGCTCCCCGAACTGATACATCGCTGATACATCGGACCGCTGGACGAACGTCGTCATACGTTGTATCATTTCTGTATGACGATGATCAGTTTCCGGGTGGACGACGAGGAGGCGATGCTGACCCAGCAGTGGGCGGATGCGCTTGGTGTCGACCGCTCCGAGTTGTTGCGAGATGCGCTGCATCGCCATCTCGTGCGACTCGCCGCCGAGAACGACATCAAGGCCTGGAACGACCAGCCGCTCGACGGTTCGGAGTCGGCACTCACGGAGATCGCTGATTGGGGTCCGGCCGAGGACTGGTCGGACTGGGCCAATGCAGCGCGGTGACATCTGGTTCGCTTCCACTCCCGGCGGCGACCGACCAGTGCTCGTCCTCACCCGCGATCCGATCGCCGACCGAATCGGTGCCGTCGTCGTCGCCGCATTGACTCGCACGACACGCGGACTGGTATCCGAACTCGAGTTGACGGTCGACGCCGACGGAGTGCCGACCGACTGCGTCGTGAACTTCGACAACATCCACACGATTCGGCGCGAGTCGTTTCGACGTCAGGTTGCCGCACTGTCGCCAGGTCGATTGGCAGAGGCCTGCCAGCGACTTCGAGACGCCACCGGCTGCTGACGACCGAACGTTTCACGGCGGGGCCACCAGCCAAACCGATCGCATGTCGATCAGGTCCTGGGGTCCCCACGGTTGGATTTCACCAGACCGTAGGCTCCTCGATCGACATGGGACACGACCACAGCGCCGGCGACCTGGACGTCGACATTCCCGATTCGGTCCGACGAAACATGTGGATTGCGGTCGGTCTCTGCGCCGTCGTCGTCATGATCGGAGTGGTCGTTCTCTGGCCCGGCCGCTCGGACGGCAATGTCGACCCACTCGGTCTCGACGGCGATCCCATTGCCGCTCGCGTCACGTCCGAAGAAATCGTGCCGTGCAGTTACGACCCGCTGCTCGGATGCCGACAGATCGAGCTGATCCCGCGCACCGGCGACTTCGAAGGACAACGAGTGGACTTCGAGCAACCACTCGACAGTCCCATTCGCGACGGCGACTCGATCTTGGTGGACATCGTGACGCAAGCCGACGGCACGACACAGATCTACTTCTACGACTTCGAACGATCAACCCCCCTGCTCCTGCTCACGTTGCTCTTCGTCACCGCGATCGTCGTTCTCGGCAGATGGCGAGGCGTCGGCGCGCTCGCAGGTCTCGCCGCGAGTCTGTTCGTCATCGTCTCGTTCGTCCTGCCTGCCCTGCTCGAAGGTTCGAACTCCGTGGCGGTCGCGCTCGTCGCATCGGGCGTGATCGCCTTCATTGCCCTGTTCCTCGCCCATGGATTCAACCTCGCCACCGCGGCAGCGTTGCTCTCTTCGATCGCGAGCCTCGCAATCACCGCAGTTCTGGCGTGGTTGTTCGTCGTCGGCTCGAACCTGACCGGCCTTGCTGACGAAACCGTCGGCTACCTCTCGGCACTCGGGAGCGACATCAACCCCCAGGGACTCCTGCTCGCCGGAGTCGTGATCGGGTCACTCGGGGTGCTCGATGACGTCACCGTCACACAAGTCTCCGCGGTCTGGGAGCTCAAGCACGCACGCCCCGACGCGGACTTCGCCGAGCTGTATCAACGAGCCGTCCGAATCGGGCGCGACCACATTTCCTCCACCGTCAACACGCTCTTCCTCGCTTACGCCGGCGCCTCACTCCCACTTCTCCTTCTGTTCCGTGAGGCCGGGCAGTCGCTTTCCTCGGTCGCCACCCGCGAGATCGTCGCCGTCGAAGTCGTCCGGGCACTCGTCGGATCCATCGGACTCGTTGCCTCTGTACCGATCAGCACCGCACTTGCAGCAGCCACACTCGGATCTCGCGCTCGACCGGCCGCCGACGCCTCGACGCCCGTCTGACCGACGGTCGGCGCGACGCGACGATCTGATACATCGTTGATACATCGCCAACGGTCTGCACCTGTGTCGACTGCACTGTCCTGGTCGGGGTGGGGAGATTCGAACTCCCGGCCTCCTGCTCCCAAAGCAGGCGCGCTAACCAAGCTGCGCTACACCCCGCGGTGCGCCACCGAACCTACCGTCCGTTCGACGCCGGAGGATCGAGGGATCGCACGGATCTTGCCGAGGGCGCCGGTAGCGGACACGCCCATCCAAAGACCGGTAGCGGATCGGACGTGATGTCAGCCGAGGTAATGTCAGCATCGGGGACACGACAACGGAACGACACACAGAAGGGGGCCGATGCCCAGACCGGTGATCATGTTGCAGGACGGTGCCGTCGACGAACTCATGTCGGTTGCGCTGCTCGCCACGATGCCGCGCCGCAGTATCGACTACCTCGGTTGTCTCGTGGTCAACGGCGACTGCCTGACGCCGCCGACCATCGCAGTCACCAACAAGCTGCTCGCCCTCCTGGCCCGCCTGGACCGATCGCTCCCGACCGATTCGTTCGTCGAAGCGGTCGCGTCGCGGGCGGTCAATGCGTTCCCGTGGACCTACCGCCAGTACTCGTTGATGGCGAACCTGCTGCCGATCCTCAACGAGGCGGACTCCTCGGTGCGGCCACCACGGGCGCCGGCCGCGATGTCGCCCGACGAGGTGGCGGCCATGGTCGTTCTCGCCGCCGAGCAGCGCGGCGAGCGGGTCACGATCCTGTCGCTCGGTCCGCTGACGCCGCTTGCCCAGGCCCTCGAGGCCGGTGGTGATGTGTTGCTCGAAGCGATCGACGAACTCGTGTGGATGGGCGGATCGCTCGCACCGGAGGGCTGGAAGCCGGGCGACGCACCGTTCGGGAACGTGGATCCCGGCATCGCCGTCGGCGCCAACCCGAACGCCGAATGGAACGCGTACTGGGATCCGTACGCGGTCGACACCGTGTTCCGCTCCGGCATGACGGTCAAGCTGTTCCCCCTCAACGTCACCAACCTCTACCCGCTCGACACGACCTTCTTCCGCGAGCACATCTACCCGAACAAGCAGTTCCCGCTCGTCGACCTGGCGGGCCAGATGTACGCGACCGTCGCCTTCGAGGCCGGATATTGCTTCTGGGACACCGTGACGACCGCATCGCTGGGGGACGGCTCACTCTTCGAATACGAGGACAAACTGCTCACGATCGACACTGACTACCGCAGCGGCGACTTCGGCACGATCTCCGCGGTGGCCGGTGGCTCGATGGTCCAGGTCGCCCGCCAGGCGCCGGACGCGGCTGGCCCCCACGCCTTCTACGAGTACTACGTCGGTCGGCTGACGTCGGTCCCGCCGCCGTCGGCCTGAGTCCTGACCGGTACGGCGCCACGTTCTGACCGCGGATGATGGCGCTGGGCGCAAGGTCCGGCGGACAGAACGGGTGGGGACGGAGGCCGGCGCCCGGCAACCACGTTCTGACCGCGGATGATGGCGCTGGGCGCAAGGTCCGGCGGACAGAAGGGGTGGGGACGGAGGCGGTTCGGACGGAGGGGCGGGTCAGCGGTTGGCTTTGGCGGCGGCCTTGGCGAGACGTTTGGCCGCGCGGCCGATCGGTTCGATCTGGCGGCTGTCGAGATCGCCGACCTCGGCGCCATTGGCGAACAGCACCCGGTACCGCAACCAGTTGAAGCCGTTGGCGAGGATCACCTTGCCCTCGGTGCCGACCGGGACGCCGTGGATCTCGGCGATGCTGCGCACCTTGTCACCGATGCTGAGGTCGAGTTGGTCGGCGTGCGGCGTGGCGAGCTTGTGCGGCTTCCAGTACTCCATCGCCCCCAGTCTGCCCGACCGCCGGTCCGATCGGCGATTCCCGGCGACTGCGTGATCTTCCTGCGCAGCAGGTGCGCAACATGATCACGCGGTCGGGTTCGGGGGACGCCGGTAGGCTTGGCACTCTGTGAAGAGTTCCGTGGAGGCCCTCGAGGGCAACAAGGTCAAGCTGTACGTCGAGGTCGAAGAGGACGAGTTCGAGCACGACATCGACCGCGCCTTCAAGGCGATCGCCAAGGAGATCAAGCTCCCCGGGTTCCGCAACGGCAAGGTGCCGCGCCGGGTCCTCGAGGCGCGTATCGGGATCGGCCCGGCCCGCGAGCAGGCGATCCGCGATGCGGTGCCCGAGTATCTCGCCAAGGCCGTTCGCGAGCACGAGGTCGACCTGATCGCCCGACCCGAGGTCGAGGTCACCGACGGGCACGAGGAAGGCCCGGTCGAGTTCGACGCGACGTGCGAGGTGCGCCCGGTGATCACGGTCCCCGGCTACGGCGGGCTGCGCGTCGAGCTGCCGTCGATCGAGGTGGGCGAGGACGACCTCGTCGCCGCCCGCCAGGCCGAGCTGAAGCGGGGCGGCGTCCTCGAAGACGTCGATCGTCCCATCGAGACCGGCGACTTCCTGACCCTCGACATGGTCGCGATGCGCGGCGAGGAGGAGGTCCCCGGGCTGAACATCGAGGACTGGTCCTACGAGGTCGGCCAGGGCTGGGTCACCGACGACTTCGACGAGCGGGTGATCGGCGCGTCGGCGGGTGACACGCTGACGTTCTCGTCCCCGCCCCGGGGGACGGACGAGCCGGCCGACTTCACGGTTGTTATCACCGCCGTCCAGGCGATGTCGACGCCCGAGCTGACCGACGAGTGGGTGAGCGAGCACCTGGGCGAGTTCGACACCGTCGAGGAATGGAACGCGTCGCTGACCGAGTCGCTCGCCGAGGCGAAGCTGGGGCAGGCCCGCCAGCAGGTCGTCGGCAAGGTCAGCGAAGCACTGATCGGCCTGACCGAGATCGAGTTGCCCGAGGCGATGGTCAACTCCGAGCTCAACCAGCGGGTGCAGAACACCGTTCAGCAGTTCCAAGCCCAGGGGATCGACCTCGAGCAGTGGCTCGAGGCGACCGGGCAGGAGCCCGAGCAGTTCATCGAGTCGATGCGCGGGCAGGCCGAGTTCAGCGTCAAGGTCGATCTCGCGCTCCGCGCCGTCGCCGAGGCGGAGGCACTGCAGGTCGAACCGCACGACCTCGAGTCCGAGTACGCGCGCTTGGCGATGCGGTACGGCCAGAAGGCCAAGGACATCCGCAAGGCCTACGAGCGCAACGACCTCGTGCCCGAGTTGCTTGCGCAGATTCGCAAGTCGAAAGCGATGGACTGGCTGGTGCACCATGTCGAGTTCGTCGACGAGCGCGGGAACGCGATCGATCGCGACACCCTGCTCGGCCACGCTCACGACGACCAGGGCGGCCACCCCGACGGGGCAGCCGCCCCCGACATCAACGCCATCGTCGATGCGACGATGGCCCGCGAGATCGCTCCCGAGTCCACCACCGACCCCAGCGACGACAGCACCACGGAATCCGAGGAGGATGCAGAGTCATGAATCTCGATGCAGTGAACTACCTGGTTCCCAACGTCGTCGAACAGACGAGTCGGGGTGAACGCGCCTACGACCTCTACAGCCGGCTGCTCAAGGAGAACATCATCTTCTTGCAGACGCCGATCGACGACCAGATCGCCAGCCTGCTCAGCGCTCAGCTGATCTTCCTCGAGTCGGAGAACCCCGACAAGGACATCAACATCTACATCAACAGCCCCGGCGGCGACATCACCGCGCTGTTCGCCATCTACGACACGATGCAGTTCATCAAGAACGACATCGCCACGATCTGCCTCGGCCAGGCCGCGTCGGCCGCCGCGGTGCTGCTCGCCGCAGGCACCAAGGGCAAGCGCCTCGCCCTGCCGCACAGCCGGATCCTCCTCCACCAGCCGTACGGCTCGACCGGCTACGGGCAGGTGACCGACCTCGAGCTCGCTGCCCAGGAGATCCTCCGGATGCGCGAGCTGCTCGAGCAGGTGATGTCCGAGCACACGGGCCAGCCGATCGAGCGCATCCACACCGACACCGACCGCGACTTCATCATGGAAGCCGACGAGGCGCTGGAATATGGCATCATCGACCGTGTGATCACGTCCCGGGAGACGGTCGACCGAGCTGGTCCGATTCGCTGAGCGGGCGCTGGATCACGACAACGACGACGAACGCGGCAAGAATGGGACGGACGCGTCGTCGACCGAGGTGATGGGTCCACGACGCACCGGGTCGGGTCGGCCACAATGGCAGGCTCGGTCCGCGACACGAACGAGAACGAGGGGACGTCAACGTGGCGAAATTCGGTGACACGGGCGAACTGCTGAAATGCTCGTTCTGCGGGAAGTCGCAGAAGCAGGTCAAGAAGCTGATCGCCGGCCCAGGGGTGTACATCTGCGACGAGTGCATCGACCTGTGCAACGAGATCATCGAAGAGGAGCTCACCGAGACCGCAGAGCTGACGTTCGAGACGCTCCCGAACCCGCGCGAGGTGCGGGCGTACCTCGACGACTACGTCGTCGGCCAGGAGGGGGCGAAGAAGATCCTGTCCGTCGCCGTCTACAACCACTACCGGCGGATCCAGTACCAGAACCAGGCGACCACCGTCGGCCGGCGTGACGACGTCGAGCTGCAGAAGTCGAACATCCTCCTGCTCGGTCCGACCGGGTGCGGCAAGACCCACCTCGCGCAGACCCTCGCTCGCCAGCTCAACGTCCCCTTCGCCGTCGCCGACGCGACCGCGCTCACCGAGGCCGGCTACGTCGGCGAGGACGTCGAGAACATCCTGCTCAAGCTGATCCAGGCCGCCGACTTCGACGTCAAGCGGGCCGAGACCGGCATCGTCTACATCGACGAGATCGACAAGGTCGCGCGCAAGAGCGAGAACCCCTCGATCACCCGCGACGTCTCGGGGGAGGGCGTGCAGCAGGCGCTGCTCAAGATCCTCGAGGGGACACAGGCCTCGGTTCCGCCCCAAGGCGGGCGTAAACACCCGCACCAGGAGTTCATCCAGATCGACACCACCAACGTGCTGTTCATCCTCGGCGGCGCGTTCGCCGGGCTCGAAGAGATCATCGAGAGCCGCATCGGGCACAAGGGCGTGGGCTTCCACGGCACGGTGAGGTCGCAGGTCGATCGCGATCCCGGCGAACTGTTCGCCCAGGTCCTCCCCGAAGACCTGGTCAAGTTCGGCATGATCCCCGAGTTCATCGGTCGGCTGCCGATGATCGGCGCGGTCGGCAGCCTCGACAAGCAGGCCCTGGTCCAGATCCTGACCGAGCCGAAGAACAGCCTGGTCAAGCAGTACGCCAAGATTCTCGGCTTCGAAGACGTCGAGCTGGAGTTCACCGACGACGGGCTCGAGGCGGTGGCCGAGCAGGCGCTGCTGCGCGGCACGGGCGCCCGCGGGCTGCGGGCGATCATGGAGGAGGTCCTGCTCAACACGATGTACGACCTCCCGGGCCGTACCGACATCGGCAAGGTCGTGATCGACGGGGAGACGGTCAACGAGAAGGTGAACCCCACCCTCGTGCCGCGCAAGGCGTCGCGCCAGCGCAAGGCCGCCTCCTGAGCCCGCCCCGCCAGCATCGCTCGACGCTCGCTGCGGTCGCTCCGCTCGCACCGGGAGCGTCGGGTCTCCGATGAGGTTCGACCGTCGATGACCGCGTCCATGGACCTCCCGGCCGCGCTCGCCTACCTCGACGATCACGCCTCGTACGAGAAGACGGGGCGGATCGAGTCACCGTCGCTCGACGTGATCGCCGCGTTCTGCTCGGTGCTCGGCGACCCGCAGCATGCCGCCCCGGTCATCCACGTCACCGGCACGAACGGCAAGGGTTCGACCGTGCAGATGATCTCGCGCTTGCTCGCCGCGCAGGGCCTGAGCGTCGGCACGTACACCAGCCCGCACCTCCAGCTGGTCAACGAGCGGATCAAGCGCAACGGCGAACCGATCTCCGACGATGACCTCGCCGAGCAGGTTGCGGCGATCGCCGACATCGAACCCTTGGTCGGGCTCCGCCCGAGCTACTTCGAGGCGATGACCGCGGCGGCGTTCCGCTGGTTCGCCGACATCGCCGTCGACGTGATGGTGATCGAGGTCGGGATCCTCGGCCGGTGGGACGCGACCAACGTCGTCGACGCGCAGGTCGCGGTCGTCACCAATATCGGCATGGACCACACCGAGTTCGCCGGGCCGTCGCTCGCCGACATCGCCCGCGAGAAGGCGGGGATCATCAAGCCGCGCAGCGCGGCGGTGATCGGCGAGGCGCGGCCGGAGCTGGTCAGGATCTTCCAGGCTGCCGGCGGCGCGACGACGCTCGTGCGCGGTGACGACTTCGGCGTTGTGAGCAACTCGCTGGCGATCGGGGGACGGATGCTCGATCTGCGCACCCCGACCACGATCTACACCGACGTGTTCGTCCCGCTCAACGGTGCTCACCAGGGTGAGAACGCGTCGGTCGCGCTGGCCGCGGCCGAGACGTTCTTCGCGTCGCCGCTCCCTGCCGACGTCGTCGAGGAGGGGTTCGGCGAGGTGGTGCTTCCCGGCCGTTTCGAGGTGATCGGCCGGCAACCGCTGGTGATCATCGACGGCGCCCACAACCCGCCCGGCGCGGACGTGTGCGCGGAGGTGTTCTTCGACGACTTCGAACCCGAGGGGCGCCGGTTCCTCGTCGTCGGCACGCTGCGGGAACCGGCCGAGATGCTCGCCGCCCTGCGCGCCGACGACTTCGACGTCATCCTGGCGTGCACCGCGCCGTCGCCACGCGGTGTCGACGCCGCCGAGATCGCCGCCGCGGCGAACGCCCTCGGCTGCGACGAGGTGCTGACGTTCGACAGCGTCGAAGCGGCCTGTGCGCGGGTGACGAAGCTGGCCGGCCCTGACGACGCCGTGCTCGTCGCCGGCAGCCTCTACACGGTCGGCGCCGCTCGCACCGCCCTGCGCCCCGGCGCATCGTAAGCGGACCGGCCGGCGCGGTCGGTCGCCCGCCCGTCGCAGGCGCTGGCCGGGTGTACGGGTGGCCGGTGCGCTCAGTCGAGGTAGGCGGCGAGCACGTCGCGCATCGAGACGACGCCGACCAGGCCGGTCTCGTCGCCGACGAGCACGTGCCGGATGTAGCCCTCCATCATCTCCTCGACCACCTCGCCGACGGTCGAGTCCGGCGTCGCCCATTTGAGGTGCGTGCTCTCGATATCGGCAACGGTCGACCGGTCGAGATCGATGCCGAGGGCGACCGCCCGCAGGACGTCGCGTTCGGAGACGACCCCCTCGACGTTGTCGATGTCTCCCACGACCATGATGCCGTGGCCCTCGGTGTCGAGCACGATCGCGGCATCCCTCAGGGTCGTCGTCGGATCGACGAGCGCCACCTCTTCGGACATGAACGCAGTGATCGGGGCGTCGGCGCCGCTGAAGTTGACGACCTCGTCGTCCAGGGAATCGGTCAAGTCCGTCATGTCCCATCCTTTCGACGGTCTTCCTAACACAGCGTGCCGCAGCGGGCGCGCATCGACCAGGGCCGATCGCCCCTCCCGGCGGGCGGCCTTCGGCCGTCGACGACGATAGGTTGCCCGGTCATGTCAGACCGCACACTGGTTCTCCTCAAGCCCGACGCCGTCGAGCGCAAGTTGGCCGGCGAGATCATCGCCCGCTTCGAGGCCAAGCACCTCGACATCGTCGCGATGGACCTGCGCTCGCTCGACACCGACCTGCTCGCCCGCCACTACGAAGAGCACGTCGGTAAGGGGTTCTACGCCGATCTGGTCGAGTTCATGAGCCGCGGCCCGGTCGTGGCGATGGTCGTCGAGGGTCCGGAGGACACCTGGGAGGTCGTGCGGACGATGATGGGCGCGACCAACCCGCGATCGGCTGCGCCGGGCACCATCCGGGGTGACCTCGGCATCGAGTTCACCGAGAACCTCGTGCATGGGAGCGATTCGGCGGTCTCGGCCGCCCGGGAGATCGCGATCTTCTTCCCGAATCTGTAACATTCGGGGTCTGGGGTGAACCGGCAGCGTTGGGACTGCCGTCCGCCCTCGCATCTCTCGACAGCTCGCAAAGGATGGCCAGACGATGGCCCGCAACAACCCGCTCAGCCTGGGGCGCGATCTCGCGATCGACCTCGGGACGGCGAACACCCTGATCTACGTGCGCGGCCACGGCGTCGTGCTCGACGAGCCGTCTGTCGTCGCGATCAATGCCAACGACGGCCGCCCGGTCGCCGTTGGCATGGAGGCCAAGCGGATGATGGGTCGGACCCCGAACCACATCAAGGCGATCCGTCCCCTGAAAGACGGTGTGATCGCCGACTTCGAGGTCTGCGAGAAGATGCTGCGCTATTTCATCCAGAAGGTGCACGCCTCGAAGTGGAGCAAGCCGCGGATGGTCATCTGCGTGCCCTCGGGCATCACCGGCGTCGAGCAGCGGGCGGTGCAGGACGCCGCGGAGTACGCCGGTGCCCGCAAGCCGGTCCACATCATCGAGGAGCCGATGGCCGCGGCGATCGGCGCCGACCTCCCGGTCCACGAACCATCGGGCAACATGATCGTCGACATCGGCGGCGGCACGACCGAGGTCGCCGTCATCTCGCTCGGCGGGATCGTCACGGCGCAATCGGTGCGCGTCGCCGGCGACGAGTTGGACGACGCGATCATGCAGTACGTCAAGAAGGAGTTCTCGCTGGCGATCGGTGATCGCACCGCCGAGGAGATCAAGATCCAGATGGGCTCGGCCTGGCCGATGGAGGAGGAGCTGTCGGCCGACATCCGTGGGCGCGACCTGATCTCGGGGCTCCCGCGCACGATCGTCGTCACCACCGAGCACATCCGCGAAGCGGTCGCCGAACCGATCTCGGCCATCGTCGACGCGGTCAAGACGACCCTCGACAAGACGCCGCCCGAGCTGGCCGCCGACATCATGGAGGACGGCATCACCATCACCGGCGGCGGAGCGCTCATCGGTGGCCTCGAACAACGACTCGCCCACGAGACCGGCATGCCGATCCGTATCGCCGCCGAACCGCTGTACAGCGTGGTGATCGGGTCGGGTCGGGCGCTCGAGAACATCGACGCGATGCGCGGTCTGATGTCACTCGGCGGCGAGGACTGAACATACGGCCGCTGGAGGCCAACGTATGGCGATCTACACAGTCGGCCGGTGGCGCGTCATCCTCGCGCTGGGGTTGACGTCGGCACTGCTCCTCACCCTCGATCTGCGCGGCAACCCGTTGATCGACCGCGCCCGCGACGTGTTCGCGCTCGTGCTCGATCCCGTCGAGTCGGCGACGGGGGTGGTGACGACCCCGATCGAACACACGTGGCACGCGGTCACGAACTACGACGAGCTCGAGCAGGAGAACCAGGCGTTGCGCGATCAGGTCGATCGGCTGATCGGCACGCAGGCGGCTGCGGAGTCGAGCATCATCGAGTACCAGGAGCTGCAGGCGCTGTTCAACCTGCCCTCGCTCTCGGGGATCGACACCGAGGTCGCCAAGGTCATCGGTCGGTCGGCGAACAACCTCGATCAGGTGATCGAGATCGACAAGGGCAGCACGAGCGGGATCACCGTCGGCATGCCGGTCGTCAACCAGGCGGGGCTGATCGGCAGGGTCACGGTCGTCTACCGCACCACCGCCCTGGTCATGCTGATCACCGACTCGCGCTACACCGTCGCGGTCAAGCTGCTCGCCGGCTCGGCGCCGGGACCCGAGAGCACCGTGACGACCACACCGTCCGGGCTGAGCGCCGACGAGGTGACCGACGCGGCGACGACGACGACCACCACGCAACCGCCGGTCAACCCGGACACGACGTTGCCGGGTGCCGGGCCGGTGGCTCCGGGGGAGACGACGACGTCGACGACGGTGGCCGGGGCGGACGCGACGACGACCACGACGGTGCCCCCGGAGGACACGCTCACGGCCGATGCCACGTCGACGACGACGACGTCGACGACGACCACGACGCTGCCGGCGGTGCCCGCCGAGAAGGAGTTCGGGGCGCTCGAGGGTCGCGGTCGCGGGTTCCTGCCGCAGGTGCGCTTCCTCCAGGACAACCCGACCCTGGCGGTGCTCGAAGTCGGCGACCTGGTCGAGACCGCCGGCGGGTTGGAGAGCCTCGCCCCGCCCGGCATTCCGGTCGGGAGGGTCGCCAACCGGGCCGACCGTTCGGGCTCGGGTGGGCCGCTGCTCGACGTCGAGCCCAACGCCGATCTGAGCCAGCTCGGGTTCGTCCGCGTCGTGCTCTACAAGCCGCTGTCCGAAGTCGAGCAGTGAACCCCCGCCCGAGCCGCCCGCCGTTCGGTCGCGCCCGCCGGCGGGCGTCTGCCGCCTGATGCTCGCCGCGTTCGTCCAGGGTCCGCTCGTGCGGATCATCCCCGTCGGGTTGGTCCTGCTCGCGCTGCAGCGGACGATCTTCGTCGAGCTGCAGGTCCACGGCGTGATCCTCCAGGTGATGCTGGCGTTCGCCGCCGCGGCGGGGGTCGCCGGCGGCAGCGAGCGCGGTGCGGTCGCCGGCTTCGTCCTCGGCATCATGTACGACCTCGCGGAGGGGACGCCGCTCGGTTCGACCGCGGTCGCGTTCACGATCGCCGGTGCGGTCGCCGGCCTCCTCGCGCTGATCACCGCCGATCCGCAATGGTGGCTGGCGATGATCTTCACTGGGCTGGGCGCGGCGGTGGGCGAAGCGATGGTGCCGCTCGTGCGGGTGTTCATCGGTGAACCGACGCCGTTCGACCCCCGGCTGCGGGAGATCGTGCCGATCGTCGCCGCCGGGGCGGCGGTGACGAGCCCGGTGCTCGTCCCGCTCGCCCGGTGGTGCCTCCGGGTGAAGAAAGCGGAGTGGAAGGTCCCGCCCGCCGGCGACGGGTCGGCGGTGTGAGCGCTGTGTCGATCGACCGAAGCGAGCCGCGTCCCATCGGGCGCCCGAACTGGGCACACTGGTCGGATGGCTGTTGACAAACGGACCGCGCGACTGGGCGTGCTCGCCCTCGTCGGCATGCTGCTGTTCGGTCTGATCGGCACGCGCCTGTGGTTCCTCCAGACCGTCGAGCAGGAGGCGCTCCAGGAGCAGGTCAACGTCACCAAGCTGCGGACCGTGCCGCTCCTGCCCGAGCGGGGGCGCATCTTCGACGCCGACGGCCGCATCCTCGCCGACAACGCGCGGGTGCTGACCGTCGGGGTCGAGTGGGAGGTGCTCCGTCGCTCGGCTGACCGGGCGGAGATCTTCCGCCGGCTCTCCGGCTGGGTCGACGTTCCGATCGAGGACATGCAGGAGCGGTACGACAGCCAGGTGTACAGCCCGTTCCTGCCAATGCCGGTCGCCGAGGACGTCGACGAGCGCACCGCCACGGCGATCCTCGAGCGGGTCGAGGATCTGCCGGGCGTCGTGATCATCGAGGAGTCGAGGCGGGTCTACCCATACGCCCCGCTCGCCAGTCACGTCGTCGGCTACATGGGGCGGATCACCGCCGAGACCAAGGACCAGTACACGGCGCGGGGGTACAACCTCAACGAGCGGGTCGGGCAGTTCGGCATCGAGCTGAGCATGGAGGACGACCTCCACGGTGAATGGGGCTACGTCACCTACGAGGTCGACAACGCCAGCCGCATCATCCGCAAGGTCGAGGAGGTTCCGGCGGTCGACGGCAACGACGTCCAGCTCACGATCGACCTCGACCAGCAGCAGTACGCGGAGCAGGCGCTCGAGAGCCAGCTCAAGCTGCGCCGCCTCGACACCGCCCAGAACCCGATCGACCGGGACTCGAAGTACCTCCAGCGGGTCTTCCCGGAGTATCCCGCCGAGGTCTACTTCAAGGCGCCGGCGGGTGCGGTCGTCGTCATGAACCACGAGACCGGCCACGTGATCGCGCTCGCGAGCTACCCCACGTTCGACAACCGCTGGTTCGAGTCCGGGCTGAGCATCGACAAGTTCAACGAGTTGTTCCCCTCGGTCGACGAGAACGGCGACCCGATCGACCCCGACGAGTCGATTCTGGTCAACCGTGCGATCCAGGGCCGGTACAACCTCGGCTCGACCTTCAAGCCGTTCACCGCGTACGCCGCGCTGAGCACCGGTCTGCTCAGCACCAACGACTACTGGACCGACCCCGGCACGTACCGGATGACCTCGGTCGACCAGGACCTGTGCAACGCCGGGCTCGTGCGCTGCGTCTACAAGAACGCGACCTGCGGCAACGGGCGCCCCTGCGTGTACGGCACGGTCGACACCGAGACCGCCCTCGCGGTGTCGAGCGACGCGTTCTTCTACCGCGTCGGCGAGTTGATGATGACCGAGAACGACTACCAGCCGGTCCTGCAGGAGCAGGTGCGGTTGTTCGGGTTCGGTGCCGACACCGGCATCGCGCTGCCGTTCGAGTTCGACGGGACGGTGCCCGACGAGGCGCTCAAGAAGCGGTATGCCGAGCTCGGCGTGATCAGTGAGGAGGAGGGTGCCGGGTACTTCACCGGCGACAACGTGCAGCTCGCGATCGGCCAGGGGCTGTTGTCGGCGACCCCGCTCCAGCTGGCGGTCGGCTACTCCACGATCGCCAACCGCGGGTTCGTGATGAAGCCGGAGATCATCAAGGCGGTCTACAAGCCGGGCGTGCCCGACTCGGCGATTCCGGGCTTCGCCGACGTCGCCCAGGGCCAGTACGCGGCCGAACCGAACATCGACGGCGAGGTGATCCGCCAGATCCCGATGTCGAGCACGATCTGGGAGGAGATCAACCGAGGGCTCACCCGCGTCATCCGGGGTCCGGGCCACACGAGCGACTTCTACCACCGCACGACCGGGGAGAACCTGTTCCGGACGTACCCGAGCGGGTCGATCCCGATCGCCGGCAAGACCGGCACCGCCCAGGGTGCGGGGAACTACCCGTGGAACGATTCCTCCGCGTTCGCCGCCTACAGCCAGGACCCGAACCAGCCGTACACCGTGTCGGCGTACCTCGAAAAGGCCGGCTACGGCGCCCGCGCCGCCGGGCCGGTCGTGAAGTGTATGTTCGAGCAACTGTCCGGCGCCGTCCAGTCCGATCCCGTCATGCTCGCCGAGCCGCTCAACACCGAGGCCGCCTTCCCCGCACCACCCAAGCGCATCCCCGACACGTCCTGCTTCTCGGGGGCGTTCGCCTACGTGAACACCGCCGACTGAACACCGCCAACCGAACACACCGCCAACCGAACACACCGCCAACCGAACACCGCAAGCGAACACCGCGACCGCACCGATGGCCACTTCGTTCCTCTCCCGCAAGCCCGACTCGGGCCTCGGCAACATCAGAGCGAGCCCGGCCGATCCGAGCCGCAACATCGACTGGGTGCTGATGACGATCCAGTTCGCGCTGACGATCATCGGCTTCTTCATCATCTTCTCCGCGTCGCGGACGCGCGTCGTCGACGATCCGTACGCGTTCGTCACCCGGCAGGTGGTCTTCGCCATCGTCGCCGTCGTCGGGATGACGTTCGTCATGTCGTTCGATTACGAGTTCTGGAAGGACCGCGCCCGCTTCCTGTACGGCCTCACGCTGGTCACCTTGCTGCTGCTGTTCCTCCTCGGGGTCGCCAGCGGACGCGATCGGATCTCGTTCGACCTCGGCCCGTTCAACATCCAGCCCGCCGAACTGGCGAAGTTCACGACCCTGCTGATGCTCGCCACGTTCCTCGCCGAGGAACGCAGCGAGGAGGTGTCCTACCCGCGGTTCCTCGGCGGGCTGATGATCGTCGGCGCGCCGGCCGTGCTGGTGATCGTGCAGCCCGACCTCGGGTCGGCGTCGGTGATCATCTCCCTGGCGATGGGCGTGCTCCTCGTCGCCGGCGCCAAGGCCCGGTACATCGCGCTGATCACGTTCCTGTCGATCGCCACCGTGCTCGCTGCGTTCGTCGGCCGCCTGGTCAACGACTACCAGGCCGAGCGGATACGGACACTGCTCAACCCGGCGGCCGCCGACAGCGACGCCACCTACCAGGCCGAGAACGCCAAGCGGGCGTTCGGTACCGGGGGCATCTGGGGGAAGGGCTGGCTGCAGGGTCCGCTGACCAACGGCCGCGACATCCCCGTGATGTGGGCCGACTTCCCCTTCGCCGCGGTCGGCGAGCAGTTCGGGCTCGCCGGCTCGGTGACCGTGCTCGCGCTGCTGGCGATCGTCCTCGCACGGATCTGGCGGATCGCCCAGCTGTCGCGCGACCTGCTCGGCACGTACATCTGCGCCGGCGTGTTCACGATGCTGCTGTGGCAGACATTCCAGAACGTCGGCATGACGCTGGGGATCATGCCGGTGACCGGATTGCCGTTGCCGTTCATCTCCTACGGCGGATCGAGCCTGATCGCCTACTTCGCGATGTTCGGCCTGGTCCAGAGCGTCTACATGCGCCGCATGCGTTGACACCTGGCGTCAGACACCCGGTGTCAACGGGCGGGGGCGCAGGGCGGCCGGTAGGATCGTCGCCGACATGAGCTCGCTCTGGCCGCAGATCGAACCGCTGCTCCCTCGCGTGCAGAAGCCGGCTCGGTACATCGGCCTCGAGGACGGGATGGGCTCGCCGGAGCACGCCACCGGGAAGGTCGCCTGGCTGCTCGCCTACCCCGACACCTACGAGGTCGGGCTGCCGAACCAGGGCCTGCAGATCCTGTACGAGATCCTCAACGAGCGGCCCGACGCGGTCGCCGAACGGACCTATGCGCCGTGGACCGACCTCGAGGCCGAGCTTCGGCGCGCCGGGCTTCCGCTGTTCTCGGTCGACACGCACCGCGGCGCTCCCGAGTTCGACGTGCTCGGCTTCAACCTGGCCTCCGAGCTCGTCTACACCAACATGGTCAACATGATCGATCTGGCGGGTGCGCCGGTGCGATCTGCCGATCGTGGCGTCGACGACCTGGTCGTGATCGCCGGCGGGCACGCTGCGTTCAACCCCGAGCCGCTCGCCGACTTCCTCGACGCGGTCGTGCTCGGCGACGGTGAGGAGGTCGTCGGGGAGATCAACGCCGTGCTCCACCGCTGGATCGCGGGTGGACGCAGCGACCGCAGGGCGCTGCTGCGATCGCTCGCGTCGGTCGCCGGGGTCTACGTCCCCTCGCTGTACGCGGTCCGGTACGCCGCCGACGGCGGGGGCATCGTCGCCATCGAGCCGACCGAACCGGGGGTTCCGCCGACGGTCGACAAGCGGACCGTCGCCGACCTCGGAGCGTGGCCCTATCCGAAGCGGCCGCTGGCTCCGCTGACCGAGGTGATCCACGACCGCCTGAGCGTCGAGGTGTTCCGCGGCTGTACCCGCGGCTGTCGCTTCTGCCAGGCGGGGATGATCACCCGGCCGGTCCGCGAGCGGCCCGCGGAGCAGGTCCGCACGATGGTCGCCGACGGCCTCCGGCGCACCGGCTACAACGAGGTGAGCCTGACCTCGCTGTCGACCGCGGACTTCAGCGAGATCGAGCAGGTCGTGCACGGCATCCTCGCCGACCAGCACGATGCTGCACCGATCGGCGCCGACGGCGCGGCGACCGGTTGCGGGACCACGATCAACCTGCCGTCGCTGCGCGTCGACGCGTTCACGGTCGGGCTCGCCGGTGAGGTCACCTCCGGGCGCCGCTCCGGCCTGACGTTCGCCCCCGAGGGCGGGACGTGGCGACTCCGCAAGGTGATCAACAAGCTGATCACCGAGGACGACCTGTTCGGCGCGGTCGAGTCGGCGTTCGCCCAGGGCTGGACACGGATGAAGCTCTACTTCCTGATCGGGCTGCCGACCGAAACCGACGAGGACGTGCTGGCGATCGCCGACCTGGCGCGCCGGTGCGTCGAGATCGGCAGACGGCATTCCGCCCGAGCTTCGGTCACCGTCAGCATCGGCGGCTTCGTCCCCAAGGCGCACACCCCGTTCCAGTGGTTCGGCCAGAACACCGCCGCTGAACTCGAGCGCAAGGTGACGCTGCTGCGCGCTGCGACCCGTCGGGCACCCGGGATCACGCTCAAGTGGCACGACCCTGCGGCGACGACCGCGGAGGGCATCGCCAGCCGTGGCGACCGGCGGCTCGGCGCGGTCATCGAGCACGTCTGGCGCGCCGGCGGCACATTCCAGGAGTGGAGCGAGCATTTCGACGTGCAGCGCTGGTACGACGCGTTCGACGCCGCCGGCCTGTCGCTCGACTGGTACGTGTTCCGGCACCGCCGGCAGGACGAGGTGCTGCCCTGGTCCCACCTGACCGCCGGGCTGCACCCCGACTTCCTGTGGGACGACTGGCAGGCGGCCCTGGCCGAGGGCGGGGTCGAGGACTGCCGGTGGACGCCGTGCTACGACTGCGGGGTCTGCACCGGATACGGCATCGAGCACGTCGTCGCCTCGCCCGTCCCGCCGGCCGGAGGCAGCCAGGGCACCGGGCAGGGGCTCGACCAGGCAGCGGCGGTCCCGGTCGAACTCGGGACCAGGTCGGCCGCCGTCGAGTGGGCACCGGCTCCGGCGCGATCGTGATGCGGCTCCGACTCCGGTACTCCAAGCTCGGCAAGGTCCGCTTCCTCAGCCACCGAGACGGTGCACGCCTCTGGGAACGGGCACTGCGTAGAGTGGCCCTTCCCGTGGCCTACACCGAAGGATTCACCCCCCGCCCGAAGCTGAGCTTCGGGCTCGCACTGCCGACCGGTGCCGAATCGATCGCCGAGTACATCGACATCGATCTCGTCGGCGGCGTCGACATCACCGACGTCGGTGATGGCACCGTGGCCGGCGAGCTGACCGCTGCGCTCCCGCCGGGGATGGAGGTGACCGTCGTCGCCGAACGGGAGGCGGGCCGCGGGTCGCTGCAGGACGAGGTCAGCTCCACGACCTGGGAGTTGACCGGGCCGGGCTTCACGCCCGAACTGCTGGAGCCGGCCGCCCAGCGCTTGCTCCGCGCCGACGAGCTGCTCGTCGAACGCGAGCGCAAGGGGCAGCGTCGAGTCGACGATGTCCGACCCCTCATCCGCGACCTGGCACCCGACGCGTCGGGAACCCGTCTGGTCGCGGAGCTCGCCACGATCGGCCGGGCGCTGCGCCCCGCCGAGCTGGCAACCGCTGCGTTCCCCGACATCGACCCCGTCGACGTCCGGGTGCTGCGAACACATCAGTGGATCGTTCACGACGGCGAGCGGCGCGAGGTACTCCCGCTCCCCGCCGGCGTGGCCGCGCTCGACCGGGGTCTGAGCGCATGAGCGGGATCGCCGCCCGGCTCCCCGCAGCAACAGTCATCGCCATGGTCATCGGCCCGCCGGGTCCGATCATGGGTCCGAGGCGCCGCCGACGTGCTGCGCCTCCGAGAAGGGAACGACCACACCATGGATCACTCCGATTCCGAACACCTCCCCGAGGCGGCGTCCACCGCCGGCACTGAGCCGTCGACCAGTCCGCCGTCACCCGACCGAGACACAGCGGGCGGCCCGTCGACATCCACGGCGGCCGCCAAGCGTCGCGGTGGCGGGCGCGGCGGCCAGCAACGGCGGAGCGCCGGCGGATCGAAAGCGGAATCGGGTGAGACCGCCGCTGACGCCGCCTCACCGGAGCCGGGAGCAGACGCCGGCGACGCCCAGGACGTCGAGCTCCCCGAGCGGATCAGCGAGGGCAGGGTGTCGCCCGAAGCCGCCGAGAGAGCGCTGGTCCGCCGGCCGAAGATCGGCGACACGATGCCGGTCCCGACGACCCCGCCGCCAGGACCCGCTGTGCCGCGGGCCGACCCCGGCGACGACGCCTCGCCCGGCCAGCGCCGGCGCCGCCGGGGCAAGGGCCGCGGGGGAAGCGGGCGCAGCGGGGGCACCGATCGGCGCGACGCCGGTTCCCAGCCGTCCTCGGCAGCGTCGGAGGGCAAGAAGAACCGGCGTGGCAAGGGCCGGGCCAAGGGCCGTGCCAAGTCCGGCGCGGGCGACATCGACGAGGCGATGCTCGAACAGCGACGCGGTCGCGAGCGCAACGGCAAGCCGCTCGGCCGCTACTCGATGTGCGTGCAGGTGCGGCCCGGTGTCGCGCAGGTCGCCGTCCTCGAGGGCCGCAACCTGATCGAGCACTACGTCAGCCGACCGGCCGACGACGTCAGCCAGATCCACGGCAACATCTACCTCGGCAAGGTGCAGAACGTGCTGCCCGGCATGGAGGCGGCCTTCGTCGACATCGCCACGCCGAAGAATGCCGTGCTGTATCGCAGCGACGTCCAGTACGACGCGGAGGACATCGAGCAGCGGGGCACCAACCCGCGGATCGAGGACATCCTCAAGAACCGCCAGCTGATCATCTGCCAGGTCACCAAGAACCCGATCGGGCACAAGGGAGCCCGCCTCACCCAGGAGGTCTCGCTTCCAGGGCGCTTCGTCGTCCTCATCCCCAACTCGAAGACCTACGGCATCTCCAAGCGGCTGCCCGACGACGTCCGCAAGCGGCTGCGCGGCATCCTCGACCGGGTGAAGCCCGACGAGCACGGGTTGATCGTGCGGACCGCCGCCGAACATGCGACCGAGGAGGAGCTGATCGCCGACATGACGGTCCTCCTCGACCAATGGGACGACATCGCGGCGAAGGCGGCCAAGGCCCAGCGCCCGACCCTGCTGTACCGCGAACCGGAGCTCGCGGTGCGCGTGATCCGCGAGGAGTTCAACGTCGACTACCGCAGCGTCCTGATCGACGATCAGCGGCTGTTCGAGGAGGTCCGCAAGTACGTCGCGGCGTTCAACCCCGAGCTCGCCAACCGGATCGAGTACTACGACGCAGCGGCCGAGGGCCTGTCGCTGTTCGAGCGCCAGCACGTTCACGAGCAGGTCCACAAGGCGCTCGACCGCAAGGTCTGGCTGCCGTCGGGCGGCTCGCTGATCATCGAGCACACCGAGGCGCTGACCGTGATCGACGTCAACACCGGCAAGAACGTCGGGAAGTCGAACCTGGAAGAGACGGTCTTCCACAACAACATGGAGGCGGCCGAGGAGATCGCCAAGCAGCTCCGCCTGCGCGACATCGGCGGGATCATCGTGATCGACTTCATCGACATGGAGATCCGGGCCAACCGGTCCAAGGTCGTCGAGATCTTCCGGGATGCACTGGCCCGCGACAAGACCCGCTCGCAGGTGTTCGACATCTCCGAGCTCGGCCTCGTCGAGATGACCCGCAAGCGGATCGGCGAAGGCCTGCTCACCGAGTTCTCCGAGCAGTGCCCCGACTGCGAGGGCCGCGGGGTCGTGGTCGACTACTCGATGCTGGAGTGACAGGCGCGGGGCTGCCCCCGAGGCCCCCCGATCTGGTGCGGCCGGGTTGCCCAGGTCACCTTCGGGTGTCAGAACGCGAGGACGTCGATCGTGATCGCCACCGACCAGTGCAGCACCCCGCCCCAGAACGCGGTGCCCTGGCGCAGCGACACCACACCGAGCACGCTGCCGGCGACGATCGAGCCGATCGCCTCGGGGAGCGGCTTGCTGAAATGGATCGTGACGTACGGGACGACCATCACCGGCACTGCCAGGATCCCCAGCCTGGACGCGAGGCCGTGCACGCCGAACCCACGGAAGAACAGCTCGAGCGCGATGAACTGGCCGAAGTACAGCAGCTCCCACACCACGAACCACGGCCACACCCCCTCGGATCCGTTTGGCGTGTAGAACGGGTACGTGTCCTGGAACGACTGCTGCGTGCTCGCCAGCAGCACCAGCGGCAGCATCAGCCCGTAGAGCACGAAGTAGATGCGCAGGTGCCGCCAGCCCCACACGATGCGCCAGCCGAAGTAGGCCATCGGCCGGCGCAGCACGAACCGACCGACGAGGAACGCCGGGACCAGGTAGAACAGGATCCGGGTCAGCGCGAAGTACGCCTTGCGGTTGAACTCCAGGTGCACCGAGGCGTTCATCGCGTGGTCGATCCGGCCGCCGAGCCCGTCGAGGCCGATGGCGTCGAGGGTGCTGACCAGCCACTCGGTACGCGCACCCGAACCGAAGTAGCTGCTGGCGATCAGCACCCCGATCACGGTCAGCAAGACGATGCAGACGTCGAGATCCTCGCGGTCGAAGTGCAGGTCAGCACCGATTGGCCCTTCGCCATCGGCCCCCGACGGCTCGCTGCGATCGGCGGTGTTGAGCCACGTCGAGGGGTGTGCCATCCCGCCAATCTGGCAGATCGTCGCATCGTGTGCGGCAGCGAGTGCCGTGCCACCGACCGCCGCCGGCCCGGGCTGCGGCGCTATCGTCGGTGTCCATGCGGATCGAGATCAGCGACGACGCGCGGCAGGTGCTGGCGAGGAAGGGCGGTGTGATGTCGATCGACTTCATCCGCCCGACCGGTTGAGGAAAGGTCGCCGAGGTGTCGGTCGACACCAACGTCCGCGGGAAGAACCTGGCGCCGTACCGTCAACTGCGCCACGACGAGTTCCGGATCCTGATCACCCCGACCCTGGTCGGGATGGCCGAGTCGATGCGGGTGGTCACGAAGGGCCGGCTGTCCAAGTCGCTGCGCGTCGAGTTCCAGGCCGCCGCCGGGAGCGACACCTCCTGTCAGGTCTGAGTCGCTGTCAGGTCTGAGTCGCTGTCAGGTCTGAGTCGCTGAAGCCGCCCGCCGCGATCCGCGGCGGGCCCGCGTCTGCGCACGAACGTCTGGCCGCGTTGCGATGCGGGTTGTGTACGTCGGTCGCCTAACGTTGGGGTGTGGCCGATCTGCTCGCGCTGTCGTCGCGCATCATCGACAGTGGTGAGGCCGGCGAGCCGGTCAACCGGATCACCAACGAGCTGTCCGAGCTCGCCGAGGACCTGGCGATCGTCGAGAGCTTCAGCCACAGCATCGTGTTCGACACCGGCGACGGGCTGGTCGCCTTCGACGCCTCGCACGCGATGACCGGTGCGGCGGTCGTGCGGGCGATCCGCGGCTGGCGCACCACGCCGGTCAGCCACCTCGTGTACACCCACGGCCACGCCGACCACGTCGGCGGCAGCCCCGACTTCGCCACGGCGTACGGCGAGCTGACCGTCGTCGGCCACCGATCGGTCGCCGAGCGCTTCGACCGGTACGAGTACACCAACGACTGGAACGTCCTGATCAACGCCCGCCAGTTCGGTGGGGTGCGCGGTGACTTCGGGATGGGCGACAGCGCGCGCTTCATCCCACCGGACACGCGGCGGCCGTCGCACGTGGTCGACGACCACGACTCGCTCACCGTCGGCGACACCGTGATCGAGTTCCACCATGCCCGCGGCGAGACCGACGATCATCTCTGGGGCTGGATCCCGGACCGCAGGTGGCTGTTCTCGGGCGACTTCGTGATCTGGCACTTCCCGAACGCCGGCAACCCGCAGAAGGTGCAGCGGTACCCGATCGAGTGGGCCGCCGCGCTGCGCGCGATGGCCGCAGCCGGACCCGAGTTGCTGCTGCCGGCACACGGGCTCCCGGTCGAGGGGCGGGACCGCATCGTGACGATGCTGACCGACATCGCCGGCGTGCTCGAAGGGCTGGTCGCCGACGTGGTCGAGATGATGAACGCGGGTGAGGTGCTCGACTCGATCATCCACAGCGTCCGGGCGCCCGACGATCAGCTCGCCAAGCCGTACCTCCAACCGCTCTACGACGAGCCCGAGTTCGTCGTCCGCAACATCTGGCGCCAGTTCGGCGGCTGGTGGGACGGTGCCGCGAGCCGACTCAAGCCGGCGCCCGACGCGCAGGTGGCGATCGAGCTCGCCGAACTGGCCGGAGGGGCCGGCGTGCTGATCGAGCGTGCCGAGGCGCTCGCCGAACGGGGTGACTTCCGGCTCGCATGCCACCTGGCCGATCTCGCCGGATGGGCAGCGCCGAGCGACCCAGCGATCCACCGGGGCAGGGCCCGCCTCTACCTGATCCGGCGCAAGGCCGAGACCTCGCTCATGGCCAAGGGCATCTTCGCCGGGGCCGCCCGGGAATCCGAGGCGATCGTCGACGCCTACGAACGCTGACGTCGCGGGTGCGAGCGGAGCGCGACGCCGAATTCGCCGCTAGCATCGCTCAACGCTATGTACGCAGTGATCGCCTCCGGTGGTAAGCAGGAAAAAGTGGCCGAAGGCCAGCAGGTCCGTCTCGAGCTGCTCGGCGCCGAAGCGGGCAGCGATGTCTCGCTGACCCCGGTCATGGTCGTCGACGGTGACACCGTGCTGGCGACCCCGGCCGAGCTCGCCGGTGCCACGGTGACCGCCAAGGTCATCGGTCGGGTCAAGGGCCCGAAGATCAACGGGTTCACGTTCAAGAAGCGGACCAACCAACACCGCAAGTACGGCCACCGGCAGAAGTACGACCTGGTCGAGATCACCTCGATCACGACGTCCTGACCGGTCGCCCGGCCCACCGAGCAGCAGAGGAGCAACGTCATGTCAAAGACCAAAGGCGGCGGTTCGACCCGCAACGGGCGCGACTCCAACGCGCAGCGCCTCGGTGTCAAGGTGTTCGACGGGACGAAGATCACCGCCGGGACGATCCTCGTGCGTCAGCGCGGCACCAAGTTCCACCCCGGGCGCAACGTGTCGATCGGCGGCGACGACACGCTGTTCAGCCTGATCGACGGCTCGGTCAAGTTCGGCCAGCGCAAGGGCCGCAAGGTCGTCGACGTCAACCCGGTCGACGCGTAGCCCAGCTCCGGATCCGCGAGCGTTGACACCCGGTGTCTGACACCAGGTGCCAACGGGTCAGGCGAGCGACTTCTCGAGGTCGTCGACCTGGGAGTTGCAGCTCGTCGGGCAGACGGTCGCCGAACTGGGCGAAGTGCTCCCGGATCTGCGGGATGGCACCCCTCCAACCGTCGACGTCGACGGCGAGCAGCGCGTCGAGGTCGGCATCGTCGATCTCCAGCCCGTCGATGTCGAGCGCCTCCTTGGTCGGGAGCTTGCCGATGGGCGTGTCGATCGCGCTCGACTGACCGTCGACCCGCTCGAACACCCACTTCAGCACCCGGCTGTTCTCGCCGAACCCCGGCCACAGGAAGCGGCCCTCGTCGTCGCGCCGGAACCAGTTGACGAAGAAGATCTTCGGCAGCTTGGAACGGTCGGTGCGGTCGGTCATCGACAGCCAGTGGGCGAAGTAGTCGGCGTAGTTGTAGCCGCAGAACGGCAACATCGCCATCGGGTCGAAGCGCAGCCTGCCGACCGCACCGGCGGCGGCGGCGGTGGTCTCCGAGCCCATGATCGAGCCGAGGAACACGCCGTGCTCCCAATCGTTGGCCTCGGTGACGAGCGGGACCGTCGTGCGCCGGCGGCCACCGAACAGGATCGCCGAGATCGGCACGCCGGCCGGGTCCTCCCACTCCGGTGCGATCGACGGGCACTGTGCCGCGGGTGCGGTGAAGCGGGCGTTGGGATGGGCGGCCGGCGTCTCGACCTCCGGGTTCCACGGGTTGCCCCGCCAGTCGGTCGCCCGGGCGGGCGGCTCGGCGGTCATGTCCTCCCACCACACGTCGCCCTCGTCGGTCAGCGCCGTGTTCGTGTAGATGCAGTTGCCCCACAGCGTCTCCATCGCGTTGTGGTTCGTCTGGTGGCTCGTCCCAGGGGCGACGCCGAAGAACCCGGCCTCGGGGTTGATCGCGTAGAGCTGGCCGTCGTCGCCGAACTTCATCCAGCAGATATCGTCGCCGATCGTCTCGGCCTTCCACCCGGGGATCGTCGGCATCAGCATCGCCAGGTTGGTCTTGCCGCACTGGGAGGGGAACGCCCCGGCGATGTACTTCGACTCGCCCTCGGGGTTGGTCAGCTTGAGGATCAGCATGTGCTCGGCCAGCCAGCCGTCGTCGCGGGCCATCACCGAAGCGATGCGCAGCGCGAAGCACTTCTTGCCGAGCAGGGCGTTGCCGCCGTACCCCGAGCCGTACGACCAGATCTCGCGCGTCTCGGGGAAGTGCACGATGTACTTGTTCTCCGCGTCGCAGGGCCACGGCACGTCGGCCTCGCCGTCGGCGAGCGGGGCACCGACCGAGTGGAGGCAGCGCACCCACTCGCCGTCGCCGAGCACGTCGAGCGCGCCCTGCCCCATGCGGGTCATGATCCGCATGTTGGCTGCCACGTACGCCGAGTCGGTGAGCTGCACGCCGATGTGGGCGATCGGCGACCCGAGCGGACCCATCGAGAACGGCACGACGTACATCGTGCGGCCGCGCATCGCGCCGGTGTAGAGACGGGTCAGCTCCGCTTTCATCTCGCTCGGCTCACGCCAGTTGTTGTTCGGTCCGGCCGCTTCCTCGGTCTCGGCACAGATGAACGTGCGGTCCTCGACCCGGGCGACATCTCCGGGATCGGAGTGCGCCCAGTAGCTGTTCGGGCGCTTGGCCTCGTCCAGCTTGACGAACGTGCCCGAGTCGACGAGGTCCTGGCACAGGCGGTCGTACTCCTCGGCGGAGCCGTCACACCAGTAGATGTCGGCCGGCTCCATGATCGTCGCCCAATCGGCGACCCATTCCTGAAGTGCCTGGTTGGTGCTGGTTCCCGTCATATCGGACCTCCTGAGGGGTGGATGGCGCCGCGCCGCGGGCGCGCTGTGCGGTCACCACCGTAGGCCAGCTCGACCGGTTCGGCATCGGCCCAAGGTCCCATTTTCGTGTTCGGACCCCGCACGGGCCGCGGCTACTCGGCGCCGGGGGTGTGCATGTCGACCTCGGAGCCGAGGCGCAGGCGCGTTGCGCGGCCGGCCTCGTCGAGGTCGAACACCACCCGCTGCCCCTGGCGGAGCATGCGAAAGATCGAGCCGTCCAGCGCGTTTGCGGCGAGCTCGTAATCGAGCAGATCGGTGTCGGCCATGATCAGGCCGTCACCGGTGGTCGGGTCGTACGCCTTGATGACGCCCTGCATGGCCCGGCCTCAGCCGGCCTTGACGATCTTGCCCGACTTGATGCACCCGGTGCACACGTTGACGCGCTTGGCGGCACCGTTGACCTCGGCGCGCACCCGCTGGATGTTCGGGTTCCACCGGCGCTTGGTCCGCCGGTGCGAGTGTGACACCGACATGCCCCAGGACGGGCCCTTGCCACAGACTTCACACTTGGATGCCATTGGATTCTCCTGCAACGGTGTCGGGTCGAGCCGACCGGCGAGTGGTGCCGAAACGAACTGGTGGTAACGAACTGGTGGGAAACAGCCACTGGATGCTACCAACGGGACGGTCCCGAGCCACAGGGCGGCCGGGCACAGCTCGGTTCTCCAACGATCCCGGTTCCTGCTCCTAAGCTATTGCGCCGTGCCGACTCTCGACCGGTTGACGACCGCAGCGTTGCGCGACACGGTCAGGACCTTCCGCGATGCGGTGCGCGCACACTCGTCGAGGTTGAACCGGCTCAACGTCTATCCGGTTCCCGACGGCGACACGGGCACCAACATGGCGCGCACCCTCGACGCGGTCGTCGAGGAGATGGACGGCGTGGTCGGCGACGACCTCGACGGGACGTGCGACGCGATCAGCCACGGTTCGCTGATGGGTGCCCGCGGCAACAGCGGCGTCATCCTCAGCCAGATCATGCGCGGGTTCGCCGGCGTCACCAGACGGGAACCAGCGCTCGACGGGACGACCTTCGCCGAGGCGCTCGAGGCGGCCGCTCACCGGCGCGTACCAGGCGGTGCTCAAGCCGGTCGAAGGGACGATCCTCACCGTGGCGCGGGAGAGCGCCGACGCGGCGACCACCGCGGCCGACGACGGCGGGTCGCTGGTCGAGGTCGCCCGGGCGGCGCGGGCGGCGGGCCGGATCTCGCTGGCGAACACGCCCGAGCTGCTGCCGGTGTTGAAGGAGGCTGGCGTCGTCGACGCCGGAGGCGCCGGGTTCCTGCTCCTGCTCGACGCCGTGCTCCACGTGCTCGACGGCGAGCCACTGCCCGCAGCCGAGCCAGACGACGCCGCCGGCCCGGTCGGAGCGGTGTTCGACGCCGTCGCGCATCGGCACGGAGCCGACGGCGAGATCGACGTGAGCGAGCAGCGCTACGAGGTGATGTACTTCCTCGATCTCGACGACGCCCGCGTCGAGGAGTTCAAGATCGGCTGGGGGGACATCGGCGACTCGATCGTCGTCGTCGGCGGGGATGGGCTCTGGAACTGCCACGTGCACACCAACAACATCGGTTCGGCGATCGAGGTGGCGCTCGATCTCGGCGGCCGCCCGCACCAGATCCGGGTCACCGACCTGTTCGAGGAGGTCGACGAGGAGCACCATCGCCGCGAGGCCGAGTTGGTGGCGTCCGGCGACGCCCACACGACCCGAGCCGGTGCCGGGCTGCCCCCGGTGACGACCGCCGTCGTCGCGGTGTGCAGCGGCGACGGGCTCGCCGAGCTGTTCGGTCAACTCGGGGTGCAGGGGGTGGTGACGGGCGGACAGACCATGAACCCTTCGACGGCGGAGCTGCTCGACACCGTCGAGCACGTCAACGCCGACCAGGTCGTCATCCTGCCGAACAACAAGAACATCATCCCGGTCGCCGAGCAGATCGACGCGCTGACCACCAAGTCGGTGGTCGTCGTCCCGACCAGATCGATGCCCGAGGCGCTCGCCGCCCTGGTCGTCTACGACCCCGAGGGTGGGCTCGAGGCCAACCGGGCCGGGATGGTCGAGGCGGCCGCATCGGTGGTCACCGGCGAGGTGACCCGGGCGGTGCGCGATTCGATGACCGAGGCCGGCGCGGTCGCCGAGGGGGACTGGATCGGGCTCGTGCGCGGCGACGGTGTCGTGTCGGTCGCGTCGAGCATGGATCGGGCATCGATCGACCTGCTCGAACTGCTCGTCGGCGACACCGCCGAACTGGTCACCGTCATCACCGGGACCGATGCCGATGCCGCGGCGACCGCGGCGATCGAGGGGTGGCTGAGCGATCATCGCGGCGACGTGGCCGTCGAGGTCCAGCCCGGCGGCCAGCCGCTGTACCCGTACCTCTTCGGTGTCGAGTGAACCCGATCGGGTTGCGCGACCTCGCCGGGATCGGCGTCGAGCGGCTCAAGGGGGTCGGGGAGAAGAAGCGGGCGGCGTTGGCGTCGGTCGGCATCACCAATGTGCTCGATCTCCTGACGACCTACCCCCGGCGCTGGGTCGACCGCACCAACGAGGCCCGGGTCGCCGACCTCGTCGTCGGGGAGGAAGCGCTCGTGCTGGTCACCGTCCGCTCGGTCCACAAGCGGACCACGCGCAACCGGCGGTCGATGGTCACCGTCAACGTCGGCGACGGATCCGGTCGCCTCGACGTCGTGTTCTTCAATCAGCCGTGGCGGGAGCGCCAGCTGCGCGAGGGACTCCAGATCGCGCTGTTCGGCAAGGCCGACACCTACCGTGGTGGCCTCCAGATGTCGAACCCGGTCGTCGACCTGATCGGCGATCGCACGGGGCGGATCGTGCCGATCTACCCGCAGAGCGACAAGGCGCAGCTCGCAACGTGGGAGATGGCGGCGTGGGTCGAGGAGGCGCTGCGCCGGTGCGACGAGCGGGGCATCGCCGACCCGGTGCCCGCCGGCATCCGCCGACGCCTCGGCCTGGTGGATCGATCGACGGCGTTCCACCACATCCACCTGCCGGAGGCGCTGCGCGACAAGGAGTCCGCTCGCCGCCGGCTGGCGTTCGACGAGCTGCTTCGGGTGCAGCTCGTCCTGGTCCTGCGCAAGCGGGAGCTGGAGCGCCGGGCGTCGGGCATCGTCCACACGGTCGAGGGCGAGCTCCTCGACCGGTTTCGTGGCGCGTTCCCACACGAGCTGACCGCGGCGCAACGTCGCACGATCACGGAGATCAACGCCGATCTGGCCGGACCGCACCCGATGCACCGGTTGCTCCAGGGTGATGTCGGATCGGGCAAGACCGTCGTCGCCGTCGCGGCGATGCTCGCCGCCGTACAGGGCGGGCACCAGGCCGCCCTGATGGCCCCGACCGAGGTGCTCGCCGACCAGCACGCCGCCGGTGTCAGGATCCTGCTCGACGGCATCGCCGTGCCCGACCCCCGCAACCTGTTCGGCGATCGCCCGTTGCGTGTCGAGCTGCTGACCAATCGGGTGACGGGCAGCGAGCGCAAGGACGTGCTCGCCGGCCTGGCCGACGGCGCGGTCGACATCGTGATCGGCACGCACGCGCTGATCCAGGACGCGGTCGATTTCGCCAGCCTCGGCGTGGTCGTCGTCGACGAGCAGCACCGGTTCGGCGTCGAGCAGCGGGCGGCGCTGCGCGACAAGACCGCGGCCGGCACGGTGCCCGACACGCTGGTGATGACCGCCACGCCGATCCCTCGCACGGCGGCGATGACCGTGTACGGCGACCTGGACGTCAGCGTCCTCGACGAGCTCCCGCCGGGGCGGACGCCGATCGTCACCCACTGGGCGAACGGGCCGTTGATGGAGACCGGCGTGTGGGCCGACGTCCGCGAGCAGGTCGCCGCCGGTCGCCAGGCCTACGTCGTCTGCCCGCTGATCGAGGAGAGCGAGAAGCTCGAGGTCGCCTCGGCGCAGGCGACCTTCGACCGGCTGCAGCGCGACGAGCTGGCCGGGCTGCGGCTCGGGTTGCTGCACGGCCGCCTCGCTCCGGCCGACAAGGAGACGACGATGGCCCGGTTCCGGGAGGGCCGGCTCGACGTGCTCGTGGCGACCACGGTCATCGAGGTCGGTGTCGACGTCCCCAACGCCACCGTCATGGTGATCCTCGACGCCGACCGGTTCGGCATCGCGCAGCTCCACCAGCTCCGCGGTCGGGTCGGCCGCGGAGCGCACGCCTCGACGTGCTGGCTGGTGACCCAGCAGACCGACGAGCGCAGCCCGCGGGTCGAAGCGCTCGTCGCCACGACCGACGGGTTCGAGCTGGCCGAGGTCGACCTCGATCTGCGCGGCGAGGGAACGCTGATGTCGTCGGCCCAGAAGGGGCGCAGCGACCTCAAGCTGGCGTCGTTGCGCCGCGATCGCCAGCTGGTCGAGCTGGCGCGCGCGGCGGCGTTCGAGATCGTCGACGCCGACCCCGACCTGTCCCGCCATCGCGGTCTCGCCGACGAGCTCGACGTGCTGTTCAGCGACACCGACGAAGCCTTCCTCAGCCGCGGCTGACCCGCCCGCACGACACCGCTGGCGTCGCGATCGTGAGCAGGGGATCGTCCGGAGCTCGCGACGCAAGCGTGCGGGGCGGGGGAGCGGGCGGGGTGCGGCGCGGGGTGTGGGTAGCGTCCGGGCCATGAATCGACGGGAGAAGGCGGACCGCATCGGGGAGATCCTCGACGAGCACTACCCGGCGCCGCCGATCCCGCTCGATCACACCGATCCGTACACGTTGCTCGTCGCCGTCGCGCTGTCGGCGCAGACGACCGACAAGAAGGTCAACGAGGTGACGCCCGCACTGTTCGCCGTCGCCGACACACCGGAGAAGATGGCAGCGCTCGACCCCGACCGGATCCTCGAGCTGATCCGCGAGATCGGCCTTGCGCCGACCAAGGCCAAGAACCTGTGGCTCGCTGCGAACCAGATCGTCGACGCGGGCGGCGAGGTGATCCCCGACTGGGACTTCCTCGAATCGCTCGCCGGTGTCGGGCACAAGACCGCCAGCGTGGTGATGGCCCAGGCGTTCGGCGTGCCGGCGTTCCCGGTCGACACCCACATCCATCGGCTCGCAGCTCGGTGGGGCCTGTCCAACGGCACGAGCGTCGAGCGCACCGAGCGCGACCTCAAGGCGGTGTTCCCCGAGGACACCTGGAACCGGCGCCACCTCCAGATCATCTGGTTCGGGCGCGAGTTCTGCCCGGCCCGCCACCACGACCTCGCCTCGTGTGAGATCTGCGGGTGGGCGGCGACCAAGAAGCGGATCCGCGAGGAATCGGCTCGCTGAACCGATGACCGCGCGGGCCGTTCAGTCGCCGCGGGCGGTCGTGTCGTCGACGTCGTCGGCGGTGAGCACGATGTCCCACCGGTCGAGGCAGTCCTCGCAGCGATAGGCGACGATGTCGTCGACCTCCCATCGATCGTCCTCGGGCGGGGGAGTGAGCAGGAAGCACCGCCCGCCGCAATCGATGCAGGTGATCTGGGGCAGCGGGCTGAGCACCCGACCAGTGTGCCCGTATCCTGCCCGAATGCGTGTCGTGGCGGGAGAGTACGGGGGTCGGCGGCTGGTCTCGCCCGACGGCGACTCGACGCGCCCGACCACCGATCGGGTCCGCGAGGCGATGTTCAACTCCTTGGTCAGCGCCGGGGTGATCGAGGGCGCGCTCGTCGCCGACCTGTTCGCCGGGAGCGGAGCGATCGGGATCGAGGCACTGTCACGCGGCGCCGAACGGTGCGTGTTCGTCGAGCGCGATCGGTCGGCGCTCGCCGCGCTGAGGGAGAACATCGAGACGCTGGGGCTGGCCGATCGCAGCCGCGTGATGGCGTCCGACGTCCTCGCGGTCGCCCCGACGATCGACGCCGACATCGTCGTCGCCGACCCGCCCTACGACTTCGACGGCTGGGAGCGCCTGCTCGGGCTCCTCGCCGTCGACCTGGTCGTCGCCGAGGCGGGCCGGTCGATCGACCCGCCGCCGGGTTGGTCGGTGACCCGCTCCCGACGGTACGGCCGGACCTGGCTCACGTTCCTCGAACGGGCGCCCTCGGCACCACAGCAGGGTGGGCAGCAGGGTGGGCGCTGACCCGCTGTCGGAGGCACTAGGGTTGGATCCCCGATGGCTGACGGACCCACCTCACTGCGAGTGCTCGTGCCCGGGAGCTTCGACCCGATCCACAACGGCCACCTCGACGTGATCGGGCAGGCCGCCGAATTATTCGGATCGGTTGTCGTCGCGGTCATGCACAACCCGGACAAACCGTCGGGGCTGTTCCCGGTCGACGCGCGCGTCGATCTCGCCCGCCGGGCGCTCGCCCATCTCGCCGGGGTGACCGTCGAGCCGGCGACCGGGCTGGCGGTGCAGGCGGCCGCGGAGGTCCGGGCCGACTTCATCGTCAAGGGGCTGCGCACCGGTGGCGACTTCGAGATCGAACAGCAGATGGCCCACAACAACTACGCGTCGGCCGGTATCCGGACGGTCTACGTCCCGTGCCGCCCGGAGTTGGGGTACATCAGCAGTCGCTTCGTGCGCGAGCTCGCCCAGTACGGTGGGGAGATCGGGCACCTGGTGCCGGCAGTCGTTGCCGATGCGCTCCACAGGATGTTCGCCGGCGACAAGGACACGGCATGAGCTACGACGATCGAAGCGGTGGCGAGTACGAGGGCTACGACGACGTCGTCGACGACGACTACCCCGATCCCGGACCCCCCGGTGGGTACGTCGGAGATGCCGAGACGCTGCTGCGGCGGGCGATCGACATCGTTGCGACCGCGCCGACGATGCCGCTGTCGTCGTCGCCGCGCATCGACCGCGACGAGATCATCGAGCTGCTCGAGGAGTCGCTCAACCGCCTGCCCGACGAACTCCGTCAAGCGCGTTGGATGCTGAAGGAGCGCCAGGATTTCGTCGCCAAGACCCGCAGGGAGGCCGACGAACTCCTCGAGGCGGCGCGCGTGCGCGCCGAGCGGATGGTGCAACGCACCGAAGTGGTGCGCGCCGCCGAGCAGCGCGCCCGCCAGGTGATGGAGACCGCCGAGGGCGACTCCCGGCGCCTGAAGCACGAGACCGAGGACTTCCTCGACCAGCGGCTCGGGTCGTTCGAGATCCTGCTCGACAAGTTGCAGAAGACCGTCCATGCGGGCCGTCAGCGGCTGTCGATCGGGGTGCCCGGCGACGCGGTGCCAGAGCCGGAGGTCGACGACCCCTCCAATGCCTTCTTCGACCAAGACCACTAGCCAGCCGGTCCGGTTGGCGCCCTCGCGGCGTTGCGAGAGCTCGTCGCTGACCGGAGTCAGCTTCCTCGCCTCGCGCCTGGCGAGGCCACCAACCGATCCCGGCTGCGGCCCTTGGGATGAAGCGGATTCTTGCCGGTGGGGGGTGGTGGGTGGTGCGGTGTTCGGTGGGCCTGCCTAGCGAGCGAACGAAGCGATCACCGCTGAAGGAACGAGCCTGGGTCGGAGCAACCGATCCCGGCTGCGGCCCTTGGGACGAAGCGGATTCTTGCCGGTGGGGTGGGTGGGTGGTGCTGGTCGCTCGGGGCGTAGGGCCGTAGCCTGACCGGATGGGTGATCCTCTGCGGCCGCTGCGGGTGAACGCGGTCGAGATGTTGCGCCAGCCGGGAGCGCGACGCCCGATCGCGATCACGATCGATCCGGCCGCGGTCGACGTGGCACACGAGGAGCTGGTCGGCGAGATCTCGATCGATCTCGAGCTGGAGTCGACCCAGGATTCGATCACCGTGCGCGGCGCGCTCCGCGGTTCGTGGGCGGGTCCGTGCCGGCGGTGCCTGCGCCCGCTGAGCGGCGTCGCCGTCGCCGACGTCGACGAGCGCTACCAGCGGGAGCTGACCGACGACGACGCGTTCCCCATCGAGGCGAACCAGCTCGACCTCGTCCCGATGGTCCGCCAGGCGATGTTGCTCGAGCTCGACGCCGAACGGCTGTGCGACGAGGCCTGCGCCGGGCTGTGCCCGGTCTGCGGCGTCGACCGCAACGACGCTGCGTGCGACTGCGTCGTCGAGGTTCGCGATCCCCGGTGGGCCGCGCTCGACGGCCTCGTCCTCGACGACTGAGCACCGCCGCGGGCGCTCCCGGCCGGTGGAAAGCGCGGGTCGACCGATATCGTGATCCGGCCCATCGAGGGTCCGGCTCATCGCGAGACGGGCCGCGATCAACCCATCTGCAGGTCGACCATCGGGCGATGGTCCGGCGAGGAAGTAGCGAACGATGGCCGTTCCCAAGAAGAAGACGTCCAAGGCGAAGACCCGCAGCCGGCGGGCGAGTTCGTGGCAGCTCAAGGCGCCCGCACGCAGCCTGTGCCCCCGCTGCGGGAACGCCAAGACGCCACACGTGGTCTGCCCGTCGTGCGGGTGGTACCGGGACCGCGTCGTCGTCGACGTCGGCTGAGCCGGCACACCGCACCTTCATGCTCCCGGTCGCCGTCGACGCCATGGGCGGCGACAACGCTCCCGACACGATCCTCGAGGGCGCGCACGCGGCGGCCGCCCGAGGCATTCCGATCCTGCTCGTCGGCCCCGCCGACCTCGCCGGGCGGGTCACGGCCGACGGCGCCGAGCTCCCCCTCGTCGAGGCGTCGGAGGTCATCGGCATGCACGACGACCCGGCCCAGGGCGTGCGCCGCAAGAAGGACTCCACGCTCGTCCGCGCGGCCGAGGCCGTGCGTGACGGCCGGGCCGGGGCGATGATCTCGGCCGGCAACACCGGTGCGACGATGGCCTCGGCCCTGCTGCGGATGGGTCGGGTCAGCGGCGTGAAGCGCCCGGCGATCGCCACCCCGATCCCCGTCCCCGGATCGACACCGACCATCCTCCTCGACTCCGGTGCCAACGCCGAGGTGCAGGCGGAGTGGATGGTGCAGTTCGCGGTGATGGGCTCGGTGTATGCCCGCCAACGCTTCGACATCGCCCGGCCGCGCGTCGGCCTCCTCTCGATCGGCGAGGAGGCGAGCAAGGGCGACTCGCTGCGCAAGGAGACCCATGAGCTGATGGCCGCCACGCCGGGCATCGACTTCGTCGGCAACGTCGAGGGCCGCGACATCATGAGCGATGCAATCGACGTGTGCGTGACCGACGGATTCACCGGCAACGTCGTGCTGAAGACGCTCGAGGGTGCACTCAAGGCGATCATCGCCGCGCTGCTCGGAGCGTTCGACTCCGAGCCGGCCTACCGGGAACACGCCGAAGGGCTGGCGCCTGCGCTGCTGCCCCTGTACGGCGAGCTTCACCCGGACACCTACGGCGGGGCGATCCTCCTCGGTGTCGACGGCGTCTGCATCATCACCCACGGCTCGTCGTCGGCGGCGGCGATCGAGAACGGGATCGTGCTCGCCGCCGACATGGCCGACCACGACATGGTCGCCGGCATCCGCACGGCCATCGCCGCCGCCACGCCGTCGGACGACTAGGGCCGACCGACCGCGTCGCACGTCGACGTCGGCGGGCAGGACGCGGCGAGCGAATCGTCGTCTCGCCCGGATCGTTCCCCGCACGGCACTAGAGTTCGATGCCGTGCCAGCAGAGATTCATGTGGAACAGGGTCCGATCGATCGTGACGAGATCCTGCAGATCGTTCGCGACCGGCTCGCCGACATCCTCGAGATCGAACCGTCGGCGATCAACGAGGGGCAATCGTTCGTCGACGACCTCTCGGCCGACTCGCTCGCGCTGATCGAACTGGTCGAGGCGCTCGAGGAGGAGCTGGCCGGGCGCAGCTCCGGTTTCCGGATCGAAGACGAGGACCTCGAAGACCTCAAGACGGTCCGCGACGCCGTCGACTACGTGTACGAGCGCACGTCGAAGGACTGACCGCGCCCCCGTGACCACGGTGGCGGGTGTCCACGACGACGGTCTCGCCGCGCTGGCCGCTCGCGTCGGGCACCGGTTCGCGGACGTCGAACTCCTGCGACGGGCGATGGCCCACCGGTCGTGGTGTGCGGAGACCCCCGGCGCCGAGAGCAACGAGCGCCTCGAGTTCCTCGGCGATGCGGTGCTCGGGTGGATCGTCGCCGATATCGCCTATCGCCGGTTCGGCGACCTGCCCGAGGGCTCGCTGACCGACCTCCGCAAGAGCGTCGTCAACGCGACCGCGCTGGCGGAGGTCGCCACCGAGATCGACCTCGGGCCGCACCTGCTGCTCGGCAAGGGCGAGGCTGCGGCCGGTGGCGCCGCGAAACCGTCGATCCTGTCCGACGGGTTCGAGGCGGTGCTGGGCGCGGTCTACCTCGACGGGGGGCCGCAGGCCACGTTCGGGATGGTCGAGCGGCTGGTCGGCCCGCGCCTCACCGCATCGATCGGGCGGCTCGACCAGCTCGACCACAAGACGCAGCTCCAGGAGGTGGCCGCCCGGAGCGGACGACCGATGCCGGTGTACGACGTGACCTCGAGCGGCCCCGACCACGCCAAGCGGTTCGTCGCCACCGTGTCGATCGACGACTCGGTGATCGGCAGGGGGCGGGGCCGGTCGAAGAAGGCCGCTGAGCAGGCCGCCGCCGCCGAGGCGTGCATCGCGATCGGCTGACCCGCGTTGCCCGAGCTCCCCGAGGTCGAGACCGTACGCCGCGGCCTGCAGCGACACCTCGTCGGCCGCCGGATCACCGCGGTCGAGGTCGGGCGCGAGCGTGTCGTGCGGCGGACGTCGCGCGAGGCACTCGTCGACGGGCTGACCGGGACGGTCGTCGAGGGGGCCGACCGGCGGGGGAAGTACCTCCTCAACCCGCTCGACTCGGGGCTGTCGATGATGATCCACCTCCGGATGAGCGGCCAGGTCCTGCTCGCCGATCCCGGCGCGCCACGCCCGCCGCACACCCACGTCGTGCTGACGCTCGACGACCGGCGCGAGCTGTGGTTCGTCGATCCGCGGACGTTCGGCGAGGTCGTCGTGTTCGACCCGACGCGGGCGGCCGTCGAGCTCCCCGAGCTGGCGCGGCTCGGCGTCGACCCGATCGCCGAGCCGTTCGACCGGCCGCGGCTGCGGCGCATCGTCGGCTCGACGTCGCGCGGCCTCAAGCCGCTGCTGCTCGATCAGCACATGATCGCCGGGATCGGCAACATCTACGCCGACGAGATCCTGCACGCCGCACGGCTGCGACCGGACCGTCCGGCGGCGTCGATCGACGCCCGGGCCACCGCCCGCCTCCACGAGTCGATCGTCGGCGTGCTCACCGACGCGATCGAGGCCGGGGGGTCGACGCTGCGCGACGCGCAGTACGTCGACCTGATGGGCGACGGCGGGTCGTACCAGGACGAGCACCGGGTGTACGGCCGGACCGGGCTGCGGTGCGTGACCTGCGGGCGGGGGTGGGTACGGCGCATCGCGTCAGGCGGACGGTCGACGCACTTCTGCCCCGTGTGCCAGCGGTAGGTCGGTGCGTCGGTGCGTCGCCGCGCTCGCGGGTGCTCCGGGCGTCGGTTGCCACCGGGGCGTGGCCGATCGACTAGAAATTACGTCTGTGGAATTTCGGGACGCGATCCGCCGTCTGATCGATGCGGCGCAGGTAGGTTCTGGAGCGCTGTGCATCTGAAGAGTCTGACCCTCAAGGGGTTCAAGTCGTTCGCCGAGTCGACGACGATGGTCCTCGAGCCCGGCGTCACCGTCGTCGTCGGGCCCAACGGGTCCGGGAAGTCCAACGTCGTCGACGCCGTCGCCTGGGTGCTCGGCGCCCAGGCCCCCAAAGCGGTGCGCAGCCAGAAGATGGACGACGTCATCTTCGCCGGCACTGCGGCTCGGCCGGCCCTCGGTCGGGCGGAGGTGTCGATCACGATCGACAACGCCGACGGCACGCTCGGCGTCGAGCTGAGCGAGGTGACCGTCACCCGCATCCTCTTCCGCACCGGCGAGTCGGAGTACGCGATCAACGGCGTGCCGTGCCGACTGCTCGACGTGCAGGAGTTGCTGTCCGACGCCGGCGTCGGTCGCCAGCAGCACGTCATCGTCAGCCAGGGACAGATCGACGCGGTGCTCAACGCCCGCCCCGAGGATCGCCGGGCGATCATCGAGGAAGCGGCCGGCGTGCTCAAGTTCCGCAAGCGGCGGGAGAAGGCCGAGCGCCGGCTCGATGCGACCGAGGCCAACCTGCTGCGCGTCCAGGACCTGCTGCGCGAGGTGCGCCGCCAGCTCCGGCCCCTCGAACGGCAGGCGAAGGCGGCCGAACGCCATGGCGCGCTCGTCGAGGAGCTGGGCGCGCTCAAGACCTTCGTCGCCGGCCGCGAGATCGCCGGTTTGCGGGTCAGGCTCGAAGCCCTGGCGGTCACCAAGCTCGATGCGGCGACCGCCGAGACCGAGCTGAAGCGTGAGCTGGCCACCCTCGACACCGAGGCGATGGCGATCGAGGCACAGCTCTCGGCGCGCGGCGAGAGCGATCTCGGCGACCGCCTCGCCCGGGTCGAGCGAGTGCGCGAGCGCGCACGCGGGCTCGGCGCGCTCCTGCTCGAGCGCCGCCGCTCGCTCGAACGCGATCGCGGCCACCTGCTCGATGCCGACGTGGTCGCCTCGCTCGAAGCCGATCTGGCCCGCTTCCGCGGGGAACTGGTCGACGTCGCCGCCGAGTTGACCTCGCTCGCCCCGGAGGCCGACGCCCTCGCCGCCGACGAGGCGGCGTTCGCCGGCGAACGCGTGACCCTGACCACCGAGCCGTCGTCGAGCGACGCCGCTCGGGCGGCAGCCGAAGTGCGTGGCGAGCTCCGGTCGGTACGCGCCGCGCTCGATCGAGCCCAGGGCGACCTGCGGCGCGCCGAGCAGCGGCGGGCGACCCTCGGCGATCGTCTCGCGCACGTCCGCGACGAGACGGTTCGCCTGCGCGGCGACTGCGATCGGGCCGAGGCGGTCGAGGAGCCGCTCGTCGCCCAGGTCGCCGACGCCGAACGCGAGTTGGCCGACGCGATCCGCCGCGCCGACGAGCAGCGGACCGCGCGCAACGCTGCGGCGGAGGAGTCGTCGAGCTGGGCGGCGCGGGTCGAGGCGCTCCAACTGGCGCTCGACGAGGCGCGCGCACGCGCCGGCGCGGAGCGGCTCGACGGCATCGACGGCGTGCTCGGGACGTTGCTCGACCTGATCGAGATCGACGACGGCTGGCAACCGGCGGTCGAAGCGGCCCTCGGCGAATCGCTGACCGCGGTGGTCGTCGACGATCCCGCCGCCGGTCGCCGTGCGCTCGATGCCCTGCGGTCGTCCGACACCAGCGGCGCGGTCATCGCACTCGGTGGCCGTCCGGTTCGTCCGGGCAGGCCGGCGGTCGGCTCGCCGGTGCGCGATCACGCCCGTGCGGCCAACGCCGGCGTCGACGCGCTGCTCGACGCCCTGCTCGGCAACGCGGTGCACGTCGAGGGGATCGCCGCCGCGGTCGACGCGGCGATCGCGAACCCCGAGGCGGTCGTCGTCACCGCCGACGGCGACCGGTTCGGGCTCAGCGGGTGGCGCATCGGTGCGGCCAGCGGCGGGGCGACCGCCGCCGCGCTCGACCAGGCCCGCGAGCGGGCGGCGGCCGCGGCCGCGGCTCGCGCCGCCGCCGACGACGGCCTCGCACGCGCCGAGGAGCTGCTCGCCGCCGCCCGCCGGCGCGAGCACGACCTCGCTCGGCAACTCGACGCCAACGACGCGCTGTTCACCGCCGCGTCCGAAGGATTGGGTCGGGCGCAGGGCGAGCGGCGAGAGATCGACGCCGAGCTCGAGACGCTGGGCCGGGCGATCGACGACTCGGTGCGCAACGTCGAGCGCATCCAGGATCGGATCGGAGAGCTGGAGGCGCTCCTCCCGACGCTCGAGTCCGACGAGCAGGCGGAGACCGACCAGGCTCGGGCACGCAGCGCGCTGCGCGCCCGGCTCGACGCCCGCGGGTCGGAGCTGACCGCCCGGCGCAAGGACCTCGAGGTCCGCAACGCGGGTCTCCACGAACGGCAGCAACTCCTCGAGCGACGCATCGACGAGACCGAGCGCCGGCTGGCCGCCGATGCCGACGCCCGGGCGGCGGCCGAGGACCAGCGGGTGGCCGTCGAGCGTTCGATCACCGCCGTCGACCGGCTGGCCGTGCTGGTCGATCGCCATCGCCGCGCCGTCGACGAGCAACACGCCGACCTCGCCGGACGGCGCCGCCGGCAGAGCGACGAGGTGCGTTCGATGACCGCAGAGCTCGACGGCCTCCGCCGAGCGCGAAGCGACCGGGAACACACCCTCGACGTCACTCGCGAACGGTCGCGCAAGGCCGAGCTCGACGAGGCAGAGGCAAAGCTCCGGCTGGAGTCGGCGGTCGAGACCTTGCGCCGTGAGCTCGACATCGAGCCCGCCGTTGCCGAGGCGGCGTCGATGCCGGAACTTCCCGAGGGCGCCACGCCGGCCGGTCGGGTGAGAGAGCTCGAGCGCGAGCTCCGATTGCTCGGTCCGATCAACCCGCTGGCCCTCGAGGAGTACACCGAACTCCAGGCGCGCCACGGCTTTCTCGAAGAGCAACTCGACGACGTCCGCACGACGCGGCGCGAGCTCGCCCGGGTGATCGCTGCGGTCGACGGCGAGATCCAGAGCCTGTTCGCCGCGGCCTACGCCGACGTGAGCGAGAACTTCACCGAGCTGTTCGGCCTGCTGTTCCCCGGTGGGCTCGGAGCGCTGCGCCTCACCGCACCCGACGACCTGCTCCGCACCGGGATCGAGATCGAGGCCAAGCCGAGCGGCAAGAACGTCAAGAAGCTGTCGTTGCTGTCGGGCGGCGAGCGCAGCCTGACCGCGCTCGCCTATCTGTTCGCCGTCTTCCGGTCGCGGCCGTCACCCTTCTATGTGATGGACGAGGTCGAGGCCGCGCTCGACGACGTCAACCTGCACCGCTTCCTCGGGCTGGTCAACGAGTTCCGCAAGGACGCCCAGCTGCTCATCGTCTCGCACCAGAAGCGCACGATGGAGGCCGGCGACAGCCTGCTCGGGGTCAGCATGCAACCCGGTGGGTCGTCCAAGGTCGTCACCGAGCGGGTCGGGTCGGATCGCCCGGTCGCGGTGGCGCACGGCTGACCGCCGGCCTGCGGCGGCATCGCCGGCGTCCCGCACTCGCCTCCCGAACCGCCCCAGCAGCGGCGCAGGCGATCCGTCACCCGCCCGGAGTCGTCGCGGCGTGGCTCCCGGTGGACCGGGTCCGCAGCCCTGCCGCATCGGGCGGCGGTAGCGTCTGGTCCCCATGGGATTCGAAGTGATCTTCCTGATCTTGGCGGTGCTGGTCGTCGCCTTCGGGGTCGGCGTCATCCTGGTCAATCGGCGGCGCGAGGCCGGCACCGGTCGTCCGCCGGCGCGTCCAGCGCCACCCGCCGCGCCGCCCCCCGAGTCCCGGGATCGAGCGCTGGGCGGCACGCTCGTCGAGGAACGCCCGGAGGTGGTCGAACCGGAGGTGGTCGAACCGGAGGTCGTCGCGCCCGCCTCGCTGCGCGACCGGCTCGCCAAGGCCCGCTCGACGTTTGCTGGCGCGATCGCCGGCGTGCTCGGACGGGCAGGGATCACCGACGAGAGCTTCGAGGAGTTGGAGGAAGCGCTCCTGCGCGCCGATGTCGGCGTCGGGGTCACCGATGCGCTGCTCGACGGGCTACGCGAGCGGGTGAAGGCCAAGGAGATCACCGAGCCCGGAGCGCTCCTCGATGCGCTCCAGGTCGAGATGACGTCCAGGCTCGCCGGTGCCGACCGCGACCTGCACTTCGAGCCGCTCGAGCCCGGGCACCCGAACGTGTGGATGTTCGTCGGCGTCAACGGCGTGGGCAAGACCACGACGATCGGCAAGCTCGCCAACCAGCAGATGGGCGGAGGCCGAACGGTGCTGCTCGCCGCCGGCGACACCTTCCGTGCCGCAGCGGCCGAGCAGCTCACCACGTGGGCCGACCGATCCGGCGTGGAGATCGTGCGCGGTGCCGACGGCAGCGATCCGAGCTCGGTCATCTTCGACGGCGTCGAGCGGGCGGCGGCGCGCGGCATCGATCTGGTCATGGCCGACACCGCCGGTCGCCTGCACACCAAGACCAACCTGATGGATGAGCTGCGCAAGGTGCGCCGCGTGGCCGAGAAGGGAGCCGGCCAGGTGACCGAGACGCTGCTGGTGATCGATGCGACGACGGGACAGAACGGTCTCACCCAGGCGCGCGAGTTTCGCGAGGCGACCGACGTCACCGGTGTCGTGCTGACCAAGCTCGACGGGTCCGCCAAGGGTGGCATCGTGTTCGCCGTCGAGACCGAACTCGGCATCCCGATCAAGCTGGTCGGCATCGGCGAGACGATCGACGACCTGATCGAGTTCGACCCGGACGAGTTCGTCGAGGCCCTGCTCGAACACTGAACCGATTGCGTCGTGGCCCTGGGGACCCACCAGCTCACCGTCGCGACGCACACGGCGTGGGGGAGTGGGGGTGGCGGCGGCGGCCGGTGGGGCGACGGCGCGCCGGTAACCTGGGACGCGCATGTTCGACAACCTGTCCGGCCGGCTCGAAGGCATCATCAAGAAGATCCGTGGCAAGGGCCGCCTCACCGAAGCCGACGTCGACGAGGTGATGAGGGAGATCCGCACGGCGCTGCTCGAGGCCGACGTCAACGTCACCGTCGTCCGATCGGTGTGCAACCGGATCCGCGAGCACGCGATCGGTGCCACGCGATCCCAGGCGCTCGACCCCGGCCAGCAGGTCGTCAAGGCGGTCAACGACGAGCTGACCCGAGCGCTCGGCGGCGAGACGCTCAAGATCACCTATGCGTCGCGCCCACCGACGGTCGTGCTGATGGCCGGGCTCCAGGGTTCGGGCAAGACCACCGCGTCCGCCAAGCTCGCGGCCTGGTTCAAGGCGCAGGGCCGTCAACCGCTCCTCGTCGGTGCCGACCTGCAACGGCCTGCAGCCGTCGAGCAACTCCGTACGCTGGGCGGGCAGATCGACGTGCCGGTGTTCTCCGACCCGGAGGACCCGGTGCTCACCGCCGCCGACGGCCTCGAGGAAGCGAAGCGGCTCGGTCGCGACGTACTGATCGTCGACACCGCCGGCCGCCTGGCGATCGACGCCGAGATGATGGAGCAGGTCCGGTTGATCTCGGGGGCTGTCGACCCCCACTACACGTTCCTCGTCATCGACGCGATGACCGGTCAGGACGCGGTCCAGACCGCCCAGGCGTTCCACGAGACGCTGCGCATCGACGGGGTGATCATGTCCAAGCTCGACGGCGACGCGCGAGGCGGTGCGGCGCTGTCGGTCAAGGAGGTCATCGGGCGGCCGATCGCGTTCGCCTCGACGGGGGAGAAGCTCAACGAGTTCGAGCAGTTCCACCCCGACCGCATGGCCGGGCGGATTCTCGGCATGGGCGACATGCTCACGTTGATCGAGCAGGCCGAGAAGGCGTTCGAGAGCGAGCAGGCCGAGCAGGCTGCGGCGAAGCTGATCGAGGGGCAGTTCACCCTCGACGACTTCCTCGAACAGATGCAGCAGATCAAGAAGATGGGATCGCTCGGGAGCCTGATGGGCATGATGCCCGGCATGCCCAAGGAGCTCAAGGGCGCCAAGATCGACGACGACGACCTCAAGCCGGTCGAGGCGATCATCCGCTCGATGACGCTCGAGGAGCGGACCCAGCCGGCGATCATCAACGGCAGCCGACGGGCTCGCATCGCAGCCGGTTCCGGCACCCAGGTCGGCGACGTCAACCGGCTGGTCAAGCAGTTCGGCGAGATGCAGAAGATGATGAAGAAGATGGGCGTGCTCGGCGGCGCGAAGAAGGGCAAGAAGGGCCGCGGCCACGCGCTGCCGCCCGGTCTCGGCGACTTCGACCCGGCCTCGGTCGACCTGTCGGGGATTCCGGGACTACCCGGCGGTTTGCCGCGTTGAGCCCAGCGGCCGACGCACGGCCACCGGCTGAATCGGCCCCATCAGACCGCGCTGGGGCGGGATTTCTTCGAGCACGTCAACCATCAGGTTCCTGGCGGCTACCACGTGGACGCAGGTTGCGAGGTCGAGGTACCGAATCCCGGTGTCACCGCGTCGTTCGTCCTGTCGTCGACCGGTGACTCCCGACGCTTCGTGGCCACGCCGACCTCTCCCAGCAAGGAGTATCCCGGACGGGAACCGACCTGGACTCGGGCGGGCGACTTCTTGCGCTGTCCCGAACCTTCCACGTTCGGCCGGGTCGAGTTCTACTGCGGGGACGTGATGATCGGTGCCGCTCGAGTCGCGCCTTGATCGACCCGGAGGGGACCGCTCGCGGTGCCGCTAGCCTTCGGTCGTTCTCGATCGCAACCAGGAGTAACGATTTCAGATGGCAGTGAAGCTGCGACTCACACGTGTCGGCAAGACCAAGCAGCCCCAGTACCGCATCGTGGCGGCCGACTCGCGCTCGCCGCGCGATGGGCGATTCATCGAGATCCTCGGGCAGTACAACCCGCTCCAGGACCCCTCGCTGATCAACGTCGACAACGACAAGATCGTGAAGTGGCTGGGTCAGGGAGCGCAGCCGACCGACCGGGTGCGCAAGCTGCTGGTCATCTCCGGCGCGATCGAGCAGTTCGAAGCCGCCAAGGCGGCGAAGTGACCGACACCGACAACGAGGTCGTGGCGCCCACCGCCGTCGCCGTCCTCGCCCACATCGTCCGCTCGATCGTCGACGACCCGGACGCGGTCACCGTCGAGGTCGACGAGTCAGGCCATCGCCCGGCACTCAACGTTCGGGTCGGCCCCGGCGACCTCGGTCGTGTCATCGGCCGACGTGGCCGCACTGCGGCGAGCATCCGGGTGGTCACCCGAGCCGCGGCGAGCAAGGACGATGTCGAGGTCGACATCGAGTTCCTCGACGACTGACGTCGCCGAGCCTCGACCGGCGCTGATGGACGCCACCGCCGCCGACCGCCCCGCCGACCTGCTGGAGATCGGCCACATCCGCCGACCGCACGGTCTGCGCGGCGATGTCTTCGTCCAGCTGGTCTCCGACCGTGACGACCGGCTGCGACCCGGATCGATCCTCTACACCGAGCGACGGAGCTTGACCGTGGCCGCCAGCCGCCGAGCGGCCAACGGTCGCTGGGTGGTCACGTTCGAGGGCATCGGCGACCGAGCGGCGGCCGAGGCGTACACCAATCGCTCCCTGAGCGCCCCCCCGATCGACGATCCCGATGCGCTCTGGGTGCACGAGCTGATCGGCAGCCGTGTGGTCGACCAGGACGGCGTCGACCGCGGCGAGTGCGTCTCCGTGGTCGCCAACCCGGCCTCCGACCTGCTCGAGCTGGCGAGCGGCGCCCTCGTGCCGAGCACGTTCGTCGTGTCCCGCAAGGGTGCGGTGATCAACGTCGACGTCCCCGACGGGCTGTTCGAGTTGTTCGAAGGCGAGTGACGCGGATGGTCCCGGCGTCGCTGCGCGTCGACGTCTTCGCCCTGTTCCCGCAGCTCGTCGACGACTTCTGCAACGAGAGCCTGCTCGGCAAGGCCCGCCGGTCCGGACTGCTCGACCTTCGCTGCCACGACCTTCGCGACCACACGACCGACGTCCACCGCACGGTCGACGACGCACCGTTCGGCGGTGGCGCCGGCATGGTGATGCGCGCCCAGCCGATCTTCGAGTCGGTCGAGGCGGCCGACCCCGCACACCCGATCTTCCTGCTCGGCCCCGGCGGTCGGCGGTTCGACCAGCGGGTCGCCGAGGAGTTCGCAGCGGGCGACGGGTTCAGCCTGCTGTGCGGACGGTACGAGGGCGTCGACCATCGCGTCCGGCGGCACCTGGTCGACGGAGAGCTCAGCGTCGGCGATGTCGTCCTCAGCGGCGGTGAGGTCGCGGCGTGCCTGGTGATCGAGGCGGTGACCCGGCTGCGCGACGGCGCGATGGGCAACGCGGCGAGCCCGGTGACCGAGAGTTTCGGCGCCGACGGGCTGCTCGAGGAACCGCAGTACACGCGGCCGGCGGTGTTCCGGGGCTGGCCGGTGCCCGACGTGCTGCGCAGCGGTGACCACGCCCGCATCGAGCGCTGGCGCCGGGCGCAGCGCCTGCACCGTACGATCCACGACCGCCCCGATCTGATCGAGCGGCGGGGTGGGCTTGCCCCCGCCGAGCGGGACCTGTTGGAAGAGTTCCCTCCCGACCCCTATCATTGACCGGCCCCTCCGGCGTGGTGACGCGCCGTCGGGATCAAGATCGCACGAGGGGGCCGAACACGAGCCCGCCCGGCCCGAGCACCGCACGGAGACGCCATGAAGGCCACCGACCTGATCGACAACGAGTCGCTTCGCGACGACATCCCCGAGTTCCAGGCCGGCGACGAGCTCAAGGTCCACGTCCGGGTGGTCGAGGGCGGCAAAGAGCGCATCCAGGTGTTCCAGGGCGACGTCATCGCCCGCCAGGGAGGCGGCCTCCAGGAGACCTACACCGTGCGCAAGCTGAGCTACGGCGTCGGGGTCGAGCGGACCTTCCCGCTGCACAGCCCCACCGTGCAGAAGATCGAGATCGTCAAGCGCGGCGATGTCCGGCGGGCCAAGCTCTACTACCTGCGCGACCGTCGCGGCAAGGCCGCCAAGATCCGCGAGAAGCGCGACTTCTGAACGGTTGCGCGGCGACGCGCGACCACTCGGTGCCGATTGGCGCCCGCTCGGGCTGCGAGCCCCACGTCAGACGACACGTGGAGGTACGCACATGGACCCGCAGCTCGACCCGGACCGATCGCTGATCGCCCGCGGGCGGTGGGGCGAGTCGCTCGCCGCCGCCCACTACGAACGGCAGGGCTACACGATCCTCGACCGGAACTGGCGCTCACGCACCGGCGAGCTCGATCTCGTCCTCGGGCGAGGCGACGTCATCGTGTTCTGCGAGGTCAAGGCCCGGCGTTCCGAGCGATTCGGGCCGGCGGCGGCGGCCGTCGGGCCGGCCAAGCAACGCCGGTTGCGCAAGCTGGCGATCGAGTGGCTGGCGGCGACCGGCCTGCCGGCGACCGAGCTGCGCTTCGACGTGGTGGCGATCACCGGCGTCCACCTCGACGTGATCGAGGCCGCGTTCTGAACGGGAGTGCGCCGCACTCGCCGCCGACCAGCCGCAAGCTGACCGGCACGGTCGATCGACTCGTTCGAGCTCAGCCGAGCAGGGCCCACGCGACGACACCGAAGGCGGCGACGAGCGCGGCGACGACGAGCACGACGTCGCCCGTGGTGGCCCGGTATTTCCGGTACGGGTTGTATCCCATCGGCATCAGTATCGTCGGCTCGATGGCGACCGACACCCGCGAACTGCAGTCGATCACCGTCGAGCGAGCCGATGGGATCGTCACGATCACCCTCCGCCGCCCGCACCGGAAGAACGCGATCGATCAGGCGATGTGGGACGAGCTGCTCGCCGAGTTCCGGGCGATCGCCGGCAACGCCGACGATCGGGCGGTCGTGATCACCGGGGCCGGCGGCGATTTCTGCGCCGGTGCCGACCTCTCGGGCGACGACGACGGGCCGCGCCCGCATCAACTCGCCATGATGCGCCATGTCGGCGACGTGTGCCTCGCGCTCTATCGGCTCCCGCAGCCGACGGTCGCCAAGGTGCGCGGCGTTGCGGTCGGCGCGGGGCTCAACCTGGCGCTGATCTGCGACCTGGTGGTCGCCGGGGACACCGCCCGGTTCTCGGAGATCTTCGCCCGCCGGGGGCTGAGCATCGACTTCGGTGGCTCGTGGGTCCTGCCCCGCCGGGTCGGGCTGCATCGAGCCAAGGAGCTCGCCCTGTTCGGCGACATCATCGACGCCGCCGAGGCCGCCGAGATCGGCCTGGTCAACCGGGTACTGCCCGACGACGAGCTCGACTCGTTCGTCGACGGCTGGGCGCGCCGCCTCGCCGCCGGGCCGCCGATCGCGCTGGCGATGACCAAGCGGCTGCTCAACAACTCCTCCGGGGTCACCCTCGAGGAGGCGCTCGACGACGAGGGGCTGTCCCAGACGATCAACTTCTCGACCGCCGACACCGCCGAGGCGATCACCGCCTGGCTGGGCCGGCGGGAGCCCGAGTTCCGGGGCCGCTGAACACGCGACCGTCGCACCCGCTTCGCCGCGGGCTGCCCTCGCCGGAGCCCGATCGCTGGTTAGCCTGACACGATGATTCGGGCATCGACGACGCGCGAGGTGGCCTGACCGCGTGGCTCGGTCCGCAACCCGTGGCGTGGTGATCGCCGGCCTGATCTGGCTGACGCTCGGCGCGGTCGCAGCCGCCGCCCCGCCGGCCGACACCGTCGTCGACGACGGCCCGGCCCCGCTGATCGTGGTCCCGCCGGAATGCCCTCCGGTCGTCCGCGCCGACGTCGCGTTCGTCGGGACCGTCGTCGACAAGGACTATCGCACGGTGCGGTTCCGGATCGATCAGCTGCGGGCGCGGTCGGCGTCGCCGTGGGCGATCGACGGCCTGATCGACGTGCGCTACGGGTCCGACGCCCAGTACCTCGACATCGGCGCGCAGTACCTGGTCGGTGCGGCCGTCGACCCCTCGATCGGCGTCCTCGCCTCGGCCGTCCGGCCGCCCGAGCCGCTGTTCGGTGGCAATGACGTCATCGGCCTCGACGACACCTCGGTCGACTGCATCACGGTGGAGAGCGGGGTCCGCACGCTCCACGTCGACGGGACCAGCGTCGATTCCGGCGTGTTGAGCCCGCTTCTGCAAGACAAGCGGACCCTTCTGGCGACGATCGGGATCCCGGCGGCGATCGCCTTTGCCGCCCTGCTCGCCCTCGTCGTGCTGCGCATCGCCTGGCGGTGGGCGATGCTCGGGGTGTTCCAGCTCGGGAGGGCGGCGGTCACGCCCGCGCCGGACCACCGGGCGATCCGGGTCCGCGGCCATCGGGGGAAGCAGGGCTCGACGGCGAGCCGCGCCCACCAGTCCTAGTGCTTCGCGATGGTCAGGTGACCATCGCCCGCACCTCGGCCACCGCCTCGCCCCAGCCGGGGACCGCGAGCTGCTCGGCGTCGGCGTCGGCGCGGCAGTGGATCAGCACGCCGCCGACGACGGCCTCGCCGAGCGCGACCTCGAGCGCGGCCGCGTACGCTGCGAGCTGGATGCGGTAGCGGGCGATCCGATCGCTCGCCTGCGCCGGGCCGGACCACCGATCGGTCTTGTAGTCGACGATGACGAGACCGTCGCCCGTGCGCACGAGCAGATCGACGTAGCCTTCGACGATCCGGCTGCCGATCGGCGCGGCGACGAACAGCTCCCGCCAGTGGGGGAGCCCGGCGGCGACCGCTTGCACGATCGGCGCAGCGATCGCCGAGCGAGCGAGCGCGGCGACGCGCCGGTCGAGGCCGATCACCCCCTCGGCCGCGCACTGGGCACGGGCGAGGGTGTCGATGTCGTGGCCGTCGGCGAGGTCGCAGAACTGCAGCGTGCCGTGCACCGCCCGTCCGACCGCCGTGCCATAGCGACCCCGCTGCCAAGCCGGAAGGTCGACGTTGACCGGGTGCTTGTCGAGCCCCGGGTCGTCGGTGGCCTCGATCGGGCTCACCACCCGCAGGTCGTCGGCGAGCCGGGTGGCGGCGACGCCGGTCCGCCGGGAGGCGACGGCCAGCGCCCGCGCCCGTTCGCGCTCCCACTCGATCGGGTCCGACCAGTCGAGGGTCAACGTCACCGCGGCCCGCCCGGCCACCGGACGCGGTTCGAACGTGCGGCTGACCGCCCGGGAGGTCGGCCCCGCCGCCCCTGCTGCCCAGAGGAGCTCGGCGGAGGTCAGCCGGCCCCAGTCGGCGTACTCGGCGTTGGCCTGGGTCGGCCGGGCGCGATGTAGCGAGACGACGAGGTGCTCGACCGCCCGCGTGCAGGCGACGTACAGCAGTCGGCGGCGTTCGGCGTCGCCCATCTGCTCGTCGAGCGGGCGCTGGGTGGAGAAGCCGCCATCGTCGCCCTTGCCGGCGAGCATCCACGAATCGCGCGCCCAGACGACACCGGCGGTCTGCGCGCGCCGGGGTTGGGTCGTCAACCCGGCGACAATCGTGATCGGGAACTCCAGGCCCTTCGCCGCGTGGATCGTCATGATCCGCACGGCGTCGTGGTCGTGCTCGGGGAGGATCGTGTCGGACACCCGGTGTTCGGCGGCCTGCAGCCGAGCCCAGGCGAGGTACCGGCGGACGCCGTGCCCGCCGGCGTCGGCCCAGGCGCGGGCCTGATCGATCACGTAGCGGACCCGGCGCCAGATGTCGCGCGCGTCCGGCCCGTCGAGCGCCAGGTCGAGGACGCGGCGCTCGTCGACGACCGCGGCGAGCAGGTCTGCCGGCAGCACCCAGCCGATGCGGGTCGCCACCGAGCGGACATGGGCCAGCGCATCGGCCACCGGGTGGCCGGCGAACCCGGTGGGAGGGTCGGCCCACAGCCCCCACGTGCCGCCCGCACGGCGCCACTCGTACAGCTCGGTGTCGCTGCATCCGTAGAGCGGGCTGCGCAGCGCGGCGACCAGCGCGAGCTCGTCGGTCGGATCGTCGGCGGCCCGCAGCGCCATCAGCAGGTCACGAATCTCGGTGTTCGCATAGACCGCTGACGCGTTCTCGGCTCGGTAGGGGACCTCCGCCGACCGGAGCGCTCCTTCGAGCACGGGCAGCGAGAGGCGCGTCGGGAGCAGGACGCAGATGTCGCCGGGGCGACACGGCCGTAGGAGCTCACCATCGCGCACCGGCCAGCCGTCGGCGAGCGCTGCGCCGATGGCCCCCACGACGTCGCGCGCCTCGCGGAAGCGCAGCTCGTCGGCTGCGCCGCGCTCGCCGTCGCCGCCGCCCCGTCCCCGTCCGAGGTCATCGTGCATCTCGCCGCCGAGCACCGTCACCGAGCCATGGTCGAGGAAGCGCCGGTCGCGGCAGGCGTCGAGTGGCTGGAACGCGGGCTGGGCGTCCTCGGCGAACTCGATCAGCCGACCGAACACGTCGTTGGCGAAGTCGATCACCGCACGACTCGAGCGGAAGTTGGCCGAGAGCCGGACCAGGTCGGCTCCGACCTGATCGGCCGCCCGCAGGTACTGCGCGATGTCGGCCCGGCGGAACCGGTAGATCGACTGCTTGGGATCGCCGACGATGAACAGGCGTCCGGGTGCCGGCACCAGCTCGCGCCAGTTGCCGTCCTGCTCGACCGCGTCGGGAGGCGACACGAGGCGGACGGCGATCTCGAGCTGGATCGGATCCGTGTCCTGGAACTCGTCGAGGAGCACCCGTTGGTACCGGTCGTGCAGCACCGAACGGATGTCGGCGCGCGTCGCCAACAAGCGCCGCGCGAGCACGAGCAGGTCGTGGAACTCGAGGCGCCCGGCTGCGGCCCGGTCGACCGCGGCGTCGATGACGAACCGCCCGAGGATCGCCCCGAGCACCAACCGGCGGTGATGGCGGACCTGCTCGTGGAGTTCGGCGACGTGGCGGGCGAGGTCACCCTCCGCGGCGCGCAAGGCGACGAGCGCGTCCTCGCCGCCGTGGTGCTTCCACTTCGCTTTGCTCCCGGTGCGCACCTCGCGCTCGGCGAACCGGGCGTACCGCTCGGATGCCAGCTGGAGCACCTCGAGCCGGTCCCGCATGTGGGTGGCCTCGCGGGCGAGCGCGCCGAGCCGGCCGATCTCGACGGTCAGCGCGGCCTGCGAGTCGTCGTCAGGGACCGGGACCGCGGCGACGTGCTCGGCCCGGCGGGCGAGCTCGTCGAGGTCGAGCACGAGCGGGCCGGGATCGGCGAGGTCGACCCGTTCCTCGACCAGATCCCAGTTGGCCCGGAAGTCGTCGGCCATCCGCCGGACGCCGGTGCCGATGCCGAAGCCGTCGAACTCGCACAGCTCGACCAGGCCCCGGCCACCGTCGACCAACCCAGCTCCCGGGGCGGGATCGTCGAGCAGGCGGTCGAGCAGATCGTCCCACTGCTCCTCGAACTGCAGGCCGCTCTCGAGCTCGTCGAGGACCGAGAACGCCGGCGGCAGCCCGGCCTCGATCGGGAACTCGAACAGCACTCGGCGGGCGAACGCGTGCAACGTGCCGATCGGCGCGTGGTCGAGGCGGTCGAGTGCGGCCGACGCCCGATCGCCGGCCGACGCCTCGAGGCGCTCGCGGACGCGCGCCCGCAGCTCGGCGGCCGCCTTCTCGGTGAACGTGATCGCCGCGACGCCGGTGATCGGGACACCGCTCGTGACCAGGTTGACGATGCGGTCGACGAGCGAGCTGGTCTTGCCGGCACCGGCGCCCGCCTCGACGAACAGGGTCGCTTCGAGGTCGTCGCCGATCCGCGTCCGCGCCGGCTGGTCGGGCGGGGCGTGCGGATCGGACGCGGCGCCGTCGTCGAACAGGTCGAGTTGGGTGATCACTGCCCGTTCACCGGCCCCATCGCCGGCCCATTCACCGGCGCGGCGTCATCCGCCGGGCCGAACCACGGGGCAAGGCGGGGATCGTGGCGCTTGCGCTCCCAGTCGGCCCATCGCTCGGCCGTGCCCAGATGGTCGGGTTCGCAGTACTCACACGACACGAACAGGCGCCACCCGGGCGGCTCGGGCCGGGCCGGGAAGAACCCGGCCTCGATGCCGTCGACGACGTGCGCGAGGTCGCGTTGGACTCCCGCCCAGACCCCGGGGGTGACCGTGTAGCCGAGGCGTTCGTAGCCGGCCTTGGCGAACAGGCCGTACTCGGCGTACACGACCGCATCGGGTGTACCGCTCAGCGCCCGGGCGGCGGCCGCGTAGGCGGGGAGCTGGAACACGGTCCCGCCCAGCGTCGGGTCGTCGGCGGTCAGGCCCCGGTAACGGCGGGCGCCACCGGTCTTGTGGTCGGTGACGACCAGCATCCCGTCGGCGCAGCGGTCGACGCGGTCGATCGAGCCGAGGAGTTGCACCCTCCGGCCGTCGGGCAGGGGGATCGCCACCTCCGCGTCGGCGTCGAAGCGGTGCTCCGATGCCACGACGCCGGCTCCCCGCTCGGCGACGTGGGCGCTGTCGTGGTCGAGCCAGGCGAGCAGGTCGGCTCGCATGCGCTCGCGCTCGACGGCCCAGTACGCGGGGCGGCCGGTCCGGCCGCGTCGCTCGGTCTCGTCGCTCACGGCGTCGAAGAACCGCCCGAGTGCGAGCCGGTGCTCGTCGGACCAGCCGGTGCTCGACGGCTGCGGGAGTGCGCCGTCGATGACCGCCCGATGGAACCGGTCGAGCGCGTCGTGGGTCGCGCTGCCGCGGTCGAGCGCGGTGATGCTGAGCTCGTCGTCGGGCTCGTCGACCGGCTTGACGTCGAGCAGGTAGCGAACGAAGTAGGCGTGCGGGCACGACGCCCACGTCTCGAGCCGGCTCGGTGAGACCGCGTGATCGAGTCGGGGGACTCCGGCGCGGCTGAGGTCGCCGTCGTAGACGGTCAACAGATCGGACCCGCGGGCGCGGCGCAGCGCGACGCCGCGCTGTAGGGCGCTGTCGCCCTCCGCTCCCGGCGCCGTGTCGACCGGGGAGCCGGCCATCACGTGCCCCAGCCGCGCCCTCAGGCGGTGCTCGACCGGTGACGCCGGGAATTCGGTGGCGGCGAGCCCGGCGGTATGGGACGCGACGACGTGCGTCGCTTGATTGCCGGCCGTGCCCGCGAGCCACCGGGAGGGCCGGTTGTGGCTGGTCGCCCGCAGGTCGCCGCGCGGCATCGTCACCGCGACGTCGGCGCGCGCCCGCAGACCGAGCAGGTTGCGGAGCAGGCGATCGGCGCCCGCATCCGCCGTCGGCAGGCCGGCCGCGACACGGTCGGCGTCGGACAGCAGCGGATCGCTCGCGGGTTCGGGGGGAGCGTGCCTTCGACCCCGCCGAGCACGACGGCCACGTCGATGTCGAGCCCGGCCGCCCCGGCCAGCGCGCCGACCGTGACGCCGTCGCCGACCCGTCCCTCGCGCGCTGGCATGTCGTCGAGCTCGGCCTCGAGGGTGGTCCGGAACCGGTGGCGTGTGACCGGCGGTCCGACCGGATCGAGGTGGCGCAGCCGATCGAGTGCCCGGGTCAATGCCTCCCAGGCGCGGTACTCCGGTTCGTCGAGCCGTTCGAGGGTCAGGCGCCCGACCCAGCGGTCGAGTTGCTCGGTGCACCAGACGGCCCAGTCCCACCAGCGCGCGGTGGCCGCCGGATGCCCGAGGTCGTGACGCAGCCCGGTGACGAACTCCGCCAGTCCGGTGGCCGCCGCCCCCCAGGTGTCGCTCCCGGCGAGTGCGCCGAGGCGGCGCTGCCAGTCGTCGTCGCGGGCGACGCCGGCCTCGCGGCTGACGCGCTCCCACGTGGCGGTGGGCAAGTAGCTGCCGTCAGCGGCCCGCGCCGGCAGGTCGGCGAGCATCGCGAACAGGTCGCGGCGCCGCAGTCCGCGCCGGTCGACGTCGAGCAGGTCGAGCAGGACCCGCGGCGCCAGCCGTTCGCGCAGTGCGGTGCCCGGGCGCCCGTTCCACGGGATCGCCGCGGTCGCCAGGTGGTGCTCGACCAGCCGGGCGTACGGTCGCTCGACCGGCCAGAGGATCGCCATGCGCTCGAAGGGCGTCCCGGCCCGGGCGGCATCGAGGATCAGGCGGGCCGCGATCCGCACCTCGTCGTCGGCGTCGGTGGTCGACACGATGCGCAGCGGCGCTCCGGGGACGGCCGGCTCGGGCGGCGGCGGGTCGATCCCCAGCGCCCGGAGGGTGGCGGCCGAGTCCGCATCGGCCGTCGGGTGGCCGACGCGGGACGTCACCACCCGGACGTCGGCCCGCCGGCCGAGCTCGCGCACGAACGTCAGCGGCAGCCCGCGGAGGTCGTCGGGGAGATGGAGCACGAGCCGCTCGAGGCCGGGTGAGCCGGAGGCGCGGACCGCTTCGATCGCGTGGTGGTAGAGGTCCGCGTCGTCGTACCAGCGGGCCTCGAGCCGGCGCGTGACCGCGCGGCTCACGCGGACCGCTTCGCGCCCACGTCGCGAGCTCGCGCCGAGCGCGGCCGCCGCGTCGTCGCCGGCGACCCGCAGCTCGCGGTGGAGGTCGCGCAGGGCGACGACGGTGGAGGGATGTGACGCGACGGCGGCGAACGAGCCCGGTGTGCTCGCCAGCACGTCGGCGACGGCGAGATCGACCACCGGGGTCGACATCGGCACCCGGTCGGCCGCGGCGAGTGCCGGGCCGGCGATCAGCTCGGCCAGCCGGTTCAGCGTGACCATGTCGACAGCGACGACCCCGCCTGCCCGGCCCAGCGCGCGGCGGGTCATCACGCCGCACGTGTTGCTCGGGACGGCGACGACGACCCGCCCGAGCCGGTCGTCGCCCCTCATCTCGCGGATGGTGCTCGCCAGCGCGTCGATCACCCGATCGGGTCGGGTCGACATCGCGGCGAGGGGCACGGTTCGATCGTAGGGAACCGGTGTGACAACCGCCCCGATCCCGGGAGCTGGCGGTTCAGCCCAACACGACGTCGATCGACCGGCAGCCGATGGCGGCCAGCGCCGCACGGGCCGCCGCCAGCACGGCGGTCGTCGAACCGAGCACCGTGATCGATCCGCCCGATCCCGCGAAGTTGGCCGCCGCCCCTTGCGCCCGCGCGACGTCGATCATCTCGACGTGGGTCGGATCGAGCGGGACGATGCTGCGCCGGAGCTCGAACGACCGATCCATCGACGCACCGAGCCGCCGGGCATCGCCGGCGCGCAGTGCGGCCGTCGCCAGCCGGGCCTCCTCGGCGAGCGCGGCCATCGCCGCTCGGACGCTCCGGTCGCCGCGCTCCCAGCGAATGCGGAGCGGTCCGTGCGTGGCGCCGCTCGCCGCTGCGGCAGCAGCCCGGTAGGCGACGACCAGTCGGAGGGGCCGGCCCGGTTCGACCGGTTCGTGGGGTCCGCCGCCGAACTCCATGTGCATCGGCCGGCCGTGGCACTGCACGAGCCGGTCCTGCGGCCCGGCGGCGATCCCCACCCCGTCGACCTCGGCGGCGAGCGCGATCGCGGCCAGCTCGTCCGGCGTCGGGGTCCGCCCGTCCGATCGGGCGAGCACCCGCAGCACGCCGATCACGACCGCGCTCGAGCCTGCCAGCCCGACCATCGCCGGGATCGTCGTCGAGACGCGGACCGAGGAGGGCGGGGGTGGCCCGAGGTGGAGGGCGTATGCATCGACCGCCGCGAGGGCGAGGACGGCCAGCCCGGGCAGGGTCCGGTCGTCGCGTGCCGCCCGCGCAGCGGCGAGCGACTCGAACCGGTGACCGTCGATGTCGAAGTGCTCGGTGGGGCGCAGCACGACCCGCGCCGAGACCGCCGGGACCGGAACCGCGAGCACGGCGCCGCCGTACCCGTCGCTGGGGTTGCCGGCCAGGGCAGCGCGGGCCGGGACCGTCTCCACGATCTCGATCCCGCGTCCGGCCACGGCGACGTTGTACCACCGGGTGCGCCCGCCGTCCGGTACGGTCGGCGCGTGCGGATCCGTCGCGCGACCGACGCCGACCTGCGGCGGCTCTGCGTGACCGCGATGCGGGCGTTCGCCGGCGACCCCGTGATGCGGTGGCTCGTGCCCGACGACGACGAGTACTTCACGCCCGGTGGCGAGATCATCCGCGGGGCGATGGCCAATTGGCGTGTCAACGCCGAGATCGCGTGCACGGACGACGCGGTCGCGTTGGCGGTCTGGGTGCCCCCCGACCGACCGGACACCGCCGTCGAGATCGATCCTCCGGTCGCCCCTGCTCCCCACGCGCGTCGAGCGCTTCCGGGCGATCGGCTCCGTGCTGGCCGAACACACGCCGGGCGAGCCCCACTGGTACCTCCAGATGCTGGCGACCCACCCGGACTGGCAGCGCCAGGGCCTCGGCGCGGCGCTGCTGGCAGAGCGGTTCGAGCGCCTCGATGCCGAGGGGCTTCCGTGCTACCTCGAGACCGAGACGGTCGGCAACGTCGCCTACTACCTCCGGCACGGGTTCGAACTGCGCTCGGAATGGGACGTCCCGGGCGGCCCCCACATGTGGGGCATGATGCGCCCGGCGCGCTGAGCGCTCAGCCGGCGGAGGTGGCGGCTGCGCCGGCCCGGGTCCGAAGGTCGCCGACCGCGTGCTCCAGGCCGAGCGGGTCGCGGTAGAGCGCGCTGCCGGCGATCAGCACGTTGGCGCCCGCCGCGGCGGCGCCGGCGATCGTGGCCGGCCCGATCCCGCCGTCGACCTCGATGTGCACGTCGTCGGCCCGCCCCGCCGCTTCGAGCATCCGGGCGACCTCGGCGATCTTGGGCTCCATCGTCGGGAGGTAGGCCTGGCCGCCGAACCCGGGGTTGACCGTCATCACGAGCACCAGATCGACCAGGTCGAGGACGTGGGCGATCGCGCCGGCCGGCGTGGCCGGGTTGAGCGCCACCGCCGCGGCCGCGCCGAGCTCGTTGATGTTGCCGAGTGTGCGGTGGAGGTGCTGGCACGCCTCGGCGTGGACGATCAGGCGCGAGCAGCCGGCATCGATGTACGCCTGGGCCATCGCGTCCGGGGTCAGCACCATGAGGTGCGCCTCGAACGGGACGGTCGCGTGCGGCCGCGCCGATGCGATCACGTCGGGTCCGAACGTCAGGTTGGGGACGAACTGCCCGTCCATCACGTCCCACTGGATGAGATCGACGCCGGCCGCCTCGAGGGCGGCGACCTCCTCGCCGAGTCGTGAGAAGTCGGCGGGCAGCACCGATGGGGCGATCAGGATCGGTCGGGTCATCGCACCGGGAACCTAGCCGGGCTCGTTCCCCGAGCTGTGCTCACCGCGCTCCCACGCCTCGTCGGCGTCGTCCCAGACCTGGTTCCGTTCGGCGACGCGATCGCGCCAGTGTTCGGCCTCGAAACGCGAGGCGTAGGGTCCGAGCGTGTCGTCGCCCGGCCCGCGCTCGTCGGCGCTGACCACCCGCTGGCGCCGCAGGTCCCAGTACCACTCCTGTTCGTCGTTTCCCATCTCCTGATTGTCGCACCCGTACGCTGTCGCGATGACTCGCTCGCTGCGCCCCGCTGTCGCGCCAGGAGGTCCGGCCCGATGTCGCTGACCGTGCGCCCCGATCGCCTCGTCGCGGGCGGCGACGCGATGGCTCGCGACGCCGACGGGCGCGTCGTGTTCGTCCGGGGCGCGCTCCCAGGCGAGCTCGTGCGTGTCGAGGTGATCTCGGCCAAGAAGGACTTCGCCAGGGGAGCGGTCGCCGAGGTGCTCGAACCGTCGGCCGACCGTCGCCTCCCGCCGTGCGCTCACCGGCGGGCCGGCTGTGGCGGGTGCGGGTGGATGCATCTCGATCCGGCCGCTCAGTTCGCGGCGAAGGTCGAGATCGTGCGGGAGTCGCTCCGGCGCATCGGGCGGCTCGACCCGGCGCTCGTCGACGACGTGGTCGTGGCGGGCGCAGCGGTCGAGCCGACCGGATACCGCACGACGATCAGGGTGGTCGGGGTGGACGGAGGCCTCGGGTTCCGCGAGCTGGGCAGCGACACGGTCGTGCCGGTCGACGACTGCGCCGTCGCACACCCGGCGCTCTCCGCCATGCTCCGGGAGGTCAGGGTCGCACCTGGCGTCGAGCTGACGCTGCGCACCTCGGTGGCGACCGGCGCCAGGACGGCTCGCTGGAACCGGCGCGGCGCCGGGCAGGTCGAGGGGCTGCCCCCAGACGTGCACATCGGTGATCGGGCGTTCCTGGTCGAGACGGTCGCCGGGCGCGACCTCCGGGTGTCGGCCGCGTCGTTCTTCCAGTCCGGCCGACAGGCCGCCGAGCTCCTCGTCGACGCGGTCCGGCGGGCGGCTCCCGAGCTCGATGGAGCCGGTCACGCACTCGATGCGTACGGCGGCGTGGGGTTGTTCGCGGCGACGGCGATGGCCGAGGTCGGCCACGTCACCGTGATCGAGTCGTCCCGGTCGGCCGCCTTCGACGCCGAGCACAACCTCGCCGGCCGGGAGGCGACGGTCGTCCGTGGCGAGGTGAGCGGTTGGCGTCAGGGGCCGCTGTCGGTCGACGTGCCGGTCGACGTGGCGGTCGCCGATCCGGCCCGGCCCGGCCTGGGCAAGCCGGGCGTCGAGGCGCTCGCCACCCTCTTCCCTGCACCGCTCGTGCTGGTGAGCTGCGACCCCGTGTCGCTCGCCAGGGATGCAGCGCTGCTCGGCGGTCACGGGTATCGTGTCGCCGGCGTCGAGGTGATCGATCTGTACCCGCAGACGCCCCACGTCGAGACCGTGACGCGGTTCACCACCACCCGGTCCGACGAAGTTTCTCGACGAACGGGTCATCCGGGAGGGTCCGTTGGAACGTAGAGATGATGTGCGACAGGACTATGCCGACGCCTCCGACGCGACCCTCGTCGTGTCGATCGGCCGGTACCAGCAGTCCGCGCTCGCCGAGGCATACCGCCGCCATGCCGGGGCCGTGTTCGGCCTCGCCAAACGTCTCCTGAGCGACACCGCCCGAGCCGAGGAGATCGTCCAGGAGGTGTTCGTCCGGCTCTGGAACGAGCCAGACCGCTACGACCCCGACCGAGGGACCTTGCGCAGCTTCCTGCTCGCCCACACCCACGGGCGGGCGGTCGACCTGATCCGTTCCGACACCGCCCGCCGCAAGCGCGAGGAGCGCGAGTCGCTGGCGCAGGCCGAGGGTGGGTACGACCTCGCCCGCGAGGTCTGGGACATGGCGCTCGCCGGGCACGTGCGCGAGGCGATCGAGGCGCTGCCGCCCGACGAGCGCGCAGCGATCGAATTGGCCTACTTCGGGGGGTTGACCTACAAGGAGGCGGCCGATGAGTTGGGCCAGCCGGAAGGGACGGTCAAGAGCCGGATCCGCTCCGGGCTCAAGCGGTTGCGCCACGAGCTGGCCGAGGCCGGCATCACGACCGGAGGCGACGGATGAGTGAATTCATGGATTCCTCCCGCGACATCTACGAGCTCGACGAGCTCCTCGGGGCGTTCGCCCTCGACGCGCTCGACCCCGACGAGCGGCTGCGGGTCGAGGACTACCTGGCGATCAACCCGAAGGCGTTGGCCGAAGTGCAGGAGCATCGCGAGGTCGCCACGATGCTGGCCTACACCGGGATGGCCGCGCCGGTCGACGTCTGGTCGCGCATCGAGCAGGAGCTCGACGAACCCCCGCCGGCTCCCGGACCCGAACTGGCCAAGGTGCTGTCGCTCGACGACCGCCCGCGCCGTCGGCGGTTCGCAGCGATTGCTCCGTGGGTCGCCTCGGCGGCGGCAGCCGCGGTCATCGCGGTCGTCGCGGTCAACATCGCCGACCGCCGTGATACGCCGTCGGACCCGATCGTCGCCGCGCTCGCCGAGGCGCGCAGCGATCGCGACTCGAAGCTGGCGACGCTGACCGCCGAGGGCCAGGCCGCCGTCGCTTCGGCGGTCATCGACCAGGACGGCCGGGGGTTCATCGACGCGACCATGCTCCCGCCGCTGCCCGCCGACAAGACGTACCAGCTCTGGGGCGTGGTCGTCGAGGGCGACGCGATCTCCCTCGGGATCTTCGGGCCGAACCCGGAGATCGAGACGTTCACGGTCGAGAGCGAGGTCTCGGCGCTCGCCCTGACGATCGAGGATGCCCCTGGCGTGATCAGCGACGGCAACCAGGACGGCTGGTACGTCGGCGTCGTCGGCTGATCGTCGCTGCACGTGCCGCTCGTCGGCCAGACTGGCGCGGTGATGCAGACGACGTGCGCCGACGAGGTGGCCGACGCCCTGGCCTCGGGCCGGGCGGTGGTCGCGCTCGAATCGACGATCTTTTCCAACCTCGGACTGCCCTCCCCGGCCAATGCCGAGGCCCTCGACCGGTGCCTGGCAGCGATCAGGTCCCGTGGCGCCGTGCCCGCCGTGACCGCGGTGCTCGACGGGGTGATCCGGGTCGGCCTCGACCCCGCGGAGCACGAGCGGATCCTCGGGATCGCGCGCAAGACCGCCGAACGCGACCTCGGCGTTGCGGTCGCCCAACGGTGGCGGTTCGGGGCGACGACGGTGTCGGCGTCGGTGGCGGTCGCCGCTGCAGCCGGCGTCTCGGTGTTCGCCACCGGAGGCCTGGGCGGGGTGCACCGCGGCGCCGAGCTGACCGGCGACGTCTCGGCCGACCTCGGTGCGCTCGCCAACCACCGGATCGTCGCGGTCTCCGCCGGGGCCAAGGCGTTCCTCGACCTGCCGCGCACGCTCGAACACCTCGAGGCGCTCGGCGTGCCCGTGCTCGGGTGGCGCCACGACTGGTTCCCGGCGTTCTACAGCCGCTCGTCCGGCCTGCCCGTCCCGCACCGGGTCGAGACATCCGACGAGGTGGCGGCGGTGTTCGGCAGCCTGAGCCGGCCGGCCGCGGGGATGTTGCTGACCGTGCCGATCCCGGAGAAGGCCGAGCTCGACGCGGGCGAGCTCGACGAGGTGCTCGCGGCGGCCCTCGACGATTGTGCTCGGTCGGGGATCACCGGAGCGGCGATCACGCCGTTCGTGCTCGCCCGGATCGCCGACGCGACCGACGGTCGAGCGGTGCCCGCCAACCTCGCGCTCGCCGAGCACAACGCCGCCGTCGCGGCCGAGGTCGCGGTGGCGATCGCCTCGCGCTGATCAGCGGGCCAGCCGAGCAAGCCGGCGCTCGACCCGATCGAGGAACGCCCGGCGCTCGTCGTCGGTGCTCGTGTCGGTCCCGTAGAACGCGAGCCACGTCGTCCGCGTGCGCGGATGGCACATCAGCCGTAGGCCGCGTGTCACGGTCCGCTTGCCCGCTTCGCCTTCGAGTGCGTTGACCAGCTTCGACGAGCCGTGGGTCGTGACCGCCACGATGCGCCGCAGCCCGCGCAGTCCGGGTCGCAGCCGGTTCGCCCCCTCGGGGAGGTCCCAGGCCACCCCGCTGACCCAGACCCGGTCGATCCACCCCTTGAGCATCGCCGGCTGGCCGGACCACCACGTCGGGTAGACGAGCACGAGCACCTCGGCCCAGGCGAGGTCGTCGGTGTACTGCCGGACCGTTGGATCGGGTCCGGGATCGAGATGGTGTGCCCACTCGCGCTCGGTGAAGACGGGGTCGAAGCCATCCGCGTACAGGTCGTTGACGCGCACCTCGGCGCTGCCTCGCCGCAGCCCGACGAGCACCCTGGCGCAGACCGCGTCGACGAACGACTCGGCGCACGGATGGCAGTGGACGACGAGGGCGCGGGTCATCGGAGCTCCGCCAGGCGGCGCTCGACCGCAGCAGCGAACTCGTGTCGCTGCAGTTCGGTCGAGGTGTCGACCGCGTAGAGCCCGAGCCACGTCGTGCGGGTGCGGGCGCCGCACGACAGCCGAAGCGCTCTGGTCAGGATCCGCCGCCCGTTGTCGTTGACCGCGCGGACGTACGAGCGTGGCGAGCCGTACGTGGAGACCCCGACGATCCGCCGCACGTGGCCGAGCCCCGGCCGGACCTTGCCGGTGCGTTGGTCGAGCCCGAAGGCCACGCCGGGCACCATCACCCGCTCGAGCCAGCCCTTCAGCATCGCCGGCAGGCCTCCCCACCACGTCGGGTAGACGAACACGAGCAGTTCGCTGCGCCGCACGACCGCAGCGTGCTCGGCGACCAGCGGATCGAGGACCGGCCGGTCGCCGTGGTACGACCGGCGCTCGTCGGCGCTCATCGCCGGCCGGAAGCCGGCGCGGTACAGATCGAGCACGTCGACCTCGTGCCCGGCGGCGCGCAGGCCCGAGGCCGCACGCTCGGCCAACTCGCGACAGAAGCTGTCCTCGCTCGGATGAGCGGTGACGACCGCGGCACGCATCGGAGGAGTCTGGCATCGAGTGGCGTCATCGCGCCGGGTGTGCGGGCACGGACCGGGGGGTGTCGGTACCGGTCGCATCACTCTGGCCGGCCCGACCGTCACGACGGCCACGAGGCTGGTCCCGGCAGCTGCCGTCGCTCGAGCTGGTCCGGAGCCGGATCGCCGAGGCCGGCCGCCTGCCCCGCATCGTCGCCCACTGACCCCCGGCCCGTCGTCGCCGGGGATGCTCCGAGTACGGTCGCCGCGATGACCGATCCGGAGCACTGCCGATGAGTTCGCTTTTCGACGACTCGACGATCCTGCGGCCCGACCCGGTCGACGCTGCTGGCGACCCGTTGGAGGTCCTACACGACCGCGAGTACCGCGTCCGGGCCTATCGCAAGCGCGACGACCTCGTGCTGATCCGCGGCGCGGTGCGCGACCAGAAGCCGCCCGGCCTCTACCTCGACATCGATCCCGACCCGCTGACCGTGCACCACATGCAGGTCGACATCGAGGTCGAGTATCCGGCGATGCAGATCGTCGCCGCCGGCGTCGCGTTCGAGTCGCATCCGAACGAGGAGTGCCCGGTGATCGTGACGCACTACCAGCACCTGGTCGGGCTGTCGATCGCCCGCGGCTTCACGCACCGCGTGCGCGAGTTGTTCGGCGGACCGCGCGGCTGTACCCACACGACGGCGCTGCTCCAGGCGATGGCGCCGGTGGCGATCCAGTGCATCTGGTCGATGCGCGCCTCGCAGGCCCGGCGGCGGATCCCGGCCGAACCGCCGAGCGCGGCGCAGCAGCGGGCGATGTGGGAGATGAACCTCAACACGTGCCACGTCTGGGCGGAGGACTCCGATTGGGTCGGACGGCTCGAGGCGGGGGAGGCGATACCGCCGCCGGTCTTCGTCCGGGAGCGGATGGTCCAGCTCGGCCTGAAGCCCGAGGACTGGCGCGCCCGGATGTCGGGCTGAGCGAACCGGCGCTCCCGGCGTGCCGTCTCGCTGACATCATGGTCCGGTGAGGCGCCTGCCCCCGCCGTCCGAATCGCCCTCGGCGCCCGGCTTCGATCCATGGGCCGAGCAGTTGCGGCGGGCGCAGGCGCGCCGCCGGACTCGGCGCTGGCGCCGAGTGCGCTGGGCCGGCGGTCTCGTCGCCGCGGTCGCCGCGGGCGGCGTGGCGTGGTTGCTGTTCGCCCCGGCAACGCCGGCGACCGACGGCGGCGCCGTGCCGGCGCCCGTCCGTCCGACGCCGGTGACGACACCGGTGACGACGCCGGTGACCGCGCCCGCCACCACCGGCCCGAGGCCCGCCCCCGAGTCGATCGTGCGGCTCGACGAGGTCTGGCTGCTCGATCGGGAGGACGGCCGGTTCGACTGGGGGGTGATCCTGACGTCGGTCGGCGACGCCGACCGGGAGGACGTGGAGGTCGAGGCGCGACTGGTCGACGCGGCCGGCGGTCTCGTCGCCGCGGTCGCCGACGAGATCGAGCTGCTGCCGGCCGGCGGGCGGGTCGCGGTCGGTGGCGTCGTCACCGACCCGGCGACGGCGCCGGTCCGCCTCGATGCCGACGTGGCCGTCGGGCGGGAGGTCGCCGCATCGGCGCCGGGGACGATCGCCGTCAGGGGGATCGAGCGACGTGCCGACGTCCGCGGCGACCGCGGTGAGGTGTTGATCGGCCGGTTGGTGTCGACCCTGCCCACCGAGGTCGGGCCGGTGCGGATCGGTGCGATCTGGCGCGACGACGACGGAGCGGTGGTCGCCGCGGCCTTCTACGAGGTCGAGCGCGTCCGACCCGCCGTCGATGCCCGGTTCGAGGTTCCACTCGACGGCCTGATCCTGCCCGACGGCCCGCCCGACGAGGTGCTGGTGTCGCGGTGAGCGGTCGCAACGGCACGCGATCGCGCCGCCGATCGGGCCGGGATCGAATCGATGGTGGTGAACGACCGACCTGGTGGCAGAATATCGGCCTCCATGGTGGTCATAGCTCAACAGGTAGAGCACCAGGTTGTGATCCTGGCGGTTGGGGGTTCAAGTCCCCTTGGCCACCCCACGCAGCAATGCGACGGACCTGGCAGGGTGCGCACCGATTCGTCGGTTGATACCCTGCCAGGTCGCTTGCTTCTCTAGCTCAACGGCAGAGCAGTGGACTCTTAATCCATTGGTTCTGGGTTCGAATCCCAGGGGAAGCACCACTCGGCACCCGCCGGCTCACCGGCTCCACGAGCGGTCCTCGCGGTAGCGGCCGACCGCCAGCGGGGTCGACCACTGCCGGCGCTGGCGCCGGCTGGTCGTGCCGAGCACGACGACGCCGGCGAGGATCAGCGCCGTGAGGCCGATCCCGATCGTCACCGTCCGCCAGTGGTTTGCCAGCCGGGCGAAGACGCCCATCCAGGTCGTGTCGGACAACGCCGGCAACAGCGCGACCGGTACGAGGTAGCCGAAGAGGACCATCAGCACGCCGAGGGTCGCCAATCCGATGCCGAGCGCGAGCGTCGGCTCGCCGCGCTCGGGTCGCAGGATCACGCCGGCGAGCAGGGACAGCAGGCCGAGCGCGGCGGAGATGACGACGATCCAGCCGGCCGCCGAGTTGACGAACGCGATCGAGCCGACCTCCTGCACCGGCAGCGTGACCGGCTGCTGGAGCGCGACGAGCTCGTCGCGCACGATCAAGACCTGCTGGGGTCCCGTGATCCGTACCGGCTGGTCGCGCTCGCCGATCAGCCGGGCGTGGGCCTCGCCGACCGGATCGGAGAGCACCGCCGCGCCGGCCTCGAGGGTGGCGATCTGCTCGATGTACTCCTTGAGCTGTGCCGGCGACTGGTTGAGCACGGGTGCGTCGGCACCGGCGACGAGCGCGGCGATCTCGCCGCGGATCTCCTCGTCGCCGAGGATCGCTCGCGCCGTGCCCGTGTCCGAGGACGGCGAGAACGCGACCCGGCCGAGCCAGAAGAGGCTCGCCGCGAGCGCGAGGAAGACACCCGCCGCGATGAGGAGGACACCTGCCAGAGAACGCCGCACGGGGGAGAGTCTGACAAATCCCAGCCCTACGCTACGACCGTGACCCGTCCGAGCCTGTCGCAGATGCTCGTTCGGGGCGCCCGCTGGCGGTGTCCCTGGTGCGGCGGGCGGCGGGCGTTCTTCACCGGCTGGTTCGCCAAGGCGCCCTCGTGCCGGTCGTGCGGGCTGCGATGGCGGCGCGGCGATGTCGGCTTCGAGCTCGGCGCGGCGGCGGTCTCGGCGATCATCGTGATGGGGCCGCTGATGCTCGCCCTCGGCGTCGGCGTGGCGCTGACGTGGCCCGACGTCGCGGTCGTTCCGCTGCTCGCCGTCCTCGGGAGTGGTGCGGTGGTGCTGCCGATCCTGCTGTACCCGGTGTCGCACACGTTGTGGCAGGCGCTCGATCTGGCGATGCGGCCGGTGTCGAGCGACGACTTCGACCTCGAGGTGATCGGTCGTTCTCTCGACGTTCGTTCCGAAGATACTTGAACGAACGATTGTTCGTTGGTTACACTGCTGTCGTTCCTCGTCGACCCGGCTGTGACACCCCTTCCGTACGGTGCTCAGCGACAACCGATTCCCATCCCCCCCCTGAGACACCACCTCGAGTACAGGAAAGAGACGACCTATGAGCAGCACCAGTGGCAGCGATCGTGAGAAGGCCCTCGACATGGCGCTGGCCCAGATCGACAAGCAGTTCGGCGCCGGCGCCATCATGAAGATGGGGGAGCGGACCAACATGGCGATCGAGGCGATCCCGACCGGCGCGCTGTCGCTCGACCTCGCGCTCGGCGTCGGTGGCCTGCCCCGTGGCCGGGTCACCGAGATCTACGGCCCCGAGTCGTCGGGCAAGTCGACCCTCGCGATGCACGTTGTCGCGGAGGCCCAGCGCAACGGCGGTGTGTGCGCCTACATCGATGCCGAGCACGCGATGGACCCGGTGTATGCCGCGGCGATCGGGGTCGACGTCGACCAGTTGCTGATCTCCCAGCCCGACACCGGCGAGCAGGCGCTCGAGATCTGCGACATGTTGACCCGTTCCGGGGCGATCGACGTCATCGTGATCGACTCGGTGGCCGCACTGACGCCGCGAGCCGAGATCGAGGGCGAGATGGGCGACACCCACGTCGGCCTCCAGGCCCGCCTGATGAGCCAGGCGCTGCGCAAGCTGACCGGCAACCTGAGCAAGACCAACACCGTGGCGATCTTCATCAACCAGCTGCGCGAGAAGATCGGCGTGATGTTCGGCTCGCCGGAGACCACGCCGGGTGGCCGGGCGCTGAAGTTCTACTCGTCGGTGCGGCTCGACATCCGTCGCATCGAGGCGCTGAAGGACGGCGCCGAGGTGGTCGGCAACCGCACCAGGGTGAAGGTCGTCAAGAACAAGGTGTCGCCGCCGTTCCGCCAGGCCGAGTTCGACATCATGTACGGGCAGGGGATCAGCCGCGAGGGGTCGCTGATCGACATGTCGGTCGACCTCGGCATCGTCAAGAAGTCCGGGGCCTGGTTCACCTACGAGGGCGAGCAGCTCGGCCAGGGCCGGGAGAACGCCAAGAACTACCTCAAGCAGAACCCCGAGGTGATGATGGAGATCAGCGACAAGGTGCTCACCGCTGCCGGTCTCAAGGAGCCCGACCCGGGGTTGGCCGAGGAGCTGGTCGAGGCGTTCACCGAGGTCGACGAGGCCCCGATCGAACTCGACTGAGCACGCACGGCCGACCGGGCGCCGGTCACTTGAAGACCGAGCCGCCCGGCTGGAACACCATCAGGTAGAGGGCGACGACGAGGAGCAGGTGGGTGCTCCCGACGCCTGCCGTCATCTTCGACCGTGCCGACGCGCCGGGGTCGGCGATCGCCGGGCGGATCAGGAACCAGCTGATCACCAGCGTGGCCAACCAGACGATGATCGACCCGGTCATCCACCACGTCTCGGCCAGGTCGTACTCGCCGATCCCTGCCAACCCCATGCCGAGGACCCACAGGGCGACGAGCGACGGGAACACGAATCGCATGTGCAGCGTCGCGATCGTCCGGGTCTCGCCGGCCCGCTGGAGGCGCGGGTACAAGAACAGCGGGCCGAACGCCCCGATCGCCGCGAGCACGTGGAGCAGCCCGAAGACCTGATACGTCGTCGAGATCGGGAGCACGGCGAGCACTGGCGCCGGACGATACCGGCGCCGATACCCGCCCGGCACGACGACCGAGGGGCGATCCCGGCCGACGCACGACGGGTCAGCAGGTGACCACGAGGTGGAACGCCCGGTCCTGGAAGCTCGGCGGCACGCCGTCGTTGCTCTCGGTGATCACCCGCACCGTGTCGTTGGCGGGAAGCACGGTGTCGATCACGCCGGCCGGCTCCCCGCTGTTGCTGCCGATCGTCGCCGTGTAGGCGCAGTCTGTGACGTTGCGGTTGAACCGCACGTTGTAGACGCCTGCGCTCGTTCGCGTCACCGACACGACGCGCGACCCGCGCAGCAGGGTTCCGTCGCCTCGAACCTCGGCCCATCGACGCTTCATTGTTGACCTCTGTTCGGCGAAGCGCGCGCAGATTCGAACCTACGCCCGTGATCGTGTCCGTGGGCCGGCCGTTAGCCTCTATCCGATGCCCCGCAGCTACGTCGTGCGCACCTACGGGTGCCAGATGAACGAGCACGACTCCGAGCGGATCGCCGGGCTGCTCGAGGCCGACGGCCTCGTACGCGCCGAGACCGAGGCCGAGGCCGACGTCGTCGTATTGAACACCTGCTGCATCCGCGAGAACGCCGACAACAAGCTGTACGGCAACCTCGGACACCTCAAGACCTGGAAGGCCAAGCGCGATGGTCGCCAGATCGTCGTCTCCGGTTGCCTCGCCCAGAAGGACCGCGACACCGTCGCCGTGCGCGCCGGCCACGTCGACGTCGTGATGGGAACGCACAACGTCCATCGCGCCGCCGAGTTGCTCACCCAAGCGCGTTCGTCGGCGACGCCGATCACCGAGATCCTCGAAGCGGCGGTGATCGACGACCACGCCCTGTTCCCGTCTGCGCTGCCGGCGCGACGGGAGACGTCCTACAACGGGTGGGTCACGATTCAGATCGGCTGCGACAACAGCTGTGCGTTCTGCATCGTCCCGGCGGTGCGCGGCGAGGAGATCAGCCGCCCGTTCACCGACGTCCTCGCCGAGGTCGAGCAGCTCGCCGCCGACGGTGTCACCGAGGTGACGCTGCTCGGACAGAACGTCAACAGCTACGGCCGCGACCTCCAGCTCGCAGCGCGCCAGGCGGGCGACGACGAGGCTCGCCTCCGCCCGCTGTTCGCCGAATTGCTGCGCGCCGTCGGCGCGGTCGAAGGGATCCGTCGGGTGCGCTACACCAGCCCCCACCCCAAGGACATGCGGCCCGAGACGTTCGCCGCGATGGCCGAGACCAAGGCGGTCTGCGAGCATCTCCACTACCCGCTCCAGTCGGGCAGCGATCGCGTCCTGGCGCTGATGCACCGCGGGTACAGCGCGGAGCGGTATCTCGATCGGCTGGCCGAGGCCCGGCGGGTGGTGCCCGACCTCGCCGTGTCGACCGACATCATCGTCGGCTTCCCGGGTGAGACCGAGCACGATTTCGAGCGCACGCTGGAGGTCGCGGCTGCCGCGGTGTACGACTACGCGTACACGTTCGTGTTCTCGCCGCGTCCCGGCACCGAGGCCGCCGGGATGACCGCCGACTTCGTCGACCCGGCGGTTGCCAGCGAGCGCTTCCAGCGACTGCGGATCGTGATCGAGCACGCCGCGCTGCAGCGCCACGAGGCCCGCGTTGGCCTGATCGAGGAGGTGCTGGTCGAGGGGCCGAGCAAGAAGGACCCGACGGTGCTCAGCGGTCGGACCCGTCAGAACAAGCTCGTCCACTTCGTGGCTCCCGCACCGGTCCGGAACGGGAGCTACGCCCGCGTCGAGGTGACCAGGGCGGCGCCGCACCATCTCGTCGGCGAGTGGGTCGACCTGCTCGCCGAACCGACGCATCGCGTTCGGATTCCCGTCGCATCGGTCTGACGACGGAGATTCGCCCGCCCTGCGCTCGGCTCGCGGGGTCGGGCGCCGAGGGCTCGCCGTTCGCACCTGGGGCGGTAGCGTCGGTCGGCGATGACCGATCAGGCGACCGACCCGCAGCTCGCGGAGTATCGAGCGAGCATCGACAACATCGATGCGGCGCTGGTTCACCTGCTGGCCGAGCGGTTCAAGATCACCAAGGCGGTCGGCCGGTACAAGGCCGACGCCGATCTCCCGGCGGCCGACCCGGCGCGTGAGCAGGTGCAGATCGCCCGGCTGCGTGCGCTCGCAGAGGAGTCGGGGCTCGATCCCGTGTTCACCGAGCAGTTCCTTCGCTTCATCGTGGCCGAGGTCATCCACCACCATCAGCGGATCGCGGAGGGTGAGCGCCTCTGAACGTGCGCCGTGTCGCCATCGTCGGCTCGACGGCATCGGGGAAGTCGGCGGTCGCTCTCGCCGTCGCCCGCCGACTCGGCGACGTCCACCTCGTGTCGGTCGACAGCATGCAGGTGTATCGGGGGATGGACATCGGGACGGCCAAGCCGACCCCGGCAGAACAGCGCGAGGTGCCCCACCACTGCATCGACCTCGTCGAGCCGACGGTCGAGTTCACCGTCGCCGAGTTCCGAACGGCATACCGGCGGGCGCAGGGGGAGATCGCCGCCGCCGATGGGCGAGCGCTGCTCGTCGGCGGTACCGGTCTGTATCACCGGGTCGTGATCGACGAGTTCGATCTCCCCGGTGAATGGCCCGAGGTTCGCGCCGAGCTCGAGCGCGAGCCCGACACGAGCGCCCTGCACGCACGGCTGGCGGTGCTCGATCCGCCGGCCGCAGCGAAGATCGAACCGGCCAACCGCCGTCGGATCGTCCGCGGCCTGGAGGTGACCCTGGGCAGCGGCCGGCGGTTCAGCTCCTTCGGCCCTGGCGTCGATGCGTATCCGCCGAGTGACGTGGTCCAGATCGGCATCCGCCGGCCCCGCGACGTCATCGCCCGGCGGGTCGGCGACCGGGTACGGCGGATGGTCGAGATCGGTCTCGTGGCCGAGGTCGCCGCGCTCGCCGGCCGGGGCTTGTCCAGGACGGCTGGTCAGGCGCTCGGCTACAAGGAGATCGTCGACCATCTCGAGGGCCGCCTCGGCCTGGAGGAGGCGGTCGAGACGATCATCACCCGCACCCGCCAGTTCGCCGTGCGCCAGGAGCGATGGTTCCGTCGCGATCCCCGCGTACGCTGGATCGATGTCGGTGACGACCCCGTCGCAGCGGTTGCGCCGGTGGTGATCGAGGTCCTCGACGGGAGCCCATGAGCATTCGACTCACCAAACACCACGGCCTCGGCAACGACTTCCTCGTCGCGTTCCACCCCGGCGTCGAAGACCTCGCGGAGCTGGCCCGCCGCGTGTGCGACCGCCGCCGGGGGATCGGTGCGGACGGCCTGCTCGTCGCGGAGTCGGCCCCCGGCTACGCCGCCCGGATGGAGCTCTACAACGCCGACGGTTCGCGCGCCGAGATGAGCGGCAACGGCATCCGGTGCTTCGCCCAGGCGCTCGCCGACCGGCGAGGCGACCTCGGTCCGCAGCGCATCCTGACCGATGCCGGCGACCGCCTGGTCACGCTGCGCACCACCGACGACCCGCATACGCTGATGGTCACCGTGGAGATGGGCGCCATCGCTCCACTCGGCGAGCCGGACGGCTGGGACGCGCTCGGTTGCCACCCCGACCGCCCGGTCATGCACCTCAGCCTCGGCAACCCGCACTCGGTCGTCGGTGTCGACGACGTCGAGGTCGTCGACCTCGCCGAGCTCGGGAGCAAGGTGCCCCAGGTCAACCTCGAGGTCGTCCACCCGGGTCCGGAGACGAACGCGGTGACGATGCGCGTCCATGAGCGCGGGGTGGGGATCACCGAGGCATGCGGCACGGGCGCCTGCGCGGTCGCCCATGCCAGCCTGGCGTGGGGGCTGGTCGCCGCCGCCGGCGACGGCGTGCTCGTGCACATGGACGGCGGCACGGCGAGCGTGTGCTTCGATCCGGCCGTGCCGGCGACCGCCCTGCTGACCGGCCCCGCCGTCCACATCGCGACGATCGACCTGCCCCGATGAGCACGCCCTACGACGAGGCGCTGTCGAGCACCCTGATCGACCGCACGATCCGGGAGAAGATCGTCCTGGTCGGCGTGACGCTGCCGGGCGACGACGAGGACACGACCGAGGCCAGCCTCGACGAGCTGGAGCTGCTCGTCGACACCGCGGGAGCCGACGTCGTCGGGCGCATGGTGCAGCGGCGTTCCGCCCCCGACCACACTTGGTTCATCGGCAAGGGCAAGGCCGAGGAGCTGAGGCAGCTGTGCCTGGCGGTCGACGCCGACACGGTCGTGTTCGACAACGAGCTGTCGCCGGGCCAGCAATTCAACCTGGAAAAGCTCCTCGGGCGGACGGCGATCGACCGCACCGCGGTGATCCTCGACATCTTCGGGCAGAACGCGCACACCCTGGAGGGCAAGGCGCAGGTCGAGCTCGCACTCCTGCGCTACCGGCTGCCCCGCCTGCGGCGGGGTGCGAAGGCGAAGTTGTCCCAGCAGCGCGGCGGTGTCGGGGCGCGGTTCGGCGGTGGCGAGACGCAGACCGAGACCGACCGCCGGCGGATCATGCGCCGGATCACCAAGCTCGAGCGCGACCTCGACGCGTTGACCGCGACCCGCTCGCTGCAGCGCAAGGGTCGGGACCGCAGCGGGCTGGCTGCGGTGGCGATCGTCGGGTACACGAACGCCGGCAAGTCGACCCTCCTCAACCGGCTGACCGACTCGGGTGTCCTCGTCGAGGACCGGCTGTTCGCCACGCTCGATCCGACGACGCGGCGGTTGTCGTTGCCCGGCGGTGAGCCCGTGCTGCTGTCCGACACGGTCGGCTTCATCAGCCGGCTCCCGCACGGGCTCGTCGAATCGTTCAAGGGCACGCTCGAAGTGGCGGCGCAGGCGGACTACCTCGTCCACGTCGTCGACGCCAGCGCAGCCGACCCCGGCGCGCAGATCGATGCCGTGCGCGAGGTGCTCACCGAGATCGACGCCGCCGCAGTGCCCGAGCTGATCGTGTTCAACAAGTCCGACCTGGCACCGGGACGGTCCAAGGAGCTCGTCGCCGAGCATCCCGGGTCGGTGGCGATCAGCGCGACGACCGGTGACGGCATCGACCGGTTCCTGGTCGCGCTGTCCGACCGGCTGCGGGCGATGGCGGTCGTGTACGAGCTCGTCGTCCCGTTCGACCGCGGCGACGTGCTCGCCTCGATCCACCGTGAGGGGGAGGTCGTGTCGGTCGGTGATCATGCCGACCACTGGACGGTCAGGGCGCGGCTGTCGGACGCCTCGGCGGGTCGGCTGGGGGAGTACGTGCGCCCCGCTTCGGGTCCGGTGACGGGCCGATGACCGCCGCTCCCGGCGGGTTCGTCCCGCCGCCGTACCCCTACGAGCGCCTGAACCGGCTCCAGCCGATCGCCGCGGCGCATCCCGGTGGTGCCGTCGACCTGTCGATCGGCACGCCGTTCGACCCGCCTCCGCCGGCGGTCCTCGCCGCACTGGCGGGCAGCGACACCGAGCGCGCCTACCCGCCGAGCATCGGCACCCTCGCCCTGCGCCTCGCCGCCCAGCGCTGGTTGCGGCGGCGGTTCGGCGTCGAGGTCGACAGCGATCACATCGGGGCGACGATCGGCAGCAAGGAGTTCGTCGGCACGCTGCCGCAGTGGCTGTCGCTGCGGACCCCCGATCGCGACACGGTGCTCTACCCGGCCATCTCGTATCCGACCTACGAGATGGGGGCGACGCTCGCCCGTTGCCGCGCGGTCGCCGTCCCGGCCCGACCGGACGGGGGCCTCGACCTGCGGGCGATCTCCGAGGAGGACGCGGCGCGGGCACTGGCCTTGTGGGTCAACAGTCCGAGCAACCCGACCGGTGCGCTCGACGACCTGCTTGCCGCTGCGGCGTGGGGTCGGGCACGCGGCGTGCCGGTGTTCTCCGACGAGTGTTACGCCGAGTTCACGTGGACGGGGCGGCCACGGACGATCCTGGAGGGTGGCCTCGACGGTGTCGTCGCCGTCCACTCGCTGTCGAAGCGTTCGAACCTGGCCGGTGTTCGGGTGGGGTTCTACGCCGGCGACCCCGAGCTCGTCGGCTATCTGCAGGAGGTCCGCAAGCACGTCGGGATGATGGTGCCCGGGCCGGCGCAAGCCGCCGGCGCGGCTGCCCTCGACGACGACGACCACGTGGAGGTACAGCGGCAGCACTACCGGTCGCGGCTGGCGCTGCTGGCGGAGGTGCTCGGCGAGTGGTCGGGCACCGACATCGCCCGCCCCGCAGGCGCGTTCTACCTGTGGATTCCCGTCGCTGACGGCTGGGAGTACACCGAGCGCCTGGCGCGCGACGGCGGGGCGATCGTCAGCCCGGGTGAGTTCTACGGCCCGGACGGGGCGTCGTTCGTCCGCGTCGCCGTGGTACAACCTGACGAACGAATTCAATTGGTTGCCGATCGCCTGACGAGGACGTGACGGGCGTGGTCGTGGCCCGTGCCGACACGAAGGGAGTCCGATGAGCGACGGAGGCGGTGAACGGCGGACCAAGCTGATCGTGTTCGGCGTCGTGTTGCTCGTCGTCGGCCTGATCGCCGGCGTCGGGCTGTGGGTCGGGGCCGGCGCCCGACTCGACGACGCGGTGCGCGGGTTGGCCCGAGCGCCGGTCGGCTGCGACACGACCCTCGACTTCTCCGAGACCGGGGAGTTCCTGTTCTTCGTCGAGACCCGCGGCGAGTTCGCCGGCGTCCGAGGTGACTGTGACCAGGCCGGTTCCTACGACGTGACCGGGTCGGAGCCGCCGCGGGTGGTGCTCTCGATGGTCGACCCCGACGGTCGCGACGTCGAGCTGCGGGTGCGGTCGGGCGACGCCTACGACGCGGCTGGGTTCGAGGGCAGCTCCGAACGGGTTGCCGAGATCACGACCACCGGGGATCACGTGCTGACCGTCGAGGCGGACGGCTCCACGGAGTTGTTCGTCGTCGCCGTCGGCAAGGACCCCGAGGGCGGCGTCGATGCGCTCCGGCTCGGTGGGGTGCTGGCGGGTCTCGCCGGCGTCATCGCCGGGGTGGCCTGCATCGTGCTCGGCAGCCGCCGCCGGCCGCTTGCGGCCGCGCCAGCGCGACCCGGTGCCGATTGGCCCAGCGCCGGCGCGTGGCCGGCGACCCCGCCCGGCCCGCCCGGCGCGGTGCCACCCGATTGGACCGGCGTGCAGACACCACCGGTGGGCCCCCCGTCGCCGTCGTGGCCGATGCAACCGCCGACGGCGCCGCCGCCCGCACCGCCACCGGAGCAGGCCGGCGCGTGGCCGGGTCGGTCGGGTGCCACCGGGCCGCCACCGGCCTCGCCCGGATCCCTCGGCGCGGCACCGGCGCCGTGGAGCGATCAGCGACCTCCGTGGCCAGGCCGGCCCGACGACGGCGTCACCGGTGACGGCGAGCGCTCGCCGTGGGCGCCACCGCCCGACGACTGACCGCACCACCCCGGGGACACCACCCGACCACACCAGCGACGACAACGCTCGCGACAACGACTGACCCGGTCGTCGTGGGAGAGCGGCGCGGCGCATACCGCTTCGGGTGGCCTGGTCGGCTGGTGGTGGTTCCGCCGCCGCAGCTCAGTAACGGCGCATGACGGTGACGACGCGTCCGTAGATCGCCAGCTCGTCGGCACGGAACTTCATCGGCTCCATCGTCGGGTTGGCGGGCGTCAGCGTCACCTCGGCGCCTGAACGGGAGTAGGTCTTGACCGTCGCTTCGCCGTCGGCGATGCCGGCGACGACGATGTCGCCGTTGTTCGGATGATCGACCTGCGTCGCCACGACGTAGTCGCCGTCGAGGATCCCGAGCTCGATCATCGAGTCGCCGCGGACTCGGAGCATGAACAGCTCACCCTCGCCCGTGAAGTCGGCCGGCACCGGGAGCAGCTCCTCGACGTTCTCCTCGGCGAGCACGTCGGTGCCGGCGGCGACGTCGCCGACCAGCGGGACGTGGCGCACCGGCCGCCGCTCCATGATCGCCCCGCTGTTGGCGTCGTAGCGGACTTCGATCGCCCGCGGCTTGGTCGGGTCACGACGGAGGTAGCCGAGGCGCTGCAGCGTGTTGAGGTGGCTGTGCACCGTCGACGGGGAGGTGAGGCCGACGGCGTCACCGATCTCGCGGACCGACGGTGGGATACCCGCGATCGCGCATCTGCTGGACGATGAAGTCGAGGATGTCTCGCTGGCGGGAGCTGATCTTGGGGGCCATACGAACATCGTACGGGCGTTCGCCCGCCGAGTCAAACACCTGTACCGCGAACAGTCGTTCGTAAATTCCGCCCCGAGGGGTTGACACGGCGGACAGCTGGGCGCGATGCTCTCGAACGTTCGTTTGGCGAACACGCGTTGGGTCGGAACCGAACCGATCGAACGAGGTTCGCCGTCACGTTGGGAGCCACCACATGACCGCCACCATCGACGCCAGCGCCATCGGCAGGCCCGTCGGGCCATTCCGTGCCGGACCGGGCGCACCCGCTGCGCGCCGCTACGCATCGCCGGGTCGCCGCCGCACCGCGCCGAACTACCTGGCCCGTCGGGTGATGGTCGCGATGGTGGCGGCTGTCACCGTCCTCGTGGCCACGATGGTCGTGGTGTCGGCGCTGGCCGGCTTCGGAGGCGAACCTGCCGTCGCCTCCGGAGCCGTGCCGGCGTCACGGTCGGCGTCGGTCCACGTCGCCCAGCCGGGGGACACGCTGTGGTCGATCGCTGCGCGGTTCCGGGGCGAGGTCGACCACCGGCGCTACGTCGACGCGCTGATCGAGTTGAACGGCGCCACGTCGATCGAGGTCGGCCAAGCGGTGCGGCTGCCATGAGTGCGGTGTCCGCGTCGATCGACACGCCGCTGCCGAGCCGGTGACGACGCGACCGGCCGGCGGCGACCTCCCCAGTAACCTGGGGGCGGTGCACTGCCCCTCCTGCCACGCCGACGAGACCAAGGTCGTCGACTCGCGCCTGGCCGAGGAGGGCTCCGCGATCCGGCGGCGCCGCCACTGCCTGGCGTGCTCGCACCGCTTCACGACCTTCGAGCGGGTCGACCACGCCTCGCTGGTCGTGGTCAAGTCCGACGGCGGGCGCGAGCCGTTCGACCGCAAGAAGGTGATCGACGGCATGGTCGCCGCGACCAAGGGCCGGTCGGTCAGCGCAGCGCAACTCCAACAGCTCGCCCTGCACGTCGAGGACGCGGTCCGGCTGCAGGGGTCCGAGGTGACGAGCTCGGTGATCGGCCTGGCCGTCCTCGAGCGGTTGCGCGAGCTCGACGACGTGGCCTACCTGCGCTTCGCCAGCGTCTACAAGGACTTCGACGCCGCCGCCGACTTCCACCGCGAGCTCGAGCTGCTGGAGAAATCCGCCGGAGCGGCACCGGCTTGACCGCTCAGCGCCGCCGCCGCCATCGAGCGAACAGGAACGACTGCTCGTCGACGAGGAGTTGCGCGAGCTCGTACCGGTGGGCGTGGTCGTCGGCACCGCTCGCCAGCCTGGGACCCGCCCCACCGACCGCCAACGGTGACGTCGTCACGTCGATCTCGTCGATCACGTCGGCGTCGAGCAGCGCGCCGTTGAGCGCGGCACCGCCCTCGGCCTGCACGAAGCGGGGGGCCCCGCCGATCTCGCCGAGCCGGCCGATCGCCGCGCCGAGGTCGACCGATCCCGTACCGGCTCGCAGCACGTCGATGCCCTGCGGGACGTCGAAGCGGGCGTCGTCGGTGGTGATCACGAAGCCGGCGCCGCAGGTGAACAGCTCGGTGCCGAGGTCGAGCGCACCGCTCCTGGTGACGACCCCGATGCGCTGGCCGGCCTTCCTGGGTGGGCCGTAGCCCTCGCCGCGCACCGTGCCGGCACCGACGACGATCACGTCGGCGAGCGAGCGCAGGCGGTGGAGCACCGCCGCGTCGTGCTCGCTCGACAGGCCCCCCGAGTCGCCGCCCACCACGGTCGATCCGTCGATCGATGCCACCATCGAGAGCCCGACCCACGGGCGATCGGTCGGTCCCGAGAGGGGAGCGGCGTACGCCTCGTCGATCGTGACGTCCTGGACCGGACCGGGGAGGAGGCGGCGCATGCCCCGATCATCCCACCGGGCGGTGCCCGTGCGCGCGATCCGCTCGACGGAGGCGGCGCCGGCCTGCGAAGATCGAACATGCCCGCCGAACCGCCCGCACCCGACGTGACCGACGCGACCCGCATCGCGTTCCGCACCTGCCCGCTGTGCGAGGCCGGGTGCGGGCTGGAGATCGCGCTGCGGCCCGACGGGCGGGGCGGTGAGGAGGTGCAGCGGATCCGCGGAGATCGCGACGACGTGTTCTCCAAGGGGTTCATCTGCCCGAAGGGGTCGACGCTCAAGCAGCTCCACGAGGATCCCGACCGGCTGCGCGCTCCGCTGGTCCGGCGCGACGGCGTTCACGTCGAGGTGACCTGGGACGAGGCGTGGGCCGAGATCGAGCGGGGGCTGACCGGCGTGATCGACGCCCATGGCCGTGAGGCGCTCGGGGTCTACGTCGGCAACCCGACCGCACACAGCCTGTCGGCGATGACGTTCTCCCGGGTGCTGCTGACCGGCCTGGGGACGCGCAACCGCTTCAGCGCCTCGACCGTCGACCAGATGCCGCGCCACGTCGCTTCGGGCTACGTGTTCGGTACGCCGGTCACCGTGCCGGTCCCCGATCTCGACCGCACCGACCACCTGCTGATCCTCGGCGCCAACCCCTACGCCTCCAACGGGAGCCTGTGCACCGCGGCGGACTTCCCCGGGCGGATCGAGGCGATCCGGGCGCGCGGCGGCACGGTGGTCGTCGTCGACCCCCGGCGCTCCCGCACGGCCGAGGAGGCCGACGAGTGGGTCCCGATCCGGCCCGGTTCCGATGCGCTGCTCCTGGCGGCGATCTGCAACGTCCTGTTCGCCGACGGGCTCGCCGACGCCGGACCCCACGTGACACCGCACCTGCACGGGCTCGACCGGTTCGCGGCCGCGATCGAGCGCTTCACCCCCGAGGTCGTCGCCGCGGCGACCGGCGTCGCGCCCGACGTGGCGCGGCGGCTGGCGCACGGGCTCGCCGCCGCACCGACGTCAGCGGTGTACGGCCGGATCGGGACGACGACGACCGAGTTCGGCTCGACCGCGTCGTGGCTGATCGACGCGGTCAACATCCTGACCGGCAACCTCGACCGGCCGGGCGGGTCGATGTTCGCCACCCCGGTGGCAGGCGGGGCGACCACCCGCGGCCGGCCCGGCCGTGGCCGGGGGTTCAGCGTCGGCCGCGGCCGGACCCGGGTGAGCGGTCATCCCGAGGTGATGGGGGAGTACCCGGTGGCCGCGCTGGCCGAGGAGATCACGACGCCTGGCGACGGGCAGGTTCGTGCCCTGGTCACCGTTGCCGGCAACCCCGTGCTGTCGACGCCCAACAGCGATCGGCTCGCGGCCGCGCTCGACCAGCTCGACTTCATGGTCAGCGTCGACATGTACCTCAACGAGACGACCCGCCACGCCGACGTGATCCTGCCCGTGCCGTCGCAGCTCCAGCGCAGTCACTACGACCTGCTGCTGCTCCAGTTCGCCGTCCGCGACGTCGCCAACTATTCACCTCCGGTCCTCCCGCTCGACGAGGGGCAGCCCGACGAGTGGGAGATCATCGCCAAGCTGACGCTGATCGCCCAGGGCATGGGCGTCGATGCCGATCCGGCGGTCGCCGACGACCTCGCCATCGGTGCCCTCGTCGCCGCAGCGGTCGACGACGAGCACTCCCCGATCGGTGGCCGCGACGGCGGCGAGATCCTCGCCGAGCTGACGGCGTCGGGGCGGCGGGGACCCGAGCGGATGCTCGACCTCATGCTCCGCACCGGCCCGTTCGGCGACGCCTTCGGCGACCGTCCCGACGGCACCGGGTTCGACGAGCTGGCCGGGTTGCCCCACGGCAAGGACTTCGGTCCGCTCCGGCCGCGGCTCCCCGAGATCCTCCGGACGCCGAGCGGGATGATCGAGCTGGCCGCCGAGCCGCTGGTCGACGACCTCGACCGGCTGTACGCGGCGATTCCGGCGCTCGCCGACCGGGGGCTGGTGCTCGTCGGTCGGCGGCATCTACGCAGCAACAACTCCTGGATGCACAACGTGCAGGTGCTGGTCAAGGGCAAGCCGCGCTGCACGCTGCTCGTCCACCCCGACGATGCCGCCCGCCTGGGGCTCGGCGACGGCGGCGCGGCATCGGTGACGTCCAGGGTCGGCTCGGTGCGGGCGCGGGTGGAGGTGACCGACGCCATCCGCCCCGGCGTGGTCAGCCTGCCCCACGGGTGGGGCCACGACGTGCCGGGGACGCGCCTGCGGGTCGCCGAGGAGCATGCGGGCGTCAACTCGAACGTGCTCTCCGACCACGAGGCGATCGACCCGCTGTCGGGCACGTCGGTGCTCAACGGGATCCCCGTCGAGGTCGTCCCGGCCTGACCGGTTGTGGACAAGTGGCCGTCGTGCACACGGTGTCCACACCCTTGTCCGACCCGTTCTCGCGAAATTCACACGGTTGTACCCCTTCCTTCCCACAGGGGGAGGTTCGTAGGGTGAGCGTTCGCGCCGCTGCGGTGCGGCACACGGAGGAAGAAGGCGGGCGCCTTTCAGATCGTCGATTCGACGGTCGGCGTCAGCGGTGGGGGGAGACCCTGTACCTGTGATGCCGCACCGCAGCGGCGCGGTACCACGAGCGTGGCCCTGTCGCGCCGGGGTCGGCGGTACCGTGGACGACGTGGACGACGTGGATGACGTGGACGACGTGGACGCGCCGATCGGCGACGAGGAGCTCGAAGCGCTGGCCCTGGCGGCCGACCCGGAGGCCCCGATCGACGCCGATGCCGTGCCGTTCGGCGGTGTCACCGAGTCCGAGCTGCTGCCCGAGTGGTACATGCCCGTACCCCAGGCGACGGGACGGACCCCGCGACGCGTGCTCGTCGTGTCGGCGATCGTCGCGTCGTTGCTGATCGTCAACGGTGCCGGCCTGTGCGTCACGTACGGGTGGCCCGAGATCGCCTGGTGACGACCGCCCCGCAGGGCCGATCGAACAGGTGTGCGGGGACCACGCCCGGTCGGTAGTGTCGGGGCGATGGCGATCTCGTGTGCGTACTGCGGCGGAGAGCACGACGTGCCGGCCGATGTCAGGGCATGCTGGAACGACGGCGGTCGCCAGGAGATCCCGGTCGACGAGTCGCCGCCGATCGACCCGGAGCCCGACGGGATCGAGCCGGTGCCCGAAACGGAGACGTCCGGCGGCGATCGGGGCGATGGCACGCTGTTCGGAGGTGGAGGCGGGCGGGAACCTCGTCGACCGGCCCGATCGCGACCGGTGCGGGCGCGCCCGGCCCCCGACGACGTCCCCCGCGGCGTCGCGCAGAGCGGGGCCGGCCCCGACCGGCTCGGGCGGCACGCGGTCGTCGCCCCCGATGCCGACGTCCCTCCGCCGTGGGCCGCGGCCGACCGGGTCCTGATCACGCCGGCGACGCTCGACCAGCCGGGGGCGGTGCTCGATCGGCTGCGCGCCGCGGGGCACGAGCGGCAGCGCCTCGTGATCGAGGTGGCGGCCGACCTCGATCGCCCACCGGCGCTCGCCACCGACGCCCCGCCGTACGAGCTCGGCGCCCGGTTCGCGTTCGAGCTCGACGAGCTGTACCACCTCGTCTGGTCGAACGCGGTCGACCTGCGCTCGCCGGAGCCGGCCTGGGTCGTGCTCGACCGCGCCGTCGCCGCCGGGGCGACCGCGCTGCCGCCGGGCGCGACCGGCGACATCGAGCTGCCGACCGGCGAGGCGGTGTGGCTCGACGGCGGGCCGCTGCGCCACACCGAGCCGATCGACGGCGTCCCGGTGCTGCACGCCGTCGCCGTCGAGCACGGCTCGTTCGCCGTGCCCGGTCCGAACACGTCGGGGGCCGAGCTCGCCGCCGACCAGCTCGCCGCGGTCACCCACGCCGGCGGCGCGGCCCGCATCGTCGCCCCGGCCGGCTCGGGCAAGACCCGCGTCCTGACCGAGCGGGCTCGCCACCTGCTCGGCACCTGGAACCTCCCGGCGAGCGCGGTGGTGCTCGTCGCGTTCAACAAGCGGGCGCAGGAGGAGATGACCGAGCGCACTCGCGACCTGCCGGGGTTGCAGATCCGCACGCTGAACTCGCTCGCCCTGGCGATCGTCAACGGGACCCCGCCGTTCCGCGCCGCGTCGCGGTCGTGGAGAACGATCGACGAACTCGAGGTCCGGCGGATCATCGGCGAGCTGGTCGGCTTCCCGAGGCGCCGCAACAGCGACCCGGTCGCCCCCTGGATCGAGGCGCTCAGCCTGATCCGGCTCGGGCTGGTCGACCCCGTCGAAGCCGAGGCGCGCTACGGCGGTGACGTCGACGGCCTGGCCGGCGTCTGGCCGCGGTACCGGGATGCCCTCGACCGCCAACGCGTGGTCGACTTCGACGACCAGGTCCACCGGGCGTTGCTCGTCCTGCTCACCGACCCCGCCGCCCGGCGCGACGCGCAACGGGCGTGCCGCGTGATGCTCGTCGACGAGTTCCAGGACCTGACGCCCGCCCACCTCCTGATGATCCGCCTGCTGGCCGCGCCCGGCGGGGCGGTGTTCGGCGTCGGCGACGACGATCAGACGATCTACGGCTACAACGGCGCCGATCCGGCCTGGCTGATCGACTTCGGCGAGCTGTTCCCCGGGGCCGGCGACCACCCGCTCGAGGTCAACTACCGCTGCCCGGCCGGCATCGTCGAATCGGTCGACCGGCTGCTGCGCCACAACCGGCGCCGGGTCCCGAAGCTGATCCGCGCCGAGTCGGCCGACCGCGGCGGCTGGACGGTCGACGGAGCGGTCGACGCGGTCGCCTCGACGTCCGCTGCCGTCGCCGGGACGATCGACAGCGGGGCCGCGCCCGCCGACATCGCCGTCCTCACACGGGTCAACGCGCTCCTCGCGCCGGTCCAGGTCGCGCTGACGACGGCGGGCGTGCCGATCGCCGGCGGGGTCGGGCGGGAGTTCGTCGATCGGACTTCGGTCCGCACGGTGCTCGCCTGGCTGCGGCTGGCGTCGGCGTCGGGTCCGTTCGAGGCCGACGACCTGCGCGAGGCGCTGCGGCGGCCATCGCGGTCGTTCCATCCCCGCATCACCGACTGGGTGTGCGAGCAGCGCGACGTGGTCGACCTGATCCGGCTGGCCGGGCGGCTGAACAACGAGCGCGACGCCGAACGGGTGAAGGAGTTCGCCGCCGACGTCCAGACGATGCAGCAGCGAGCCGCGTCCGGGGCGCCGACCTCCGACCTCGTCTTCACGCTGGTCGACGAGATCGGCCTGGCCGGGTCGGTGGCCACGCTCGACGCGACACGGCGGGGCATGAACCGCTCGGCCCAGGGCGACGACCTCACCGCGGTCCAGCACCTCGCCGCACTGCACGACGACGCCGGCACGTTCGAGCGCTGGCTGCGCGGCAGGCTGTCGGTCGAGCGGTCGGCCGAGGGGGTGGTCCTGGCGACCGTCCATCGCGTCAAGGGGCAGGAGTGGGCACATGTCGTCGTCCACTTCGCCGACGCCGAGCAGTACCCGCATCGCCTCGCCGACGACGTCGAGGAGGAGCGGCGCCTCTTCCACGTCGCGCTGACGAGGGCAGGCCGCCACGCGACGATCGTCACCGGCTCGAGGCCGAGCCCGTTCGTCGCGGAGCTGACCACCGAGCCCACCGCCGATCGTGTCGTGTCCGCCCATGTGGCGCAGCGGGCGCCGGCGGCGAAGCAGGGCGGGCGATCCGGCGCCGACCCGGTGGCCGACCTCGACCCGGACGCGGCCGCGCGGTTCGAGGCGCTCAAGGTGTTGCGCAACGAGCTGCGCGACGGCAAACCGGCCTACGTGGTGTTCGACAACAAGACGCTCGCTGCGATCGCCCGCACCGCGCCGACGACGCGCCAGGAGCTGGCCCGGATCTCCGGTGTCGGACCCGCCAAGCTCGACCGCTACGGCGAGTCGGTCATCGAGTTGATCACGGGTCTGACGCGTTGACCGCGACCGGGTCAGCGCGGCGCCGGCCGCTCAGGGCCACGAAGCTGGCCGATCGAGCGATCCCGCCCGGCAGCAGGCCGTCGCGCCGGGCATGCACGGCCCGCCGGATCGGGCCGAGGTCCGGCAGTTCGAGGAACCTCTCGATCACCGCGATGTCCCGCGGATCGAGCGCGTCCCGATGGCGATCGAGGAGCAACTCGGCCCGGGTGAACCACCCGATCACCGCGACACGTCGCCGCCGCCACTGCGCCAGGACCTCGAGCGCCCGGCGCGGCATGGTCGCCGGCGAGTGGCGGCGGGCGCCGACGACGTTGGTCCCGTGCTGGCGGTACAGCACGGTGGGCGCGGTGAGGAACCTCGAGGACCCGAGTGCCGATCCGACGGTAGCGACCCACCAATCGTGGTCCGACAGCACCGGCGGCACCGGAGCGGCGGCGTCGCAGAGCGGGCGGTTGAGCAGGATCGAGCACCCGGTGACGACGTTCTGCGCGAGCAACCCGGCGAGTGACCGGGCACGGGTCGGGTCGAGACGGGTCATCGACCAGTACGACTCGTCGATCGTGTCCAGTCGTTCGTCGACCACCCGCAGGTCGGAGTACACGTAGGCGGGGGCGCCCTGGCGTCCTGCGCGCTCGACCGTCTGCAGCAGGTCGAGGCTCGTGGACAGCTTGTCGGGCAGCCACACGTCGTCCTGGTCGCACAGGGCGACGTAGGGCGCGACCGACCGCTGCAGGAGCAGCGAGAAGTTCCGTGCCGCGCCGAGGTTCCCGTCGGCGTCGCGCAGTACGGTCACCCGGTCGGGATGGAGCCGGCCGAACTCGTCGAGGATCGCTGGAGTTCCGTCCCGTGAACCGTCGTCGCGGGCGAACAGATGCCAGTCCTGATGCGTTTGGGCGGCGATCGAATCGAGCTGTGCCGCGAGGAACGGCTCGCCGTCGTAGGTGGCGAGGACGATGTCGATGCGTGGCATCGCTCAGGTGCCCCCGATGTGGGCGATCTCGACGATCGCCGGGAGGTCGGCGCGAGGCGTCGCCGACCGGCGCATCAGCGTGCGAACGTCCATCGACCCTCCCCTCGTCACGTGCCGGCCGGCGCTGCTCCGCCGCCGACGGTAGCGGGAAACGGTCGGTGCCGGCGCCGCCGGGGCGCGCGATCGACGGTGCGGGCGACTGGCCGCTACGGTGCGGGGATGGACGTCGAGTATCCCACCTGGCGGGGCTGGATGCACGCGGCCGCCTTCTTCGCCGCGATCCCCGCCGGCGTCGTGCTGATCCTCGTCGCCGATCGGGCGGCGGCGCGCACCTCGGCGGCGATCTATGCGGTCACGTTGCTGCTCGTGTTCGGGACGTCGGCCGCGTACCACCGGCTCGCCCGGTCCGAACGGTCACGGCGGATCATGCAGCGGCTCGACCATTCGATGATCTACCTGCTGATCGCTGGGAGCTACGTGCCGATCGGGGTGCTCGTGCTCCCGCCGGCGTGGGGGATCCCGCTGCTCGTCGTGCTCGGCGTGGCGGCCGGGGTCGGGATCGTGATGAAGCTTGCGGTGTTCCACCGCGCCAAGTGGTTCGCATCCGCGTTGTATCCGATGATGGGCTGGGCGGCGATCGTGGCGATGCCGGTGCTGATCGATCGGTTGACCGCAACGCAGCTCACGTTGATCGTCGCCGGCGGCATCGCCTACACGGTCGGGTTCCCGGTGCTGCTGACCCGCCGGCCCAACCCGTGGCCGCGCACGTTCGGATACCACGAGGTGTGGCACAGCTTCACCGTGATCGCCGCCGTCCTGCACTTCGTGGCGATCAGCGCGGTCGTCGCCTGAGCCGATGCCCGGTCGGCGGCTGTTCGATCGGGTCGTCGTCGTCGACTGGAGCGCGGCGTCGACCCCCAAATGGGGCGCGGATTCGATCTGGATCGCGACCGTCGACCGCCGCGGGCGTCGGGTCGAGAACCTGCCGACGCGCCGCGTCGCAGAGGATCGGCTGGCCGGCCTGCTCGACGACGCGGAGGGCGACCGCACGCTGCTCGGCGTCGACTTCTCGCTCGGGTACCCGGCGGGAACCGCTGCCGCTCTCGGTCTGGACGGGACGCCGTGGCGGGCGATGTGGACGGTGCTCGACGCCGAGATCGACGACGACGGCGGCAACCGCAACAACCGGTTCCGGGTCGCTGCCGACCTCAACGCGCTCGTCGACGGACCGGGTCCGTTCTGGGGCCGGCCGGCGGGGCGCCGGCTGCCGGGGCTGACGCCGACCAAGGTGCACAACGCCGCGGTTCCCGAGTGGCGGGCGGTCGAAGTGGCCCTGCGGTCGCAGGGGTGGCGCCCGTTCTCGTCCTGGCAGCTGCTCGGCGCCGGTTGCGTCGGGAGCCAGAGCCTCGTCGGGATCCCGATCGTCGAGCGAGTCCGCCGGCGCGGGGGAGCGCGCGTCGACGTCTGGCCGTTCACCACCGGCCTCGAGGCGCCCGCGCCCGGGTGGGGAGGGCTGGTCGTCGCCGAGGTCTGGCCCTCGCTCGTCGACATCGCCGCCGCGCCGCATCAGGTCCGCGATGCCGCGCAGGTCGACGCCCTCGCCGAGTGGTTGACCGAGCTCGATCGCCGCGGGCGGCTCGGCGCGGCGTTCGCACCCGTCGTCGACCAGCCCACGGAGCGCGCCGCGGTCGCCGAGGAAGGGTGGATCCTCGGCGTTCCCGCGACGGCGCCGGCGTCCCCCGCAGCGCTCGCTGCGTCTCCCGCGACCGCCGCGGTCGGAACCGGGTGAGCGCCGATGGCCGTCGTCGAACTGCGCCACGTGTCGGTCGAGCTCGACGGCGAGCAGGCCCTGCGCGACGTGTCGCTCGTCGCCGGCGACGGGGAGCTGCTGGCGATCGTCGGCTCGTCGGGCAGCGGCAAGACCACGCTGCTCCGCGCGGTCGCCGGGCTCGATCGGCCGACGGCGGGCAGCGTGCACATCGCCGACGCCGACGTCACCCGCGCATCGCCCGCGTCCCGCGACATCGGGATGGTGTTCCAGCAGCCGGCGCTGCTCCCCAACCGCAACGTCCGACGCAACGTGTCGTTCCCGCTGGAGATCCGCCATCAGGAGGTCGCCGAGATCCGGCGGCGGGTCAACGCCGAGGTACGGGCGCTGCGGATCGAGGAACTGCTGCTCAAGCGCCCCGCCCAGCTGTCGCGCGGCGAGGTCCAGCTCGTCCAGATCGCCCGCGCCCTGGTGCGGGTCCCGTCGGCGCTGCTGCTCGACGAGCCGTTCGCCACCCTCGATCCCGAGCTCAAGCATCGGATGCGTGCCGAGATCGGGTTGCTGCAGCGGGGATACCGGGTCACGACGTTGATGACGACCAATGATCCCGACGATGTGGCGTCGCTGCCGGATCGCCTCGCCGTGCTGGACGCCGGGCGGCTGGTGCAGGTCGGGACCCGCGCCGAGGTCCATCGGTCGCCGGTGACCCTGTCAGCGGCGATGGCCACCGGGTTGATCTCGACGATCCCGGTGACCGTACGCGCCGAGGACGACGGACTGTGGCTGGTGCGCGATGACCCGTCCGAGGGGCTCGCGCTTCGGCTGCGGGCCGAGCCGGCGCTGGCCGACCGCGCCGGCGAGCAGGTCGTGCTCGGGGTCCGTCCCGAGGACGTCCGCATCGGCGGGGGCGGCGGCCTCCGCGGCAGGGTCGTCGCGCGTCGTCCCCGGGGCGTCGTCGACGATCTGGTGCCGGATCGCCGGGCACACGGTGTGGATCCAGCGCGCCGAGTCGCCGGTCGAGGTGGACGACGTGATCCCGGTCGAGTTCCGCCGCTCGACGCTCTTCGACGCAACCAGCGGCTACGCGATCACGCGTTGACGACCGGTGTCAGACACCGGTCGTCGACGTCAGTCGACGAGCCAGGTGCCGTTGGTGCGGATGAGCGCGGCGAGGTCGCCCGGGCCGCGCCGCTCGCTCGCCGTCATCACCTGGTCGCCGACCAACGCCGTGAACTCGGGGCGCAACGCCTCGCGGAAGACGCCGAACGGGGTCGGCGAGTGGTCGTCGGTGTTGAGCCGGGAGAGCGCGAACGCCAGCGACGGATACGGGTGGTACCGGTCGTGGACGAGGATGCGGTCGAGCCCGACGTCGGCGACATCGACGAGCTGCAGGTGGCCGTCGGACGCCATCATCACCCCGCGCTGCTTGTCGGCCCCGAACAGGATCGGCTCCCCGTCGACCAGGTCGATCATCATGTCGTCCCGGTGCTGCTTCTTGGTCACGTCTTCGAACTGGCCGTCGTTGAAGACGTTGCAGTTCTGGTAGATCTCGACGAACGACGCGCCGCGGTGCTCGTGGGCGGCCCGGAACGTCTCCATCATGTGCTTGCGGTCGAGGTCGTGCGTGCGGGCGACGAAGCTTGCCTCGGCCCCGAGCGCGACCGACAGCGGGTTGAACGGATGGTCGACCGACCCCATCGGCGTCGATTTGGTGACCTTGCCGAGCTCGGAGGTGGGGGAGTACTGGCCCTTGGTCAGCCCGTAGATCCGGTTGTTGAACAGCAGGATGTTCAAGTTGACGTTGCGGCGCAGCGCGTGGATCAGGTGGTTGCCGCCGATCGACAGCCCGTCGCCGTCACCGGTGATCACCCAGACCTCGAGGTCGGGGCGGGCGACGGCGATGCCGGTGGCGATCGCCGGGGCCCGGCCGTGGATCGAGTGCATCCCGTAGGTGTTCATGTAGTACGGGAACCGGCTCGAGCAGCCGATCCCGGACACGAACACCGTGTTCTCGGGAGCGACGCCGAGGTCGGGCATCAGTTGCTGGACGGCGAGCAGGATGCCGTAGTCGCCGCAGCCGGGGCACCAGCGGACCTCCTGGTCGCTGGTCCAGTCCTTCTTGGTCGTGACGGCCACCTGGGCGGTGTTCACGATGCCACCTCCGAGTCGTTGCTGTTGTCGGCGGTCGCGCCGCCGGACGTGTCGTCGGTGAGCGAGGCGAGCGTCTGTTCGATCGCGTCCTCGATCTCGCGGGACTTGAACGGCAGGCCCTGCACCTTCGACAGCACCTGGGCGTCGACGAGGTACTTGCCGCGAATGACGGTCGTGAGCTGGCCGGCGTTGAGCTCGGGGACGATCACCCGCCGGTAGCGGTGGAGGATCTCGCCGAGATCCGGCGGCAGCGGGTTGAGGTGGACGAGGTGGGCCTTGGCGACCTTGTGGCCCGCCCGCCTCATGCGCTGCACCGCAGCGTCGATCGCCGCCCACGTCGATCCCCATCCCAACACCAAGACGTCGGCGTCGTCGTCGCCCTCGACGACCGTCGGCGGGATGTCGGCCGTGATCGCCTCGATCTTCGCCGCCCGCAGCCGGGTCATCCGCTCGTGGTTGTCCGGCGTGTAGTCGATGTTGCCGGCGCCGTCCTTCTTCTCGATGCCACCGACGCGGTGCATCAGGTGCGGCGTGCCCGGGATCGCCCACGGCCGGGCGAGCGTCGTCTCGTCGCGCAGGTAGGGCCAGAACACCTCGTTGCCGTCGGCATCGGTGTGGTTGAACTCGGTGGCGAACGGCACCGAGATGTCCGGGAGCGAGTCGAGATCGGGCAGCAGCCACGGTTCGGACCCGTTGGCCAGGTAGCCGTCGGACAGCAGGATCACCGGCGTGCGGTACTTGAGCGCGATGCGCACCGCCTCGATCGCAGCGTGGAAGCAGTGCGCCGGGCTGTACGCGGCGACAACGGGAAGCGGGGCCTCGCCGTGGCGCCCGAACAGGGCGATGTTCAGGTCCGACGCCTCGGTCTTGGTCGGCAGGCCGGTCGAGGGTCCGCCGCGCTGGATGTCGACGATCAGCAGCGGCAGCTCGACGGAGACCCCCAGCGAGATCGTCTCGCTCTTGAGGGCGAGGCCCGGCCCGCTCGTGGTCGTGACCCCGAGGTGGCCGGCGAACGCCGCACCGAGGGCCATGCCGACCGCGGCGATCTCGTCTTCGGCCTGCATCGTGCGGATACCGAAGTGCTTGTGCTTGGAGAGCTCGTGCAGGATGTCGCTGGCCGGCGTGATCGGGTACGAACCGAGCGTGACCGGGAGCTTGCCGAGCTGGCCGGCGGCGACGATCCCCCAGGCCAGCGCGGTGTTGCCGGTGACGCTCGTGTACTCGCCTGCGGGCAGCTTGGCCGGGCGCACCTCGAACCGGTGGCCGACCGCCTCGGTCGTCTCGCCGAAGTTGAACCCGGCGAGGAACGACGCCCGGTTGGCGGCCCGTACCTGCTCGTTCTTGGCGAACTGCTTGTCGATCCACTCGAGCGTCGGCTCGGTCGGGCGGGTGTACATCCACGAGACCAGGCCGAGGGCGAACAGGTTCTTGGAGCGCTCGGCGTCGCGCGGCTTGACCCCGAGCGGGGCGCAGACCTCCTTGGTCAGGCTGGTCATCGGCACCCGCAGCAGCCGGTAGTGCGACAGGCTGCCGTTGTCGAGCGGGTTCTCGGTGTAGCCCGCCTTCTCCAGGTTGCGTTCCTCGAAGGCGTCCTCGTTGACGATCAGCGTGCCACCGGACTCGAGCCGGTGCAGTTCGGCCATCAGCGCCGCCGGGTTCATCGCGACCAGCACGTTGGGATCGTCGCCCGGCGTCGTGATGTCGTGGTCGGCGATGTTGACCTGGAACGCGGAGACCCCGCTGACCGAGCCTGCGGGGGCGCGGATCTCGGCCGGGAAGTCCGGCATCGTCGACAGGTCGTTGCCGAAGCCGGCACTCACCGACGTGAATCGGCTGCCGGTGAGCTGCATCCCGTCGCCGGAGTCGCCGGCGAAGCGGACGACGAGATGATCGAGGACTCGATCGCCGTCGGCCCCGTCGGGCCGTTCGATCGTGTCGGTCATGTCTGTTCCCCCGTTTGGGTCGGTGGCGGGGCGTCCACCGCCGTCCCGCTCGATCGCCCCGGCACCGTTGCAGGGACGTCTCGCCTACGAACCGTAGTGCCCGAATACCGGGAAGTGAGGGACGAAGGTCCACACTTTCGATGATGTCCACCCCGTTCGTCGACGTCGCCCGGGTCTCGGACGCCGTCGCGGCGACCACCAAGCGCAACGACAAGGTGGCCGCGCTCGCCGCCGTGCTCGCCGGCCTCGCACCGGACGAGGTCCGGCCGGCGGTCGCGTTTCTGACCGGCACGACGACGCTCGGGCGCGTCGGCGTCGGCTGGTCGACGCTGTCGGAGGTCAGGGTTCCACCGGCGAGCGAGCCGACGCTCACCGTCGGCGACGTCGAGCGGGCGGTGCAGGTCTTGGCCGCGATGGCCGGCCAGGGCGTGATGGCCGCCCGCCGGGAGCGGTTGGCGGAGCTGCTCGGCGCCGCCACCGAGCCCGAGCAGCGGCTGCTGTACGGCATCCTCGCGCGGGGAACTGCGCCAGGGGGCGCTCGAAGGGGTGATGGCGACGGCGGTGGCGAAGGCGGCCGCAGTGCCGGTCGTCTCCGTCCGGCGGGCGGCGATGATGGCAGGCGACCTCGGGACCGCGGCCGCCGCCGCGCTCCGGGGTGGGCGCGCCGCGCTCGACGCGGTGTCGCTCGAACCGTTGCGCCCGGTCCAGCCGATGCTGGCGAGTGCCGCTGCGGACCTCGCCGAGGCGCTCGGCGAGGGAGGCCCGGCGTCGGTCGAGTGGAAGCTGGACGGGGCGCGCATCCAGGCCCATCGCCGGGGCGCCGAGGTCGGCCTCTTCACCCGCAACCTGAACGACGTCACCGATCGCTTCCCCGGCGTCGTCGAGGTCGTGGCCGCGCTCCCCGGTGGCGACCTGGTCCTCGACGGCGAGGTGATGGGACTGCTCGACGACGGGTCGCCGCGGCGGTTCCAGGACACGATGGGCGACTTCGGGGCCGAGCGGGCGGCCGGGCGCGGGGAGGGGCTGCGGGCGTTCTTCTTCGACATCCTCTACTGCGATGGTGCCGCGGTGCACGACGAGCCGCTGTCGGTCCGCCGCGAGCTGCTGGCGGCGACGGTGCCCGAGCGTGCCCGGCTGCCGTCGATCGTCACCGCCGACCCGGCCGAAGCCGACGCGTTCCTCGCCGGTGCCGTGCGCGCCGGCCACGAGGGGGTGATGGTCAAGGACCTCGACCGGACCTACGAGGCCGGCCGGCGTGGCGCGGCGTGGCGCAAGGTCAAGCCGGTGCACACGTTCGACCTGGTCGTGCTCGCGGTCGAGTGGGGACACGGCCGGCGCACCGGATGGCTGTCCAACCTCCACCTCGGCGCCAGGGCCGGCGGATCGGCGACCGAGTTCGTGATGGTCGGCAAGACGTTCAAGGGGTTGACCGACGAGCTCCTCCGGTGGCAGACCGAGCGGTTCCTCGGGTTGGAGATCGGGCGCGAGGGCCACGTCGTGCACGTCCGGCCCGAGCAGGTCGTGGAGATCGCGGTCGACGGCGTACAGGTGTCGGCGCGCTACCCGGGCGGCGTGGCGTTGCGCTTCGCCCGGGTCCGCCGCTACCGCCCCGACAAGTCGCCGGCCGACGCCGACACGATCGACACGGTTCGGGAGCTGCTGTGACGTGCCGTGTGCCATGCCCCTGTTCGGGGTCGGACTCCGAACAGGGTGCGGACCAGGCGCGGACCAGGCGCGGACCAGGCGCGGACCAGGCGCGGACCAGGGAGCGGGCGGGGCATGGGCGGGATCAGGCCGTAGTGTCGGGGACGTGAAGCGCAACGTCGCCGTGCTCGCGATCGTCGTGCTGGCGGCCGCCTGCACGGGCGGTGACGGCGGGAACCAGCGGCCGCTCGACCGGATCGACGGGCCGGCGACGGTCGACTCCGGATTCCTCGGCGACAACGGGTCCGACGGGCGCTCCGAGCAGGGAGGGTAGGGTCCGGGGCCGCATGGCAACGCTCCGTTTCAGCTTCGGCACGATGGGCTCCGGCAAGAGCACGGTCGCCCTCCAGATCCACCACAATCTGACCAGTCGCGAGCTGTACGGGTTGTTGCTGACGACGCTCGATCGTGAAGGGCACCAGGTGACGAGCCGGCTCGGCGTCGCCGCGCCGGCGGTCGACGTGAGCCCCGACCTCGACCTGTACAAGCTGGCCGCCGACAACTGGCCGATCCACTACATGGTCTGCGACGAGGTCCAGTTCTACACGCCCGAGCAGTGCGACCAGCTCGCCCGGGTGGTCGACGACCTCGAGGTCGACGTGTACGCCTTCGGCCTCCTGACCGACTTCCGCGGCCTGCTCTTCGACGGCACGCGGCGGATGCTGGAGATCGCCGACGACCACGAGCCGCTGCAGGTCGAGGCGCGCTGCTGGTGCGGTGCTCGGGCGACCCACAATGCGCGCGTCGTCAACGGCGTCGTCACCTACGAGGGCGACACCGTCGTCGTCGGCGACACGTCCGACTCCGAGGATCAGCCGCTCTTCGGCGACACGGTCCGCTACGAGCTGCTCTGCCGCAACCACTTCCGCCACGCCGACCTCGGCGGCTGAGCGCGGATTGACACCCGGTGTCAGACACCGGGTGTCATGCGGTGCGATCGGCGGCGCGGCACAGCCAGGCGATGCCGGCGGCCATCGACATGCCCCCGAGGCGGAGGAAGACGCCGTCGATCTCACCGTCGTCATTGACATAGATGTTGACGATCGCCACCGCACCGATGAACACCATCGTGATGGCGATGGCGGCGACGAGCCGGATCAGTGTGACCAGCCAGGGTTCGCGATCCTGCCCGGCGAGCCACGTGGCGGCGACCGCGGCGGCGGCAGCCGGCGCGAGCACGACCAGGTTGGGCGGCAGCATCACGAACGACAGCACCTCGATCCGCTGGTCCCAGACGCCGAACGGCGACCCCGCCCCGCCGGTCGAGCGGACGCGCTCGAGCTGGAAGGCGAGGAACCCGAACGACCCCCCGAGCAGCAGCCAACCAGCGACGGTCAGGTGATGGACCAGCGCTGCGGTCCTGGCGCCGTCAGTCCCAGGCACACTCGAGCCGCTTGATCCCGTTGATGAAGTTGCTCTGCAGGTAGTCGGGCTCGCCGATGATCCGCAGCGACGGCATGCGGCGGCGGATCTCGTCGAACATGACCGTCATCTCCCGGCGGGCGAGGTTGGCGCCGAGGCAGAAGTGCGGCCCGCCGGCGCCGAACCCGATCTGGGCCGGCTGGATCGGCCGGGTCACGTCGAACCGGTACGGGTCGTCGTACACCCGCTCGTCGCGATTTCCGGAGTTGTAGAACATGACGACCTTCTCGCCGGCGGCGATCGGCTGGCCGGCGATCTCGGTGTCGTCGGTCGCCGTGCGGCGGAAGTGGATCACCGGCGTCGCCCAGCGCACGATCTCCTCGACGGCGGTCCTGGCGTGCGTCTCGAAGTCGCCGAAGAGCAGGTCGCGCTGGTCGGGGTGGTCGGTCAGCGCCTTCATGCCGTGGCTGATCGCGTTGCGGGTCGTCTCGTTGCCGGCCACGACGAGCAGGATGAAGAACGACCCGAACTCCTGGGCGCTCAGTTGCTCGCCGTCGACCTCGGCGTTCATCATCACCGACGTGATGTCGTCGGTCGGGTTCGCCCGCCGCTCCTCGCCCAGCGCCTGGGCGTACATGAACATCTCCAGCGACTGCGTCATCAGGTCCTCGTACGAGGTGACGAAGTCCGGGTCGCCGACGCCGAGGATCGTGTTCGTCCAGGCGAAGATCTTGGCGTTGTCCTCGGTCGGGATTCCCATCATGTCGCAGATGATCTCCAGCGGCAGCGCGGCGGCGACGTGCTCGACGAAGTCGCACCGCTGGTCGGGGAACCGTTCGAGCAGCCGGTCGACGATCACCGCCGCCTTGTCGTGGACGTACCCCTCGACGCGGCCGATCTCCCGGGGGGTGAACCCCTTGGACACGATCGTGCGCAGCCGGAAGTGCTTGGGGTCGTCCATGTTGATCATCGACCCGAAGAACTCGTTCATCTCCTGGGGCAGGTCGCCGATGTTGGAACCCTGACCCGAGCAGAAGAGCTTGGGATTGCGGCTGACGTGCCAGATGTCGTCGTGGCGGGTCAGCGCGTAGTAGCCGGCCCCGGGCGGGAACGGGAAGTCCTCGAGCAGCCGTTCCTCGTAGTGCACGAGCTCGGGCGTGTTGCGCAGCGTGAGGAACGCACCCTCGCGGACGTCGCGCGGGCCGGCCCAGAACTCGAGGTCGGACAGATCGAACGCATCGAGCGGCACAGGAGTGGGCGTCATGGCAGTGACTGTAGATACCGTGCACGACCATGATGCAGTTGACCGACATCGAACGGGTCCTCGTCGTGATGGCCCACCCCGACGACGTCGACTTCGGGGCCGCGGGGACGGTCGCCAACCTGACCGACGCCGGGGTCGAGGTCGTCTACTGCCTCGTGACCGACGGCCAGGCCGGCGGCTTCGATCACACGATCCCGCGCGACGAGATGGCGTCGATCCGCCGGCAGGAGCAGACCAAGGCGGCCGCCGAGGTCGGCGTCACCGACCTGCGCTTCCTCGGCTACATGGACGGCACCGTCGAGGTCGGCCTCGAGTTGCGCCACGACCTCAGCAGGGTGATCCGCGAGGTCCGCCCGCAGGTCGTGATCACCCAGATGCCGATCCGCAACCTGGCGTCGACCTACGGGTCGCACCCCGACCACATCGCCACCGGCGAGGCGACGATGTGCGCGGTCTACCCCGACGCCCGCAACCCGTTCGCGTTCCCGGGCACGACGTGTGCCGAGCTCGAGGACTGGGCGGTCGACGAGGTGTGGATCGCATTCGGGCGCGACGGCGAGGATGTGGTCGACATCACCGCACAGCTCGAACGCAAGATCCGGGCGCTGCTCTGCCACGAGAGCCAGCACCGCGACCCCGAAGCCCTGGTCGAGCGGGTGCACGACTGGTGGAAGGGGATCGCCGCCGAGCACGGGCTGCCGGAGGGTTCGAGCGCGGAGTCGTTCCTGGTCGTCGATACACGCTGACCGCGATCCGGGGTTGTCTCAACTTCTCCTCAAGTTGCCGGCGGTGTCGGCCGATGACGACCTGTGAGGTTCCCGATCACGACCGACGTGCTCCGCCGCCGTCGTCGCCCGGTGGACACCGGCCTGATGCAGCACCGGCGCCGCCTCGACCTCGATGGGGGAGCGGCGTCGATGCCGACGACCATGATCTCGATCGAGGTGCGGTACTTCGGCAACCTGACGCGCCGCCAGAAGCGGGCGCTGTGCGAGGACGTCATCCGCCGCACCGAGTTGCGCCTGCCCGAATTGCTCCGCGCCTCGGACGTCACCTACCGCGAGGGCCGGTCGCGGGTCTGCGTGCTGCTCCCCGACACGTCGCGGGAGGATGCCGAGATCGTGGTCGATCGGATGCGCCGGGCGATGGACCTCGAGCTGCTGCCGACGGTGGCGACGGTGGCGATCGAGGTCAGCACCTCCGGCGGGCCGTCCAAGCCCGCCTGACCGGCCGCGCCGGCCGCGCCGCACGGCCCCGGTCGGGCCGCACGCTCCGGTTGGTTCTGGCTACCGGCCGGTAACTATCGTCGCAGCCATGACCGAAGCAGTGATCGTCGCAACCGCCCGCAGCCCGATCGGGCGCGCCGTCAAGGGTTCGCTCGTCGACCTCCGTCCCGACGACATGTCGGCCCAGATCGTGCGGGCGCTGATGACCAAGGTGCCCGAGGTGCAGCGCGTCCGACGTCGAAGACCTGATCATGGGATGCGGGCAGCCGGCCGGGGAGGCGGGCTTCAACCTCGGGCGGATCGTCGCCGGCCTGGCGGGCCTCGACGACGTCCCCGGCGTGACGGTCAACCGCTACTGCTCCTCCAGCCTGCAGACGATCCGGATGGCAGCCCACGCGATCAAGGCCGGCGAGGGCGACTGCTTCATCGCCGCCGGCGTCGAAGCGGTCAGCCGGTACGGCTCCGGTGCCAGCGACACCGCGCCGAACCCGATCTTCAAGGTGCCGGGTACCCGCACCGCACTTCGCGCCGAAGGCGGTCAACCCGACTGGACGCCGCCCGACGGGTTGCCCGACTTCTACATCGCGATGGGCCAGACCGCGGAGAACGTCCGCGAGATCGAGCACGTCACTCGCGAGGAGATGGACGAGTTCGGTGCCCGCAGCCAGCAGCGCGCGGTCGCCGCGGTCGAGCGGGGCCACTTCGAGGGGGAGATCACCCCGCTGACCCTGCCCGACGGCACGGTCGTGTCGGCCGACGACGGACCCCGGCCCGGCACGACGGTCGAGAAGCTCGCCGGCTTGAAGCCGGTGTTCCGTCCCGACGGCGAGATCACCGCCGGCAACGCGTGCCCGCTGAACGACGGTGCGGCGGCCGTGATGGTGATGAGCGAGACGCGGGCCGCCGAGCTCGGGTTGAAGCCGCTGGCGCGCATCGTTTCGTCCGGCCTGAGCGGGCTCAACCCCGAGATCATGGGCCTCGGCCCGATCGATGCCAGCCGGCAGGCGATGAAGCGGGCCGGGATGAGCGCCGACGACATCGACCTCGTCGAGATCAACGAGGCGTTCGCCGCCCAGGTCATCCCGTCGGCCAAGCATCTCGGGTTCGGCCTCGACAAGGTCAACGTCAACGGTGGGGCGATCGCCCTCGGCCACCCGTTCGGCATGACCGGTGCGCGCATCATGACCACCCTGATCCACAACCTGCAGACCGAGGACAAGACGATCGGCCTGGAGACGATGTGCGTCGGCGGCGGTCAGGGCATGGCGATGATCGTCGAACGCCTGAGCTGAGGCCCGCCGACCCGGTCCCACCCATCCGCCCGATCCGGTCCGCCCGATCCGGTCCGCCCGCCCCCAGCACGTTTGTGTGACCGAATACGCCGTGGTTCGCGATGTTCGGTCACACAGATCGCGGGGCCGACGATTTGTGTGACCGAATACGTCGGACGTCGCGACGTTCGGTCACACAGATTCCGGCTCGGAATGTCTGTGAGCGCCGCGCCGACGCTTACACGATCTCCCAGCGGTTGGGGCGGTCGGCGTGGACGGTGATCGCGTCGGGTCGATTGGGGCAGATCGTCGCCCGGATCACGTATTGGTCTCCGGCGCTGGAGACTTCGGCGAGCGCGTATCCCTCGCTCGAATCCCTGACCCCGGTGCCGATCGAGTGCAACGAGGCGATCTCGAGTCCGGCCGCCTCGGCCTCGGCGCGCCAGAGGTTGACGAGCCCCTGGCGCAGCGACGGATCGTCGAGCAGATCGGCCCCGTCGAGGGTGAGCACGACGTTGCCGATGTGGACCGGCTCGATCTTGTCCAGGTCGACCACGTCGCCGCCGAGCTCGCCGTCGAGCATCACGACCACGGGACCGTCGTCACCGGTCTCGCCGCCGACGAAGCCGTAGCGGACGAGTGGGTATCCGTCCTCGCCGGTGGTCGCGTACCGGATCCGGTCGCCGTGGTGGAACGACGTCATCTCGACCTGCCCCCGACACTGGCGGCCGACGGCGTCATCGCGACGCGGCTCCTGCGAAGGTGGCCGGCCCGGTCATCGCAGACCGACTCCCGCGAACTCGGTGAGCACGGCGTCGGAGAGCTCCGGCCAACGTTGCAGCGCGGTCGAGCCCCACTCGTCGAACCGCCGGTCGGTCAAGGCGACGAGTCCCAGGCCGGCGTCGGGGTCGATCCACATCATCGTGCCGCTGCCACCGAAGTGCCCGAAGGACGCGGGGCTGTTGCGCGAACCGGTCCAGTGCGGGTGTTTGTCCCCACGCACCTCGAATCCCAATCCCCAGGGGGACACCTCGAAGCGACCCACGCCCGGAACGATACCGCCCAGTGCGGGGTAGTGCGTGCGAACGGCGTCGCCGGCGGAAGCGGGGGAGAGCAGCGTGGGCGCGCACACCTCGGTCATGAACCGGGTGACGTCGCGCGTCGTGCTCCACATCGCGTAGGCGGGCGAGCCGCGCAGCACCGTTCCGGCCATGCCCAGCGGGTCGAGCACGCCGTGCCGGAGGTACTCGTCGAAGGTCATCTGCGCCTCGGCGGCGACGGCATCGGCGGCCAGCTCGATCCCGGTGTTGGAGTAGATCCGGGTCTGCTCGGGCGCAGCGATCGGCGTCCGCCCGTTGAACGGATACCCGCCGGCGTGGCTGAGGAGATGACGCAGGGTGCAGCCCGGTTGGCCGATCGGGGTGTCGAGCGACAGCAGGCCCTCCTCGACGGCGACGAGGATCGCCCAGGCCGCGATCGTCTTGGAGATCGACGCGAGGCGGAAGTGGCGGTCGAGGTCGCCGATCGAGTCGAGCACGGCACCGTCGCCGACCGCCGCCGCGGCAACGTTGGGCACCGGCCAGGACGCGGTCAGTTCGAGTGCTCGGGGCGACGTCATCTCCGTCGGCGGCTCAGGTGAACTCGCGGATCAACTCCGCCACGCGGAACGCGAGGTCGACGCTCTGGCGGGCGTTGAGACGCGGGTCGCAGACCGTCTCGTAGCGGAAATCGAGGTCGGAGACGTCGTCGCCGCCGCCGAGGCACTCGGTGACGTTCTCCCCGGTCAGCTCGATGTGTATGCCGCCCGGCCACGTCCCCTCGGCGCGGTGGGCGCGTACGAATCCACCGATCTCGCGCACGATGTCGTCGAAGTGGCGGGTCTTGACGCCGCTCGCCGCAGCGAACGTGTTGCCGTGCATCGGGTCGCAGGCCCACACGACCGGGTGGCCGGCGTCGCTCACCGCGCGCAGTAGCGGGCGCAAGCCGTCCTCGATCTTGTCGGCGCCCATCCGCGAGATCAGCGTCAGCCGCCCGGGAATGCGCGATGGGTTGAGCACCTCGCACAGTTCGAGGAGGTAGTCGGCGCCGGTCGTCGGCCCGACCTTGCAGCCGATCGGGTTGCCGACCCCGCGGAGGAACTCGATGTGCGCGCCGTCGAGCTCGCGCGTGCGCTCGCCGACCCACAGCATGTGTGCCGAGCAGTCGTACCAATGCCCGGTCAGGGAGTCCTTGCGGGTGAGCGCCTCCTCGTAGCCGAGGATCAGCGCCTCGTGGCAGGTGTAGACGTCGACCTCGGACAGGTTGGCGTTCGACTCGGTCTCGATGCCACAGGCGCGCATGAACGCCAGTGCCCGGTCGATCTCGGCGGCCAGCGCCTCGTAGCGCTGCCCGGCCGGGCTCGACGTGACGAATTCCTGGGTCCACGAGTGGACGCGGGAGAGGTCGGCGAAACCGCCCTTGGTGAACGCCCGCAGGAGGTTGAGTGTGGAGGCCGACTGGTGGTAGGCCTGGACCAGGCGCTCGGGGTTCGGCACGCGGGCGGCCTCCGAGGCGGTCGGGTCGTTGACGATGTGGCCGCGGAACGAGGGGAGGTCGAGGTCGCCGACCCGCTCGGTGTCCGCCGACCGGGGCTTGGCGAACTGCCCGGCGATCCGGCCGACCTTCACGACCGGGACCCCGATCGAGTAGGTGAGGACGACCGCCATCTGGAGGATGACCCGCAGCTTCTCGCGGATGTTGTCGGCGGAGAAGTCCTCGAAGGTCTCCGCGCAGTCGCCCGCCTGGAGCAGGAAGGCGTTGCCGGCCGCGACCCGGGCGAGTTCGGACTGCAGCGATCGCGCCTCGCCGGCGAAGACGAGCGGGGGCATGGCGGCGACGGTCTTGAGGGCCTGGTCGAGTGCGCTCAGGTCGGGCCACTGCGGCTGTTGGCCGGCCGGCCGGTCCTGCCACGACGAAGGTTCCCAACCAGCGGTGTTCGGCATGACGTCCAGGCTACCGGCGCGACCCGGCAGGTCAGAGTGGGGTTCGGGGGTCCGAACGCGAAGGAGCGCCCCGGAAGATCCGACGCGCTCCTCTCATCGTTGAAGTTCGGCCGACGCAGCCAGACGGCAGCTCAGACGGCGAGAATGCGCTCGGCGTCGTCGCGGAGGCCCGCGACGGCCCGGCTGACGAGGCGGCGGGCGGCCTCGGCGGTGACGCCGAGTTGCTCGCCGACCTCGCGGAAGCTCTTGCGCTCGCCGTCGACCAGCCCGAACCGGGCCTCGACCGCGAAACGCGCTCGCGCATCGAGCGTGCCGAGCAGCTCGTCGAGCAGATCGCTGTCGACCAGCGTCATCACGTGGTCCTCGGGGGTCCCGTCGCCGTTGGCCATCAGGTCGCCGAGGGTCGCGTCGCCATCGTCGCCAACCGTCTTGTCGAGGCTCACCGGCGTGGTCAGGCGGTGCAGCTCGGCGTTGGTCTGATCGAGCGTCTCGCCGTCACCCGACGCCTGGCGCAGCGCGGCGCGCAGGCTGGCGGAGCGATCGCCGGGGATGCGGATCAGGCTGGCCTTCTGGTCGAGGGCGCGCCCGATCGCCTGGCGGATCCAGAACGTGGCGTAGGTCGAGAACTTGAAGCCGCGGCGCCAGTCGAACTTGTCGACCGCGTGCTCCAGGCCGAGGTTGCCCTCCTGGATCAGGTCGAGCAGGTCCATACCCTGCGGCAGGGGGTAGCGACGGGCGATGCTCACGACCAGGCGGAGGTTGGAGCGGATGAAGCGGTCCTTGGCCGCGGCGGCAGCGGCGACCTGCGCCTTGAGGGCGGCGGACTTCTTGCCGGCCTCGAGCTGCTCGGCAGCTTCGCGGCCGGCTTCGATCACACGCGACAGTTCGCGCTCGTCTTCGGCGGTGAGCAGGGCCACCTTGCCGATGTCGTTCAGGTACAGACCGATGGAATCATTCATGATGCTTCGTACAACCATTCGTTGTCGTGGTAATTCCGGATGCCAGTTGTGCCATTCGGCACACACCGAAAGCAGCCGATGGATCGTTGACCCTGGTCAGGACAGTTCCTGGGCGGGTGAGCGGAGCGGCGGACGCTGACGGTGGCACGATCTCGTTGCGAAATCGCACGCGTTCCGGTAGTGGGGGGTATTCAGGGAACGATTCACAGTAACAGACGTGTCAAGCACCCACCGGGTCGGGTGGTCGAAAATTCCTCGTCGCCCCTCCTAGAGTGGTCCCTCGTGCCCGGAGCTGCTGGAACCATCCGTCGCGTCGGGCTGTTCGGCGGGACGTTCGACCCCCCGCACGTCGGCCATCTCGTGACGGCGGTGAACGTCCGCCATGCCCTCGACCTCGACCTCGTGGTGCTGATGGTCGCCAACGTCCCCTGGCAGAAGGAGGGGACCCGGCAGATCACGCCCGCCTCCGATCGGCTGGCGATGGTCGAAGCCGCCGTCGCCGATGTCCGCGGGCTCGTGCCGGGCCGGATCGAGATCGACCGCGGCGGGTACAGCTATACCGCCGACACGCTGGCGGCGCTGGCCGGCCAGTATCCGTCGGCCGACCTGTTCACGATCGTCGGCGACGATGCGGCCGCGGGGCTGCGGACGTGGGATCGGTACGACGAGGTCGTGGCGCAGTCCCGCCTCGTCGTCGTCGATCGCCCGGGTGAGCACGTCGACCTGCCCGACGACGTCGACTGGACGCGGGTCGAGGTGCCGCGCTTGGCCGTGTCGAGCACCGATCTGCGGACCCGCTTCTCCGACGGGCGGCCGCTCGACTACCTGGTGACCGAGCCCGTGCTGGCGTTGATCGCCCGCCGGGGGCTGTACGGGTGCGCGCCGTGACCGCCTCTCCGACCCGCCGCCGTCGGCGCACCGCATTCGGCGGCCTGCTGGCGATGGCGCTGATGATGGTGGCGGTGGCAGCGACGGCCGTCGGCGCGCTGACGCTGCGCGATTCGCAAGAGGGGGAGACGGTCGGTGTCGACGTGCGTCCGGTCGTCGCGTTCCCGGCCACCCCGAACCTGGCGCTCGCGGTGGCCGACGACGAGGGGCGGCTGGCCTCGGTCGCTGTCGCGACGCTGCTGCCCGACGGGCGTGGAGGCAGCATCGTTACCGTCCCGGTCACCGCTGACGCGACGATCGGGCTCGGCCCGACCCGCCAGCCGATCAACACGGTGTTCTCCGCTGACGACCCGGAGGGGCTCGGAGCCGCCCTCGAGTCGCTGCTCTCGCTGACGATCGAGCGGGTCGAGGTCCTCGACCCGGAGCGGCTGACCGAGGTCGTCGCCCCGCTCGGCCTGGTCGACGTCGATCTCCCCGAGGACGTCGTCGACAGCGGTGCCGGCGGACCGGTCGCCGTGGTTCCGGCGGGAACGCAGACGCTGCGGACATCGCAGGTCGTCGATGCGCTGACCGCGATCGACGACTCGGTCGTCGCGTACGACGACCACCCGACCAAGGTGGAGTTGTGGTCGGGGCTGGCGGGGAACGCGCCGCTCGGCTCGCCGACGTCGGGCGACGACGACGACGCGCAGGACGCGGTGCCGCTGACGGCCGACGAGTTCCTGTCCCGGCTGTGGTCGGGGCCGGTCCAGGTCAGGGACCTTGACATCGATCCGGGCGCGGTGGCGTTCGCCGAGAACACCCTCGGGGTCGACGTGGTCATCCTCGACCGTCGCGACTCGCTGCTCGTGTTCACGCAGGTGTCGCCGGCCTTGGTCTCGACGCCGAACGAGGGGCTCACGTTCCGAGTGGAGGTGGGGTACTCCGACGAGCAACTGAGCGGGGCCGGCGACGGATTGTCGTCACGGTCGCAGGTGTCGCGCACGCTCGTCGGCGAGCTGCTGTTCGTCCAGGCGAACGTCGTGTCGGTCGACGAGACCGCCTTGCCCGGCGGGGCGCCCGAGCGGACGAGAGTCGAGGTCGCCGATGCGCGCTACCTGCAGGAGATGACCGAGTTCGCCGCCCTCGCGTTCGGAGACGCCGACGTCGTGCTCGCGCCGACCCTGGTCGACGGGGTCGACGTGGTCGTGACGATCGGCACGTCGTATCTCGATCTCAAGCAGCAGCGCTCAGGCGATACGGTCGAGTCCGAATGAGTGACAGCTTCGCATGAGTGAGCGCTTCGCAGCCGGGGCGGGCACCGTCGACGACTCGGTCGACCTGGCGATCCTCGCCGCCCGTACCGCCGACGGCAAGAAGGCGACCGACATCGTGGTCCTCGACGTCGGCGACGTGCTGTCGATCACCGGCTACTTCGTTCTCGCCAGCGCGTCCAACCCCCGCCTGGTCCGCACGGTCGCCGATTCGATCGAGCAGGCGGCCAAGGACGACCTCGATCGCGCAGTGCTCCGCACCGAGGGCCTGCGCGAGCAGCAGTGGATCCTGCTCGACTACGGCGACGTCGTCGTCCACGTCTTCCACGACGACATGCGCGAGTTCTACGACATCGAGCGGCTGTACCGCGACGTCCCTTCGATCGGGTGGTCGCTTCCCGAGGTCTCCGACGGCACCGGCTGACCGGACCATCACCGCCGGCGAGCCGTTGTCGAGCAACGGTGGCCGCCGCCGTTGCGATGCCCGATCGCCCGACGGTAGCGTGACGCTCTTTGCGAGGGGCTATAGCTCAGTTGGTAGAGCGCTTCCATGGCATGGAAGAGGTCAGGAGTTCGATTCTCCTTAGCTCCACTCGAAACCCCAGGTCACAGGCCCGGGGTTGTGTCGCGCCTGGGATCTCGCACTGGCCTGACACCTCAACTGACACCTTGCCGGTCGCCCACGGGTGTATCGGTGGTCGCATCACGCATCTGCAGTCACATCAGGGCATTCGCTGGTGCTGGCGTCGCTGCTGACATCGCAGCTAGGAGCGTCAGGACGGCGTGGCGGTCAACATCGCTCAGGGTCGCTCGGCGCGGTATCTCTTCGCCCTGAGCCGCTCAGTTGTTTCCTTCGAGAGCGACATGAGGTCCAGCGGGTCACGCCCGAGGAGATTGAATAGAGCGCCGTGCACAAGTCTGAACTCCATCGCCCCGGTCCAGGGTCGCAGATGCTTGGGTTTGGTGTTCTCGTAGCTCTGAAGCTTGCCCTCAATCTGTAACTCAGCGAACCGCTTTCGCTGGCGTTCGTTCATTGAGTCCCATAGTCGATGTTCTTCAGCATCTCGCTCGGCTTCCCCTCCACGGCGAAAGAAGTAGGCAACCTTGTCGATGTAGGGATCGCGCAGCACCTGCGCCTCGTTCTTAATGGCGTTTGCAGCGTCCGGCGCCATGGTGATGGCGTCGCGTCCGAACTGCTGGATGAGCTTCGAGAGCCACGGCGGCATCGACGCACGATAATCGACTTTCAGCACGTGCGGGAACGAGATGCTCGGGCGGCGAACCGCGCCGGGAACCGGCCCTTTGATGTTCCAGACTTGCGCGCGCAGCTGGCTATCGGTGCCCTCGTCCCGCTCGGTCATCATGGACCCGTGGGAATGCGACGCATCACGGTCGGCGAACGACGCGCTCGGCTGGCGCGCCGCCATCGTCTTGTCCCCGCGACACGAACCGATGATGTCGCGGCGATCGCGGATTCGGTCGTGGCGCTGCATTCCTCGGATCCGGTGTCGGTGTTCCTCTCGGCGCTGGCCCGGATGCGCCACCCGTCGATCGCGGCGGTGGAGGCCGCGCTCTATGAGGCCCGTAGCGTGATCCGGTTCCACGCGATGCGGCGCACCCTGCGGGGTCGCTACGCCATCGGTGGCGCGGACGGCCCACGCATCAGCGACGACGAAGCTCTTGGGGCCTGAGCACCGCAGGTTCGTGAAGCTGCTCGCCGACAACGGCATCTCCGACCACGGAGACGATTGGATCGTGTCGGCGAAGGAGCAGGTTCTGGCTGCGCTGCACCGCGTGGGTGAGGCGTCGACGCGTCAGCTCGGCGAGGCCGTGCCCGCCTTGCGGCAACCGATCGAGCTGTCTCCGGGCAAGCCGCATGCTGCGACCCAGCACCCGGCCTCGATCCGACGACGATGGGATGGAAGGAGCGGAGCTGGTACCTCGACGCTGGGGTCGCGTCGCACGTCGTCGACCGCAACGGCAACGCCGGACCCACGATCTGGGTCGAGGGACGCGTCGTGGGCAGTTGGGTCCAACGCAAGGACGGCAACATCGCGCTCGGGTGGCTGACCGACGTGCACCCGGTTCGCCGTGCTCAGGTCGAGGCGACCGCGCGCGTGCTGGAGCACCAGTTGGGCGACACCCGCTTCACGATGCGGTTCCCCGCTCCGATCCGAGCCGAGCTGCTCTCGTCCTGAACGCTCTCGGACTCCAGACCCACGGTCGGCGGGAGTGTCACGATGGGGATGCCACCTGATCCCACCGGCTGCAGGAACTCGGTCGACTCTGCCTTTGTGCGGGCGTCCTTGACCCGGCGCTCTGGGGCACCTCAGGGCACGTCATCGTGTAGGCGTTCAGGGACACGCCGCGTGCCGACGGGATTAGCTACGCCGGCGAACCGGCGCCGTCGGAGTTGTGGCGACTGGCGGTAGGCGTTGCGAGCGACTCGACGATGGCGACGAGGTTCGCCACGTCCGAGGTTGCGAGTTCCGCGAGGGTGCTGACCGGATACTTGTGAGCCTTGCTGTCGATGTCGGTGCGAAACGATTCGATCGTACGTAGTCGCTCGACGAACGCGGTGAACTGGGCCTCCGTCAAGAGTTCACGGATCTCAGGAAACCACAGCGAGACCCGGGCCTTGCTTGTCTCAGAAATGCTCCCAACGTTCATTGTCCATACTGCTCGAGATGTTCGATTGACGGTGTACCAGCCAGAGACACCGGGGGTCATTCCCTTTCCCCACGAGAGCTTTGTGCCAACTGTTGCCGCGTGATCGAGCAGCGTTCGTGCGACTTGGATTTCGTGTTCGCTGCAGTGCTTGGCGGCAGCTTCGAGGAGTGACGTCTCGTTCCAGGCAATCCTGCTTCCGCGTTCCTTGACCGCCTTCGCAGCGGCCGTGGCACCGACAAGTCTTGGGACGAGAATCTGAGTCGCGCCGTCGGTGAACTGCCGCACCTCGACACCGAGCACCTCGGCGGGGCTCATTTGTTCGTTGAGGAATTCGATGATGCGAACGAGTTCGTCGGGGAGTCGGTCGGCCACGAACACCATGCGGACGTGACCGGATCGCAGGTTCTGGTCCACCTGTTTCCAGAATTCCTCGGCACCCGTGCCCGCGGAGACGTCTTCGATGAGCTCATCGGGGTCCTGGTCGCGAGCCGCACAGCTTGACTCGAAGTCGGCGCGTAGCTCTGCGACTGGCCAGTACTTGACGCCGTTGGCGGCGTAGTCGAGCATTTGGCCGACAACGTCGCGGCGGATACGGGTGTCGGTCGAGCGCTTGACTTCGACCACGACCGGTACGCCGGCTGGATCGACGAACAGATGATCAAGGCTGAAGGTCGCCGACCCGGATGGGCTCGTTGGAACGCCCATCTCCCGCCGGATCAAGAGCAACCGACGATTGCCATCGCCACTCGTCGCCCCGCCCGCCAGCACCTCTGGGAAGTCCGCCAGCGCGCGCTGCAGTACGCCTTCGGTCTCGTATGGCGAGTCCTCAAGGACCACGAGCCGACCATTACGAATCATGAAGATGCCCTCGCCGTCGCTCGCCGTCAAACCTCCAAGCGTCGGCCCCGCCGAACGATACTGGCCGCGCCGGCTGCCAAACGGCGGCCGACCTGCATCCGCCACGCCCAATTGAGAATCCGACGTTCCGGGAACCCCTCCAGCGCGTCTTCGAGTAGGCGGTAAAGGACGGTCTGCGGCTCGGCATCGAGCCGTCGTTCGGGGATCACGGTCAGCCGAGCCGAAGGCGCAGTTCGGTGTGCCCTGTCGGCAAGTGAAGATGGCAGCCCACCTGTTCAAACCCGTAGGCCTCGTAGAAGCGACGACCGCTCGCATTGGCCTCGAACACGTCAAGCTCCAGGAACGGACGAGACATACGTGCCCGGTTCATCAAGGCTCGCCCGATCCCGCTGCGCTGGTGCGTGGGGCTCACGAAGATCGCACCGACTTCGTTGCCGATCAGGGCCAAGAACCCGACGACCTTCCCGTCGATCTCGCAGACGATGGTCTCGGCGATCGGAAGCCAGTGCTCGGCGATCTCCTCGCGCTCGGTCGCAAGGAACTCTTCGCCGAGGAAGGAGTGCGCGATCAGTGATGCCTCGTACCAGACGTCGAGAACGTCGTCGAGGTCGCCATCGCGATACGAGCGGATCACAGCACTTCCCTGGGCGCGCCCCACCGTAGGCGGTAGGGGTCACTCGGGATGCCCCTCAGAGCCTCACTTTGTGGGAGCGTGGCCAGTTCGCTCATGTGCCTGACTAACCCTGGGGCAGTATGTCGGTCGGAGTTGGCGTATCGGACATGGGCCGGACCGGCCACGCGGGTCATGTTGGGGAGTAACCGTTGATGTCGATGAGGATGTGGGCTCGGCCGTAGACGTAGACGCAGCTGTCACCTGTCGCTGAGACCGGGTGATAACGGCGTTGGGGACGCCGCCGGGAAGGTGTGCATCCACACGTGGGGGGCGATCGACCTGATCATCGACGCCAACGCCTACATCCCCAACTAGTGTCGTGAGGGCCCGGTCACGGTCGGCAAGTGGCGGACCCGGTTCGCCGACAAGCGCCTCAACGCGGCACCTCTGACCTCTACGCCGCACTCGATGTGGCGTCGGGCAAGGTGATCACCCAGGTGACCGATCAGCACCGTGCGGTCGAGTTCCGAGCGTTCTTGAACCTCATCAACCGCAGCGTGCCCGACCAACTCGCCGTCCACGTGATCTGCGACAACGCCTCCACGCACAAAGCTCCTGAGATCGTGCGCTGGCTGAAGCGTCACCGCCGGTTCACACTGCACTACACCCCGACCTACAGCTCATGGCTGAACCAGGTCGAACGCTGGTTCTCCGAACTCACCACCAAGAAACTGCGGCGAGCGACCCACCGGTCCGTCGCTGAGCTCCGTCGCGACATCGAGAGCTGGGTCGAACACTGGACGAGAACCCGCGACCCTTCGTGAGGCGCAAGACCGCCGACGAGATCGTCGACAGCGACAACAACGCGACACACCAACCGGAACTTCCCTCGAACTAACGACTCACGACACTAGGAGTCTGCTGAAGCAGTCGGCGTGCCTACCCGGTGGCGTGCTCGATCGTGTTCCGGGCCGCCGGGAGCGTGCCCCGCGCTATCGAGTGGCTCGTCGTGCGCGTGGTGCCGATCCCGAGCGCACCGCTGAGGTGATCACGTTCACGGGTCCGTCGAACGTTCGCTCTACACGGCTCGGCAGATCGATCTTCAGCCACTTCGAGATCCCGGGTGGGAACGTGGAGAGGATGATCTCGTCGAACTCGCGGTGGGCCGTCACGTCGTGAATGGCAGCGAGCGGGTCGGCGTCACCGACCTCGCCGTCGGCGCGCGCTCCGAGCTCACGGATCTCGGCGACGACCGCCGTCATACGATGATGCGCTTGAGCTTGGGAGTTGCGTTGGGCGTCGAATGAATCGTGATAGGCAAGAATCACCGGTTCTTGGTAGTCGTCAATCGGCGTCATGGGTACGACCACGTAGAACTCGCACTCGCCTTCGGCGATCTGCCGCTCGATCTCGGCCATCAGCTCCGTGCGGCCTAGGGTCTGGTTTGCTACAACGAGAATCTTGCGCATCCTCTTCCTCCTCGCGTCAGTCGATCTCTGTCGAGGAGTCGACCAACTCGTGCGTCGTCCCTCAATGGCCATCCCACCCGATCGCGGTCGCGGACCGCCAGAGTCGAACGGACAGTTCCGACTGATCTCTCGCGATCTCCGCTCTCACCCAGCGTCGTGCGACAGATAGTGATGAAGCGCCGGGATGCGTTGAGGCCCTCGCCGACACGGCCGTCGGCTAGCGAGCGCGAGCACCGGGCGCGCCATCGAGGTGAACTCCCAACGCCGGCTCTGTGCTGTTCCTTGACGTGGCTCCGCAGCCTCGTGGGCCTCAGCGAGGGCGATGCTGCGTGCCCAGGCCAGCGGTGATGAACAACGCCGTCGCGGCGCTCTCGACGTCAGCGGTGTGCCATGTACCGGGCGCGTTCACGAGATACTCCCCGGCGTGCAGGGTGGCCGTGACGGCGTCACCCTCAGTCGTCTCTTGATGCAGGGTCATGCTGCCTGCGACGCACAAGACGACCTCACTGCCCGACGGGTGCATCTCCCAGACATCCCACGACTTCTCGAAGGTGTGCATCGTTACCAGGCGCGCCTCGACCCCATCATCGCCGTGGCGATCCGCGTATCCCTCGTACCAGCTCAATTCCCCGGTGAACTCCGGCTCGATCTCGGCGGTAGCCCCGAGTCCAAGATGGATGGGACGGGTAACGATCTTGGGCGGCCCCTCACTCATGTCAATCGATTATGGCAGCCGTTGAGCAGACCCGATCGGCCGAACTCGTCGTCCGGTCGATCGCGTTCACGGGAGGCCGATATTGTGCTCGTCGAGGATGCCCTGCTCCTCGAGCATCCGGAGTGTCGCCTCGATGACGGACTCGTCGATCGTGGAGACGACGATCATGTGTCGAACTCCGAGATGGATGCGGACGTCGGTCCTGCCGGGCAGCCAGCCGCCGGCGGCCGCAAGCGCCTCGGGTGTGATGAAGAAGCACCAGCGCGTGGTGCCGTCGCTGAGCACGACACCGACCTCGATCGATCCGTTGCCGGCACGCGCGGGATCGTCGTCGATCCTGAACGACGCGATCGACGGCCGGTGAGACGCGCCGCGAACGGCTTCGAGATGGTCGGCGTCGCTCGTGCGACGAGGGTCCCCGAGGTGACGGCGGTACTCGGTGGAGTGGAACTCAGCGCAGCCACGAACCAGTTCCGCGTACTCGTCGGCGGATCCGGCTGACGAGAGCAGACCACGGAACTCCTCGAGGTCATGCTGGAGCTCGGCGACCTGCTCGGCCGTGGCGCCCCGATCGTCCCAGAGCACCCCGGCCGGTGCCTCATGGATCGAGTAGCTGAGCTGGTCAGCCAGTACCTCGACGAGGAGGCGTGCGGCGCGTCGGTCGTCGGGGTCGTCGGAGAGCGCGCGCCGCAGCAGCCCGGCGCGCGTCCTCAGACCGTCCGGAAGATCGACGAGGTCGGTCGGCACCTTCGTGAGCTGCGAGGCGAGGTCGGCCAGCCAGCGCGCACAACCGGGCTGGCCCGATTCGAGTCCCTGGATCAGTGCGGGAAGGATGATCTCGCGGAACAGCGGTTGACGGATCGGGATCCGCTCGTGACCATCGGCGACCCGCTCGGCTGTTCCGCGCGCCCGATCGTCGCGGAGGGGCACGGTCAAGTCGTCCATCGAGCGGATGAATCGGTCGAGTGCCGAGCGCATGGCAGCACGCTCGCCCTGCTCGCTGTCGATGTAGTCCGACCAGGCCGTCGGCTGAGGTTCGGGGAGATCGTCCGTCGTGGATCTCATCCGCTGATGGTGGGACCCGGTCTGCCGGACGCCGATGTCCCGTACTCCGTCGGTCTGACCGGCAAACCGGGCGCTGGTTGGGTGGGCTGGCCCGTTCGTGCGCCGCGACCGCTCGGCATGATCGCTCCGGCGGAGTGGGTCGAGGTGGCGATCAATCTCTGCTGGCCGTCCGACCGATCGCAGACGAAATACGTCGATCACGTCTGGCGGTTCCAGCGGCAGGCTCGCTGGCGGCCGGTGAGCTCCCCTGGCCCACCCCCGATCGCGTGATCGCCAGACGCACGGCACTCGGTGCAGCCGTCACCCGACGGGTGGTTGCGCACGAGACCACAGGCCGGCCCGGCTCAGAGCTGTGATTGCAGCCAGTCGACGAGGACCTCGACGGACAGCGCGAACTCCTGGTCCGGCTGATCCGCCTCGAACCGTGCTCCGACATTGATCGCGATGATCTCGCCGTCGCGAACGAACGGTCCGCCGGACGAGCCACCCCCGAGGTCAGCGCCGGTGAAGTTCATGCGAGCGTCATCGGTCGGGAACCCCGAACGGACGCATCGCAGCTCGAACGCCTCCGCGTCCTCGGAGACCGAGCCATCACACTCCGGAAGCGGCGCGAAGCTCTGGATCGTCACCTCCGACACGCTGATTTCGGCGGTGTCGGCGAGCCCTGGGAACCCGAGTTGGTTCGCCCGATCCCCCGACGAGGTGCGAGTTGGATCGCCGATCTCCAGCGGTGTGATGTCGACCTCGGAGATCGGGTTGCCGTCGGCGTCCTCGATCGCCCTGATCAACGCGGCGTCGTAGCCGCCCGGTGCGGTCTCGACCAGCTCCGCGAAATACGCCGGCTCGACCGGCTCGGCTGGGTCATCGACCGTGAAGATCCCGAACCCACCGCGTCCGTTGTCCGGACCGACGCAGTGACGGTTCGTGAGGATCGACCCATCCCGGCCGATGACGGCTCCCGAGCAGGTTCCGACGACAGTGCCGTCGGTGTCGAGGACCAGAATCAGCACGGTGGCCTGTTCGGCTCGCAAGAGCTGTGCATCGGAGTTGGGTCCGGAATCCTGATCGGGCCAGAAGATCACGGCGGCGACGAGCGCCACCACGACCACGCCGGCGAGGGCGGCGAAGATCCAGAGGGGAGTCTTGCCCGACGGTGGGTGGTGCTCGCCGGCAGTCACGACGCGCAGTGGATGGCCCGCGGCGGGGTCGCCGAGGCCGATCGAGAACGAGCCGCTGATCGGTGTCTGCCCTTGATCCGCTGGCCGTCGATGAACGTCCCGCGCGTGGAACCGAGGTCCTCGACGACCCAGTGGTTGTCGACGTAGGTGAAGCGGCAGTGTGTGCGGCTGACGAGTTGGTCGTCGGTGACGACGTCGCACTCGTCGCCGCGCCCGACGGTCACGGTGACACCGGGCGGGAACACCCGCTGGCCGCCGTCGATCTCGAGCCGCAGCGCGTGATCGTCGAGCGCGATCGTCCGCCGCGTCTGGCACGTCCACCACCGGTGGCGGCAGGGGCGCTGCGGCGTCCTGCGGGGCGAGGGTCACCTCCGGCGCTCCGGGGGCTCCGAGCCGCAGCACCGTCGGCTGGTCGATCACACGGGTGGTGATCGGTTCGTCGCCGACGAACGTGCCCGCCGAGGACCGATCGGTGGCGACCCAGTGCGTGCCGTCGAAGTCCACCTCGACGTGTTGCCGAGAGACCTGCGGGTCGTCGAGCTTGACGTCGGACGCCGCGCCCCGGCCGACGACGTAGGTGCGGCCGGGTTCGACCACCACCGATCCGCTGTTCCAATCGATTCCCAGTTGGCTCATGATCGACTCCTCACCCCGAGCACCAGTACGACACCCCCGCCGATCAGGGCGATCACGCCGAGCGCGGTCGCCCAGACCGGAGTGGACGACGACGGCTCGGGAATGGCGTCGCACGTCGTGTCCGGCTGGCAGAGCTCCGCGATCTCCGACTCGGCCGTCTGCAGTTCGGCGGCCGCGGCCGCCTCGCGAGCTCGGAGCGCGGCGATCTCGTCTTCGATGACGTCTTGTGAATCTGTGGTGTCCAGCGCGGCCAGCTCGTCCTCGAGGCGGGCAATCTCATTCTGGATCGCCTGCAGTTCGTCCGCGGCCACGCAGTCGGGCAGGTCGTCGCAGTACTCGAGGCGCGACGAGCTGAATCCCTCGAGGTCGAGGTTCAACCGGTGTTCCGAACCGAGTTGCCCGGTCGTCGCGAGGTCGACCGAGACGTACCAGACGTTGGTCGTGCCGCCGTCGTAGGACGCACCCGGCCCTTCGATCACCGTGCCGGAGCCGAGCGTGCCCAGCGTCGGGCCGATGAAGTCGGCGGTCAAGGTCAGCTCGTCCTGAGACTCGAGGTCGACGTCGGCCAATGACACCTCGATCCGGTACGGCGTGTTGTTGGTGTAGACGACGCTGTACCACACCGTTTCGCCGGTGACGATCGTGTCGCTGTACGAACCGCTGACCAGGATGGGAGGGTTTCGGAAGTCGGCCGACCCCTCCGTCTCGATGCGCTCGTCCTGGGCCATCGCCGACGGCCCACCGAACAACACGACCAGTGCGGTGGCAGCCGCCAGGATCACGTGGCGGGGTCTCATGGCGTCTCCTCGTCGTCGCGGGTGTGTGCAGTCCAATCGTCTCCGTCCCACCAGCGCAGCCTGGTTCGGTCATGAGGATCGGCGTACCAACCCGGTTCGGGGGACTCGACGACCGGATCCCACGAGGGAGAGGTCTGTCCCTCGTCGTCCGGAGGTACCGGCGGAGCGAGCGACGGTTTCGGCGCCGGCTGCTCGGCGTCGGTGGGATTCTCGGGATCGGGATGCCCCGTCGCTGCGTCGCCGTCACCGCGGCCGCCCGCAACGTCGCCTGCCGCAGCGGCGGTCGCAGCCTCGGCGCCTCCGTCGGATGGCGGCTGCTCGACCGGGGCGGCGCTCTCGATGTGGCCGATGACGCCCGGAGCTCCAGCGGTGGGTGAGGCCACCGCAGCCGCGGGCGTTCGCTTCCACAACACGATGCCGACGACCCCGAGCAACGCGCCGATGACCACGAGCACGAGGGGAATGCCGAACGAGTCCTCACCATCGCCGACGGACTCGGCCTGGAGCGCGAGCTCGTCTCCGTTGCGCACTCGCTGCGGCGGCAGCCGACTCGGCCTGATCGACCTCGACGACGAGGTCGTCGCGCTCTTGCAGCGCCTCGGCCGGCACGTCGGCGGCGACCGCCTCGTCGTAGATTGCCTGCGTCTCGGCGAGCGTCGCTGCGGCCGCATCGATCTCGGTGTCGTACCAGCACTCCTGTGGTTCTTCGCAACTGGTCGGCAGCCCACCGAACGCTGGTCCCTCGGTCAGGATCTCGATGTCGTAGGTGCCGCCGAGCTCGGGATTGTCCGAGGTCAGCTGCAGGACCCAGTACACCTCGTTGGGTCCTCCCGTGACCGAGCAACCCGGGCACCGGATCGAGGCGGTCGGTCGACGAGGGATCCCCGTGTTCGTCGTCGCCCCGATTCTCGAAGAAGGTCTGGTCGGTCTCGGGCAGGTACAAGCGCATGCCGAAGCTGATGCCCTCCTGCGCCGGCAGCCCGAATACCGTCCCGGTGAACGTGCCCCCGCCCGGTCCGTACTCCTCCATCCGATACCAGCGCTCGCTGTTCATGTCGATCGTGTCGACGTACCGGCCATCGGCGTCGCTGCCCGTGTCGAGCCGGGCGAGGCTGGGAGCGCCCTCCTGGCCGGGTGTTCCGGCGATCGTCTGCCCGCCGAGGCGTTCGGCCTCGCGGGGGCTCGACAGCTGGGCCAGCAACTCGGGCAGTACGTCGCGGGCATCCTCGGGTGTCTCGATCGGCGTATAGGAGCCCCCGGTCTTGTCGGCGATGCACCGCAACTCGAGTTCGGCTGCGGCGTCGGCGCCGAACCCGACCGTCTCGACTCGATCGATCCGCAGATCGACGCCCTCACCGGCGATTCGTTGGGCGACAACGCATGGATCCTCGCCCCAGCTCGGGCCGGACGCCGGGTCGCCGTCGAGATCGGCGTCGAAGCACTCGTCGCGCCCGTCGGAGAACAACACGACCGTACCGAGGGTCCCGTCGGGGATGTCGAGCTCGGCCTGTGCGAGCGCCAGTCCGATCGGAGTGTCACCCAGCGCCTCGAACGCCTGCACTTCGGTCACCAGTTGATCTCGATCGACCTTCGTGATCGGCACGACGAGACGGGTGTCGGTCGTGCAGTTCGCCTCCCGCGACGCGGGGTCGGTCGGAGGGCTCTGATCGCCGTAGACCCGGAGGCCGACGAAGGCGTTCTCATCGGCGTCGGTGAATGCGGCCTCGAAGGCCTCCTTGGCGACATCGAGCTTGGACTTCTCGCCGTCGAAGGATTGCTTCATCGAGCCGGAGAGATCGATGACGAAGATGATGACCTGGTCGGGAACCGCATCGTCGGTCTGCGCGGACACCGGGGCGGCGACGCTGCCGACGAGGAGCAGCATCACGAGGCCGGCCAGGTACTTGGTCGCCCGAGAGGCGGTCATGACATCACTCCTTGATGTGGTTCGGATTCGTTTGTCGGGTCCGCCGCGGTCGCTCGCTCGCAGACCAACAGCGCGATCGACGTGTCGTCACCGCCGACCGCTGCCGGCGGGACGCACCATTCCCGCACGGCCGTGTCGAGATCGTCGGGACGGAGGCGGGCGAGGCGGCCGACCAGGTCGTGCATCGTCGCGTCGTGCCACTCGGGGTCGGCGAACGTGGCGTCGAGCCCGTCGGTGGCGAGCAGGCACACGTCGACCGGGTCGTTCGTCAGATCGAGGTCGACGATCACGGTCTCGTCACCGGCGTTGTCCTGGCAGAGGCTGGCGGTCTCCCACGGTTGTACGCCCGGGCGCTTCTCGATGGGCCGGCCGGTCCAGCCCGATCCGGCCCGTGCGAGAAGTGCATCGCCATCGCCGAGCTGGACGATGCGGAGCCTCGTCGCCCCGGCCGCGGCGGCGACGATCGTCGTCCCGTAGCGCAGGTAACGCTCGTGCCGTGTCGTCCCGCCTCCGGGATCCTGGATCGGATCATGGCGAAGGTCGGCATCGACCGCCTCCCTCCAATCGGCATGCAACCGTCGGCCGAACGCCTCCGCCGGGACGGCCGGCTGCGTCACGAGCAGGTCGAGGACGATCGACACCGCCAACGCCGCACCGCGAGCTGCGCGATCGCACCGTTCGCTCCCGTGGCCGTCGGCGACAGCGACCGCCGTCATCGAGTCGGTCGTGCGCGTGCCGACAGCATCTTCGTTCGGCTCGTCGCGGCGTTCGTGGCGCGCTGCCTCGAACGCTCGCCGCAACCGGGTACCAGCAACTCACCAGACGTCGCCCTCTTGCGAGGAGTCGACCTCCGGCGGCGGTGGCAGGTGGCGCCGGGCCGGTCCGCTCGGCGGCGCCGCCGGTGGCCGTGGTGAGGCGGACGGCGGCGCCGCGTCCGGCAGCACCGTCGCCTGGTCGTCCGGATCGACGGTCGGGGGAGCGGTGACGACGGTCGGCGGATCGACGGTCGGCGGGGGAGCGGTGACGACGGTCGGCGGATCGACGACCACCGGGTCGGTGAGTGCGGTCGGTGGGTCGGCCGGGGGTGCCGCCGCGCTGGGAACCGGCGGGGCCGATGCGACCGCCGGACCCGTGGGGTCACTCCACGGGGCGACCGGCCACGACCCTTCGTCCAACACCACGGTCGAGGCCCAGCGCAGATAGTGCGTCAATTCGGCAGCGTCGCTGGCCCGCAGCGCCGGGAGCTCGTCGTGACCCACGAATCGGTTGAGCGCGTCCATGTCGGCATCGCGACCGATGCCGATCGCGACCCGCGATGCCTTGGCTCCCCAGGGTGTCGCCGCCAGGCGCCGGAGCGACTCTCCGAACGAGGGAACCTTCAGGTCGGTCGGCTTGCCGTCCGACACGAGGACGAGGGCGGGCGGCAGCCCCCGGCCCGATTCGGCCGCCCGGCGGATCGAGGTGGTCGCGAGCTCGATCGCCCGCCCCAGTTCGGTGGTGCCGCGGTCGACAGCCGGCACGTCGTTCCACTCGAGCTGCTCGATGGCGATCGGTTCGGGAGTCAGCCACTCGGCGTCGTGGGCGAAGGTGATGACACCGGCGAGAACCTGCACGCCGGGCGTCTCGGACGCGGTCTGGCGAACCGCCTCGATCGAGACACGCATGGCCTCGTTGAGTGCGTCCATCTTGCCGTCGACGCCCATCGACCCGGAGGTGTCGAGCAGCCAGTACAGGTGGAGTGGCTTCGTTGCCAGTCGTGGTCCGAGGTGTTCGTTGGTCATTGAGATCGCTCTTCGTTCGTCGTTGCTGGTGTGGTCTGATGATGCACGCCTCGTGCCGTCCCGGACAGAGGTCCGGCTGGACCTGTCGACGATCGCCGGCGTGTGTTCGTCACCAGATCGGCTCCGACGCGGTGCGCAACACGCTCGACCCGGCGATCCTGATCTGGGCCGCCAGTCGCTGGGGGTCCTGCGCGGAGAGGACCTGGCCGTCGGTGGCGGCGACGAAGCTGTTCAAGATCTCGGCGTCGGCGTCGCGCCCGATGCCGACCGCGACCCGAGTGCACGATCTTCCGATGGGATGCGCGTCGAGTGCGGCGAGCGCTCCGTCGAAGCTCGGTGCTGCGACATCGGTGGGCATCCCGTCGGTCAGCAGGATGATCGGGGGTGGCGCAACCGGTTGTTCGCGTCGAGCGCGGCGACGAACAGAGCGATCGCCGGGCCGAGTTCGGTCAGCCCGTTGGGCTCGGCGTCCACCGGATGCCACCAGTACTCCTCGAGTGGGCGGGCGGGGCCATTCCAGGCGACACCGGATCCGAACGTCAACACGCGTACGAACGGCTCGATCCCGACCGACTCCTCGGCGGTGCGGCGGAAAAACGGAAGGGCTTCTTCGATCGCGGTGTTCAGCGATTGGATCTTCCCGTCGGTCGCCATCGAGCCCGACACGTCGATCAAGAAGCACATCTCGACTCTGCGGCGTGCGAAAGCAGGTTCGTCGGGCTGTTCCATCGTGCCGCCCCCTGGCTCAACGATCGGGCTCGTGCCACCATGTTCCCGGGCAGCGCCCCGTGCCGAGACATGTTTGAACCTGGAACCATAGTCCACCTCCGAGCCCACCGCGATCCGTATGTGGTCGTTCGACGTCTCGGCGCCGGTGGTGAAGGCGACGTGTTCGAGCTGCGACGTCGAGACGGCGGCCACGGTCTCGCCCTGAAGTGGTACTACGAACACACGTCGAGCGTCGAGCGACGTCAGCAGATCACGGCGTTGGTCGACCGGGGTGCGCCGGATCATCGGTTCCTGTGGCCGCAGGGGATCATCGAGGACGGCGCGACCGGCAGGTTCGGCTACGTCATGGATCTGCGGCCCGACGAGTTCGTGGGTATCCCAGCGCTCCTTCGGGGTGACGTCCATCGGGACGAGTTCGCTGTGGTCCGGTTTGCCTTCGAGCTCGCCCACTCCTTCATGGCGCTACACACGCGAGGGCTGTGCTACCGCGACATCAACCTCGGCAATGCGTTCCTCGATCCCGACAGCGGCGCGGCCCTCATCTGTGACAATGACAACGTCGGCATCGACGGCGTCGGGGCGTCGAACGTCCTCGGGGCGAAGAAGTTCATGGCACCGGAGATCGTGCGCAGGGAGGCCTACCCGTCGAAGTACACCGACCGTTTCTCCTTGGCGGTGATGCTGTTCTACCTGTTGGTGGTGCATCATCCGCTCGAGGGCATGATGACCGAGGTCGGCCTCGCCGACCCCGAGGCCGACCTGCGGCATTTCGGCTTCGAGCCGAGGTTCTGCTTCGACCCAGCGGATGATTCGAACCGTCCGCATCCCGAGTTTCATCGACACGTCGAGCCATTGTGGGCGTCGTATCCCTCGCGACTTCGAACGCTGTTCACCCGTTCGTTCACCGAGGGGCTCTTCGATGTGAGGCGACGGGTGGTCGACGCCGAGTGGTGCGACGTGTTGGCTGACATGCGAGCCAGATGTCAGCGCTGCCTCATGTGTGGTGCTCCGAACTGGGCCGAAGGGCGCAAGGTGCCGGACCGCTGCACCCGTTGCCGCAACCCGCTGCGCACCGACCTCGTTCTCGTTCTTCCGTCGTCGACGTTCGTCCCCTCTCCGGGGGCAACGCTCACGCACCATCACACACGAGGCGACTACGACTTCGACTCGGTGCTCGGCACGGTGCAAGTCCACCCGAACGACCGCGACCGTGCTCGGACTGCGGAACGACACGTCGGAGCCGTTGCTCTTCACCGACGCCCGCGGGGTCGACCACCACGTCCCGCCCGGCCGACGGGTGACCCTGGCTGTCGGCACCCAGTTGACCGTCGACGGTGTCGTCGTCCGGGTCACCTCGTACGGCGGGTCTGCGGTGGCGCCCGGCCGACCCGACGACATCGAGCGGATCACCTGACTCGGGGCGTCAGCAGGTTTCGCCGCGCCGGCGATCGGGGCGGAGATACGCAGCTGAATCGGGGCCGGACCCGTGACCGACCGGATCGCGGGCACGCCGTCGATGGCCTCCTGCACGCCGCCGAGGCCAGAGGCCAGATAGCTGGTCGATCCCTCGCGGTCGCGGCAACCGTCGGTCGCGAAGCCGACGATGTCGCTGTCATCGAGCAACAGGGTCTGTACCGGGCCGGCGCCGGACTCGCTCCCCACCGAGCTCTCCGAGACTGCCACCGGTTCGGTGATCGCGTTTCCGTTCGGACCGACTCCCAGCAGGAGTGAGTCGGCCTGCGCGAGGTCTCCGATCCGCAGACCGAAGGTTCCCGAGGTCTCGAGATGGGTACTGAGTGCGGGCGACCCATCGACGCCGATCAGACCGAGGATCGTGAACCGTTCGCCCTCGGCAACCGCGAACGCGGCGGCCTCGATCGGTGGCTGGTCGGGAATCTCGACGATGACGGTGTAGCTCCGACCCGGCGCTCGATCTCGTGACGTCGGAACCAGTACGAGGGCTTGGTCGGTGCTGACGACCGCACCCAACGCCGTCTCGACTGTTGCGCCCCCCTCGGTGGTGACGACGGTGACGGCCAACGGCGCTGCATCCGAACCGTTCCCGGTCATCGAGCGGAAGATCACCAGTGCAACGACGATCAGGCCGATCACCCCCGCGACGATCACCGGTCGCGAGACCCCTGGCGTCGCGCCGCCCTCACTCGCCGGGCAGGCGGTGTTCGGGTCCGATTCGGTCGTTTCGCCATGTGTGTCGATGACGTCGATGCGCAACTGCTCGTCGGATCCATGTCGACCGATCGTGATGACAGATCCATCGACGAGGGGCTCAACGTCGACGAGGCGGTGGCCGTCGAGGTGCGTGCCGTGCGCTGCGTCGAGATCCTCGATCATCCAACGCTCGCCGAGAACGAAGAGCCGGGCATGGCGACGGCTGACGAATCCCTCCTCGAACACGACGTCCGCGCTCCGTCCTCTCCCGAGCACGATCCCTGCCGCCGAGGGGTCGAACGACAGAGTCCTGCCACCGGCCTCGATGGTCAAGGACCCTGGCTGCGCGGGCTCATGGGGAGACCTCCAGCCAGTCGCCCGCCCAGCCGCTGAGCTGGTCAGCTCCGAAGAACGGCACGAAGCCCTCGTCGACGAGCGCATCCTCCAGTGCGAGGCCCACGAGTTCGTCCCCATCGCCGACGAACTCTGCGATGAGGCCGTCGCGCCCCGCCGACACCGTGCGTAGCAGCATGCCGTCGCCCAGCTCGATCGTCTCGGGAACCTCGTTCCATCCTGGCCAGACGAGTGATTCGGTCCCGTCCCGTTCGACGAGGAGGCCACGGAGCACTGCCGACCGGATCGAGTCCTCCACCGTCCAGGTCACGAATCCCTGCACCGTCACGTCGTCACTTCGCCACAGAACATCGGCCCCAGGTAGTCGATGAGCCCGCCCGGCAGTGCCAACGGCCGGTCGGGAATCGTCTCCCCGAGGCTTCCCTGGGCCTGCTGGCCGCCCTCGACCCAGAGGTCGTCGTCGAGGACGGCGACATCGAAGGCGCAGTCCGAGAGGGCCGGTTCGATCCAGACACCTCCGGCGAGGCATGACCGCAGCCCACGCTCGAGCTGGTCTCGTGTGAGCGTCGAGGTGTTCGCCTCCTCGCCGGGGAAGCGTGGGTTGTAGAAGGTGTCCGGCCCCTGGTCCTCGGCGTAGACGAAGAGCGACTCGTCGACCGTGTCGACCCGCCAGGCAGCGCCGAGCACGTCGTAGAGATCCCTGAAGCTCGTGGCCGACTGATCGAGTACCGTTCCGTCCGGGAGTCGCCAGTCGTTGCTGGGGTCCCCGTCGATGTCGCCATAGAGGCCACCCTGGATCAGGTCGGCCGCCTCGGGGTCGATCGAGACATCGATGATGTTGATCAGCTCTCGCTGCGTTGTCATCCGACTGATCTCGACCGT
>CAWGTW010000009.1:0-264876 GCA_963825565.1 Ilumatobacteraceae bacterium
GGCCACGGTGGTGCCGCTGGCCAACATCATGGATGTCGGCTTCATCATCCTGTCCCCGGCCATCGTGCTCATCGCCGGCTTCCGAGCGCCGTTCGTGATGCTCGCGATCTGTCTCGTCGCCATCGCTGCGGGGTTCGCGATCGCCTACAACATCCGTCACTACGAACCGATCGAGGGATCCGATCGCAACGCCGACCGGATCGAAGGAACCGCGGAGTGGGCGCTGCTGTGCGCCTCGATGGTCAACATCGCGTACTACGCCCTGCTGCTGACCGCGCTGATCCTGCTGCCGTTCGAGGCGTTCACGACGGGCCGCCAAGGCGCGCTCGCCGCAGCGATCCTGGCGATCGTGATCCTGGTCGGGGTGTCCGGTGGAATGGGCCGGCTCAACCGGCTCGGTGATCGCACGACCGCGTTCAACCTCGCAGCGGTCATCGGCGTCGTCGTCGCCTTCTCGGTGTTCAACGTCCAGGAGTGGCTCGGAGGGCGGTGGGTGCTCGGCGATTCGCCATCCGTCGACGTCGATGGCCTCCGCAAGATGATCGGGCTGTTCGCCATCGTCCAGGGCTTCGAGGCGTCGCGATACATCGGAGTACGTTTCGGCGCGCAGGAGCGCATCACGACCATGCGCGTCGCCCAGGCCATCTCGTCGGTCGTATTCGTGGTGTTCATCCTGTCGTTGCTCCTCCTGTTCCTTCCACCGACCGTCAAGTCAGACGGAACCGCCGTGTTCATCGTCTCGGAGCGCATCGGTGGTGCGATGCCCTGGCTGTTGCTCGTCGCTGCGATCGGGAGTCAGACGTCGGCGATCATCGGCGCGACGTCGTCGCGCAGCGACATGCTGGTCGAGCACAAGGTGCCGCGGCGGGCCACCTTCCTGATCATTCTCGTGCCGGCGATCGTCCTCGTGCTCGTCGCCGACGTCACGACGGCCGTCAACCTCGCATCACGGGTGTTCGCGGCGTACTTCCTGATCCAGATCGCGCTCGCCACCATGCTCGCCCGCAGGCAACGGAACCTCGCGGCCGTCGCCGCATTCGTCCTCATCGGGCTCCTTATGGCCACGATCCTGATCTTCGGGCTCCCGCTCTGATGCGTTCGCCGCGCCGTCCACACCTCGGAGTCGAGATCGACGCGATGAGTGATCCGGAACAATCGCACGGCCGCAACGACCGTGGCGAGCGTCTGCCGACCGCACACCACATCCTCGAACTCGGGAGGGATGATCGTCGTCGCCTCGTGCTGTTCGCAACCGTGCGCAGCGTGGCGCTGTCGGCCGCGCTGATCGCGCTGTTCTACCTCCTGCCGTTCACCTGGGCGCCCGCCCTTCAGCTGGGGACGGCCGTCGTCCTGGGAGCCGCGCTGATCATCGGCGTGGCACGCTGGCAACTCCGTGCCGTCGCCCACGCTGCGTTTCCCGAAGTCCGAGCGATCGAGGCGCTCGCGTTCTCGACGTCAGCACTGATCGTTCTGTTCGCCAGTTGCTACCTGTCGCTCTCGCACAGCGATCCGGGAGCATTCTCGGAGTCCTTGAACCACACCGCCGCGCTGTACTTCACCGTGACCACGCTGACCACGGTGGGGTTCGGTGACATCTCGGCGTCGACCGATGTCGCCAGGATCACCGTCATGTTCCAGATCGTGGCGAACATCGTCGTCCTGGGCGTCTTGGTCAAGTTGATCGTGAACGTCGCGCAACGACGACTCGCCAGCGCACCGCCACCCACCGGAGACTGAACTCGGTCGCTGAACGATCGATGAACGGCTGACGAACTGCGCGTCGCTCGATCTCCGTGGTGACTCGCCGTCGGTACGATCGAGGTCGTGCCCACGCAGGACGAACCGGAGCGACGCCGCCTCGAACAGCGACGAGACGGTGTGCCATGGGGTCGATGGGGTCCGTACCTCAGTGAGCGGCAATGGGGGACGGTGCGCGAGGACGACAGTGCCGACGGCGATGCGTGGAACTCGTTCCCGCACGACCAGGCCCGGTCTCGGGCCTACCGGTGGGGAGAGGACGGCCTGGCCGGCATCTCTGACGACCACCAGCAGCTGTGCTTCGCGATCGCGCTGTGGAACGGCGCCGATTCCATCCTCAAGGAGCGGCTGTTCGGTCTCACGAACGGCGAGGGCAACCACGGCGAGGACGTCAAGGAGTACTACTTCTACCTCGACAACACGCCGACCCACTCGTACATGCGGTACCTCTACAAGTACCCGCAGGCGGCATACCCCTACGAGGACCTCGTGGCCACAAACGCTGCCAGGAGCCGGGACGACTTCGAGTACGAGTTGATCGACACCGGTGTGTTCGACGACGACCGGTACTTCGACGTGGTCGTGGAGTACGCGAAGGCCGCTTCCGACGACCTGCTCGTTTCGGTGAGGGTCACCAATCGAGGGCCCGACGCTGCCCGGCTGGAGCTCCTGCCGACGCTCTGGCTCCGGAACACCTGGGCCGACGACCCAGCGGTGATCCGCCCGCGTCTCGAGCGGGTCGATGACGTCGACGGCGATCCGGTGGTGCGGACGTCCCACCCGGCGCTCGGCGTCCACCATCTCGTTGCTGCCGGCTCGTCGTCGCTGCTGTTCTGCGAGAACGAGACGAACCGGCAGCGGCTGTACGGACAAATGAATACGTCGCGTGCGGTCAAGGACGGCATCAACGATGCCGTGGTCCAGGGCGACACTTCCGGTCTCGCGCCGGACGAGTCGGGTACCAAGGTCGCCGCCCGCTACTCGCTCGACATCGCTGCCGGCGCCACCGAGCAGGTGTCGCTGCGGCTGACCGCAGCGTCGGAGTCCGGCACCGCCAGCGGGATCGGCAGTGACTTCGGCGAGGTGCTCGACGCGCGGCGTTCCGAGTGTGCCGCTTTCTATGCGGGCCTCACGCCGAGTGGCCTGAGCGAGGACGCTGCGTCGGTGATGCGCCAAGCGCTCGCCGGAATGCTGTGGACCAAGCAGTACTACTCCTACGACGTCAGCCGCTGGCTCGCCCGCCAACACGGGGTCACGAGCCGGTTCGCGAGCGAACGATCGAGCGTGCGCAACTCGGCGTGGTACCAGATGGTCAACGACGACGTCATCTCGATGCCCGACAAGTGGGAGTACCCCTGGTACGCCGCGTGGGATCTGGCCTTCCACGCGGTCAGCCTCGCGATCGTCGATCCCGAGTTCGCCAAGTCCCAACTGTTGCTCGTGCTCGACGAGCGGTACCTGCATCCGAACGGCCAGATCCCCGCGTACGAGTGGAATTTCGGCGACGTCAACCCGCCCGTCCACGCGTGGTCGGTCATGCGCATCTACGAGACCGAGCGGCAGCGGGGTCAGGCGGGCGACGTCGCGTTCCTCGAGGAGGCCTTCCACAAGCTGGCACTCAACTACACGTGGTGGGTCAACCGGAAGGATCCCGACGGCAACGACCTCTTCGGCGGGGGATTCCTGGGCCTCGACAACATCGGCGTGTTCGACCGCAGCTCACCGCTCCCGACCGGTGGGCACCTCGAGCAAGCCGACGGGACGAGCTGGATGGCGTTCTACGCACTCACGATGCTCGAGATCGCGATCGAACTCTCGCTCCACGACCCCACCTACGAACCGATGGCGTCGAAGTTCTTCGAGCACTTCCTGTGGATCTCGGGGGCGATGGACGATCCCGACAACCCGGTCACCCTGTGGGACGACGACGACGGCTTCTTCTACGACGCCCTGGTGCTGCCCGACGGCACCACGCACCGAATGAAGGTCCGCTCACTCGTCGGGCTCCTGCCGCTCGCCGCGTGCATCGTGCTGCGTCCCGACGAGGTCCGCCGCCTCCCTCGCTTCATGGAACGAGTCGCCTGGCTCAACGAGCATCGTCAGCACCTGGTCGCCGGCTTCCCCACGCTGGGCCGGCCCGGCATCGCCGACCGGCGCCTGCTTGCGACCGTCAGCGAGGAGAAGTTCCGGCACATGGTGACGCGCCTGCTCGACGAGACCGAGTTCCTCGGCGCCCACGGCATCAGGTCGTTGTCGAAGTTCCATCTCGACCATCCCTACGTGGTGCACGTCGACGGTCGCGAGTACCGCGTCGACTACCTGCCAGCGGAGTCGGACACCGGGATGTTCGGCGGCAACAGCAACTGGCGCGGTCCGATCTGGTTCCCGATGAACTTCCTGCTCCTGCGCGGCCTGTTGCACTACGGCGCGTACTACGGCGACGAGCTGCGCGTCGAGTTCCCGACCGGTTCGGGCAATCACCTCACCCTGCAGGAGGTGGTCGGTGAGCTCGGCCGGCGTCTCACCGGCATCTTCGAGCGCGACGAGGCCGGTCACCGCCCGGTGTTCGGTGGCACGGCCACGTTCCAGGACGACCCGCACTGGCGTGACCTCGTGCCGTTCTACGAGTACTTCCACGGCGACAACGGAGCGGGCCTCGGCGCCAGCCACCAGACCGGCTGGACCGGTCTCGTCGCCCGCATCTTCCAGCTGCTCGGCGACGTCGACGGGGCGGTGCGGTGACCCGCTCGGTCGGCGCTATCCGTCCCGGTTCCCCCGATCCGCTCGGCGCCACCGTCGTCGACGGCGGCGCGAACTTCTCGCTCTGGTCCCCTGATGCGACCGGGGTCGAGCTGTTGCTGTTCGACCGCAAGGACCGACGCCAGCCGGCTGCAGTGGTCCCGTTCGATCCGACCGTCCATCGCACCGACAACTACTGGCACGTGGCCGTGTCGAAGGTGCGGCCGGGTACCCCGTACGCCTACCGGGTCGACGGACCGTACCGCCCCGAGGACGGCCTGCGGTTCGACCGGAGCAAGCTGCTGCTCGACCCGTACGCGAAGGGGGTGATCGACGACGACTACGACCGCGGGCTCGCCGCGCGGTTCGGAGAGTCCAATCTCGGCGCGGCTCTGCTCGGCGTGGTCGTCGATCCCGGCGGCTACGACTGGGAGGGCGACGAGCCGCTCCGCCGGCCATTCCGCGGCGGCGCGATCTACGAACTGCACGCCCGGGGGTTCACGCAACATCCGAGCTCGGGCGTCCGCCGGAAGCTTCGCGGCACCTACGCCGGCATGATCGACAAGATCCCGTACCTCCAACGGCTCGGGATCGAGGTCGTCGAACTGCTGCCGGTGTACCAGTTCGATCCGTATTCGGCACCGGGCGGACGCCCGAATTACTGGGGGTACGAGCCGATCTCGTTCTTTGCTCCGCACCGCGCGTACAGCTCCGACCGCACGCCGACCGGCCCGATCACCGAGTTTCGTGACCTGGTGAAGGCCCTGCACCGGGCGGGCATCGAGGTGATCCTCGACGTGGTCTACAACCACACCGCCGAGGACGCCGCCGACGGGCCGACGATCTCGCTGCGGGGCATCGCCAACGACGCGTACTACCTGCTCCCGGCCGACGACCGGTCCGGGTACATCGACGACAGCGGGGTCGGCAACACGGTGAACGGCAACCACACCGTGGTCCGCCGGCTCATCGTCGACAGCCTCCGGTACTGGGTGCAGCACATGCACGTCGACGGCTTCCGGTTCGACCTCGCCTCGGTGCTGTCCCGCGGCGAGGACAACGTTCCCCTGGCCGACCCGCCGATCCTCTGGGACATCGACACCGATCCGGTGCTCGCCGGCACGAAGATCATCGCCGAGGCGTGGGACGCCGCCGGGCTCTACCAGGTCGGCTCGTTCGCCGGTGACCGGTGGGCCGTGTGGAACGGTCGGTACCGCGACACCGTGCGCCAATTCGTCAAGGGTGACGACCGGACCGTGGTCGGCCTCGCCGACGTGATCAGCGGGAGCCCGAACCTGTTCGGCGACCCGACCCGCGACCCGATGCGCAGCGTCAACTTCATCGACGCCCACGACGGGTTCACCCTCAACGACCTGGTCTCGTTCGACGGCAAGCACAACGCCGCCAACGGCGAGGACAACCGCGACGGCAGCAACCAGAACGACAGCTGGAACTGCGGGGTCGAGGGACCGACCGATGACCCCGAGGTGGAGGCGCTCCGCCGTCGCCAGATCCGGAGCCTGTTCACGATCCTCCTGCTCTCGCAGGGACGGCCGATGTTCGTCATGGGTGACGAAGTGCGTCGAACCCAGCGCGGCAACAACAACGCCTATTGCCAGGACAACGAGATCAGCTGGTTCGACTGGGCGTTGGTCGACGAGCACGGCGACCTGTTCGATTTCGTGGCCCGGCTGCTGCGCTTCCGCCAGGGCAGCCGATTCTTCCGCGACGATCGGTTCTGGTCGCTGTCCGGAGGCGCCGACGTCCGCTGGCATGGCGTCGAGCTCGACCGACCGGACTGGGGGGACCAATCGCACACCCTCGCCTTCGAGCTCACCCACACCGACCACGACGATCACCTCTACGTCGCGTTGAATGCGTACTGGGAGCCGCTCGATTTCCAGCTCCCTGAGCCGGCCCCCGGCCGGCACTGGGTGATCGGCATCGACACGACCGCCGACCCGCCCGTCGGCGCACCCCAACGCCCGGTTCCTCTTCCGGCCGGGACGAACCGGCGGCGCGTCGGCGCCAGGTCCGCATTGGTGCTCGGGTCCCTCCCCAGCTGAACGGCTCTCCGGTGTCGACCCTGCGGGTTCGGGGCGGCCGGAAGGGACGACGGATGGCCGGTCGACCCGTTCCTCCGGGGAGCCCTCACCCGTGCAGTGCAGTACCCGTGGTCAGTGGCGCGCTGCCCACCGGCCCACGTCTCACGAGTCGATTGCGTCGTCGAGCTCGTCGGCCGACTTCGAGACGGCCTTCGCCAGGACCTCGGTCCCGATCGAGCTGCCGAGCGCGGTCAGGGACACTCTCGGCTCCTTCAGCGTCTGGAGGGCGTCGCCGATCTGGGACAGCGGTCGCTCGAGCTTGCTCCATGCCCAGTGCCGCCAGGCCGGGACCGCCCAGACAACGACCAGCGAGCCGACGAAGACCGCCATCGCCATGCCGAGCAGGCGCAGGACTCCACCGCCTCCCTGCAGACCGGACAGGTCGATGCTGCCGGCGCCCACCAGGATGGTCAGCACGATGAGGATCGCCTGGGCGACGAACCCGAGGATGCCGGTGATCGCTCCGGTCGTGGTGGAGGTCACCGGACTGATGCCGTACTTCTGGAAGTACCGAGCGTTCGTCGCAACACGACCCGCCGCTGACGGGATCGCGATGTTGACGAAACCGATCGCGAACTGCTCGACCGTGGTGACACCCACGGGGACCGGTTTCGGCGACACTGCGGCCAGCGCCTTCGCGTCGGTGTGGTTCGTCGCCGCGGCAAACACCAGGCCGAGCAACACGAGACTCCAGCGCGGCGTCGGCAAGACTGTCGGCAATCGTGCCGAAACCGACCTCGGCGAGGCCACCGATGAGCGTGTAGGCGGCGAGCGCGATGAACGCCGTCACGATCACGCTCTTCCACGTGACCCGCGTCAGCTGCTCGGTCGGCGGAACGTCGATGCCGATCGCCGCTGCCGTCTGTTTGCGAAGATCGGCGATCCTGCGATCAGACTGCCGACCGCCGCGGTGCTCAGCGAGAGCTTCGGTATGAAGGAGGTGGTCGATCCGCTTCGTGCCGACCTTCGTCGTGCGGCTGAGGTCGAAGTTGGTGGCCGCAGTCTGTGTTTCGTTCGGCGGCATCGTGCAGGTGCCAGCGAAGGACCCCTCCCACGTACCTGCAACCAGGGCAGGTGCGAGGGCTGCAGCCAGTGACTTGCACCAGTCCTGCCGTCCCGACGACCGAGATGATGATCAGCATCGCGTCGACCGGCGGGCTTCCCGGCCGAGACGGAGCACGAAGACGAGGACCATCGCGTCGAAGCCAGCCCACCCAGGCCGGCACCACTCGACCGAGTGCTCATGATGATGGAACCTACGACCACGAGTGCCTCGCCCCGCGCTTCCACCGGAACCTTCGGACTGACGAACCGAATACGTCGGCGGCCCCCTGCGACCGTCCAACTTCTGCAACGCAGTCCGCTGATACATCTGCCCGCCACTGATCGGTCCGACGGTTATCGATGTGCCGCGTGGGTTTCTTACTTCCGGTGGCACCAACACGCTCGAGGTCCACTCACACGCGTTGCACCAGAAACTCGGACCACGCGGATGGCCGTCCTTGGATCACCACGGTTCGCTCGCTCGGGTACCGGTTCGAGCCGTGAGAAGTCGGATCACCCGGATGATCCTCGGCGTGGTGGCACTGATCATCGTCGTGCTCAAGGTGCCCTTCGCCGTCCTGCTCCAGCGCTTCTACGAGAGCCGAGCCACCGCAGAGCCGCAACGAACACGCTGGGGAGGCCATCGCCGAGCTGGCACTGCCGTTGAACGCCAACGAGATCGCCGAGACGGCGGCCGGCTGCTCCTCACGGAATCTGACGCAGCAACCTTACGTAACGTGCTCGTTGCCGCCCGTCCATCATCGATGGACTGAACCGTCAGGACGCGGGGAGGTTCTGACGGACATCTCTCGGGAGGAGCCGTCCCGCCGCCACCAAGCGCGTCGCGACGATGACAGCGATGGTCTCCGCGGCGATCAGACCGACGAGCACAACCACCTGGGCGGCCGCAGCGTCAGCGGTCGATCCGCCACCGAGGAGTACACCGATGAACGCTCCCGGCAGCGTGACCAGACCGACCGTTCGGGTCTGGTCGAGGATCGGCACGAGAGCTTCGGGGCGTTCACGATCGATGGCCAATCCGATCGCGAACGGCCGTGTCAATCCGAGCGCGAGCGCGGCCTCGACCTGCCCGCGTCGCTCTCGCAACGCGGCGAACGCGCGACGTGCGGCAAGCGAACATGCAGTCATGGTTCCGCCGATGATGATTCCGCTGATCGCCACGATCGCCGGAGGACTCACCGGCGTCGATCCCGTCCCGAAGATGATGGCCAGAACGGGACCGACGCCGGCGGCAATCGTCACGGCTACCCACGGCCAGTTCGCACGTGCCTCGATGCGCCCCGCACTCGTGAACGTCGCCACGCTCAACATGACCGCAGCGAACAACAGCGAACTCCACACATGTTCGAGCGCAAGCCGAATCAGGCTCGCGACGATGGCCAGTTGGAGCGAAGCACGAACGACCGCGATCGCGCTCCGGGCCGCCGTCGGCATCCGACCCGCAACTGCTGCCCCGACCGCGAGGAGCAACAACGACGCGAGCGCAACGCCCAGTCGCCAATCGAGCGTCGGGCCGATCTGGGTCATCGATGACAGTCTGCACCGCCGCCAGCATCACGAAGGAGCCGTGAGCGAAGCGCCTGCGGTCCTGACATGACTCGAGGCTCAGCCGGGTGATCTTGCGTGGCGTTGTGTGCTCTGCAAGGAGATTCATCCCGGGTTCGTTGCAGACATCCCTGGCGGGACGTGGTGTCGGACGTCAGCCGCCCCCATCCGAGACGGCCGAGTCAGTGGTCTTCGAGCGCCCGGCAAGGGCTTGATTCCTACGGGGGCGCTTGGCATCGGAATCTGGCCCTCTTGCCCTACCGAGCCGCCGGGACCAGACCGACAATGAACCTGAGAAGGAGGGACGCGCGCATGATCTGGCTGGGAGTTGCCGTCGGGGCCGCAGCAATCGTCTTGTTGGTCGTGATTGCGGTGCAACGCCGTCGCAGTGCCTCGGACGGCGGAACTCCAGGCGATGTGGATCGCCTGTTCACCATGGGAATCGTCGTCGCCGGTGCCGGTGCTGCCCTCGCGCTCACTCTGGGTGGCGTCATGTATGGCGTGATGGCCGTTGGGCTGATCGTCATGGGAATCGGGGCGAACCGAACGCGGCACCCGTCCAACAGGTAGTGAAGGGCTGACCGGCGACTGGATATTCGCCGTCACCACGGGTGGCTTGCGCTCGATCGTGCTCTGAGCGCTTGACAGCCTCCCACGCGAACGTGGGCGCCGGTGTCCGGCGCCCACGTCGGTCGAGTTACTAGATCCGCGGCGATCAGACGGGCAGGTCGTAGATCGAGCAGTCGGTGCCGACGGCGACCTGGCCGATCAGGACGGCTTGAACCTCCGGCGAAACGGGGGTGTTGCCGGGCACGAGTGGACCGAGGTCTGCGGCGACGGGGTGATGCGAGTAGTCGCACTGGCTCCAGGGCGGAGGGTCGGACTGCGCAGCGGCGACCGCGCCGACCGATGCTGCCGCGGCGACGGTCGCGATGAGGGTGGCGGCGATCGGTCCCCGTTTCCGGTTGTTGGTGTGGATGGTGGTCGTTGTGGTGTTCATGACGGCTCCCTTGGATGGATTGGTTGGTGTTTCGCCACCGAACCGCGTCGGGATGTCAGGGCCGCAACAACGCGCCGCCCGGCGATGCAGTCCGAGCAACCCTGAGAAGGAATGGGGTGGCACTGCAGGTGTTTCGCGGCTGTAATGGTGATCGGGGAAGGTGTTCGTCATGGACCAATCGACGGCCGGGGACCGACTGATCGAGTTCCACGTGCTTGGTCCGATCGAGGCTCGCGTCGAGGGGCTGGCTGTCGACATCGGCGGCTTTCGGCAACGGCGACTCCTCGCCCTGTTGCTCAGCCGGGCCGGCGGTGTTGTCGAGAGCGATGCGCTGGCGGAACACGTGTGGGACGACGACGACCGCCCGGACAGTGCGATCGAGGCCGCTCGCACCTACGTCTCCCGGCTGCGTCGGTCGTTCACCGACGCCGGGCTCGATGCGTCGTCGGTGCTCGTGACCCAGTCGCCCGGCTATCGGCTCTCGTTGGACCAGGCCGAGATCGACAGCGCCCGGTTCGAACGCCTCGTCCTCAAAGCACGGTCACAGATCGACGGGGGCGACGCTCTGTCGGCGCTGGTCGCTCTCGACGATGCACTCGCCACATGGCGCGGCGTTCCCTATCAGGAGTTCGCCGACCGTTCATGGATCGAGCCCGAGGTCGGTCGGCTCACCGAACTGCATCGCGTAGCGATTGAGCAACGCGCGGCGGCCCGGCTCGACCTCGGTGCCCATGCTGAAGTTGTCGGCGAGCTCGAACAGTTGGTTGCCGACGAACCACTGCGAGCTCGGCCGGTCGAGTTGCTGATGCTCGCCCTCTACCGCTCCGGTCGCCAGGCCGAGGCGCTGCGCGCCGGGTCGCGCTTCCGGCGGGAGGTGGCGAAAGTCGGCCTCGATCCGCCGGCGTCGGTGACCGATCTCGAATCGCGAATCGCCGCCTCCGATGACGAGCTGCAACCGGTCGTCGCATCGACGGACACCATTCGCGGCTACCGGCTCGCCGACAAGATCGGCGAGGGATCGTTCAGTGTCGTGTACCGCAGTGTGCAACCGTCGCTGGGCCGCGAGGTGGCGGTGAAGCAGATCCGCGCCGAGCTTGCCGATCGGCCCGACTTCATTCGCCGCTTCGAAACCGAGGCGCAGACTGTCGCCGCCCTCGAACACCCCCACATCGTCCCCCTCTATGACTACTGGCGAGAGCCGGGGTCGGCGTACTTGGTGATGCGATGGCTGCGCGGAGGCACACTGAGATCGTGGCTGCGACAGCAGCGGCTCGACGCCGACGACAGCGTCACCCTCGCAACCCAGATCGGCTCCGCCCTCGCCACTGCGCATCATGCCGGCGTCGAACACCGCGACGTCCGCACCGCGAACATCTTCGTCGACGAGATCGGCAACAACTACCTCGGTGACTTCGGCATCGCCACCGACACGCCCAACGTGAACGGTGGCCGCGATGACACCCGCGGACTGGGCACCGTGCTGTTCGAAGCGGTGACCGGCAAACGGCCCGACGGCGATGGTGATCGGCCGTCGCTGTCGACCCTTCGCCCCGATCTGCCCGACGCTGTTGAGCCAGTGCTGCTGCGAGCAATCCTCGGCGCCGGCGACGAGGCCTACGACGCGGTCGAGGACTTCGTCGACGACTTCATCACCGCCGTCAGCGGCACCGCGCCTCGCCGCCCCGGTGCGACCGTCGTCCCACTCGCCGAAGAAGTGGTCAACCCGTACAAGGGCCTGCGTGCCTTCCAGGAATCCGACGCCGACGACTTCCGCGGCCGCGACCGGCTGATCGAACGCCTGCTCCATCAGCTTGCCGAACCCGGCCCGGCCGGTCGGTTGGTCGCCGCCGTCGGCCCATCCGGCTCGGGCAAGTCGAGCCTCGTCCGCGCCGGGCTGATCCCCCGCGTCAGGGCGGGCGGGATCGCCGGTTCCGACACCTGGTTCGTCACCACCATGCTCCCGGGTCCGCGACCCTTCGACGAGCTGGAGGCCGCCCTCAACCGGATCGCCATTGCCCCGACCACCGGGCTCGCCGAGACCATGGCCACGAGACCCCACGGCCTCACCCGCGCCGTCAAGTCCGTTCTCCCCGACGAAGTGTCCGAGCTCCTCCTCGTGATCGACCAGTTCGAAGAGCTGTTCACTCTCGCCGACGACGCGACCCGGGCCGCGTTCATCGCCGGCCTGATCGCGGCCGTCACCGACGAGCGCTCACGGCTGCGGATCGCCATCACCATCCGCGCCGACCACTGGCATCGACCGCTCCAACACCCCGACCTCGCCCACCTGCTCGGAACATCCGCCGTCACCGTCACCCCGATGGCCGCGAACGAGCTCGAACGAGCCATCGTCGACCCCGCCAAAGCGATGGGTGTCACCTTCGAGGTCGGCCTGGTCGCCGACATCGTCGCCGAGGTCCACGGGCAGCCCGGCGCGCTCCCGTTGATGCAGTACCTGCTCAGCGAGCTCTTCGACGCCCGAGACGCCGGCCTGATGGAGCTCGACACCTACCGGCGGCTCTTCGGCGTCGCCGGCGGCCTCGCTCGCCGAGCCGATGATCTCTTCGAACAGTCGACCGAGACCGAGCGGGAGGCCATCCGCCGCTTGTTCTCCCGGGTGATCATCCCCGGCGAAGGCACCGAGGACACCCGCCGCCGCGTCGCCCTCTCAGAACTGTCAGCCATCCCCGAAGCGGTGATCGACCGCTACGGCGATGCGCGACTCCTGACTTTCGACCACGATCCGGTGACACGTGAACCAACCGTCGAGGTCGCCCACGAAGCCCTCATCCGCGAATGGCCCCGACTCCGCGGCTGGGTCGACGACGACCGCGAGGGCCTGCGCACGCTTCGCCACCTCACCACCGCGGCCGCCGAGTGGGAGCGACGGGGCCGTGCTCGGTCGGAGCTCTATCGCGGGGGACGCCTCGAGAGCGCCGAAGCATGGGAGACGAGCCATGCAAGCGATCTCACGGACCTGGAGCGGGAGTTTCTCGTCGCGAGCGTGGAGCAACGCGAAGTGGAGAGCGAGAACGAGCGCCGCCGAATCCAGCGCCTTCGGACGCTGCTCGCCGCAGTCTCGGTCGTCGCCGTCGTCGCTCTCCTGGCCGGTGTCGTCGCCCTCACACAACAACGTCGCGCCGATCAGAACGCGACTCGAGCAGCCGCCGCACAAGCCGAATCCGACGCGGCGCGATCGGCAGCGGAGGACTCCGCCGCGTCCGAACGCGAATCCCGAACACTGGCCGAGGACTCCGCCGAGGCCGAACGCGGGGCGCGCGCCGATGCGATCCTGAGGCAGCGAATCGCCGAGTCCGCGTCCTTGGCCGCGCGACAACCGTCGCTCGCGATGCTGATCGCCGCGGAGGCGTACGAGCGGTCTCCCGGACCGGAAGCGCTCGGCGCCGTCCTCACATCGATCCAACGGCCCGACGGATATCTCGGACACATCCCGATCCGCGAGACGTCGTCGAACGACCAATGGATCGGAGCCCTCGACGACGACACCGTCGTCGTTCGGACGCCGTGGACGATCGACGTATACGACCTGACATCCCGAACACTCGTCGGATCGACACCTTCGGCCGCGTTCCTCGGTAGGCCGCTCAACCGTGGTGCGGTCGGCGGAGGAAGGTTCGCCGCCCTCAACGAGGTCGGTGACGTGCAGGTCATCGAGTCGGGATCGACAGAAGCCGGGTTCCGCACAGAGGTGCGAGACGGAGCGACGGCCGTTGGCCTGGGGAGCGACGGGTCGATGATCCTGGGGTTCCTCGATCGCGTGGAGGTGCAACAATCGGATCGCGGCGGCGTGACGCTTCCCGGTCACCCGTATCCCGTCCTGGCAGCTGCACTGGATCCGACCGCGTCGGTGGCCGCAACACAGGACCAGTTCGGCAACATCACGGTCTGGGACGTCTCCTCCGCAACACCCATCTGGTCGTGGACACCCGGAGCGCCGGAGCGCTGGGATCCGACCCAGGAACCGATCGTGGTGGGACGAGGCGAGGACGGGACCGATTTGGCGATCGGGCTGGTCGACGGGGGGCCGAGGCCGGCACCGTCGATCCCGCAAGGCGTCGTCGGCGTGATCGGTGAGATGAAGTTCAGCACCGACGGCTCCCGGCTGTACTCGCTCGTCGACGGGCTGACCGCGTTCGACGTCACGTCGGGCAAGGTGCTGTGGCGAATCGCGACCTCCGGGTCCATGTTCCAGTTCGTCGAGCTCATGGACGGGACACTCATCTGGGGCAACCAGGTCGTCGACGACGGCACCGTCGTCGACACCCTCGCCGGGATCGAGGCCAATTCCCGCGTCGCGATGACGCCGGACGGAAAGAAGCTCGTGGCGATCGAGTCGAACGGGCTCTCGATCTGGTCGACCGACGGCCGGCAACTGGTTGCGACAGGCGTCGCGCCGGCGAGACCGACGTTGCCACGCTCGACAGCGGAGGCGATCGGCTCGCGGCGTACCACTTCGATCTTGGCCGTGTGCCGACTGGCGGGGTGATCCGCCACATCCACGACCCGCTCCCCGGTGGCGAACTCGACGAAGCGCCGCACGTACTCGTCGGTCCCGATGACGCGGAATCGATCCACTACAGCGCCGACGGTGCGTTGATCACCACCGAAGCGCAGCGGATCACCCTCCGTGATCCCGACACGATGCGGCCCCTCGGTCCGAATCTGGACCCGGAGAGCTGGGGGTCGATCGAGGCCAATCCCGATCGCTCGCTCGTCGCAATCGGTCACATCGATCGGCCCGAGGTCCGGATCTACGAGGTGGAGAGCGCCCGCCTCGTGACAACGCTCACCGACCCGCTCGAGCACGTCGTGTTCATCGGGACGAAGCGGGGTCCAGCCGGGTCGGGCGTGTGGTGGATCGACTTCAGCGCCGACGGCCGGATGTTCGCCGCGTCGAATCAAGCAAGCGTTGCGATCTGGGACACCGGCGACTGGAGCACGATCGCGTCGATCGACGCTCCCGAGAGCGATGTCTTCACCGATCTCGCCTTCGCTCCGGATGGCCGAGAGCTCGCACTGATCAGCGAGCGAGGCGTCGTCGCTCTTCACGACCTCGACACCGGTGAGACGCGGACGCTCGTCAGCGGTGCGGAGCCGGTCTCGGGCGTGCTCAACGTGAACTCGATCGAGTTCAGCGCCGATGGAAACTACCTCACCGTCGTCGGAGACGGCGCGTCGCTGATCGACGTCGACGCCGGCCGCCTCGTCGGGAGCCCGTTCCCGAACCGCGACCTCGTGAGCGGCTCGATCGCCGGCGACGGCCAATCGTTCGTCACCGGGACGGAGAAACACCTACTGGTGTGGAGACTCGAACCCGAGATGTGGCCCGAGATCGCGTGCCGCGCTGCCGGCCGGAATATGACCCTCGAGGAGTGGGAGCAGTTCGGCTGGCCCGACGAGCCATACCACGCCACGTGTGACCAGTGGCCCAGCGCGGCGTAGCCGACGACCGGCGCGCACCCTTGCACGCCGCAGCCCGCCCGAAATCGCGCCACTCAACTCGATCGGTGACGTTGGTCGGCGAGCTTGCGGATCGACCAGTGTGTGAACGGGCGACCCAAGTTGCGGGTCGCGTGGTGGCCGTCTTGACGATCAACGCTCGGTCGGTCGTCGTGATCTGGCGGGGTCGCCGGCCACCCGCCCACCGAGGGTCCGACGACGGGCATCAGGCGGTGATCGGAATGGGTTCGGCGCCGGGGAAGACCTCGTCGGCCGGTACCCCGAGCCAGTGTTCGACGACGCCCGCAAGGTACGACTCCAACGGGGTCGTGGCGATCAGGTCGGCGTTCTCGTCGAGTCTCGTGAGCGAAGGCAGGTCACCCACCTGTGACGGTGCGGTCATGCCGGACAGGAACATCGTCGAGGCGGTTCCGTGATCGAGACCGCTGGATCCGTTCTCTCGCAGCGTCCGGCCGAACTCGCTCGTGGATGCAACGAGGACGCGGTGGTCGAGTCCACGTCGTTCGAGGTCGCTGTGAAACGCGGTCAGTCCGGCATCGAGCTCGGCCATCAGCTCCGGGTGCCGCCACGCGTGACCCTCGTGGGTGTCGAAGTCGCCATCCATCGAGACGTGGACGACGCGTACCCCCGTGTCGGCTGCGAAGAGTCTCGCCGCCAGCCAGAGGCCTTGGTCGAGTGCACTCCAGGAGTACCCGGCAGACTCCGGATCGTCCTCTGCGTCGAGATCGAGCACTCGATCTGCGAAGGCGAGTGTCGCCCGCATGGTCTCCCGGTATCGCCGGCCGGCATCGTCGACGGGCTCACCGAAGGATCGCAACGCGATTTGGTAGGCGTTGAGGAGCTCGTCGTCCACGTCTGCTCCGACCATCGCCCAGAGTGCGTCGATGCCGGGCATCGACAAGGTCGACCCCGATGCAGAACGCATGATCGGGTGGTCACCCGAGCCGACCGACAGTGCGATGGCCGGTGACCCGTCGGCCGACTGCTCGCGCAGCACGTCGGCCACCCGGCCGATCCATCCGGTCGACGTGTCGGCGGTGGTCGAATTCCCGCTCCACCACCGGTTGAGCATTTCGAAGTGTGAGCCGTCGGGCACGGTCGCGCCGACCCCGTGCACCAGCGTCACGCCCCGCCGGTGAAGGCGGGAGAGGTTGGGGTGGAGGCCGACCGTGTCGTCGACCGGCAGGACGTCGGCGGGCGCGATGGCCGTTGACTCCCTGAGGTCGTAGTACCGGCCGAGGCCGTAGGGCACCGCCATCGACAGGCCGTCGTTGCCGCCGGGCATTTCGAGGACGACGAGCAGGCGCTCACCATCGACCGGTTCTGGTCTCATCGTCATGGGATCGGGACCGGTGGACGGTGGATCGGTCGCCGGGTCGTCAGGGTCATCGACCGAGTCGCGCCTGATGGGGTGCGAACCGATTCCGGCGAGGATGCTCGCGCCGGCGGTGGCGGCACCGGCGCCGGCGGCAAGCCAGGCGATGAGCTCACGGCGGGAGAGAAGCTGCGACATCTTGACTCCGATCACGTCACGTCAGGTTGAACTCTGGACAGAGCGCGACGGCCGCATGGAGCACGCTCGAGCGCTCACGCCGCCCGACGACGGACCCCGCGATCTCGTCGAGCGTCCGTCTCGTCGCGGCACTGACTTCGACGAGACCCGCACGGTCGAGCACCTCGGCCACCGGGTCCGCTCCGTCGAGCGTCACGGTGTCCCACGAGAAGTCGAGCGCGATCTGTGCCTTCGTGAGCACGGCCCCACTCGAGATCCATCGCGCCGCGTCAGGCCAGCCGGCGACGTTTGGAGGACCGAACGGAACCTGGCCGAGCAGCTCCAACACCCAAGCGTCCACGTCGGCGCCGACGAGCCGCTCGAACGCGAGGTACCACTCGAGCGGTGAACGCGGCCGGTCGCTGGGCGCGTCGAGGAACGACCGATGCGTCACGATCGCCTCGACCAGCGGGCGGATCTCCAGCCCGGACTCGGCGAAGACGCGGGCGAGCTCGTCCAAGCGCAGCTCGTCGGGCAGTCGCCCGACGAAGGAGTAGTGCAGCCGCTCGGCGACGAAGCGGGGGCAGGCCGGGTGGTCGCACACCGCGTCGACGACTTCGTCGGGCGTCCCGACGCGCCGGCCGAGGAACTGGACGCGCCCGCGGAGGGCCTCCTCTGGCTCGTAGACGACTCCGCGGTCGTCATCCACCCAGTACCCCGCGAGCGCCTTGGCGCCGGCGCGGACATCGGCCTCGGTGTAAGCACCCGAGTCGCGCCCGAGTGTGAACAGCTCCATCAGTTCGCGGGCGTAGTTCTCGTTCGGTGCCTCGGCGACGCTGCCGGATCCGTCGAGCCAGTACAGCATCGCGGGATCGAGCGTGATGTCCCGGAGGAGGGTCCGGAAGTTGCCGAGCGCATGCCGTCGGAGGATCTCCTGCTCGGCGAGCATGTCGTCGGCGGATGCTTTCTCGATGCTCGATGTCAGGTGCCCGTGCCAGTACCAGACCATTCGCTCGTGCAACCCGGCGTCGGGTCGTCGCATCTCGGCGAGCCACCATTCGGTCGCCGCCAGCCAATCGGCGTCGTCACCGACTCTCGGCGTCTGCAATCCGAGGGGTGGGTCGTCGAGCAGCGCAGCAACGGCGTCGGCCGGCCCGGCATCCTGGAACCGCGCCAACTGAACATCGGTCGGGCCGAAGGTGAGACGACGGAGGACGTGGAGCACCCGTTCGTGCATGACCATGTTCGCCATTTACGCTGACGAGGCATGAAGCGACGGTGATGGCGCTCTTCATGTCGGGTTCACGTTCGATCTGTCACGATGGCGGGTCGTGCGCGTGCTGGTGGTCGAAGACGACGTGTCTCTCGGTGAGGTGCTCCAGCGCGGTCTGCGTGAGGAGGGGCACGCGGTCGACTGGGAACGTTCGCTCGCCGGTGCCCGTGAGGCGATCGACGTCAACCCCTACCGGCTGGTCGTGCTGGACCTCGGATTGCCGGACGGCGACGGATTGGACCTGTGTCGTCAGTTGCGGGCGGCGGACGACCCGGCTCGCGTGCTCGTACTCACCGCGCGCGACTCGCTGGGCGACAAGGTGACCGGCCTCGACGCCGGTGCCGACGACTACCTCACCAAGCCGTTCGACCACCCCGAGTTGGCGGCGCGCGTGCGGGCGCTCCTTCGACGCCCGGAGCACGCACGGGGCCCGCTGCTCACCGCCGGCGATATCGAGCTGGACCCCGCCGCGCACACGGTGAAGCGAGCCGGCATCCAGGTTCCGTTGACCGCGCGCGAGTTCGCTCTGCTGCACTATCTTCTCGACCGAACAGGTGATGTCGTCGGCCGCACCGAACTCCTCGAGGCGGTGTGGGACGCGAACTACGACGGGTTGTCGAACGTGGTCGACGTCCACATCGCGAACCTGCGGCGGAAGCTCGAACTTCCCGGCGCACCGCCGCCGATCGAGACGGTCCGCGGTGTCGGATACCGGCTCGTCGTGGAAACATCGTCGTCGTGAAGATGCGCCGCCTGCGATGGCGCCTGGCATTGCTGTTCGGCCTGGTCGCCGCGGCGTTGGCGATCGGGCCGCTGTTGCTCTGGTGGTCCGTGCGGGCGGACGCAATTCGTGGGGAGCTCGATGCCGAACTGATCGAGCAGATGGAACTCCTCCAACGGGCCTCGATCACCGGCAGGTTCGACGACGTCTGGTTCCCGGCGTGGCATGTCGACAGCAACGAAGAGTGGTTCGATGAGATCAGCGACACCGACCTCGAACCTCCGCTGTTCACGTGGACGCGCGAGACCGGGGACTCGTCGTCGTTTCGCTCGTATGCGCAGGACGAGACCACGTATCGCGCCTACGTCAGTCCGCTCCTGGCCGGCGAGGCGTTGGTGACCCTCGGCGACACCTCGGATCGCGAGAACGAGCTGGCAGCCCTCGATCACCGGATGCTGTGGTCGGGGGCCGCTCTCGCCGCGGTCAGCCTGGGGCTCGGGTGGATCGGAGCCGGGCTGGCGCTTGCCCCGACGCGTCGAGCGCTGGATGATCAGCAGGGATTCCTCGCCGACGCGGCCCACGAGATGCGCACGCCGCTCGCGGTCATCATGGCGTCGAGCTCACAGGCGCTCGCCCGCCCCCGAAGCGAAGGTGAGTACCTACGGTCCCTCTCCGAGATCCGCTCCGCGGCCGAGCGTGCCTCGACCGGTGTCAACGAGTTGCTCGATCTCGTCCGCTTCGATTCCGGGCAGGCGATCCCGCGCTTGGCGCCGCTGCGCCTCGACCTCTTGGCCGAGGAGGTCGCGGCATCGACGCTCGCGGAGGATGGCGACCGCTCGGTCGAGGTCGTTGCCGAACCGGGCGAGGCGGTCGTCGTGGTCGCAGACATGGCCCTCGTCCGCCAAGCATTGGACAACGTCGTCCGCAACGCCGTTCGCCGCGCGACGCGAGTCGAGTTGTCGAGTCGCACCGACGCGCGAATGGGTGTCGTCGAGGTCCGCGACGATGGACCCGGTTTCGATCCGACAGTGCTCCCCGATGTCTTCGAGCGGTACCGACGCGGGGACGGGCGCGGTGAGACCGGGATGGGTCTGGCGATCGTGAAGGCGATCGTCGAGGCGAACGGTGGAGAGGTGGATGCGGTGAACGTCGCGGCGCCCGAGTCGGGTGCGATCGTCACGATCCGTTTGCCGCTCGCTGAGTCCGGGCGCTGACGATCCGAACGCGGTCGCGGTTCATTGACCCGATGCGTCATGGACTCGGTGTGGTTCGCGACCTCCGGCAACGTCGTGTAGGTGGCGCGCGATCCGCCATGCGTGTCGGATATCGGGCGGTTGCTGGTCGGCGCACGTTCGGGCCGCTCGTCGCGGAACGTCGGAGAGTGCTTGGGCCGGGGGGAACCGGCCGCGGTCGGTCCCCTTGCGGCCGCCGATCGTGGCGGCTACGTTGACGCTCCGTACATGAGAGTTCACCACAGGTGACCGGCCATGGTGGCGGCCGTGGGTTTCGGTGTCCGACGTTCGAGAAAGCGAGACCTCATGGGCCGACGTGGATCATCCCGGCAGGCAACACCTTCAAGGTCGATGCAGGGCGGAGGCCGACTGATCGCGGCTGCGGCGGTCGCCGCGGTCGCCCTCCTCGTCCCGATCGCCAATCCCGCCGGCGCGACTCCGGCGGCTGGTGCGGTGCGGTACCACCAGCCGGCACCCGATCTCGGACCCAACGTGACGATCTTCGATCCGAGCATGTCGACCAGCGACATCCAGGCGACGTTCGACGCGGTCTACGCGCTCCAGCGCGACAACGAGATGGGTAGCAACCGGTACAGCCTGTACTTCCTGCCGGGCACGTACGGCAGCGAGGCCGAGCCGCTCCAGGTCGCGGTCGGGTACTACACCGAGGTCGCCGGCCTCGGCGCGTCGCCGGGCGATGTTCAGATCAACGGCAAGATCGAGGTGTTCAACCGCTGCTTCGACGCGAGCGGCACTCCTGCCGAAGAGACCGATCCGGGCGTCGAGTGCTTCGCGTTGAACAACTTCTGGCGCAGCTTGTCGAACCTCACGATCAACGTGAACGGCGCCGGCCAGGGCGGGTGCGAGGCGACCTCGAACTTCTGGGCGGTCTCCCAGGCCTCCTCGATGCGCCGGGTTGCGGTCGAGGGCGGCACCCTCAGCCTGATGGACTACTGCGGCCCCGGTCCGTACTTCGCCAGCGGCGGCTTCACCGCCGACTCCAAGGCCGGGGTGTTGATCAACGGCTCCCAGCAGCAGTGGATCACCCGCAACAGCGAGGTCGGTGAGTGGTCCAACGCCGTGTGGAACCAGGTGTTCACCGGCGTCGTCGGCGCCCCGGACGGTTCGACCTTCCCGGATCCGCCGTACACCGTGCTCGACACCACCCCGCTCAGCCGGGAGAAGCCCTACCTCTTCGTCGACCGCCACGACCGGTACCAGGTTCGTGTCCCGAAGGCGCAGCGCGACACGCGCGGCATCACCTGGGCCGACGGCTCGACGCCGGGTCGGACGATCGGGATCGACCGCTTCTTCGTCGCCGACCCGAGCGACTCGGTCGGAGAGATCAACCGCCAGCTCGCCCGCGGCAAGCACCTGATCCTCACCCCTGGTGTCTACGACGTCGACGCCAGCATCGTGGTCAAGCGTCCCAACACGATCGTGCTGGGCATGGGTCAGGCGACGCTCCATGCCGTCGACGGTGCCATCCCACTGAAGATCGGCGACGTGCCGGGTGTGGTCGTCGCCGGCGTGACGATCGACGCCGGCGAGGTCGAGTCGCCGGTGCTGCTCCAGGTCGGCAATCGGAACGGCGAGGGCGGGGGCTCGGTCGGCAACCCGACGACGCTGAGCGACGTCTACTTCCGCGTCGGCGGCCCGTACATCGGCAAGACCGACATCGCCCTCGAGGTCAACAGCAACCGTGTCCTCATCGACCACACGTGGGTCTGGCGAGCCGACCACGGCATCGAGGGCTTCGAAGCGAACTGCGACCTCCTCGACCCGGAGAACTGCGTCGACGGATTCCTCGGCGACGACATCCGGTGGGTCACCAACATCGGCCGCAACGGCGCGGTCGTCAACGGGGACGACGTCACCGCGACCGGCCTGTTCGTCGAGCACTTCCAGGAGTACAACACCGTCTGGAACGGTGAAGGTGGCCGGGTGTACCTGTACCAGAACGAGTTGCCGTACGACCCGCCGACCCAGACGGACTGGACCGCCGATGACGGCACGCTCGGCTGGGCGGCGTACAAGGTGGCCGACGACGTCGAGGAGCACCTCCTGTGGGGCGCCGGGGTCTACATCTACAACCGGAACAACCCCGACATCGTCACCGAAAACGGCTACGAGGTGCCGGTGACGCCCGGTGTCCGGCTGAACCACATCATGACCAACAACCTGAGTGGCCCGGGCACGATCAACCACATCGTCAACGGGTGCGGCCCGACTCTCGACGGCATCCCCGACCCGGGTGATCCGGACAACTACGAGGACCAGGAATACATCGTCACCTATCCTCCCTGCCCGCCGGGGCTCTGAGACCCGTCGAGTCAGCCGCCGCGCTCGCGCCGATCGGCCCGGCTCCTACCCTGACCGCCGGTGAGCGCGGACGGGTCACCGGTGCGCAAGGGTTCGGTCGAGGTGGCAGGACAGGTGGGCGGAGAGCTCCCGGGCGTCGGGGCCGACGCCGTCGACGAAGCTCGACTTGCGGCGGCGGAGGAACGGGAGGCCGAGCACGTACATGCCCGGTACCGGAAGGACGCCGCCGTCGTGGATCAGTCGGCCCCGGGTGTCGAGCAGCGCGTCGTCGAGCCACGGGTAGGTCGGGCGGAAGCCGGTCGCCCAGACGATCGTTCCGATCGGAGCGGAGGTCGAGATCGAGCGCCGGTCGTCCCACGGGCGTCGGGGCAGGGCGTTCTGCCGGGCCGAGCTCGGCGTCGAGGCCGTGCGTCGGCGGCGTACTCGTCGAGCCGGTCGAGCAGGCGCTGCTGCTTGAGGTCGGCCGAGCGTGCACATGTTCGCGAACGAGCCGGAGAACTGGGCGCGGTGCCCGCCGCGACCGACGAGGCGACCCACGAGGTGCACGCCGTTCCGCGGCCACCGAGTCGAGGCCCAGCGTGCGCCGCTCGGGCGAGCCGACGAGTTGGAGCGAAGGCAGGCGGCGAGCCCTGGCGAGGTCCTCGACTTCGTCGTACCGCTCGTCGAGCTGGCCGATCGCGTCCATCCACCAGTGGATGTCCATTCCCCGGTAGGTCCGCGGGAGTCGTACGTGCTCACCGACGGCGAGGGTGACCTCCCGGCCGGCACGGGCGAGCTCGTCGACGATCTGAAGTCCCGACGCCGAGGCGCCGACCACGAGCACATCACCGTCCCCGATCTGGTCCGGGTTGCGGTAGGCGATCGGCGTGAGCTGCCCGATGTGCCGGGGCATCTCTGCGGCGATCGCCGGGACGTGGGGATTGCTGCACGCGCCGGTCGCCATCACGACGGCGCGGGCGTGCCATGGCCCGTCGGTTGTCTCGACGACGTGGCGGCCTGCGGCGGAGGTGATCCGGGTCACGGCCACACCCGTTCGGACCGGCGCGTCGAACGAGCGACGGTACGTGTCGAGGAAGGCAGCGACCTCGCCGGCCGTCATGTAGCCGTCCGGGTCGGGGCCGCGGTAGCCGTAGCCGGGCAGCCGGCTCATCCAGTTGGGCGTGAGCAGCCGGAGTGAGTCCCATCGCTCGGTCGTCCACGAGTTGGCGACCTGCGCCCGTTCGAGGACGACGTGATCGATCGATCGGTCGGTCAGGCAACGGCTCATCGCCAACCCGGCCTGGCCGCCGCCGATCACGACGACGTCGTTGGTTCGTGACGTGTTCATGGGACTCACTCCTCCGCTCGACCGCGCGGTCAGACGACCTCGACGACGACGCTGGTCGGGTTGGTGACGACGTCGTAGACCGCCGAGCGCTTCTGCGACTGGGCGACGACGGCCTGGAGCTCCTCGCGGGAGGCGTCGGCGTCGATCTCGTAGCGGACCGTGATGCCGCTGTAGCCGTTGCGCACCTCGGGGTCGATGCCGAGGATGCCGGCGATGTCGATGTTGCCCTCGACGGTCGCCTTCACCGACCGGAGCTGGATGCCCCGGTGCTGCGCCACCGACGCGACACCGGCCGTGAGGCAGCCGGCGAGACCGATCAGCACCATCTCCGGCGGCGTCGGGCCGTTGTCGGCCGCCGCGAAGATCTCGGGGTGGTCGGTGTCGACGCTGTAGGGCTGACGGTGCGACTGCGTCGGCGCCAAGGCCGAAGAACTCCTGCACCGTCGTGCGGCTGTGCGTGCCGCTCACCCACTCGTTGGTGGCGGCGAACGTGAACTGCGCTGCCGGGCGGAGCGGCGGTCAGGGCTTCGCGGGCGCCGAGGAGGGCCTCGACGTTGACGCCGTTGTCGACGGCGGGGTTGGTGCTCTCGGTGATGGTCATGGTGATGTCTCCTGTGTGTCGGTCCCGCGGGGCGGGGTTCGTTGGTTGTCGAGCACCACGTTGACGATCACCGGCGGCCGAAGCTTGGAGACGCCCTGGAGAACACCTGGAGACGATCTCCACACTTCCTCCAAGACTCCGCGGCAGCGTGTTCGCGCAGGATGGGGTGCATGGCACACCACCGCCACCTGCGAATCCCGACCGACACCACTCGACCCGACCAGCGCCCCGACGGCCACCGCTGGCAGGACGCCGGCGACGCCTGGGGCCGCCGGGCCGGCGACTGGGCGTGCCTGTTCGAGCACTACGCCACCGACGTCATCCTCGCCGTCTTCGAGTCGTCTCGGCGTGGGGCCGGGCACGTCGCTCCTCGACGTCGCCTGCGGTTCCGGCCTGGCGATCCGCTTGGCCGCGGCCACCGGAGCCTCCACCGCCGGGATCGACGCAGCGGTTCCGCTCGTCGACGTCGCCCGCGACCGCACGCCGACCGCCGACATCAGGGTCGGCGACATGTTCGCCCTGCCCTGGGCGGACGAGTCCTTCGACGTCGTCACCTCGATCAACGGGATCTGGGGTGGCTGCGAGGCAGCGGTGGCGGAGGCCCACCGGGTGCTCCGGCCCGGTGGTTCGATCGCCATCAGCTTCTGGGGTCACGGCCACCTCGACCTGCGCCCATGCTTCAAGGCCTTCGCGGCCAACGCGCCCTGCGCCCATCTCGACGGGATGAGGCGGACCAACGGGATCGGCCGCCCGGGCGTGGCCGAGGAGATGCTCGCCGCGGCGGGGTTCGAGCGGATCGAGCGTGACGGGCGCGTCTCCACCTTGGAGTGGCCGGACGAGGAGACCGCGTGGCGGGCCCTTTCGAGCATCGGGCCGGCGGTCCCGGCCCTGGAGGCGGTCGGCCCCGACGCCCTGCGGCCCCAGGTCATGGCGGCGATCGCCGAGCTGCGCGACGCCAACGGCATCTACCGGTTCCGCAACGACCACCAGTTCGTCGTCGCCCGGAAACCGTGATCGGCCTGCCGACGATCGACGGCGGTTCGTCGGGCAACCGGTCATCGCGGTCGAGCTATGCTCGCAGACGGTGGGGCGATCGTCGTGTGCACGAACCCCTCCGTCGGCACACCGACAGACTCGGTCTCCCTTCCGCCGCCATCACCGAGGTCTCCGAGTTTGCTGGCTGACCGACCCGATCCGCATCAACCAACCAGGAGGCTCGCCGATGCCGATGTTCCTCGTCGAACGCCAGTTCGCTGACCAGTTCGACCCCGACGACGAGATGCTGCAGCTCACCGATCAGTACCACGTCGACCACGACATCAAGTGGCTCACCTCGTTCTTGTCGGCCGACAAGAAGCGCACCTACTGCCTCTACGAGTGCGCCGACATCGACGTGCTACGTCAGCACGCCGTCGACCTCGGGATCCCGGCCGATGCGATCACCGAGGTCAGCGAGTTCCAACGCTGACCCGTGACCCGCTTCCGGTTCGGTTCGTTCGTCGTCGACGACGAGACCGTCGAGATCCTCGGCGACGACGGCGCGCGCGAGGTCGAACCACAGGTCTTCGACGTCCTGCGCTACCTGGTGCAACAGCGTGGCCGTCTCGTCACCAAGGAAGAGCTCCTCGACAACGTCTGGGGTGACCGATTCGTCTCGGAGTCGGCGTTGACCACGCGCATCAAGCAGGCCCGCCGCGCGATCGGCGACGACGGCGCCACCCAGTGGGCGATCAAGACCGTCCACGGCCGGGGGTACCGCTTCCTCCCCGAGGTCGCCGTCGACGATGCCCCGACGGGCGAGACCGACGAGATGGCTCGGCCGGCTCCACCGTCCGCCCTCCCCGACGAGCTGCAGGCCGACGCCCGACAGCTCTTCTGCGGTCGGGCCGACGAGCTCGAACACGCCGCTGCGATCCTCGATCGCAGCGGCCGCGACCGCGGAGTTCGGGTGGATCTGGATCCTCGGGGAACCCGGCATCGGCAAGACCCGCCTCGCCGCCGAGATCGCACGACTCGCCCGTGATCGTCGGCATCGCGTGTTGTTCGGGCGGAACGGTGAGGACCTCCGCGTCCCGTACCAGCCGTTCATCGAGGTGCTCCGCCCGTCACCCGGCTCGGCCGGGAACGAACCGGTGCTCCCCGCCGACCTCGCCCCGCTGCTTCCCGAATCGGCCGACCCCGATGCCGCAAGCCCGCCGGCCGATTCAGCGGTCGACAACGAGACACGGCGGTACCGCATGTTCGAGGCGATGGCCGACTGGCTCTTCGAGCTGTCCGCCGAGGTACCGGTGACCATGATCGTCGACGACGTCCACTGGGCCTCCGACTCGACGCTGCAGCTGTTGGCGCACCTCCAACGCCGACCGGGCGGGGGAGCGGTGACCTTCGTGCTGACCTCGCGTGACACGGCGCCCGATGTGAACCCGCGCGTCTCGGATCTCATCGCCACCGGTAGCGGCCGACCGGCGACGGCCGTCCTGCGCCTCGGTGGCCTGACCAGCGACGAAGCAATGTTGCTGGTCGGCGACGACGTCGATCTGGCCGAGATCATGCGCCAGACCGCCGGCAACCCGCTCTTTCTCCAGGCGGTCAACCACGCCGATGGCTCCGTCGACATGCAGAGCGCCGTCCGGCGGCGTCTCGCCAGCCTGGACGACCAGGTGCAGGAGGTGCTCCGCGTCGGATCGGTGCTGGGCCTCGAGTTCGAGCTCCGCGTCGCCGCCGCGGCTACCGACCGCGACGAACTCGACCTCCTCGACGACCTCGAGATGGCGGTCGCGGCTCGGCTGCTCGACGACATCGGCCACGACCGGTTCCGGTTCACGCACGCCCTCGTTCGCTCGTCGCTGCGCAACGAGCTCAGCTCGTCGCGACAGGCGCGCTTGCACCGGCGGATCTCGATCGCCATCCACAACGTCTTCGGCGACGACCCCCGCCATCTGCCCGAGCTTGCGTACCACACGGCCGAGGCCGCGACGGTCGACAACAAGCTCCGTCCGCCGCGATCGAGCGTCTCCGTCGCGCGGCACAGGAGTCGTCCGCCCAGTTCTCGTTCGAGGAGGCCGCTGCCCTCGTCCGGCGGGCTCGCACACTGGCCGACCCGGCGGACGCTGCGCTCGCCGCGCGGCTGGCGTTGGAACAGGGCATCGCCGAGTCGCGAGCCGGACAGAACATGACGGCGGCGCGCACCTTCGAAGCAGCGGTCATCGTCGCCCGCGGCACCGACGACGTCGTCCTGCGCGTCGAGGCCGCGCTGCGGTACGAGGACGCGTCGTGGCGGCCGGGCCTGCCCGGTGCCATGGCGCTCGAGCTTCTCGACGAAGCCACCGAGGTCCTCGACGCGGCGGCGGCTGCCGGGGTCGACGTCGCCGGTGTCCCCGAGCTCCGCGCCCGGCTCGCCGTCGCCCGGTTGCGTGCGCTCGCGATGACGGGTCGACGCGACGAGGTGGGCGAGGCGCTCGGCGAGGCGCTCCGGCTCGCCACCGAGATCGGATCCCCGAACATCGAAGCGAACGTGCTGAGCGTCTACCTCGGTCAGGTCATGTTCTACGAGGGCGTTGGCGATGCCGAGCGAATGGTCCGGCGCCTCGCCGAGCTCGAGCCGTTGATCGACGACGGCGATGTCGCCCTCCACTCGATCCACGACCGGATCCTCCACGCCACACTCACCGGTCGCTTCGACGAACGGCGACGGCTCGTTCGGACGATGGCCGAGCTGCAGGCGCAATCGCACTCGAGCTTCTGGGGGTTCATCCGGGCCAACCAGGAGGCGATGGAGGCGTTCTACCGGGGCGATCTCGAGGCCAGCGAGCGGCTGGCCGCGCACTGCCTCGAGCTCGCTGACGCGCTCCCGGAGGAGGACGGCAGCGGCACGTACGGGCTGCGGATGTTCCTCATCCGACGTGAGCAGGATCGGTTGGCCGGGATGGCACCGATGATCCGCCACGTGTTGGCCACCGCCCACGGCGACGCGTTCTGGACCCCGGGCCTGGCTCTGCTCCTCGTCGAGACCGGCGCCCATGCCGAGGCCTCGGCTGCGCTGGACGCCCTCCGCGCGGCCGGATTCGACCTCCCGCTCGACGCGATGTGGAGCACGGTCATGGTCATGCTGATCGAGGCGGTGGTGCAGCTCGGCGACGTCGAGGCGTGCACCGTCCTGCGTTCACGCTTCGAGTCGCAGGCCGGCACCAACGTCACCACCGGGTCGGGCCTGCTGTGCTTCGGCCGTGCCGAGCGGTACCTCGGGATGCTGTCGCTCACGATCGGCGACCTCGACGCGGCCGAACAGTACCTCGGCATCGCGATGGAAGCCGATGCCGCGGGCGGCTCCGTGCTGTGGCGCAACGAGAGCCGGCTCTGGATGTCGCGTGTGCGACGCGCCCAGGGCCATGCGGCCGAGGCCGACGCGATGCTCGATGTGGTCGCTCGCGAAGCCTCCGAGGCCGGCCTCCACCGCCTGGCACGGCTCGCCGGCGAACGCTGACCGCCGTCGCCGACCGAGACCAACCCGTCTCCAGACGTTCTCCAGTCGGTCTCCAAGCTTGTTGCGCTGCGGTCGTCGATGGTGGTTCCTGACAACTCGAACCCCCGCACTGCGGGCCGATCACAGGAGAGACACCGTGAGCACCACCGCCACCACAACGACCGAGCCCGAGACCATCGTCGACCCGGCCCCGACCGAGATCAACGGCGTGCCGACCGCAAAGCTGTTCGGCACGATCGCCAAGCTCCGCGACGATGGCGCGCTCGCCGCGTTCCGGTTCTCCGCCCGCAACGAGTGGGTCGAGGGCACCGCCAGCGCCTCCACGATCCACGAATGGTTCGGCGTCGGTGCCGAGCACCTGCACGTCGACGAGTTCACGTTCACTGCCGATCACCCCACGCTCGGACATGGCCACGGCCCGACGCCTCAGGAGTACGTGCTACACGCGCTCGCCGCCTGCATCACGGCCGGCGTCGCGACGGGCGCCGCCGCCCGCGGGATCGAACTCCGCTCGGTCTCGTCGACCGTCAGCGGCGACATCGACGTCCGCGGGGTGCTCGGGATCGACCCCGATGTCCGCAAGGGCTTCAGCTCGGTGACCATCGACTTCGACGTCGACGCCGACGCGTCCCCCGAGGCGCTCGACGCCCTCGTCGCTTCGGCGACCAAGTACTCGGCCGTGTTCGACATGCTCGTCAACCCGACGTCGGTCGAGGTCGATCGGCGAGCGTCCGACCGCGTCGAGTCCTGAGGATTCGCCGTGAACGACCGCAACCCCGCGGTCGACCCGATCCCGGTCGCAACCGATCGCTGCACCTCGGTCACCTGCCGTCGCGACGACCGTCTCGTCGTCCGGGCCGCGTCCTCGACACCCGCGATCTGCGCGACCGAACATCGCGGCATCCAATGTGTTCGGTCAGACAGACGGTGGCATGCGCGACGGCGCGGCGGTCACGTCTGGATCTCGACGACCAGTGCGTCGACGGTCGCCGGACCGACCAAGCCGTCGACCTCGAGCCCGGCCGACGTCTGGAACTCGCGGACCACCGCCGTCGTCCGGGGGCCGAAGCACCCGTCGGCGTCGAGCTCGTAGCCGAGCGATCGGAGGGCGGACTGGACCCTGGCGACGGTCACGCCCCGCTGGTCTTGGCGCACGGGGAGCTGGTCGTTGTCGACGAAGGTGGTGCAGGTCGCGTCGAACGTCGGGACCGTCACCTCCGGTAGCCCGATCGTGGGGTCGACGACCACCACCGGCTGGCCGTCGGCAGCGATGTCGCTCGGCGCCGGGAGCGGATCGACCCCCGCAGGGAACTCGTAGGGCACGGTGACGATCGGTGGCAGGTCGACGGCACCGAGCGGGCGGGCCTCGGTACCGGCGTCGCGCAGTTCGGCGACGCGCCGGCATGCCGACTCCTGGTCGGTGATCTCGGCGAGACGTTCGAACGCGCGCTCGCTCACCGATGCGCACGCGAGTGCGGGATCGAAGTCGACCAGGACGTGAAACGGCACGTACCCACCCCCCAGTGGGATCGAGCGACCGTCGGGGCTGAACTCCGCCAGCGTCCATCGCTCGCCGTTCGCCAGTGCGGGCACCCCGTTCGAGGACCAGATCTCCTCGCCGTCCTCGACCGACGTCATGACGACCGTGCGTCCGACGCTCAGCAGCCGCCCACCGTCGGCACTGAAGTCGAGCGACGTGACCGCCGCGGGATGCAACGGCAGCGCCCGCGTGACCTCACCCTCTTGGACGTCGACGATCGCGACATCGCCGTCGTCGGAGCCCACCGCGACCGTTGAACCGTCATCGGTCGCGGCGAAGGCGGATGGAGCGTCGATCGCGCTGATCGGCGTCGATTCGCCCGTCTCGATCACGTAGTCATGCAGCACGGGGGACGGGGAGGAGGAATCCGAGACGCTCAGGTACAACGACGCACCGTCAGCGGACCATGCCAGCACGCTCGCCGACCGCTCGTCCTCGTCGGTTTCCTCGACGATGACCGCACCGGTCTCACCATCGGCCAGCAACCAGCCGGACTCCCACGTCGGCTCCACCCAGCGGGTGAAACCCAACTTCAGCCGCGATCCGTCGGGTGAGAACAGCGGCGAGCTCAGGATGACGTCGTCCGCCACCGCGGCGGCGGGCCGTGCCATACCGGTGTCGAGATCGACCGCCTCCAGCGTGCCGTTGCGCTCGAACACGGCCACTCGACCGTCGGGCCGCAGGCTGACCGCCCGGTCGTACGGTCCTTCGTCCCCTTCGCCCTCCGCGGACGGACCACCGTCGTACCGGGCGATGACGCCGGTGGACGAGTCGTGCACGACGATCGCGGTGGTGTAGCCACCGTCGGACGTGACCATCCGGGACCCGTCGTCGCTCACGTCGAGCGCCCACACGTCGGACACGACCGGATCCGCTCGCACGCGAACGAACTCGACGCCCCGTCGCGAGGCGATCGCCAGTGTGCGCTCACCGGGAACCCACGCCACGTCGCGAGCCTCGTTCGTGGGGATCGAGAAGGCCGTCCCCCCGCTGGCGGGGTGCCAGACGTGGACCGAGTGACCGCGGTCGGGAATGCCGATGATCGCGTCCGGCAACCCCTGGTCCAGCTCGCCGTCGACCGCCGCCATGAACGAACCGTCGTCGGACACGACGAGCGTGCCGGCGGCCACCGCGAACGATCCGTGCTGGTCGAGATACGTCGAGGTCTGGTCGGCCGACAGGGGCAGCCGAACCACCGAGTAGCTCGGAAAGACACCGGATCCGTCCGCCAGGCTGCCGTGTACCTCGAGCCAGTAGCGGTGCACGACGTCCTCGCGGGGATCGGCTACCCAGACCGCGTTCGCCGGGAACCCGTCCGACGGATCTCGATCCTGCGTCGGGAGCGGCTCGACCGCCCCTCCCCCCGGAGGGAGCACCCAGCCGGCGCCCGCCGTCGACTCCCCCACCACGAGCGCGCCGCTCACGGTCGGGGCCAGCGCAGTGATCCGAGCGTCGACCGAACCCAGCTCGACCGGCGGCGAACCCGCATCGGAACGCATCATGACCCGTCCCTGCGACCCGTCCGCGTACACGATCGATCCGTCCGCCCGCCACGCCGCTGCCCATGACGCATCCGCGATCGGCGTGGCCTGCCGGCTGCCGACGTCGACGACCTCGACCCCGGCCGGCGCCCACACGAGCACGGACCGGCCGTCGGGCGAGAACGCCAGATCGGACGGGGACTCGATGCCGAGCGGCACTGGTTCGCCGTCGCGCTCACCCGTCACGAGGTCCCAGAACTCGAGCGGCCCCGCCTCGGCCACCGTCGCCAACGTCGTGGCGTCGGGGGAGATCGCTATCACGTCAGCGTCGGCCTCGATCCGCTGGCCGGTCGGGTAGGTGTCGGTGGTGAGCAGTTGGTTCAGCGTGTTCCGGTGGGCCTCGACAGCCTGGTCGGTCCGGGACGATTCGGGATAGAGCGCCTCCACAGCGAGCAGGGCGGCAAGCTCGGGGTCCTCCTCCATCGAGTTCTCGGCGACCGCCGCCAGCTCGCGCGACCGTGACTCGGCCGCGCTCTGGTCGGCCTGCCGCGCGTTCTGGATGGCGAAGAACGACGCCGCGACCGCGCCGACGGTGAGCGCCGCCAGGCTGGCGACGGCGATCCGGCGGATGCGGACCGATCGCCGGTGCTGGCGGACATCCTCGCCGATCAGCTCGTCCTGGGTGACGCCGTGCATCGGCGCCGCGAGGTGGGCGATCGATTGCCGGAAGCGGGCGTTGTCGAGGTCGAGCTGCTGGTCGTCGCGGGCCCACGAGAGGTCGACGTAGAGCGGCTCGCTGTCGAACGCGTGGTACAGCGCCGGTGGTGCGGCATCGGTCGCCGAGCTGAAGGTGTTGCGCTCGTCGTCCCAGTCGAGCGTGCCTGCGGTCAGGACGGGGAGGATCCGGTTGCGGAACTCCGGCCCCCGCCCCAGCCAGCGCTCGATCTCCTGGTCGACCCACTTCGACTGCGCCGCCTCGGGCGAGGCGAGCAGGACGAACCAGGACGAGGCGTCCATCGCCTCGGTGATCGAACCCCACAGGTCGGGGCTGACGGCGAGTCCGGTCTCGTCGCGGAAGACCTCCAGCGCGCGCCGCCTCGACCACGGCTTCGCCAGTCGCTGCAGCCCGGCCTGGATCGCAGGAGCCAGCTTTCCGTCCGCCGAGTGGCTGTACGAGATGAAGCTGTCGTAATGAGCCATCGGTCGAGGTCCCCCGAACGACCATAGGTGATCGGTGGGAGGACCGGCCGGTCGGTGGCCACGACTACCGTGTCGCTGTGGTGGATGGTCAGACCCGGGCAGACGATCGCGTACCGATGACCTTCCTGTTCACCGACATCGAAGGTAGTACCGGACTGTGGGAGCGGTTCCCCGCGGAGATGCCGTCCATCCTCGAGCGCCACGACGAGCTGATCGACCGCGTGGTCCGGCGGCGAGGGGGAGTGGTCTTTCACCGCGCGGGAGATGGGGTGATCGCATCTTTCGACGAACCGCGCGACGCGGCTGATGCGGCGATCGACCTCCAGCGTGAGCTCGCCGCCGCGAACTGGTCTCCGGTCGGCACGCTGAGAGTCCGAGCCGGCCTCCATCATGGCGACGTCGTACTGCGGGACGGTGAGCCGTTCGGCTGGGCGCTGAACTTCGGCGCCCGGTTCAGTGCGCTCGGCCAGGGCGGCCAGGTGCTGCTGTCGGAGGCGATGGCCGACGCTCTCGTCGGCATCGGAACCGAATCGTTCGGGATGCGCCGGCTCGGAGTGGTTCGGCTCCGCGACATCGCTCAGCCGGCCACCGTGTTCGAGCTCGAAGGCCCCGGCGTCGAGTCGGGTTTCTCGACCCTCCGTGACACGCTGCGGCCAGCGCCGCTGCCGACACCACCCAACCCGATGATCGGTCGAGTCGACGAGCGACGGCAACTCGAGCGGCGGTTGGGGACGGATCGACTCGTCACGGTGATCGGGCCACCGGGTGTCGGCAAGAGCCGACTCGTCGCCGAGGTCGCGAACGCGGTGCTCGGCTCGTACGCCAACGGCGCGCTCCGCTGCAGCCTCGCCGGCATCGACGAGGCGCAAGCCTTGGACGTGATCGCGACGAGCCTTGGCGTCAGCACCCGGCCGGGCCGGACCGTCGATCAGTCGCTCGTCGACTGGCTCGGCGACCAGGAGCTCCTGCTCGTGCTCGATGACTGCGAGCGCGGCGGAGAAGGGCTCGCCGACCTCGTTCGTTCGATCATCGGGTCGACGAAGAGCGTCTCGGTGATCTGCACCAGTCATCGTCCGCTCGGCGTCGCCGGGGAGGCGCTGTACCGCCTCGCTCCGTTGCCGATCGACGATGCGGTCGACCTCTTCATCGATCGGACGGCGAGCGCCATCCCGACGGGCGGCCCCGACTCGGAGGGTTTGCGCGCCCTGTGCGAGCAGCTCGATCGGCTTCCGTTCTCGATCGAGGTCGCCGCAGCCCACGCATCGCTGTACTCGGTCGAGGAGTTGAGATCGATGCTCGGCCCGCGTCGTGCCGGTGAGACCGTCGGTCCGAATGCGGCGCTGCAGTCGCTCTTCGATGCCCTGGCCATGGGTTTCCAGATCCTTCCAACCGACCTCCGAGCGATGTTGGTCGCGACCTCGTCGTTCGCCGACGCCTTCGACCGCGCCGCGTTCCAGGAGGTGTGCGCGCCGGGACGCTCCGTCGCTGCGGCGGCGGCAGCCCTGACCGATCTGGTCAACCGGTCACTCGTCACCGCCGAACCGTGGAAGGGGAGTACCCGGTTCCGGTTGCTCCGCGGGGTGAGGGACTTCGTCGAACAGCAAGGCGAGCCGGCCGAGCGGGAGGCCGCCGACCGTCGGTTCGTCGATTGGGTGCTCGGGTTCATCCGAGAGGCGGCGACCGGGTTGAGGGGTCCGGACGAGTTGTCGTGGAATCGCCGGGTCGGGCTGCACTTCGACAACATCCGGAGGGCCTTCGTCCGGTCGCTCGACACCGGCGACCGCGCGGTTGCCGCAGAGATCTGCACGGTGCTGTGGGACTACGCGTTCATGCGTATGAACGTCGAGTACTTCCGGTGGGCCGAGCGACTGATCGAGGACGACTCCGCTGACAGCGACTCGACCGCGCTCGGCTCCGTGTACGGCGTCGCCGCGCTCGGTGCGTGGTTTCGCGACGATCTCGACTCGGCGACGGGGTGGGCGAACGTCGCGCTCCAGCGCGAGCGGGACCATGATCTCGACTTCGACCGTCCGGCCCGCCTCGCCCTGCTCAACGCGTCGATCTATTCCGGCGCAGAGGCACCCCCGGCCGACCTCTACGCGGAGATCGTCGAGTATGAACGGTCGCGGGACGAGCCGTACTTCTCGATCGCCATCGACGTCAACAACTCGATCATGGCGACGTGGCTCGGCCAGCGAGATGCCGCCGAGCGACGCGGAATCCGCGCGGTCAGGGTGGCCCGCGAATCCGGTAATCCGTCGACGCTCGCGTACGCCCTGTGGGCACTCGGGTCCGCTCTCGAGGTCGACGACCCGTTCCACGCCGAGACGCTGCTCGGCAACTCGCTGTCGATCGCCCGGGAGCACGACAATCTCTGGATCACCGCGCTGGTGCAGATGTCGCTGGCGTCGCTTCGCCGCCGGACGAGCGGAGCGATCGACGCTGCGCCGATCCTGCTCGATCTGCTCGAGCTGCTGTCGCGCGCCAGCCATCGCTCACACCTGTGGCCCTCGCTGCGACTGTGCGGGCTGGTCCTCGGTGATCTCGGCGATGATTCGCTTGCCGTACAACTGATGTCGTGGGTGCGCTCCACGAGTCTGGCGATGCCGTCACTCCCGGTCGACGACGAGGCGGCCCGGCGACTGGAGGAGAAGATCCGCGCCGAGCGCGGGGACGACTGGGTCGACCGTGCGGAATGGCTGACGGCGACATGGACGACGGATTCGGCCGTCGCCATCGCTCACGAGGCGATCGATCGACATCTGGCCGCTGTCGTTGCGGCCTGATCAGTCGGGAAACAGCGCGTCGATCTCCGCGTCGGTGAGCTGCCCGATCGGCACCGACCGGCCGTCGATCGACAGCTCGGCTCGTCGGATGTCGGTGGCGGCGTTGATGTTGTCGCGCATCATCCGCACCGTCGTGCGCAGGCTGGTGGCGACCGACGATGTCGCCTCGATGATCGTCGACACACCGAACGACTCGTAGCCCATGTCGTCATCGTCGGGGGTCGTAGTCAGCACGTCGACCGCATCGATCGTTCGGAGTTGTCGTGCCACGTCGTCGATCTCGCCGTACGACTCGATCGTCAGCCGCAGGGACACGGGCATGCGACCCTCCGTCGCTTCGACGCCGCCCCGCCGGTACGGCGGGACCTCGGTGTACTCCCGCTCCCACCAGTCCATGAACCGTTCGCCGACCCACCTGACGCTGCCGCGGAACGCGCGGCCATAGGTCTCGTTTCCCCGCCAGGTCCGTCCCCAGTCGGTCAATCGGAACATCACCTGTTCGGTCCGGCCGGCGGGTGGGAGCCCGAGCACCCGTGCAACCTCGTCGTTGAGGGCGGTGTACATCAGGGCGATCGCCACCCGCTGGAGCGGCCTGGGCAACGCCTCCCCGATCATCCCCATCAGGCCGTCCATCAGCCGTCGCCCTGCGGTGGACGGACCCATCTGTCGGAAGAAGATCAGCTGTGCGGTGTACTGCGCCTCCTCCAACGTCATCAGCTCCGACGGGCGTTCGGGGCTCGTCATCAGGTCGGGATCGGCACCGAGCATGGCTCCGACCACCATCCACAGGTGGTAGTACGCCCGCGCGTCGTCCGGGTCGAGCGCGACCGCGAACCGGTCCATCACCTGGATCGCCATCGCCGACCAATCGATCGACGCGCCGAGGAGGTCCTCTTGATTGATCGGCCTTCCCCAGTCGTCGTTCCACGTCCGTCCGCCGAACTCCGGAGGCCGGTCGACGATGTGGCGGCTGCCGCATTCGATCGTGTGCCGGACCGCGGCGTGGAACAATCGCACGCCGCGGATCGTGTGGTACCCCTCGGAGTCTGCCTCCCAGAACGGTGTGGTGAAGACGTCCTCGAGGAACCGGGCCGATTCCCAGAATCGGCGAACCGTGTCGCCCGACAGGGTCGAGACCAGTCCGAGCACCTGGCACCCCTCGCTCGCCGCGTAGCTGACCGGCATCGATCCGTAGAACAGCCCGAGGAATGCCGCCGCTCGGTAGTCGGCGTAGAACGCCTGCGCCCGTTCGATCTGCTCCATGTCGGCCCAGGCGGGAAGCACCGGCGACTCGACGAGGAACCGGTTGAGCGGCCCGCTCCCCGATTCATCGGTGCGGTGGATCGCCTGCAGCGGGTCGGTGTAGAACCGTTCCTCGGGCGGCCGGTTGCTCGCTGCGTAGAACGCCTCGATCGCCGCATCGGCCTCGTCGTCCCCGCGCCGTCGCGCCCTGAGCAGCCGCGTCTTCATCCGGGTCTCGACGCCGTTCGACCACGGCGACGGCATCGTCTCCATGTCGGCGAAGATCAGCGGCCCCTCGAGCTCGTACCGGGCGTCGGCCCGGTCGATCTCGACGGCGCGGGCCATGATCTCCGCGACCTCGGCCTCCGAGTACGGGTTCGCGCCGACGAGGCCGGCGCGCTGTCGGGCGCGGAACAACGTCGCGATGAACGCCATCCTCGAATCGATGTCGTTCCACCGCTCGGCACCGTTGCCGCCCGGCGCCGCCGCGTCGATCCGGTCGAACTCGGCGGCGACGTCGGGTGCCAGCTCGTCGAGCGGCGGTGGGAACAGCACACCACCGGCATCCTCGTGGGGCGGGACCGGATGACCGACGCGGATCGTCTCGCCGTTCATCTCGACCACGTAGAGCCGCTTGGTGAGGAGTCGAACCCACCACCGCTCGAACATCGCGATACCGCGGTTCCTGGTCGTCGTGTCGTCGAACGGGCGCGTCGCGTCGCGGATCATGATCATCATCGAGAGGTCGAGCCAGCCCTGGAGACGGCGCTGTTCGTGGTCGCCCATCCGCATGTTGCCGAGCAGGATGAGTTGGGAGCGGCGGGCCGGGTCGTCGGTGTGCAGCGCCTCCAGGTAGGCGCGGAAGCCGTCGCGCAACTGCTCCCGCGACCCGTCGGGCCAGACCTTCCCCGGCGGCAGCGGGATGCTCATCAACCGATCGGAGAACCGCTCGAACTCGGCCCAGTCCTCGTCGGAGCGCTCCCGGCCACCGAAGGTCTCGATGAAGTCCGACCATGCGAGGCCGATCTCGTAGAACACCCCGCGGTTCCCGGCGGCGATGCTGCGGTTCAGCGGACCGGGACCCTTCGGCTTTCCCCGCAACATCCGCCCGGTCAACCGGCGGCGCCAGGTGTTCGGCAGCGGGAGGCGGGCGGTCAGCTTCTCGATCCGGTCCTCGGAACCGGACCGGATCGTCGCCCCGACCGTGAACGACGGCCAGACGGCGAGGCTGCACCAGTTGGCGTCGTCGTGCCCGAGCAGCTCGGCCATCGCGTTCGACAGGTCGACATAGGCGAGGGTGACCAGGTGGTTACGCAGTGCGTCGTCCATCGGGCCGTAGACGATCGCCTCGACCCGGCGACGCGACACCTCGCCGGATGTCAGCGGACCGACGGCGGTGCCGGGTCGTTCCTCGGTGATGGTCATCGTTGGTTCCCTTCTGCGATGCGGCGCCACTCGCGGTGTTCGGCCATCAGGACGGTTTCGATCTCCTGCACGTCGCCGCGCGAGCCGGTGTCGTCGAGCGATCGCTCGATCAGCTCGAGCCTCGACACGGTTCGCTCGTAGTGCTGTGCCAGCCGTTCGCTGGCGACCACGCTGTCGACCGCCGCGAGGAAGCTGACGAGTCCCGCGCTGGCGGCGACCGGCACGGCCAGCCACTGCGCATCGGTTCCCCACAACACGGTGAGCGCCGCACAGATCGAGGCGATCACGATCAGGCCGGTCTGCACGCCGCCGAGCACGCCGGTGCGCGCCTTGACCGTCTCGGTCTTTCCCCGCATCCAGGAGATCTGGTCGTCGAGCCTCGCCTCGCGGTACAGCCGCCATGCGTCGGGGACGAGCGCGTCGAGGTCCGGGTCGGCATCGACGTCGGGTTCGAAGTCGGGCAGCGCGCGCTCGGGCTTGAGGATCTGCTGCACCTGCACCCTGACGAGCCGCTTGCGGTTGGGGTCGTCGAGGAGCTCGTTCGAGGTGAGCGCGAGGAAGTACAGCGACCGCAGCTCCTCGGCGATCCGGCGTTGATCGAGCCAGTCGTCGAGGCGCTGACCGCGTCCCCGCCCGGCGGCCAGCGCGGTGACCGCGGCGATCACGGCAGCCGCGACGCCGAGCGCTCGGACCCAGCCGTCGGTGTCGGCGACCAACTGGGTGATGGCCAGGACCGCGACGATCGCACCACCCGTCATCTCGACGAGCCTCGTTCGTTTGACCGTTCGTTGGATGACGATCGCCTGGTGGTCGGCGTGGTCGAACGGGGGCGTGATCACCTGTTCGAGATCGTCGATCACCGGCGCGAGGCTCGGGTACTCCGCCCCGGCACGGGCCACTGCGGACGGGTCCCCGAGCGGTGACACGAGCTCCCGCTCGGCCCGAGTCCTCACAGGGCCGGAGGCCGTTCTGCGAGCAGCTCCCTGAGCGCCTGGATCGTCGTGCCCTCGTTGCCCTCGTACGTCCCGGACTTGCCGTTGAGCGCCGGCAGCGTCGGCGAGCCGCGGTGATGTGTTCCGATCAGCTTCCACGAGTCGTCGAACACCGGGCTGCCAGAGCTGCCCTTCTGCGTCGGGGCGCGGTAGTGCAGGAAGCGGCCGTCGTGGTCGAGCAGGTCGTTGCCCCGCACCGAGAGCTGGAGACCGGCGCCACCGGGATGTCCGACGACGTAGACGTACGCGCCGTCTCGGGCGGCCGGGAGGTGTGCGCCCGGTTCGAGCGGTTCGATCGGCAGGTCGTCGAGCACGTCCGACGCGAGGATCGCGACGTCGAGCTCCTCGCGGTCGCTCCACCAAACCGCGCGGAACCCGTCGACGTGGGCGATGTCGTGTGCGTCGAACCGGGCCTCGATCTCGTGGGCCTGGATCGAGTTGCGTTCGGGCAGGGGCACGACGTGCTCGTTGGTGATGACGACCGGCCGCCCACCGAGGCCGGGATGGAGGTCGTCGCCGGCGACGACGAACCCGGTGCCGAGGGTGAACCGGCCGCCCTGCTGGAGGTGGCAGACGCTCCCGGCGACATGCAGCCCCTGCTGGTACGTGTCGATCGGGATCGGCCACACCCCGTCGAACATCTTCTCGTAGCCCGCCCTGTCGGCGGGCAGCACGACCTCGCCCGTTCCCCGCCGACTCAGCATGAGCTCGGCCAGCGTCGCCACCGCGGGGTCGGTTCCGGGGAGGCCCCACACCTGTTGCAGCTGACGGAGCAGACTGTGGTGGACGAACGGGGGTGCGTCGCCCAGGTCCTCGGCGATCTTCTCGGCCGGCACGGGGAGGCCGACCAGGAGATGCGCTTCGATCTGGGTGGCGATCGCCCAGTCGTCTCCCGTCGCAGCGGCAGCGGTGGCCCGGCGCAGGAACTCGATCTCGCTCTCGATCCCGAGCGGGTCGACCTCGACCCCCCGACGCCGGGCGAGCTGCGAGAGTGCGTGGGCGTTGATGCCCAACCACAGCTTCTGGTCGTCGTCGGCCGCCCCGAATCCGTCGGCGTAGCAGCGAACGGCGCGCCGCAGGTGGTCCGGCTCACCGGTGGACAGATAGAGATCCTTGGCGACCCGGCCGTTGAGGCCGAGCAGGTCGAGCCGGAGCGCGGCGTCGAGGGAGTGACCGGCGAGCGCCTGCTCCGCCACCGCTGTCGCAGCCGTGTAGGCCCCCTGCTCGATCATGCACTGGGCGAGATCGACCCAGAGTCGGCCGCCGAGGCCCCGCTGGAGGCCTGCATCGGCGACGCGCACGAGATGCTCGAAGTCCCGACGGTCGCGGAGCTCGGCGCAGACCCGGTCGAGCTCGGCCGGGTCGACGGGGCCGTCGTTGTTGACCAGGTCCTCGACCGCTGCGGCCACTGCGGTTTCGTCGCCTTCGGCGAGTGCCCGGTTGAGTGCCTCCATGAACCGACAGTACTCAGATGCCGGTGACCACGGACGCGTCGCCGCCCTCCCGGCGCGTCGATCGACGAGGACCACAGAACAAGGTGGAGTTCGACGACCGCGGGCGCATCGACGGGTGCTCGCACCGGGAAACTCAAGTCGCGCGCCCGATTGGCCGATGACGACACGTGTCGCTGTGGAACGCGCTCCCGGACCGGATCGATCGGTCATGCGCCCCACGACCACGGGGGGTCCGATGACCTCGTCGACTCCGCACGTGTCGTACCTCTGTCCTCGGCGGGTCGGTCGGCATCGATGAGTGCAGCGCCTTCGAACCGGATGCGGCGTCGTCTCGTTCAGTCGCGCACGATGCTGCTCGGTGGCGCCGTGGTCTGTTGTGGCGTGTACTTGAACCTGATGGTCCTCGGACTGGCCCCTCGACCATCTGTTCCCGTCGCCGCCGCCGAGCCGGTGATGACCACCGCCGACACCGATGTTCCGGCCGACACCGGAGGTGCTGGCGCCGAAGCGCCCGCTGCATCCGATCCCGCCGGGGACCCGCTCGATTCGGTAGCCCCCGCGCCGTCCGCCGAGCCCACTGCGACCGACCCGGCGATGTCCGCGGCGACCGTCGCGCCGCCTGCGGTCGGCGAGCCTGCACCGACGATGCCATCGGTCGTTGCGCCGCAGGCCGACCCGGTGTCGATCCCGCCGGCAGCGACGTCGCCGCCAACGGCAACATGGCCACCGGCACCGACAGCACCGCCGGCACCGGCGGTGACCGTCCCACCGGTCGGTCCGGCGACCGTCCCGCTCTCGACCGTTCCGCCGCCGACGGCCCCACCCGCGACGGCCCCACCGGCGACGATCCCACCGACGACGGCCCCACCGGCGACGAACCCTCCGACGACGATCCCACCGACCACGATCCCGCCGACGACGGTCGAGTACCCGCAATACACGGTCGGCGGGGTCGGCGATGTCGTGCTGACCTACACCAACGGGTCGACGATCGAGCTGTACGGGGTGTACCCCGGCAGCGGCTGGGTCTACGAGCTCGAGCAGAACGGGCCGCGAACGGTCAAGATCAAGTTCTTCAACACTCAGACCAAGCAGGAAGCGGAGTGGACCGCCAAGATCGAGGGTTCACGGATCAAGGTCGAGAACTGATGGACCGTCATGGCTGAGTTGACGCCGCAGGAGCGCCTGGCCCGTCTGCGTTCCGCGCGTGGCCAGGCTCCTGTCGCCGGCACTCCGACGCCGGACGCGCCGGCGAACGATCGTGCCCCATCGCTCGCCCCGCCGGAAGCCGCGACGCGCATCCACATGGGCCCGCCGTCGCCCGGACCCGACGTGCCGATCGCCGACCCGGCGGACGCGTCGCCGCCCGCCGGCCGGTTCCAGGGTCTGTTGCGCACCCGATCGCGCCGGCATCCCGCACGCCTCGCCCGCCGCGGCATCGGCATCGCCGCAGCCGCAGGGTTCGTCGCGCTCCTGCCGATGATGGGTTCGCTGTCGGCGGCGGACGACGAGAACGAGGAACCGGACGATGCGGTCCCGCCCGGTTCGACACCGTCGAGCGCGACGGACGCTTCGGTCATCCCCCAGTCGGCTGCGATCCCGACGACGATCGAGGTCGTCGATCCAGCGGGCGCGACGAGCACCACGGCGATCCCGCTCGTCGACCCTCAGACGCCCGAAGGAGGTGAACCCGGGCTGCTCGCCGACGCGGAGCCGCAACCGATCGACGCACCGGCGCCGCTTCCACTCGCTCCGGAACCTGCGGCCGCGCCGTCCACGCCGCCGCCGACCGCGGTGACGCCGGCCGCACCGACGGCCTCCCCGGCCTCGCCGACACCGCCGCCGGCGACGCCGACACCGACGCCCGCGACGCCGACGCCGCCGCCGGTGACCCAGCCCGCGGCGACGCAGCCTCCGGTGACGCAGCCTCCGGTGACGCAGCCTCCGGTGACGCAGCCTCCGGCGACGCAGCCCCCACCGCCGCCGGACACCGCCCCGCCGCCACCTCCTCCTCCGCCACCCCCGGTCACGGCTCCGAGTGGTGGGTGACCGGCCGACGACCATGCGATGGCCCCCACCGCCGGTGACGCGCGCCTGGGCGAGCATCGAGTTCCGGGCGATGGCCAGCCCGTGCCGCATCGTCACCGACGACGCCGAACTCGCCGCGGCCGGTCGACGGCTCGTCGATGCCCTGGAGCATCGATGGAGCCGGTTCGTCGCGTCGAGTGAGGTCAGCGCGCTCAACCGAGCCGCCGGCGACGTGTGCGTCGTGTCGCCCGAGACGTACCGCCTCGTCGAACTGGCCGAAGCTGCCCGCTCGGCAACCGACGGGCTCTTCAACCCGCTCGGTCTCGATCGACTCGAACACCTCGGCGCCGTGCCGATCGCCGAGCGCGCCAGGGCGACCGGCGTCCGCCTGCCCGCTCCGTTGACGCAGGAGCCGATCGAGCTGTACCCCGAGGTCCCGGCGGTCCGGCTCCCGCCGGGCTCGCGCTTCGACCCGGGCGGCATCGGCAAGGGATTGGCCGGCGACCTCGTGGCCGACCACCTGTGCGCGCTCGGCGCCGGGCGCGCACAGATCGAGCTCGGTGGCGATGTCCGACTCGTCGGGTCACCGTGGGTCCTCGACGACTGGTCGGTCGAGGTCAGCGACTCGCGGGAACGCGGCCGCATCGTCGCCCGGTTGTCGATGCCCAGTGGCGCGATCGCGACGAGCAGTTCCACCGGCGAGGCCTGGCGCCGCGGTGACAGCGGCGTGCACCCACTGATCGACCCGGCGACCGGTCTCCCGCCCGCGACCGGCCTGCTGACCGTCACCACGACCGCCGATCGGCTCTGGTGGGCCGAGGTCGTCGCCAAGGTCGCCCTGATCTCGGGCTCGGACCAAGCGGCGGCGGTGCTGCGGCGGCACCGCATGAACGGTCTGGTCGTGCGCCGTGACGGCACGGTCACCGTCGTCGACGACACGGCGGAGCGCGCCGCATGAACTCGCAGATCTGGTGGTTCGTGTCCCGGTCGTCGGGGATGATCGCCTGGGGGCTGCTCACGCTGTCGGTGTGCTGGGGCTTGTTCGTCTCGACCAAGGCGGTCGCCAAGGCCTCCACACCGGCGTGGCTGCTCGACCTGCACCGCTTCCTCGGCGGGCTGGCGGTCGTCTTCACCGGGATCCATCTCCTGGGGTTGTGGGCCGACTCGTTCGTCGAGTTCGGATGGGCGGAGCTGTTCATCCCGATGGCGTCGACCTGGAAGCCCGGTGCCGTTGCCTTCGGTGTCGTCGCCCTGTACGCCCTCGTCGCCGTCGAAGCGACCTCGCTGCTGATGAAGCGGCTGCCGCGTCGGCTGTGGAGGTCGGTGCATCGGCTGAGCCTCCCGCTGTATGCGGTCGCGACGTACCACGGCATCGCGGCAGGAACCGACCGGACCAACGTCGCGTTCCGGCTGGCCGCGCTGGCCTCGGTCAACATCGTCGCGTTCCTCGCGATCGTACTCGTCCTGGCGTCTCGCAAGGCTGCGCTCGACAAGGCCTCCGCACCGTCGCGTCGCGAGCGGGCGGCCGTCTCGGTCGACTGATCACCCTCCGACGTCGGTCCTGGGTCCGGGCGTCCCACGTCCCGATGTCGAGTTCCGATGCCGCCCCCGGCTCGTGATCCCCGGGCCACGCCGCCCGGTCAGATCGTGATGCCGCTGCAGTTCAGCTCGCCGAACTGGCCGAGCCACTCGGCCTGGGCGTCGCTGTCGATCTCGGACGCGAGCACGTTCGACGGGACGAGCGCGTCGCCGTCGCGGTCGAGCACGGTCTCGATCGCGTCGTAGGAGGTCCCGATCGACTGCTCGGCCTCGAGGCGGACGAGGAACTGTTGACCGGCGACAGCGTCGCAGCGGAGCCCGCTGAGCGATCCGATCGATTGGTGGATCGGTAGGACGAGATCGGCGCCGACCTCGTCCTCGAAGCGGAACAGGCAGCCGTCGTCGTGCACGCCGAACACGGTGAGGTTCGGGCCGGAAGCGTTGGCGCCGGCCAGGACGAGCAGCTCGGGGCGCCAGGTTGCCGGGTCGACGACCAGACGGTCGGCCTCGACCGCCCCGAGAATGCGGGCGACGCCTGGTCCGACGCCTTCGATGGCGACGTCGTCGATCGGTCCGCCCTGGATCTCGGTGCGCAGTCGCCACCCGCCGCTGTCGCCGATGGCGGCGAAGTACGTGGTGACGACGTCGACCTGACCATCGTCGTCCACGTCGATGAACATCGTCTCGACGAACGCGGAGTCGCCCGGGATGTCGCCGAACACACCGCAGTCCGGCGTCGGGAGGCCGCTGAGGACCGGTGGGATCGTGATCGATGGATGCGTGACCGGGACCTTCACCGGCGGCACGGTGGTCGGAGTCCGCGGTGGGTCGACCTCGACCGGTGGCTCGGTCGTCGGGACGGTCGTGGCCGGCTCCACGTCGTCGCGGCCGGCGTCGGGGCCGGCCTCGGCCTCCGCTTGTGTCGCGGGGAGTGGTCCCGCAGGCGGAGCGGTCACGACGGAGCTGGGCGAGGTCGCGTCCGAGGCATCGGTCGTCACCGGTTCGGCGAGGGGAACCACGGTGGTGGTCAATGCTGCGTCGTCGTCGGCGACCGCGTCGGGTCCGCTGGTGAAGCCGAACGATGCGGGGTCACCCGCGATGTCGACTCCGGGCGCATCCGGTGCCGAGCGCATCTCGGTGGTCGCGCAACCGGTGGCGGCGAGCAGGATGGTCAGTGTGATGGTGGCGGTGCGGGTTGGGCTCATACACCGGGAGAGCGCGCAGCCCCAGGGCACTTTCACTCTGGGAGGGTGATTCGCGCGCTGCGCCGGTGGCTCGCTCGTTGGCCGGCTCGTCGCCGGCGTTTCCCTCGCCGGGCTCAGGCGAGCGCCAGCGCGACCGCAGCCTCGGCGTGGAGACGGGTCGTCGGGAAGTACGGCACGGTCAGGTCGTCCGGCCCGATCAGCAGCTCGATCTCCGTGCATCCGGCGATCACCCCGGTGGCCCCTCGGTCGACCAGCCGGGCGATCACTTCGAGGTAGCGCTGGCGGGATCGGGCGTCGATCACGCCCCGGACGAGCTCGCCGTAGATCACGTCGTGAATCGTCGTCCGATCCGGTTCGTCGGGCACGAGCACGGTGAGCCCGTGGCCGGCCAGACGGTCGCGGTAGAAGCGCTGCTCCATCGTGTACCGGGTGCCGAGCAGCCCGACGGTACCGATGCCCGCCGCGCGCACCGCGTCGGCGGTGGCGTCGGCCAGGTGCAGGAACGGGATCGAGATCGCCGCTTCGATCGCCGGCGCGACGACGTGCATCGTGTTGGTGCACAGGATGAGCAGGTCGGCACCGGCCGCTTCCAGGCGGGCGGCGTCGTCGGCGAGCAACGTCCCGGCGGCGTCCCAGTCGCCGGACTCCTGGAGCGCCTCGACATCGGCGAAGTTGTAGCTGCGGATCAGGAGATCGGCGGACGCAACCCCACCGAGCTCGCGCCGCACCGCCTCGTTGATGATCCGCTCGTACTCGATCGAGCTCTCCCAGCTCATCCCGCCGAGCAGGCCGATCGTCTTCATCGTGATGTCCCCACGCGGCGCGCCACGACCCGACCCTACGGTGGTGCCGAACGTCGAGCGTCGACCGAGCGATCGTCGGTGGCGGCGAGCAGCGGCGACTCGACGAGGATCCGAACCGGGACGGTTGGCTGCAGGACGGGGCGCCGTGCGAGCATCCTGCGATGGATCCTTCCGGCGCCACCCGAGTCGACGGCGCGGGCATCCCCCACTACGAGGCCCGGGGCGAGCTGCTGGTCGGGCGGGAGCTGGCCGCGTTCCTCGACCGCGAGGCGATCCCCGGCACGGGCCTCGATGCCGATGCGGTGTGGCGCGGGCTGGCCGACCTGGTCCACGACTTCGCGCCGCGCAACGCGGAGCTACTCGCCCGACGCGCCGAACTGCAGGCACAGATCGACCGGTGGCACCGCGACCGGATCGGGCGCGAGCACGACGCAGCGGCCTACCGCGACTTCCTCGTCGAGATCGGGTACCTGGTCGCCGAGGGTCCGGCGTTCCGGATCGACACCGAGCGCGTCGACCGCGAGATCTCGACCGTTGCCGGGCCGCAACTCGTCGTCCCGATCACCAACGCCCGATACGCGGTCAATGCGGTCAACGCCCGATGGGGGTCGCTCTACGATGCGCTCTACGGCACCGACGCGCTCGGCGACGCACCTGCGCCGGGTCCGTACGACCCCGCCCGCGGCCGCCGGGTGATCGAGTGGGCTCGCCGCTTCCTCGACGACACCGTGCCGCTCGAAGGGCGCTCGCACGCCGACGCCATCCGGTATTCGGTCGACGATGGCGGGCTGGCGATGACGATGAGCGACGGGGGCACGACCGGTCTCGCCGACCCGAGCCTGTTCCTCGGGTATCGGGGCGACCCGGACCGTCCGCGCCGGGTGCTGCTCGAGCACCACGGCCTCGGCATCGAGCTGCTCGTCGACCCGACCGACGCGATCGGGCGGGACGATCCGGCCCACGTCGCCGACGTCCATCTGGAAGCGGCGGTGACGACGATCATGGACTGCGAGGACTCGGTCGCCGCGGTCGACAGCGCCGACAAGACGCTGGCCTACCGCAACTGGCTGGGCCTGGTCCGCGGCGAGCTGTCGGCCGAGGTGACCAAGGGCGGTACGACGTTCACGAGGACGATGGAGCCCGACCGGGTGTACACCGGCCCGGACGGCACCACGTTCGTCCGGCCCGCTCGATCGCTGATGCTCGTGCGCAACGTCGGGCACCTGATGACGACCCCGGCCGTGCTCGACCGCGACCGCCGCCAGGTGCCCGAGGGCCTGCTCGACGCGTTCGTCACCGTGCTGTGCGCCCAAAGCGATCCGGCCTGGTCGCCTCCCCCGACGGACGGCGCCGTGCCGATCGGCAACTCGCCGGCGGGCTCGGTCTATGTCGTGAAGCCGAAGATGCACGGACCGGACGAGGTGGCGTTCGCCGACGAGGTGTTCAGCCGCGTCGAGTCGGTGCTCGGGCTGGCGCCGAACACGGTCAAGATCGGGATCATGGACGAGGAGCGGCGCACGACCGTCAACCTCGGCGAGTGCATCCGCGCCGCCGCCAACCGCGTGGCGTTCATCAACACCGGCTTCCTCGACCGCACCGGCGACGAGATCCACACGTCGATGACGGCCGGGCCGATGGTCCGCAAGAACGACATGAAGACCCAGCGTTGGATCACGGCCTACGAGGACTGGAACGTCGACACCGGCATCGCCTGCGGGCTGCGCGGTCGGGCCCAGATCGGCAAGGGCATGTGGGCCGCGCCCGACCTGATGGCGGCGATGCTGGAGCAGAAGATCGGTCATCCCCAGGCGGGCGCAAGCTGCGCGTGGGTGCCGTCGCCGACCGCCGCGACGCTGCACGCGACCCAGTATCACGCGGTCGACGTCGCCGGCCGCCAGGCCGAGCTGGAAGCCCGGCTCGCGGCGTCGGGTCCGCGGGCGGGTCTTGACGACCTCTTGACGATCCCGCTCGCCGGATCGACGGTCTGGACCGAGGCCGAGATCCAGGCCGAGCTCGACAACAACGCCCAGGGGATCCTCGGGTACGTCGTGCGCTGGGTCGACCAGGGCGTCGGGTGTTCCAAGGTCCCCGACATCTCCGATGTGGCGCTGATGGAGGATCGCGCCACGTGCCGGATCTCCTCGCAGCACATGGCCAACTGGCTGCACCACGGGGTGGTCACCCGCGACCAGGTCGTCGAGACGATGCGGCGGATGGCCGCCGTCGTCGACCGCCAGAACGCCGGCGACCCCGCGTACACCCCGATGGCGCCGGACTTCGACGGCCCGGCGTTCCGCGCCGCGTGCGATCTCGTGCTGTCGGGGGTCGAGCAGCCGTCCGGGTACACCGAACCGGTGCTTCATGCCCGGCGCCTCGAACGCAAGCGCGAACTCGCCGGCACGACGACCGCAGACGGCGACACCGCCGAGGAGACCAGCCGATCGGGAGGTACGACATGACACTTGGCATCGATGACGCCCGCACGATCATCGCCGCGGCACTGGCGCACGGCCGCGAGGCGGGGATGCAGCCGCTGTGCGTCGCGGTCCTCGACGCCGGCGGCCACCTCGTCGCGTTCGAGCGCGAGGACGGTGTCGCCAACCGCCGGTTCGATGTCGCCCACGCCAAGGCGTACGGCGCGATCTCGATCGGGGTCAACTCGCGAACGCTGGGCGTGATGGCAGAGCAGCGTCCGCACTTCGTCAGCGGCGTCACCGCGGCGATCGGCGGTGCGCTCGTGCCGGTCGCCGGCGGTGTCATCGTCCGCGGTGCCGACGGCTCGGCGATCGGCGCGGTCGGGATCTCCGGCGACACGTCGGACAATGACGAGGCGGCCGCGCTGGCCGGGATCGCCGCAGCCGGGCTCACCGCCGCGCCGTGAGCGGGCGCGCGTCCGCGGTCGCCGTCCCCTGCGGCTGACGTCGCTTCCCGAGGCCGGTGCTCAGGGCGACCAGTCGGCGAACGTGTCGATCATCAGGCGGACGTCGTCGCCGAGCGGGTACAGAATCGGGCAGGTACAGCCGTTGGCCAGGTACTCCGCGACCTTCTCCCGGCATTCGTCGGGGGTGCCCGCAGCACAGATCATCTGCACGATGTCGTCGGGTACGAGCTTGGACGCTTCGACGACCTGTTCGTGCGTCGCCGGCCACGTCAGGATCTTGTGGACGTCTTCGAGCAGCGACGCCGGGACACCGCTTGCCTTCATGATGTGCGGCTGCTGACCGAGGTACTGGGTGACGAGCAGCCGGGCACCGTCGAGGGCGGCCTGCCGGTCGTCGTCGACCGAGCAGACCATCAGCTGCGGCCGGTCGAGGTCGTCGATCGACCGGCCGGCCTTGGCGGCGCCGATCGCCAGGTGTTCCAGCGCTCGCTTGTTGTACTCGGGTGATACGAGGTAGTTGAGCACCACGCCGTCGGCGATCTCGCCGGTCAACTCCATCATCTGCATGCCGGTCGCGCCGATGTAGATCGGGACGTCCTTCGGTCGGCGCTCCTGGTGGACATAGTCGAGTTCGACCCCGTCGAGGTGGACGAAGTGGCCGTCGATCGTGACCGTCTCGTTGTGCAGCAGGGCGCGGACCGCGGTGACGACCTCGCGCATCATGCGCAGCGGCTTGGCGCGATCGATGCCGACCTTGGCGGCCAGCGGGTCCCACCACGCGCCGAGCCCGCAGATGATGCGGCCGGGGGCCAGGTCGTCGAGGGTGGAGAACATCGAGGCGAGCCGGGCCGGGTTGCGCGACCAGATGTCGATCACGCCCGAGCCGACCTTGATCGTGTCGGTCGTCGCGGCGAACGCGGCCATCGGCACGCTCGCCTCGCGCACGAGCCGCGAGTCGGCCTGCCATACCGCCTCGAAGCCCTGCTGCTCCGCGTAGTGCGCGTACGACATCGCATCCCGGATCGGGTGGGCGTCCTGCAGGTAGAGGGCGAGCCTCGTCATCAATCCTCCTGGTCGGTCACGCGGATGGCCGGACGCACGATCGTCCTCGCGCCGGTCACGATCATGATGCCACGCATCACCCCGGTGAGTATTCCGGGTGGACGTGTTGCGCCGGATCTCACCGGTGGGGTGGGGTACGTCAGGTGGCGGAGGCGAGGACGGACGACACGAGCGAGCGGGCGGCGTCCTGGAGCCGGCCGAGGTGTTCGGGTCCGCGGAAGCTCTCGGCGTAGATCTTGTACACGTCCTCGGTCCCCGACGGCCGCGCCGCGAACCACGCCGACTCGGTGACCACCTTGAGCCCACCGATCTTGGCGCCGTTGCCGGGCGCTTCGGTGAGCACCGCCGTGATCGGCTCGCCGGCGAGCTCCCCTGCGGTCACCTGGTCGGCGGTCATCGCGCCGAGCGCCACCTTCTCCTCGCGGGTGGCTGGTGCGTCGATGCGCTCGTAGGCCGGATCGCCGTGCTCGGCGGTGAGGGACCGGTACCGCTCGCTCGGCGTCGAGCCGGTCGTCGCGATGATCTCCGAGGCCAGCAGGGCGAGCGCGATGCCGTCCTTGTCGGTCGTCCAGACCGTTCCGTCCCGACGCAACAGCGAGGCACCCGCCGACTCTTCCCCGCCGAACCCGATCGAGCCGTCGAGCAGCCCGGGGACGAACCACTTGAACCCGACCGGCACCTCGACCAGCCGGCGGTCGAGACCCGCGGCGACTCGGTCGATCATCGACGACGACACGAGCGTCTTGCCGACCGCAGCGGCGGCCGGCCAGCCCGGGCGATGAGCGAACAGGTAGTCGATGGCGACCGCCAGGAAGTGGTTGGGGTTCATCAGCCCGCCGTCGGGCGTGACGATCCCGTGGCGGTCGGCGTCGGCGTCGTTCCCCGTCGCCACCTGATATCGATCGCGCACCTCGATCAGCGACGCCATCGCGTACGGCGATGAGCAGTCCATCCGGATCGCACCGTCCCAGTCGAGCGTCATGAACCGCCAGGTCGGGTCGACCAGCGGGTTGACGACGGTGAGGTCGAGACGGTGCCGCTCCGCGATCCGGCCCCAGAAATCCACGCTGGCCCCGCCGAGCGGATCAGCCCCGATCCGTACGCCCGCGCCGCGGACCGCATCGAGGTCGACGACCGCCGGGAGATCGTCGACGTAGGTGCCGCAATAGTCGTAGCGCGAGGTGGTGTCGGCGGCCAGCGCCCGCCGGAGCGGCACCCGCGCGACCTGCCGGTTGCCGTCGGCCAGGAGCTCGTTCGCCCGCGCCGCGATCCAACCGGTGGCGTCGGTGTCGGCGGGTCCGCCGTGGGGAGGGTTGTACTTGAAGCCGCCGTCCTTGGGCGGGTTGTGCGACGGGGTGACGACGATCCCGTCGGCTCGGCCGATTCCCGGCGCGGCACCCGTGTTGTGCCACAGGATGGCGTGCGAGATCGCCGGCGTCGGCGTGTAGCGGTCGTCGGCGTCGATCAGGACGGTCACGTCGTTGGCCGCCAGCACCTCGAGCGCCGTCGCCCACGCCGGCTCGGAGAGCGCGTGGGTGTCGCGACCGAGGAACAGCGGCCCGTCGACCGCCTGCCCCTGCCGGTATTCGCAGATCGCCTGGGTCGTCGCCGCGATGTGCGCCTCGTTGAATGATGCATCGAGGCTCGACCCTCGATGCCCCGACGTCCCGAACGCGACCCGCTGGCCGATGTCGTCGACATCCGGCGACGCGGTGTAGTACGCGGAGACCAGGTGGGCGATGTCGATCAGATCGCCGGGCAGGGCTCGGCGGCCGGCGCGCTCGTGGACCATCGGCCCAGTATCGCGCTGCGCACCGATCGACCCCCCACCACCGGCGAGCACGGCGGACGATGACCCCGCCGGTGCCGTCACGACCCGACCGGAAGCCTTGCCGAATCGGGCAGTTCGACAACTCCGGCGAACCCTCCCGTGAACACGTGCGCAACACGGGTCGAACCGCGTGACCGACGGTACCCGGCGTCCCTACGTTGCAGCGGTCCGATCCACGACTCACCCACACGGAGGATTCCACCATGCGTACCCGTACCCCTGCCGCCCTCGCCGTCACCGCCGCCCTCGCGCTCGCCGCTTGCGGCAGCGATTCGAGCTCGGAGCCGGCAGCGACCGCCGCCAGCGAGCCGGCCACGACCGACCAGATGGCCGACGACGAGATGGCCGACGACGAGATGGCCGACGACGAGATGGCCGACGACGAGATGGCCGACGACGAGATGGCCGACGACGAGATGGCCGACGACGAGATGGCCGACGACGAGATGGCCGAGAACGACGCCACCGACGACGTGGTCGTCGTCGCGTCGGGGATCGACGAGCTGACGACGTTCGTCGCTGCGGTCGAGGCGGCCGGGCTGACCGACGTGCTCTCCGGTGACGGACCGTTCACGGTCTTCGCCCCGTCCGACGCGGCGTTCGCCGCCTACCTCGCCGGCGCCGGTCTGACGATCGACGACGTGCTCGCCGACCCCGACGCCCTGCGCGCCCTGCTGGAGAACCATGTCGTCTCGGCGAACGACGATGCGGCGATGGTGTCCCAGATGGTCGACCAGCCGTTCGTCAGCCTCGCCGGCAACGAGCTCGAGGTCGTGGTCGACGGCGACACGGTCACGATCGGGGGCGTCGAGATCGTCGACTTCGATCTGTTCGCCTCGAACGGCGTGGTGCACGTCATCGACGGCGTGCTCGTCCCGTCCTGACGCACGCCGGCGGCGACGCGTCGCGCCCCGCGCCGACGCCCGTGATCCAGTCGTCGGTCATCGCCGAGGAGGGTGGTCAAGCCTGCGGCATCCAGTGCACCGCGCAGCAGCTCGGCTCGGCGACCGACACCGCGCTGATCGGTGCGGTCGTGCTCAGCACGCTGGTCGCCGCGTTCGTCGACGACAGCTCGTCCGACGTTCGTATCTCGGGGAGTTGTCGAGCGCGATCGCCGCGCGCTCGACGGTCAGTTGGTCGAGACGCGCTCGGCTTCGTACTTCTCCGTCGCCTGCTCGACGGCGAGCATCTGCTGGTCGGCGAGCGCAGGCCGGGCGGCGCGCGCTCGGTCCGCAGCGCCGATCAGGCTGTCGACGCCACCCTGGAACCGCGGCATGACGTGGCGGGCGAACAGCTCGTAGCTGTTCCGCGTCGCCGCCGGGTTGGCCCAGTTGTGCGACAGGGTGAGGTACGCACCGAAGCCACCGTCGGACTGGTCGAGCAGCGTCTCGATCTGGGCGATCGCCTGGTCGGGCGTACCGATCACGCCGAGGCCGCCGTTGACGAAGTCGATCATCTCGCCGATGTCGCCACCCTCGACCGCCATCTGGGGGAACGCGGCGACGTGCTGGAAGTAGCGGAACCATTGCTCGATGCCGTACTCGACCTCGGCGCGCGCCTGGGCTTCGGTTTCGGCGAGGTGCATCAACCCGACGAGCCGCCACTTCGAGCGGTCGGCCACCTGCCCGTGCCGGGCGGCGACCTCCTCCTGGATCGTCCAGTGGTGGGCGAGCACGTCCATCCCGATCGCCAGCGTCGCACCGAGCGAGAGCACGCCGGCCCCGTACCGGCCGGCCAGCTTGGCGCCCGACGGCGATGCGACCGCGGCGACCGCGATGTCGAACAGCGGGTCGGAGTACGGACGCAGGTGGAGGCGGGCGTCCCGCAGCGTCAGACGGTCCGAGGAATGGTTGACCGGCTCGTCGGACGTGAGCAGTTGCATCACGATCGCCAGGTACTCCTCGAGCAGCGGACGCATCTGTGGTGGCTCGAGGCCGAGCATGGCCGCGTCGGTCGGCAGCGCCCCCGGCCCGACGCCGAGCATGATGCGACCCCGGGTCAGGTGGTCGAGCAGCACGATCCGCTCGGCCACCCACAGCGGGTTGTGGTACGGCAGCGACACGACGCCGGTACCCAGCTTGATGTGTCTGGTGCGGGCGGCGGCCGCCATGATGAAGATCTCCGGCGAGGCGATGATCTCGCTCCCCGCCGAATGGTGCTCGCCGATCCACGCCTCGTCGAAGCCGAGGTCATCCATGTGACGGATCAGCTCGAGATCGGACTCGAGCGACAACGTCGGGTTGTGCTCGGGCGGGTGGAACGGCGCCATGAACGTGCCGAATCGGAGTCGCATCTGTCGTCTCTCCCTTGTTCTACGGACCTGACGTCCGCCCCCGATCGGCAACGTAGGCGCGATCGCGCGCCGGCGCATGATCGGCGCGCGAATCCGGGGAGCGGTGTGTCCGGGCGCGCCGGACCTCCGGGGGCGTCTACGATCGCCGGATCGGCGTTCGGACACGAACGTCGACCGATCAGGACGACCCCGAGGAGCACGAGATGAACGACTGGACCTCGAGCGAGACCCTGGCGTGGTCGCGGCGTGACGGGTTGACTTCGTCGCCGGGCGGGCCGCCGGGCTGGATGCTGGGCTCGATCGCGCTGTCGATGTGCGGGGTGTGGGTCGGCCTCATCGCCACCGACGCGCTCTGCCCCGATCACCGCATGTGGGTGCAGGGGTTCGCCACCGCCGCCCTCGGACTCTCGGGGGCGTCGATCTACGGCCTGCTCACCCACCGGTCGTGGGCGCCGATCGCCGCGCTGGGCAGCGCACTGTTCGGAGTGTTGATCGGGTTCCTCGACGCCGTGCACAGCGCGACGCGAGGTGCGCTGATCTCGCTGGCGTTCGCCGTGATCGCGGTCGCGCTGCTCGTCGCCATGGTTCCGCAGCTGCGGTCGCTCCTGTGGGCACGGCGTTCCCGGAGGTACCTCGCGACGTCGGCCGACGGGTCGACGGCCTCGGTCGAGCCGGCGCGGGCGGCGACCGGCACGACATCGCTGCCGGTTGCGCCGGTCGACGCTGACGACGGGGTCGAGTCGCAGCGGGCTCGTCCCGCCGCACCGCGGTCCGGCGGGTGAGCCTCGGGCGGCGCTGGTCGTCGCCCGGTGGTGCGTTCCTTCGGTGGTCGATCGGCCCCGCGCCCTGGATCGTCGCGGTCACGATCGTCGTGGTCGTCCAGCTCGGTGCCGACCGCGCCAGGCTCGTCGAGTTGCTCGGCGACGGGCTGCCGGCCAGTGCCGTCGCCAGCACGGGTGAAGACGGAGACGTCCACGTCGCGTACGACCACGAGCTGGTCGGACCGGTTGTCTCCCCGCTGCGTCTCGGCGGGGCGGTCGCCGGCGAACGGGTCGGCGTCCGGTACGACGCCGACGATCCGTACTCGGTCGTGCCGGCCGATGCCGAGCCGCCGACCGACCGTCGGTCGCTGGTCGTGGCGGTTGCCACGATCGTGGCACTGGCCACCCTCGTCGCGCTGCAGTGGTCCGCCCGGCGCTGGCGCCGGTTGGCTCGCGCCGAGTCCGTGACGTTCCGCATGATCGGGGTGGTGCATCGCTCCCGATGGTCGACCGTTCCGAAGCTGTCGTTCTACGCGGTCGACGCCGACGTGGCTGAACCGCCGGTGTGCACCGTCCGGTTGGCCGATCGGCACGTGCCGCTGCGCGCCGACGTCTGCCACGAGGTCGACGTGAAGGGGCTGCCGCGCCACGGTGGCCGCGTCGTCGCGGCCCACGACGGCACCGTCTTGTGGCCGCGTGGAGGAGCGCTGCTCAGCGCCCGTCACCCGCGTCCCGATGCGCGTGCACCGGCGTCCGTCGACGATCTCGCTCCCGCCCAGCAGCGCGGTGCGGACCCGTTCTGGATTCCGTTGCGCGCCGACCGTCCAACCGGGCGATTCGGTCCGCTCCAATGGGTGGCGGTCGCCGGCGGGATCGGCGTCGTCCTGACGGCGCTGGTCGCGGTGGTCGTTTCGGTCAACGCCTCCGAAACGGCGCGGTGGACGGCCGCCGGCCACCGGACCGTCGCAACGATCGCGGACCGCCCGGACACCGACTTCGCCGTCGCCGTCGCCGTCGATGTCGACGTAGCCGGCGATGCTGATGTGCCCGGCGTCGACGCTCCGGCGGAGATGCTCGCTCCGGTCGACGTGCCCGACGAGTGGGAGACCGGCCGCCGCTACCCGGCCGTGGTCAGCGACGACGGCACGAGGGTCCGACTGCTCGCCGAACCGTACGACCGGGTCGAACCGATCCTGTGGTTCGCCATCCCGACGGCCGTCCTGCTCTGGCACCTCGCACGGCGCCTGCTCGGCGGGTAGCCGGACGGCGGGCCGGGATCGACCCGGCTCCGCTGCCGGCGAACGGGCGACCGCGAACCCGGCCGGGAGGCGTTCAAGGGGCGTCGTCAGCCGTCCTGCTCGCGGGTGAGGCGCGACCGGGCGCTGCGCAGCGGCAGGGTCGAGATCTCGTAGACCGCGCCGGCGACGTGCACCGGGGCGCGGGCCGCTTCGGCCAGCCCTCGCCCGATCGTCACCCCGGCGCGGCGGCCCGACGGGCGGCGCACCCGTGCGGCCTCCAACCCCGAAGCGGCGCGGGAGGCGACGTCGAACACGTCGGAGAACCTGCGCCGGGCGGGGTCGGTCATGCAGGACGTCGCGATCCCCGCGATCGGGAACCGCAGGCCGCGCTCGAACTCCCGATCGCGGTCGGTCGGGCATCGCTCGGGCGTTTCTCGGTCTTGACGATCCCCCGACGTTGCGGACGGTCGCCGACGCGATGCACGGCTCACCTCACCGAACGTGGTGATAACGACCACATCTGGCGAGATTCTTGAGCCTACGACAGCAGGACTTGCGTATCGTCGACCACGTGATGAGTGGCGGACTCGACACGCGTGGCATCACGGCGACCCCGTGGACCGATCCCCCTGAGACTCCATCGGATCAGCGCGCGCCGGGCGCGGAGGTCTCGGCGACGGCCGCCGGTACCGAGCCAGCCGCCGACTGGACGACGACGATCGGGCTCGGCGTGCTGATCGCCGCCGGTGCGCTGTGGGTCAGGAGCCTCGGCGGGGTCGAGGCGCGCGACATGTCCGCCGTCGGTCTGCTCTCGGTCCTGCCGCCGACGTTCGCCGTCGCAGTGGCGCTGCTGACCGCCAGCTTCGTCGTGCTGACGTGGCGCTCCCAACCCAGCCGCCCGCTCCTCGCCGCGTACGTCGCGACGTTCGCCGTCGTCAGCAACGCCACGGCGGTCGTCGTCTCGGGCACGCTCGGCAACGCCTGGGCGTGGGCGAACGTCGAGGTGGTCGACCACGTCCAGCGCACCGGGGGGCTCCCGGCGGTCGACGGCTCGCTCGCGGCCCCGACGGAATGGCCGGCGACGTACGGCTGGGCGGCGATCGTGTCCGACGTCGCGGGCATCGACGCGGCCGAGCTCGCGAGGTGGATGCCGCTCGGGTTGACGCTGGTCGCGCTGCTGGGGCTCTGGGTCCTGCTGCGGGCGATCACGGCCGATGAGCGGATCGTCTGGTCGGCGCTGTGGCTGTTCGTTCTCGGAAGCTGGGTCGGACAGGGCTCCCTGTCGCCCCAGGCCCTGAGTCTCACCCTCGCACTTGCCCTGCTCGCGGTCGCCCTCCCGCTCGATCGGACCACCGGGCCGCGGGCGGTCTTCACCGCCAACATCGGCCCCGCCGATGGGACCGTCGGTGCGCTCGCCGGCACGGTCGCGTTCATCGGCCTCGTCGGCATGGCGATCGTGACCAGCCACCAGGTCACGCCGCTCGTCCTCGCTGCGACGTTCGCCGTCGCGGCCGCCACCGGCGCCAGCCGGACGTTGTGGCTGGCGATCGGTCTGGCCATCGCGACCCTCGCGTGGTGGGCGGTGCCCGCCTGGTCGTACGTCGGTGACGATCCGCTCGGGGCACTGGCGCCGCTCGGATCGCCGGCGCAGTTCGCCTCGACGGCCGGCGGGGGGTTGTCCGGCCTGGCGGCCGGCATCCAAGCCGTCATGATCGCGGGCCGGTTCGTCATCCTCATGCTCGTCGTGCTCGCTGTCGCCGGGCTGGTCGCGCGGTGGCTCGGGTCTGCGCGGATCGGCTTCTTCGTCGCCGCGATCGCCGCACCGTTCGTCCTCCTGTTGGCCGCGCCGTCGACCGAGTCAGCGATCCGCGCGTTTCTCTACGCCCTCCCGTGGCTGGCGTTCGCGGGCGGTACTGCGCTCGCCGTCCCGCTGTCCGCGCGGCGACGGGGGATCGGCACCGCTGGTCGGCTCGCGGTCGTCGGGGTGCTCACCGTCGGTTTCGTGATCGCCGGTTCGGGCGAGCTCGGGGCGGGGACGTTCACCGCGGCCGAGGTCGACCTGCTCGCAGAGGTGTCGGCGTCGGCCCCGGCCGGGACCCTGCTGATCCAGGGGACGGCCAACGGACCCGGCGTCGGGCACACCGCGGAGCGCTTCACGCGGGTGACGCTGGCCGACGAGCCGGCGGAGTCGCTCACTGCACTCGCCGCCGACCCCGAGGGAACCCTGCACGACCGGCTGGTCGCCGCCCGCTCCGCCGGGTACGCGTCCGCCCTCGTGGTCATCACCCACGGGCAGCACCACGGCGAGTCGATCGCACCCCGACTGCCCGACGGGCTGCTCGGGACGATCGAGGACGGGTTGCGCCGCTCGGAGCGCTTCGCCGTCGTCGCCGAGAACGCCGATGCGGTCGTGTTCGCGATTGCCGAGGTGGGCTCGTGACCATCGACCGTCGCATCGCCGCAGGGTTGATCGCGCTCACCGGCTGCACCGTCGTGCTGTTCGTCGCCGACGCCGGCGGCCCGGTCCGCCAGCTCGTAGCCCTGGCCTTCATGCTCGTCGGCCCCGGCCTCGCGCTCTCGTTGGTGATGGGTCCGATGGCACCCGGCGCGCGATTCCTGGTCGCCCTCGCCGGCAGCGCCTCGATCGTCGCGCTGGTCTCGCTCGTGTTGCTCGCCGCCGGATCATGGTCCGCCGGTTTCGGGCTCACCCTCCTCGCCGCGTTCGTCCTCACCGTGTCGACCCGCACGCTCCGCCGCACCGCGCTCGACCCCGACGACGCCCCGACCGCCCCGACATCCGAACACCACCCGCGTGATCTCCGACCGGAGACCGCAAGGAGGACCACATGACCGCGTTGCCGTTCCCCCCACCCGATCCGGCTTCGGCGACCCCGCCCTTCACCGCGCCGACGCTGGCGGTGCCACGGGCGACCGTCGCTCCCCCCGAGCCCGGACCCTCCCTGCCGCGAACGCAGCAGTCGGCGGTCTCGAACGAGTCGCCGCGGGGACCACGGCGCCCCGGAACCGTGGTGCTCGTACTCGCCGCGCTGGCGATCGCGATGGTCGTACTCGCCGTGGCCGCGATCCCGATCCTGCAGGGTGACAGCAGCGGGTCACCGGCCGCCGAGCCCCTCGCCGCGCCCGCGACGTCGCTCGTGCTCCGACCCGACCTGACGGTCGCACCGGTCGAGCCAGCGTCCGATGCCGCGCCCGACGTGGCATCCGGTGATCCGGCCGTCGTCGCGCCGCCGCCGGACGCAACCCCCGCCGCGCCGGACACGACGATCGTCGCCGAGGCGCCGGAGACGACCGTCGTGACACCCGAAGTCGTGATCGTGACGGCCCCGCCGTCCGCGCCGGTGGCAGCCGATCCGGAGGTCACCGACCCGGCGGTTGCGGAATCGAAGGCCGTGGTCCGAGGCGGTCAGATCTTCCTCGAAGGGGCGGTCCCCACCGCCGAGTCCGGTGAGCTGATCGCCGCGCTGGCAGCGGAGATCCTCGGCCCCGACAACGTGTTCAACAACTACGTCGTCGACCCGCGGGCGTCCGACCCGAACCTCGGCAACGTCACCGTCGAGGACACGATCAACTTCGACACCGGGTCGTCGGTCATCCTGCCCGAGTCGGAGGGCCTGCTCAACCAGGCGCTGGCCCTGATGACGATCCGCCCGAGCGTGACCGTGATCGTCGTCGGCCACACCGACGACCGCGGCAGCGACGAGTACAACCTCGCGCTGTCCGAACAGCGCGCGCAGGCGGTGAAGACATGGTTGACCGACCGGGGCATCGACGGCAGCCGGTTGACCGTGGTCGGCAAGGGCGAATCGGAGCCGATCGCCGACAACGGGACCGCGGACGGGCAGCGCCTGAACCGGCGGATCCAGTTCTTCCTCGAGAACCTGCTCGCCGATTCCTGAGGACTCCCGACCGTCGACGGCCACCCGGGCGACGAGGACGTGCTGGGCGGCCGAGCCCCGCGAGCGACGCCGCTGAACGTGCCCGTGGGACGTTCGGCGGGTTGGCGTCAGCGGGTGGGCGTCAGTTGTCGGTGCCGATGGTTTGGAGTTCGTCGATGTCGTAGTCGACGGTCAGGGTGCGGGTGAGTGGCGGGAGTGTGCCCGGGCCGTCCGAGGACGTGTAGGGGAGGGTCCAAGTGCTGGTGATCGTCAGTTGGTATGGCCGGTCGTCGGGGGAGGACTGACGGTAGGTGTAGCCGCAGGGTCCCTGGTCGAACGTGTCCGGGTCGGTGATGGGGGTGCCGTGGCCGTCGCAGGTGATGGTGTCGCCGTTGCCGAGGTCGAAGGTGGTCGTGGTGTGCCGGGGGGTGAGGGTGATCCAGGCGGGTCCGGCTTCGGCGCTGATCGGGGTGATCGTGGTGGGTTGGACGGCGAGCCAGAGGCCGAGGTTGACGAGGCTGCCGACCTCGGGTGGGGGGTTGATGTCGGGGGTGGGGGGTTGGATGCGGGTGTTGGCGATGTCGAGGACGCCGGCGATGAGGTCGTTGGCCGTGGTGCCGGCGGGGACGTAGCGCAGGGTGGTGCCGGTGGGGCAGACGACGGCGTAGAGGAGGTGGAGGCGGCCATTGATCGTGCGGACGGCGGGCTGGGCGGCTTGCTCGGCGGTGAGCGGGGCGCCGTTGTTGCCGCCGCCGATGCCGGCAGCTTCGCCGCGGGTGATCGCCCGCCACCTACACACCGGGCTCGACCCGCTGCTGGTCCCACCCCCGTACACCGGCGCCGTCGACGCCCACACCGACACCTCGCCGTTGTCGGAGTCGCCACCAACGTCCGTGAAGTCGGCGGAGATGCTGCCGAACTGTACGGCGGAGAGGCAGCAACGATCCCACGCCCGTGTGCAGGGCGCCTACGTGTACTAGTCGCATGTCGCCGCTCCGAATCGGTTCCTGGATGGTATCGCCTCCGTGAGCACCCAGAGGCCATTCCGTCAGTACGACGGCGACTTGTCGAAATCGTCCGCGGACTCGATCGTTCACGATGATTTCGACCATTCGCGAGCGGTCGGCACTACGACGACTCCAGCGTCAACGCGACGAGTTCCACCAGCGTGGCATCAGCTGCGCGGTCTGTTGAGGGCTCGACCATCGGTGATCGTCCGAAGGATTCGGAGCACTTCCGGAGGGATGGCACGTCGGGGTTCGGTCGAGCCGCGAGCCCGTCCATTGCGAGCATCGTCGGTAGAAACCGCAAGGACCCAGAGCGCTCCCGTCGTAGTGGCGTCGGGCCAGCTCACGGCGCACGATTCGTGGACCCGGATCGGCGGCTCCTGCGAGGAGGGCTTGCTCGCCGAGGTTGAGGTCGCGTTCGATCGCCGCCGTCAGTTCGGCGATCGGGTCGACGGTGGTGGTCGGGGCGAGGGTCGTGGTCGGCGAGGTGGTGGTGGACGTCGTCGTGACCGCAGGCGCGCTGGTCGGGGCGCCCGTCGTGGCGACCTCGGTGGTCGCCACGACCGTCGGGGCCGGTGACCCGTCGCCGGTGTCGACGCCACTCGAGGCACAGGCCGTGACGGTCACCGTCACCAGCGTTGCGGTCAGGAGTCTGCGGCGACCCATGCCCGAGAGAATACCAATCGCGTTCACACCGTCACGGTGGGTCGTCGATCGCCCCGGACGGAAAGCGCCGGTGCTGCGGGGAACGACCGGCGGCCGCGGATCAGAGCCCGGTCGGACCGGCGACGAAGGAGCGGACGGTGAAGCCGCCGCACGCCGTGTAGACCGCGGGGAAGACGATGGCGGACGTGTTGTCCGGCGGTACGACGCTCATCGAGGCCGACGGGGCGGTGCAGTCGGGGTCGATGCCGGCACCGGTGGTGTGCAGCACCGCCGACGCCACCTCACCCGGTGCGAGCACGACCGTCGCCGGGGTGCCCGCAGCTTCCTGGCCGGCCGGAGCCCCGATCGGAGCGCCGCCCGCATCGAGCAGGGTCACGGCGGGAAAGCCCTCGATCGTGCACGTTCGACTGCCGACGTTCGTCACGACGAGCGGCTGATAGCGCTGGCCGGCGCCGGCGTCCTCGGGGCCGAGCGACGCGCTCAGCTCCGGACTCTGACATTCGGGTCCCGGCGCAGCGGTGGTGGCCGGCGCTGCCGTCGTTGCCGGGGCGGTGGTGGTCGCCGGCGTCGTCGGAGCGGTCGTGGCGCTGGGCGGCGTTGTGGGCGGTGACGTTGCCGGGGCGGTGGTCGCCGGTACGTCGCCCGTGGTCGTCGACAGCTCGGTGGTCGCCCCCGTCGTCGATGCGCCCGAATTCGTGGACGAACTCCCGCAGGAAGCACCGATGGCGACGCCGAGCACCAGGAGGACCGCGCGGGCCGCCGAACGTCGTGTCACCGAGCAGACGATATGCCCAGGGGAGTCCGGCGCACCAGGGCACATCGCCCCATGACGGCTGCATCGTTGCCGCCGATGATGCGCTCGCCGACCCGGCGAGCGGATGGCGCGTTGCGGCGCGAGCTGATGGTGCTGCGGCCTCCTGCGGTGTCCGCGACAGACACGCGCCGGCCGATTAGCTTGGCCCGCGGGCGCAGATCCCCGAAGGAGCCGAGCGATGAGCAATTCCACCGATACCAACACCGGTAAGCGGGTGACCGCGGCGGCGATCCGCGTCGTCGGCTACCTGATCTACGCCTACCTGGTGTTCGTCGAGATCATCTTGTTCCTCGGCTTCTTCCTGTTGCTCTTCGGGGCGAACTCGTCGGCCGGCTTCGTCGAGTGGGTGTACCGCAGCCTCGATCGGGCGATGCGTCCGTTCCGGGGGATCTTCGAATCGATCGAACTCGGCACGACCGGCAACGAGGTCCCGGCCGTGTTCGACACGTCGATCGTGTTCGCCATGATCATCTACGGGATCCTGGCGATCGCCCTGCACAGCCTGCTCGACTGGTTGACGACGCGCATCGATCGGATCGATCGCGAGAACCAGCTCCGCGCCCAGCAGGCGGCCTACGAGGCGGCGGCCGCCGCCGCCGTCAACCCGCCGGTCGCCCCGTCCGCCGTTCCCGACACGTCGCCACCGGCGACTCCTGCGGGCGCCGCTCCGACCCCGCCGCCGCCGCCACCGCGCACGTGAGTGTGGCGGCGGGCCGAGCCGGTAGCGTTCCGCCGTGCTCATTCTGGGAATCCTCGGCTTCGGCATCCTCGTCGGATGGCTCGCGCAGTTCATCCTCGGCCGGCGCGCCGGCACGACCGACTGGGGGCTGGCGATCATCGCCGGCATCGGCGGGTCGTTCGTCGGTGGCCTCCTCGCCAGCCTGATCGCGGGAGACGGCCTGGACCTCCGGCCGAGTGGTGTGATCGGCTCGGTCATCGGCGCCGTCATCATCACCGCCGTCTGGCAGTGGTGGGGCGCGCGCGAGCGCCGCGCCGCCCGGTCGAGCAGCTGAGCGCCTGACCGGATCGGGTCGATCCGCCACACCCGGCGCGTGCCCAGCGCCTTGCGCCGGGCGCGACGGCGATGAAAGGGTGTGCGCTCATGGGATCGCAGGGGAATCGATGACCGTTCGGTCACCCGTACGTGACGCCCGCTCCTGGCGGGCTCGGCCGCGACTGCGCGTCCGTGCCGCGCGCGTCGCACTCGTCGTCGCCGGTGTCGCCGGTGTCGCCGCTGATCGGTGGTTCGATCGACGACGGCGTGGTCGAGGCCCGCCCGCTGGTGCTGCCGGCGCAATCCGACGACGGCTCCGACGATCAGGGCCGGGACCAGGGCGGCGATCCGGGCGACCAGGTCGTCGATCCGAGCGGTGATCCGGGCGATCAGGGCGGTGATACCCCTCAGCCGGAGCCGACACCGGAGACGCCTTCGAGCGATCCGGTGTTCAGCACCGAGGAGTGGGTGCTGCTGATCCTGCTGGGCGTCGGCGTCGTGGCGATCATCATCGGCGCGACCTCGGCGGCGACGAGTCGTGCGGAGGCCAACGCCTCGAGGCGTCAGGAGCTCGGCCGGCGCCTGCGCGAGATCACGAGCGGCTGCCGATGGATCAGCGGCCGGGCGGCCACCGACGTGCTGGTCGCGACGACCGCCGACCAGCTCCGGCTGTCCTGGGGTACCGCCCGGGCGCACATGGTCGATCTCGAAGGCAAGATCGCCGTCGTCGCCGGCGCGACCGGCGACCGGTCGCTCGATTCGTCGCTGTCGACGCTCGGCGAGTCGTTGGCCGGACTGCGCGGGGCGCTCGAATCGAACGTCGCGTTGCGCCTCCGACCCGACGCGATGGAACAAGGCGCGGCGATCCAGGCATCGACCGAGATCGTCACCCGATGCCGGCATCAGGTCGACAACGCGGTCGTGCCGGTGCTCGCGGCGCAGCGGTGAGCGTGGAAGGAGACGACCCGATGACCGAACGTTTCGAGCCGGCCGAGCGGACCAGCAACTGGGTGGTGTTCGCCGGGACCATCATCGCCATCACGGCGGCGGCCAACCTGATCTACGGGATCACGCTGCTCGTCAACGACGAGTGGGTCGTGCTCGCACCGCGCGCGGTGGTCACGTTCGACCTGACGACGGTCGGCGTGACCTACCTGTTCTTCGCCGCACTCCAGTTCGTCGTCGCCATGGGGATCTTCCACGGCGACCTCTGGGCGCGGGTCCTCGGGATCGTCGCCGCTGGGCTCAACCTGCTGGCTCAGATGGCGTTCATGTCGGTGTACCCGCAGTGGTCGTGGGTCGTGATCGTCCTCGACGGGCTGATCATCTACGGCCTGGCCGTGCACGGCGACGAAGTCGCCGAACTGTGACCCCGATGCACCGCACGGCGCGCCGCGATTGCGCTCCTGTCCGGCGGGCGATGACCTCGGACCCTGGCAGGTCGGGGCGCCGTGTGGTCTGATAGCCCGATGGACGCCTCCTCACAGCCCGGCATCGATGTCCTCGACGACGCAGCATGCTGGGAGCTGCTCGCCTCCGCGGCCGTCGGCCGGATCGCCGTCGACATCGCCGGTCAGCCCGACATCTTCCCGATCAACTTCGTCGTCGACGACGGTGGCATCGTCTTCAAGAGCGGCCCGGGGACCAAGCTGGCCGGAGCGGTGCTCAACCATCACGTCGCGTTCGAGATCGACGGCTACGAGCCCGAAGCCCGGACGGCGTGGAGCGTGGTCGTCAAGGGGCTCGCCCATCAGGTCGAGCACATGAGCGAGGTGTTCGCGGCCGAGGAACTCCCGTTGTTCCCGTGGGTGGCCAACCCGAAGACCGACTTCGTGCGGATCGAGCCGACGTTGGTCACCGGTCGCCGGTTCCACGTGGTCGAGGATGTCAACCCGGACGATTCGCTGGGTTGGCACGGCGCCGCTGAGCATCACCACGCGCCCGAGATCGCGGTCGAGCCGGAGCCGGGTGCCAACCATCATCCGGGCGAGCCGTTCCTGCGGCCCGACTGAGGGCGCTGCCGGGCGGGCGGGCGAGCGACGATTCGATCTCGTCGACGATCTGCCGGAGCGCATCGACCAGCGGTGCCGACATCGGCCCGTGCTCGAACTCACGGCCCTCGACCCCGAGCACCTCGAGCCGGGCAGGCATGCGTCCGAGCCGCTCGGCGAGGGCGATCGCGTCGGGAAGGCCGACGCCGTGTGTCGACCACCGGGTCCCCGGTGCGGCCTGTGCGGGGTCGAGCCGGCACACCGTCCCGACCGGACGCCCGGTCGAGCAGGCGTCGACGATCACGACGTGCGGGTGGTCCCGCCAGAGGACGGCGAGGTCGGCGAGGTCGCCCTCGCGCACGGCGGTCGCCGCTGCGGTCGCCCGCCGCCGCAGCTCGTCGACCACGGCCGGCCCGATCCCGTCGTCGCCGCGGTCCCGATTGCCGACGCCGATGACGAGCGGGGTGTCGGGGCGCTCACTCGGCACCGCGCGATCACCTCACCGTGCTGCCGTCGCGCCGGAGCCGGGCGGGCTCGATGCGTCGTGCAGGTCGAGGCGCAGGAAATGCGTCGCGCACGAGATGCACGGGTCGTAGTTGCGGATCGCGGTCTCGCAGCGGTGCTCGAGCTGGTGTAGGTCGTCGCCGTCCCATCGGTCGTCGCCGGCTCGCTCGGCGACGAACCGTTCGACGAGTTGGCGCAGGTCGGACTCGATCACCGGCTGGTTCTGCGCGGTCGGCGGCATGATCCGGGCGTCGAGGATCGTGCCGTCGCCGTCGGTGGCGTAGCGGTGGTAGAGCACGCCCCGTGGCGCCTCGGTCGCGCCCCACCCGGTGCCGGCGGCCGGTGGTACCTCGATGTACGGCACCGCCGGCCGCACGTAGCGCTCGACGATGTGCTGCGCCTCGATCACCGCGGTGAGCACCTCGAGGCTGCGCACGATGATGCTCCGGAACGGGTTCCGCTCGACCGGCCCGACGCCGACCTCGCCGGCGAGGTCGTGGACGGGCGCCGGCAGCCGGTCGTAGTTGTTGGCCCAGCGGGCCAGCGGACCGGTGAGGTAGGGCTCCCCGTCGCGCCGGTGCACGTGGAGCGCGGTCGAGTGCTCGACGTGTGATTCGACCGTGTGGTCCTCGAACTCGGACACGTCGATGTCGAGCCCGCGATCGGAGACGATGCGCCCGTCGAGCACCGCGTACTCGTCGGGGTGGCGCAGCGACACGAACTCGTGGTCGACACGGGCGTCGGGGAACTCGAACCCAGCGGTCCACCGGACGAGGTCGACGGCGGCGTCGAACGCCCAACCGAGCGGTCCGGCGAGCGTGGCGACCTCCTCGGGGTCTGGTACCCGGTAGAAGCCGCCGAGCCGGACGTTGACCGGGTGGATCGGCCGCCCGCCGATCAACTCCATCATGTCGTTGCCGACCTTCTTCAGCTCCAGTACCTGCTCGATCAGCTCGGGATGGTCGGCGGCGACGTCGATCCCCGACGCGTAGCCGAGGAAGTCGGGGGCGTGGAGGAACCCGATGTGCAGCACGTGGCTCTCGATCCACTCGCCGCAGTAGAGCAGCCGCCGGAGCTCGCGCGAACTCGCCCCCGACCCGGACACCGGAGATCCGCTCGATCGCCTGCGCCGCGCTCATCTGGTAGGCGACCGGACAGATCCCGCAGATGCGGGCGGTGATGTCGACCGGCTCCCGGTAGCCGCGGCCGCGCAGGAACGCCTCGAAGAAGCGCGGCGGTTCGTAGATCTCCAACCGGACGTCCTCGACGCGCCCGTCGGCGACGTGGACGTGCATCGCACCCTCGCCCTCGACCCGCGAGAGCGTCGGAACGTGGAAGTCGAGGTTCTTGTGGGTCATCGCTCACCGCCGCGGTCGTGCCCGCCGTCCCCGTCCGCTGTCGGCGCCGCGCCGGCAACCCGATCGGCGGCGTCGCGGAAGGCCGGTGCCCAACCGGCGAATCCGCGCCACATCCGCTCCCGCTCGCGCGCAGGGACGCCGAGCGCCTCGAACCACGCGTCGAGCGATGCGGTGTTGGCCGACTCCGACGGGCCGAAGCAGCCGTAGCACCCGCGCCGGTACGACGGGCACAACGCCCGGCATCCGGCGTGGGTGACCGGGCCGAGGCACGGTGTCCCCTCGGCCACCATGACGCACGGGATCGCCCGCGCCTTGCACTCGGTGCAGACCGTCGTCGACGATATGTTCGGCGGCCGGTGGGTGACGAAGGCGGTGATCACCTCGAGTAGCTGCGCGCGATCGATCGGGCAGCCGCGCAACTCGAAGTCGACCGTCACGTGGTCGGCGACGGCGGTCGAGGTGGCCAGCGTCGAGATGTATTCGGGATGGGCGTAGACGATGGCCATGAAGTCCTCGACCTCGGCACCGTTGCGCAGGGCCTGGATCCCTCCGGCCGTGGCGCACGCACCGATCGTGATCAGTGCGCCCGACTGCTCGCGGATCCGCTCGATGCGGGCGACGTCGTCAGGGGTGCTGATCGAGCCCTCGACCAGCGAGACGTCGTACGGCCCCTCGACGAAGGCGCTCGACGCTTCGGGGAACGAGGCGATCGTGAGGCGATCGGCGACGGCGAGCAACTCCCGCTCGCAATCGAGCAGGCTCAGTTGGCACCCGTCGCACGACGCGAACTTCCACACCGCCAGCGTCGGCCGGCCGGTCGCCGGCGCGGGGAGCGTGATCGGCCTGGTCACAGCTGGCTCACCTCCAGCAGCGATCCGACCTCGGTCGCCCGCATCACCGGGCCGTCGCGGCACACGAGCACCGAGCCGAGCTGGCAGTGCCCGCACCAGCCGACCCCGCAGTGCATGTTGCGCTCGAGCGTGAGCTGGACGTGGTCGGGGTCGATGCCGCACGACCAGCGGCGGCGACGGTCGCCACCATCATCGGGTCAGGGCCGCAGACGAACAGCTCGGTCTCGGGGCGCCGCACGACGTCGCCGAGCAACTCGGTCACGAGCCCCACCGAGTGATCCCACGGCTCGCCCGGTGACACGCGATCGACCGTCATCCTGACGTCGACCGGTCGGGGATCGGCGCGCAGCGCGTCGAGCCATTGGCCGTACACCAGCTTCGTCGGGTCGGTCGCACCCGCCAGCACGGTGAGCGCACCGAAGCGGTCGCGGTCGCCGTGCACGACATGGATCGCCGCGGCCAGCGGGGCGATCCCGATGCCGCCGGCGACGAAGACGACATCCCGGCCGACCGCAGCATCGATGTCCCACGGCCGGCCGAACGGCCCGCGGATGGTGACGACGTCGCCGCGATCGAGGCGCAGCAACCGGTCGGTCACCGCCCCCTCTCGGCGGATGGTGTACCCGTGCCAGGTCCGCTCGTCGACCGGGGTGCTGATCGAGATCGGCACCTCGCCGATGCCGGGGACGCCGACCATCGAGAACTGCGCCGGTTCGAACTCCGGGAGCGGGCCGTCGATCGGGTGGACGAGGAGCGTGCCGACCTTTGGACCCTCGGCCCGCCGCTCGATCACGCGGTTGGGCACCGGGGTGTCGAGCGCGTCGTGGGTCGGCATCATCAGCGTCACGGCGCACCACCGTTCCCGGTGCTCGCGAGCGCGGCGGGCGCGCGCAGTACCGGCACCTCCTCGGTCAGGTCGATCCCCACCGGGCACCAGGTGATGCACCGGCCGCAACCGACACAGCCCGATTCGCCGAACTGGTCGTGCCAGGTGCTCAGCTTGTGGACGAGCCACTGCCGGTACCGGGCGGCGACCGACTCCCGCTTGATCGTCGGGCCGATACGGGAGAACTCCGGGTTGTAGCAGTTGTCCCAGTGACGCCAACGCTCGTGGACCTCGCCGGACAGGTCTCCGTCGTCGGCGATCGAGGTACAGAAGCACGTCGGGCAGACCGCGGTGCAGTTGCCGCACGCCAGGCATCGGTCCCCGATCTCGTCCCAGTGGGGATGCCGGACATTCGCCAGGAGGGCCTCGTGCAGCCCATCGGTGTCGAGCGCGCGGTCCATCGCTGCCGTGGCCGCGGCGAGCTGTGCTCGCTCCGTGTCGAGGTCGCCCTCGTCGGCGGCGGGCGCGTCGACCGTTTCCGCGATCGCGGTGAGCACGTCGCGACCGTCGGCGCTCAGCGCCCTGGCGAGGTAGCGGGGCCGGCCGTCGATGTCGAGCAGCTCGGTCAGCTCGATGTCGCCGGGCTCCCCCTCGTCACGATCCGCTGGTACGGCCGGACCGGTGCCCATCGACGAGCAGAAGCAGGTGCCGGCCGGCGCGGTGCAGTTGACGACGACGAGGAACAGCTCGGATCGATGGGCGGCGTACACCGGCTCGGGCCGCTCGGCGGTGAGCAACACGCCGTCGAGCTTGGAGATGGCGGACAGCTCGCACGGCCGAACGCCGACGAACGCGCGGCGTCGGGGCCGGTGGCGGTGGACCTCGACGTGGACCGCCTCGCGTGCCCGGTGCTGGGTCATCGTCGTCGTCCGGACATGTGGTGGGTGCACCAGCGGCTTCCACGTCTGCGGACCGACCGCCCACCCGAACCGAGCCTCGTCGTCGCGGGGGGCGAGCCGGTAGTGCCCTGGGGCCTGCTCGTCACGCCAGCCGGTCGGGAGTTGATCGACCGATGCCAGCGGCCGGGCCGCGATCGTGGCGTCGCGCACCTGCGGTCCGGAGACCTCCATCCCGCGCGCGACGAGCACGTCGATCAGGCACTGGAGGCCGTTGAGACCGATCACGAGCGGCAATCGATCCACGCCTCAACTCTGTCGGCCCTGGTGCCGGCGGGCTAGGGTCCAACGTCCGCACCAGCGGACGCCGACGCGACGAGCCGTGCACCGTGGTCGTGACCGAGGCGAACCACCGGGATGGCCCACCGCGCGGCGAGCGCGACGAGCACGTCGCGATGATCGCCGGCCACGATGCCGACATGGTGCTCGAGGCCGAGGTCGAAGATCGTCCGCATCACGTCGTCGAGCGCCAGGTCCCAGCGCAACACGCCGCAGGTCCCGGCGAACGGTCGGGGTCGCTGGAGCAACTCGCCGCCGCCGATCACCATCGACGTCCGCCCCCGCGCCTGGCTGATCCGGGCGATCGTCACCCGGCCGGGCCGGAGCGGGAATTCGTGGAGCAGCGGGCGGCCCTGCATCGGGTGGCTGATGCCGCGTCGGGGCGCCGCCGGATCGGCGAGCGTCAACGACGCCTGCCCGCAGTGCCAGATCACCGACGTACCGTCGGACCGGTCGGCGTCGACGATGTCGGTGACGAACGGGTCGTGGCCGGCGATCTCGCGCAGCACGAGGGCGGTCAACCCGCCGTACACGTCGGCCTCGCACATCGCCGGGACGCCGTCGGCGGTGAGCATCGCCTGCGGGGCGCACGCCGCCCCGCCGTAGTCGCGGGTGCACTCCGGCCAGCAGCGGGTGGCGACCGCCTTCCAGCCCCGTGCGTCGGCCAGCGAGCGCAGCCCTCCGTACAGCCGCAGGCTGCGGTCCACCTCGTGGTCGGCCAACCCGGCGCCGAGCTCGAGGTCGCGCTCGACCCGCTCGCGGATCGTGCGCAGCTCGACCGGTGTCACCTGGTCGGCGGCCTCGAACAGCGACGCGAGCGGGAGCTCGTCGGTGGTCGCCCCGGTCAACGCGGCGACGGCAGCGGGGTCGAACGAGCACGGCTCGAATCCGTCGGGGTGCCTGCCGATGACGCCGATCGGCGCGCCTGCGAGGACCTCGGTCGCGCGGCGCACCGCGTCGTCGATTCGTTCCGATCCGGCGGTGCGCGTCGGGTCGTCGACACGCGGCCAGTCGTATCCCAACGGGCTCGTTGCGTCGTCGATCGCGGCACGCAGGAGGTCGGCCGCGTCGCAGCGGGTCGGGTCGGCGTGCACGAACGCTGCGGCGCTGTCTCGTCGCCGGAGCGAGAACGCCGCCAGGTTGGCGCCGCACAGCGAGTTCAGCCGGATGACCGACCCGCTACGGGGCTCGGGGAACGACCAGCACACCAATGGGATGGCTGCCCGTGCCGACACCTGTTCGTGGAGCCGGACGATCATCGATGCGTCGGCGAACGTGGCCTGGAGCACGAGCAGGACGTCAGGCGGCTCGGCGAGCAACTCGGTGACCGTCCGGTCGATCGCCGCGAGGTCGGTCGCAGGAGCGGTCGACCCGACGATGTCGGCGCCGAGCGACTCGACGACCCTCAATGCATCGTCGACCTGGCGTGCCGCCTCGTCGAGATCGAACGTGACGCGGGCGATGGGGACGATTGCGACGCGCATCGCTTACCTCGCGCCGGTCGGGCGGCGGCGTTCGTGCCGCGCGGTGCCGGGCGCGCCCGGGTGGTCGGCCACGATCAGCACAGCGCTCCTTCGTGGGTGGCGAGCAGGGCTTCGACCGCCGCCCGGTCGGGGATCCCGGCACGCCCACCCGCCTTGGTGCACTTCAACGCCGCGGCCGCTGAACCGAACACGATGGCGGCTTCCTCGCACCGACCTTCGGCGAGCGCGAGCGTGAACGCGCCGTGGAAGACGTCGCCCGCACCGAGGGTGTCGACCACCTCGACCTGGTCGGCGGCGCGGTGGCGCAGGCCCTCGTCGTCGAGCCAGGAGACCCCGTGCGCGCCCTGGGTGACCGCGACCCATGCCGAGGTGCGGCTGCGCAACGTGCGCAGTGCCAGCACCGGCTGTTCGATCCTGGCGGTCGCGCACAGCGCATCCTGGGCGAACACGAGGTGGCTGCCGAGCTCGAGGATCGGTGCCGCGTCGTCGGTGAGCGGCCGGTCGACGTCGACGACTGCGGGTATGCCGGCCTCGCGGGCGGCGAGGAGGGTGGCGATCGCACCCGCCGGCCATCGGCAGTCGACGATCACCGCGTCGGCGGCGCCGATCGCGGCGGCCGGCTCGGTTCCCGCCGCCGTGAACAGTGACGGCGAGGCGTGGTTGACGACGATGCGGCCACCGTGCCGGTCGACGATCGCTGCGGTGATCGGCGTTGGCTCACCGCTGATCCGCTGGATGCGCTCGACGTCGATGCCGAACCGCAGGAGCTCGTCGATCGCGATCTGCCCGGCGCGGTCGTCGCCGACGCAGCCGGCGACCGAGCTCGTCCCGCCGAGACGGGCGACGGTGACCGCGGCGTTCGCTGCCACGCCGCCCCCGATCTCGGTGAACGAGTTGGCGAGGAACTTGCCTTCGGCTTCGGGCAGCGCGGCGACGGAGAAGATCTGGTCGATCGTGATGATGCCCGTCGCCAAGACGTGTCTCGTGCCGGTCGGTTCGGGTGCGCTCGTCGTCATCGGTCGGCTCCGTCGGTCGGGCACGGGCGCGGCGTCAGCGACCGTGGGCGACGCGCCACCGGCCGGCTTCGCCGCCGGTTGCAGTGCCGCTCCTCACCGCCGGACACGGCGGCGCAGTCGTCGCCGTGCGTCACGAACGGCGAACCCGACTCGACCTCGACACCTCGTACGATCGCCAACACGGCACTAGTCGTCTTCCGGGGTCGGCGGCACGACCGCCACGGGGCACGGAGCGTTGTGCAGCAGCCAGGTGCTGACCGACCCGAGCAACGCCGCGCCGACCCGCCCGTGACCGCGCCCGCCGACCACGACCAGATCGACCTCGTCGGCGGCCGCAGCGAGCGCCTGGCGCGGCCCGTGGAGGACGACGTCGCGCTCGGCGCGATGCTCCGCGTCGACCGTCGCCGCCTCGTCGAGGATGCGCTGCTCCTCGTGACGAACCTGGTCGGGGAAGCGGGCCAACGTGATGTCCTCGCCCAGCCATGGAGCGGCCTCGATCGCCACGACGAGACGCAGCTTGGCCTCCTCGGGCACGGTGTCGAGCGCCCAGCGCAGGGCGGCGATTGCATGGTCGCTGCCGTCGAAGCCGACGGCGACGGACTGGTACGGACCCGAGGACCAATCCGGCGGGACGACGACGACGGGCACCGAGGCGTGCGTCGCGCAGTAGCTGGTGACCGATCCGAGCACGAGGTTGCGGAGGCCGCCGCCTCCCCGCCGTCCGACGATCAGCAGCGACGACTCCGCAGCCGCATCGAGCAGCGTCGAGCTCGGCTGACCCTCGATCGCGATCGGGTGGACGAGCCCCGCTGCGCCGTCGACCGCAGCGATCGCCTCGTCGAGCAGGTGGTGCGCCTCGGCCTCCATGCCGAGTCGGTCGACGTCGAAGCCCCGCTTGGCGGCGAGCAGCGACATCGACAGCGGGACGTGGAACGCGTTGATCGCCTCGACCTCCGCGCCCGCCCGGGGGGCGTGCACCACCGCCCAGCGAAGCGCGGCGAGCGCACCATCGGAGCCATCGATGCCGACCATCCACCTGGGAGTCATGGCTTGATCGTCGACCGTCCGGCCCGCCGCCGCCAGGGTCCTACGGCCCCCGGGGACCTTGTGCCCTGGCCCCGGACCCCGGTGCGGGTGACCCTGGCATCAGGAGGTTGAGCATGCACGCGAACGTTGGAGACGTGTTGGTGATCGGCGGTCACCGAGTCGGTCAGACGATCAGGCGGGGTGAGATCATCGAAGTACGCGGTGCCGACGGTGGGCCGCCGTACATGGTCAGATGGGGCGACGACGGGCGGTCGACCCTGCTGTTCCCGGGGCCTGATTGCCTGGTCGAACACGGTGCGCCCTCGACGTCGGGAGCGGAGGCGTCGTGAAGGTCACGGACTTCTCGGTCAGAACGCCGGTCGTCATCGACTGCGGCGCAACGATCGCGGCCGCCTGCGAGCTGCTGGCAGCCCAGGGGGTCGGAGCGCTGATCGTCGTCGATCACGACCGTCCGGTCGGCATCGTCACCGACCGCGACATCGTGACCCGCGGCATCGCCAAACACGTGCAGCCGGACGCCCACGTCGACGCGGTCATGACGACCGCGCTGATCGCCCTCGACACGCACGCCGAGCTCGAGGACCTGATGCACGTCTTCATGCATCACGCCGTACGTCGTGTCCCGATCGTCGAGCACGACCGCGTCGTCGGAGTCGTCTCGATGGACGATGTGCTCGTCTCGCTGGCCAACAACCTGGTCGACATCACCAACGTGATGGCGGCGCAGATCATGTTCCCGCACGCCAATGAGGAGCCGCCGCTTCCGGCGCCCGCCTGAATGCGGCAAGATGGACGGGCATGGACGTCAACACGACCTCGGGGGACCCGCCTCCGGTGCCCGACCGAGCACCACCGGCTGAGGATGCGACCGTTGACGCGCCGGCGGGGGACGGCGTGGCCGACACCGGTCCGTCCGACGACCAGCCGGCCGTGGCTGCGCCGGTGGAGGATGCGCCGCCCGAGGTGCTCTCCGAGTCCGAGTGCTGGAAGTTGCTGCGATCGGTCGATCTCGGCCGCATCGCGATCGCGGCCGAGGACTGCTCCCTCGAGATCTTCCCGATCAACTTCGCCGTCGACCATGGCACGATCGTCTTCCGCACCGCCACCGGTACCAAGCTGACCCGGGTGGGGCAGGCATCGCAGTTCGCCTTCGAGGCCGACGACTTCGATGTCGGCGCGGGCGTCGCGTGGAGCGTCATCGTCAACGGCGACGCCGAGACGGTCCAGGGGAGGGCCGACGTGATCGAGATGTTCGACATCGACCTGCATCCCTGGCACAACTCGAGCAAGCCGTTCTTCGTCCGCCTGGTGCCGACCTCGATCTCGGGCCGCCGCTTCGTACGGACACGATGATCCAGGCGGCGCTCGCCCCTCGGTACCGCGGCTCGCGTCGGGGTCGGCGCGCGCGACGGGCAATGACGAACGACCCTGGCCTGTGCGGTCCGTACGGGCGATGCTGGGGGCCGCAGTCGGATCGTCCGATCGCGATCACACCCGTCGCGTCGAGCGGGCGCGTCCGTGAAGGGAGGACCCGATGGTGCAGCGACTGATCGTCCCGGTGGACGGCTCACACGAATCGTGGCGAGCCATTCGGATCGCCGTCGCGCTGGCGCGCAAGTGCGATGCCCCCATCGACGTGGTCGAAGTCGTTCTCAGCGAGGCCGACCGCGACGACGCAGCGCGCCGCGTGACCGGCGGTGTCGACGATCTCGACTACGACGATGTCGAGATCGCAGCGCACGTCGAGCTGGGTGGCGAGTCGGTCGCCGCGGCGCTCGCCGACGTCCTCGAGCGCCATCCCGAATCGACCATCGTCATGTCCTCGCACGGTCGCGGTCGGTCCGCGGCGCTCCTCGGCAGTGTGACCGAGGATCTGTTGCAGCGTGAGTACGGACCGGTCGTCGTCGTCGGACCGCACGCGAACGGGACGAAACTCGACGGTCCCCTGCTGGTGACGGTCGACGGGAGCGACCTGTCCGAGATGGCGCTGCCGCTGGCCGGGGCCTGGGCGATCGAGCTCGGCGTGACCCCGTGGGTGATCGAGGTCAACGAGCCCTCGCAGGTCAGCTCGGAGCACCTGGTCGAGTCGTCGTACGTGGCCCGCCTGGCGCGGCATGTCACCGAGCAGACCCGGCATCAGACCGAGTTCGAGGTGTTGCACGGAAAGGACCCGCACGTCGAGGTCGCCGAGTACGCGACGAGCGTCGGAGCATCGCTGATCGTCGCGACGACCCACGGGCGCACGGGCCTGTCCCGGCTGCGGATCGGGAGCACGGCGGCGAACTTCGTCCGTCTCGCGCCGTGTCCCGTGCTGCTCGTGCGGCCCCCACGGATCCACGACGCCGAGTCATAGCCTCCGCGGTCTGTTCGGCGGTCTGTTCGGGGTCAGGCACCGGACAGGGCGGCACGCGCGGGGCGGATCGGCTGTCGGCCCGCGAGGTTGGTCCGGCCACGCGTCGTCGCCGCTCGGCCGCGGGACTGGTCGAGCCGCGGGCGCGGTGGCACGATCCGACGAGCGGCGTACGCTGCCGACTGCTGCGGGTGGCGATGTGGGCAGGAAGGAACGACGCTGATGAACCAGTACCAGTTGGCAGAGGTGCTGCTCGAGGCGTCGCCCGACGGCCTGCTGCTGGTCGACGCGGCCGGGGTGATCCGTGTCGCCAACCCGTCGGCGGCGGTGATCTTCGGGCGTCCGGTCGACGACCTCGTCGGGTCGACGGTCGAGCGGCTCGTGCCGTCCGAGAATCGGGGTACCCACGTCGCTCACCGGCACCGCTACGTCCGCCGGCCCGAATCGAGGGCGATGGGCAGCGGGCTCCGGTTGTTTGCCGAGCACGCCGATGGTCGTCTGTTCCCCGTCGAGATCAGCCTCAGCCCGATGACCTCCGACGGGGAGCAATACACGATCGCCACCGTGCGCGACGTGACCGATCGCGAGCAGGCGCTGTCCGATGTGGCGCTGCTCAAGGACCGCGAGCGGATCGCCCGCGACCTGCACGACATGGTCATCCAACGGCTGTTCGCGGCGGGGATGAGCCTGCAGGCCGTCTCGTCCCAGGCCGAACCCCCGATCGTCGCCGAGCGGATCCATGCGGTGATCGACGAGCTCGACGACACGATCAAGGAGCTGCGCAGCACGATCTTCCGCCTCGGGCAGCAGGAGGAACGCAGCATCTCGACCCAGCTGACCGATCTCGTTCACCAGCGGTCGCAATATCTGGGCTTCCAGCCCGTGCTCGAGATCACCGGCTCGCTCTCCGATCTCCCGGACCACATCAGCGAGCAGCTGCTCGCCACCGTCCGCGAGGGCCTGTCCAACGTCGCCCGGCATGCCGAGGCGACGGAGGCGACGGTGGAGATCCATCGGACCGCCGACGAGCTGCGGTTGGCGATCACGGACAACGGTGTCGGCATGCGGCCGGCTCCGAAGCGCCGGGGCGGGCTCTCGAACATGATGTGGCGTGCCGCAGAACTCGGTGGGACCTGCACGATCGGTGCCGGAGAACCGTCCGGGACGGAGCTGACCTGGCACGTGCCGGTCTGAGGACCGGAGGCGGTCGTGGTTGCGTGCCTGGGTGGTGTCAGTCGCCGTACCGGTGCCGCTCCTCGAGGCGCGCCGCCAGCGCGGCGGCCTCGGTTCGGCGCGACATGCCGAGCTTGGCGAGCAGGTTCGACACGTAGTTCTTGACCGTCTTCTCGGCCAGGTACATCTCCTGGGCGATCTGGCGGTTGGTATGGCCCTCGCCGATGAAGTCGAAGATGCGTCGCTCCTGCGGTGTCAACTCGTAGAGGCGCCCCTCCTCGCTCTCGCGCAGGCGGCGCATCGCCAGTCGGACCTCGGCGGAGTCGAGCAATTGACGGCCGGCTGCGACCTGCCTGATCGCGTCCATCAACTCGTTGCTGCGGATCTGCTTGAGGACGAACCCGGCAGCGCCGGCCAGGCCCGCGTCGACGATCGCCCGGTCGCTGTCGAACGACGTGAGGATCAGCGACCTCACGTTGTCGAACTCGGAGGTGATCTCCCGGCACACGTCGATGCCGTTGCCGTCCTCGAGCCGGACGTCGAGCACCGCGACGTCGGGTTCGCATCGTCGGACCTCGGCCAGTGCGTCGGCGGCACTGGACGCCTCGCCGACCACGGTCATGTCCTCTTCGGCCTCCAGCGCGGCGGCGATGCCTCGGCGCACCACTTCGTGGTCGTCGAGCAGGAAGACCCGGATCATCAGGCCAGTCTGGCGGACAGCTCGGCCTCCCGGCGACATCGGCGGCGATGATTCGCTCGTCGCGTCCCGCAGCACGCCGAAGTCGGCCTCGCTGCCGCCTGCTGTCGCGCCGGCCGGAACCGACCGCCGGGCCGGTCGGCGTCCTCATCCGCCGCGCCACGCGCCCCCCGCCGAGGACGACGCGATCTCGCCCGGCGGGGCGCCGGTCGTGCGAGCGCCGTGAACGCCGGCGTGTGCTCGGTCCCGATCAGCGTCGGTAGCTGAGCTCGCCGGCGGTCCCGGCGGCGAGCGGGGCCGCTTGAGCGGCGCTCACCTGCGCGTGGAGCTCGAGCGCCGCCGGTGTGAAGTCCTCGAATGGAACCGCCGTCGAGTGAACGTCGTGCGACCGGTTCGTGCCCCGCACCGTCATCGCGAAGTCCTCGGCGCCGATCGTCTGGCGCACGCTCGGCGACATGAATCGGAAGACGAGCCCGAGTCGGCGGCCGTCGGTCGTGTTCGGCCCCGACCCGTGGAACAGGTGGCCGTGGTGCAGCGACATCTCGCCGGCGCTCAGCTCGACGTCGATCACCCGGGCAGGATCGACGTCGACCGCGATCTCCTGACCACGCGACAGCAGGTTGTCGTCGCCGAACGTGTCGTGGTGATCGACCTGACCGCCGAGGTGGCTGCCCGGGACGAACCGCATCCCACCGTTCGCTGGCGTCGCGTCCGAGAGCGCGACCCACACGCTGACGAGGCCGACGGCGCCGTCGAGACCCCAGTACGTCAGATCCTGGTGCATCGTCAACACCTTGGAGCTGTGCGCCTCCTTGACGATCAGCTCGCTCATCCAGCAGAGGATGTCGGGTCCGATGATCGACTCGACCACATCGAGGATCGTGCGGTCGTGTGCGATCCGCGCCGCCGCCGAACTGACGACGTGAAAGTTGGCACGGGCATAGTCGACGAACGGCCGAGGGAGCGACTGGTCGTCGCGCCAGCGACCCTCGAGCGTCTCGAACTCCGCCCGCCAGCCGGCCACCCGTTCGTCGTCCGCGACGCGAACCGGAAACAGGAAGCCGTCCCGCTCGAACGAGCTGATCTCCTCGGCGGTGAGAGAACCGGTCACGATCCATCGACCGGAAACGGGCCGGCGCGGAACCGGGTCGTCAGGACCGCGCGCGGCATCGGGACCGTTTCGTGGGAGCCGGCGGTGCCCGTCGTGGTGGGAACGACCAGCGCTGCCATCTGTGCAATCTACGCGCTCCGAACGAACGCGCCGCTCAGTCCTGGACGGCGTCGGCACCGTCGGGGACGACGACCATCGGGCGCTTCACGTGGTGCAGCATCCACGACGACACCGAGCCGAGCAGCGCCGAGCCGACGGCACCGTGGCCGCGGGCGCCGACGACGACGAGGTCCGCTTCGTCGGACGCGGTCGCCAGCGCGGAGCGGGGACGGCCGCGCACGAAGTGGCGCAGGATCGTCACCGAGCGGTCGTCGATGTCGGCGGTCGCCTGGTCGATCAGGTGCTGGAACCGCTCCTCGGCGGTTTCGCTCGCGTCGGGGAAGAAGAACTCGTCGGCGCCGACCGCCAGCGGCGACGCGTCCCAGACCCACGTGATGTCGATCTCGGTTCCGGGTGCGGCGAAGTCGAGCGCCCAGTGGAGCGCCGCCAGCGAGTTCGGCGATCCGTCGAGGCCGACGAGGATCCGGCCGTCGGTGCCGGACGCGCGGTCTGCGGGCACGACGACGGTCGGGACGTGCGCATGGGTCGCGCACTGGTTGCTCGTCGATCCGAGCAGCAGCCGGGCGAAGCCGCCGCGGCCGCGGTTGCCGACGACGAGCAGCGCGCCGTGGTCCGACGCCTCGAGCAGGGCGGACGCCGCACCGGCATGGACGACGATCGGTTCGACGGGGAGATCGACGGCCGTGCGCACCGTCCGCGCCAGTTGGTCGACGTCTTCGTGGGCGCCGGCTTCGAGCGCATCGATGTCGTAGGGGACGGCGATCGGGCCGGTCATCGAGTGGGGTCCGTAGATCGGCGTCTGCCACGCAGTGACGAGGTGGATCGCCGTCGCCCGGTTCGGAGCGTGCGCGATCGCCCAGTCGAGCGCGGCGCGGGAGCAGGCCGAACCGTCGACGCCAACGATCCAGGCGCCTTCCTCGGGCCACGATCGGTGCGTCTGCCGACGTTCGTGATTCGTCATCGCCACGCTCACTCCCTCGGCACGACCGGTCGACCCTCCACCCGACGATGAAGCCACGTCGGCGAGGTGTTCGGGCAGGGCCGAAAGTCACGCGGCCCCCCACCCGGCGAGAGGGGACGTTGGCCCCTGCCCGCGAACGCACCGCCCGGCGAGGATGGAGGCGGCCCGCAGAGTGCGCGGGATCGGCCGGCCAGCGGGCCGAGCGAGAGCAGGAACATCCGGAGGAACGCGATGACCACGACCGATCACGCCGCACGTCGCGCCGAGCTCCGGGCCGGGTATCGCCGACTGAACGAGGTCATCCCGGCCCAGATGAAGGGATTCGGTGAGCTCCACCGATCGGCGGTCGCCGAGGGGGCACTGCCGCAGGCGACCAAGGAGCTGATGGCGATGGCGATCGGGATCACCTCGCGCTGTGAGGACTGCATCACGTTGCACGTCTACGCCGCGCTTCGGGCAGGGGCCACCGCCGAGCAGGTCCACGAGGCGATCGGGGTCGCCGTGATGATGGGTGGCGGTCCGGCGTCGACGTACGCGACCCGGGCGATCGACGCCCTCGAACAATTCGAGACGTGAGCGGCGACGCGCGGGTCGCCGACGTCGACCTCGTCCCGGTCCCCGCGTGGGCCGTCGACGAGGCCGCTCTCGCCCGGGCGCTCGACACCGACCAGGTCGCCGGCCTGAGTGCGCGCGCCGCGGCCCAGCGACTCGCCGAGCACGGCCCCAACGAGCTGGTCACCGCGCCACCGGAGGCGACGTGGCGGCGCGTCCTGCGGCAGTTCACCGACCCACTGGTACTGCTGCTCCTCGTCGCCATCGGGATCTCGGTCGCCGCGTGGGTGCTCGACGGCGCCGGCGACGTGCCGCTCGAGGCGCTGGTGATCGCCACGATCGTCGTCCTCAACGCGGCGATCGGGTACTGGCAGGAGTCCAAGGCGATCCGCGCCGTCGATGCACTCCGTCGCCTGACCGGCACGCACACGACCGTCGTGCGGGACCGCGAACCGCAGTCGGTGCCGAGCGTCGAGCTGGTCCCCGGCGATCTCGTCTTTCTCGCCGAGGGTGACGCGATCGGTGCCGACGCCCGGCTGGTCGACGTCGCCTCGCTGCACGTCGTCGAGGCGGCGCTGACCGGCGAGAGCGTTCCCGCCGAGAAACGCACCGGGGTGCTCGGGGCCGATGTCGAGCCGATCGATCGCACGAACATGGTCTTCAGCGGCACCGCCGTCGCCAGCGGGCGAGGGCGGGCGATCGTCGTCGCCACCGGCATGGCGACCGAGATCGGTGCGATCGCCACGCTGATCGAACGGGCGACCGACGAACAGACGCCGCTCCAGCGCCAGATCGCCTGGCTCGGACGGATGCTCGGCCTTGTCGTCGTCGTGCTCGCCACGATCGTCGTCGCCGCGATCGTGCTCACGTCGGACATCTCGAGTGCCCAAGAGTTGCTCGAAGCGCTGCTCGTCGGGGTGTCGCTCGCCGTTGCCGCGGTCCCCGAGGGGCTGCCGGCCATCCTGTCGGTCGTGCTCGCCCTCGGCGTCCAGCGGATGGCTGCACACCGCGCCGTCGTCAAGAAGCTCTCCTCGGTGGAGACCCTGGGTTCGGCCTCGGTGATCTGCACCGACAAGACGGGCACGCTGACCCGCAACGAGATGACGATCGTGCGCGTGGTCACCGCGGCCGGCGAGGTCGAGATCACCGGGTCGGGGTATCAGCCGATCGGGCAGGTCCTCAAGGACGGTCGGCCGGTCACGTCGGAGGCGTTGCTCGACGATGTCGGGCTGGTGCTCGGTGCCGGCAGCCTCGCCAACGACGCCTCGATGCGCAGGAGCGAGGCCGGGCACTGGGAGGTGCAGGGTGACCCGACCGAGGCCGCGTTCCTCGTGGCGGAGCGCAAGCTCGGCCTGACCGAACGGCGCGACGAGCGCTTCCGCCGGGTCGGTGAGATCCCGTTCAACTCCGAGCGCCGGCTGATGACGACCATCGATCACGACCACGAGGCGACTGCGGATGCGGGCGCCCCGCAGCTCATGATGGTGACGAAGGGCGCACCCGACGTGCTGATCGAGCGGTGCTCGCACCTCCGGGTCGGCGGCGAGGTGGTGGCGATGACGCCGGAGCGGCGCACCGCGATCGAGGGGGCGGTCGATCGCCTCGGCGACGCAGCGTTGCGGACGCTGGCCGTCGCGTACCGGACGATGGGCGGCCCGCTCGGCGCGATCGACGAGTCGATCGAGCGCAACCTGATCCATCTCGGCGTCGTCGGGATCATCGACCCTCCGCGGCCCGAGGTGCCGGCGGCGATCGCCGACGCCCACCGCGCCGGCGTCCGGATCATCATGATCACCGGCGATCATCCGCGAACCGCGGCGCGCATCGGCGAACAGCTGGGGCTGACCGGTCCGGCGTCGACCAGCATCACCGGTCGCGAGCTGGCGGCGATGGCCGACCACGAGTTCGCCGAGTGCGTCCGCCGCCAGTCGGTGTTCGCCCGGGTCGCGCCCGAACACAAGCTGCGCGTCGTGGAGGCCCTGCAGGCCGCGGGGGGCATCGTGGCGATGACGGGCGACGGGGTCAACGATGCGCCGGCGTTGAAGCAGGCCGACATCGGTGTGGCGATGGGGATCAACGGCACCGAGGTGTCGAAGGAAGCGGCGGACATGATCCTCGCCGACGACAACTTCGCGACGATCCTGCGCGCGGTGCGCGAGGGCCGCGAGATCTTTGCCGACATCGGCAAGTTCCTGCGGTACCTCCTCGCGTCGAACACCGGCGAGGTGCTCGTGATGTTCGTCGGGGTCCTCGGCGCGGGCCTGCTCGGCCTCGCCGACAGCGGTGAGGGGCTCGCCGTGCCACTGCTCGCGACCCAGATCCTGTGGATCAACCTGCTGACCGACAGCGCGATGGCCCTGGCGCTCGGGGTCGATCCCCCGGTCGAGGACGTGATGGATCGTCCGCCCAGGCGGATCGATGACCGGATCGTCGACCACGCGATGCTGGTGACGATCCTGGTCGTGGGCGCAACGATCGCCGTCGCCGGGCTGGTCGCCCTCGACGTCGAGCTGGCCGGGGGGCTGCTCGGCGGTTCGGGCGACATCGTCACGGCGCGGACGATGGTGTTCACGACGGTGGTGCTCGCCCAGATCTTCAACGCGTTCAACGCCCGGTCCGATCGGGTGTCTGCCTTCGTGCGACCGTTCGACAACCGGCTGCTCCTCGGCTCGGTGGCGATCACGATCGCGCTCCAGGTGCTGGTCGTTCACACCCCGGCGATGAACCGGGCGTTCGACACCGTGCCGCTCGACGGTCGGCGGTGGGCGATCTGCGCCGCGCTGGCGACGACGGTGCTGTTCGCCGAGGAGGTCCACAAGGCCGTGCGTCGAGCCCGCCTTCGGCGACCGTCCCGGCCGCGTGCGAACGCCTGAGGCAACCGCTCGACGCGAACGTCTGAAGCGAACGTCTGTAGTCAACGTCGGTAGCGAACGTCCGACGCGAACGTCTGACCTTGTTCCCTGGTCGGTGGACCCGTGTCTGCGCGCGTAGTCGAGGTGGACCCGGGCATCGCTCCGGCCACCTTCGCGATTGGATCGTCGTATGGTCAGCACCTCCACCCAGTTCCCCGGCTCGTCACCCGATCTTGGCGGTGCCTCGGCTCACCCGTTCGACTGGTCGAGCGCCTGGGACGAGCTCGGCGGACCCCCCGGTCCCGACGGTCGGGTCAACATCGCCGACCGGGCGGTCGACCGTCACGTTCGCGAGGGACGTGGCGCCGTGGTGGCGCTGCGCTGGTTCGCGCGCGACGACCTCGCGCTCGCGTCGCCGATCGACATCACCTACGAGCGACTTGCCCGCCGCACCACTCGCTTCGCTGCGGCGTTGCGCCGGTGCGGTGTCTCGGCCGGCGACGGCGTCGCCACGCTCGCCGGGAGGATCCCCGAGCTCTACGTCGCCGCGCTCGGCTCCCTGAAGGCCGGGGCCGTGTACACGCCGCTGTTCTCGGCGTTCGGACCCGATCCGATCGCCCAGCGGATGAACCTCGGCCGCATCAAGGTCTTGGTGACCACCCCGTTGCTGTACCGCCGCAAGGTGGCGCCGATCCTCGATCGACTGCCATCGCTCGCCCTGGTGGTCGTGACCGGGGCGACCGAGGAGGAGGTGCACCCCCGGCCGCCGGCCGGTGCCCGTCCCGCCGTCGTCTCCTACGGGAGGTTCCTCGACGACGGAGGCGATCAGGACCCGTCGGCGGTCACGACGACCGAGACACCGGCGCTGGTGCACTTCACGAGCGGCACGACGGGCACGCCCAAGGGTGCGGTCCACGTCCACGGCGCGGTCGTGACCCACTTCTCGACCGGCCGGGCCGTGCTCGATCTGCACCCCGGCGACGTCTACTGGTGCACGGCCGATCCGGGCTGGGTGACCGGGACGTCGTACGGGATCGTCTCGCCGCTGGCCAACGGCGTCACGAGCATCATCGACGAGGCAGACTTCGACGCCGAGCGCTGGTACCGCATCATCGACGAACAGCGGGTGAACGTGCTGTACACCGCGCCGACCGCGATCCGGATGCTCGAACGGCTCGGAGCGGATGCGGTCGCCGGGCACGAGTTCCCTGCGCTGCGCCTCGTCGGCAGCGTCGGCGAGCCCCTCGACGCCGAATCGGTGCTGTGGTGTCGGGACGTGTTCGGCGTTCCCGTGCTCGATACCTGGTGGCAGACCGAGACCGGCGGCATCATGATCGCCAACCGTTGCGACCAGGAGGTCCGTCCGGGTTCGATGGGCCGGCCGCTCCCCGGGATCGAGGCGACGCTCCTCGAGCGGACGGCCGATGGGGAGCTGGTGCTCGACGCCGCCGGCCGGCCGCTCCAGGTCACCGACCCGGACCGTTCGGGTGAGCTCGCGCTGCGCAGCGGGTGGCCGTCGATGTTCCGGACCTATCTCGACCAGCCCGCCCGGTACGCGGCATGCTTCGTCGACGGCTGGTACCGCTCGGGCGACCTCGCCCGCCGCGACGCGGACGGGTACTACTGGTTCGTCGGGCGTGGCGACGACGTGATCAAGACCGCCGGGCACCTGATCGGTCCGTTCGAGGTCGAGTCGGCGATGAACGAGCACGCCGCGGTGGTCGAGACCGGTGTGATCGGCAAGCCGGACCCGACCGCCGGCTCGATCATCAAGGCGTTCGTCGTGCTGCGCAACGATGTCGACCCGAGCGAGGAGCTGCGCCGGGACCTGCTCGGACACGCACGGCGCAAGCTCGGTGCGGCCGTCGCCCCCCGGGAGATCGAGATCGTCGGTCAGCTCCCCCACACGAGGAGCGGCAAAATTATGCGCCGGGTGCTCAAGGCGCGCGAGCTCGGCGAGGACGAGGGAGACGTGTCGACGTTGGAGGTCGGTGCGTCCGGTGGTGGCAGGAGCGAGAAGTGACCGACGACCAGCGGGTGAACCCCGGCGCACCCGAGCTCGACGTCGACGGTGTGGCCGCGCCGCGCTGCCGGCGGCTGCTCGCCGACATGATCCGTATCCGGGTGTTCGAGGAGCGATGCGCCGAGCTCTACGGTGCCGAGCGGATCCGCGGCTTCTTGCACCTGTACATCGGTGAGGAGGCGATCGCCGCCGGGGTGATGGACCAGCTCGAAGAGCGTGACGCGGTGCTCGCGACGTATCGGGAACACGGGCATGCACTGCTGCGTGGCATCAGCGCCGAGTCGATCATGGCCGAGATGTTCGGTCGCTCGTCCGGCTGCTCGGGGGGTCGTGGTGGCTCGATGCACCTGTTCGACGCGTCCCGCCGGTTCTTCGGGGGCAATGCGATCGTCGGCGGCCACCTGCCGATGGCGGTCGGGCTCGGGCTGGCCGACCAGCTCGCCGGTCGCGACGAGACGGTGACGGTCTGCTTCTTCGGTGAGGGCGCGATGGCCGAAGGGGAGTTCCACGAAGCGCTCAACCTCGCCGCCCTGTGGAACGTCCCGGTGCTCTTCGTCTGCGAGAACAACCGCTACGCGATGGGGACCTCGCTGGCCACGAGCGAATCGCAGGTCGACCTCGCGCTGAAGGCCGCCGCGTACTCGATCCCCGCCTGGACCGTCGACGGGATGGACGTGATCGAGGTCGCCCGGGCGACCGAGCGCGCGCTCACCGCGATCCGCGCCGGTGGTGGTCCGATGTTCGTCGAGTTCCAGACCTACCGCTTCCGCGCCCACTCGATGTTCGATCCCGACCTCTACCGCGACCGTGAGGAGATCGAGCGGTGGAAGCTGCGCGATCCGATCGTGTCTTTCGGCGCCCGCCTCGTCGCCGAGGGGTTGACGACCAGCGATGAGATCGACGCGATGTGGGCCGCAGCGCGCAAGGAGACCGAGCGAGCGGTCGACTTCGCCGAGCAGGCTCCGTTCGAACCGGTCGAGACGCTCGAGCAGCACGTGCTCGCCGAGAGCGGCGGTGCGCCGTGAGCGCAGGCGAAGGGTCCACCGTGGACGAGCTGGCGAGCGGGGCAGTGGCCGGCGAGGCGGGCGCCCGCGCCGCGGCGCCGACCGGGGAGATGTCGTATCGCGAGGCGGTGCGCGAGGCGCTGCGCGAGGCGCTCGCCAACGACCCGCGCGTCATGATCATGGGCGAGGACGTTGCCGACTACGGCGGCACCTACGCGGTGACCAAGGGGCTGTACCAGGAGTTCGGGCGTGATCGCGTCCGCAACACCCCGCTGTCGGAATCGGGGTTCGTCGGCGCAGGGATCGGCGCAGCGCTCGGTGGGTTGCGGCCGATCGTCGAGATCATGACGGTCAACTTCAGCCTCCTCGCGCTCGACCAGATCGTCAACAGCGCGGCGACCCTGCTCCACATGTCGGGCGGCCAACTCAACGTCCCGCTCGTGATCCGCATGACGACCGGTGCCGGTCGCCAGCTCGCAGCGCAGCACTCGCACAGCCTCGAAGGTTGGTACGCCCACGTGCCCGGCCTCAAGGTGATCGCGCCGTCGAACCCCGACGACGCCCGATGGATGCTGCCCGCGGCGCTCGCCGATCCGAACCCGGTCGTGATCTTCGAGCACAGCGGGCTGTACAACGATCGCGGCCCGGTCGATCCGGCGCGCGGCCCGGCCGACCTCGAACACGCAGCGATCCGTCGGGCCGGGACCGACCTGACGATCATCGCGTCGGCCGGGATGGTGCCCAAGGCGCTGCGCGCCGCCGAGGAGCTGAGCGCGTCGGGGGTGTCGGCGGAGATCGTCGACCTGCGCTCGCTTCGCCCGCTCGACCGGCCGTTGCTCGCCGAGTCGGTCGGGCGCACTCACCGGGCGCTCGTCGTCGACGAGGGCTGGCGTTCGGGAGGACTCAGCGCCGAGGTCGCGGCGTCGATCACCGAGTCGGCGTTCTGGACCCTCGACGCACCGGTCGTCCGTTTGGCCGCCCGCGAGGTGCCGGTGCCGTACGCGCTGCACCTCGAACAGGCCGCGATCCCGCAGGTCGACGACATCATTGCGGCGGCCAAGGAGCTCGTAGGCCGATGACGAGCGACCCTGCCGATGCCACGCTCGCGCCGGGCGATCCGGGCTCGACCCCCGCGTCAGGCGACACGACCGATGACCGATCGACGTTCGAGTTCGTGCTGCCGTCGCTCGGCGCCGACATGGATGCCGGCCGCGTCGTCGAGTGGCGCACCGCGGTCGGTGACGCGGTGCATCGCGGTGACGTGATCGCCGTCGTCGAGACCGAGAAGTCCGACATCGACGTCGAGATCTGGCACGACGGCGTCGTCGAGGAGCTGCTCGTTCCGCTCGGCACGGAGATCTCGGTCGGCACGCCGATCGCGCGACTGCGTCCGATCGGTGCCGGGTCGTCCGGTGGTGACGGGTCACCGTCGCCCGGACCTCGCGATGCCCGATCACGGGTGGACCGCGTCGACGAGCCGGCGACACCCGGGCCGAGCCGCTTGCTCGACGTCGCCGTCGGCGGCGCTCCGGCCGGAACCGGGCCGGCGCCGGCGGAGCGCGAGCCCGGTGGACGGGTACCGGCGTCGCCGCTCGCCCGCCGGCTGGCCGCAGAGCGCGGCATCGACCTCGCCTTCGTCGTCGGGACCGGACCTGCCGGGGCGGTCGTCGTCGCCGACATCGAGGCGTTGGGCGAGCGGCCGGCGATCGAGCCCGTCGTCCTGCGTCGCGATCGAGACCCCACCGACGCGATGCGGGCGTTGATCGCCGAGCGGATGACGATCGCCAACCGGGAGATCCCGCACTACTACCTGAGCCAGGACGTCGATCTGACCGCGTTGCTCGGCTGGATCGCCACCGAGAACGAGGGGCGGCCGATCGGCGAGCGGCTCCTCCCGGCGGCGTTGTACGTCAAAGCGACCGCCATCGCCGCCGCCCGGCATCGCGAGCTCAACGGGTTCTGGATCGACGGGCGCTTCGAGGGTGGCGACGGGGTCAACGTCGCGATGGCGATCGCGCTCCGCCGGGGTGGGCTCGTCACCCCCCAGATCGCGTCGGCCGACGAGCGATCGGTCGGCGAGATCATGGCGATGCTGCGCGAGTTCGTCACCGCCGCGCGCACCGGCACCTTGCGCACGAGCTGGATGACCGGCGCGACGATCACGCTCACCAACCTCGGTGACCAGGGCGCCGACCGCGTCTACGGCGTGATCTCGCCGCCCCAGGTCGCGCTCGTCGGGACGGGAGCGGTGCGCGAGCGGGCCTGGGTCGTCGACGGCGACGTTGCCGCCCGTTCGATCCTGACCGTCACCCTGGCGGCCGACCACCGGGCAACCGACGGTGCGAGTGGGGCGCGGTTCCTGGCCACCTTGGCCGAAGCCCTCGAGAAGCCGGCGGCGCTGTGACGTGGTCGGCCGCGGGTGGCTGCCGTTCCGGCCGCCGACGAACGTGTGAAGGAGGCTGACATGACCGATGACAGCGTGACCACGATGATCCTGCGAGCGATCGCCCAGGTCGCGCCCGATGTCGAACCCGAACTCGCCGACCTCGATCCCGACGTCGACCTGTGGGTCGAGCTCGACCTGGACTCGATGGATCACCTCTCCGTGATGACGATCCTGAGCGAGTCGACCGGGCGCGAGATCCCCGAGCGCGACTACCCGGTGCTGACCAGCTTGTCGCAACTGCGGGCGTATCTGGGTCCGGCGCCTGCCTGAGCCACGGCCGGCGCGCCCACCGGCCGGCCGGTGAGCGACAGCGCGTGGAGTTGCGACTCGGTCACGTGCTGCAGCCAGCGAAGCTGCGACTCGGTCAACCGGTCGCAGGCCCAGCCCCAATGGACCGCGACGGTGTCGCCGACACGGGCGGGAACCAGCGTGCGGATGGTGACGTCGACCGGCTCGGCGAAACCGAGCCGATCGTGCTCCCACACCATCGGCGCACGCTCGACGACCAGTGAGTCGCCAGTCGCCGCCAGGACGCGGGCCCAACTGACCCGGCACTGGTCGATCGCGGCGAGCGGCTCGTCGACGATCCCCGCCCGGAGCAGGCCGACCCAGGGCGACGCGACGAGGACGTGGAAGGCATGGTTTGCGCACCCGGCCGGGATCGCTGCGCGCAGCGCCCCCCAGCCGCGGCCCGCTCGTCGGCGGAAGCGGTCGTCGACCGATCGACCGAGGTCGACGGTCGACACCTGCCCGAGCAACCGGTTGCCGATCCAGTAGGCCTCGACGACCTCGGCGGCGAGCGGGTCGTCACGATGCGCGCATCCGGCGAGGAGTTGCAGGTACGGGAACGCCCCTTCGAACACCCTGGCCAGGCGCCGGAGCTCGGCGACCGGTTCGGGTCCGGTCGCTGCCCGGTCGGCCAGGTCGCGCAGGTCGTCGGGTCGATCCGGGCCGCAGAACCCGAGTGCGTTCGGCGGGTACGCGAACCTGGCGAACCGGGCGGGACCGTCCGCGGGCGAGACCCGGTTGCTCCGGTGGCTCACGACCACTGCCTCACGACCACTGCACGGCCCGGTGCTGCTCGGCGACGGGCGACCGCCGACGCGCCGCAGCCAGCACCAGGAGTACACCGATCAGGATCAGTACGTCCCCGGTCACCCGGCCGCCGAGCCCACCGTCGCCGAACACCGCCTCGATCACGCCGGTCACGACGGCACCCAGCACGAGCACCGCGGTCACGTCGACGACGCGCTCGCGGGCGAGCGCAGCGAACCAGACGGCGACGAACGTGGCGAGGATCACGCCGGTGAGCGCCAGCCAGGTCCATTGCCCCGTCGTCAGCGAGACCAGGTCACCCGCCCGGCCCGAGGCGGTCACCCAGACGACGAGCACGAGGCTGCCGCCGGCGAGCCGAGCGGCGCCGACGGTGGTCGGGGGGAGGTCGGCCAGCAGCCGTTTGACGATCACCAGCTCGACGGCCCAGCAGAGCGTGGCGGCGAGGATCATCAGCTCGCCGGGGCCGAGCCGGAGTGCGCCGACGCCGCCGGCGAGCGCGGCGTGACCGAGGACGAGCAGCGCGATGGCCAGCACGTGGACGGGACCGATCCGTTCGCCGAGGACGATCGCGGCGAGGATCGCAACCCACACGACGAGCGTCTTGTGGATGAACGCAGCATCGGTCGACGAGGCGCGCGCCAGCCCTTCGAAGAACAGTACGAACGGGACGGCGCCACCGACGACCGCCACCGCGACGAGGCTGCGCCGGTGACCACCGCCGAGCCCGAACGATGCGGTCGATCGAGGAGCTGCCGTCCGACGGCCGGCGAGCAGGACGGCGACGAGCAACCCGCCGGCGATCAGGTTCTTGCCCGTCGTGTAGACCGTGGGTGAGGGGAAGTGGCGAACCGCGAGCCCGTTGACGTAGACGGCCACGCCGCTGATCATCGCTGCGGCGAGCGCGACGGGGAGCCCGCCGTGCTTCGCCGACATCACGGCACGGTCTCCGACAGCGGGATCGAGAGCAGGTCGAGCTGGCGCAACTCGGTGAGCTGATTCCACAGGTCGGCGGCCTCGGCCCGGTCGAGGGTGTCGATCGCCAGGCCGAGCGAGACGACGACCCAATCGCCGGGCTGCACGGTGTGATGCTGCGCGGTGAGCACCACCAGCGACACCTCGAGCGGTCCGTCCAGCGTGTCGACCGTGGCATCGGTGCCGTCGATCGTGATCACTCGTGCGGGTTCACCGAAACACATCTCGGCCTCCTCTCGGTTCCACTCGATCGCGAACCGCCCCGGCGCGATAGTGCTGAAGGTCACTTCGGACCGGGCACGGCGGAGACGGCGGCCCTTGGACTCTTGGTCCGCACCGCGGTGCTGTCGGATGATCGAATCGGAGGAGGCGACCGATGATCGTGGTCTGGGCGGCCGGCCTGCTCGTCGGGCTCGCCGTGGTGACGTTCGCCAGCCGCCGGGCGGTCGTCGCCGCACTCGCCGCGAGTGAGATCTCGCGCATCACGCCCGGGATCATCGGCATCACCGTGATGGCGGTCGGGACCGACCTCCCCGAGATCGCCAACTCGGTGATCGCCGCGCTGACCGGCCACGGCGACGTCATCGTCGGCGACGCCGCCGGGTCGGCGCTGACGCAGGTGACGTTCATCCTCGCCCTGCTGTGCTTCGTCGCCGCCCCGCTGTACGGCGAGCCGCGAAGCCTCGCCGTCATCGGTGGGGCGACGGTCGGCGCGCTCCTCCTCGACGCCGTGCTCGTCCACGGTGGGTCGATCGGGCGCGGCGGCGGCGCCCTGCTCGTCGGGATCTGGCTTGCCGGGCTGGCGCTGATGGGGAGGGCGGCGCATCACCCGGACGCGCTGGACTCGGGGGATCGCCGAGGAGCGGGGCCTCATGTCGCGCGGGCGATCGCCTGGCTCGCCGCCGTCGGGATCTCCGCCGCGGTCGTCGTCTCCTGCTTCGTGTCGCTGAGCGACGCGGTCGGCGTCCCGGAGTTGGTCGCCAGCGCGGTGGTGCTCTCGCTGGGCACCTCGCTGCCGGAGCTGGTCGTCGACTGGACGGCGATCCGCCGGGGATCGATGGCTCTCGCCCTCGGCGATCTGTTCGGCTCGTCGTTCCTCGATGCGACGCTGGCGATGGGCATCGGCCCGCTGGTACGGCCGGTACCGGTGTCGTCGGGCGCGGCGACGACATGCCTGGTGGCGGCGGCCGGGATCGCGGTCGCCACCGTGATCATGGGGACGCGCAAGCGGCACGGCCACCGGTCGGCCTGGGCGCTGCTGGTGGTCTACGCGGCAGGCATGCTCGTCGTGGTCGGGCTGACGGGATGACGCGCATGGTGGGACGTTCGGTCCTGGTGGCGACCTCGCCCGGCGGGTTCTACTGGTGGTGATGACGAACGAGCACGTCCACAGCTGCCCGTACTGCGATCTGTCGTTCAAGTACCACATCGAGGTCGTCGACCACGTCAACCACGATCACCCCGATCATCGTGACGTGGTCGCCGGCCTCGAGCCGCGCGAACTGCCGTCGGACTGAGCGACCGATCCTGGGCCGGGCCTGGCGCGCACGGTCAGACGCGCTCGATCGAGAAACGGTCAGACGCGCTCGATCGAGAACACCGGGATGAGGCGCGGTGCCGCGGACGTGACGTACTCCCCGAACTGCGGCATCAGCGCCGCTTGCTCGGCGAGCTTGGCCTGCCCCTCGGCCTCGGGCAGCTCGGTGACGCGGGCTCGGAATCGCTCGGTGGCGTACTCGACGTCGATCTCCGGCGTCGCCTTGAGGTTGTGGTACCAGTCGGGGTTGGTCGGCGCACCGGCCTTCGACGCGAACACGTACATCCCGCCGTCCTCGACCAGCGCGACGAGCGGGGTCTCGCGCACCGCCCCGGACTTCGCGCCGATCGTGTGCAGGATCACCACCGGGGCGTCCCCGAACTGGGCGACCTTGCCGCCGTTGGCTCGGAACTCCGCGATCACCTGTGTGTTCCAGTCGTTGACGTTGCTCATCCTCCCACCCTATCCAGAGCGGCCGTCCACCTCTGCAATTGCCGTTGCATTGTAAGTAAGTAATGACTCCGGTAACGTGCTCGACCATGAGGTACGAAGCAACTCCACCCACCATCGAGACGAGCAGCGTCGAGGCCTGGTTCGCCGGCCGGCTCCCGGCCGAATGGACCGCGGCCGGAGCCGCGTCGGTCGTCGTCGATCGCGAGGAGATCACCGTCGTCCTGACGGTCGAGGATCCGCCGTTGGCCGACGATGCAGGCGACGCCGATCGGGCCGAAGCCGCTGCGGGCCGCATCGCCGGCTTCCGCGAGGACACCCGCGAACGGCGCATCGCCGTCGCCCGCGAGGCCGAGCACCGGTTCGGTCGCAAGGTCGCCTGGGGGGTGCAGATGGGCGATCGCACCGAGCTGTTCACCCACCTTGCCGTCCCGGTGATGACCCGTCTCCGCCAACCCGAGCGGCGCGTGCTCGACACGCTGGTCGCGGCGAACGTCGCCCGCTCGCGGGCCGACGCGCTCGCCTGGTGCGTCCGCCTCGTCGGCCGCAACACCGACGAGTGGCTGCAGGAGCTGCGCGCCGCGATGCAAGACGTCGATCGCGTGCGCAACGAAGGACCCGGCGCCGCCTGACCGGCCCGCGAGCGGGTCCGGCGAGGGAGACCAGGTCAGCCGGTCTGGGTGCCCACCTTCAGCTCGCGGAACGGGACGCTGCGGTCGACTGCCGGCTCGCGCGGCAGACCGAGCACGCGGTCGCCGATGATGTTGCGCTGGATCTCGTCGGTACCGCCGGCGATCCCCGACTGGAAGCTGTTGAGCACGATGCGCTGCCGCTCGGCGCCGCGCTCGTCGTCGGGGTCCCAGGCGACCGACGACGGTCCGGCGAGCTCCAGTGCGATCTCGCGCATCTTCCACGAGATCACCGAACCGAACAGCTTGCCGAGCGACCCACCCGGCCCAGGGGTCTTGCCCGCCTTCATCTCCGCCCGGGTGCGCAGCGCGACGAGCGACTTGGTCACCTCCATCGAGTAGATCCGCATGAGCTGGTCGCGCACGACCGGATCGTCGAGCCTGCCGGTGTCGGTGGCCGCGTCGCGCAGCAGGTGGTACATCGGGGTGCTGACCTTGCCCGCCCCAGCGGCACCGATCGCCACCCGCTCGTACATCAGCATCGCGGTCGCCAGCTTCCACCCGGCGTTCAGCTCGCCGATCAACCAGTCCTTGGGGATGCGCACGTCGGTGAAGAAGACCTCGTTGAAGTGGCTGCCGCCGTCGATCTGATGGATCGGGCGGATCTCGACGCCGGGCGCGCGCATGTCGATGATGAACATCGAGATGCCGGCGTGCTTGACCTGGTCGGGGTCGGTGCGGGCGATGATGATCCCGTAGTCGGCGCGGTGGGCGAGCGTGGTCCACACCTTCTGGCCGTTGACCACCCACTCGTCGCCGTCGAGTTCGGCCCTGGTCTGGAGGCTGGCCACGTCGGAGCCGGCGCCGGGCTCGGAGAACATCTGGCACCAGAGCGTCTTGCCCGAGATGTTGTCGGCCATGAAGCTCGCCTTCTGCGCCGGCGTGCCGTACTCGTGGAGCATCGGCAGGCACATGCCGTGGCTGATGATGAACTCGGCCTCCATGAAGGTGTACTTGCCGCGGACCTCGCGCCAGATCCGCTCGTGCTCGAGGGTCAGCCCCGCCCCGCCGTACTCGGCTGGGTACGGGATCCCGGCCAGCCCGGCTTCGCTCGCCGCGGCGAGGTAGGCCTTGGCGTCGTCGAAACTCGGCAGCCCCCGGCGTGGCGCGGCGTGTTCTTCCAGGAACGCGAGGCACTTCGTCCGGAACTCGGCCGCTTCGGTGTCGGACAGGCTGCTTGCGGTCTCGGTCATGGAGCGTGCTCCTCCTCGGCTCGGCTCGGCTCGCGCGATCGGTTTGGTGGGCGACCGGCTGGGAAGATACTGTACGGCATCGTACAATACGTCTCCAAACGGAGCACCGACTCCCGACCTGCGATGTCCCAGACCAGCCTGACCAACCACGAACTCGACGCCCCGCCGTGGTCGCGCGTCGAATCGACGCTCATGGCGACGGCGCGGCTCGTGCGCGAGGCGTTCGACCACCGGCTCGCACCGCTCGACCTCAACCTCACCCAGGCCAGCCTGCTCGGCTACGTCGCCGAGTTCGGCGCGACCACCCAGACCCGTCTCGCCGACCACCTCGGCATCGGGCGGGCGGCGATCGGCACGATCGTCGACCAGTTGCAGACCCGCAGCCTCGTCGAACGACTCCCCGACCCTGCCGACCGGCGGGTCTGGCTCGTCGAGATCACCCAGCCCGGTCGTCGGATGGCCGACCGGGTGCGGCAGGTCGACGAGGTGCTCCGCGCCGAGTTGCGTCGGGGCATCGGCCGCGAGGAGCGACAAGCGCTCGCCTGGGTGATGACCCGGCTGCAGCAGAACCTCAGCACCGTGATCTGTTCGGGGTCAGATCCCGAATGATCAGCGTCCCAACCCACAGGAGAGAGCACACATGACCGAGGCAGTGATCATCGACGCCGTCCGCACGCCGGGCGGCAGGCGCAATGGCAAGCTCAAGGACTGGCACCCGGCGTCGCTCGCAGCGCACACGCTGAGGGCCCTCCAGGAGCGCACCGGACTCGACCCGGCGCTGGTCGACGACGTCGTGATGGGGTGCGTGATGCAGGTCGGCGAGCAGTCGCTGAACATCGGGCGCAACGCGGTGCTCGCAGCCGGCTGGCCCGAGGAGGTCCCGTCGACGACGGTCGACCGTCAGTGCGGCTCCAGCCAGCAGGCGATGCACTTCGCCGCGCAGGGCGTGATGGCCGGGGCCTACGACGTCGTGGTCGCAGCCGGCGTCGAGGTGATGACCCGCACCCCGATGGGTTCCTCGATCGTCCAGGGCATGGGGTTCCCGTTCCCGCAGGAGCAGCTCGACCGGTACGCCGACACCGGGCTGCCGCCGCAGGGCATCGGTGCCGAGATGATCGCCGACGAGTACGGCTTCACCCGCGAGGACCTCGACGCGTTCGGTGCGCGGAGCCAGCAGCGTGCGGCGATCGCCCGCGACGAGGGCCGCTTCGAGCGCGAGATCATCCCGACGCCGGTCGAGGTCGACGGGCAGATCGAGATGATGGTCGCCGACGAGGGGATCCGCGAGGGCACGACCGTCGAGACGCTGGCCAAGCTCAAGCCGGCGTTCAAAGAGGATGGCAAGGTCACTGCCGCCAACTCCAGCCAGATCACCGACGGCGCGTCGGCCGTGCTGATCATGAGCCAGGAGAAGGCCGAGGAGCTGGGCATGAAGCCGCGCGCCCGTTTCCATGCGTTCGCCCTCGCCGGCACCGACCCGGTGACGATGCTCAAGGGTCCGATCCCGGCGACGCGCAAGATCCTCGAGAAGACCGGCATGTCGATCGACGACATCGACCTGTTCGAGGTCAACGAGGCGTTCGCCTCGGTCGTGCTCGCGTGGCAGCAGGAGTTCGACGTCGACATGGACAAGGTCAACGTCAACGGCGGGGCGATCGCCCTCGGCCACCCGCTCGGCAGTTCGGGCACCAAGCTGATGTCGACCCTGCTCAACGAGCTCGAGCGCACCGGCGGCCGCTTCGGCATGCAGGTGATGTGCGAGGGCGGCGGCATGGCCAACGCCACCATCATCGAACGCCTCGACTGATCGCTGCCGCCCAGTTCCCCTCCGGGCTTGCCTGATCGAACACGTGGGGGTCGGTGATGTTCGGTCGCGCGGGTTCTGGACGGCGGGGGTGGGTGGTCAGGAGACGCGGCGGTCGACGACGACGTACTGCTTGCGCCGGGCGGTGCCGACGTAGCTCCCGACGTCGAGGACGAACCCGAAGCCCACGACGAACCAGCCGAACCCGTCGATCGGGTCCTGCCAGTTCTCCATCAGGATGTAGAGCAGCGTCGTGTACGGCAGCAGGACCCACCCGACGAACCCGGTCCAGAAGCTGGTGAACGCGCGCTCGTTGAAGTTGCTGAAGAGCTGGAGCAGCACGATCGCGGCGCGGGGGAACGCCGCGCCGACGAACAGCACCAGGCATCCGCACACTGTCGCATTCCTTTCGCATCGATGGTCGGACGGTTGCCACGACCGTAGTCGCTCGATGGCGCGGGCTCACCCGGGCGACCGACGTACGGGGCCCTCGGGTCGATCCGTGGGCCGCCCGTTCGACGTCGCCGGCCCGCCCGGCGGTCGACGCCGGTCAGTAGAGCTGCTTGACGAAGGTCTGGTCGGAGGCCGGCGGACGGATGTAGGAGATGTCCTCCCGGTCGGGGATGACGACCGGGTCGGGCACGATGTCCTCGTACGGAATCATCGACAACATGTGGCTGATGCAGTTCAGTCGGGCGCGGCGCTTGCAGTCCGACGGCACGACGTACCACGGCGCCTGCTTGATGTCGGTGTACTGGAACGTGGTGTCCTTGGCCATCGAGTAGCGGACGTACAGGCGGTGCTCCTCGAGGTCCATGTCCGACAGCTTCCACCGCTTGAGCGGCTCCTCGTTGCGCGCCTCGAACCGCCGCTCCTGCTCGTCGTAGCTGACCGAGAACCAGTACTTCAGGATGATGATGCCGCTGCGCACGATCATCCGCTCGAACTCCGGGCAGGTGCGGAGGAACTCGGCGTGTTGCTCCTCGTTGCAGAACCCCATCACCCACTCGACGTTGGACCGGTTGTACCAGCTCCGATCGAACAGCACGATCTCGCCACCGGAGGGCAGCAGCGGCACGTAGCGCTGGAAGTACCACTGGGTCTGCTCCCGCTCGGTCGGCTTGGGGAGCGCTTCGGTGCGCACGATGCGCGGGCTCGTCCGCTCGCTGATCCGCTTGATCACGCCACCCTTGCCGGCCGAGCCGCGCCCCTCGAAGATGACCAGCACCCGCAGGCCCTTGCGCTGCACCCAGTGCTGCAGCTTGACCAGTTCCTCCTGGAGGCGCCCCAACTCGTCTTCGTAGTACTTCTTCTTCAGCCGGCCGTCGTGGCGGTAGTTGTCCTCGCCGGCCGGTCGCGGCCACTCGGCGAGTTCGGGTTGCTGGAGGTCGTCCTCGACATGTTCCATCCCGCCATCATTCCACTCGGCGCCGCCCGCGGCGAACGGCACCGGTCGAGATCAGCGCGGGAGCGGCCGTTCGCCGGGCTGGGGCGCCGACGTGCGGGTCCGCTTCAGCTCGAAGAACGAATCGACGTCCATCATCTCGACGAGCGCATCCCACATCGAGAGGCTCTGCTTCGTGTTGGGCACCCGGGTGATCACCGGTCCGAAGTAGCCGACCCGCTCGCCGTCACTGTTCTCCATCGCGATGATCGGTGTCCCGACGTCGGTCCCGGTCAGTGCCAGGCCGTCGTCCATCCCGGCCCGGATGACGTCGTCCCACGCCTCGTCGTCGAACGCCGCGGCGTGCGCGCCGTCGAGCCCCACCGCCGCGAGCGCGTCCGCCGGGTCGAACGAGGTGTCCCCGTCGTGATGGATCCGCGCGCCGAGCTCCCAGTACAGCTTGAGGACACCGTCGTCGCCGTCGGTCGTGCGCACCGACTCCATCACCCGCAGCAAGCGGTGCGTGAAGTACAACGTTTCGTAGTACGGCGTTCCCTCCGCTGGCTCGTTCTTGAACAGCAGGCTGATCGGTCGCCATTCGACGTCGAGGTCGCGATTGGGTTGCACTTCGTCGACGACCCACCGGGCGGTGGCCCAGCAGAAGGGGCAGGCGGGATCGACCCAGAACTCGATGTTCACGTGATGGGTCCTTTCGGTGGCGGACGGCGCGGTGTCGTCGTTGGCGTGGGTGCCCGGCGAGGAGCGGACGGGCAGCTCAAGAGGTCGCCGGAGTCGACACGCCGACACCACCGATGGTGTGGCGCCCGAACCGGCTGATCTCGGCATCGAGGTCGAGCGGCAGGACACGCGCCCGGCCGTCGGTGTCGGCCGCGGCGAGCAGGTCGGCGGGGATGATCCAGACCACCTCGAACTCCAGGCCGTCGGGATCCTTGGCGTAGAGGCTCTTGGTCGTGCCGTGGTCGCTCGCGCCGACCAGCGCGCCGCGCTCGCTCAAGACGCCGCGCAGCCGCTCCAGCTCGCCGAGGGTGTCGACCTCCCACGCCAGGTGGTAGAGCCCGACCGTCTGCCGACCGGCCGCACTGTCGCCGGCCGCCTGACCGATGGTGAACACGCCGAGATCGTGGTCGTTGGTCGAGTCGGGAGCCTGGAGGAACGCTGCGCCCGGGAACTCGTTGACCACCCGGAAGCCGAGCACGTCGCGGTAGAACTCGGTCGTGCGTGCGGCGTCGCGGACGTAGAGCACGGCGTGGTTGAGCCGCTGTACTGCCATGCCGGTCACAACATCGTTGCGGCCTCAACTATTCCACCGCGCATCTCACGCGTGCATCGCGGCGAACGGGGCGGTGGTGCGAATCGCAACGCCAACGTGATCGGGGGATGGGTGCGGGTCGGAAACCCGGTCGCCCACCGGGGCAGCGGCAGGGGAGACTACCGAGGTGCGCCCGCTCGCCGGAGCCCGATGGAGCACGCTCGGCCGCCTCCTGCGGCCGGACGCAGCCCGCTGGCTGTGCCTCGGCGCGCTCGTCGCGACGGCATCGGCGCTCGCGCTCGCCGGGCCGCTGGTCGTCCGGGCGATCGTCGATCGGGCGGGTGCCGGTGCCGATGCGGCTGCGATCGGCCGTCTTGCGCTGCTGTTCCTCGCGATCGCGATCGCGACGCAGGTCCTGGCGATCGTCGTGGTCTGGTACGCGACGAGGGCGGCGTGGACGACGACCAACGGGCTGCGCGTCGAGATGGCGCGGCACGTGCTCGGGCTCGATCACGAGTTCCACCGCAGCCACACGCCCGGCGAACTGATCCAGCGGGTCGACGGCGACGTCAGCGCCGTGTCCGACTTCCTGGACAAGGTCGTCCCGAAGGCGCTCGGCGCCTTGCTCGTCGTCGTCGGCATGGTCGTCGTGCTCGCGTTCATCGACTGGCCGATCGCGATCGGGATGATCGTCTATATCGCGATCTCCGCGTCGATCGTCGTGCGGCAACGGCACCGGGCGGTCTCGGAATCCTCCGAGGAGATGGGTGCGCTCGCCCGGGTCTACGGCGGCATCGAAGAGCGCCTCAACGCCGCGGAGGACCTGCGGTCCAACGGTGCCGCGAACCACGTCGCGTGGCGCTTCGTCGAGGAGAGCACCCAGGCGGTCGCCAGCGCGGCGCGGCGCGAGCGCGCCTTTCTGATCATGTGGTGGTTCGTGCAGGCGGCGATCGCCGCCGGTTGGGTCCTCGTCCTCGTGAGCGGCGCCTGGCTGGTGTCGCGCGACCTGGCCAGCCTCGGGACCGTCTTTCTGCTCTACCAGTACGTGCTGCTCGTCGGGCGTCCGCTCGAAGACGTCGTGCACCAGCTCGAGACCGTGCAGAAGGCGAATGGCGCGATGGCCCGCGTCGGCGAGCTGCTGGCGGTCGAGGCGACGATCGTCGACGGCGGGTCGACCAGCCCGCCCGCCGGCGCCCTGGCGGTCGCGTTCGACGACGTGCACTTCGACTACGGCGACAGCCAGCCGGTGCTCCGCGGCATCGACCTGTCGATCGCCGCCGGTCGGTCGGTCGGCATCGTCGGTCGGACCGGGAGCGGCAAGACGACGTGCTCGCGTCTGGTCCTCCGGTTGATCGAGGCGACGCGCGGTTCGGTCGCGCTGGGCGGCGTGCCGATCGCGGAGATCCCATTGGCCGAGCTGCGCCGGCGTGTGGCGCTCGTCCCCCAGGAGGTCGAGCTGTTCAATGGCACCGTCCGCGACAACGTGACGATGTTCGACGACCCCCCGAGCGACGACGCCGTGATCGCCGCCCTCCGCCAGGTCGGCCTCGATCAGCTCGCCGACGCCGGCATCGACCGCGAGCTCGGCGCCGCCGGTGCCGGGTTGTCGGCCGGCGAGGCACAGCTGCTGGCGCTCGCCCGCGTCTGGCTGCGCGGACCCGACCTCGTCGTCCTCGACGAGGCGACCGCACGGGTCGACCCCGCGACCGAGCAGCGGCTGGGGGCTGCGGTCGCCGCGTTGATCAAGGGGCGGACCGCACTGATCATCGCTCACCGCCTGTCGACGTTGCACGCCGTCGACGACATCGTCGTGTTCGACCACGGCCGCGTCGTCGAGGCCGGATCGCGCGTCGACCTCCTCGGTGACGACGACAGCCGTTACCGGCACCTCCTGACGATCTCTCTCGAGCGCGAGGAGGCGGGCGGTCCCCAGGGCCGAGAGGTGGACGACCACGAGACGGTGATGCGATGAGTGGGCAGCGAGCCGATGTCGGAGTCTGGCGGCTGTCGTGGCGGGTGATCCAGCACCGCCCACGCGAGTTCTGGCTCGGGTCGGGGTTGTTCGTCGTGTTCTTCGTGATGCCCGCCGTCACCGGGTACGCCCTCGCACGCGGCTACGCCGCGCTGTCGTCCGGCGACACCGCGGCGACCTACCGGTGGGCGATCGCGGTCGGGGCGAGCGAGACGGTCCGCATGATCGCCATCCACCACGGCGCGATCATCTGGACCAAGCTCTGGGTCAAGATGCAGTCGCTGCTGCGGGCCAACCTGCTCGCCGCGCAGATGGCGAGCGGCGGCTCCGAGGCCGGCCAGCCGGTCGGTTCGGCCGGGTCGGCGATCACTCACTTCCGCGACGACACCGACGACGTCGCGCACTTCATCGACGGCATGGTCGACGTCACCGGCGGGCTCGTGTTCACCGTCGTCGCCGGGTTCGTGCTCGGCGCCGCCGACGTCCGGGCCGCCGCGGTGCTGGTGATCCCGCTGCTCGGTGTGGCGATCGCGTCGGCGACGCTCGACCGGCGGATCAAGGAGTATCGGGCCGCCGATCGCGTCGCCACCGAGCACGTGACCGGCCTGCTCGGCGACATGATGGCAGCGGCGACGACCGTGAAGGTCAACGACGCCGGCGAGCCGCTGTTGCGCCGCTTGGCGGTCGTGTCCGAACGGCGGCGCGTCACCGCGGTCAAGGACCGAGTGCTCGACGAGGGCGTCCAGGCGTTCAGCCAGGGCGCGGCCGATGTCGGCCTCGGCCTGGTCCTCGTCGTCAGCGCCGGGGCGATCGCGTCGGGCGCGTTCGGCCTGGGGGACCTCGCCCTGTTCGCCGCGTACCTCGGCTGGCTGTCGTTCCTTCCAAAGATGATCGGGCGGCTCCTGGCCCGGCGCAAGCAAGCGGCGGTCGCCTTCGGCCGGATGAGCCGGCTGGTCGCCGACGAACGGGCCGAGAACACCGTCCGTCCACGCCATCTCCCGATCGACCCGACCGAAACGCGCGTCCGGCCGCTTCTCGAGCGGCCGCTCCGAGTCCCGCTCGAGCGACTCGACGTCCGCGGGCTGACCGCGGTGTACCCGACCGGTGGCGGCGTCGAGGGGATCGACCTCACCGTCGACCGCGGCGACTTCGTGGTGATCACCGGTCAGGTCGGCGCGGGCAAGAGCACGCTGCTGCGGGCGATCCTCGGACTGGCCTGGCAGGCCGACGTCGAGGGCGACGTCTGCTGGAACGGGCGTCGGATCGTCGACCGGGCGGCGTTCTTCGTGCCGCCGAACGCGGCCTTCCTGTCGCAGGTGCCGCAGCTGATCTCCGACACCGTGCGCGACAACGTCGGGCTCGGGCCGATCACCGACGAGCAGCTTGCGGCGGCCCTGGAGTTGGCGGTCGTCGAGGCCGATGTGGCGGCGATGCCTGCGGCGGCGGGCACGATGATCGGCCCGCGCGGGCTGCGCCTGTCCGGCGGGCAACGCCAGCGGCTGGCGACCGCGCGGGCGCTCGTCCACGCGCCGGAGTTGCTGGTGCTCGACGACCTGTCGAGTGCGCTCGACGTCGAGACCGAGCTCAGGCTGTGGAGCCGACTCGCCGCGTCGGGCATCACCGTCATCGCCGTGTCGCACCGAGCGGTCGCCTTCGAACGAGCCGACCGCGTGATCCACCTCGAGGGGGGTCGGATCGTCTGACGGATCGCTGGCTTCGCTGCGTCCTGCGGGCCGCCCGCCACCGGCGAGCCGGCGTTCGCCCCGCGGCGGGCGAACATCGTGATCCAGGGGTGGCGGCGGTCGGGCTGCGTCTCGACGTCAACGTCGACGACCGCGTTGCGCGGTGGAGGTTGCCCGATCGGCAACTAGCATGTCGCCCAGAGTGAGTCGAATTGTATGACTCCGCAACAACAAGGAGTCAGTCATGGCTACCGGTACCGTCAAGTTCTTCAACGACGAGAAGGGCTTCGGCTTCATCTCACGCGAGGGCGGCGACGACGTCTTCGTGCATTACTCGAACATCGTCGGAACAGGTCGGCGCTCGCTCAACGACGGTGACACCGTCGAGTTCGAGATTGCCCCGGGTCGAAAGGGACCAGAGGCAGTCGACGTCAAAGTCGTCTGAGGAGGCGGTTCCAGTGGCCTCGAGCCCGCAGTCGTACCAGAAACGCCAGCGCGAACTCCGCAAGAAGGAGCGCAAGGCGGAAAAGCAAGCCGTCCGTCACGGCCGCAGTGCGGCCAAGAAGGAGGCTGATGGGGACGACGCGCCGGACGAGGACCGGTTGCTCGAGGAGTTCCGCCTGCTCAACGAGGCGTTTGCCGACGGCAACGTCGCCCAGGACGACTTCGACTTCCGCAAGGCCGAGCTGTTCGCGGCGATGGGCCTCGGCGAGCCTCCCGCGCCACGCGAGGAACCGGCCGCCGACCAGGCGGCGTCGACCACGGCCGACTGAGCCACGGCGCCAGGCTCTCGCATTTCGCAGCTGAGCGGCGCTCACCGACACCGACCGCAAACCGAGTTCGGTTGTCTTCCGGCGGTTCAGCCGGCGGGCCGGCCGATCGCGGCGAACGCGATCGCCGCGGCGTGTCCGACGTTGAGCGAGTCGACGTCGGGGTCGATCGGTATGCGGACGCGTCGCGTCGCCATCGTCAGGGTCGCGCGATCCAGTCCGGGACCCTCGGCACCGAGCAGCAGCGCCAGACGATCCGGTGGCCGTAGCTTCCAGAGATCGTCGCCGTCGGCATCGGGCGACATCGCCCAGGTCTCGAATCCGTGGTCGTGCAAGACGTCGACCGCGTCGGGCCACCGTGACGCGCGGGCGATCGGGATGGTCAGGATCTCTCCCATGCTGACCCGCACGACGCGGCGGGCGTACGGGTCGCTGCACGTCGGATCGAGGAGCAGCCCGTCCATGCCGAGCGCCCGCGCCGCGCGGGCGATCGCCCCGAGATTCTCGGGATCGTTGAGGCCCTCGAGCACGACGAGGCGCCGAGAGGGGGTCGCCAGTTGCTCGACCGTCGCCAGCGGCCGGCGGTCGGCCGACGCGAGGACGCCGCGATGGAGGTTGAAGCCGACCGTGTCGGCGAGCACGTCGCGTTCGACGACGTAGACGGGGACACCGGCCGCGTCGAGCGCCGGAAGGTGACGTCGGAATCGTTCGACCCTCGACGGCGTCAGCACGACCGAGCGGATGGTGTAGCCGGACTCGGCGAGGCGCTCGATCGCGACGTACCCCTCGGCGATGAAGAACGCATCCCCCTCGTGGTTTCGCCGCGCCGCCGGGTCGTTGAGGAATCGGTACTCGGCCAGGCGGTCGTCACTCGCCGTGGGCACCCGGATCATCCGGTGGTGCCGCCGATCGGCTCGGGGAGGGCGATCGCGTCGCGACGGGCGCCGGGTGAGCTCGGCGCGGGGAGCGGCGGGGGAGCCGGGTGCATCTCAGGAAGCGTCGGCGATGGCGGAGCGCAGCGCGTCGGTGCCGGCGTCGATCTCGTCCGCGGTGACGTCGAGCATGGGCGCGATGCGGATGATGTTGCCGTAGAGCCCACCCTTGCCGACCAGCAGTCCGTGCGCCTTGCACGTCTCGAGCAGCGTCGCGGTGCGCTTGGGGTCGGGTTCGATCGTGCCGGGGTGGCACACTTCGAGCGCCCACATCAGCCCCCGGCCGCGGAACTCCGCGATCCAGGGCGTGGCGGCGACCACCGGTGCCAGCGTGTCGTGGAACCGCACGCCCATCGCCTTTGCGTTGGACTGCAGGTCGTTGTCGAGCACGTAGTTCAGCGTGGCGAGCCCGGCGGCGGTCGACAGCGGATTGCCGCCGAAGGTCGAGAAGTTCAGCACGTTGATCGTGTCCATGATCTCGGCCCGGGCGACGATGCCGGCGAGCGTGATCCCGTTGCCGACACCCTTGGCGAAGGTCAGCATGTCGGGCACGACCCCGTGGGCCTGGTACCCCCAGAAGTGCTCGCCGGTCCGCCCCCATCCGGTCTGCACCTCGTCGGAGATGAACAGGATCCCGCGGTTGCTCAACTCCTTCTGGAGCGCGCCGAAGAACCCGTCGGGTGGGACCGTGAACCCGCCGACGCCCTGGATGGGTTCGGCGATCAGGCCGGCGACGTCGCCGGCCGAGGTCATGTCGAGCAACTGCACCAGATCGTCGACGCACGCCGCGGTGTACGAGTCGTCGTCGAGGTCGCGGAACGGCGACCGGAGCCGGTAGCCACCCTGCACGAACGTGACCTGCAGCCCGCTGAGCGACGTCGACGACCAGGACGCGTGCGACGTGATCGCTTGTGCGGTGAACGACCGGCCGTGGTAGCTGTTGCGCATCGCCAGGATCTGGTTCGACTTGCGGTAGCTCGTCGCCAGCAGCAGGGCGGTGTCGTTGGCCTCGGTCCCCGACGTGGTGAAGAACACCCTGGCATCGGGGATCCCGGAGCGCTCGGCGATCCTGCTGGCCAGTTCGAGCATCGGCTCGGACAGGTACAGCGTCGAGGTGTGCAGCACCTTGCCTGCCTGCTCCCGGATCGCGGCGGTGACCGCGGGGTTGTTGTGGCCGACCATCGTGGTCAGCACACCGCCGAACATGTCGAGGTAGCGGTTGCCCTCGAGGTCCCACACCCAGCTGCCCTCGCCGTGGTCGATCGAGATCGGTTCCGCGTAGTACGGCGAGAGGAACGAGGGAAGCACACGGCGGTACGTTGCGAGCAGTTCGGCGGACGTCGTCATGGCCCACCACGCTACTCACCGACCGAGCATGGTCTCGGGGCCGCCCGTCCCGGATCGCGGAGCGGTCGGCACCGAGACGTCAGCGGGCGAAGACCTGGCTGTCGTCGGCGAACGACTTGAACTCGAGCGCGTTGCCCGCCGGGTCGAGCAGGAACATCGTCGACTGCTCGCCGGGGAGCCCGGCGAAGCGGGTGTGTGGTTCGATCACGAACTCGGTCCCGGCCGCGGTCAGACGGGCGGCGAGCGCGGCCCACTCCGCGGGCTGGAGCAACACGCCGAAGTGCGGCACCGGGACGTCGTCGCCATCGACCGGGTTGGTGATCCGGTGGACCCGGTGAGCGGGATCGAGATGGGCGACGAACTGGTGGCCGAACAGGTCGAAGTCGACCCACGTGTCGGCCGACCGGCCCTCGGCGCACCCGAGCAGCCCGCCGTAGAACTCACGCGCCGCGGCGAGATCGTCGACCGGCATGGCGAGATGGAAGCGGGCGATGTCGGGCATCAGCGATCGATCCCGTCCACCCGCCGTCGCAGCCAGATCGATCCGAAGCCCTCGTCGACCAGCTTCGGCGCGACCTCGCGGAACCGCTCCGCCGCAATCGCTTGGAGGCAGTTCGGCCACAGCATGACCTCGTACTCGGAGTTCTCCGCGAGGAACGCTCGGAGCAGGTAGGCCTCGCCCCACACGCGGCCCCCCGCAACCCACTCCGGCGGGTACTCGAACGGGTAGAAGATGTCGTGGACGTGGACGAGCACGCCCGGCCGCAGCCGCGGCAGGATCTCGAGGATCTCGTGCAGCACGTCGCTCCCGGGCCGCACGACGTGCGTCGAGTCGATGAACAGCAAGTCGCCGGCGGCGAGCTTGTCGAACCGCGTCGGATCGACGGCCTGCAGCGGTCGTTCCACGATCTCGCAGCGTGCCGCGTCGCCGCGCAGGAACCGGGATCGCAGGACGTCGGCGTGGGGTTCGATGAAGGTCAACGAGACCGGCCGGCCGGCGTAGTAGCGGTCGAACGTGTCGAGCATCAGCGCCGAGGAGTACCCCGACCCGATCTCGACGATCCGGCCCGGCCGCAACTCGCGCAGCATCGACTCCAGGACGAGCGCGTCGCCGCGCCCGAACGACGGGTTGTCGGTGAAGTAGCGCCGGCCGGCGATCCGGCTGGCCGGGGCGTCGAAGTCCTCCTGGAACCGGACCAGGCGGGAGGCCAGTTCGAGTTGGGCATCGAGCCGCAGGTCGATCCCGGGGAGCGAATCGGGTCGATCGGCGAACACCGCGCTGACGTGGGCCATCGCCTCGGACATCTCGGGGATCGGCGAGTAGAAGTGACCCGGTGGCGCGAACGTCAGGAACGGATCGGTCTCCTCGCGCTGTCGTACGAGGCGCTCGTATTCCGCGAGCAGGTCGTCGCGCGTCGAGCGGGGGACGACCGGCGACCGGGCCCGGAGCCAGCGAACCACGTCGCCGATCATCGCGCTGGTCCATCCGGACGGAGCGTTCGCGCGATCGCCCGCGCCGGGCGATGTGGTGGGACGTCCTCGATCACAGCGGGAGAGCGTACGTTCCCTGGGCGGTCGCCGTGGGTTTGTGGTCGCGGTCGTCGCACCAGAGCTGCACGGTCCCGACGACGTTGCGACGGCCGGCGACCTCGAGCGTCGCCCGGGCCCACAGCACCGCGCCCGTCGCCGGGCGGAGGAACCTGATCGACAGCTCCGACGTGAGCGCCATCGGCTCGATCCGACCGATCGCGCCGAACACGAGGTACCACAGTGCGGCGTCGGCGAGGCCGAACTGGGTCGGCCCGGACACGAAGCCTCCGGGCCGCAGCGCCGCCTGATCGATGTCGCGGCGGGCGAGCGCGTGGTCGGCGCCGACCGCCCGACAGCTGTTGCCGCCGCCGGGGTACAGCCGGTCGACCATCTCGTTGATCTCCGCGGGCGTCGGGCCGGCGGGGCCGCCGATGTCGGTCGGTGTGCCTGGAGCCATCGCCCGAACCTAACCATGTCCCGGTGGCTACCGTGGAGACGTGATCTCCGGCATCGACCATCTCGTGCTGTGCGTGGCCGATGTCGAGCGCTCAGTCGCCTGGTACGGCGAGCATCTCGGGCTGGCCGCCGAGCGGCTCGCCGAGTGGCGGGCAGGCACGGTGCCGTTCGTTTCGCTGCGCATCGACGAGCGCACGCTGGTCGACCTGCTCGCCAGGCCACCGGAGGGCCTCAACGTCGACCACGTCGCCTACGTGACCGATCCGGTGTCGTTCGACCGCTTCGTCGCCGATCACGCCGACCTGATCGAGATGGGTCCGTCGCAGCTCTTCGGTGCCCGCGGCACCGGCGACGGCGTGTACCTCCGCGACCCCGACGGTCACCGCGTCGAGGTGCGGACCTACCGGTGAGCCACGTGTTGCAGCGGGTGACCGTCGTCGGCGCATCGCTGGCCGGGCTGCGCGCCGCGGAGACCCTGCGCAGCGAGGGGTTCGGCGGGGAGATCAGCGTCGTCGGCGCCGAGCAGCACCGGCCCTACGACCGCCCGCCGCTGTCGAAGAAGCTGCTGCTCGGTGAGTGGGAGCCGGAGCGGATCGTGCTGCGAAAGGAGGATGCCTTCGACGAGCTCGACGTCGACTGGCGGCTGGGCACGGCGGCGACCGGCCTCGACCTGAGCGAGCGCGTCGTGCGCCTCGCCGACGGTGGCTCGCTGCCGTATGACGGTCTGGTGATCGCCACCGGCGCGGCGTGCCGGCGCCTGCCCGACCACGGCGATCATCGTGACGTCCACGAGCTGCGCACGCTCGACGACGCGCTGCGCCTGCGCGGGCAGCTGGCTGCCGGTGGCCGCTCGGTGGTCGTGGTCGGCGCCGGGTTCATCGGCTTGGAGGTGGCGGCGACGGCCCGGATGCTCGGCAACGAGGTCACGATCGTCGAGGCCGCACCGGCCCCGCTGAGCGCGGTGCTCGGCGATCGGATCGGCCGGGTGATCGGGACCCTCCACGAAGCGGAAGGGGTCGACGTGCGCTGCGATTCGCTGGTCGAGCGGCTCACCGGATCGTCGGTCGAGCTCGCCGGAGGCGTGAGCGTCGCCGCCGATGTGGTCGTCGTCGGGATCGGCGTGGTGCCCGCCGTCGGCTGGCTGGAGGGCGCCGGGCTCGAGCTGCGCGACGGGATCGTCTGCTCCGCCGGGCTCCAGGCTCGGGGCCGTGACGGCGCGGTCGTACCGGGCGTGTTCGTGGCGGGCGACGTGGCGCGCTGGACGAACCCGCTGTTCGGGGAGGAGATGCGGATCGAGCACTGGACCAACGCCGCCGAGCAGGGTGCCATCGCGGCCCGCAACCTGCTCGCCGGGAGTCGAGGCGAGGCGACGCAGTCGTACGCGCCCGTCCCGTTCTTCTGGAGCGACCAGTACTCACACCGGATCCAGTTCCTCGGCCGGAGCGCGCCTGGCGACGAGGTCGAGGTCGTCGCCGGCAGCGTGGCGGACGGCAGGTTCCTCGCTCTGTACGGCGGCGACGGGCGCTTGCGCGGGGCGTTCGGGTTGAACGCCCCGCGCTGGGTGATGGCGATGCGCGCCCCGTTGCTCGAGCAGATGAGCTGGGACGGTGCGCGTCGGGCGGCGGTCGCGGCGACGAGCTGACCGGGCTCGCAGGCCGGACTCGATCGCCACGTCGCGGCGCACGGGTTGCGATCGACCGCCACCTCCCCTTGGCCGGTCCGAACGAGGGCCGGTCAGGAGCCGGGCGGTCGTGAGGTCACGGCCGGGCTCGTCGTCAGGTGCAGGGATCGTCGTTGCTCGACGCGGGCCGCGAGCGCGACGATCGCGACGGAGGCCACCCGTCGAATCTGATTCATCGGATGTCGTTCGGGCCGCTCGCCCGGTGCCTTGAGCCGCGCCGCTGGGAGCTTGATCGGATCTTGCCCCGGTCGGCCCGGCCGTCGAGCAGTGCGGGCCCGACCGTCGGGGTGCCGAGGGCGTCCCCCCACCTGCGATCTGCGGGACGGCAGCACCGTGCCGCCTAGGCTCCCCACCATGAGTGCCACCCCCGGTTCGCATCTCTCCAACGTGCGGGCCGTCGCGACCGACCTCCGCGTCGTGAGGGGGTACGGCTGCCGGGTCGTCGACGTCAACGGCATCGAGTACCTGGACTTCACGTCCGGGATCGCCGCAGCGTCGACCGGGCATGCCCATCCCAAGGTCGCGCAGGCGATCGCCGAGCAGGCGGCGCGGTTCATCCACGCGCAAGTCAACGTGTACACCCACGACCTCCTCGATCCGATCGCCGACCGGTTGGCGGAGATCACGCCGCCGTCGATCGACACGTTCTTCTTCGCCAGTTCGAGTGACGACATCCTCGAGATGGCGGTCAAGTTGGCCAAGAAGGCGACCGGCCGGCCGAACGTCGTCGTGTTCGACGGCGCGTTCCACGGCCGCACCCACCTGACGATGGCGATGTCGACGTCCCGCGCGATCGACCGCGAGGGCTACTCGCCGCTGCCGAGCGGCGTGGTCGTCGCCCCGTTCCCCGATCCGCACGTGTCCGACCAGGAGAACGAGGTGAGCAGAGCGCTCGCCGCGCTCGACCGGTTGTTCCTGACGCAGGCGGCACCGACCGAGATCGCGGCGATCGTCATCGAACCGGTGATCGGCGAGCGCGGGTACATCCCGACCCCGCGGGGCTTCATCGCCGGCCTCGCCGAGCGGTGCCGCGAGCACGGCATCCTGTTCGTCGCCGACGAGACGCAGAGCGGGTTCGGGCGCACGGGCAAGATGTTCGCGATCGAGGCGCACGATGTCGAACCCGACGTGATGTGCATGGCCAAGGGCATCGCCTCGGGCTTCCCGTTCGCGGCGATCGGGATGCGGCGGTCGATCGACGACAAGTGGACCCCGGGCAGCCACGGTGGGTCGTCCAACGGCAACCCGATCGCCTGCGCCGCAGCCCTGGCGACGATCGACGTCCTCACCCAGCCCGGGTTCCTCGACAATGTCGTCGCCCGTGGCAACCAGCTGATCGACGGCCTGCGCGACCTCCAACAACTCGACAACGCGCTGCGTCACGTGCGCGGGCGGGGTCTGATGATCGCCACCGAGTTCGACAACGCCGAACGAGCGGCGGCGATCGTCGATCACTGCCTAACGCGGAGCCACGTCATCCTGATGACGGCCGGTACGCGCCGGCGCACGATCCGTTGGATGCCGCCGCTCGTCGTCACCGCCGCAGAGGTGTCCGAGGCGCTCGACGCGTTCCAGTCGGCGATCCGCGCCACGGGGTGAGCGGGTGCCCCGACTCGACGCGCAGCGGGTCGCGGCGTGGCGCGACCTCCAGGCGCTGACCGGGCAGATCGAGCGGGCGATCACCGACGAGTTGCGCGCCGATTGGGACATCACGCTCGGGTGGTTCGACGTGCTGGCGTCGCTCCAGCGCCTCGGCGGCCGTGCCCGTCCGCTCGACATCGCCGCCGACCTCCGCCTGCCGCCGTCGAGCATCAGCCGGAGGCTCGACCGCCTGGAGGAGGAGGGCTGGGTCGCGCGCCACCGGTCCGACGACGGGGTCGACCACCGCGCCGTCACCGTCGAGCTGACCCGCACCGGTCGTCGCCTCTGGCGGGAGATGAACGTCACGTACCGGCGCGCGCTCCAGGCGCACTTCGGGGTCCATCTCGACGACGAGCGCGTCGCCGGGCTGCGCGAGCTCCTCGACCTGTTGGCACCGGTTGCCGATGCCGGTGGGGACGCCGGTTGACGATCCGGAGCGGGTCGTCCGGCTCACCGCGCCGGCGGGGACGGGTGCTCGCCGCTAGGTGAGGCCGGCGTACATCGCCTCGATCTCAGCGCCGTAGCGGGCGTTGACGCCGCGGCGCTTGAGCTTGGAGGTCGGCGTGAGCATGTCGCTGTCGGGCAGCCACTCCTCGCCGACGAGGGTGAACTTCTTGATCTGCTCGACCTGGGCGAACTGGGTGTTGGCGGCGTCGACACCGCGCTGCACCTCGGCGATCACCTCGGGATCGGCGGCCAGCTCGACGGGGGACAGGTCGTCCTTACCGTGGGCCTTCGCCCACACCGTTGCCGCCTCCGGGTCGAGCACGAGGATCGCCGACACGAACTTGCGCTGGTCGCCGATCGCCGCCGCCTGGCCGATCAACGGGATCGACTTCAGCGCCGCCTCGAGGTTCGCGGGGCTGATGTTCTTGCCGCCTGAGGTGATGATCAACTCCTTCTTGCGATCGACGATCCGCAGGTATCCCTCCTCGTCGAGCTCACCGATGTCACCGGAGTGCAGCCAGCCGTCGATGATCGTCTCGGCCGTCTTCGCCGGCTCCTTGAGGTAGCCCTGGAAGACGTTGCCACCGCGGCAGATCACCTCGCCGTCGTCGGCGATCACCACATCCATCCCGGGGCAGCTCCGGCCGACCGAGCCGGGCTTGTTGCGCTCCGGCGACCACGTCATCGGGCCGGTCGTCTCCGACATCCCGTAGATCTCCGACAGGGGTACCCCGATCGCGTTGAACCAGTTGAGCACCGGGACCGGGATCGGGGCCGCGCCGGTGACGGCGACCTCCACCGCGTCGAGTCCGACCAGCGAGCGCACGGCGGCGAACGCCACCTCGTCGAGGAAGCCCAGCGTCTGTTGCTGCTGAAGGGTCGGGCCGGTGCCGATCGTCGCGAGGCGGATCTCCATCGCCGCGTCGACGCCTTCGTCGAACTTGGCCTTGCGCTCGGGATCGGCTGCGAGGGCGGCGTTGACTCCGTTGTAGATCTTCTCCCACACCCGCGGGACCCCGAAGATGATCTGCGGATGGACCTCCTTCAGGTACATCGTGAGCTGGTTGGGGTCAGGGCAGCAGTACACCGAGTACCCGAGCACCATGCCCTGGTAGTGGCTCATCGCCCGCTCGGCGATGTGCGCCATCGGCAGGTACGACACCGCGCGCATCCCGACGAAGTCGTCGAAGCTGATGCAGCGCTTGAGGATCTCGACGGTGTAGACGACGTTGTACTGGCTGATCATCACCCCCTTCGGTGGACCGGTCGTTCCCGACGTGTAGATCAGCGTGGCGATGTCGTCGGGATGGGTCGCGGCCGCCATGGCCTCCAGGTCGGCCTCGCCCGAGCCGTACAGCTCGTCGACCGGGAACACCCCGTCGGGCAACGGACCGTCCGGCAGGTGGATCACATAGATCTTCTCGAGCCGGGGGAGCTCGCCGCGGACCTTGAGGAGGCGCTCGAGGAATCCCTGGTCCTCGACGATCGCGATCCCGGCCTCGGCGTGGCCGGCGAGGAACGCGACCTCCTCGGGTGAGGACGAGTTGTAGATGCTCACCGGGGTCGCGCGGAGGAACTGGGCGGCGGTGTCGAACCAGTGGAAGTCGGGTCGGTTGCGCATCATCAGCAACAGCCGGTCGCCGGCGCCCAGGCCGGCCGCGGCGAGGCCCGCCGCCGCGCTGCTGACCAGCGATGCGTAGTCCCGGTAGTCCCACACGTTCCAGCCGTTGTCGCCGTTCATCGAGTGCAGTGCCGGCACGTGCGAGTGGTGGCGGACGAGTTCGAGGAACCGCTTCGGTGCGGTCGTGCCGGCGACGGCGGCGTCGATCTCTTCGATGGTCGCAAGTTCGGGAAGGCCTGTCATCGCGCCATTGTCGCGCCTAGCACGGCCGACGGGAAATGGTTGCCTCGATTCGGCTCGGTTCGGTCTCGGTGTCGCTGGTTCCGGGTTGCGGGTCTGCCAGCACCGAGACGTGGTGGGGCCGGGGCGTCGGGACCCAGATACGGCCCCCGGCGGCAGGCCGGTAACGTGGTCCCGTGCCCGCCGCGTCGACCGTCATCTGGGTGGGGTTCGGCGTGCTGTTCGGTTACGTCCTGTGGAAAACCGGGCTGGCGATGCTCCGCAGCATGACGTCGATGCCGCCCGAGCCCCCACCGAGCGGGGAACTCCGCAAGGTGAACCGCAGGTATCGGTGCGACGTCTGCGGGGTGGAGTTGAAGTTGACGATGGCCCCGGACGACGATCCGCCGCCGCCGAGGCACTGCCTCGAAGAGATGACCGAGGTCGCTCCGCTGTACGACTGAGCAGCGGTTGCCCACAACATGGTGGACAACCGAAGTGGAACCACCGCCCCGTCGTTCGATTCCCCACCGGGTGGGCAACCGATGCCGGTCAGCGCTGCGTCACTGCCACTTGGTCGCCGCGTAGAGCCCGCCGAGGATCATCCCGAGCCCGACCAGCGTCGGCCAGTTCGTGTCGGTGAAGATGAGGTAGCGGGCCATGATCAGCAGTCCACCGCCGATCAGCAGGACGAGCATGATCACCGGGATCCAGTTCGGTGGGACGAGCTGGCGGCGCTTCGCCTTCGGGGTGTACCGCGACGAGGCGGCGACGCCGTGGTTGTCGGTGTTCGGCGACGCGACGCTGCGGTCTCCCGGCCGGGTGCCCTTGGCGGTGACTCGCCCGCCACCCGTCTTGCGCTTCGGGGGTGCCATCGGCCTCACAGCATACGTGACGCGCGAGAGCACCGTGGCATGGAACGAACGGACGTGCGATTTGTCGGCGCGAGCCGCGATACTGCTCCCGTGCCGCGCGTGCTCGTGATCGACAGCTACGACAGCTTCGTCTACAACCTCGTCCAGTACCTCGGCGAACTCGGCGCCGAGCCGATCGTCGTCCGCAACGACGAGATCGACGTGGAGGCGGCGGTCGCCATCGAACCGGACGCCGTGCTGCTGTCCCCCGGACCGGGCCGGCCCGAGACGAGCGGCATCATCTGCGATGCGGTCCGGGCGTTCGCCGCGATCGGCACGCCGCTGCTCGGGGTGTGCCTCGGGCACCAGGCGATCGGACACGTCTACGGCGCATCGGTCGTCGGTGCGCCGACGCTGATGCACGGCAAGACCTCACCGATCGAACACAGCGGTCGGGGGGTGTTCGTCGGCCTGCCGTCGCCGCTGACCGCGACCCGGTACCACTCGCTCACGCTGCAACCCGACACGATCCCGCCCGAGCTCGAGGTCACCGCCCGCACCGTCGACGGCGTCGTGATGGGCATCCGCCATCGCGACGTCGACGTCGAAGGCGTGCAGTTCCATCCCGAGAGCATCCTGACCGATACCGGTCACGACCTCCTGCGGACCTTCCTCGCCCGCGCCCGGGCCACCCCCTGACCGCCCGGTTCGCGCGACCGAAGATCACGGCCGTCGCGCTGTTCGGTCACACAAGTCGCAGGGCACCAGACTCGGGCTCAGCCCGGTTCGCGTGACCGAAGATCACGGGCGTCGCGCTGTTCGGTCACACGAACCGTCGGCCGCAGGATCTGTGTGACCGAGGATCGCCGGGGTCGCGCTGTTCGGTCACACAAACGGTGGGAACCGGGGGCGGGCCGGGCGGGCCGGGGCTACGCGATGGTCGTCGTGGTCGTCGAGGTCGTCGTGGTCGAGGTCGTCGTGGTCGAGGTCGTCGTGGTCGAGGTGGTCGGCGGGGGCAGGGTGGTGGCGACCTCGGTTGATCGGCCGACCGTGATGACGATCTCGGTCCCTGGGTCGACCTTGGAGCCGGCGGCGATGCTCTGCGCGATCACGCGGCCGTCGTCCGCGCTCCCCGGCGGGACCTCGACGTACTCCACGATCGGGACCAACCCGTCGTCGACCAGGGTGTTGCGTGCCCGCGCCTCGTTCTGGCCGATCACCGGCGGGACCGTCACCGGCTCAGGGCCGCTCGAGACGAAGATCGTGACGTCGCCGCCGATCGGCACGAGCTCGCCCGGCCCGGGTTGGATCTCGATGACGATGCCGGCGGGCACGGTCGAACTCGCTTGGAGCGTGGTCGTCACGTTGAAGCCGAACGCCTCGGATTCGAGGACGGCGCGGGCTTCGGCCTCGGTCAGCCCGACGATGAAGCCCGGTACCTGGACGCTGTCGGGAGGTCCGGCGACGACCAGGTTGACGATCGTGCCCTGGAGCGCGGGCGTGCCCCCGATCGGGTCGCTGCTGAGCACGGTGTTCTCCCCGACCTCGTCGGTCTTCTCGGTCGTGATCTCCCCGACCTGGAACCCTGCGCTCTCCAAGCGGCCCTGGGCTTCCTCGAGCGACACGCCGACCACCTGCGGGATCTCGATCAGCTGCGGGTCGGGATTGAAGAACACCTGCACGAGCTGTCCTTCGAGCAGCACGGTGCCCGGCGCAGGGTCGGTGCGGTGCACGAAGCCCGCGGGGACCAGCGCGTTCTCCTCGGCGATCGCGTCGTAGTTGAGTCCGAGCCGTTCGAGATCGGCGATGACGACCGACAGCGGTTGCGGCGGGTCGGTGTAGTCGGCGAGCGTCAACGTCGTCGGCTCGGCGATCGTCGGATTCTCGCTCAGCGCCTGGAACAGCAGTACGCCGCCGACGACGAGGGCGATCAGCGCGAGGAACGCAGCGAGGGCGTACCAGCCGGTGCGCGAGCCCGTCGTGTCGTAGTACATCGCGTCGGCCGACGCACCGGTCGGGTAGCCGGCCTCCATCATCCCCGACGACGGGACCGTCGCCGACTGGGGTCGTACCGCGCCGACCGCGCCGCTCGCCGGCCCGATCGACGGGGTCAGCGTCGTCGCTGCAGCACCGGCTGCTGCCGCTCCGGCGCGATTGCGGGCGCTGGCCGCTGCGGCGAGCGCCTGGACCGGTTCGTCGTTGCGGAACCGGCGCAGGTCGTCGCGCAGCGCTCCGGCGCTCGGGTAGCGCAGCTTGGGGTCCTTGGCGAGCAGCTTGGCGACGATCGCCTCGAACGAGCGGGGCACGTCGGCGACGATCTGCACCAGGGGCTGGGGTGCATCGTGGACCTGCTTGTAGGCGATGCTGACCGGGTTCTCGCCGGTGAACGGTGGTCGACCGGCGACCATCTCGTACATCACGATGCCGAGCGAGTAGAGGTCGGAGCGGGGGTCCGGTTGGGCGCCCTGGGCCTGCTCGGGCGAGAAGTAGGTGGCCGTGCCCATCACCGATCCGACCTGGGTGAGGTTCGACTCGGTCGGGCTGTTCATCGCCCGGGCGATCCCGAAGTCGGCGACCTTCACCTGGCCGTTGGAGCCGATCAGGATGTTGGCCGGCTTGATGTCGCGGTGGGCGACCCCGTTCTCGTGAGCGAAGCCGAGGGCCGCGGCGACCTCGCTGGAGATCTCGGCGGCCTGCTTGGCGGTGAGCTGCTTGTTGGTCTTGAGGATCTCGGCCAACGTCCGGCCCTGGACCTCTTCCATCGTGATGAAGTAGGTGCCCTCGTACTTGCCCCAGTCGTAGACGTTGACGATGTTGGGGTGGGACAGGTTGGCGGCCGCCTGCGCCTCGCGCCGGAACCGCTCGACGAAGTTCGGGTCGGTGGCGTACTCGGGGAACAGCACCTTGACGGCGATCTGGCGGTCGAGCAGGAGATCGCGCGCGGAGAAGACGTCGGCCATGCCGCCGCGCCCGATCCGCTTGTGGATCTCGTAACGGTCGTTGATGACCGTGGTCTCGCCATTGTTCGTCACTGGATACCTCGGCCCGATCCGGTGATCAGGCGGCGCTCAATGCTACCGACGGGTAGGCGCCGATGGCCGTCGCCCCACATCGGGAACTGGCGTGGCCCGCACCGGCTCACCCGCCAGGGGGTCACCCGGCACCGTCGCCGGTGAGCAGGTAGTCGAGGACGCCCTTGGCGACCGGGCCGGCGAGGCGCCCGCCCGTCGCCGCTTCGGCGGGGGTCGACTCGAGGTTGGTCAGCACGACGGCGATTGCGTACTTGGGGTCGTCGGCCGGGGCGAAGGCGGTGATCCAGGCGTGGACGAGGTCGACGTCCGTTCCGAGCCCGAGGTCGGCGGTGCCGGTCTTGGCCGCGACGGGGATCCCGCCCTCGAGGCCGATGCAGCAGCTCGCCGTGCCGCTCTCGGCGACGCCGATCATGAGGTCGGTGAGGATCGCCGCGTTCTCCGGCGACAGCGGCGTCTTCCACACCGACGGTTGCGTCCGCTCGAGTTGCCGTTGCTGGTGGTCGAAGGTGGCCTCGACGACGTAGGGCTTCATCATCCGGCCGCCGTTGGCGATCGCCGCGGCCACCATCGCCATGTGCAGCGGCACCATCTGGTCCTCGTTCTGCCCGAACCCGCGGATCGCGAGCAGCGGAAGGTTCTGGTCGAGGTCGGTCGTGTCGCCGAACGTGCTGGCCGCCGGGCGTGGCAGATCGATCGGGATCTCCTCGTCGAGCCCCCAGGCCCGTGTACCGGCGACCATGTTGGTCGGGCCGAGCAGGACCGCGGTCTGGGCGAACGGGATGTTGCAGCTCCGTCGGAAGACCTCGGCGAGGTCGCCGCCGCACTGGCTCCCGCGGTAGTTCTGGATCGGGTCGGTCGTCTGCGGTGGCACCCACTCGCGCACGCGGTCGAACTCGGAGTCGAGCGTGAGGACCCCGGCCTCCAGTCCGATGCCGGTCGTGATCATCTTGAACGTGGAGCCGGGCATGTAGCGCTCCTGGTACGCGTTGGCGAGCAGCGGGTTGCCATCGGCCTGCTGGAGATCGCTGATCACCTCCTGCGCGACGTCGAAGTCGGCGTTGACGAAGGTGTTCGGGTCGTAGGCCGGGTTGCTCCACATCGCGATGACCGCACCGGTCTCGATGTCGATGACGACGACCGAGCCCTGCCGCCCGCCCATGAAGAACTTGGCGATGTTCTGCACGTCGTGACGGATCGTGAGCTGCACGCTGCCCGAGTTGTCGACGTCGCCGCCGAGCAGGTCGCCCAGGCCTCGGATCTGTTGGGCGGCGGTCGACCCGGTCAGGACGTCGCCGTACTCCCGCTCGACCTGGCTGGAACCGAAGTTGAGCGTGAAGTAGCCGGTGACGTTCGACAGCAGGTCACCGGCCGGGTACTCGCGGGCGAACTCGTACTCGGCGTCCGGACCGTTGCTGATCGACCGGGCGACGACCACGCCATCGGCGGTGACGATCGGGCCACGCGGCTTGTTGTACTCGCGCAACACCGCCCGCGTGTTGTCGAACCGGGCGTCGAGCTCCTGCTTGCGCCCGACCTGCCAGTAGTTGAGCGCGACGAACAGGGCGAGGTAGCAGGCCATCAGCCCGAGCGCGAGCTGGCGGATCTGGCGGTTCACGACTCCGCTCCGGGCACCCCGGCGATCGCCCCGCCCCGCCGCTCGGCGCGCCGTTGCTGGCGTCGGAGCTGTGCCGCCCGCCAACGCTCGCCGATCGTCAGGTCGTCGGGCAGCTCCCCCAAGCGGCGCGCCGAGGAGTCCGACACCCGGATCAGCAGCGCGAGCAGGATGTAGTTGGCGATCAGCGACGAGCCGCCGTAGCTGACGAACGGCAGGGTGATGCCGGTCAGCGGGACGACCTTGATCACGCCGCCGATGATGATGAACGCCTGGACGCCGACGATCGTCGTCAGCCCGACCGCGAGCAGCTTTTCGAACGGTCGCTCGCTGCGCAGCGCGGTCCGCAGGCCGGCCCCGACGAGGAGCAGGTACGACATCAGGATCGCCGACGCGCCGATCAGGCCGAGCTCCTCGCCGATCGACGCGAAGATGAAGTCGTTCTGCGCCTCGGGTACCTGGTTGGGGTTCCCTCGACCGAGGCCCGTGCCGGAGAGCCCGCCGTCGGAGAGCCCGTACAGCGACTGCACGATCTGATAGCCGCGGTCGAGCGAACGCGACCACGGGTCGAGCCAGATGTCGACGCGGGTCTGCACGTGGCTGAACTGGGTCCACGAGAACCACGCCGCGCCGGCGAACAGCACCGCGCCGAGCAGCAGGTAGCCGATCCGCTCGGTCGCCACCCACATCATCACGACGAACAGCGTGAAGAACAGCAGCGACGAACCGAGGTCCCGCTCACCGACCATCACGACGACCGCGAACCCCCACGCGACGAGGATCGGGGCGATGTAGCGCGGCTCGGGGAGGTGGAGCGGGCCGACCTTCCACGTCGACGCGGCGATCAACTCCCGCCGGTCGGCGAGGTAGGCGGCGAAGAAGATGGCGAGGGCGATCTTGGCGAACTCGCCGGGCTGGAAGTTGATCGGGCCGACGCTGACCCAGATCCGGGCGCCGTTGATGTTGGTGCCGAGCCCGGGGACCATCGGGAGCAGCAGCAGGCCCGCGCCGCCGAAGAACAGCAGCCATCGGTAGCGGGCGAGGTCGGTGGCGCGCTGGACGACGAGCAGGGTGGTGACGAAAACCCCGATGCCGATCAGGCTCCACGTCGCCTGGAGGCCGGCCAGGCGGTCGTCGAGCCGCGTGATCATCACGAACCCGATCCCGTGCAGCAGGGCGGCGAGCGGCAGCAGCGTGCCGTCCGAGCCGCGGGCGACGTAGCGCACGACGAGGTGGGCGAACAGCAGCAGGCCGAGGAGGAACGCGACGAAGACGACGATCCCGGGCGGGATCTCCGCGTTCGTGCCCAACGCGGCGATCGTGTAGGCCGCGCCGGTGATCAGTGCGGCCATCACGACGAGCGTCAGTTCGGTGGTGCGCCGGCTGCGGGCGATCGGGGAGTCGGCCTGCCGGCGGGCGTCGGCCTCGAGCGCGACGCGCAGGTCGCTCATGGCCCGGAGCTGGTCGGGACGACGGTCGTCGCGGGCGGTGTGGTGGTGGTGGTGGTCGTGGTCGTGGTCGTGGTGGTCGCGGTCGGTTCGGCGTCGGCGGGAGCTGCGGCCGGCTCCAGCTCGCTGATGAAGCGTTCGGCGGCGGCGCGCGACCCGAACTCGGGCTCGGCCTCGACCTCGGCCACGGCCTCGTCGGAGAGCTGCTCGCGGGTCGGCCCGCCCTCGGACTCCGTCGTCGGTTCGAACCAGAGGACGCCCCCGTTGCGACCCCGGTAGATGATCGCCTGGTCGCTGTCGTCGAACGCGACGAAGTAGCCGCTCCGGGCCCAGGCGGCGAACACGACGAACCCGGCGACGAGCAGTGCGGCGACGCCGAAGACGGCGAGGAACCGCAGCAGACGGCGCTTGCGCGGGGTGGGCTCGGCTGCAGGAGGTGGGAATGGTGGCGGCGGCAGCGCTGCCGCGTCGGCGTCGATCTCCAGCGTGCCGGCGGGCGTCGGGTCGGCGCGGTCGTCGGCCCAGGTCGGGACGACGTCGATCTCCTGTGTCGGGTCGGGCGGTTCGTCGCCCTCGAGAACGTCGAGGACGATGACGGTGATGTTGTCGCGTCCACCCGCCTCGTTGGCCTTGTCGACGAGGCGTTCGGCGGCGGTCTGGGGGTTCTCCTCGATCACCAGCGTCGCCGCGATGTCCACGTCGTCGACCTCGTCGACCAGGCCGTCGCTGCACAGGAGGAACCGGTCGCCGCGGATCAGCGGCAGTGTCCACCAGTCGACCTTGACGTCGGGCTCGATCCCGAGAGCTCGAGTGATGATGTTGCGCCGCGGGTGGTTGCGCGCCTCGGCGTCGTCGATGTGGCCGGTGGCGACGAGCTCCTGGACGTAGCTGTGATCGACCGTCACCCGCCGCAGGCGCTTGTGGCGGAACAGGTAGGTGCGCGAGTCGCCGACGTTGGCGAGCACGAGCGCCTCGGAGGGCAGGGCGGGCACGACCGGCGTGACGTCGCCGGGGACCTCGGTGTCGGTGGCTCCCCCTGGGTCGTTGGCGGCGGGATCGTGGGGGTTGATGTTGGGGGCGCCGCGCCCGGCGAGCGGATCGGCGATGACCGCGATCGCCGTGACGGTCGTGCCCATGCCGTGCCGGCTCGGGTCGGTCACCGCGGCGCGGAAGATCACGCCGTTGGCGCCGTTGATGATGTCGACGAACTGGCGGGCGCTCGGCAGGCCGGTGTCGCTGAGCGCGTCGGCGATGTGGTCGACCGCGAGCTCGCTGGCGATCTCGCCGGCCTCGTGGCCGCCCATGCCGTCGGCGACGACGAACACGCCGTCGGTGACGAGGAGATTGTCCTCGTTCTGCGGGCGGATGCGGCCGGGATCGGTGGCGGCGCCCCATCGCAGCTCAGCCATGTCCGACCTCCGGGCGCGTCACTGCGCCTCGATCACGTTGGTGCCGACCTGGATGCGGTCGCCGGGGTGGAGCAGCTTGGTGCCGCGCAGCTTGTTGCCGTTGAGGAAGGTCCCGTTGGTCGATCCGAGGTCCTCGACCATCGGCTGGCCTTCGTAGTCGTAGAAGCGCAGGTGGAGCGTCGACACGTAGGAATCGTCCTCGATCGGGATCGAGCAGCTCGGGTCGCGTCCGAGCGTGAGCTCGCCCTGCAGGGCGAACGTCTGGCCCCGCCGCTGGCGCGGTTCGAGCACGACGAGGCGGGCCGCCTTGCCCCGCTTGCCCTTCGGGGGGCGCCGGGCCGCGCTCGGCGCGGGTGGCCTGCCGGTCGGGGCCGTCGGTGCGTGGGGGGTCGATGCCGGCTGGCGCTGCGGTGGTGCCTGGCGGGCGTTGGCGATCGGACGACCGCGCGGCGTGCGAACCTCGCTCCAGACCGCCCACAGCACGCGGGCGAAGAAGAGGTAGAGCATCCCGAGCAGGACGAGCTTCAAGATGTTGAGGACTTGATCGGTCATGTCAGACGTCGGATCGGGGACGCACTCGCCGCCATGATGTCGCCGGCCGGCTCAGGACGCCTCGAATCGGACGTGGGTTGCGCCGAAGCTGATGATGTCGCCGTCGGCCAGCCGGTGTTCGGCGGTGATCCGTGAGCCGTTGACCATCGTGCCGTTGGTCGAGCCGAGGTCGACGACGATGTAGGTGTTGGTGCCGGGGCGGATCTCGGCGTGGTTGCGGCTGACGTTGCTGTCGTTGATGCTGATCGTGCAGTCGGGAAGGCGGCCGACGGTCGTCGTCCGCTCGCCGAGCGCGACCCGCTCACCGCTGGGCAGCACGAGCGAGCCGGCACCGAGGCCGCCGCTCGCCTGCTTGAGCTGGGACGCGATCCCGAACCGGCCCACCCTCAGGCTGTTGTCGACCAGGAGTTGGACCACGACCGGACCCATAAAGTGGTAGCCCTCCTCGCGGGCGTACTCTCGGGCGGCCTCGGCGAGCTCGGTCGTGAGCGCGTCCTCGATGTCGTTGAAGCTCGCCAGGTCGGGCGCGCTCAGGAGCACGGTGAAGTCGTTGGGCACGATGCGGCGGCCCTTGACGTCGACCGAGCGGTTGTCGTCCATCTCGCGCACGAGACGGCGACCGAGCTCGATCGGGCGGATCGATCCACGGGAACGGCGGAACACGCCCTCGACCATACGCTCTAGGCGCCGTTCGATGGATTGCAATCCCATGGTGGGGTGCGAGGTTACTGGCCGTGCCGCGGATGGCGTCGTCGGCGGACCCTGACCTTGGCGACCGGACACCACCGAGCGGGGCTTCACGACCACGCTCGGGAGGAGTAGGTTGGCGACACCGCCACGTGTGCAGGAAGGACGAGCTATGGCCGCCTCGAACCAACGGAAGTCCCCGAAAACCGCCACCGCGCTGGAGCCGGATGAAGCGCCCACACTCGAACCGCCGTCGGAGTTCGGGGTGCAGACCACCGGACGGATGATCGTCACGTTCGTCGACACGTCGACCAAGGGCGTGACCAGCGCGCTGGCCGCGATGAAGAAGCGGGCCGGCGTCGCGGCGGTCAGTCACGCCGCCGACTTCGGTGACGAATACTCGATGGCCGAGGCCGAGTCGGGTGACGCTCACGTGTTCGACGAGCTCGGGATCGCGGTGATGACGGGCGACCCTGACCAGATGGCCGCGATGGCGGCGGTCACGCCGTCGTCGACGGAGAACGTGATCGTCGAGCCGGAGTACGTCGTCTACGCCTACGACGAGGATCTCGACGACGACTTGCCGGTCGGAGGAGGGTCCGACGACGACGGGTCGACCGAGCCCGGAGATGGCCTCGGAGCCGGCGGGGGAGTCTCCACGGCGTACCTCCGCGGCTATCGGGACGCCGTGGATCACCTCTCCCGGGGGCTGCTCGCGGGCGACGCCGGCGCGGCGGCCGAGGCGGCGGCTATCGAGGCCGCCGCGGCCGCGTTCGTCGACACAGCGAGCTCGACGTGGGGGCTGAAGGCGACGCGAGCGCTCAAAGTGCGACCCACCGGCGCGGGCATCAAGGTCGCCGTGCTCGACACCGGCTTCGACCTCCATCACCCGGACTTCGCCGGACGCACCCTGCGGACCAAGTCGTTCATCACCGGCGAGTCAGTGCAGGACGGCCACGGCCACGGCACGCACTGCATCGGCACCTCCTGCGGGCCGGTCCGTCCCGGCGTGGGTCCCCGCTACGGGATCGCGTCGGGCGCGGAGATCTTCGTCGGGAAGGTGCTGAGCAATGCGGGGAGCGGCGGTGACGCCAACATCCTGGCGGGCATCAACTGGGCGGTGCAGAACAAGTGCGAGATCGTGTCGATGTCGCTCGGCCGTCGAGTCCGTCCCGGCGAGCCTCCGCAGACCAACTACCAGACCGCTGGGCGCCGAGCCCTCGCTGCGGGCACGCTGATCGTGGCGGCGGCCGGCAACGACAGCTCCCGCCCGAACGTGACCGTCCCGGTGTCCAGCCCGGCGAACGCCAGCTCGATCGCCGCCGTCGCCGCCGTCGACCGGTTCCTGCGGATCGCCTACTTCTCGAACCGGGGCATGAACCCCGGCGGTGGCGAGATCAACTTCGCCGGTCCCGGCGTCGACGTGCTGTCGAGTTGGCCGATGCCGATCCGCTTGAAGCGGATCGGCGGCACGAGCATGGCGACCCCGCACGTGGCCGGCATCGCGGCGTTGATCGCGGAGGAGTCCAAGCGGTTCCGCGGGCTGGACCTGTACCGCGAGATGCGGAGCCGGGCTCGTCGGCTGCCGCTTCCGAGATCCGACGTCGGCAACGGGCTCGTCCAGGCCTGATCGCGACCTCGGCGGGCGTCGGGTCGGGAGTAGCATCGGCGCTGAGAACGGAGTTCGTCTGATGCCCGAGTCACCGCGAGAGTCCACCGCCGGGAGCGATGCCGGCGGCGACGACACGCAAAGCCCGACGACCGTCATCGTCACGTTGAACGACAGCGCCGCAGCCGCCGACGTGTCGCGGATCAAGGACCAGCTCGAGGAGTCGGGGCTGGCCGTGACCCAGGTCCTCGACTTCATCGGCCAGATCGTCGGCACGAGTAGATCGGCCAACCTCGAGTCGTTGAAGGCGATTGACGGCGTCGACGACGTCGAGGTCTCCCAGGCCATCCAGCTCCCACCCCCCGGCTCGGTCACCCAGTAGACCCGGCACCCAGGCTGGATCGGGTCGTGGTGCGCGGTACGCGGTTGCGCTGGCGGTGGTCGGAACCGTTGGTGGGCAAGCCCGGTTCGCTCCGCTAACGTTCAGCCTCCCACTCGGGCGAGTGGCGGAATTGGCAGACGCGCTGGCTTCAGGTGCCAGTGAGGGAAACCTCGTGGGGGTTCAAGTCCCCCCTCGCCCACCACGAAGCCCCACGGATGGGCCGGTCCAGGCACAGGCTTGGCACGAACGCCCAGCATTCCCAGGCAAAGGCGAATGCTGCTATCGAGCCGGCGGTCATGGCGAGGTCGCCCCAGCCCGGCCGCAGTCGCCGCGGGTCGTGGCTGACGAGGCGGGTTCTGGGATCGGTTAACCTCGGAGCGAACGGTCGCGCAGGGGCAGCCGCTCTGCTGCTCGTGTACGCCGCTGCGAAAGGGGTAGTCATGAACATTCAAACCGGCGACGTCCTCCTGTTCCGTGGCAATGGCTTCGTGTCCAAGGCGATCCGGTTCCTCGACGGAGGTGAGGTCAACCACGCCGCGATCGCACTCGACGCGACCACCCTCGCCGAGGCCACCGGTCACGGGCTCGACACGGCTCCGATCGCCGTCGGCGTGGGGAACAACGAGACGACCTGGGTGTTTCGTCCGACGGGGGGCGACCCCGCCGCTGCGGCCCGGCGTGCAGCCGAGTACGAGGCCAGTGGCGTGTTCTACGCCTACCAGCAGATCATGTTGCTCGCAGCGCTGTGCCTCACCCGCCGCATCCCGATCAGCAATCGCATCTTCCGGAAGGTCGTCCGCCGCGTACTGGAATCGGCCGCCGACCTCCTCAACAGCTTGATCGACAAGGGCGCTGACCTGATGATCTGCTCCGAGTACGTGTACCGGTGCTACCGGGAGACCGGCTTCGACCTGCTCCCGGGCGGAACACCCGATCTCGCCGGCGTCGGCATGCCAGGTGACGACACCGAGATCCTGCTGGCCTGGCTCGAGCAACGCCCGGCGCCGACCGTGCCGATGTCGCTCCCGACCGGCCCGCTCGAGGATCCGGCGGCGATCGCGGAGCGGTCGACCTTCGAGCTCGAGGGGCTGCTTGCCGCCTTCTTCGCCGAGCAGGATCCGACGACGCCCGCGCCGATGGCGGCGTCGGCGCCGGCCGAGGAGGTCACCGACGACCAGATCACGCTCGCGGCCCTCCGATTCGGCCACGCCGCTGCACGACTCCAGCAGGCGCGGGATCCGCAGGCTCCCGCGCCGATGGGGCTCGGGCTCGGTGACCTTGTCCAGTTCCTCAAGGGCACTCTGTCGACCAACGCCAACTTCGTCACGCCGCGCGACCTGTTCCACACGTCGACGCTGGCGCAGATCGGCACGGTGCCCTGAGGGGCGAGGTGTGGGGCCGCTCGCCGGGATCGTCGCCGCCGCCACGACGACGATTGCGGCCGACCCAGCCTCCGCATCCGCCGTCTACGCCGAGGCGAGCCGACGGCTCGCCGAGCTCTGCTCCGCTGATCAGCTGACCCCGGCGGTCGTGGACGAGGGTCTCGACTGGCTCGAATCGACGACGGTACCGATCGCCGTCGGCAACACCGCGACGGCGATCGGACTGCTGGCGGCGCGTCGGACCGGCGATCCAGCCGTCGGGCGCCGAGCCGCGCTTGTCCACGTCCGCAGCTCGGAGGCCCTCGCCGCCCGGCTCGTCGGGCAGCCGGACGACGTCGCCGCGATCGTCGCTGACGCGCTCCGGGTGGCGATCGAGTTCGACATCGAGTCGATCGATCCGCCGCTCGTCGGATGGCTCCACCACCACGCCGCCCGGGCCGAGCTGGCCGAACCGGGTGGACGGTTCGCCGACGGGCTGCGCGAGCTGCGGTCCGCCGCGACGATCCGGCGCCGGATCGACCCCGGGTCACGCGACTGGGACGACGAGCTCCGGCAGGCCGCGAGTGTGGCGGCCGGGTGGGCGATCAGGTCCAACGCCCAACCGGCGGGCGGCCCCGAGGCGCTGCCCGTCCTCCGAGCGGCGATCGAGGCGTTCGACGACGTCGGCGATCACGTGCCCGCCGACGGCCTGCGAGAGGCCCTGCTCTCGATGCTGCTGGAGGAACACTTCCTCGACGAGGCCTCGCTCGTGGTCGAGCGCCTGAGCCGCAATCGCGACCCCGGCGGGCTCGCGCGCCTCGCACCCGAGCGCGCCGACCTCGCGGCCCAGCAACACCGGCCCGACGTTGCCCTTGACGTCCTGCGCGACGTCCGGATCGACGCCACGGCCGACCCCCTCCGGTGGCGCTACGTCGCCACCATCCGGGCCACGGCCTTGCGGCTGCTCGATCGCCGCGACGAAGCCGCCGCCGTGGCCGACGAGCTCGTCACCGTCCTGAGCAGTCCAGCCCCCGCCGGCATCGACGAGCTGGAGTGGGCGCGGCATCGAGCCCACGCCAGGACCACCCGGGCCATCATCCGCGCCGAGTCGGGCGACCTCGACGACGCCGACGCCGAGCTTGAGCAGATCTACTCGACGTTCGACGCGCTGCAGCCGACCGCCGACATGCGCGTCGACCTTCCGACGCTCGCCGCCCAGGCGCTGTGGAACGACGGGGCCACCGACCACGCCGACCGCTGGCTCGACCGCGCGGTAGCGGCGCGCGACGAGACGGCGGCATTCCACCGCGATCCAGCCGCCGAGGTCGGCTATCGCGCGGTGCGATCCGAGCTCGACGTCCGCGCCGCGAGGTCGGCCGCCCGGGCGGGCGACCACCGCGGGGCTGTCCTCCGGGGCGAGGCGGGCAAGGCGGCGGTGTTGGGTGACCTCCTCGGATACGCCGGGAGCTCGGGGTCGGTGGTCGCGCCGGAGGTGCGCGACGGGCTGGTGAGCGCGATCCGCGACACCGTGGACGCCGAGGATGCGGCGGCGGCGGCGATGACCGGCCTCGGCCCCGGCGATCCCGAGCGGGCGCGCGCAGCCGGAGCCATCCGTGCCGCCCAGGACCGTCGACGCGAGCTACGCGCGCAACTCGAGTACCGCCTCCTCCAGCGCGTCGTGCCGGTTCGCCGGATCCCGGCACTCGACGAGCGCCTCGACGCGATCGTCGCCGCCGACGGCGCGGTCGTCTCGCTCACGATCGGGGTCGACGGCATCGGGATCGCCGGGGTCGGACCGGCCGGCACGGCGAGTCGTTTCTTGTCGCACCCGACCCACGCCGAGCTCGGGCGTGCCGTCGTCGACCCGCTGGCCCGGGCGCGCGTCGATCTGCTCGGTGCCGACGGGCTCCATCGCTGGGAGGCGGCGCTCGCGCAGGCGTTGAGCGATCTCCACGAGGCGTTCGGTCGGGACCTGCGCGAGATGTTCGATCTGCTCGGCGGCGCCCACCGGGTGATCATCCCCCACCGTGAGTTGCACGCGCTGCCGCTCGGCTCGGCGATGGCCGAGGACGGTCGCACCCTCACCGATGACGTCGGCCCGATCAGCGTCCTTCCCGCACTCGCCCTCCACGACCCGGCCGCTCCGCTGCGACCGGCGACGCACCGCCACGCATCGGTCGCCATCCCCGACGGCGGCGCCCCGCTCATGGGCCTTGAGGGCGCGATGGTCGCCTGTTGGCGTCGCGGCACCGTGCTTGCCGGCGACGGGGCGACCCCGGTCGCCACGGCCGGCGCGGTGGGCGGCGCCGACACTGTCCACCTCGCCGTCCACGGCCGGTACCGCCCCGGTGTTCCAGGCCGGAGTGGGCTCCAGCTCGCGCTTCCCGGCCGCGGGGAGGGCGTGTTCGACACCGAGCGCGGGGTGGTGTCGCCGCGGGCCCTGCTCGGTCTGTTCGACCTCAGCGCCGCCCACCTCACCGTCCTCTCGGCGTGCGAGTCGGCGCTCGCCGACCCGTCGGTGACCGACGACCGCACCGGCATCGCCGGCCACGCGCTGGTCGCCGGGTCAGCGCAGGTCGTGGCCTCGCTCTGGCCGGTCGACGACTTCGCCACGCTCGCCCTGATGTCGGCGTTCTACGCCGCGCTCCCCGGCCGGAATCCCTGCGCCGCCCTCCACGCCGCAGCCGACCGGATGCGGCGGACGTCCCGGGCGGAGATCGCCGCCTCGCTCGACCCGCTCCTCCCCGTCGCCGATGAGCTCGGCTGCGGCGAGGCGTTCGCGCATGCCCGCGCACGGTTCTGCGCTCGCGTCGACGGGATCGGACCCGACGCCTGGGCGGCGTTCACCACCTACGGTGCACCACGAAAAGGAGATCAGCCATGGCCAGACGACGCGTGATCGCGTACCCGATGCACGAAGAGGAGATGGGCAAGGTGGGCAGCGCCATCGACGCGGTCGAGGTCACCGAGGCCTTTCAGGTCGGCTACCTCGACGATGCCGATGTCGACCGGCTCCGCGACCAGGGCATCGTCGTCGAGCTGCTCGACGAAGCCGTCCCCGGATCGGAATCCGCCTCCGTGGCCCGGCGGAGCCTCGGGCTCGACACCCAGACGATCGCCATCGACGAACCCCCGACGCCCCAGCCGGGGGACGAGGTGAACTGGCGGGTCACCCTCGACCGCCCACTCGGTGAGCAGCTGCGCGACGCGATCTCGTCCGCTGATGGGACCGTCCTCGAGGCGATCGGACGCTTCCGCTACATCGTCGTCGGCACGACGGCGACCGCCGATGCCCTCGTCGCGACGCCCGGCGTGGTCGATGTCGAGCGACACGCCGGCGACTTCGCCGCCCCGCTCCCGCTCCGCACCGCGCCACCACTCGAGCTCGGTGTGCCGCCATCAGACCTTGCCGCCGCACCCCCCTCCTGGGACATCGTGACCGCCGGTGAGAAGTGGACGGAGCGGACGGCGGCCTCGTTGGACGACGCGGGTCAGCGCTACGAGCGGATCTCTACGCGCGTCATCCGCTTCGAGGCCGACCCGTCCGACGACGTGTTGGGCCGGGTGCCCCATCTCCCGGGCGTCGTCTCGGTCGTCGAACACGTCGAGCCCGACCTGCAGGTCGATCACGCCCGACCGCTGATCGGCCTTCCCCTTACGGGCGCCGGCAACTCGCCCCTCGACGGGAGCGGCCAGGTGATCGCTGTCGCCGACACCGGCATCGACGAGCAGCATCCCGATCTCGCCGGTCAGATCCTGGGTTCCCGTGCGTACGGCCGGCCGACGCTCGGCGGTGGGGCGGGCGACGTGAGCGACCCGGACGGGCATGGAACCCACGTCGCCGGCACGATCGCCGGCAACGGCGCTGCCTCCGGCGGTGTGCTGAACGGTGTAGCTCCGGGCGCGCGACTTTGGTTCCAGTCGCTCTACGGCGGGCCGGCCGCGCCGCTGAGCGGCCTCCCCGCAGACACCGCCGAGTTGCTCGACGACGCCTACGCGCAAGGGGCGCGGGTGCACAACGACAGCTGGGGTGCGTTCGTGAAGGGCGCGTACGATACTCGTGCGGTGCAGATCGACGAGTTCGTCGACCTGCATCCCGACATGGTGGTGGTGATCGCCGCAGGCAACGCAGGCAACGCCGCCCGCCCCGTCATCGCTCCGCCGGGCTACCCGGACCACTACTCGGTCACCTCGCCGGCAACGGCCAAGAACGCGATCAGCGTCGGCGCCAGCCGGTCCGACCGGGCGACGGTGGTGACGCACCGTCAGCGCTGGCCGCTCGAGTTCCCCGACCCGCCGACCGCCGACGAGCTGATCGCAGGCGATCCGGAACGGCTGGCTGGCTTCTCGAGTCGCGGGCCGTGCGACGACGAGCGGATCAAGCCCGACGTCGTCGCCCCCGGCACCTGCATCATGTCGGTTCGCTCGAGTCGAGCGCCCGACACGGCGTTTGAAGCCCTTGGGCCGGGAGGTCGCTACGGCATGATGTCGGGGACGTCGATGGCTGCCCCGATCGTGTCCGGCGCCGCTGCGATCGTCCGTCAGTACTTCGTGGCCGCCGGTCACGAGCCGAGCGCCGCCCTCGTCAAGGCGACCCTCATCGCCGGCGCGCGTTGGCTCGACGGCCCCGACGCCATGATCGAAGGGCGCGGCGTCCCAAACCCCGACCAAGGGTTCGGTCGCATCGATCTCGCGGGTTCTCTTCCGAACGGGGAGCGACGACTAGCGTTCATCGACACGTGGACCGGGGTGCACGCGGGGTTCGCCTTCGACCGGACCGGGCTCCGGCGACGGTTCGAGGTCGAGGTCGCACGCCCCGGACCGCTCGTCTTCGTGCTCGCGTGGACCGACCGGCCGGGCCGCTCGGTCCAGCAGGATCTCGGTTTGTTCGCCGAGGTGCCGGGCGGGACCAAGCGCATCGGCAACGAGAACCGTGCCAACCGGGCCTTCGAGACCGACCTCGTCAACACCGTCGAGATCATCCGCATCGACGACGCCTCGATGGGCAGCCACCTCGCGAACGTCATCGCTCGGAGCCTCGCCTTCGTTGATCGGCCCCAGCACTGGGCGCTGGTCGCGATCGGTGGGTTCGACGGCGACTTCGTCCCGCGCGGCATCTACTGAGCTGGCTGTCGACGCGAGTCGGTGCGAGCGTCGGACCCCACACGCGACCTGCGACGGATCAGTTCCTCTACCGGATGGGCTCGCGGGACAGCTCCGCGCGCAAGGGCCTTTTCAAGTACCGCCGCGCTGCGTGATGCGGCGTCGGTGCTCGCGACGCGGGGCTCCCGAACAGCCCACACCATCGACCCGATCGGCCGTGGGGCCGGAGCCGATCAGGGCGTCGGGGGGGAACCGCCGGCGACCATCCGTTGACGGACGGCGTCGAACAGCACGATCCCGCCGGCGGTCGTCGCGTTGAGGCTGTTCATCGGTCCGCTCATCGGGATCAACGCCAGCGTCCCGGCCTCGAGCCAGCGATCGCCGAGGCCGCGGTGCTCGTTGCCGACGGCGATCGCAACCGGTTGGGCGAGATCGATCTCGAAGTAGTAGCGGTCGGCGCCCGGCGAGGTCGCGACGACCTCGATCCTGTGATCGCGCAGCCATGACAGCGCCTCGTCGCTCGTGCACCGCACGACGGGCAGTTCGAACACCGAGCCGAGTGAGGCGTGGACGGTGGCGGGGGAGAAGATGTCGGTCTGCGAGTCGGCGGTGATCATCACATCGGCACCGGCCGCGCTCGCCGTGCGGGCCAGCGCCCCGAGGTTGCCGGGCTTCTCGAGGCCTTCGACCGCGAGCACCAGCGGCACCTCGCTGAGGACGACGTCGTCGAGCCGTCGCTCGACCAGATGGACCGACGCGACGCAGCCCATCGGTCCTTCACGCACCGAGGCCGAGGCCAACACGGCGGTCGTTGCGGCCCGGACCCGGCCGCCCAGGGTGCTCGCCCGCTCGAGGATCTCCCGATCCTCTTCGCTCATGTGGACCGGGTCGTACAGCACGACCAGCGGGATGTTGCCGCTCTCCAGCGCCAGCGCGAGGATCTTGTAGCTCTCGACGAGCGTCACCTGCTCGTCGCGCCGCCGGCGAGCGGAACGGCGGATGCCGACGATGTCCTTGACCAGCGGGTTCGACTTACTGGTGATGACCTCGTCGGGTCGCAGCGAGGTCATGCTGCCGGCGCTGTCGCCCGACCGACGCCGGCGAGCGCGTGCATCGTCGGCCGCCCCGGACTCCACGGATCGGCGGCGATCACGACATCACCATCGCGGTCCTCCGCACAGCGGCACATCGGCAGCACTGTACCGCTCGCGACTGCGCCGGGCCGCGTCGCCGAGCGGGTCGGCGGTCGACCGGCGACCCCCGGTTGCCCCTCGCTCGGCGAGGCGCCGCGCTGTGGCGTCAGCACGCGGCGAGGATCGCCCGGATGGCGACTTCGGTCTCTTCGCAGTTGCGGACCGAGATGCACTCGATCCCCAACTCGAGCACGGGGTGGTCGTTGCCGCCCTCTCCGAGTTGGTCGCCGAAGAACAGCACGTCCTCCATCCGCAGGCCGTTCAGCTCGATCAGCCGCCGCATCCCGTAGGACTTGTCGACGCCGATCCGGGTGACGTCGACCGACGTGCTCCCACCCATCCGCACCGACATGTTCGGCAACTTCGGCGCGGCCCAGTCGCGCAGCGCGCGCTTCTTGGTCGCCTGCGGGTCCCACTGGTACTTCAGCTCGGGCGGCGCGAGCTGGCCGAGCGCCGAATACGTGATCTGGCTGCCGCGATCCTCGATGACCGGCCCGTACGTCTTCGCCTCGGCGAGGTCGAGCGCGGCGGCCGCCTCGACCAGGACCGAGATGATCGTCGCCTTCTCCTCCTCGGACAGGTCCTCGACATATTCGGGCAGCCACTCCGCCCCGTCGGCGTGATAGCGGTAGTACCGGGTGCCCGAGGTGGGCAGGATGTGCAGCCGGGCTCGGGCCTCGTCGTCGAGCGACAGGTGGTCGATCAGCTGGTCCTTGAACTGGCCGAACTTGCCGCCGGAGATGATCGCCACGTCGAACCGCCGCAGCAGGTCGCTCACGCACTGCGCCATGCCGTCGGAGACCTTCGACTTCGACACGGTCACCGTGTCGTCGAGGTCGAACGCGATCAGCCGGCGCGTCATCGGTGGTCCGCCGAGCGGGTGGTGGTGGATACGGGTTCGGGCAAGCCTGCGAGGTTATCGAGCCCCCGGCGAAGAGCGGCCGGCCCGGTCGCGGCCGAACGCGTCAGCCCGGGTCGATCGGGTCGATCGGGTCGATCGAGGAGGCCTGCGCGTCGAACCGCCACCGGCCGTCGACGATGCAGAGCCGCAGCCGCTCGTCGGCCGGCACGTCGGCGCCGGCGAGCAGCAGGCACTGCTCGGCCGTACCGGTGACCGACACGCCCGGCTCGGCGACGGTGCGCCCGCCGGACTCGACCAGGTTCGCGGCGAGCAGGTCGGTCGGCGTACCGGTGTCGATGGCGAGACCGGAGAACGGGACCAGGACCGCCTTCCCGTCGGCCAGCTGCCGCTTCCAGAGGTCCCGGTACAGGTCCTCGGTGTCGGGTCCGATCCCGGCCAGCGTGTCCCGGTCCATCGTCGACAACCCGACGAACCGCCAGAGCCCGTCGAAGTCCGCCGACCGGCGGTCGAGCGTGACCAGCAGCCGCGTCGGCGCTTCGCCGCGACCGGCGACGAACCCGGCCACGTCGCCGAAGAGCACCGAGTCGGCGTTGAGGACGACCGCGTCGCGATCGCCGAGCCAGTGCCGCATGTTGAACAGGCCGCCGCCGGTGCCGAGCGGCTCGGGACCCTCCTCGAACAAGGTCACGCCATCGGGAGCGTGCGCCCGGAACCAGTCGGCGTGCCCGCTGACGTTCACCGCGATGTCGTCGACGAGCGGGCGCAGCACGTCGACCGCGCGATCGAGCAGGCTCCGTGTACCGACCGGGAACGACGCCTTGGGCCGCGTGTCGGAGAACGGCGCCAACCGCGTCCCCCGGCCGGCCGCCAGCACCACTCCGCACACGCCCACGCCCACGCCGGCGACCATAGTCAGCCCGATGCCCCGGGCGGCCGTACGCCCCGCCGGTCGACCGCAGCCGCCGGCGTCGGGGACGGGGTGGACGGCCACGGGTAGCATCGGGCCATGCGACTCCCGCGGTGCGCGGTGCCCGCACCCGGGGCGAAACCCGCGACGACTCGGGGCGACTCCTGATGAACGCACGACCAGCTGCGGTCGGTTCGATGGGTCCGATCCGGCTGGAGATCGACGTCGCTGCGGTCGAGCACAACGTCGGGCTGATCCGCGAGCGGTGCGGCGGGGCGAAGATGATGGCGGTCGTCAAGGCCAGCGCGTACGGCAGCGACGCGCCCGAGCTCGCCGCGCACCTGGCGGCGTTCGGGGTCGAGCAGTTCGCGGTGTCGCACACCAGCGAGGGCGTCGACCTGCGGCGGGCGGGCATCGAGCAGCCGATCCTCGTACTGCTGCCGACGCCCGACGACCTCGACATCGCCCGTCGTGCGGGGTTGACCGTGTGCCTGCACAGCCCCGAGCTCGTCGCACGGGTGCTCGCCGACCCGGCCGCCGTGAACGACGTGCACGTCGAGGTCGATTCGGGCATGCACCGCACGGGCCTCGCGCCCGGCGAGGCGATCGGCGCGCTCGAAGCCCTGCACGCCGCTGGTGTTGCCGTGACCGGCCTGATGACCCACCTCGCGTCCGCTGACGACCCTGCGTTCGACGACTTCACGCTCGGTCAGCTCGCCCGGTTCGACGACGTCACGGCCGAGGCTCGACGCCGCGGAGTGCCGATCCCCGAGCGTCATGCCCTCGCCAGCTCCGGCGCCCTGCGCTTCCCCTCCCATGCGATGGAGATGGTGCGGGTCGGACTCGCGCTGCTCGGCATCGCCCCGTCCCGCGACTGCGATCGCGGCGCCCTCCGTCCCGCGCTCACGCTGACCAGCCGGCTGATCGCCACGCGCATGCTGCGCGCCGGCGACGCGGTCGGGTACGGCTGCACCTACGTCGCTTCTCACGACCACCCGATGGGCACGGTGCAGCTCGGCTACCACGACGGCATCCCGCGGTCGTTCGGTCAGGGGGGTGCCGTCGTCGTCGACGGTCGACGGTGCCCGGTGATCGGCCGCGTCTCGATGGACTCGATGTCGATCGACCTCAGCGGATGCCCGACCGCCGAGGTCGGATCGGAGGTGCTGGTCTTCGGGACGTACGGCGAGTCGTCGCAGCCCGTCGACGACGTCGCCGACGTGATGCACACGATCACCTACGAGGTGATCGCGCTGCTCGGCCGGCGGGTGCAGCGCGTCGTCGTCCGGCGCTGAGCCGGCTCACGGGGCCTTCGAGCGTCACCGTGCCGCACACGGCGGCCGAGCGCCTGCTTGCCCCGAGCGAGGACCGGAGCCGAGCGCCTGGTTGCGCAGATCGAGGACCGGACGGGAGGCGGTTCAGTGGCCGACGTCGTCGCGGCGGTGTTGGACGATGGCGAGCACGGTGGCGATGAACAGCATCGACAGCGTGAGGGCCATCCCGACCGTGGTGACGCCGTGCGGCGTCGTGTCGCCACCGCGGGCCCCGAAGTTGCCGGCGGCGATCCCGAGCGGCTGGACGCCGGTCAGGAGCTCCTCGCCGATGCCGAGCAGCGAGCTGAGCCACAGCCACACCGCGACGCTGATGCCCCCCGCGACGAGCCCCAACCCGTAGGCCCGCACGAGCAGGAACCCGACGACGCCGGCGAACGCGATCAGCGCGACCTGCCCGAGACGACCGCCGAAGTAAGCGGCGGGGAGGTCGCCGAGCGCCGCCGACGACCGGAAGTTGTCGGAGAACGAGGCGTTGTCCTCGGGGACCAACGGCCCGGCGGCGAGGATCACCGAGCCGACTGCGCCGACCGCCGCGACCCAGGGGTTCAGGCTCCGCCGCCCTCCCGTCCCCGCCAGCCGAAGCGACGCCGCGAACACGAGCAGCCCGATCACCCCAGCGGACACGACCAGCCAGTAGCCGAGGTCGCGCGTCACGGTGAGCGTGAACGCCTGTGTCGAGGTCCGCGTGATCGCCTCCGCAACCGCGATGCGCGCCTCGGCCAGCCCGACGATCAAGCCGGACCAGCCGGCCAGCGCGAGGCCGGTACCCCCGGCGAGCCCTGCGCCCCAGCGGAAGCCGAAGCATGCGAGCAGCCCGCCCAGCGTCACGACCACCGCACCGACGAAACCGGCGACCGAGAGGTTGACCCCGATGTCGTCGAGGGTCCGGATGCCGACGTCGATGCCGTCGATCGGGGTCGACGTGCGGATGTCGATCACGTCGGCCGCCGAGGACATCAACGCAGCGATCGCGGCGAAGAACGCGAACAGGAACGTCAGTCGGAGCCGGAACGGCTCGCGACCGGGAGGGTACTCGTAGACGTCGGAACTGCCATCGAACACCGCGGGGAACTCGTCGGTCGTGCCGGTGGTGCCGAGGACCGTCGTCGCCGTGCCGGGGGGTGTGATCTCGTCGGTCGTTGCGGCGGTGACGCCCAGGACCGTCGTCGCCGCAGCCGCCGCGGCGACGGGATCCGGTCCGGCCGGGGACGCCGGCGGAGCGTTCGACGCATCGCCGGCGCCCGGCGGCTCAGGCGCGGCGATCGGCGCCGCACCGAGCGCGGCGAGCGCGTCGTCGAGATCGTCGTCGCCGGTCGCGTCCGGCGGCTCGTCGGCCCAATGCGGATCCGGGAGGGGCGGGCTCGGGGTGATCTCGACGGTCGGGAGGTCGGCGAGGGCGCTGGGGGCTGCGGCGGCGAGGGCGTCCGGGGCGGCCTCGACCGGGGGAACCGGGGGCTCGCTCGCTCCGGGCTCATCGGGGTCGGGTGCGGCGCCCGCTGGTGGAACGAGCCGTTGGGTGGGCTCGGTGACCCCGTGCAACGACGTGCCGCACTCCTGGCAGAACTTCTGTCCTTCGACGACCGAGGCTCCGCAGGCGTGACACTCCATGGGCAGAGACTGTACGAGATCGCCGACCGCGCGACCGTGCGATCCACTCCCGGTGTCGGTTCGCTGCTTCCCTCCCGTGACAATGGCGGGATGACCGGGCGTTTCGCACCGTCTCCCACCGGCGATCTCCACCTCGGCAACCTGCGCACGGCTGCCGTCGCCTGGCTGTCCGCCCGGTCTGCGGGCGCAGCGTTCATCGTCCGGATCGAGGATCTCGACCGGGTGCAGTCGTCGGTCGCGCACGAGCGGTCCCAACTCGCCGACCTCGCGGCGATCGGGCTCGACTGGGACGGCGCGGTCGCCCGCCAGAGCGAGCGGTTCGACCGCTACGAGCTGGCGATCGAACGGTTGCGGGCCGCCGACCTGGTCTACGAGTGCTACTGCTCGCGGCGCGAGATCCGCGAGGAGATCGAAGCGGCTCCGACCGCGCCCCACCTCCCGCCCGGCTCGTATCCGGGCACGTGCCGCGACCTCGACCCGGACGAGCGTGCGGCACGGCGTGTGCAGGGGCGACCGCCGGCGCTTCGGCTACGCACCGACGGCGAGCGGATCGAGTTCTTCGACCGGATCGCCGGCCCGTCCGGCGGTGGCGTCGACGATGTCGTGTTGCGGCGCAACGACGGGGTGCCGGCCTACAACCTGGCGGTCGTGGTCGACGACGCAGCTCAGGACGTCGCCGAGGTGGTGCGCGGCGACGACCTGGTCGGTTCGACGCCGCGCCAGATCCTGCTCCAGCGCCTGCTCGGGTACGACACGCCCGATTACGCCCACGTCCCGCTGGTCGTCGGGGCCGACGGCGCGCGTCTGGCCAAACGCGATGGAGCGGTCACGCTGCGCGAACTCGGGGCGCTCGGCGTCCCGATCGCCGACATCATCGGGTGGATCGGCGCCTCGCTCGGCCTCGCCGCGCCGGGCGAGCACGTCACGATGGATCGGCTGGTCGGCCGCTACGACCCGGATCTGGTGCCCAGGGCACCGTGTACCGCGCCCCGCTTCGGGTGAGCGTCGACGGCCGCGGCGCGCCACGGTGAGGTTCACGAACCCGTGAACATTGCGCAAAGTCAGGCGTCGCAGGGGGTGGTCCCCACTATGATCCGGCCCGTGGTCCTCCACCAGCGCAGGGTTGCGCAGATCGGAACGTTGGCGGTGTTCGGCCTGGTCGCGCTCGTCGGCTGCTCCACGGCGATCAGCAGTAGCGGCGACGGGGGCGGCGGTGACGGGGGCGGCGAGGGTGCCTCGGCGGTCTCGACGACCGAGGTGAGCACCACGACGACGACGATCCCTCCGACCACCACGTCGACCACGACCACCACCACGACCACGACCACCACGACGACGACCACGACGACCACGCTGCCCCCGACGATCGTGCCGATCGCCCCACTCGACCCGCCGCTCGCCGCCGTCGGCAGCAGCAACGGCGACGAGACCGCTCGGCTCCAACAGCGGCTGCTCGACCTCGGATTCTGGGTCCAGGGCGTCGACGGGCAGTACGGCCTCACGACCACCCAGGCCGTGATGGCGTTCGAGAAGTTCATGGGGTTCGAGGTCGACGGCCGGCTCGACGAGCGCAGTGCGGCGGCGCTGTCGTCGATGGACCTACGGCCCCACGCCCGCGCCAACTCGGGCACGCTCGTCGAGATCGACAAGGGCAAGCAGCTCCTGTTCTTCGTGATCGACGGTCGGACCGAGTGGATTCTCAACACCTCGACCGGCAACGGCAAGACCTACACCGAGGCCGACCAGAACACGCCCGGCGAGTTCATCACCGGCGTGTCGCTGACCCCGAGCGGGCTGCACGCGGTCAACCGCCAGCGGCCCGAGGGCTGGTGGGAGGGTGACCTCGGCAAGATCTACCGGCCGAAGTACTTCGTCGGTGGCGTGGCCGTCCACGGATCGAGCAGCATCCCGGCCTATCCCGCCTCCCACGGCTGTGTCCGGGTGAGCGTGCCGGCGATGGACTGGATCTGGGACGCGGGCATCATGCCGCTCGATACCCCTGTCTGGGTCCACGACGGCGCCTGAGCACCGCCTGAGCACCGTTGCTGCGGCGATCGCGGCGTCGGCGGGCGCCTGTCGTTGCCGTGGGGCAGCTCTGGCGCTGCGGATCCTTCCCTCCGGCTCCACGGGTTTGTGTGACCGAAGACGTCAGGGGTCGTGATCTTCGGTCACGCAGATCGAAGCGGCCTCGGTTTGTGTGGCCGAAGACGTCGGGGGTCGTGATGTTCGGTCACACAGATGGTGGGGGTGGGCGGGCTGGCGGGGCGGCTCCTCGCGGTGGGTGGGCTCGGCTCTGGCAGACTGCGTGGCGTGCTTTCGACGATCGGCGCGATCCGCCCCTGGACCGACCCCGAGATCGTGTCGATCGGCCGGCTCGGGGCGCGCCCGCCGACCACGGCCTACCCCACGCTGCACGACGCGCGGGCGGGCGACCCGTCGGCGTCGCCCTGGCGTCGCTCGCTCGAGGGGCGGTGGGCGCTGCGGCTGTTCGACCATCCGGATCGGGTCACCGCCTCGGCGATCACCGGGGACGCCTCGGGGCCTCGATGGTCCAGGGTCGCGGTCCCCGGCAACTGGACCCTCCAGGGGGTCGGCGACCTCCCGCAGTACACGAACGTGCAGATGCCGTTCCCCGGCCCCCCACCGGCGTTGCCGGACCGCAACCCGACCGGGGTCTATCGGCGGCGGTTCCGGCTGGGACGAGCGTGGGCCGGGCGCCAGATCGTCCTGCACGTCGGCGGCGCCGAGAGCGTTCACGCGGTCTACGTCAACGGTCGCTTCGCCGGGTACGGCACCGACAGCCGGCTGGCCAGCGAGTACGACATCTCCGATCACGTCCGCACCGGCGACAACGATCTCGCGGTCGTCGTGATCCGCTGGAGCGCGCACAGCTACGTCGAGGATCAGGACCAGTGGTGGATGGCAGGGCTTCACCGCGAGGTGTACGTCGAGGCGCGCGGGGCGACCCACGTGCACGCCCTGCGATGCGACGCCGGACTCGACGTCGACGACGCCGGCCGCCCGATCGGCACCCTCGTCGTGCGCGCCGACGTCGCCGGGACCGACGCGCCGGCCGAGGGGTGGCAGGTGCGCACCTGGGTCGAGACGATGGACGGCACCCGCGTGACGCACGCGATCGAGACGTCGGTTCCCCATGTCGACGCGATGCCGTACGTGTTCGAGGGCTTCAGCGCCCGGTCGACGTTCTCGATCGCCGGGGTCGATCCCTGGTCGGCGGAATCGCCCACGCGCTACCGGGTCATCGCCGAACTGATCGGACCGACGGGCGACATCACCGAGGTGCACGCCCAACCCGTCGGGTTCCGCCGGGTCGAGGTGCGCGACGCCCGACTGCTCGTCAACGGGCGAGCGATCTGGGTCTTCGGGGTGAACCGGCACGATCACCATCCCGACCGGGGCAAGGCGGTGACGGTCGACGACATGCGCGCCGACCTGCTCGCGATGCGGCGCCACAACATCACCGCGGTGCGTTGCTCGCACTACCCGAACGACCCCCGCTTCCTCGACCTCTGCGACGAGATCGGGCTGTACGTCGTCGACGAGGCCAACGTCGAGAGCCACGCCTACAACACGAGCCTCTGCGACGACGCGCGGTACCGGTCGGCCTGGTTGGCGCGCACTGCGCGGATGGTCGAGCGCGACCGCAATCACCCGAGCATCATCCTGTGGTCGCTCGGCAACGAGTCCGGCTACGGCAGCAACCACGATGCGGCGGCGGGCTGGACTCGCCGCGCCGACCCGACGCGGCCGCTGCACTACGAAGGCGCCGTGTTCCATGACGGCTGGGTCGACGGCGGACTGGCAGCGACCGATGTCGTGTGCCCGATGTACCCGCCGATCGAGCGGATCGCCGCATACCGCGGCCGGCGACCGTTGATCATGTGCGAGTACAGCCACGCGATGGGCAACTCGAACGGCTCGCTCGCCGACTACTGGGACACGATCACGACCACCCCGGGCTTGCAGGGCGGGTTCATCTGGGAGTGGAAGGATCACGGGCTCCGGGCTCTGCTGCCCAACGGCGAACGAGGCCTGGCGTACGGCGGCCAGTTCGGTGAGCGCCCGCACGACGGGAACTTCGTCGCCGACGGCCTGATGTCGTCGGACCTGGTACCGCATCCGGCGATGCAGGAGGTCGAGTGGGTCTACCGGCCGGTGACGGTCGCGGCGCGAGGGCGCACCCGGATCGCCATCACCAACCGGCGCAGCTTCACAGGCCTCGCTGATCTCGCCGCGTCGTACGAGTTGATCGTCGCCGGCGAGACGGTGGAGCAGGGGCCGCTGACGGTCCCCCGGATCGAGTCGGGCCAGACCGCCGTGATCCCGTTGCCGTGTGCCGTTCCGGACCTCCCCGACGCGCATCTCACGGTCCGCTGGCGCCAGCGGGAGGCGACGCCGTGGGCGAGCGCCGGTCATCTGGTCGCGTGGGATCAACTCCGACTGCGTGCGCCTCGGCGCGCCCCGCGCTCGTTCCGGTCGTGCCGGCACTCCCGGTCGCCGACGCGTTGGCCTCGCCGATCGAGCTCTGCCTGTACCGCGCCCCGGTCGACAACGACGGGTTCAAGCTGATGCCCGACCTGGCTCGGCGGCTCGGCGTCGGCGGGACCGCGCTGATGCGATGGCAGGACGCCGGGATCGATCGGCAGCCCGCCGACGAACTGGTCGGCCACGCGCACGCGGTCACCGTCCTCGACGACGGGTCCGAGCTGCACACCCACGACGTCGTCGTGCCCGACGAGTTCGACGATCTCGCCCGCGTCGGTGTCACGTTCCAGTTGCGCCCCGGCATCGATCGCCTCCGCTGGTACGGCCGCGGCCCGCTCGAGAACTACCCGGACCGCAATCGGGGCGCGCTGCTCGGCATCTGGGAATCCGCGCCAGACGCCCCGCCGTACCTCGTGCCCCAGGAGTTCGGACTACGGACCGACTGCCGGTGGTTCGAGTTCGTCGAGTCGGCGAGCGGCGAGACCGTCCGACTCGATGTCGCCCACCCGCAGGTGTTGCACGTCTCTGCGACGCGGTTCACCGTCGACGACCTGGCAGCCGCCGAACACGAGACCGACCTCCGACCGCGGCGCACGCTGGTGGTCAACGTCGATGTCGCCCACCGCGGGATCGGCACCGCGAGCTGCGGCCCGGATGTACTCGCCCGGTACCGAATTCCGGCCGGCCGCCACCGGTTCGCGTACCGGCTCTCCCGCCGGCCGGGCTGACGACACGCAGCGCGACCGCGCTGGGCGCGAGCGGAGCCCTCGCGTGCCCCTCCGACCGGCCGACTCGTGGCCGTCCACTCCGTGCCGGACGCGACGACTTCGGATCGAGCGCGAGCCGCCCGGTCTCAGCGCTCGGGCGACAACGCCCGTACCGTCCACTCGAGGACCCAACTCAAGAACGTGTACAGGTGGTGTTCGGGCGAGTCGTCCGCCTCGAGCTCGTCGTCCTCGTCGTCGTCCTCGATCCCCAGCATCGCGCCGAGCACGATGCGCACGGCGTTGATCGCCTGCATGAACGACAGCGTCTGGGCCTCGTCGAGCACCGGCGGGCCACCGGGTCCGATGGTCGCGCGGACCGTGTCGAGTGCAGCGAGCCGGCTGAGGACCAACTCCTCGCGCATCAGGCGTTGGTACTCCGCCTCCTTGTCCGCATCGTGGGGGTAGGCGGCCGGGAACAGCCGATCGAGCAGCGGGCTCGACTCCTCGCTCGACAGCAGGTCGTGCATCTCGCCCATCAGGCGCACGAGCAGCTCGCGCTCCTCGTCGTCGAAGTGCAGCGCCCAGCCACCCTCGACGCTGCGGACCGGCGGAACGAAGCCGCGGGGACCGATCAACGGGTCACCCCTGCTCCATCGTCGCCCAGAGGCTGTGTTCGTGGAGCCGGTAGACGTGCATCTCGGCCTCCTCGCGAGAGCCCCTCGCGACCGCAGCCTGGCCCTTCTCGTGGACGTCCATCATCAGCTCGGTCGCCTTCTCCAGCGAGTAGCCGAACAGCTTCTGAAAGACGAACGTGACGTAGCTCATCAGGTTGACCGGATCGTTCCACACGATGACGACCCAGGGTTGGTCGAGGGCCACGACGTCGTCGACGTCGGGTTCTTGCACCCGGGTCGGTTCGAGCGTGGTGGGCATGACCCAAGTCTGCCGCCACCCCCGTCAAACCCCACGGGGCGCGGATCGGTGCCGCGCCGACCGTGCGGAGCGCTGCGCGCAGGCGTCGCCGCCGGCAACCACTGGTCCGCGTTGGTCGGTTCTCCCGCGCCACCGTACGATGGACGGATCATGGCCGTCGGCAGTCGCCCCATCGTCCCGTCCCGGCTCGCGCCCGGCGGGGTGGCTCACGGGAGCCGACGCCGGCCGACCAGCGTGATCGGCGCCTACGTCGCGCTCACCAAGCCGCGGATCATCGAGCTGCTGCTGATCACGACCGTCCCGACGATGGTGCTCGCCGAAGGCGGATGGCCGCCGTGGGGGCTGGTCGCCGTGACGCTGATCGGGGGGACGCTCGCCGCCGGTGGGGCCAACGCGATCAACATGTACGTCGATCGCGACATCGACGCGATCATGGAGCGGACGCGGTCGCGCCCACTGGTCACCGGTGCGATCACGCCGGGCCGGGCGCTGGTGTTCGCCTGCACGTTGCTGGTCGCCGCCTTCGTCGTGCTGGCGTTGGGCGCCAACCTGCTCGCTGCGTCGCTGGCGATCGGGGCCGCCGCGTTCTACGTCGGTGTCTACACGTTGTGGCTGAAGCGGACGAGCCGCCAGAACATCGTGATCGGCGGGGCTGCCGGGGCGATGCCGGTGCTGGTCGGCTGGGCCGCGGTCGAGGACTCGCTGAGCTGGACGCCGGTGCTGCTGTTCGTCGCGATGTTCCTGTGGACGCCGCCGCACTTCTGGGCGCTGGCGGTCAAGTACGCCGACGACTACCGGGCCGCTGACGTCCCGATGCTGCCGTCGGTCGTCCCGCTCGAACAGGCGGTTCGCCAGATGACCTGGTACACGCTGGCGCTGGTCGTGACCACGCTCGCCCTGATTCCCGTCGCCGGACTCGGATGGATCTACGGCGTCACCGCGGCCGTGCTCGGGGTGATCTTCCTCGGCGGCACGATCGCGCTCGGCCGCCGGCCGACGCCGGCGAACAGCATGCGCTTGTTCGGGTTCTCGATCTCGTACGTCACGTTGCTCTTCGGTGCGATGACCGTCGACGTCCTGGTGCGCTCCGGGTTCTGACGCGACGTCGGTTCGCTCGCCGCGTTCCTTCGGCTCGGTCGCGCCCGGCTCGTCGCCGGCGCTTCCCTCCGTGGCTGGGAGCGAGTGTCAGCACACCGGGGCCGGCGGCCCCCTGGCGCACGACGTCGGTCCGATCGGCAGGCGCGGCGGTCATCGGGAACGGTGGGTGTCCGCCCGGCCGTCGGACAGCTCGATCCGGTGGTCGGCGGCGTCGATCACCCGATCGTCATGAGTGGCGACGATGGCGGTCAGCCCCTGGTCGATGACCAGGCGGCGGAGCAGATCCATGATCGACGCGCCGGTGCGCGAATCGAGCTGGCCGGTCGGCTCGTCGGCGATCAGCAGATCCGGTCCGGCGGCGAGCGCCCGCGCGATCGCCACCCGCTGCTGCTCCCCACCGGACAGCTCGGTCGGGCGATGCCGGGTTCGGCCGGACAGGCCGACCAGGTCGAGCACGTCGCCGACCCGCTGCTCGCGCGTGGCGCGCGGCCATTCGAGCAGACGAAGCGGGACCTCGACGTTCTCGGCCGAGGTGAGTTCGGAGAGCAGGCCGAACCCCTGGAAGACGTAGGAGACCCGGGTACGGCGGAGGAGGGCCAGCTCGCGATCGGTCGCGTTCGTCAGATCCAGGCCGCAGACGGTGACCGCGCCGTCGTCGGCACGGTCGAGCCCACCGATCACGTTGAGCAACGTGGTCTTGCCCGAGCCCGATCGACCGTGCACGACGACGAACGTGCCGGCGGTGATGTCGAGGTCGACCGTGTCGAGGGCGGTGACCGGCGCCGCGGCGGACTCGAAGGTCCGCCGTACCGCGCGCATCGTGACGATCGGTCGGCCGAGCGGTGTCGAGGGGGTGGCGACCGTCATCGGCCCGTCCAGCCCGGCGGCGGTGCCCAGCCCCGGTCGGGGTCGTCCGGGTCGGGCTCGTCGTTGCCGAGCCTCCCGGCGGCGGGTGTGTCGGTGGCGGGTGTGTCGGTGGCGGTGGGCGCGTCGTCGGCGTCTGCGCGGTGGTGCTGTGCGTCGGCGACCTCGGCTCGCCGCCGTTCGCCGGTGTCGGATCGTGCATGGTCCGTTGCGTCGTCGGGTTCGGGTTCGGGTTCGTGTTCCGCCGCCTCGCCACGGTGCGTGCGGGCGCCGGCCTCGCCGAGCGCCTGGGCGGTCATCGGGCTCGACGCCGGACGGTGGGGGATCGTCGCCGACTCGGGCCACACGACGATGTGATCGGGTGCCAGCTCGAGGCGCACACGACGCCGGAGCCCGAGCGCCTGGACGTAGTGCTCCGGCAACTGGAGGCGTCCGACCGCGTCGAGCACCGCGAACTCCTCGCTGGTGACGCGGTCGTCGACGTGACGGGCGCGCAGGGTCTCGGTGCTGATCCGCCCGTCGCGGATCGAGACGGTCCGATCGACGTGGTGGGAGACGAGCGGGTCGTGCGTGACGATCACGCCGGTGATCCCCAGCTCCCGGTTCACGTGGTGCAGCAGGTCGACCACCTCGCCGGCCGTCGCGGTGTCGAGCTCGCCGGTCGGCTCGTCGGCGAGCAGGACGCTGGGTTCGTTCGCCAGGGCGACGGCGATCGCCACACGCTGCTGCTCGCCACCGGAGAGCTGCGCGGGAGCATGGTGGCGGCGATCGCCCAACCCGACCAGGTCGAGCAACCAGGTCGCACGCTCGCGGCGCTCCCGGTGGCCGACGCCCGCCAGCGACATCGGGAACTCGACGTTGGCCAGCGCGTCCAGGTATCCGAGCAGGTTCCTCGCCGTCTGCTGCCAGACGAAGCCGATCACCTCACGGCGGAACCTGGTCCGCTCCGCCGGGCGCATCGCCAGGAGGTCCCGGCCGGCGACGAACGCCTGCCCGGCGGTCGGTTCGTCGAGCCCGCCGAGGATGTGCAGCAACGTCGACTTGCCCGAGCCCGATGCGCCGACGATCGTCACCAGCTCGCCGGGCTCGACGTCGAAATCGAGGCCCTGGAGGGCGACGACCTCGATGTCGGAGGTCTGGTAGATCCGCACCAACCCCGAGCAGTGGATGCCGTCGTGCGGTGCGGTCGCCCGCCGTGCCATCAGCGCCGCCCGCTCGGGCCGGACGGCATCGCGACGATCGAAGCCGTGGCGATCATCGGGCGCCCTCGGCGCGCAGGACGGTCAATGCACCAGACCGGTCGCCCGCCGTCCGCCGGCCGGCGAGCCAGACGGTCGCAGCGATGGCCAGCACGATCGCGAGCACGACGATCACCGTAGCGACGGGGTCGAGCGCGATCGGCGTCCGGTCCGCGCCGGTCAGCGGCCCGAGATCGAGCCGCCCGTCGAAGGCGGCGATCGTCACTCCTCCGGCGATCGTGCCGACGATCGCGCCGATCACGACCGAGGGCAGCAGCTCGGCGCGCACCGCTCGTGCGAACTCCGCGGCGTCAGCGCCCAGCGCGGCGAGGAGGCCGACGTCCCGGCGCCGGGCGCGCATCGTGACGACGAGGTGGGCAGCGGCCGCGAGCAGGCTGAGCAGCGCGGCGGCGATCCCGGCCGCGATGAAGCTGTCGCGCGCCGCGCCGGTCAGCGGATCGGCGAGCCGGGCCCGGGCCAGCTCCGCGCGGTCGACGATCTCCACCTCGGGATCGGTTGCGAGGTCGGCCGGGACCGGACCGCTGAACCAGGCGAGGTCGAGCCCCGCGTCGCGCCCGATCAGCGCCTCGAGCGCGCGGCGGTCGGCGAGCACCGTGTCGGCGGCACGGGTGAGGACACCCGGAACGACGTCGACGACCGTCATCTCCAACCCGTCGAAGGAGCCCACGCCGCTGATCGTGTCGCCGACCTCGATGCGCCGGCCGCCGAGCTCGCCGGTCGTGACGACGGGCAGCGTGCCGTCGTCGCGCGCGACGTCGAGGTCCCCGGGGAGGTCGACCTCGGCCGGCGTGCCCTCGGTGAGCCGGCGGTGCTCGGCCACATCGAGGCTGGCCAGCTCGACCGCGACGACCTCCCCGCGGTGCCGTACCAGGGTCGGCGTGTCGCCGTAGCGGGCGACGAGCGCGCCGGGCTGCGCGGCGATCGCGTCGACGACGTCGAGGTCCGAGGTGTCGACCCGGGCCTGCGCCCCGACGTCGTGCCACGACCACTCCTCGATCCCCGTGCTGATCGACATCGCGATCGCCGAGGCGACGACGGCGACGCAGGTGGCGAGCCCGACGACCGGGAGAAGCCCCTGCTCGGACTGCGGCGCGAGCCCCCGGCGGACGCCGAGCAGGCGGCCGACACCGATCCGCAACGACCCGAGGCCGCGGCGGCCGGCGATGCGCGGGAGGACCGCAGCGACGAGGACGACGCCGGCGAGCGGGACGAAGACGATCGGGGCGAGGAGCACCGCGTCGACCGAGCCCGCGTCGAGCGAGAGACCGCGCCGACGCACCGTGAGCACGCTGGCGACCGCCACGATCACGACGAGCGCACCGACCGCCCGCCGCACCCGCGAGGCCGGTCTCGGCGCGTCGTCGGTGCCCAAGCGGCTCCGGGCCTCGACGATCTGGTCGGCGAGCGCGGCCAGGACGAGGACGACCGCAAAGGCGATCAGCAACTCGCGCTGGTCGCTTCCGGCACCGCTGGGCGCGCCGGCGCGGAGCGCCCGGCCGGCTGCCGCGCCGATCACCGTGCCCGACCCGACCGCCGCCGCAGTCGAGATCAGCGACGAGAGCACGAGCGCGGTCCGGGTCGCACCCCTGGCGCTGGCCTGTTGCCACCAGGGCCGTCGCCGGACGCCTGCGACGCGCACGAGTTGCACCAGCGTCGCCGTGGCGACCGCCATCGCACCCACCGTCGCGACCAGGACCGCCGCCCGGGCGACGCTCCGGCGCGCCGCCTCCTCCTGCAACACCGGTCCGAGCCCGATCGTGACGGCGGCCTGCCCCGGTCCGGCGGTGGCCGACGTCGACGACTCGACCGAGGTCACCGCCCGCTCGACCATCGTCGCGTTCGAGAGGTCGACCCGCGCCGGATCGAGGTCGCGGCGCTGCTCGGCCCGGAGCGCGGTCTGCCCGCCGAGGGTGGCGATCAGCTCGCGCAGCTGGTCGGGTGGGATCGACACGTAGACGGTGAAGTTCGCGCCGACTGCGGTGTCGGCGACGATCGGCCGGTGCAGGCGCACGTCGCCCGACCAGTAGTCGTCAGCGGGCGGGTCGAGGTCGAGGGTCCCGGTCACGCGGACGACGAACGGATCGGGCACGCCGGTGAAGACCCGGAACAGCGGGTCGGTCGGGTCGGACTCGACGAGGATCTCGCTGCCGACCGACCAGCCCATCGCTGCGGCGGTCCCCGACGACACCTCGACCTCGACCACCGGGTGACCGTCGACCCGGTCGTCGGTGGGGCCGGGAGCCCGCCCGGTCGCGCGCGTCGCCCGTGTGTCGAGGTCGTCGTGGACGCGCAGGACGATCCCGGTCGGCGACGCCGGGGGCACGCCGTCGACGTCGACGGCGGCGAAGCGCGCCGAGTCGACGACGTGGCGAGCGGGGCCGTAGACCGACAGCGCCAGCGGGTCGAGGCGCTCCGCCGCATCGTCGACCGCTGCGATCGGGGTCGCCAGCGGGTCGCCCCGTCCCGACGAGCCGAACCGATCGGCGATCGAGATCCGCAGCCGGGTCTGGTCGTCGCGCGCGGCGTCGAGCGCGGCGACCAGGCTCTGCTCCTCGGCGGTCTCGACCGCCCGCTGGGCGGCGACGACGCCGGCGACCACGACGGCGACGAGCACGAGCGCGGCGACCAGCACAGCGCCGTCGGTGCGCCAGGACACGCGGATCGACGCCGAGGTCGGCCGCAACAGTCCGCCGAGGGTCATCGCTGGTCTCCGACCCGCAGTTCGTCGGCCGGGCGGACCCCGCGCAGGAGGTGGCTGGTCAGCAGCGGCAGCGCGAGCACGGCGAGGAGCGTGACCGCGACGAGGCCGACGATCGTCGGCCACGGGATGACCAGGTCGGGGACGGGCAGCGCCGGCGAGCCGTCTCGGTCCGTCGTCAGCGAGCCGACGGTCAGGTCGGCGAGGAGCATCCCGGCGGCGACGCCGCAGGCGGTGGCGAGCAGCGCCAACGGCACGGTCTCGCGCAGCAGGAGCCGCCGGAGCTCGGTGCGGCTCGTACCGAGCGCCCGCAGCACCGCGTACGCGCCCCGGCGCTCGCGCGCCTCGGTCAGCGCGGTCATCACGAGGCCGAGCACGACCACGACCGTCGCCGCCAACACGGCGGCGAACAGGCTCCCGGTCAGCCCGACCAGCACCGGATCGCGCGACCGGCGCTCCGCTTCGAGCCGGCGGTCGGCGACCGCCACGCTGTTGAACGGCGCGGCCTCGAGCGTCGCTGCGACCGACCGGTGGGCCGCCTCGGGGGTGTTGATCGCGAACCGGTCCGGGGGGCGGGTCGTCCCGATCGTCGTGAACTCGATCCCGGTGAGGGACGGACGGTCGACCAGCAGCGCGAACGCCTCTTCGGCGGCGAACGGCACGACCGGCGTCGTCCCCGCGATGCGGGCGAGCACCCGCAGTCCACTCATCCGGACGATCGCTTCGTCACCGACCCGGAGCCGGGTCCGGCCGAGGAGCGCAGGGGTGGCGAGCACGTCGAGCGGCATCACCTCCTGTGCGGCGACCCCCGCCTCGATCGGCGCGGTCGTGAACCGCGCCGTGGCCCCCATGTTGGGGCGGCGGTTGGTACCGGTGTCGAACAACACCTCGATGCCGTCGGGCCGGGAGTAGGCCTCGGCGGCGCCGGCTTGCGTCGTCGAGCCGTCGCTCGTCAACGCGCGCAGTGCCCACACGGCGCCGTCGGTGTCGACCGGCGTCGCACCGACCGTCAGCGCCTCGACGGTGACGTCGAACACCAGCGGGGCCGGTGCCTCGTCGGCCGGCGTACCCGGTGGGACCTCGCGCACCGGTGCGGTGACGTCGACGCCGACCACGCTCGAAACGTCGCCGTCCGGCCCGCCGGGGATCGAACCGAACACGACCGGTGTCGCCCGGCCGTCCGCGGCGACCTCGACCGCGAGCCGCTCGACGGTCCCGAAGCCGTCGCGCACGAGCAGCGCGACGTCCAGCCGACCGAGGTCGGGAGCCGATGCCGGGCCGGGGTCGATCGTGACCGTCGCGGTCAGGTCTCCGGCATCGCCGAGTGGCGCACCGCCGGTGTCGACCGGTGTCGGCAGGCGGGCGAGCGCAGCCTCGCTCGGCCCGAGGTCGTCGCGCAAGCGGGTGAACTCCGACAGCCGCGTCGCATCGGTGGCGACGACGGCGACCGAGGTCAGGTCCCCGCCGAGGTCGGCGGTCCGGATCTCGACGGGGAGCACCCCGTCGACGCCGTCGATCGCCCGGAGTGCTGCGGGCAGCTCCCGGCGGGCGATCTCCGCGTTCGGTCGCACGTCGGGAGCGACGACGACGTCGCCACCGACGGCCACGTCGGCCTGGTCGCGTTGGGAGCGTTGCCACGAGTCGGCGTGCACGACGCCGAACACCCCGATCGACACGGCGACGACGATGAGCACCGCGGTCCGCGCCTGGCGCGCCGGTCGCCTGACCGCGTCCCGACCCCGCGAGCGCCGGAACCAGCCGCCGGCTGCGCGCGCCGGCCCGGGCCATCAGCCGCGCTGCGACCATCGCCAGCCGGATCGCGAGCAGCGAGGCGGCGACGACGCCGAGCGTCGGTGCCAGGGCGAGGATCGGGTCGATCGTCGTCGCCCCGCCTGGCGACGACGAGGTCGCCACCGTCCCCGCCCGGTCGAGCTGCCACAACCCGAGCACGGCGACGGCGAACAGCACGAGGTCGAGGCCGTTGCGCTGGACGAACGAGCGACCGCCAGCCGGCTTGCCGGCCCGACCCCTCGTCGTGACGGTCGCCGCGGTGACGACGGCGACGGCGACCACGGCCACCGCCCCGGCGGCGAGCACGGCTGCGGGGGTGATCGCGCCCCGCAGCCGCAGCCCGGTCGCCTCGATCGGATCCCACGTGCCGATCCGGTCGACGAGAGCAGCGGCGAGCACCGGGCCGATCAACACGGCGGGGGCGACGATCGCGGTCCCCTCGATCACCGCGGCTGCGGTGAGCTGTCGCGCGCTCGCGCCTCGGGCTTGCAAGATCACGGTCTCGTCGTCGCGCGATCGGGTGAGGACCGCCGCCGACACGCCGAGCCCGTACAGCGCGACGGCGACGAGCTGGAGCAGGATCACGCCGACGACGGCACCGGTCGAGCGCACCGCAGTGTCGATGCTGCCCAGCACGTCGCCGACCTCGCCGTCGATGCGGACGTCGGTCGAGTCCAGCGCTGCGTTGAACGTGCCGCGCGCCGCGCCGACCCCGGCAGCGATGTCGTCGAGCTCGCCGACCGACACCCGGTCACTGTCGAGCGCGAACCGGCCGCGCAGCGTCACCGTCTCGGCGCGCGCGGCGAAGGTCGCTGGATCGAGGAAGAACGGCCCGAGCTCGGTGAACGACCCCGAGCGGCGGACGCCGTCGCGGCCGAACGGCTCGCCGATCCAGCGCGGGTCGGTCGGGTCGAGCGGTTCGAGCAGGGCGACGATCTCCAGCCGCTCGACCCCCTCGCGACGTTCGATCTCGACCACGTCGCCCAGCACGACGCCGAGGGCTGCGGCGGCGTCGACGTGGACCGCCACCGGCGTGGCACCGACCTCGTCGGGCTCGGCCGAGGTCACGGTGGCGAACATCGTCTCGCCGTACTCGGCCGCCAGCGCGGTGATCGTCGAGGGGTCTCGGCCGGTGAACCTGGCGGTGTCCGACACCGCGAACACCGCGGCATCCGACGATCCGACGAGCACCGCATCGGCGGCCTCCGCCGCCCGCTCCGCGAGGTCGGCAGCCTCCCCGCTGCTCGTGCGGAGGGTCAGCGACAGCGTCCGTCCCGCGGGGTCGGCCTGTTCGATCGCCTGCCGGAACCCGGCGTCGACGACGCCGATGCTGTAGATCGGGACCAGCGCGGTGAGCGTCGTCGCCACCGTCGCCATCACTGCGACCGCAGTGAGCAGGCCCCATGCGCTCCGCATGCGCAACAGGAGGGCGGCAGGTGACACGGATCGAACGTACTCGGCCCGGCGATCGCCGCCGTCCGCGCCGGCGGACGGCCCGGAACGATCCCGATCGGCCCGGTACGGAATGCGCCGGGGATTTCAGCCGATCAACCCTCGTCCAAGTAGTCTCGGGTCGTCGTGCGCCGAGACACGCGCACGGGTTGACGGAATGTCGAAACTCCAAGCGAGCCCGAATCACGCATGACCACCATCGAAACCAGCCCCGAGCCCGGTGCCTCTGCGCCCGGCGCTGACGCCGCCGGCAATCCGTTGCACCTCTTGGCGGATTGGTTCGCCTCGACCGACCACAAGCGGATCGGCCGGCTGTACCTCGGCGGCGGGCTCCTCGGGTTGCTCGCCCTCGTCACGATCGACATCCTGCTCGCCGTCGAGCGCATCGACGGCGCCGACACCGTGGTCGACGTCGGCGCGTGGGCCCAACTGCTCGACGCGCAGCGCGTCGTGCTGATCTTCGGCGCCATGCTGCCGCTGTCGCTCGGCCTCGCGATCGCCGTCGTCCCGCTCCAACTCGGCGCCCGGGCACTCGCCTTCCCGCGCCTGGCGATGGCCGGGATGTGGATGTGGCTCGGCGGCCTGATCCTGGCCATCGTGGCGCTCGCCAACGACGGGGGCATCTCCGGTGGCGACAGCGACATGGTCGACCTGTTCATCGCCTCGCACGCCCTGATGTCGATCGGCATCGCCGCAACGGCCGGCGCACTGGCCACGACGATCCTCACGACCCGCGCTCCCGGGATGACGATGCGGCGCGTGCCGTTCTTCACCTGGTCGGTCCTCGTGTACGCGCTCGGTCTGCTGCTCGTGATGCCGGTCCTGCTCGGGACGCTGGCCTACCTGTTCCTCGATCACCGCAACGCCCGGACCGGGTTCGGTGGCAACGAGGGCATCGTGAGCTGGGCCGGCTGGATCTTCACGCAACCGACGTCGTTCCTCCTCGCCGTGCCGGCCATCGGCGTGTTCGTCGAGACGCTGCCGGTCACGTTTCGGCGGCGCACGCCGGCGCGCGGCGTGTTGTTCGGCGGGCTGGCGCTGGTCGCCGCCTCGGCGTTCGCCGGCATCACGCAGCAGAACATCTTCGCGCTGCCATGGTCCGGACCCGGCGTGAACCTCGACGACCTGGGTGGCAAGTTCGAGGATCTCGTCCCGTACCTGCTGTTCAACGCGGTGCCGATCATCGGCATGGTGCTCCTGCTGGGCCTCGGCCTCTACCTCGCCGTCCCGCAACAGGGGGTCCGTCCGAACCTGACCGCCGCGTTCCTGCTCTCCTTCCTCGGCTTCGGCATGGTGCTGACCGGGATGTTGGGCAACGCGCTGTTCGCCGTCGACGATCTCGGCCTCCAAGGCACCGTGTTCGAGGAGGCGGTACTGCTCTACGTCGCCTACGGCACCGTGCTCGGTCTGATGGCCGGCATCGCGCACTGGGCGCCGAAGTTGTGGGGCACGTCACTGCCGAGCGGCAAGATGGCGGGGCTCGCACTCGTCGGGGTCGCAGCGACCGTGCTGGCGACCCTGCCGCACTACGTCGCCGGGTTCCTCGACCAGCCCGCCGGGCTCGCCTACGCCGACGGCGACCTCCAGGTCTGGAACATCCTCGTCCTCGTCGGGCACGGCCTGATGGCGCTGACCATCCTCGGCTTCGTCGGGCTCGTCGCCCAGGCGTTCCGGCGGGGCGCGGGCGCCGCCGACGACCCGTGGGACGGCCAGACGATCGAGTGGGCGACGCCGTCGCCGGCACCGGTCGACAACTTCGCCGACGTGCCGATCGTGCACTCCGCCGAACCGGCCCTCGACCTCAAGACGCCAGCGACCGTGGGAAGTGACGCCTGATGCAATCCCTGCCCGCCGGACCCGCCCCGGCACCGCGCAACCAACTGATCATCGGCTCGAGCCTCGCCGCGGTCGCGATGGCGATGCTCACCGGCGGGATGCTGGCGGTGTGGTTGCTGCAGCGCACGAGGGCGATCGATACCGAGGGCACCTGGCTCCCCGAGGGCGTGACGATCCCCGAGGTCCCGAGCAACGTCATGCTGATGGCCTTCGTCGCCGTGTGCGTGTTCGGCCAGTGGGCGCTGTGGTCGGCTCGGCGCAACGATCGTCCCCACGCTGCACTCGCCCTCGGTTGCCTGGCGCTCGTCGCGCTCGTTGATCGTCAACGCTCAGGCGTTCATCTTCCACCAGATGGGCCTGGGGATCGCCGACGGGACCTATGCCGCGATGTTCTACGCGGTCACCGGCATGTTCCTGACCCTGATGATCGTCGGCCTCGCGTTCACCGCCGTTGCCGCGTTCCGGTATCTCGGTGGCCGGGTCGACCACGAACTGCTCACCGCCCACGCCATCTACTGGTATGCCCTCACCGTGGTCTACGCGGCGATCTGGTTCGTCGTCTATGTCGTCAAGTGACCGATTCGAGCTCCTAGCAACATGATCACCACCGGTTCGAAACTTCTCATCGGGGCCACCGTCCTCGCGACGCTCTCGGCGATCCTGTACGGCCTCAGCCAGGACGGCGTGATGGGCACGGTCGGGCTCGTTTCCGCCGCCGTGGCGCTCGCGTTCCTCAGCGGGATGAACATGTTCCTGCGCGACTCCAACGTCGCAGCCGACTCCGAGGCGATCGACACCGCCGGCGCCGCGCTCGTCGCGCCCGAGCGCAGCATCTGGCCGCTCGTGATGGCCTTCGGGGCGGTCACGATCGTCGTGGGGCTGGTCAGCTATCAACCGATCTTCATCATCGGCGTCGTCGCCGTGCTCGCCGCCGGCGCGCAGTGGACCGTCCAGGCCTGGGCGGAGGGAGCCTCGGCCGATCGCACGTACAACGCCGAGGTCCGCGGCCGCATCGCCAACACCCTCGAGTTTCCGCTGCTCGGCGCGATCGGCGTCGGGATCGTCGTCTTCGCGTTCAGCCGGATCATGCTGTGGCTGTCGAAGACGAACACCGTCGTCGCCTTCTCGGTGGTCGCGTTCGCCGTGCTGATCGTCGCGTTCTTGTTCGCCTACCGCCCGAGCATCAAGACCGGCGCCGTCGTCGGGTTCGGATCGCTCGCCGTGATCGGCATCGTTGCGGGCGGTGCGGCCGCCGGTATCGACGGTCAGCGCGAGATCGAGCAGCACGAGACGATCGAGGAGTTGGCCCCGGAGGGGATCTGCCAGAGCCCCGAGGGTTCCGAGGCCGACGAGAACGCCTCCCAGACCGTCGCCGCGAAGTCCAACGTGGCCGCTCGGATCACGCTGACCGCCGACGGCGTGTTGCTGGCCACCGTCCCCGGTTCGGGCGGCGACCCGGTCGATCCCGTGACGTTCCCCCGCTCGAACGCCAGCAACATCATCTTCACCAACGAGTCGCCCGAGCACCGTCGCCTCTCGCTCGACCTGGGCGCAGCGGTGGCCGCCGAGGCGGAGGACGAAGCGCAGCGGTCCGAGCGCGACCAACGGTGCACGAGCCTGGTCGAGGAGGGCGGCGCGCAGATGCTGACCGTGACCGTTCCGGTCCCGAGCGTCGCCGTCGAGGGCGGCTACTACTTCTTCGTGCCCGGCGTCGAGTCGGCTCGGCTGGAACTGGTGGTGCCGTGAATCACGAAGGTACGAACGTGCACGAGCCGGTTTCGGAAAGTACGGTCAAATCCGTGAGTCGTCGATCCAGAGTCGCACTGGTCGCCCTCCTCGGCGCGCTCGTCGCCGGATGCGCCGACAACGCGCCGCAGGACTCGTGGGACCCGGCCGGTCCGAACGCCCAGACCATCCAGAATCTGCAGTGGCCGGTCTTCCTGACCGCCGGCATCGTCGGCCTGGTGGTCTTCACAGCGGTCACCTTCATCGTGATCCGCTACCGCGACCCGCGGCCAGCCGATCCCCGAACAGTCGCACGGCAGGCCGGCGCTGGAGATCGGGTTGACGATCCTGCCCGCCCTGATCCTGATCGGGGTGGCCGTCCCGACCGTCCGGGTGGTCTTCGACCTGGCGAGCACGAGCGACACCGAGTGCGTGGTCAACGTCACCGGCCAGCAGTGGTGGTGGGAGATGGACTACCCGGTGCAGGACGGCTGCAACGGGATCAGCGAGGGGATCGTCACCTCCGGGCAGATGGTGATCCCGACCGGGACCAACGTCTTGGTCCGCGGCACCAGCCGTGACGTGATCCACTCGTTCTGGATCCCGCGCCTGAACGGCAAGAAGGACATGGTCCCCGGCCGGGTGCACACGCTGCGGATCAACGCCGACGAACCGGGCATCTACGCCGGCCAGTGCGCCGAGTTCTGCGGCCTCTCGCACGCCAACATGCGCATGGAGGTCGTCGCCCTCACGCCGGAGGACTTCGAGGTCTGGAAGGCCAACCAGATCGCGCCGTACGAGTCGCCCGCGGCCGGCACGCTCGCCGCGGCCGGCGAGCAGACGTTCATCACCAACTGCGCCCGCTGCCACCAGGTGAACGGCATCGAGAACGCCGACGGCGAGTTGATCGTGTCGCGGCCCGACCAGAACGTCTGGTCCGGCGCAGCGCCGAACCTGACGCACTTCTCGACCCGCAACACGTTCGCCGGCGCCACCTGGGACACACTGACCCCGTCCTGCCGTGAAGCGGTGTGGAACTCCGACCCGGCGACGTTCGGCGAGAAGTATCTGGTCGGCGTCACCGATCCGTGTCTCAACGAGGTCGACTTGCGCGAGTGGTTGCGCAACGCCCCGGCCAAGAAGCCGATGTACACCGACCCCGAGAAGCTCGGCCCGACCGACGGGTTGCCGCGCGGCATGCCGTACCTCGCGCTCAGCGAGGATCAGATCGACGAGCTCATCGCCTACCTGCTCGAGTTGAAGTGACGGGAGCCCCCTGACCCATGGCCATCATCGAACGTCCAGCCGAGTCCACCGAGGTCGCTGTCCCCGCAGTCACGGCATCGACCTCCTTCGGCTACTTCCGCCGTCCGGTCCAGACCACCGGCTGGCGGTCGTGGGCCTTCTCGGTCGACCACAAGAAGATCGGCATCATGTACGGCGCCGTCGCGATGTTGTTCTTCCTCGTCGGCGGCATCGAGGCCGGTCTGATCAGGCTCCAGCTCGCGCGGCCGGACGGCACGATCCTGTCGGCCGAGAAGTACAACCAGATGTTCACGATGCACGCCACGACGATGGTGTTCCTGTTCGTGATGCCGATGGCTGCGGCCTTCGCCAACTACATGATCCCGCTGCAGATCGGCGCCCGAGACGTCGCCTTCCCACGGCTCAACGCGCTGAGCCTGTGGGCGTTCGTGTTCGGCGGCATCTTCATCAACACCTCGTGGATCCTCGGCGGTGCTGCCGACGGTGGCTGGTTCATGTACGCCCCCAACAGTGGTGTGGCGTACTCGCCGACCGACGGCATCAACTTCTGGATCCTCGGCCTGCTGATCACCGGCATCGCTTCGCTGGTCAGCTCGGTCAACCTGATCGTGACCGTGCTCAACATGCGCGCGCCGGGCATGACCCTCATGCGCATGCCGATCTTCACCTGGATGGCCTTCGTCGTCCAGTTCCTGCTGCTGTTCGCCATCCCGGTGATCACCGTGGCGCTGTTCCTGCTGCTGTTCCAGCGGGTCTACGACGCGACGTTCTTCTCCGTCGATGCCGGTGCCGACCCGCTCCTGTGGCAGCACCTGTTCTGGATCTTCGGCCACCCCGAGGTGTACATCCTCGTGCTGCCGTCGTTCGGCATCGTGTCCGAGGTGCTGCCGGTGTTCTCGAAGAAGCCGCTGTTCGGCTACCCGTTCGTCGTGTTCTCGGGCGCGGCGATCGGCTTCGTCGGCTGGGGGGTGTGGGCCCATCACATGTTCGCTTCCGGGCTCGGCCCGGTGTCGGTGGCGGTGTTCTCGGTGGCGACGATGGCGATCGCCGTGCCGACCGGCGTCAAGATCGTCAACTGGACCCTCACGATGTGGGGCGGCAAGCTGACGTTCACGACTGCGATGCTGTTCGCCGTCGGCCTGATCGTGCAGTTCACCGTCGGCGGCCTGTCCGGCGTGACGCACGCGGTCGCCCCGTCCGACACGCAGCAGACCGACACCTACTACATCGTCGCCCACTTCCACTACGTGCTGTTCGGCGGCGCGGTGCTCGGCCTGTTCGCCGGTTTCTACTACTGGTGGCCCAAGGTCTTCGGCAAGATGCTGAGCGAGAAGTTGGGCAAGTGGAACTTCTGGACGATGATCGTCGGGCTCAACTTGACGTTCGGGCCGATGCACATCCTCGGCCTCCAGGGCCAGCCTCGGCGGATGTACGTCTGGACCGACAACCGTGCCGGCGACGGCACGTTCAACCTGGCGTTCTGGAACTTCGTCGCCACCGTCGGCACGTTCGTGCTGGCGATCGGCATCCTGTTCTTCCTGGTCAATGTGTGGGTCAGCCGCAAGCACCCGCCCGCTCCGGTCGACCCGTGGGACGCCCGCAGCCTCGAGTGGATCACGACCAGCCCGCCCAAGGAGCACAACTTCGACCGCACGCCGACCGTGCACGCGCTCGACGAGTTCTTCCATCGCAAGTACGAAGACGTCGGTGAGGGCGAGCAGCACGAGTACGTCCAGGTCATGACCGGTGCGCAGGTCGTCGCCGAGGAGGAAGCGCACGCCGACGCCCACATCCACCTGCCGTCACCGTCGTACTGGCCGATCACGCTCGCCTTCGGGCTGCCGGTCATCGCCTACGGCGTGCTGTACAGCCCGCTGCTGATCGCCGCCGGTGGCTCGATCATCGTGATGGCGATCTACGGCTGGCTGCTCGAAGGTGCCGACGCCAAGCAGTCGGACTTCGATCCTCCCGCCGACGGCGGCGAGGCGAGCAAGGAGTTGGTCACCAGTGGCTGACGTGACGATCGACGCCCCGGCCGATCCGGCCGACCCGGGCCACGACGACCACCATCCGGTCGAGCGGGACGGCTCGATCGACCACGCCAGCGACGGCCACGTGATCCACCACACGTCGACCGGCCTCTCCAACACCAAGCTGGCGATGTGGTTGTTCCTCGGTTCGGAATGCCTGCTGTTCGGCGGGCTGATCGCCACGTATATGCTCTACCGCAACCGCCACTCCGAGAACCTCGGACCCGATCAGCTGTGGGACATCCCCTTCACGTCCGCCTCGAGCTTCGTGCTGCTGATGTCCTCGCTGACGATGGTGCTGGCGGTGTCGGCGGCGGGTCGCAAGGACGAGCGCAACACCCGGCTGTGGCTGACCGTCACCGCGCTGCTCGGCGGGTTGTTCGTCGCCGGCCAGGTGTACGAGTTCACGACGTTCTACCGCGAGGGCCTCGGCTACACGACCAGCCTGTTCTCCTCCAGCTTCTACACGCTGACCGGCTTCCACGGCGTGCACGTGTCGGTCGGCATCATCATGCTCATGTCGCTGGTGGCGATGCTGTCGCGCAACAAGGTGCACGGCGACAAGGCCGAGACCGTCGAGATGATCGGCCTCTACTGGCACTTCGTCGACATCGTCTGGATCATCATCTTCACCCTCGTCTACCTGGTACCGGCCTGATCATGAGCACCGACGCGACCGCCGCCACACCCGCCACACCAGCCCCCGACGACGGGGTCATCGACCCACCCGAGTACGACGCACACACCGACCACAAGCCGGACACGTACTACATCAAGGTCGCGTTCGCGCTGGCGTTCATCACCGGCCTCGAGGTCGCGCTCAGCTACGCCGACGTCGGCGCCCTGTTCATCCCGGCGCTGCTCATCCTGATGGCGATCAAGTTCGTCAGCGTGGTGTCGGTGTTCATGCACCTCAAGTTCGACAACCGGATCTTCAGCTGGTGCTTCTACTCGGGGCTCCTGCTGGCGCTTGGCGTCTACATCGCTGCGCTCACCACGTTCCAGTTCTTCCAATGACGATGGTTCGCACGGCTGCGACCCGTCGCCGTGCCCGCGCCGGCGCGTCGCCGGCCAACGGCTGATCCCGACCCCGGAGGGTCATGCTCGCCCAACAAGTGCTCGACACCGATCCCTGGAAGTTCCAGTGGCATCCCGAGGTGTGGGTCCTGGTCGCGTTCCTGACCGGGGCGTACGTCTACATGGTGCGGGTGATCGGGCCGACCGCGGTCGGTCCCGGTCGGCCGGTGGTCCGTCGGGGCAACGTCTACGCCTTCATCGGTGCGATGGCCATGCTCTGGGTGGCATCGGACTGGCCACTCCACGACATCTCCGAGGAGTACCTGTACTCGGCCCACATGCTCCAGCACATGATGCTGAGCTACTTCCTGCCACCGCTGGCGCTGCTGGCGACGCCGACCTGGCTCGCCCGCCTGCTCGTCGGTGGCGGCCGCTTCTACCGCGGGCTGTCGTTCTTCTGCCGGCCGGTCGTCGCCGGGGTGCTGTTCAACCTGGCGATCATGGTCACCCACGTGCCGGGTGTCGTCAACGCGTCGGTCGTGAACGGACCCCTCCACTACTCGCTGCACCTGATGGTCGTCGTGCTGTCGCTGCTGATGTGGATGCCGGTCGTCGGGCCGCTCCCCGAGTTCCACATCAGCCCGCTCGCCAAGTGCATCTACCTGTTCTTGATGTCGGTCGTGCCGACCGTCCCTGCGGCGTGGCTCACCTTCGCCGACGGAGCGGTGTACTCCGCCTACGACATCCCGTTCCGCGTGTGGGGCTTGAGCGTCACCGACGACCAGCAGATCGCCGGCGCGATCATGAAGACCGGCGGGTCGATCTTCCTGTGGACGATCGTCATCTTCATCTTCTTCCGGCGCTTCGCGTCGGGATACAGCAGCGAGCACAACTACCGGCGACCGACCGGCTCGCTGCCGACCGACTCGCTGCCGACGGGCTCGGTGCCGACCGCCGAGATCACCGGTACGGACGAAGCGCCCCTGACGACCGAGGACGTCGAGCGCGAGTTCTCCAGGGTCCCCGCCGCCCCCGACCCCGACTCCCCGCGGTACTGACCACCGATCGTCGCGCTCGGGCAAGCTCGGCGGGCGAGTCGGGAATGGGGTGCCGCGAAAGTCGCGACGATCGGATTGGTAGCCTCGCCCAGCGTGATCGATCAGCGGTTGCTCCGGACCGACCTCGATGGGGTGAAGGCGGCGCTCGCACGGAGGTCGGCCGACCTGGTCGCCGACGCCGAACGGGCCGCGCTGATGGACGCCGAGTTGCGCGAACTCACGGCCGAACGCGACACGATCCGGGCCCGCGTGAACGCGCTCTCCAAGCGCGTCGGCGTCGCCCGGCGGGAGGGCGACACCACCACCGCCGAGCGGTTGCAGGCCGAGAGCAGGGAACTCGGCGAGGCCGAGAAGGAACTCGCATTTCGACACGACGCTGTCACCGCGGACCTGCGGATGCTCCTGCTGGCGATCCCCAACCTTCCGAACGCCGACGCTCCCGACGGTGCGAGCGACGCCGACAACCCGATCGTCACCGGGCCGATCGGCCTGCCCGAATCGTTCCCGGACCATCGGCGCGTCCCCCACTGGGAGGCAGCGACCGCGCTCGGCATCCTCGACAACGAGCGGGCGGTCAAGATCTCCGGAGCGATGTTCACCATGCAGCGCGGCGCGGGCGCGACCCTCGCCCGCGCCCTGTGCCAGTACGGCCTCGACCTGAACGCCGACGTCCACGAGGAGATCCGGGCGCCGTCGCTCGTCACGACGGCGACCCTCACGGCCACCGGTCAACTCCCCAAGTTCGCCGACGACGCGTACGCGATCGAGCGCGACGACCTGTGGTGCATCCCGACCGCCGAGGCGCCACTGACGTCGCTGTACGGCGGCGAGACGCTCGACGACCACGAGCTACCGATCCGCGTGATGGCCTACAGCCCGTCGTACCGGCGCGAGGCGGGTTCGGCCGGGCGCGACACGCGTGGCATGCTCCGCACCCACGAGTTCGACAAGGTCGAGATCCTCGCCTTCGCCACCCCGGAGCAAGCCCCCGATCTGCTCGCCGACATGGTCGCCCGCGCCGAACGGGCGATCGGCGGACTCGGGCTGCCCTACCGCACGATCGAGATCTGTACGGGTGACATGGGCCAGTCGCACCACCGCAGCTTCGATGTCGAGGTCTACGCCCCCGGCGCCGACGCCTGGCTGGAGGTGTCATCGATCAGCTGGTTCAGCGACTACCAGGCTCGCCGCGGCGCCACCCGCTTCCGCCGCCACGACGCCGACGGCAAGCCGGTCAAGGGCAGCGAGTTCGTGCACACGCTCAACGGCTCGGCGCTCGCCGTCCCGCGGGTGTGGGCGGCGATCGTCGAGAACTACCGCAACGAGGACGGGTCGGTCACCGTCCCCGACGTGCTGCTGCCGTACATGCGTGGCATCGAGCGGATCGGTCCGGTCTCGAGATGAGCGGCCGATGACCGACTGGTCCGCACGACCCGACGAGGGCCGGCGGTCGAGCCTGCGCGACCGTCGGGTCCAGTACGAGACGGCCGGCCTCGACGTCGACCGGCTCGATCCCGACCCGCTCGCCCAGTGGCAGCGCTGGCACGACGAAGCGCTCGACGCCGGCATCGCCGAGCCGAACGCGATGACCGTGGCCACGGTCGGTGCCGACGGCAAGCCCGACGCCCGGATCGTGCTCGTCCGGGGCGCCGACGAGCGGGGTCTGGTCTTCTACACCAACTACGAGAGCACCAAGAGCACCCAGTTGCGCGCCGTGCCGTCGGCGACCGCCGTCTTCTCGTGGCTCGACCTCCACCGGCAGGTCCGGGTGCGCGCCGACGTCGAGCGGGTCACCGCCGCCGAGAGCGACGCCTACTTCGCGTCACGCCCGCGGGGGAGCCAGATCGGCGCGTGGGCTTCACCGCAGAGCGAGGTCATCGCCGACCGATCGGCGCTCGAGCGGCGGGTGATCATCGCCGACGAGGAGTTCGCCGACGATCCGATCCCCCGGCCGGACCACTGGGGTGGATGGCGGCTGATCCCGTTCGAGTGGGAGTTCTGGCAGGGTCGCCCGAATCGGCTCCACGACCGGCTGCGGTACCGGCCCGCTGGCGGGGGCTGGGTCATCGACCGACTCGCGCCCTGACACCTGGTCGGGTCGATCGGTGGAGAATCAATCGAGAAACTGGACGACGTGGGGGTTGCCGCCCTGCCGCTGACCGGCAAGGCTTCATTCCATGACGGGAACCAAGGTGCTGGTGGTCGACGACGAGCCGACCGTGCGCGAGGTCGTCGCCAGCTACCTCCGGCGCGACGGGCACGACGTCGCCGAGGCCGCCGACGGCACCAGGGCGCTCGAACTGCTCGACTCCGACCCACCCGACCTCGTCGTGCTCGACATGATGCTGCCCGGGGTGAACGGGCTCGACGTGTTGCGCCGTGTCCGGGCGGTGAGCGACATCCCCGTGATCATGCTGACGGCGCGGGCGGACGAGACCGATCGGGTGTCGGGACTCGAGCTCGGTGCCGACGACTACGTGACCAAGCCGTTCTCTCCGCGAGAGCTCGCAGCCCGGGTGAACGGCGTGCTGCGCCGCACCGCAGGGCGCCAGACGGCGTCGCCCGGGCCGCTCGTGTTCGGCGACCTGACGATCGACGCGCTGAGCCGGGAGGTCACGCTCGGTGCGGAGACCATCGAGATGACGCCCAAGGAGTTCGACGTGCTGGCCTTCCTCGCCAGCTCACCCCGGCAGGTCTTCTCCCGCGCCCAACTGCTCGAGTCGGTCTGGCAGTCGTCGCCGGACTGGCAGGACCCGGCGACGGTCACCGTGCACGTCCGGCGAATCCGCAACAAGATCGAGGCCGACCCCGAACACCCGCGGCGGATCTCCACGGTCTGGGGCGTCGGGTACCGGTTCGAGGGATGACCGCTGTCGCACCGGCGCCGGACGGGCGGCGCGAGTACACCCACCGGGTGCACGGTATGAACCGTCTCGGTCGTCGGTTCATGGCCGCGACGCTCGCCGTGCTCGGCGTGGCCATCGTGATGATCGCGGTGTCGGCCCAGGCGATGTTCATCAACGACCACGACCTCGGGCTGCTGATGTGGGTGCTCGTGCCCGCCGTGCTCGGCGCGGCGATGGTCGCCATGCTGATGGCCCGTCCGGTGGCCCGCGACGCCAAGCGGATCTGTGACGCCGCGATGCGCGTCGCCGATGGTGACCTCACCGCCCGCACCGGGGTCGTCCGCAACGACGAGCTCGGCGAGGCGGCGGAGATGTTCGACCTCATGGTCGACCGCCTCGACGCGGTCGAACGGGAGCGCTCGCTGATGCTGTCGTCGATCTCCCACGATCTCCGCACCCCGCTGGCTGCGCTGCGCGCGGCGGTCGAAGCGATCCGCGACGGCGTCGCCGACGACCCGGACATGTACCTGACCGGGATGGAGCGCCAGGTGCGGGCGCTGTCGTCGCTGGTCGACGACCTGCAGCTCCATGCCCGCCTCTTGAGCGGCACGCTCGAGCTCCGTCGAGCCACGCTCGACCTGACCGAGCTGGCGGACGAATCGATGGAGACCGTCCGCCCGCTCGCCCAATCGCGCGGCGTCAAGCTGCTGCTCGAGGCCGACCGGAGGGTGTCGGTCGATGCCGATGCCGCCCAGCTGGCGCGGGTGATCCGCAACCTCCTCGACAACGCGATCCGACATGCTCCCGCCGGCTCGGTCGTCCTCGTCCAGGTCGCCGATGGCGACGATCACGCCTTGCTGCGGGTGATCGACCAGGGCGACGGGTTCCCGGCGTCGTTCCGCGAGCGGGCGTTCGAGCCGTTCACGCGCGCCGATCCGGCGCGCGACACCCGGACCGGGACCGCCGGTCTGGGGCTGTCGATCGCCCGTGGCATCGTCGCCGCGCACCACGGCGAGGTCGGGCTCGGCGAAGGGCCCGGTGGCGTCGTCATCATCAAGCTGCCGCGCTGAGCGGTTCGCTCGCTTCGTCCGGCGGCTCGCTCACCTCCGCCTCGTCGGCGGCCGGTCGAACGGACCCCGTGTCACGGCCAGGAGGTGACCGCGTCGGTCAGTCCCTCGATCAGCGACTCGGTGTGCGGGGTGAGGCCGGGTCCCTCCCAGTCCCACCAGAGCGGACTCGAACCGCGCACCCTGGGCGGCAGCTCGACCTGGACCCCGCCCGCCGGCGGCAGGTTCACCGGGTTCTCGGGGTGCTGGCCGCGCAGCTGGGCGGGGATCTCGTCGAGGTCGGTGAGGATGTCGTACGCCGGCAGCGTCCTGCGCAGGGAGTGCCCGATGTGCTCCGCGAACGCCCGGTTGCGCCCCCCGAGCAGGAGCGAGCCGAACAGCCCTCGGCGGCCGAAGCCGTGGACGGTGACCACGATCTCGACATGATCGAGGAAGGCTGCCATGCGCTCGGATTCCGCCGGCCGGACCTTGGTCGACGGCAGGTGATCGCGCATGCCGTCGGGCTGGCGGACCGCGTAGAACGACGCCCCGGCCGCCTCGGCGACGCGCTCGGCGATCACGTCGGTCATCACCTCCAGTGCCCCGCCGTGGTAGGCCATGATCCCGACGCCGCCGCGTAGCACCGACACCTCTACCACGCCGGGCGTGGACAGCAGGGCGGCGAACGCGGTCACGGACCCATCATGCTCGCGTCCGCGGGGCGGTGCGTGGCCGTGTGCCGAAGCCGATGAACCCCACCGTCGATGGTCCCGGCACGGACCGCGGCGATCTCCTGGTCGCGTGCCCGAGATGCCCCGATCCCGGTGGCCTACGATGATCCGGATGCTCGTCTGGATGGACCTCGAAATGACCGGGTTGGACCACACGACCGACGTCATCGTCGAGATCGCGACGCTGATCACCGACGATGAGCTGGGCATCGTCGCCGAGGGTCCGGACCTCGTCGTCCACCAACCCGACGAGGTGCTCGAGGCGATGGACCCCTTCGTCATCGAGATGCACACGCGTTCGGGTCTGCTCGAGCTGATCAAGGCGTCGACGATCTCGCTGGAAGACGCCGGAGCCAGGACGCTCGAGTTCATCAAGCAGCACGTCCCGGAGCCGTCGACCGTTCCGTTGTGCGGCAACTCGATCGGCACCGATCGCCGGTTCCTCGCTGCGTACCTCCCCGCCATCGAGGACCACCTGCACTACCGGTCGATCGACGTGTCCAGCGTGAAGGAGCTCGTCAAGCGCTGGTATCCCGACGTCGACGCCCGCCGCCCGCGCGGCCAGGGCGCCCACCGAGCGCTCGACGACATCCGCGAGTCGGTGTTGGAGATGGAGTACTACCGCACGGTCGTCTTCCGCCCGCCCGACGAGGTCGTCCTGCCCCCCGAACGTGACAGCTGACGACCGCCTGCCACCGGCTCGCCCGCCGGTCGAGGGGATGCTCGGGCGTGCCGCCCGGCTGCTGGGTCGCTGGGCGCTCCCGCTGGCCGTCGCGCCGCTCGCACTGCTGGCGTGCAGCGAGTCCGACGACGTGGTGTTCACCGCCGACACGGTCGTCGTCTACCGGGATGGCAACGACTCGTCGACGACGGTCGTCGTCGTCCCGCCCAACCCGGTGGTGATCGAGCGCATCTGGAGCCCGGAGGCGACGACCGCGGAGCTCCTCGGTGTCGGCGCGCTGCTCACCGACCCGGTCACCGTCGATGGCCGACCGGCCGACGTGCTGGCGTTCGACGTCGATGCCGACGGGTTCACGCTCCAGGTCCGGATCCTCGAAGCCGGCGCGCACGAGGTCTGCGTGCGCGACCGGTGCGATCGGGTGTTCCTCGGCGGCGCGGCCGACCCGGTCGGCGACGGGGGCTGACGCAACGCCCGGCGCGATCGCCGACCGAGCGATCCGCGCATCGGTACGTGCCGGCTTCAGTGACGCGATCGGTGGCGTTCGGCCGCTCCTGCGGGCATCGGCGCCCGGGTCCGACGAGGTTCCGGACCCGGGGGCCGACGCGCGGTGGCCAGCGGACGTGTGCTCCACCTCCCACACACGGGCGGGCGCCGGGTAGGTTCGGCGGCGATGCGCGCCGTCGTCCTCCGCTCCAAGGGTGGCCCCGAGGTCCTGACGATCGAGACCGTCGCCGACCCGACGCCGGGTCCGGACGAGATCCTGGTCGACGTGGCGCACACCGCGCTCAACCGTGCCGACATGCTGCAGCGGATGGGGATGTACCCCGATCCACGCAACCGGGACGTCGAGATCCCCGGCCTGGAGTACGCCGGCACCGTGTCTGCGGTCGGCAGTGCGGTCACCAACCTGGTGCCCGGTGACCGGGTGATGGGGATCGAGGCCGGCGGGTGCTACGCCGAGCGGGTCGTCACCCACAGCCGCCAGGCGCTGCCGATCCCCTCGGGCGTCGCCCTCGAGGACGCCGCGGCGATCGCCGAGGTGTTCCTGACCGCCTGGGACGCGCTCGTCGTGCAGGGCGGCCTCACCAGCGGGCGCTGGGCCCTCGTCCACGCCGGCGCGTCCGGTGTCGGCACGGCCGCCATCCAGATCGCCAAGGCGATCGGGGCGCGCATCGCGGTCACCTGCTCCGCTGGCAAGGCGTCGGCCTGCGCCGAGCTCGGTGCCGACCTGGTGCTCGAGCGCAGCCCGGCCGATTGGCTCGGCCGGCTGTACGAGCACGTACCGGCCGGGGTCGACACGATCCTCGACGTGATCGGAGGCGACGAGGTCGAACGGAACCTGCACGCGGTGGCGATCGACGGCACGATCGTGCAGGTCGGGCTGATGGGGGGCGGCGGGGCCTCGGTCAACGTCGGCCTGCTGTTGACCAAGCGGGTGACCTGGATCGGGACCACGCTGCGGTCGCGCCCGCTCGAGCGCAAGCTGGCGCTGTGCCAGCGCTTCATCGCCGAGGTGATCCCGCTGTTCGAGAGCGGGGCGCTGCGGCCGGTGATCGATTCGCGGTATCCGTTCGACCGGATCGCCGATGCTCACCGGCGCATGGAGTCAAACGCCAACGTCGGCAAGATCCTCGTCGACCTCTGATCCGGCGAGTGCCTGGTAGCGCCGCCAACTGAAGAACGCGCCCGTCGACAGCACGACGATCGCCGCGGCGGCGAACACGAGCAGCGGCCCGGTGTTGCTCCCGCCGGCGCTGCCGTACGTGAACTGGATCGCCCCGGCGAGGGTGTGACCGTCACGGACGACCGGAGCGAGGTAGCGCACGATGTAGACGCCCTGCTGGTCGAGTTCGGGGAATTGGATCGTCGCCGTCGTCGGGTTGACCAGCACGGTCTCGGTCGGCTCGATCAGCTCGTCGCCCGGCCCGAGCAGGGCCATCTCGACGTCGGCGACCTCTTCGCCGAAGTCGATCGTCACCTCCGAGATCGGGTCGTCGATGGTCGAACCCGAGGCCGGTGTCGACGACGCGATGTCGTCGTGGGCGACGACGGTCCCGCCCCCCAACACGACGGCTGCCAACCCGCCGGCGATGGCGAGCGCGAAACCCGATCGGTTGCGAGTCATCGGTTCATTCAAGCACTGATCGGCCCGATTGGTGCCGCTGGTCCGCCGGTGTCGACCGGCTCGCTGTCACCCGTCGGACCGGGCATCGACGTGGCGCCCCTTCCAGGCCACCTGGCGGCGGGTGACGACGGCGAACAGGCTGCGCACGAAGATGACGACGAAGGCGAGTACCGCCAGCGGGTACAGGATCGCGGCGAGCGGGCGGATCGAACCGGCCCGCCGTCCGAGTACCCAGACCTGCACGGCGCTCAGCGGGTACAGGAGCGGTTCGGCGATCCACCCACCGGCCAGCGAGCAGATCCACGCCAGGACCCCGAGCACCGCCCACCAGGTCGTGAACCGCGCCCCGGTGGCGATGCTGCGGGTCCATCCCTGCACGGTCTCGCGCAGGCCGTCGGGGTACATCCTGAACCGGATGTCCGGTGCCCCGCTGTAGAGCGCAGCCGAGCCGGCGGCGCGGGCGAGCCCGATGTCCTCGGTGTGCATCCGCCGGATCGTGGGGTCGGCATGACCGCCGATGCGGTCGTAGGTCGACCGGTCGACGGCGAGGACCGGCCCGAACGCGACGCGGACCCGCACCCGCTCGCCCCACGGCGTGAACGCCCCGGACCCCATCAGCGCGGCGACGTTGCAGAGCATGCTCGCCTGCTCGGACGGTCGCTCGGTGGCGTGCCATGGTTGGACCGAAACCACCTCGCCCTGATGGTGTTCGATCGCCGCGGCGACGCGGGCGAGGAGGTTGCTGGGCGGGCGCACGTCGGCATCGAGGAACAGCAGGTTCTCGGCGACCGTGTTGCACGCACCGTGCCAGCAGGCGTGGGGCTTGCCCAGCCAGCCCGGCGGGAGCGCCGGCGGCGTGACGACCCGCGCACCCAACGCCGCCGCGACGTGGGCGGTGTCGTCGTCGGAGTGGTCGTCGACCACGACCAACTCGTCGCCGGGGCGGAGTTGGCGAACCAGCGGAGGTAGCAGATGGCCCAGCACGACCGCCTCGTTGCGCGCCGGGATGACGACGGCGATCGAGCGGCGGCCCGCGCCGTCGACCGCCGCGGCTGGAAGCGGTCGGAGCCGCCACAGGAGCATCCAACCGGCGAGCCAGCCGACGGCGTAGAGCACGACGTCGACCGATGTCGGCGCCGGCACGGAGAGCGCCAGGCCGGCCGTGTGGAGTGCGTCGAACCCGATCACCACCTCACTGTGGCCGCCCGCGCACGAATTCTCAAGAACGTGCACGACCGGGCGCTGCGCCGTCGCCGGGATCGTGAACGAAAACGACCATCCGGGAGGATCACCGTGACCACCTCGGGCCTCCACACCCCGATCGCGGCCCGTGCCCGCTACGCGAAACCCACTTGACCGGACCCCCTCCGGCGTGGTTCCCTGGCACCACGCCGGAGCACCGGCGCGTGATCCGGGAGCCGAACGAGCGGCCGGTCACTCGAACCGACGACGAGGAAAGGACGCAGATGAGCAAACGACCGATGTGTCGCACGCCGTTCGTCCGGTCGCGCCACGCTGCGCCTACGACCTTCGTCGTCCCGACCACGATCGCCGCGTCCACCAATCGGTGGCTCGGTGCCGTCGGTTCGTCGACGACGTTCGGCGTGATCGGGACCACCGAGCGAACCTTCCCCGGCTGCCTCGCAGGAGGACTGACGTAGATCCGACGTCAGCACACCTCTCACGAGGCCGCCGGGTTCAGTACGAACCCGGCGGCCTTTCTGCTTTTCACCCACCCACCAGCCCGACCGAATCACCTGACCGACGAGGATCCCACCGATGACCACGTTCACGCTGACCGCTCCGCCCACCGATCGCATCAACCCCTACGACACCGAGGAACCCACCATGCGCACCACTCCACCGCCCGAGGTCAACCGGGCGATCGACACCGAACCTCGGGCACCCGACAGTCCGCGACCTCCCGGCGAGGAGGAGCGCGTATCGATCGAGGTCCGCCGGCCGGTCGCCCGCTGCGCGGACGGTCACGGCACGCTGACCGGGCTGTTCTTCTCCGAGCACCTCGCCGACATCGCCCGGGCCAAGGCGATGTGCGGTCTGTGCCCGCTGCGCGACCCGTGCCTGGCCGGCGCGCTCGAGCGCGAGGAGCCTTGGGGCGTCTGGGGAGGCGAGCTGGTCTCGGGCGGTCGCATCATTGCCGGCAAGCGGCCGTGCGGTCGGCCACCGAAGCGTCCGCGCCCCGAGGTCGTGTACGACGAGCTCGGGCCGGTCGGCGTGGTGGCCTGAAAGCCCGTTCCGGTGCCGGGACCCCCCGCCGGCACCGGAACGGGCGGCGCCGGGACGCGCCGCTGGGCTCGCGGAGGCCGTGTTCCCGGAACGTTCAGGGCGCGCGGAGCGACCTGGAACGATGTGCTCAGTAGCCTCGGCCCCGTGAAGGTCGCCCGACCCCGACTGCTGTTCGGCTCGCTGGCCGTCGCGCTGGTCGTCGTCGGCGCGGCGGTCGCGATGGCATCGTGCGGCGACGACGACCCCCCGCTCGACGCCCGGCTGGCCGACCCCCAGGATCGGCCGCCGATCCCCGGGCAGCTGGGAAACACCGACGTCGAGGGCGCCGCCTTCCCGGCCGCGACCCTGACCGACCGTGATGGTGAGGAGTTCTCCTCGACCGACCTGCTCGGCCAGCCGATGGTGGTCAACTTCTGGTTCAGCACCTGCCCACCGTGTGCCAAGGAGCTGCCGGACTTCGCCGAGGTGTACCGCGAGGTCGGCGACGAGGTGCGTTTCGTCGGCGTCAACACGATCGACTCCGTGCCCGTGATGGAGCGCTTCGCGGCCGAGCGCGGCGTCGAGTACGAGCTGTACCGCGACGAGTTCGCGGAGCTGACCAACGGGATCGGCGCGTTCGCCTTCCCGGTCACGATCTTCGTCACCTCCGACGGGACGATCGTCGAGCAGACCGGCGCGCTCGACGCCGAGGGCCTGCGCACACGGATCGAGAACCTGTTGGCCCTGGAGGCAACCACGTGAGCCTCTCGTTCATCCGTGGCCTGGTCGCTGCGGTCAACCCGTGCGGGTTCATCCTGCTGCCGACGTACCTGATGTACTTCCTCGGCATCCAGGGCGGCGTACCCGGGACGCAGCGGGCATCGGTCCGCCGGGCGCTGCTGGTCAGCGCGGCGCTCTCGACGGGGTTCCTGCTCGTCTTCCTCGTCGCCGGCGTCATCTCGTACAACTTCACGAGCTGGATCAACGAGAACTCGAAGTACGCCACCGGTGGCATCGGGCTGGCGCTGGTCCTCCTCGGCGCGGCGATGCTGTTCGGCTACAAGCTCCCGTTCACCACCCCGAGCATCAGCGGCGGCGGAACGGATCGCACGGTGCGTTCGATGTTCGTGTTCGGTGTCGCGTACGCGGTCGCCTCGATCGGGTGCACGATCGGCCTGTTCATCGCCACCGTGTTCAGCACGACCGCCCGCGAGGGTGTCGTCGCCGGGGTGGGCAACGTCGTCGCCTACGGCGCCGGCATGGCGCTGCTGGTCAGCGCGCTCACCGTTGCGCTGGCCTTCGCCAACACGAGCCTGCTCCGGTTCCTCCGCAGCGGACTGCAGTACGTCGACCGGATCGCAGCGGCCTTCGTCGTCCTGTCCGGCTTCTACCTGCTGTGGTACTTCTACTGGACCGATCTGGAGAACCCCTGGAACCTGACCTGGTTCGGGACGGGCGTCGCCGACACCGACCCGGTCACCCGCTTCGCCGAAGCACGCCAGGCCGACGCCCAGACGTTCCTCAACGACCACTGGCAGGTGGTCGGCATCGTGCTCGCCGCCGTCGTCGCCCTCGCCGCTGGCTTCGTCCTGCTGCGCCGTGACGACGGCCCGGGCGAGCCAGCGGTTCCGGCGCTCGATGACGAGACCGCCGGCACCGCCCCCGCGGCGACCGAGGCCCCCGCCACCGACGCCGTCGACGCCTGACCGCCCGTGGTGCACGAGCCGCAAGACGCGGCGACCGACTCAGACGTTGCACAGCCCGGTCCGGCGTCAGGCACCGAACGGCGCACTGCCGGGAGCGGCCACCGAAGCGCCAGGGAGGCGCACGACGCGCCGACCCGCAGGGCGCGGCGAGCGGGCCGTCATCACAGGTAGTTCATCAGGTGGGCCTTGGCGTTGAGCTCCTCGCGGTGCTCCGGGTGGGCGATCGAGATCAACCTCCGGGTCCGCTCTCGCACCGACGCACCGCGCAACTCCGCGACCCCCCACTCGGTCACGATCTTGTCGACGGTGTTCTTCGGGGTGGTCACCGCGTCGCCCGGTGCGAGCTGCGGCACGATGCGCGAGGCGCCGCTCGACGTCGTCGAGTGCAAGACGACGAACCCCTGGCCACGGTTGGAGTACATCGCGCCACGGGCGAAGTCGTTCTGCCCGCCCGACGACGAGTAGTACTGGCCCGAGATCGTCTCCGAGGCGCACTGCCCGAGGAAGTCGACCGACAGCGTGGCGTTGATCGAGACGAAGTCGTCCTCCTGGGCGATCACCCGCGGGTCGTTGACGTAGCGCACGCTGTGCAGCTCGATCGCGGTGTTCTCGTGGAGGAACTCGTGCAGGTACCTCGTGCCGAGGGCGAACGTGCCGACCGTCTTGGTGCGGTTGAGTCGCTTCTTGACTCCGTTGACCACGCCGGACTCGATCAGCTCGACGACCCCGTCGGAGAGGAGTTCGGTGTGCACGCCCAGGTTCTTGTGATCGCCGAGCGCGCTCATGATCGCGTTGGGGATCGCGCCGATGCCGGTCTGGATCGTCGCCCCGTTCGGGATCCGCTCGGCGACGAACTCGGCGATCCTGGCGTCCACCTCCTCGGGCACGATCGGTGCCACCTCGACCAGCGGACGATCCGAGCGGCACCAGCCGACGACCTGCGAGACGTGGAGCTGGTTGCGGCCGAACGTCCGTGGCATGTGGTCGGTGACCTCGAGGAAGAACCGGCCGCGACCGATGAAGCTCGCCGTGTAGTCGGCCGAGACGCCGAGGCTGAAGTAGCCGTGGCGATCGGGGGGCGAGGCGGCGGCGATGACGAGGGGGTCGTCGGTACGCATGCGCATCAGCGAATAGACCTCCGAGAAGTGCCCGGGGATCAGCCCGACGGTGCCTTTCGCGAAGTACGGCCGCGTGACGTGGCTGAGGAAGTACGAGATGTTCTTCATCCGTAGCCCGAACTCGCCGCGCAGGTATCGCCGGTCGTGAAGCGCGTGCATCTGGTGGACACGCACCGCCTCGAGCTGGGTGGTTCCGTTTGCGATCTCATCGGCGACCTCGTCCTCGATCGCGTCGAGCACCGCCGTCGGCTCGCCGTTGGCGAGCGGCACGATGATCTGGCTGTCGGACTCCAGGTGGTCGAGGACGTCGGACGGTTTGTTGGGGGCGCTGTCCACGGCCCCCGAAGTTAGACGTTCATGGCCGGCCGGGACGGGCCGCTCCCCGTGGTGTCGGCCTTCGCCAGGAGACGGCGAGGCAAGCGCCACCGACGAACCGGTCCGACCGAGCCGCAGAACGCAGCGAGCGAAACGCCGTCGTGGAACGTTCCAGGACGCCCCGCCCCCGGCTGCGAGGTCGCCGATGCCGTTGGCTACGGTCGGCAGCGCATGGCCGACGACGACGATCTCGCGAGCGTGCCGGTTCGCCCGGCCGCCACCGTGATGCTGGTCAGGGACGCCGCCGACGGCGACGGCGGGATCGAGGTGTTCATGCTGCGCCGCACCGCGCGGGCGTCGTTCGGGGCGGGGATGTACGTCTTTCCGGGCGGTCGCGTCGACCCTGACGACGGCACGGCCGACGTTGCCCGCTACTGCCGGGGCCTCGACGACCGCGTCGCGTCGACCCGGCTCGGGATCGACGCCGGTGGGCTCGCGTTCTGGGTGGCGTCGATCCGTGAGTGCTTCGAGGAGGCCGGCGTGCTGCTGGCCGAACGTCGCGACGGGAGTCCGCTCGTGGTACGCGGCGAGGATCGGCACGCCGTCCACGACGGCACGCTGTCGCTCGTCGAGCTGTGCCGCCGCGACGACCTGGTCCTCGACCTGTCGACGACCCACTACGTCGATCACTGGGTGACGCCGGTCGGCGAGTCGCGGCGCTTCGACACCCGTTTCTTCGTCACCGAGGCACCCGCCGACCAGGAACCGCTGCACGACGACAAGGAGACCGTCGACAGCCGCTGGGTGCGGCCGGGGGAGGCGCTCCGTCTGCAGTCCGCGGGGGAGCTGATGATGATGCCGCCGACGATGGCCAACCTGGCGTTCCTCGCGCCGCACGCCACGGCGCACGCCGCGGTCGCCGCCGCGGCAGCGGTCGTCGATCCGCCGCGCATCCTGCCGAAGCTGCGACGCGGACCGAACGGTGCGGTCATCGGCGTGGCCATGCCGGGGGATCCGGACTACGCCGGCATCGCCTGACCAGCTGCGCCGGCGTTACCACCGGGTGTCCGACACCAGGCGTTGACGTTCGGTGTCAGGTGGTCGATGCGGCGTCGAGTTTGGCGAACGCCTCGTTGACGGTGTCGAACAGGCGGGCCGAGCAGCCTGCCATGTCGATCTCGCCGGGAGGCGTCGGAGGGGCGATCTCGTCGACGATGCGCGAGGCGATCGACCGGAATTCGTCGGCGGCCGGACCCTGACCGTCGACCGACACCGGTACGCCGCGGTCGCCGCCGGCCGCCACCGCCGGCTCGATCGGAACGCGACCGAGCAGCGGCGCGCCGATCGCGCCGGCCAGCGCGGCACCCCCGCCGGAGCCGAACAGCTCGTGGGTGTCGCCATGGTGATCGGTGAAGGCGCTCATGTTCTCGATCACGCCGACGACCTTCAGGAAGCTGCGCTTGGCCATGTCCGCTGCTCGCTGCGCCACCTTCTGCGCAGCCAGTGCAGGCGTCGTGACGACGATCAGGTCGGTGCGGGGCAGCATCCGGGCCAGCCCCATCTGCACGTCGCCGGTCCCCGGGGGCATGTCGATCAGCAGGTAGTCGAGCGCTCCCCAGCGGACGTCGCGAAGGAACTGCTCGACCGCCTTGGTCAGCATCAGGCCCCGCCACATCAGCGCGGTGTCCTCGTCGACGAGGAAGCCCGTCGACACGACCTCGAGCAGGCCGTCGCCGACCGCCAACCGGTTGGGGATGATCATCGGCTTGTCGGACCCCTCGACGGCCTGGGCCTCCATGCGGGCGTCGATGCCGAGCAGTCGGGGCACCGAGAACCCCCAGATGTCGGCGTCGAGCACGCCGACGGTGTGGCCGGACGCGGCCAGCGCAGCTGCCAGGTTCACCGTCACCGAGCTCTTGCCGACTCCGCCCTTGCCGCTGGCGATCGCCAGCACCCGACACGACAGCGGGACCTCGGTGTCGGGAGCGTTCTGGCGGGCGTTCCAGCGCGCCTTGGTCATCACCTCGCTGCGCTCGTCGGCGTCCATCTCGCCCCACTCGATCCGGACGTCGGTGACGCCGGGGTGGAGCGAGAGCCGACCCTTGACCTCGTCACGGATCTCGGCGCGCAGCGGGCAGCCCTTGATCGTCAGCTTGACGCCGACGGTCACGATGCCGTCATCGGCGACATCGACGGCCGGAACCATCCCGAGCGACACGATGTCGGCGCCGAGTTCGGGGTCGATGACCGAACCGAGGACGGTCATCACGTCGTCGATGGTCGGAGGGGGAGCGGTGGCCATACGGGGATTTTACCGGGGATTTCCGTGTAATCTCGTGGTGTGGAAGTCGACCCGACCGTGGCGCAACCGTCGCAGCTCGACCTGCTCAAGGCGCTCGGCGACAACACGCGGTACGCGATCTACCTCGAGCTGGCCCGGTCGCCGCGGCCGCTGACCACCGCCGACATCGCCGAGTCGCTCCACCTCCACCCGAACACCGTTCGTCCCCACCTCGAGCGGATGCGCGAGGTCGGCGTGCTCGACGTCGAGGTCGGCGGCCGAGGCGACGTCGGGCGCCCTCAGCACCGGTACTCGGTCGCCGCCGACGCCCCCTCGCTCGGGCTCGAACCGCCGACCATGCCGTTGCTCGCCCGCATGGTGCTCGCGATGGCCCGCCGGCTCGAGGCCAGCCCGGATGACGCCGAGGCGGTCGGCCGCGAGGAGGGCAGCCGTCGCGCCGCCCCGTTCGCCCGCGCCCCGTCGACGCTGGAGGCCCTCGTCGCCGACCTCGACCGGCTCGGCTTCGATCCCGTCGTCACCGGCGACGACGACGATGAGGCCGCCGTCGTCGCGTTCGCCAACTGTCCGTTCGCCGATCTCGCCGCCGAACAACCCGAGCTCGTGTGCGGCCTGCACCGGGGGCTGGTGTCCGGCTTCGTCGCCGAGATGGGCGACGCGGAGGTGCGCGAGTTCTGCGCGCTCACCGCTCGCACACCTTGCCGGGTCACGATCGCGTCCCGATAATGTTCAGATCACCACTCAGGAGGTTCCATGATCACGCTCACCGACACCGCCGCCCACAAGGTTCGCCAGCTGCTCGACGCCGAAGGTGCTGAAGACCTGGCGCTGCGCGTGGCGGTCCGTCCGGGCGGGTGCAGCGGGTTCTCGTACGAGATGTTCTTCGACGGCGACGTGGCCGAGGACGACAACCAGGCGTCGTACGGCGACGACGGGTCGGTGAGGGTCGTCGTCGATCCTGCGTCGGCCCAGTTGCTCGAGGGCGCCACCCTCGACTACAAGGACGGGCTCGAGGAGTCGGGCTTCGCGATCACCAACCCCAACGCCTCCCGCACCTGCGGCTGCGGCCAGAGCTTCTCCTGAGTCGCCGGTTCGGCTCGGCTGCGCACCGGTTGCCGCACCTCCCCGTCTGACCTCGGTCCCGGGACTGCGGCTCGACGGCCATCGGCCACGTCAGTGGCGGAGCGACCGACGCCAACCGCTGAACGAGCCGATCGGTCCCGACGTCGGGCGGCGGAGCCACGGCCACGGGTGCACCTCGGCAAGCCGCAAGCGGCCGGCTCGCCGCCGGAAGCCGGGTACGGGTGCGAACGTCACGGCGAGGTCACGGTCTTGGAGTACGTCGACCGGGTCGCCGAGCCAGAGCTCGAGATCACGCGCGACGGCGAGTTCGGCCAGTGTCTCGGTCAGGAAGACGAGGCGCTTGGACGAGAGCCGCAGCGCCGCCAGCAACGGTTCGTCGAACACGAACACTGCGGGAAGCCGACGATGTGCCGAGAGCGCCGGATCGCGATGGCTGAGCGACTCGGCCGTGAGCCAGACCGCCGCCGGGGTCCCGTCCGTGACGACCCCGGCCGGACCCGCCGTGACGCCGGGCGATGGATCGCGCCGCAGGAGGTCGACCCGGTCGGCCGGTACGAGCGGCGGATCGGGTGGCCAGTCCTCGATCGGGCAGTCGTCGCGGAACTCGCACGATTCGCAGATCCCTGGCGCGCGTCGCTCGACCTGGCGACGGCTGAACCCGTAGGGCTTCGACGACCCGGCGCCGGTGACCCACTGCCAGCCGAGTCGGTTGGCGGCCCGCGAGCCGTCGAGGAGGTGCCGGAAGAAGTGGTCCTCGCCATCGGTCCACCGCAGCCCTCGGCGCACCGTCCAGTGACTGGCGAGCCACATCCGGGTCTGGTTGACGAGCCAGCCGTCGCGCGCCAACTCGTCGAGCGCGAGGTCGAGGCACGACAGCCGCCGTGACCATCCCTCCTCGGCTGGCGCGACGCGGGCCTCGTCCGAACCGGGGAGGTGGTGACGGAGGTTGCGGCGGGTGCCTCGTCCCAGCCTGGCATACCAGTGTCGCGCGAACTCCTGCCACAGCAACTCGTCGCGGAACTTCTCGACATCGCCGCTGGGTCCATCGGCGACGTGCTCCCAGACGTCCGACAGGGAGAGGAGACCGTGACGGATGTACGGCGACAGCCGGGATGCGCCGCGCCTCGCCGCTGGGAACACCTCGTTGCGGCGGCCGGCGTAGCCGGTGACGTCGAATGCGGCGAGCGCCGCATCGGCGGCGGACTGGCCGCCGGTGAAGCTGGCCGAGCCGCGCACCGGGTCGCACGCGAGGTGGGCCAGGTGCCGGGCGACGTACTCCTCGGCGGCGTCTCGCCCCGTGCCGGGCGGCGGGAGGACGCTCATCGCGAGTTCCGTCGGCGGATCCGGATCGGACCCTTCGCGGTCGACGCGTCGACCACCCGCCCCCGTTGCACGATCTCGACCTCCCCTGCGGCGACCAACCGGCGCGCTGCCGCGCGCGTCGGCTCGATCAGCTCCCGCCATCCATCGCCGTCGGCGCCGCGCTCGTCGGCGACGAGACGGGCTGCGTCCGACGGGCAGACGGTCGCTCCGACGGCTCGCGCCTCGAGGAGCGCCGTGATCGCCGACGCCAGCGCGTGGTCGACCGGGCGGACACCCCGGCGGCGGCAGGCGGTCGAGCAGTAGCGCACGTCGTCCCAGTCGCGCTCCCACTTCTTGCGCCACTCGATGGTGCGACCGCACGCCGCGCACGTCTTGCGCGCTCGGGTCGCACCACTCATGGCCGGCCCCCGTCGAGCCGGGCGAGGATCTCGGTGGTTCGCTCGCGGACCGCGAGACGATCCTGCAACGTGCGCGTCGCCGCGAACTCCAGCACGAACTGGGTCGGCACCACCCCGCTGACCGTACCGAACCGCTGTCGGTGCCCGGTGCGTTCAACCGCGCCGCTGTCGTCGGGCGACCGGAGGTCCACCGCACGGAGGGCGGACGTCAAAGGTCGACCTGGCAGCGTCCCGTCGCCCCGGTCACGTATCCTCGACCCGATGACGCTGCGGCACGGACGGCCCCAGGTCGCCATTCCCGGGCCGTCGATCATCCCCGATCGCGTGCTCGCGGCGATGCACCGGCCGATGCCGAACATCTACGACGGTCCGCTGATCGACGTGTCGAACAGCCTGTTCGCCGACCTCCAGGCGGTCGCTCGCACCGCCGGCGAGGTGTTCATCGTGGTCGGCAACGGGCACGCCGCCTGGCAGATGGCGGTGTCGAACACGATGCGACGCGGGGAGCGGGTGCTCGTCCTCGAGTCCGGCACCTTCGCGGTGGCGTGGGGCGAGCAGGCCGCGCTCAGCGGCGCCGACGTCGAGGTCCTGCCCGGCTCAGGTGACCGCCCGGTCGACCCTGAGGCCGTCGAGGAGCGGCTGCGGGCCGACGCCGACCACCGCATCGCGAGCGTCCTCGTCGTGCTCGCCGACACCGCGACCGGCGTGCGCAACGACATCGCCGCGATCCGTCACGCGATCGACGCTGCGGGCCATCCGGCGCTGCTGATGGTCGACGCGATCGCCTCACTCGGCTGCGATCGCTACGAGATGGACGAGTGGGGCGTCGACGTGACCGTCGCCGCCAGCCAGAAGGGCCTGATGACACCGCCTGGGCTCGGGTTCGTGTGGGCCAACCACAAGGCGCTCGCAGCACACGAGCGAGCGGACATGCGGGTGGGCTACTTCGACTGGGCGTCGCGGCGCGACGTCACGGCGCACTATCAGCTGTACAACGGCACGCCGCCGATCCCGTTGCTCTACGGGTTGCGCGAAGCGCTCGACATGCTCTTCGAGGAGGGGCTGGAGAACGCGTGGTCGCGTCACGAGGTGCTCGCCCACGCGGTGTGGACAGCGGTCGACGCCTGGCACACCGACGCCGGACTGCGCTGCAACGTCGTCGATCCGGGGGCGCGATCGCACGCGGTGACGACGATCACCACCGGGACGATCGACGCCGAGGCGTTGCGGCGGATCTGCGAGGTCGAGGCCGGGCTGACGCTCGGGCTGGGGATCGGCCCGCCCGGCGAACCGCGCTTTCGGATCGGCCACATGGGCCACCTCAACCCGCCGATGCTGCTGGGCACGCTCGGCACGATCGAGGCCGGGTTGCGCGCCATCGGTGCGCCGGTCGGTGGGTCGGGCGTCGCCGCGGCGTCACGCGTCATCGGCGACGCGTTCGGCGCGCCGACCTGAGCTCGGGCTCGGGCCGATCAGCCCAGCGCCTTGTCGAGGGTCTCGACGAGCTCGGTCGTGTCCCACAGGCCGTCGAGTCGTTCGACGATCGTGCCGCCGGCGTCGGTGACGAACAGCGCCGGCTCGTAGAACATGCCGAGCGCCTCGACCGCCGGCGCAACCACCGTCCCCGCGTCGTCGGAGAAGACCTCGGCGTGGACGAACGTCATGCGGTCGCCGTACTCGGGGAACACCTCGATCATCGATTCGAGCGCAGGGCCGCAACTGCCGGTCGTGCAGAACGCCGGTGTCCCCACGCAGTACACGACCGGCCGGTCGACGTTGAGCGCTGCGGACAGCGTGATCGTGTGGAAGGGGCACATCTCCGGGGTCCGCGTGCAGATCGCGTCGACGCCGGCCGGATCGCCGATCGTCGGCGTGTCGAACCCCGGCAGCAGGTCGCCGCGGAGCGGGATCGGGACCGCCTCCGGTTCGTTGACCTGGAACGCGATGCCCTCGGCCGGACCCCCGTCGACCACCAGTGCGTAGAAGCCGGTGCGATCGATCGTCGGGCGGAACGCGTAGTACGGGGCGGGCGCGGTCGCCCGCCGGACCGCTGTGATGCGGTCACCGATCGGAGCGCCGTCGAGGTCGGTCACTTGCGCGCCGAGCGACGGTGGTCCGTCCTGCACGAACTCGGCGGCACCGGTCGACAGGCTGATCGGCAGCCGGACATCCCCGGGGACCTGCACGCCGGGAGGGAACCGCTGCACGAGGGTGAACACGCCGGACGCCCCCGGTTCGACCGTCGATCCGGCGCCGGTACCGGGCGCTGAGCCCGAGGTGGCGGGGTCGCCGTCGGACCCGGTGCAGGCGGCGAGGAACCCGGCCGCCGCAGCGCCGGCGATGAACGCCCGCCGGGTCGTCGCCGGGCGGGTGGGGGCGGGTTCGGGCATCGGAGCTGCTCGTGATCGTCGGGGGTGGTGGTCGGAATGCCGGGGTGATTGCGGCACGGTCCTCCCACGTGGGATCGTGGGCGGAACATGGGCGCGGCACCGGGCACGCAGGTCTCCTCGAGACGCTATCGCAGGCGGATCGTCGGGTGGGGTGCAGCGGCGCTATTGCTCGTACTCGGCATCGGCAGCGCCGTCACCCTGGCGCGCGTCGAGGACGATCTCGAGCAACGGGTCGCCGGCGCGCTGGAGGGTGCGAGTATCGAGGGCGTCACGGTCTCGTTCTCCGGCCAGGACGGCACGCTGGAGTGCGCCACCCCGCTCGAGGACGCCGGAGCGGCACAGGGGATCGCCCTCGACGAGCGCGGGGTCAGGTCCGTCGACCTCGACGCGAGCTGTACCGGATCGGCGGGGTCCGGATCGGCCGGGTCCGGATCGGCGACGCCGGTGTCGGAGCCGCCGGCGACGGCGACCACGGCACCGACGGCGACCGACGTCCCGGCCTCGACGAGCACGACCACCACGCTGCCGGACGCGACGACCGTGCTCGACATCCTCCTCGACGACCCCCAGTTCTCGGTCCTGAAGAACGCACTCCAGACCGTCGGCCTGGAGGAATTGGTCGGCGGGGACGGTCCGATCACGATCTTCGCCCCGACCGACGACGCGTTCGCCGCGCTCGGACCGAACTTCAACGCCGCCCTGGCCTCGGACGCCGATGCGTTGACCAACGTGCTCCGCCATCACATCGTCGAAGCCGACCTGCCGTCCGACGTGCTGGCCGACGGACCGCTGACGATGACCGACGGCAGCGCGATCGAGGTCGACACGTCGGTCGGGGTGCGGCTGGTCAGCGGTGACGTCGTCGCGACGGTGATCGATGCCGACCTCGACGCGGTCAACGGCACCGTGCACGTCGTCGATCAGGTGCTGCTCCCCGCCGGGGTCGCTCCCGGTGGTGTTGCCGAGGTGTTCATCGTCGTCGCCCGATACGAAGACGGCCGGCTCGAGTTGTCGGGGACGGTCGTCGACGAGGCACAGCGCCAGCAGCTCCTCGACGCTGCGGCGACCGGGCTCGCCGCGGGCAACGTCGTCGACCGGTTGACGATCGATCCGGAGATGCCATTGAGCGACGCGGACGCAGGTGCGCTGGCCACCCTCGCGGCCGGGCTCGCGCCGAATCTGGTGGTCGGCGAGGTGGTCGTCACCGCGGACGGCGTGTTCGTGTCGGGCGTCTACGTCGACGAGGCCGCCCGCGACGCGATCGACGCGCTCGCCGCCGGCGTCGGTGCGGTGACCGGGCTGACCGAGCGGGCCACCGCCACTGCGGCCGGCGCAGCGGAGCTCGAGGAGCGCTTGAACGGCGTGGTCGTCACCGACCCGATCCGCTTCGAGGTCGGCAGCTCGGTGCTCGCGGCCGACGCCGCGCTCGTCCTCGATCGGGTCGCATCGATCGCCAAGTCGCTCGGCGGCGTCGTCGTCACGGTCGAAGGGCACACCGACAGCGACGGGGACCCAGCTCGGAACCTCGAGCTGAGCCTCCAGCGGGCCGAGGCGGTGCGGCTGGCGATGATCGCCCGCGGCGTGCCCGAGGCCGACGTCGTCGCCGTCGGGTTCGGGTCGGAGCGTCCGGTGCTCGTCGACGGCGTCGAGGACAAAGCCGCCAGCAGGCGGGTCGAGTTCGTGGTCGAGAGGGACTAGAAAAGCAGCCGTGCCCTACACGCTTGCGATGTTCTTCCTCTGGGGTGTGGGGATGGCGCTGGTCGGCGCGGTGATCGGTTGGTTGCTCCGCAGCCTTCGCAGCCGCACCCAGCTCGCGCGAGCGCGGGCGTCCGCGGTCGACCAGCAGGAGCTCCAGCAGCTGCGGGCGCGGGCGGCCGAGTTCGACGCGGTGGCGCAGGAACGAGATCGGTTGCGCATGGAGCTGGCCGACGTTCGCGGGCGCACGGCCGGCGACGTCGGGTTCGCCTCCCGCCCTCCGCTCGACCTCGACGCCGCGAGTTCGGTGCTCGGCCGCGACGTCGACCTCGACGATCTGACCATGGTCGTCGGGATCGGCCCGAAGGTCGTCGAACTGTGCGCGGGCATCGGCGTCACCACATGGCGACAGCTGGCGGACACCGAACCGTCGATGCTCAAGACGATGCTCGACGACGGCGGGTCACGATTCAAGACCCTCGACCACAGCACGTGGACGCACCAGGCCGAGCTCCTCGCCGACGGGCGCTGGGCCGAGTTCAAGGCGCTGGTCGCCGACCTCGATGCCGCAGGCTGAGCCGGGGGGCAGCGAGCCCCGCACGCCGCGGTCGGTGTCCGCCGTTGGGCGCCGCCCGGCGGCATCCTCGCCGCCACCGGTCCCGAACGGTGGCGGTCCGATTCGCGTTCGACCCCCCGGCCGCCCGACCGACCGACCCGGCGACAGCCCGACCGACCGACCCGGCGACCGATCCGATCGCTGGCCGGGCGACGGGTCACGATGATCGAATTCGAGCTCAACGGCCGGCAGGTCGCGGTCGACGCCGCGGAGGGCGACGCGTCGCTGCTCGACGTGCTGCGCGAGCGGCTCGGTGTGCGATCGCCGAAGGACGGCTGCAGCCCCCAAGGTCAGTGCGGGTGCTGCACGGTCTGGGTCGACGGTGCGCCCAGGGTGTCGTGCGTGACGCCCGCTCGGCGGGTGGCCGGGCGTTCCGTGACCACCGTCGAGGGGCTCGACGAGGCCGACCGATGGGCCGAGTCGTTCTGTGCAGCGGGCGCGAGCCAGTGCGGGTTCTGCACCCCGGGCATCATCATGCGGCTGGCGGCGATGGCACCCGAGGCACGGACCGACCCTCCAGCCGTGCGAAAGGCGCTGCTCGGTCACCTGTGCCGATGCACCGGCTGGAACTCGATCGTCGAGGCGGCTGTGTCCGGCCTCACCGGGTCGGCGGCAGACGCCCGGGACCTGTCCGCCGCATCCCAGCGGGCCGGGATCGAGGGCGGCTGCCCGCAGCGCGTCGATCCGGCTGTGGCGATCGGGCAGGGTGGGTTCGCCGACGATCTCGCCCCGCGCGACGCGCTCGTCGCCGTCCTCGGCCGCGACGGCGACTGGGTCGTAGGGAGCTCGCTGCACGCTGCGCGAGCGCTGGCCGGCGCGGTCCAGGGGCGGCGGACGACGGCGCCGATCTCGTGGCCGGTCGACGTGGCCTCGGGCGAATGGGCGCGCGTGTTGCGCACCACCTGGACCGAGCCGGCCTACCTCGAACCGGATGCGTCATGGTGTGCGCCGGGCGGCGAACCCGCGTCCCCGCTCGCCAACGGCGGTGCGTTCGGAGGCAAGCAGTCGACGATGGTCGCCGCAGCAGCTCGCCGGCTGGCCGACCGGCACGGCCGGCCGGTGCGGGTCGTGCTGACCCGCGAGGACACGGTCCGCCTCGGCCCGAAGCGCCCTCCGCTGGCGATCGGTGTCGCTGCCGACGGTACCGGCGTGGCGCGCCTGGCCCGCCCGCTGCGTATCGCCGACGAGGACTCGTTGCGGGGCGCGATCGCCGCGGTGGCGCCGGGGCTCGCCGTCGAGTTCGTCGACGTCATCGGCCCGCAGGTGTCGAGCGACCTGCGTGGTTCCGGCTGGGCCGAGGCGGCTGCCGCCGTGTCAGCGTGCTCGGGCGGACCCGATCGTGTGGTCGCCCCGAACGGTGCGACGGCGACCGCGGAGATCGGGAGTGTGGGCGAGATGCGGGTGACCGTGCGTTGCGGGCGCCCCCTCGACCCGATCGTGCTGCGCTCCTACTGCCTCGGCGCGGCGCACATGGCGCTCGGGATGGTGCGATCCGAGGCGATCGTGATCTCCGCCGACGGCACCCCACTCGACCTCACGATCCGCTCCTTCGGGATCCTGCGGGCGGTCGACATGCCGGAGATCGAGGTCATCATCGAGCCCGACCGGGGTCCGCCGGTCAACGGTAGCGACGCGGTGTTCGCTGCCGTGCTCGCCGCGGCGTGGAGGGTCGCCGGCCACCCGCCGACGATCCCCGCCGTCGGCTGATGGCGATCGGCCGGCTCCGGAGATCGGTCGTGATGACCTGGCAGAACCTCGGGCGTCGTGTTCGAGCGCCTCGGTCGGCTGCGGTACGGTCGAGCGGGTGAGCACGCCCATCGGTCCCTACCGTCCCGTCATGCGCGCCGGCGACTTCGTCGTCGTCTCCGGCCAGGTCGGCATCGCCGACGGCGCGCTGGTGCCCGGCGGCGTGGCCGCGCAGACGACCCGGGCGATGGAGAACCTGTCCGCCCTGCTCGGGTCGGCGGGTGCGTCGCTGAACGATGTCGTCAAGACGACGTGTTACCTCGTCGACATGGACGACTTCGACACGTTCAACGCGGCCTACGCTGCGGCGCTCGGCGCCCACCGCCCGCACGCGGGCGACCATCGCCGTCCGCGCCCTGCCGCTCGGGGCGAGCGTCGAGATCGAGGCCTGGGCCTACTCGCCCCGCTGACCGGGCTCATCGGCCGCCGTGCATCGACGGCGCTGCGCCGCATGGCGACACGGGCGGTCGGAGGGCGGGGCACTAGCCTCGTCCCCATGGCTGGAGCCGTCGCAATCGTCATCGCACTGCTGCTGATCCCCGTCCTCGTGCTGATGGCCGGCGCGGTCGGGTCGGCGTTGTTCGGCGAGCTCCTCTACCGCGACGGGCGGGCCCGGGCCGAGGGCAGCGAGCTGCTCGAGCTCGACGACTGAGCCCCGGTCCCATCCCGCTTGCGTCGCGCCCTCGGACGGGCGTCTCGCCGATTTCGCGACGCAGACGGATCGGGCTCGTGCTGGGTGGCACACTGCTGGGATGCATCGCCACGACACCTCGAGCGAGGTCCTGACCCAGGCGATCCTGCGGTACGCGGTCGACCGAATGCGCCTCGACCCGCCACCGCTCGATCATCCCCGGTCGCCGGCCGAGCTGCGGGCGATGGCGGGTTCGACGGTGACGCCGAAGGGCATCGGCGGGTTGGAGGCGCTCCGCCTGTTCGGTGACGTCCTCGCCCCGGCGTGCATCTCGATCGACCATCCCCGATTCCTGTCGTTCGTCCCCGCAGCGCCGACCGAAGCGTCGATCTTGTTCGATCTCGTCGTCGGCGCCTCGAGCGTGTACGGCGGCTCGTGGCTCGAGGGGGGCGGGGCGGTCTTCGCCGAGAACGAGGCACTGCGGTGGATCGCCGACCTGGTCGGCTTCCCCTCGTCCGCCGGGGGTGCCTTTGTCAGCGGCGGGACGAACGGCAACCTGAGCGCCCTGATCGCGGCCCGGTGGTCGTGGCGCCATCGGGCGGCGGGGCGCCACGACCGGACCCGAGGCCTGATCGTCGCGTCGTCGGGTGCGCACTCGTCCGTGCAGCTGGCCGGCCAGGCGATGGACGTCGACGTCGTCGAGGTGCCCGCCGGCAACGACGGGCGGCTCACCGGGCCGGCGCTGCGGTCGACGATCGATGCCCTCGATCCCGACGAGGTCGAGCGGCTCTTCGCCATCGTCGCCACGTCGGGGACGACCAATGCCGGCGTGATCGACGATCTGGCCGGCGCTGCCGCCGTGGCCGGAGAGCGAGGGATCTGGCTCCACGTCGACGGGGCCTACGGCGGCGCAGCGCTCGCAGCCCCGAGCGTGCGCCACCGCTTCGCCGGGATCGAGCTTGCCGACAGCTTCATCGTCGACCCGCACAAGTGGCTGTTCGCCCCGTTCGACTGCTGCGCGCTGCTCTACCGCGACCCGGACATCGCTCGCGCCGCCCACACCCAGCGTGCCGCCTATCTCGACGTGTTGCACTCCGAGGATCCTGCGGACGAGCCGTGGAACCCGAGCGACTACGCGCATCACCTCTCCCGGCGGGTGCGTGGCCTCCCCCTCTGGTTCAGCCTGGCGACCTACGGCACCGACGCGTACACCGGCGCGGTCGAGACGACGCTCGATGTCGCCCGCGGCGCGGCCGCGCTGATCACCGAGACGCCCTACACCGAGCTGGTGCTCGAGCCCGAGCTCTCGGTCGTCCTGTTCCGCCGGCTCGGGTGGTCGCCGGCCGAGCTGCAGGCGTGGAGCGATCGAGAGCTGGAGGCGGGGCATTCGTTCGTCGTGCCGACGACGTGGCAGGGGGAGACCGTGCTGCGCTTCTGCATCGTGAACCCGCTGACGACGATCGACGACATCCGCGAGATCGTGGAGCGCCTGGGCGATGAGCCCAGCTGACCGCGGCGGTCGACGGTCCGCCGACCTGGTGATCGCCAACGCCCGCGTCGTCGCCACGCTCGACGACGACCGGCGGGAGCTGGCCGGCGGCTGGGTGGCGATCACCGATGGGCTGGTCAGCGGCGTGGGCGACGGGGACCCACCGCCGGCGGTCGAGGCGCTCGACGCCACCGACTGCCTGGTCACGCCCGGGCTGGTCAACACACACCACCACCTGTACCAGAACCTGACCAGGTCGTATCCACCGATGACCGACAAGGCGCTGTTCGGCTGGTTGCAGTCGCTGTACCCGCTGTGGCGGGCGATCGACACCGAGTCGGTCTACGTGTCCGCCTGGGTCGGGCTGGCCGAGCTGGCGTTGTCGGGTTGCACCACTTCGTCCGACCACCTCTACCTCCACCCGCACAGTGCCGGCGACCTGCTCGCGGCAGAGATCGACGCCGCGCGCGATCTCGGCGTCCGCTTCCATCCGACCCGGGGTTCGATGTCGCTGTCGGTGAAGGACGGCGGACTCCCACCCGACGACGTGGTGGCCGACGACGACGAGATCCTCGCCGCGAGCGAGGAAGCGGTCAGCCGCCACCACGATCGCAGCCACGGCGCGATGACCCGTGTGGCGCTGGCCCCGTGCTCACCGTTCTCGGTCACCGAGGCGCTGATGGTGCGGTCGGCCGAGCTCGCCGAGCGCCTCGACGTGCGCCTGCATACGCACTTCGCCGAGAACGCCGAGGACGACGAGTTCAGCCTGGCGACGTTCGGCTGCCGCCCGATGGACTACCTGGAGCGCACCGGTTGGTGCACCGATCGCACCTGGGTCGCCCACTGCGTGACGCCGAACCCCGACGAGGTCGTCCGGCTCGGGGCGGCCGGCGTCGGTGTGGCGCACTGCCCTTCGAGCAACATGATCCTCGCGTCGGGGATCGCACCGGTGGTCGACCTGCGCGCCGCCGGCGTTCCGGTCGGTCTGGGGGTCGACGGATCGTCTTCGGCCGACTCGGCCTCGATGTGGATCGAGGCCCGCCAGGCGATGTTGCTCGCCAAGCTGCGCGACGGAGCGTCGGCGGGGACCGCTCGGATGGTGTTGGAGATGGCGACCCTCGGCGGTGCGCGGTGCCTCGGCCGCGACGGCGAGCTGGGGCGGTTGGTGCCCGGCGCGGTCGGTGACGTCGCCGTCTGGTCGCTCACCGGTCCGGCGTTCGCTGGTGCGCTCGCCGACCCGATCGAGGCGTGGCTGCGCTGCGGTCCGGTCGCCGCGCGGCACACGATCGTGCACGGCCGACCGGTCGTCCGGGACGGCCACCTGGTCAGTACCCGTGTCGCCGAGATGCTCGCCGCCCACGATCGCCTCGCCCGCCTCATCCAGCGTCGCTGATCTGCTCGGTGGTCCGTTCGGTGCGTTGTCTGGCGTGCGCGGGACGGGGTCGGACCCCAGACTGCGCACGAGACCGGGCACCGGACGTCGGGCATGACGTTGATCTGGGTCCTGGACTGACCAGACTGTGCGGCGTGACGTCCCCTCGATCGATCGCCGGTGCCCTGGTCGCTGCCGCACTCGTCGTCGCTGGGTGTACCGGGACGCGGTCGTCCGCGTCGCCGCCGGAGGAGGAGCCACCGCTGCCGACGATCGGGCTCGCCACCGACTTCGAACTCGAACCAGGGCTGGTCAGCGGGTCCGCCGAGGTGCGCGCGATCGGTGCCGACCAGGTCGACACGATCGTGATGATCGGTGACTCGATCACGGTCGCGTCGATGCCGGCATTGCAGGCCCGGTTCTCCTCGCTGGGGTTCGACCAGCCGGTGATCGTCGCCAAGGAACGCAAGCGGATGGCCCAGGAGATCCGCGACAACCCAAGCGGCGCGGCGATCGCCGACTTCCTCACCGCCGACGACGAGCCCGGCGACGACCGGGCCAACGAGCTGTGGATCGTCGCGCTCGGGACCAACGACATCGGCCAGTACCGCGCCGACGAGATCGCGGCGGCGGTCAACGAAGTGCTCGCCCGCGTGCCCGAGGACGCTCCGCTGGTCTGGGTCGACACGTACTTCCGTGACGAGTCCGACGATGCCGCCCAGGTCAACGCGATCATCGCCGACCGGATCGGGCGTCGGGGTAACGCCGTGGTCGCGCCCTGGAGCTTCTACGCCGCGGGTGACGGCGTGCTGCGCTCGGACGGCGTCCACCCGAGTGCGTCGGGCACCGACGTCTTCGCCGCGGTCGTCGCGGGGACCGCAGCCGGGTTCCTCGGCCGCTGACTCCTCCCCGCTACTGCGACGGCGAACGTGGGCGAGGCCGTTACTCCGGTGGCCTCGCCGGTGCGCCTGAACCCGGACGCGACGGTCCGAACGCGGGTCGCCGTGGACTGCGCGGCGGCTATTCCCAGCGGCTCTGGCCGAAGCGGTAGCCGACCGAGCGCACGGTCTGGATCAGGCCGGCGTGCTCCTCGCCGAGCTTGGCCCGCAGGCGGCGGACGTGGACGTCGACCGTGCGCGCGCCGCCGTAGTACTCGTAGCCCCACACGCGGGACAGCAGGATCTCGCGGGTGAACACCTTGCCCGGGTTCTGGGCCAGGAACTTGAGCAGCTCGTACTCCATGTAGGTCAGGTCGAGGGGTCGACCGGCGACGGTCGCCTGGTATGTCTCGAGGTTGAGCACGAGGTCGCCGTACTCGACCAGGTCGGCCCGTTGGACCTCGATCTCGGCGGTGAGCAGGTGGCGCAGGCGGGCCTCGAATTCCGACGGGTGGAACGGGGTCAGGCAGAAATCGTCGTACAGGTCGTCGCGGTGTTCGAGCTCGGCGAGCTGGCCGCCGCCGATCAGCACGAGGGCCGGGACGCGCTGCTCGGACTGCTTGCGCAGCGTGCGCAGGAAGCTCCAGGCCGCATCTGCGTCGGTGGTCGCGTCGACGATCGCTCCGACCCAGCCCCCGTCCGGCTCGCTGTCGCCGGCGGCCGCCGCACCGGTCACCGCCTTCCACGCGTAGCCGCCGAGGTCGAGCGTCCGCGCCAGCTCCGGTGTCGGAGGATCGGGGAGGACGACGAGCATCGTCGTACGCTCGGTCACAGCGTCCTCAGGTAGCGATCGTGCTCGAACGACGTGACGTGGGTCTTGTACGCCCGCCACTCGGTGCGCTTGTTGCGCAGGAACCACTCGAAGATGTGTTCGCCGAGCGCTTCTTGGACCAGCGTCGACGACTCCATCGCGGTCAGGGCCTCGGCCAGCGACTGAGGGAGCTGCCCGATCCCGAGCTTGGCGAGCACGTCGTCGCCGATCTCGAACAGGTTGGCGTCGGCTTCGTCGGGCAGCACGTACCCCTCGCGCACGCCGCGCAGGCCGGCGGCGAGGAGCAGGCTGAACGCGAGGTACGGGTTGCACGCCGGATCACCTGAGCGGTATTCGATGCGTGTCGCGGTCGGGTTGCCCCGCTTGGGGATCGGCACTCGGATCAGACCGCTGCGGTTGTTGCGTGCCCAGCTCACGTGCACCGGCGCTTCGAAGCCGGGCACGAGCCGCTTGTAGCTGTTGACCGTCTGGTTGGTGACGGCGGTGATCTCGCCTGCGTGGCGCAACAGCCCGGCCATGAACGACTTGGCCTCGGAGGACAGGTTGTAGCCGTCGTCGGCGTCGTAGAACGCGTTGTCGTCGCCGTGGAACAGCGACAGGTGGACGTGCATCCCCGATCCCTGGACCCCTTCGAGCGGCTTGGGCATGAACGTCGCGTGGACGCCGTTGCGGGCGGCGACCTCGCGCACGGCGAGCCGGAACGTCATCATGCTGTCGGCCATCGTCAGCGCGTCGGTGTGGCGCAGGTCGATCTCCTGCTGGCCCGGGGCGTCCTCGTGGAAGCTGTACTCGACGGGGATGCCCATCGTCTCCAGCGTGCGGATCGTCTGCTTGCGCAGCTCGCCCGTGACGTCCTGGGTCGTGAGGTCGAAGAAGCCGCCGCTGTCGATCGGCACCGGCGGCTGCCCGGCGATCAGGGGCTCGAAGTAGAAGAACTCGACGTCGGGAGCGACGTAGAACGTGAACCCGGCATCGTGGGCGTCGCGCACGTGACGGCGCAGCACCTGGCGAGGATCGCCTTCGAACGGGCTGCCGTCGAGGTTGTGGATGTCGCAGAAGACCCGGGCCTCAGGTGCGCTCGGATCGCCCCACGGGAGCAGCTCGAACGTGTCGGGATCGGGGATTGCCAGGACGTCGGCCTCCTGCACGCGGGAGAATCCCTCGATCGACGAGCCGTCGAACGTCATGCCGTCGCTCAACGCGTTGTCGAGCTCGGCGGGCGAGATCGCCAGACTCTTCAGGTTGCCCAGGATGTCGGTGAACCACAGCCGGATGAGGCGCACGCCGCGCTCCTCCACGCTGCGAAGCACGTAGTCACGCTGCTGTTCGAGCATCTCACCCATCCTCCAAGTCTCTCACGCGTTGCCGGAAAACCCGACAGCGGGGGCGCTGAGCCCCCGCCGCCGTTCAATCGACCTGACGACCGAGGTGCTCCGATCGACCTTCGTTCTTCGACTCCGGATCGGTTCGTTCGAGCGCAAGGCGCCGGCGACGGAGTTGCCTCGCGGGCAACGACCGAGCTCGGCAACGCCGCGATCGGGCGAACCGGACGGAGTTCACATGGCGGAGCAGACGGTGTCGGTCATGAGGCGGGCGACCACGTACGGGTCGATGTTGGCGTTCGGCCGACGGTCCTCGAGGTAGCCCTTCTTGTCCTGGGCGACCTGCCACGGGATGCGGATCGACGCGCCGCGGTCGGACACGCCGTAGCTGAATTGGTCGTGGCGCTGGGTCTCGTGGGCGCCGGTCAACCGTTCCTCGAGGCCGTGGCCGTAGTTCGCGATGTGCAGGTCGGCCCTCTTGCCGAGCGCCTTGCAGGCCGCCTCGATGTACTTGTAGCCGCCGTCCTCGCGCATCTCCTTGGTCGAGAAGTTGGTGTGCGCGCCGGCGCCGTTCCAGTCGCCCTTGGCAGGCTTCGGGTCGAGGGTGGCCGCGACGCCGAAGTCCTCGCCGACGCGGTACAGGAGCCACCGGGCGACCCAGAGCTGGTCGGCGACGTCGAGCAGGCCGAGCGGGCCGACCTGGAACTCCCACTGACCGGGCATGACCTCGGCGTTGATGCCCGAGATCGACAGGCCGGCCGCGAGGCAGGCGTCGAGGTGGGCCTCGACGATCGGGCGGCCGTGGATCTCGTCCTCGCCGACCCCGCAGTAGTAGCCGCCCTGGGGCTCGGGGTAGCCGCCGGGCGGGAAACCGTACGGCCGGCCCGCCTTCATCAGGGTGAACTCCTGCTCGATGCCGAACATCGGGGCGTGCTTGGCGTACTTCTTGGCGGTGCGGACCGCAGCGGACCGGGTGTTGGTCGGGTGGGGCTTGCCGTCGACCAGCATCACCTCGCACATGACGAGCACGTCGTCACCGCCGCGGATCGGGTCGGGGTAGCTGGCGACGGGCTTGAGCACGCAGTCGCTCTTGTCGCCGGTCGCCTGGTTCGTGCTCGACCCGTCGAAGCCCCAGATGGGGAGTTCGGCGCCGTCCTCCAGGATCTTCGTCTTCGAACGGAGGTGGTTCGTCGGCTCCGTGCCGTCGATCCAGATGTACTCAGCCTTGTAGACCACGGATGTCCTCAATCTGTTGGTGGAGGGCGGCGCGAGTGAGCGCCGCCCGATGGCGTGCGAAATGGTCGCAGCGGGCGATTGCCGAGCCGTTGCTCGATCGTGAATGCTGTGTGAACACGCACGGGCGCCGCCCGGCGCGGCGCCGCATGATCTGTTCGGGGTCGGGCGCCACACAGATCATCGACGGGTGAAGCAGAACGGGCGTGCGCTTCTCGGTCGGTGACCTCACCGGCGGTGGGCGCGCTACTACGTTCTGGCCGATGCGCCGTCCGCTCATGTCCCTGCTCCTCGCCGTCCCGATGCTGGTCACGCTGGCGACCGGAGCGGGGTCGCCGGTCGCGGAGGCGCTACCGCCCGGATTCTCCGATCAGGCGGTCGCGACCGTCGCCCGGCCGACCGCGGTCGAGTCGTTGCCGAACGGACGGATCGTGGTGCTCGAGCAGCACACGGGGCGCGTCCGGCTGATCACCACCGCCACCGGCGTGCTCCGGCCAGGCTTCGCGCTCGACCTGCAGGTGTGCACCGGTGGTGAGCAGGGGCTGCTCGGGTTCACCGAGGACCCCGACTTCTCGGCGAACGGGCGGGTCTACGTCTTCTACACCACCCCGGTCGGTGGGGCGTGCCGCAACCGGGTCAGCTCGTTCACGATGTCCGGCGACGTGATCGCCCCCTCCAGCGAGCAGGTGTTGCTCGAGATCGCAACGGTGAGGACGAACCACAACGGTGGCGACCTCGAGGTCGGCAACGACGGCGCGCTGTACGTCTCGGTCGGCGACGGCGGTGCCGATCCCCGAGGGAACTCCGGATCGGGTGGGAGCAACGATGCCGCCCAGGACCTGAGCATCCTGCACGGCAAGATCCTGCGGCTGAACCGGTTCACGGGGCGGGCGGCTTCGGGCAATCCGTTCGTCGATCACCCGAACGGGTTCGATTGCGGCAGCACCATCGGCTTCCCGTCGATCTCCTCGGTGTGCCGGGAGATCTTCGCCGACGGGCTGCGCAACCCGTACCGGTTCGCGTTCGACCCCAACACCACCGCCACTCGGTTCTTCATCAACGACGTCGGCCAGAGCGCTTACGAGGAGGTCAACGACGGGATCGCCGGCGCGAACTACGGCTGGAACGCCTGCGAGGGTCCGTGCGGCGGGCTCGGTCTGACCGATCCGGTCGCGGCGTATCCACGGAGCGAGGGCCAGTACATCACCGGCGGAGCGTTCGTACCCGACGGTGGGTGGCCGAGCGAGTACGACGGCGGGTACCTCTTCGCCGACGGCGGATCCGATCGCATCTGGCTCCGTCGCGCCGACGGGTCCGTCGACTTCGCCAACCCGTTCGTCACCGACCGATCCGCCATCGCCGACATGGCGTTCGTCCTCGAGCCGGGCGGCTGGGCGCTCTATTACACCCAGGTGTACAGCAATCAGGTCCGCAAGATCACCCACGCGACGTCGCCGTCGACACCGGTCGGGCCGTTGGTCTACGAGCGCCTGGCGACCGCGACGCGCCCGTTCGACAGCCGGACCGCGTCGCCGCCGGCGCGCCTTCGCGGTGGCCGCACCCGGCTGATCGAGCTCGGACCCGAAGCGGTTGGAGCCCGAGCCGCGCTGGTCAACGTCACCTTCGCCAGCCCGTCCTCGACGACGTTCGCAACGGCGTGGGAGCCGCGTACGACGCGTCCCGCGACCTCGAACGTCAACGCGCTCGCCGGCGAGGACGTCGCCAACGCCTCGATCGTGCCGGTCGACGATCGGGGTCGTGTCGTCCTCTACACGGATGCGACCTCGGATGTCATCGTCGACCTGCTCGGCGTGTTCGTCGACGCGCCCGGGGCACGTGCAGCCGGCCGGTTCCAGGCGGCCCAGACGCAGCGGCTCGTCGACACCCGCCAACCGTCCGGCCCTGCGAACGAGTACGTCCGCAACGGTGCCGTGGTCGACGTGCCGATCGCGTCGAAGGCGGGCGTGCCCGCCGGTGGTGTCGATGCGGTGGCGCTCATCGTCGCTGCGATCTCTCCGCCCGGCCCGAGTGCGGGATGGCTGGCCGCCTACGCCGGCGGCTCGAACCGCCCTGCATCGTCGAACGTCAACGTCAACGGCGATGCCGATGTCAGGACCAACCTCGTTGTCGTACCGCTCGGCGTCGACGGCTCGGTCGACCTCTACCTCTTCAACGTGGCCGACGTGATCGTGGAGGTGGTCGGGTGGTTCACCGACGGCACGGTGGTCCCCGCCGGATCCGGGCGATTCCACCTCAACGCCCCGACCCGGGAGGTCGACTCCCGAAACGGGATCGGGTTCGGACCGCTCGACCATCTCGAGCTCCAGCCGTTTAATCCGGCGTCGGTGCCTGACTCCGCGTCAGCGGTCGCCCAGAACCTGACCTTCGCCCCGACCGGGGGTTGGGGGTTCGTCGGTGCGCTGGCCGGGCCGACCGCCCCGCTGGTGACCAACCTGAACGGCACGGCGCCCGGCCAGACCCGGGCGGCGCTCTCGATCACGCCGCTCGACGCGACCGGCGCGGAGACGTTCAGGGCCGCCAGCCCGATCAACCTGCGACCGCACCAACTCCTCGTCGACGTGTACGGCTACTTCGAGTAGCGGTCGCCGGGGCGGCCGGCGATCCGACCATGCGTGCCGCTCAGTCGCCTTGGACGACCTGGGTGGTGAGCTGCGGGTCGGCCTCGATCTGCCCGTCGGAGAAGGCGACCGACCGCCAGTTCTTCTCGCCGAATCGCACGGTCTGCACCTCGAACAGCGGCGATTCGCGATCGCCGGTTTCGCCGTACGTCAGGATCGACCAGGCCTGCGGTTCGCCGGTCGAGTAGTCGACGGCGAACACGAAGCTGGTGCCGTAGTTCACGGGGTGGCCCTCGCCGCGCAGCACCGCACCGGGGACGACGGGATCGCCACGGGTCGGCTGCGGTTCGGTCGAGGAGTCGTTGCCCGACCAGGTGACGATGTTGGTGACGCCCTCGGTGCCGTTGCCGCCATGGACCGGGACACGGTTGCCCGATCGCTCGGTGAACTGTGCGGCGCCGAGGGTCGAGTCGACGGCGAAGCCGGCCTTGGTCAGGATCCGTACGGCGTTGGCGAGCGAGTCGAGCAGCGGAGCCAGGTCGCCGGTGACCACGCCGGGGGTGACGGTCGGTGCGGTGGGATCGAACGGATCGTCGAACAGTGCCCCGGCGCCGCGGAAATCATCGCTCGAGAACTGGTTCATCATCTCCCGCCAGATCAACGGGCCGGCGCGGTCGAGGTCGTACCGGCCGTCCCAGGCATCGAGGACGTCGCAGGCCGCGGTCAGGTCGACCGCCTCGGCCGCGAGCACGACCACGCCCTCGTCGTCGACGACTTCGTCGACCTCGACGACCGGGACGAAGCGGCAGGCGTCGACGACCCGCTGGCGGAGCAACAGCGCGGTCCTGGCGGTGTTGTCGAAGGCCGCGTCGCGCAGTTCGACGCCCGACCACAAGCCGTCGTCGCCGGCGATTCCGAGGGGGTTGTCGGCGGCGAGCACCGCCGCGTTCTGGCGGGTCCGCATCGACAGCGGCGTGTCCCGCTCGCCGTGCAGGATCGAGAAGTCGCCGTCGATCGTGAACTCGTTGTTCGGGACCCAGTAGCTGTCGTTGGCGTTGAAGACGTAGTCGGTCGTGACGACCTGCGGCTGCTCGTCGAACGGCACGAGCCCGGGGTCGCGGGCGCCGGGTACCACCTCCCACCGGAACACGCTGTCGGAGCCGTCGAGGACGACGACGCCGTTGTCGTAGCCGAGCTTGGTGATCGGGTCGTTCGCCAGCTTCTCCCGGAACAGCAGCTCCGCCTCGGCGCTCAGGTTGGGCGTCGCCGCGGTGTCGGCATACCACACCCGGCCGTCGGCCCCGGCCGCGATCGTGTTGAACAGCGGGATGCCCTGATACGTCCGCTGCGCCTCGATCAACTCGTCGAGCGATCCGGCCCGGTCCATCGCCGCGTACTGCTCGACGAACGCGCTCGTTGTCGATGTTGGCATCCCGGTAGGTGAGCACGGTCGTGTCGGTCCAGCCGAGGCCGGGGAAATCGAGGATCGGCCCGTACTCGCTGCGCCAGAGCGTGCGCGTCTCGGAATCGATCGTGCCGTCGGCGCGCAGGATGTCGATCGAGTAGTCGGTCGAGGTCATCGGCGTCGACACGCCGTCGACGAGATAGGACGTCGGCGACGCGGGATCGAGCGTGAGCAGGTACGCGGTCATCCGCTTGCCGGCCGACACGGTGTGCGACCAGGCGACGCCTTCGGTGAACCCGATGCCGACGCCGGGCAGCCCGACGAGTTGCGCCCCGTAGACGTCGAGCTCGCCCGGTACGGTGAGGTGCACCTCGGCGAAGCGCAACTCGCCCTCCCACGGGAAGTGCGGGTTGCCGACGAGCAGCGCGCCCTCCCCGCTCTCGGTGCGGTCCTTGCCGATCGCCCACGCATTGCTGCCGAGGTCGAGCGGGGCGAGTACTCCGAAGTCCGGCACGCCGGGTCGGTCGGAGGTCGGTCGGCCGGGGCCGAACCCGCTCACCGCCGGCTCGTCGGCAGGCGGTTGCGCGGACGGGATGAACTCGGCGACGCGGGCGCTGCTGGCGAGCAGCGCCACCGAACGGGCGTAGGCGTAGACCTCGACCGGTTGGATCGGCCGGACCCACTCGGCATCGCTGCACCAACCGTTGAGCCCGGCCGAGCCTGCGTCGTTGACGTACCCGTTCCACCCTGCGGTGAACGACTCGAACTGCTCGACCACCTCGGCCGACGCGGCGTCGAAGTCGGCCCGTGCGATGTCGGCGATACCGATCGCCCGCCAGGCGAAGTCGCTCTCGACGTTGGCCCCGTCCTCGCCGGGTCCGAGCGTGGCGGCCCGGACGCCCTCGACCTTGAGGATCTGGTCGAGGAGCGTGCAGCCGTGGTCTTCGGCGCTGACCCAGCCCTGGCCGAACGCCACGTCGGAGACGTCCTCGCCGGCGATGTGTGCGACACCATCGGTGGTGCGCCTGATCGTCGCCTGGTACCGGGGAGGCACGAGCGTGGTGGTCGTGGTCGACGACGTGGTCGTCGTCGTCGTCGAACTGGTCGTGGTCGTCGTGTCCGGCGACGTCGGCAGCGGGATCGACTCCTGCCCCTCGCTCGGCGTACACGAGGCTGCGAGCATCGCTCCCACTACCGCCGCATACCTCCAACGCACTGCTGCAATAGTGCCAGATCCGCGGCGCGCTCGGGCACCGAGGACCGGAGAAACTCCCAGGTCGGCGGTATCGCGAGCGGCGACGCCACCCGGCGGCGCGCCCGGCGGCCGGTAACCTTGCCGCGTGACCGTGCTGCGTGTTGCGCTCGCCCAGCTCAATCCGACCGTCGGCGACCTGGAGGGCAACCTCGCGCTGCTCATCGACGCGTACGACCGCGCCGACGCAGCCGGCTGCGACATCGTCGCCTTTCCGGAGCTGTCCGTCACCGGCTATCCGCCCGAGGACCTGGTGCTGAAGCCGGGGTTCGTCGACGACAACCGCGAGATGCTCGCCAAGCTGGCGGCGCGGACCCGGCGCTGTGCGGCGGTGGTCGGGTTCGTCGACCAGGACCGCGACCTGCACAACGCTGCGGCGGTCTGCGCCAACGGCGACGTGCTCGGCACGTACCACAAACGGTTGCTGCCCAACACGGCGGTGTTCGACGAGCAGCGCTACTTCACCGCCGGCTACGAGTCCGACCCGCTCGAGCTCTACGTGATCGGCGGCGTCAAGGTGGGCGTCTCGATCTGCGAGGACATCTGGAGCCCGTTCGGGGCGCTGGCCGAACAGGCCGCAGCCGGCGCGGAGCTCAACATCAACATCAACGGTTCGCCCTTCTGCACGGGCAAGGGCCAGGTTCGGGAGCGGATGCTGGCGACCCGAGCCGCCGATGCCCATTGCGCGGTCGTCTACGTCAACCAGGTCGGCGGCCAGGACGAACTGGTCTTCGACGGCGGTTCGCTCGTGTTCGACCACGAGGGTCGGCTGCTCGCCCGAGGCGGGCAGTTCGTCGACGAGCTGCTGATCGTCGACGTGCCGATCCCGCCGGTCTACCGCAAGCGGTTGCTCGACCCTCGGGGACGGGTGACCGAGGCGCTCCTGCCGGCGGTCGAGGTGTCGATGGCGCCGGTCACCCGGGACGAGCCGCTCGCCTCACCGATCGCCGAGCCGTTCGAGCCCGATCGGGAGCTGTACGAGGCGCTCGTGCTCGGCACGCGCGACTACTGCGTGAAGAACGGGTTCACCGATGTGGTGATCGGGCTGTCCGGTGGGATCGATTCGACCCTGGTTGCCGTGATCGCTGCCGATGCGCTCGGCCCCGACCACGTGCACGGGGTGTCGATGCCGTCGCGTTACTCGTCCGACCACTCCAAGTCCGACGCGCGGGCGCTGGCGGAGAACCTCGGGATCGAGTACCGGACGATCTCGATCGAACCGGCGTTCCAGGCATACCTCGACGTGCTCGGACCCTCCTTCGCCGGCCGCGAGCCGGGGCTGACCTACGAGAACCTCCAGAGCCGGTGTCGCGGGCAACTCCTGATGGCGCTGTCCAACGAGTTCGGATGGATGGTGCTCACCACCGGCAACAAGAGCGAGATGGCGGTCGGCTACTTCACGATCTACGGCGACTCGGTCGGCGGGTACGCGGTGATCAAGGACGTACTCAAGACCCGTGTCTACGACCTGTGCAGGTACGTCAACCGGCGGGAGGGCCGCGCCGTGATCCCCGAGGGCGTGATCACCAAGCCGCCGTCGGCCGAGCTGCGCCCTGACCAGCGCGACGACCAGAGCCTGCCGGCCTACGAGGTGCTCGACCCGATCCTCGAGCTGTACGTCGAACACGACCGGACCGCGGGCGAGATCATCGAGCAGGGCTACGACGAGGCGGTCGTCCGGCGGGTGACCCGGCTGGTCGACGTCGCGGAGTACAAGCGCCGCCAGTGCCCACCGGGCGTACGGGTCAGCCGCAAGGCGTTCGGCAAGGACCGCCGCCTGCCGATCACCAACGGCTACCGCGGCTGAGCCGGATCGTCCGGTTCGCCCAGTCCGCAGCGCCGTTCCACCCCGGTCCAGCGATTTGCGTGACCGAACACCCCGAGGATCACCATGTTCGGTCACCGAGATCCCGACCGATTTGTGTGACCGAAGACGTCGGTGGTCGTGATGTTCGGTCACACAGATCCCGGGACGGGCTCGTCGAGTGGTTCGTGTGACCGAAGACGTCGGTGGTCGTGATGTTCGGTCACACAGATGTGCGCAGGCGCGGGTGGCGGCGCGGTTCGTTCGGGATCGTTTCGCACTGTCATCGTGGGGCATCGACGATCGGACCGACACCGACCCCCAGCACGTGCAGCCGCTCGTGTTCGACGCCTCGCGACACGCCTCGATCGCGGCCAACCTCGCGCGACATGATCGGCGGGAACTCCCGCTGGCCGGTCACCGTCACGCCGCGGTGGCGATCCTCATCGTCGACTCCGTGGTCGGCTCCGACGGGCACGACCCGCACCGGGCCACCGCCGAGGACATGGCGGTGATCCCCTCGGACGTCTCCGGGCTCGACGGGCGGATGGCCGACGTCGCCGGTGGGGCGTCGTTCGTGCTGTGCCGCCGCAGCGCAGGGTTGAACAGGCACGCTGCGCAGTGGGCTCTTCCCGGCGGCCGGGTCGACGACGGCGAGACGGCGATCGACGCCGCGCTGCGCGAGACGCGCGAGGAGGTCGGCGTCGATCTCGATGCCGGGTCCGTGCTCGGCCTGCTCGACGACTACGCGACCCGTTCGGGGTACGTGATCACCCCGGTCGTCGTGTGGGGTGGTGTTGGCGTCATGCTCGACCCGAATCCCGACGAGGTGCTCGCCGCGTACCGCATCGGGCTGCACCAGCTGCTCCGGCCGGACTCGCCCCGGTTCGTGTCGATCCCCGAGAGCGACCGGCCGGTCGTGCAGGTGCCGCTCGGCGGCGATCTCGTCCACGCCCCGACCGGTGCGCTTCTGGTGCAGTTCCGCTGGGTTGCGCTCGAGGGCCGCGTCGGCGAGCGCGTCGACCACTTCGAACAACCGGTGTTCGCCTGGGGGTGACCGGCCCCGGCCGATCCGGTCGGTGCCTGCGCCGTTTGGTGTCTGACCCCGAACCGATCAGCGGCCGGAGTGGCCGAAGCCGCCGCCCCGGTCGACGCCGTCGAGCGAGTCGACCACCTGCCAGGCGACCGACTCGACCTGCTGGATGACGAGCTGGGCGATGCGGTCGCCGCGATGGACCTCGTAGTCGTGCTCGGGGTCGGTGTTGACGAGGACGACTTTGACCTCGCCTCGATACGCGGCATCGATCAGCCCCGGGGCGTTGACGATGCTGATGCCGTGCCGGAGCGCCAGTCCGCTGCGCGGCAGGACGAACCCGCCGTGCCCCATCGGGATCGCGATCGAGATCCCCGTCGGGACGAGCGCCCGGCCGCCGCCCGCGGCGAGGACCGCGCCCTCCCGGGCGTACAGGTCGAGACCGGCGTCGCCCTCGTGCGCGTACTCGGGCAGCGGGAGGTCGATGTCGAGTTGGACGATCGGGACCGGCAGGCTCACGGACCCGCATCGTACGATCCCCCGGCGTTCGCGATGCGATCGCCGAGCGGGACACCCGATCCCGATGGCCCCCATGTCTCGGAGTCCGCGACCGGGCGAGGGGTCGTAGGATCGAACGGCATGTACGTCGGGCCGTGGGGCAGCACATGAGTACGCCGACGTCGCGTCCACCGTCGGTGGACAAGCTCGCCCGCTCGCTGAGCCTGTCCGGGCTCCCGCACCCGATCTGCGTCGACATCGCCCGGCAGGCGATCGAGGCCGGCGATGTCGACCATGCCGCCGAGCGGGCCGAAGCGTTCCGTCGCACACTGCTGCAGCCGGTCGTGAACGCGACCGGGGTGTTGCTGCACACCAACCTCGGCCGGGCACCGGTGCGCCATCATCAGGAACCGACCGCGCAGACCGTCGAGTTCGACCTCGCCACCGGCGGGCGCGGCTCCCGGCAGACCGCGGTCGGCCACCTCCTCGCCGGGTTGTGCGCCGCGGAGGACGCGATGGTGGTCAACAACAACGCCGCCGCGGTGTTGCTCGTCGTGGCCGCTCTCGCCGCCGGACGCGACGTGCCGGTCAGCCGGGGTGAGAGCGTCGAGATCGGCGGCTCGTTCCGCGTGCCGGAGGTAATGGAGCAGTCGGGCGCCCGCCTGGTCGACGTCGGCACGACCAACCGGACCCGGCTCGCCGACTACCAGCGGGCGATCGCCCGCGCCGATGTCGACGCAGCGATCGTGCTCAAGGTCCATCCGAGCAACTATCGCGTCGAGGGGTTCGTCGAGGAGACGACGATCGCCGAGCTCTCGACGCTCGGGGTGCCCGTCGTCGCCGACATCGGGAGCGGGTTGATCGACGTGCGGTGTCCGTGGCTCGAGGGTCCGCCACCCGCGTGGCTGGCCGGTGAGCCGGCCGCCCGGCAGTCGCTGGCCGACGGCGCGGCGCTGGTCACGTTCAGCGGCGACAAGCTGTTCGGCGGCCCGCAGGCGGGGATCATCGCCGGCCGAGCCGATCTCGTCGACCGCTGCAAACGCCATCCCCTGGCCCGCGCCGTGCGACCCGGCGGGCTGGTGCTCGCCGCGCTCCAGGCGACCGCGCTCGCCTACCTCGCCCGCGACCTCGACGCGTTGCCGTTCTGGCGGATGGTCGCCACCCCGATCGCCGAGTTGCAGGCGCGCGCCGGGCGGATCGCCGCCGCCGTCGAACGCGCCGAGCCGGCGCCGATGGATGCGCTGCCCGGGGCCGGTTCGGCGCCCGGCATCACGATGCCGTCGTTCGGCGTCGTGGTCGCCGGCGATCACGTCGCCGCGCTGCGCCGCCACCCGCTGCCCGTGATCGCCCGCTCCCGCGACGACCTCACGTCGCTCGACCTGCGCGCGGTCGATCCGATACACGACCCGACGATCATCGCCGCGCTGGGCTCCCTCCCGGCATGACCGTCGTCGCCACCGCAGGCCACGTCGACCACGGCAAGTCGTCCCTCGTGCTCGCGCTGACCGGGACCGACCCCGACCGGTTCGAGGAGGAGAAGCGGCGGGGCCTGACGATCGACCTCGGATTCGCCCACACCGTCCTGCCGTCCGGCGCCGAGCTGAGCTTCGTCGACGTGCCGGGACACGTGCGGTTCCTGCGCAACATGCTGGCCGGCGTCGGTGGTGTCACCGCGTGCGTGTTCGTCGTCGCCGCGACCGAGGGCTGGAAGCCGCAGTCCGAGGAGCACCTGCGGATCCTCGAGCTGCTCGGCCTGCGACGGGGCGTCGTCGCACTGACCAAGACCGACCTCGTCGACGCCGAGTGGTTGGAGCTGGCGGCGCTCGAGGTCGAGGAGCACGTCACCGGCACGTTCCTCGACGGTGCACCGGTGATCGGGGTGTCGGCGGTGACCGGCGACGGTCTCGATGCGTTGCGAGCGGCTCTCGATTCGCTGGTGGAGACCCTCGGCCCCGGTCCGGGCCGGCGACCCCGGCTCTGGCTCGATCGGGTCTTCGCCGCCAAGGGCAGCGGGACCGTCGCGACCGGAACGCTCGTCGGTGGCGACCTCGTCGCCGATCGGCAGATGACCGTCGAGCCCGGCGGTCACGCGGTGCGGATCCGTGGGCTGCAGACCGCTGGTCGTTCGGTCGACCGCATCGGCCCCGGGAACCGGGTGGCGGTCAACCTGTCCGGCATCGACCACCACCAACTGTCCCGCGGACACGCGCTGGTCGAGCCCGACCGGTGGCTGCTCACCGACCGGTTCGACGCGTCGTTGCGCGTGCTGACCACGCTCGACCACGAGGTGTCGCGGCGCGGGGCGTACGCGGCCTACATCGGGGCGGGCGAGTACCCGGCCAAGGTGCGCGTCCTGGGGACCGAGGCGCTCTCACCCGGCACCGACGGGGCGATCCGCATCTTCCTGCCGATCGCATTGCCGCTGCTCCCGGGCGACCGCTTCGTGCTCCGCGAGTCGGGGCGCGACGAGACGATCGGGGGCGGCGAGATCCTCGACATCTCGCCCGTCCGGCGCGCCTCGTCGGCAGCTCCGGATCGCTCGATCGAGCGGGTCGTCCGCGAGCGTGGCTGGGTGACCGTCCGCGAGCTCGAGTTGCTGACCGGCGAGGACGTCGAGCCGGTCGTCGGCGAGTGGGTCACCGCGCCAGAGGCGGTCGAGGAGCTGCGCGCCGGGATCCGGGAGCGCGTCGAGGCCGCGGGCGACGCCGGCATCGACGTCGCCGCGTTCGACGAGCGTGAGCGGGCGGTCCTCGACGGGATCGACGACCTCGCCCGCGATGCCGGTCGTGTCCGGCGGGTCGACGCGGTCGATCCCTTCGAGCAGCACCCGTTCCTCGCGGAGCTGCGGGCCGGTGGGTTCACGCCGCCCGGACTCGACGGCGTCGAGCGGAGCGACCTCCGCGAACTCGTCCGCCGGGGGCTTGCGGTGCAGCGCGACGGCATCGTCTTCCACGGTGACGCGATCACCGAGGCCGCACGGGTCGCCGCCGGCCTCCTCGCCGACCACCCGGAGGGCTTCACGGTCGCCCAGTTCCGCGATGCGACCGGGGCGAGCCGCAAGTTCGCGCTGCCGCTCGTCGCCGAACTCGACGCGCGCGGCGTGACCCGGCGTCGAGACGACCTGCGGATCGCCGGCCCGAAGCTCCCCGCTCGGTGAGGGGCCGGACGGTCAGTTCCGCAGGTTGCGGCGCTCGACGTCGGTCATCCCGCCCCAGATGCCGTACCGCTCGTCGTTGGCCAGCGCGTAGTCGAGGCACGGCTGGCGCACGCTGCACGTCGCGCACACCGCCTTGGCCCGCGCCTCGCGCGCCTGCCGTACCGCCTTCCGCTCGGTTCGCATCGGCGGGTAGAACATCGGCGCCGCATCGCCGACGCAGGCCGCGTCCTGTTGCCAGTTCTCGCCATCGAATCTCGCCAGGGTGCTCATCAAGATCTCCCGTCTGCCGGCCAAGGTAGGGGTGTGACCTGAGCAGGGTCAAGGCGGACGGCGGCCGGTGGGCGACGAGGGGATGAACTCAGCAAGTCGGGACGATTGCGTCGTGCTCACGTCAACCGGAGCGACCCGCCTCGGGCTCGGTCACAGGTGTTTCGCCCCGCTTGCGGCGTCGCTCGCGGTAGTCGGTCGCAGCGCCCTCGAGCGGCTCGACCTCGAGCGTGATGCCATCGATCGCGACGACGCGCACCGTGTCGCCTGCGGCGACCGGGGTGGCCCGGTTCGTCCGGGCTCGCCACCGACCCTGCCCGACCTCGACGACCCCGACGGGGTCGACGTCGTCGATCACCGTGCCCTCCTCCCCGATCATCCACTCGCGGCCGATCGTCGGCGTGGCAAACCGCGTCCGGACCATCGACGGCATGCCGACGATGAATGTCAGCGCGATCCCGACGATCCCGGTGAGCAAGGCGATCCACGACGGCCGCATCGTCGTCCCCGGCAGCGGCTCGAACAAGAACCAGCTCCCGACGGCCGTCAACGCGAGGCCCACCCCGGTCCACAGCCGCGGGATCCCGACCTGGACGTCGACGGCGAACGCGATCATCGCGAGGAGGATCAGGGCGACCGCCCAGCGCTGTGTGGGCAGGACGGCGAGTCCGGTGAACGCCAGCAGCGTGCAGATCGCGCCGACGCCGCCGGCGACGCCGACGCCGGCAGTGAAGAACTCGAACACGAGGAGGGCCAACCCGGTGAGCAGGAGCAGGTAGGTGACCGGCGGGCTGGCGACGGTGTGGAAGAGCTGGTCGATCAGCGACAGCTTCGAGAACCGCACGACGGCGATCGTGTTGAACTGCGTGGCGCCGTCGTCGCGGACGACGAGCTCGGTCGTGCGCAGGGCGACACCGTTCTCCTCGTAGCCGTCCATCGCCTGCAGCATGCTCGTGATCGTCGGCACGCCGTCGTCGGTGATGCGCTGCTTGAACACGCCGAGCGCGCGCGCGTCGGCGAGCCCGACCGAACCGTTGCGCAAGCGCTCCTCGGCGATCCCGAAGTCGACCTCGGCGTTGTCGGGGGTGAGCGGTACGCCGATGTAGCCGACGCGAGCACCGGGCGACATCGCAGTGACATCGGCCACTGCGAGCATCTGTGCCGCTGCGCCGTAGAACCGCGCGCCCGACGGCCCGACCCACACCGCGATCGGAACCGGCGCGTCGGCGATGCGCTCGAGGAGGCGTTCGACATCGCGGTCGGAGACGACCGTGCCTCGGCTGTTGACCTGCAGGATCAGGGCCTGCGCGCCACCGGCGCCGGCGCGGTCGATCGCGGCTCCGATCTCGGCGACGAGGATGTGGTCGACGAAGCCACTGACCTGGAGGACGTCGACCGGGCGGACCGAATCCCCCTCGACCGGCTCGGTCTCGGACTGGGCGCCGGCGCTGGAGCCGAGGATCGAGACGACGGCCGCGGTAGCGAGCAAGCCGATCAGTAGTCTGCGCAAGGGTGCCTCCGGAGAGCGAGATTCCGCTGCAATTGTTGGCCGCCGCACGCGTCGTCGTGGTGGCGGGGAAAGGCGGCGTGGGGAAGACCACGGTAACGGCTGTGATCGCCCGTGCGGCAGCCCGCACCGGCGAGCGGGTGCTGGTCGTCGAGCTCGACGGCAAGCCGGCACTCGACGAGCTGCTCCCCGGCGTCGAAGTGCTCCACATCTCCGCACCCGACGCGCTCGACGAGTACCTGCGCGAGCACGGCTTCGCGCGGATCGCCAAACGCCTCAGCCGGACCGGCGTGATCGACGTGGTCGGCACGGCGGCGCCGGGGATCGACGACATCGTGGTGCTCGGCAAGGTCAAGCAGCTCGAACGGTCAGGCCGCTACGACCTGATCGTCGTCGACGGACCGGCGGCCGGGCACGCGATCACCTTCCTCCGCGCGGCGTCCGGGCTCGCCGACGCCGTGCGCGGCGGTCCGGTGCGCGCCCAGGCCGACGACGTGCTCGAGCTGCTGCACGACCCGGAGCGATGCCACGTCGTGCTGGTCACCCTGCCCGAGACCACGCCGGTCAACGAGGTGGTCGAGACGGCCTTCGCGCTCGAGGACGACGTCGGCGTGCAGCTCGGGCCGGTCGTCGTCAACGCGCTCGACGAGGGAATCGCGCCTGCCGACGGCCTCGGCGGTCGCGGCGGTGGCGCACGCCGTCGACGCCCACGTGCTGGCGGCGGCCGACTTCCGGCGGTCGCGGCGGGCGATGGAGGCCGAGGAGCTGGCGCGACTCAGCTCGGAGCTGCCGTTGCCGCAGGTCCACCTCGCCGCGATCCCCGTAGCGGGGCTGACCGCCGCTGACATCGACCGCCTGGCCGACCGGTTGGCCCCCGCTCCGGGACCGCCCGATGAGTGAGCTGAGCGCGCTGCTCGACGAGTCGTCGGTCATCGTGTGCTGCGGGTCGGGCGGGGTCGGCAAGACGACGGCGGCCGCGGTCCTCGGGTTGGAGGCCGCGCGCCGCGGGCGGCGTGCGGTCGTGGTCACGATCGACCCGGCCCGGCGGCTGGCCGACGCGCTCGGGCTGCCGGACGGGTTGGCGTCGGAGCCCGAACCCGTCGACCTCGGCCCGGACGTCCACGGAGCGCTGTCCGCGATGATGCTCGACACCCGGGCGACCTTCGACGGGCTGGTGCGACGCTACGGCGAATCCGAGGCGCAGGTCGAGCGCATCTTGACCAACCCGTTCTACCGCAACGTGGCCGGGGCGTTGAGCGGAACGCAGGAGTACATGGCGGCCGAGACGCTCCGCGCCCTGCACGTCGACGAACGCTTCGACCTCGTCGTCGTCGACACCCCGCCGAGCCGCAATGCGCTCGACTTCCTCGAGGCCCCCGGCGTGCTGTCGAGGTTCCTCGACCACCGGGTGTTCAAGCTGGTGATGCTCCCGACGCGCACCGGGTTGCGCGTGTTCAGCGCGGCGGCCCAGCCGATCATCAGGGCGATCGGCCGGGTCGTCGGTTCCGACGTGCTCGCCGATGCGATGGCCTTCTTCCAGGCGTTCGCCGGGATGGAGACCGGATTCCGCGAACGGGCCGACGAGGTCGTCGCGTTGATCCGGGCACCCGAGACCGCGTTCGTCGTGGTCGCCTCGCCGCGGCACGACACGATCGACGAGGCGGTGTGGTTCGGCAACCAGCTCGTCGACCAGGGCGTCGGCGTGAGCGCGGCGATCGTCAACCGGATGCACCCGGCGTTCGGTCCGGGGAACGCCGCCGAAGCTCGCGCTGCGGCCGACGCCGCCGATGACGAGGTCGTGGCCGCACTCTGGACCAACGTCGCTGAGTTGCGCACGATCCGCGAGCGCGAGATCGACGTCGTCGCACCGCTGGCGGCGATCGCCGGAGCGGACCACACCGCAACGCTGCCGCTGCTCGATCGGGACGTCCACGACCTGGGTGGTCTGTGGACGATCGCCGAACACCTCTTCGAGACTGGAGCGCCGAACGGGTAGCGTCTCGCACGTGAAGATCCTGATCGCCACCGACGCAGACTGGATCGTCGACGAGGTCACCAGCGCCCTCGGCGACGCCGGTGTCACCTTCATCGTGTGCCGTGAAGGGCGCGTCGTCAGCGACCAGGTCGTCGCCCACGAGCCCGATCTCGCCGTGCTCGACCTCCAGATCGGCTCGATGGGCGGGATGGCGGTCACGATGTCACTGCGTCTCGACGAGTCGGCCGGAGCGGTTCCGCACGTCCCCGTGCTGATGCTGCTCGACCGCCTCGCCGACCTCCACCTCGCGCGCCGCAGCGGCGCCGACGGCTGGCTGATCAAGCCGCTCGACGCGCTGCGCCTGCGCCGAGCGTCTCGGACGCTGATCGACGGCGGGATCTACAGCGAGGGTGTCCCGGCGCCGCCCGTCGATGTCGCCCCGGCCGCAGAGGACGACGTCGACCAGGTCGCGGGGGATGACGCGCCCGATGGTGCTGCGACACCAGAGGAAGAACCGGCTACGGCCGGATAGCATCACCAGCCGCTACGGGGTGTAGCGCAGTTTGGCTAGCGCGCCACGTTCGGGACGTGGAGGCCGGGAGTTCAAATCTCCCCACCCCGACACGGACGGCGTCCGAGCCGGGAGCCGCTCACCGCGCAAGGTGGGTGGCTCCCGCCGCGTCCTGGCCGGTTCAGCTGTCGATCTGGCCGGTGATGCACGTCACCGAGTCGCCGCCGATCCAGATCGTCTCGCCGACCTGATCGACGTGGACCCGACCCGACCGGCCGAGCGCCGTCCCTTGGGCGGCGACGTACGGCGCGACGAGCGTTCCCGATCCGAGCAGCCATTGGGCGAGCGCGGCGTTGAGGCTGCCGGTGACCGGATCCTCTCGCAGGACGCCGCCGACCGGGAAGAAGCCGCGCACCTCGATCGCCGTGTCGGCACCGTCCGGGGACGGTCCGACGAGGCCGATGTCGCGATCGGAGCGGCCCGGGCGGATGCGCAGCACGTCCGCCGCAGACGCCAACCGGACCGCCAGCCATCCGGGTCCGTTGTCGACCCATGCAGCGTCGAGCACGTCGGTCCGGTCGATGCCGAGCGTGGTGACGACCTCGTCGAGGGTGTCGTCGTCGAGCGGGCCGTCGCGCAGTAGTGGCGGCGCGCCGAACGCCAGTCGGCCGTCGGCCCGGCGCAGTTCGATCAGTCCCGCCGCGCATTGCTGCACGATGTTCGATCCTCGCGGCGTCCCGCCGGCGGCGAGCCACGCATGGCACGTCCCGATCGTCGGATGGCCGGCGAACGGCAGCTCGGTGACGGGCGTGAAGATCCGCACGCGGTAGTCGGCCGACGGGTCGGTCGGAGGGAGGATGAACGCGGTCTCGGAGAGGTTCGTCCAGTTGGCGATCTGCTGCATCTGGGCGGTCGACAGCGCGTCGGCGTCGTGCACGACCGCCACCGGGTTCCCGTGGAATCGCTCCGTGGTGAACACGTCGACCTGATCGAACCGATGTCGCATCCGGGGAGTCTGGCAGCCCGATCGCGCTACCGTCGGCTCGATGACGCTCGCCGAGTTGCAGGACCTGATCGAGCGAACGTACGGCGCCCGCGACCGCGGCCGGCCTTCGAGTGCGACGGTCGCCTGGCTCGCCGAGGAGGTCGGCGAGCTGGCGCAGGCGGTCCGCAAGGGCAGCCACGACGACAAGGTGCACGAGTTCGGCGACGTGATCGCCTGGGTCGCGACCCTCGCCAACCAGCAGGGTGTCGACCTCACCGAGGCGATCGAGCGCTTCGCCGAGGGGTGCCCCAAGTGCGATGCGCTCCCGTGCGCCTGCCCGGACTGACCGCCGCCGCCGTACGCCCGCCGTTCGTGCGACCGAAGGTCGCGGGTTCCGGCGTGTTCGGTCACGCAACCGTGAGGCCGGCGGGGCTCGCGGGGCGAGGGGTCAGCCGTCGCCGCGCCGTTCGATCTCCACGCGCGCGACCTCGTGGTCCTGGAACGGCACCCGCCTGCCGCCGGTGTCCTGGAACTGCTCGTGACCCTTGCCGGCGACCAGCACGACCGAACCGTCCTCGGCGGTGCGGATCGCCAACCCGATCGCCTTCGCTCGGTCGACCTCGACGACCACCCGCTCGCGCGCCTCTGACGGCACTCCGTCCAAGATGTCGTCGATGATCGCTTCGGGGTCCTCCCGGCGCGGGTTGTCCGAGGTCAGCACGACCCGGTCGGCCAGCTCGGAGGCGATCGCGCCCATCGGTCGGCGCTTCTCCGCGTCGCGCTCGCCGCCGCAGCCGAACACCAGCGTGATCGGTGCGTCACCGAAGACCTCGCGCGCTCCGGCGAGCAGCGCACCGATCGCATCGGGCGTGTGCGCGAAGTCGACGAGCACGCTGAACGGCTGGCCGAGGTCGATCAGCTCGAATCGGCCGCGCACGCCGGACACCGAGCTCAGCGCGGCCGCCACCCGCTCGGGCTCGTGGCCGACCGCGACCGCGATCTCGGCGGCCATGATCGCGTTGCTGCGGGCGAAGCGCGGCGCGACGAGGAGACGGACCTCGTGCCCGCGCCACGTGATCGTGGCGCCGCTCGGGCCGACGCCGGTGACCGGCACCTCCGCGGTGTCGACGGCGACGAGCCGGTCCGGTGAGATCATCGCCGCCAGCTTCTGCCCCCAGGACGTGGAGACGTCGACCACGCATCGCTCGCTCATCGCCGGGGTGAACAGCCGCGCCTTGGCCGCGAAGTAGTCGTCCATCGACTCGTGGAAGTCGAGGTGGTCGTGGCCGAGGTTGGTGAAGGCGGCGACCCGGAACCGCGTGCCGTCGGTGCGGTGTTGGACGAGCGAGTGCGACGTGACCTCGACGACCACGACGTCCAACCGCGACGCCACGGCCTCCGCCAGCCGGCGTTGGAACACGATCGACTCCGGGGTGGTGCGCTGGCCGGTCAGGGTGCCGTAGACCGCGACCCGCTGGTCGAGCGCGGCCACCAGGTCACCGAGCATGTGCGATGTCGTCGTCTTGCCGTTGGTTCCCGTGATGCCGACCACCGCCAGCGACTGCGACGGGTTCCCGTAGAACGCGACGGCGGCATGGGCCATCGCCTCGCGGACGTTGTCGACGACGATCTGGGGCACCGGCAGGCCGTCGATCTGGTACGCGCAGACGATCGCCAGCGCACCGTTGTTCACCGCCTCGTGGGCGAAGTCGTGGCCGTCGAAGTGCTGACCGCGGATGCAGAAGTGCAGCGATCCGGGAGCCGATTCCCGATGGTCGTGGCTGAGATGGGTGATCTCGATCGACTCCGCCAGGCTGTCGACCGACGGGTGGATCCAGCGGTACGACTGCGGAAGGCTGCGGAGGATGTCTGCCAGCGCTATCTGTCGATTGGGCAACGGTCACCTCGATCTACATCCATTGGACGATTGGTTAGGACGTCTCGCCGCCGAAGAAGCGCAGCGCGATCTCCACACGGTCGACGACGTCGAGCTGCTTCAGGCCGGCCACCGCGTCGCGGTTGGCCCGTTCGGGTGCCTCCCTGGTGGTCAGCACGATGCGGGTCTCTCCACCGTAGGACGTGACGTGGATCGACGCGAGGCCGACCCCGCTGCGCGCGAAGCGGCCGTCGATCGTCGCCAGGACGCCCGGGCGGTACACGCCGCTCACGACGACGCACATCCGTGACACGAACGCGTCGTCGACCGACGGCGGTGGCCCGCCGGATCGAACCGGTGCGGGCAGTCCCATCGCCGCTGCGACGACATCGCCGACGACCGCGCTGGCGGTCGGCGTCGGCCCTGCGCCGAGCCCGTACAGCATGCCGTCGCCGAGCCATCCGCCCTCGAGGTAGACCGCGTTGTACGCCCCGCGGACCGAGGCGAGGACGTGACTGCGGGGAACGAGGGCCGGGTGCACGCGAGCGACGAGCGAACCGTCCGACGGGCTCAGCTCGACGATGGCGAGCAGCTTGATGACGCAGTCGAGGTCGCGGGCGACCTCGAACGCCAGCTCGTCGATGTCGGCGATGCCTTCGCAATACACCTGGTCGATCGTGAGGCTGCTCCCGAAGGCGAGTCGGGCGATGATCGCCGCTTTCGCCGCGGCGTCGGCCCCGCTCACGTCGGCGGTTGGATCGGCCTCGGCGAAGCCGAGCTCCTGGGCCTGAGCGAGGCTGTCGGCGTAGGACGTGCCGTGCTCCTCCATCGAGGAGAGGATGAAGTTGGTGGTGCCGTTCAAGATGCCGGCGACCCGGTGCACGGGCTCTGCGGCGAGCGAGAGTTGCAGCGTGCGCACGAGCGGGATCGCGGCGGCGACGGCGGCCTCGAAGTAGAGCTGGGTGCCGCCGAGCGCGGCCGCTGCGAACAGCTCGGGGCCCCGGGCGGCGATCAACGCCTTGTTCGCGGTGACGACGGGCTTGCCATCTTCGAGGGCGGCCCGGACCAGGTCGAATGCCGGCGTCAACCCGCCGAGCAGTTCGACGACGACATCGATCTCCGGATCGGTGACCAACGCCAGCGCGTCGTCGGTCAGGAGCTCACTCGGTACCGACCACGCCCGGTGCCTGGTGAGGTCGCGTACCGCCACGCGGGTGAGCCGGAGGCGGGCACCGCCGTCGATGACCACGTCGTCGGTGTGCTCCGCCAGGATCCGGCAGACGGCGGCGCCGACGTTCCCGCAGCCGAGCACGCCGACCCTGACCGTTGACGACGCCGGATGCTCGTGAGACAACAGGGACCCTCCTCGTGACACTCCCGGCGGGAGCGGTCGTCACTCTCCCACATCCGAACGACCGCAACCGCTCGGTGGGAACACGGCGGCTTCGGCCCGCTCGTTTCCGACGGCCACCGGCCCCGCGGCCTCGGGTCGTGCGGTCAACGGGCGTCGAGGATCAACTCCGCGATCTGGATGGCGTTGAGGGCGGCCCCCTTGCGCAGGTTGTCGTTGCTGACGAACATCGCCAGCCCGCGACCCCCCGACACACCTTCATCGCTGCGGATTCGCCCGACGAAGCATGGATCCTTGCCGGCGGCCTGGAGCGGGGTGGGGATGTCGGAGAGCTCGACGCCGGGGGCGTCGGCCAGGAGCTCGATCGCCCGCTCGACCGAGATCGGCCGCTCGAACTCGGCGTTGACCGACAGCGAGTGGCCGGTGAACACGGGGACCCGCACGCACGTGCCCGAGACGAGCAGGCCGGGGATGCCGAGGATCTTGCGGCTCTCGTGGCGCAGCTTCTGTTCCTCGTCGGTCTCGAACGAACCGTCGTCCTTGATCGAGCCGGCGAGTGGCAGGACGTTGAACGCGATCGGGCGGGCGAACTTCGACGGTGGCGGGAAGGTGACCGCTTCACCATCGTGGGTCAGTTCGGCGGCGCGGTCGACGGTCTCGCGCACCTGCTTGTCCATCTCGTCGACGCCGGCGAGCCCGGCCCCCGACACCGCCTGGTAGGTCGACGTGATCAGACGGACCAGACCGGCCTCGTCGTGCAGCGGCTTGAGCACCGGCATGAACGCCATCGTCGTGCAGTTGGGGTTGGCGATGATGCCCTTGGACGCATCGGCGATCTGCTCCCCGTTGACCTCGGCGACGATCAGCGGTACGTCGGGGTCCATGCGGAACGCCGAGGAGTTGTCGATCACGATCGCACCGGCGGCGGCGAACCTCGGAGCGAGCGCCCGCGAACCGGAGGCCCCGGCCGAGAACAGGGCGATGTCGAGCCCGCTCGGGTCGGCCGTCTCGGCGTCCTCGACGACGATCTCCGTGCCCCGCCAGGGCAGCGTCGTGCCCGCCGATCGGGACGATGCGAAGAATCGGATCTCCTCGACCGGGAAGTCTCGCTCGTCGAGGAGGCGGCGCATCACGCCACCGACCTGCCCGGTTGCTCCGACCACTCCTATGCGCATGGGCGAAAATTCTAACGGCGCCCGCCGGAAAGGTCGTGGGCGGTTTCGCTCGGCTCGCACCGGTGGGCCGTGGTTCGGAGGACGCTCCGCAGGGCAGAGGCGATGGAGCGGGGCACCCGGCTTCGACGCCGGTCGATGGACCGTCGGTGACAGCCAGCGCGGGTACGACCACCCACCGTCAGACGACGAGATGCGTCGGTCGGAACGGCCGCCCGCTCTGGCATGATCTGGACGATGCGACGTCGACCCCAACTCGTTCCGTGGAAGGCCGCTGGCCGGGTCACCGAACAGCAGTCGAGCGCCGACGACGTCGTCCGGGAGACCGGCTGGATCTTCAACAGCGAACGCGGTGAGGGAGTGACGCTCGAGCAGTTCGTCTCGACCGGGGACCAGGAGGTCCCGGCCTACCTGACCGTGTTCGGTCTGCGGAATGCCGGCATGGAGGATCAGACCCTCGTCGAGATCGGCTGCGGGATCGGGCGGATGACGTGCGCGTTCACGAGGGAGTACGGCGCCGTCATCGCGTGTGATCTCGACGCCGGGTTTCTCGAACGGTGCCACGAGACGGTCGGTCGTTTCGGCAAGGTCGATCGGCTGCGCACGCTGGCGGTCTCCGACGGTCACTCGCTCGATCTGCCCCCGAACTGTGCCGACGTGGCCTTCAGCTACATCACGTTCCAGCACTGCGATCCCGACGACGCGCTCGAGTTGACTTCCGAGGCGGTGCGGGTCACGCGGCCCGGTGGACGGATCGTGCTCAACTACCGCGCGCGCAGCCGGTTCGATGTCGTGCTGCTCCCGCTCGGCGGTGTGGTCAGGGCGCTGTTCCGAGTGCCGAAGTTCGGTCCGTGGCTGTCCCGCCAGCGACCGGCGACCCGCCTCGGTTGGCAGGCCAACCGCCTCCACCCCGACGACGTGATCGGGCCGCTGTCGCCGCTGCTCCGCGACGTCGAGATCTGGCGGAACCCGAAGAGCAAGGTGGAGGGCGGCGGCGCCACGGTGCGCACGTTCGACGGGATCAACCCCCACCACTACTGGATCGTCGCCATCGTCCGCTGACGCAGGGACGGTCTCACCGCTCGACCCCAGGGTCCGCGACCAGCCGGAACCGAGGGCGGCGCCCTGTGACTGACGACCGGCTGCGTCCCGCCCCACGCCTCTACCCCCGCACACGCCCACGGGCGCATCGTGATGGTCGATTGGAAGGAGGCAATCATGTCAAGCACACGAAGGGACCTTCGTCGCCGTGCCGTCCTGCTGTCGACGTCGTTGCTCGTCGCCGCCGGCACCGTGGTCGCGGCCGGATCGCTCGATCTCGCCGGTGCGACGGTGAAGGGCGGCGAGACCTGTTCGGCGGTGACGCCCAACTATCGCGCCGCCGATACGAGGAACGGCACGGGCGGCGTCCCCGTCGGGAAGATCGGGATCGCCGGGACGTTGAACGTCACCGTTGCCGGGGTCGGTGGCGTTCCCGCCGGCGCAACGTCGGTCAAGATCCAGCTCACGGCAACCGAGCTCACGGGCATCGACGAGTCGTTCCTCGTCGCCTACCCTGCCGGCTCGGCTCGACCCCCGTCATCGAACCTCAACCCGGTCGACGACCACACGAGCTCCAACGGCGCGCAACCGGTCGATGTCGGCATCAACCGGCAGATCACGATCTACAACGATCGTGGGAGCACCCACGTCGTCGTCGACGTGGTCGAGTGGTGTGACGATCACACCCACGACTACCCGGTCGGCGACGTCGAGACGATTCTCCAGCTCGGTCAACACAGCACACCGTCGACGTCCTATGTGAACGTGCCGGCGACCGCGCTCACCGTGAACACCGCGTCCAACGGTCGGCTGCTGGTGACGTTCTCGTCCCAGGTGCTGTGCAAGGACAACGGTCCGGTGCCCTACGACGCATGGTGTCTGGTGCAGGTGCTCGTCGACGGCACGCCGATCCAGCCCGACCGGGTGATCTACGCAACGGGAGATCCCGGCCCGAACGCCTGGAGTTCCCGCTCGCATCAGTTCGTCTCGGGTCCGCTCGCCGGTGGTCCGCACCTGGTCCAGCCGCGGTACCGCGTCGACGAGGCCACCGCGGTCTTCAACCTCGATCAGACCGTCATGACCGTGCTCCCGCTGGCGCCGTAGCGATCGGGCCGGTCGCCGTCGGTCCGAGCGGCCTGCGGCTCAGTGGCGTTCGGGGAGGGGGGCGGAGTACTCGATCCCGGAGTCGAGGCCGAACGCGGTGTGCAGCGCGCGCGCCGCGCGTTCCATGTCGGCGCCGGCGACGACGACCGAGATCCGGATCGCCGAGGTCGAGATCATCTCGATGTTCACGCCTTCGTCGGCGAGCACGCGGAACATCTTCGCCGCCACGCCCGGGGATGACTTCATGCCGGCGCCCACGATCGACACCTTGGCGATGTCGTTGTCGTCGGTGACGTCGGTCGCCCCGATCTCGCCGGCGACTCGGCGCACGATCTTCTCGGCGTCGTTCATGTCGGCCATCGGCATCGTGAAACTGATGTCGGTCGTGCCGTGGGTCGAGGTGTTCTGCACGATCATGTCGACGTTGACGTTCGCTTCGGCGAGCGGTTCGAACAGCGCCGCCGACACGCCGGGCTGATCGGGCACGCCGAGCACGGTGACCTTGGCGTGGCTCATGTCGGTGACGACACCGGAGATGATCGGATCTTCCATCGGGGCCTCCTCGTTGGTGACCCACGTGCCCGGTTCCCAGGTGAAGGCGGAGCGCACGTGGAGTTGGACGTCGTGGGTGCGGGCGAACTCGACCGAGCGGAGCGCGAGCACCTTGGAGCCGGCCCCGGCCATCTCGAGCATCTCGTCGAAATGGATCCGGTGGAGCTTGCGTGCCTGCGGCACGATCCGTGGGTCGGCGGTGAACACGCCGGTGACGTCGGTGTAGATCTCGCACGTGTCGGCGTCCATCGCCTGCGCCAGCGCCGACGCGGTGAGGTCCGACGCGCCCCGGCCCATCGTCGTGATCTCCTTGTCGGTGCTGACGCCCTGGAAGCCGGCGACCACGCAGACCTTGCCCGCGCGCAGGGCATCGCGTACCCGATCGCCCCGGACCTCGATGATCTTGGCCTTGCGGTGGGCGGTGTCGGTGATGATGCCCACTTGGCTACCGGTGAAGCTGATCGCATCGATCCCGCGGTCGGCCAGCGCCATCGTCATCAGCGCGGCGGTTTGGCGTTCGCCGGTCGTCAGGAGCATGTCCATCTCCCGGCCCGGCTGGGTGCGCGACACCGAATCGGCCAGGGAGATGAGGTTGTCGGTCGCCTTGCCCATCGCCGAGACCACCACGATGACGTCGTTGCCCCGCTTCTTGGTGAACGCGATGTTGTCGGCGACGGCGTTGATGCGCTCGGGGTCGGCGACGGAGGTACCGCCGTACTTCTGGACGATCAGCGTCACGGGGACTGGATGCTACTCCCGCCCGGGCGTGATGATCTCGTGCAAGACGTGCGCGAGATGATCACGCGTTGGCGGATCACGCGTCGGCGGACTTGACGACGTGTTCGACGACGTCGAAGCTCATCAACGTCGCACCCTGGGCGACCGGCTTGCGTTCGGCGTTCCCACCATCGGCCTGCCCGCTCGCATGACCGTGGGCGAAGTCCTGGCTGTCCGTCCAGGCCTGGAACGCCTCCTCGGAGGCCCACCGGGTGTAGACGAAGTACCTGGTCTCGCCCTCGGTTGGGCGGAGGAGCTGGAAGTCCTCGAACCCGTCGAACTGCTCGACCATGCGGGCTCGGCCGGCGAACCGACCCTCGAGCTGCGGTCCCATTCCCTCGGGGATGTCGATGGCATTGATCTTGACGACGCTCATCCCACCAGCATGCCGTTGACACCCGGTGTCTGACACCATGTGTTCACGGTCAGGCGAGTGCGGCGAGGGTGGTGACCGCGTCGTGGACGTCGGTGAAGCGCGTCGTCAGCGGTGACAGACCGAGGCGCAGGATGTCCGGATCGCGGCGGTCGACGATGACCTTGCGGGCGGTCAACTCCCGGTGCACCCTGGTTGCGTCGGGGTGGCGGATCGCCACGTGACCCCCGCGCCGCACCGGATCGAGCGGCGTCGCCGTCTCCAGGCCGAGCTGGCCGACGAGGTCGAGGCAGTAGGCGGTCAGCCGGCCAGCCTTGTCGGCGATCGCCGCGATCCCGGCCTCCGCGGTGCAGGAGATGCCCTCGCGCGCCCCGACGAGGCCGAGCACGCCCGGCGTCCCGTGGAGCAGGCGCCCGATGCCCGGGCGGGGGTCGAACGGGCGCTCCATCGCGAACTGGTCGGTCTGCCCGAACCAGCCCCAGATCGGCTGGACGATGCGATCGTGCAACCCCGCCGTCACGTGGGTGAACGCCGGCGATCCCGGCCCGCCGTTGAGGAACTTGTAGGTGCACCCGACGGCGAGCTCGACGCCGGCGTCGGCGAGATCGAGCTCGAGCACGCCGGCGGCGTGCGATAGGTCCCACACCGTCGTCGCCCCGGCGTCGGCTGCCCGTGCGGTCTCCCCGGCGAGGTCGGCGACCTCGGCGGTCCGGTAGTCGACGAGCGAGCGCAGCACGACGTCGACACCGTCGAGCTCGTCGAGCCCGCGGCGGACCTCGACATCTCGCAGCCGGGCGATCCCGTCGACCGCATACCGATCGGTCGGGAACTCGTCGTCGCTGACGGCGATCACCCGCCTGCCTGGTTCGAGGTCGAGCGCGACGTTGACCAGCTGGAAGATCCCGACCGTCGTCGAGTCGTGGACCGCGACCTCGCCCGATCCGACGCCGAGGAGCGGGGCGAGCAGGTCGCCGACGGCGAGGGGGAGGTCGAGCCAGTCGTGTTCCCACCACGACTGGATCAGGTCGCCCGCCCACTGCTGCTCGACCGTGTGCCGGAGCGCTTCGACCGTTCGCCGTGGCGTCATCCCGAGCGAGTTGCCGTCGAGGTACACGACGTCGGGATCGGCGATGACGAACTCGTCCCGCCAGCGGCGCAGCGGGTCGACCCGATCGAGCTCCTGCGCGTCGGCTCGGGTCAACGGCACGCGCTCACCGCTCGCTCGGGCCGAGGTAGCTGGCGTGGCGGACGAGGCCCTCGTTGGTGAACTCGGCGAACTCGATCGTCGCCCGCAGCGTCGGCTCGACCCACGTCGCCCGCCGTCCATAACCGGACGGCGGCACGGGGTCGAACGGGCAGTCGGGGGTCTCGAGGTCGTGCAGCGTCGCCGCCAGGGAGACGAGGGTCGCCTGGTCGAACCCGGTGCCGACCCCGCCGGCGAACGCCAGCCGGTCGCCCTCGTCGCGTCCGACCAGCAGCGAGCCGAACGTCGTCGCCCTGCTCCCCGATCCGGTCGTGTAGCCGCCGATCGTCACCTCCAGCCGTCGCCGGTTCTTGATCTTGCGCCATTCCTTGGATCGCGTGCCGGGCCGGTATGCCGATCGCAGCCGCTTGGCGACGATCCCCTCGAGCTCGTGCTCCGCCGTGGCGGCGAGCAGCGCTGCTCCGCCGTCGGTTCGGTGGGGCGGGATCGTCCAGTTGTCGCCCGGCTCGATCAGCTCGGCCAGGAGGCGGCGACGGTCCTCGTACGGGAGGTCGATCGTGTCCGTCCCCGCGACCGACAAGACGTCGAACAGGTGGAGCACCGACTGGCGTTCGCTCCCCGGCCCGCTCTGCTGGACCAGATCGAACCGGGGCCAGCCGTCGTCGTCGAGCACGACCAGCTCGGCATCGACGATCGCGCTGGTTGCGTTGAGCGCTCCGCCGAGCGCGGTCAGCTCCGGCCACCGTGCCGATACGTCATGGCCCGAGCTGCTCTGCAGGCGGGCGCGGCCGCCACCGAGGTGGGCGATCGTGCGATAGCCGTCCCACTTGATCTCGTACGCCCACGTGCCGTCGTCGTCGGGCAGCAGACCCAGGCTCGCCTTCATCGGGAGAACGGGGAACTGCAGCGGCACGAGCGATGATCGTACGTCGGTCGGACCCTCCCGCCGTCAGGTGGGCACCCGGCTGGAGACCACGCCGTCGGCCTCGAGCCGGTCGATCCGGGCGTCGTCGTAGCCGAGCAGCTCGGTCAGTACGGCGCGGTTGTCCTCGCCGCGGTACTTCGGGAGCCCGGAGACCCCGACGGTCGGCGCCGCGCTGAACGTCCACGGCGCGTCGGGCACGCGCACCGTCCCGCCCCCTCGGTCGTCGACGTCGACGATCACCCGCCGGGCGTCGCCCCAGGCAGTGTCGGCCAGCTCGCCGGGCTTGCGCACCCGGCCGACGGCGAGGCGGTGCTCGGCGAATCGCCGTTCGAACTCGTCGGCGTCGGGCACGGTGGCCGCGAAGTCGCGGATGATCTCGCAGAGCGCGCCGAAGTTGGCCCGCCGGTGGGCGACATCGCTGAACCGCGGGTCGGCGAGCAAGTCGGAGCGATCCATCGCGGCGAGGAAGAGCTCGAAGGTGCCGCGCTCTGCGGGGTGGCCGCTGACGACGAGCGACTGCCCGTCGGCGACGGTCAGCACGAGGTAGTCGCCGGGGCGGAAGCTGCGGATCCAGCCGGGGTCGTCCTCGCCGACCCACAGCGCGTCGTGGAGGTGCTCGTTGACGTACAGCATGGTCTCGGCCATCGAGATGTCGATCGACTGACCGCGGCCGGTGTGCTCGCGCTGGTACAGCGCAGCGAGGATCGCCGTCGCCGCTTCGAGCGCGGTGTACACGTCTGCATGGCTGTGGGGGTCCTTGGCGTACCCGCCCTCTCGGGCATCGCCCTGCGAGGCGATGATCCCGGTCTCGGCCTCGACCACCGGGGCGTACGCGCGCCGGTGGACCCACGGACCGGTCTGGCCGTACCCGGAGATCGACGCGTACACGAGCTTCGGGTTGCGAGCGAGCGCGACATCGGCGCCGAGGCCGAGCCGGGCCATCACCCCCGGCCGGTAGTTCTCGATCAGGACATCGGCGTGGCCAACAAGTTCGAGCAGCACCTCCACACCGGCCGGGGTCGCGAGGTCGAGGCTGACGTTGCGCTTGCCGGTGTTCTGCTGCACGAAGTAGCTCGACAGTCCGTTGCGCCGGGGGGTGGCGAAGCGGGTCAGGTCGCCGCCCGGCGGTTCGATCTTGATCACCTCCGCCCCGAGGTCGGCGAGCATCCGGGTGCAGTGCGGACCCGACAGGACGCGGGTGAGATCGAGCACGCGGATCCCGTTGAGCGGCGACGTCATCGACCCATCGTGCAGGATCGCAGGTGCCGCCGCCGAGGCGGGCCGAACACCGAACGGCCGATTCGCCGGTAGGATGCTCCACGCTCCGGTCGACCCCCCGTCCGGTGAGTGCATCTCGGATCGATTGCTCCGGCTGTGCGCTGTTGAGCAACGACAAGGACTTCAACTCTCATGACCATTCTCGACGACGCCGCGCGCGTCGCTCCCTCCAGCGGCGCCCCGGCGACCGATCTCCCGACGTTCGCCGATCTCGGCCTGCCCGACTCGATCCTGCGCTTGCTCGACCGGCAGGGCATCGATATGCCCTTCCCGATCCAGGCGGCGGTCATCCCCGACGCCCTGGCCGGCCGCGACGTCGCCGGCCGGGCCCCGACCGGCTCGGGCAAGACGCTCGGTTTCGGTCTTCCGGTCGTCGCCGGACTCGTCGACGCCAGGCCCAGACACCCGGTCGCCCTCGTGCTCGCACCGACCCGCGAGCTTGCGGAGCAGATCATGGCCGAGCTGGTCCCCTTCGCGAAGGCAGCGGGCCACGCTGCGGCGTCGGTCTACGGCGGCGTCGGCTATGGCAACCAACGCAAGGCGCTCGACCGGGGCTGCGAGCTCGTGGTCGCCTGCCCGGGTCGGCTCGAGGACCTCATGCAGATGAGGGCGATCGACCTGTCCGACGTCACCACGGTCGTGGTCGACGAGGCCGATCAGATGGCGGACATGGGCTTCCTGCCCGCGGTCCGCCGGATCGTCGGCCAGACCGCCGCCGACCGTCAGGTGTTGCTGTTCTCGGCCACGCTCGACGGCCCGGTCGCGGCGCTCGTGCGGGAGTACCAGCACGACGCGGTGCGCCACGAGGTCGGCCCGAAGGGGCCCGACGTGCATGCCGCCAACCACTACTTCTGGACGATGGACCGCACCGAACGCGTGAGCACGACGGCGTCGGTCGTCGAGCGGCTCGGCTCGACGATCGTGTTCACCCGCACGCGCCACGGTGCGGACCGCCTGGCCAAGCAGCTCGGCCGGCTCGGCGTGACCGCGGAGCCGATCCATGGCGGTCGTAGCCAAGGTCAGCGCGATCGGGCGCTCGCCGCCTTCAAGAAGAACCATGCGGCGGCGCTGATCGCCACCGATGTCGCCGCCCGTGGCATCCACGTCGACGGGGTCGAGGCGGTCGTCCACTTCGATCCGCCCGCCGACGGCTCCACCTACCTGCACCGATCGGGCCGTACGGCACGCGCCGGCGCGACCGGCATCGTCGTCTCACTCCTCGAACCGGCCGACAAGAAGGCGGCGCGCTCGATGCAGCGAGCGATCGGTATCGACGAGCCGTTCGGACCCGCCGATCTCGACGCGCTGGTGCTCGAATCCCTCGATGCCTCGCTCGACGTCCCGACCGCAGCGCGGCAGCCCGTGCGACGGGCCGAACGTGAGCCGACCCGCAGACCGCAGCCGGCGAGCGCCCCTGCCGACGTGGGGGCCGACGTGCCGGCCGACGGTTCGGTGAAGTTCTTCAACTCCGGTCGCGGATACGGCTTCATCGTCCCCGACGACGGTGGTCCCGACCTGTTCGTCCACTACTCGAACATCGTCTCGGACGGCTTCAAGTCGCTCGACAACGCGGCGCGGGTCGCCTACGGGGTGCGGGCCGGCCGCAACGGCCCCGAGGCGGTCGACGTCCGCGTCGTCACCCACTGACCCAACCGGTCGTTCCGACCGATCGCACGACGATCGCCATAGTCTCGGTCCGTGCACGACGACCGGGACCTGGTCGAGCAGCGAATCCGGCGTGAGCTGTGGGAGCGCGTGCTCCCACTCGTCCATCGCGATCGACGTCGGTTGGCGGCCGAGGCCGGACCCGATCCCGATCACCTCGACCCCGTGCTCCCCGGCGCCGCCTGGGGACCGCCGTGGGGCACGACGTGGTTCCGCTTCCGCGGTGAGGTTCCGCCGGCCTGGGCCGGCGCTCGCGTCGAGGCGGTGATCGACCTCGGATTCGACCGATCGCCCGCCGGGTTCCAGTGCGAGGGGCTCGTCGTCGCCGAAGGACCCGATGGGCGGCACATCCCGTTGCACGGCATCCACCCGAATCGCCGGCACTCGCCCGTCAAGTCGGTGCCCGGCCCCGTCGACGTGCTGGTCGAGGCTGCGTCCAATCCGTCGTTCCCCGAGTTCAGGCCGTCGCAGCTCGGTTCGCGGGCGACCGCCGGCGCTGCTTCGTTGTACCGGTTCGGCGGCGCGCAGCTCGTCGTCATCGACCCCGAGGCCGAAGCGCTCGTCCACGACCTCGACGTGCTCGACGGGATCATGCGCTCGCTCCCGCTGACCGAACCCCGGCGGGCGCGGTTGCTGCACCTGCTCGCCGGGGCGCTCGACGCCGTTCCCGACACCGCCCAGGCCCGCGCGCTCCTCCGTGCCGAGCTCGCCGACGCGGGCACGGCGCGCCGCCACCGGATCATCGCCGTCGGGCACGCCCACATCGACACCGCATGGCTCTGGCCGATGCAGGAGACCGAGCGCAAGTGCGCCCGCACGTTCGCGTCGGCCGTCGCGTTGACCGACGACGACGCGAGTTACCGGTTCGCCTGTTCGTCGGCCCAGCAGTACGCGTGGATCGAACGGAACCACCCCGACCTGTTCGCCGCGATCGGCGACCGGGTCGCGCGCGGGCAGTGGATCCCGGTCGGAGGGATGTGGGTCGAGGCCGACATGAACCTGCCGTCCGGCGAGAGCCTCGCTCGCCAGATCGTCCACGGCCAGCGGTACTTCGAGCGGCACTTCGGGCACCGCTGTACCGAGGTCTGGATCCCCGACGTGTTCGGCTACCCTCCCGGGCTCCCACAGTTGTTCGCCGCCGGAGGGATGCGCCGGTTCGTCACCCAGAAGCTGTCCTGGAACAAGCAAAACCGGTTCCCGCACCACACGTTCTGGTGGGAGGGCTTGGACGGGACCCGGGTCCTCACCCACTTCCCACCGGTCGACACGTACAACGCCGAGGTGACGCCGCAGGAGGCCGCCGATTCGGTCGAGCGATTCCGTGAGCACCGGTGGAGCAGCGTCTCGCTGATGCCCTTCGGCTACGGCGACGGTGGGGGCGGCCCGATCAGGGAGATGCTCGACCGGGCGCATCGCCTGGCGCGCGCCGACGCCCGCTGGACGCTCGAGATCGGGACGCCGGCCGCGTTCTTCGAGGCGGTCGAGGACGAGGTGTCGCGCGGTGCTGACGTCCCGGTGTGGCGGGGCGAGCTGTACTTCGAGATGCACCGCGGCACCTTGACCAGCCAGTTGCGGACCAAGATCGGCAACCGCCGGTGCGAGCGCTTGCTCGTCGAGGCCGAGTTGTGGGCGGCGACCGCCGGGCGCGCCGCCGAGGTCGACGATCTCTGGCGGGAGGTCCTCACCCAGCAGTTCCACGACATCCTTCCCGGCTCTTCGATCGCCCAGGTCCACGACGACGCCGAGGCGGTGTTCGCCCGGGTCGAGGACGCGCTCGAGGCGCGGATCACCGATTCGCTCCGGTCGATCGCCCCGCCCGGGACCTGGCTGGCGAACGCGGCCGACGTCCCCCTCGACGGCGTCGTGGTGATCGCCGCCGACGCGTTCGACGAGCATGCGGGCGTCGACGGCGCGGTCGCCGGCGACGTCGGCGCGGCTCGTGCCAGCGGCCGTGTCCGGTCCGAGGAACGGATCGGCCCGATCCAGCGGTTGTCCGACGGGTGCGTGGCGTTCCACGCGTCGGTGCCGGCGTTCGGGCTGGCGGCGGCGACGCCGGGCGCGGTCGGGGATGCGGTGACGGTGTCGCCGGGCTCGATCGCCAACCGGCACCTCGCCGTCCGCTGGGACGCGCTCGGCGAGCTCACGTCGATCTTCGCCGTCGACTTCGACCGCGAGGTGATTCCGCACGGTCGGCGGGCGGCGTCGCTCGAACTGGCGAGGGACCAGCCGGTGCAGTACGACGCGTGGGACCTCGAGGCCTGGGTCCGCCGAGCGGCGGTCCCCCTGCGGTCGCCGGCCGAGATCGAGGTGCTCGACAGTGGTCCCCTCGTCGGGCGGGTGCGGGTCACCCGGCGGTTCGGGCCGTCGGCGGCGGTCGTCGTGTACGAGCTCCAGGCGGGGGCGCGGGAGCTCGTCGTCCACGTCCATCTCGACTGGCAGCACGACGAGCACCTGCTCTCGATCGCGTTCCCCGTCGACGTTCGGGCCGAGACCGCGGCGTGCGACGTGCAGTTCGGTCTCGCCCACCGTCCGACGCATCCGTCGAGCCCGTGGGATGCCGCCAAGTTCGAGGTCTGCGCGCACCGGTTCGTCGACCTGGCCGAGCCGAGTTTCGGGGTGGCGATCCTCAACGACGGCCGCTACGGCCACTGCCTCTTCGACGGGGCGGTCCGGGTGAGCCTGGCCAGGGCGGCGAAGTACCCGGATCCCGGTGCCGATCACGGAACGCATGACGTCACGCTGGCGGTTCGCCCCCACGGACCCGGACGATCCGCGGTTCGCGCTGCGGCGACCCTCCTCAACCGGGCGTTGCGCGTGGTCGGCGGCGGCATCGGACCCGAGCTGCCGCCGCCGGTCGTCGACGTTTCCGGGGCGGTCGGCGGACCCGAGACGCGGGTCGAGGTCGACGCCGTGAAGATGGCCGACGACGGGTCAGGGGACCTGATCGTGCGGCTGCACGAGGCGTGTGGCGATCGCGTGCCCGTCTCGGTTCGGATCCCTCACCCGATCGAGGCCGCGTGGCGTTGCGATCTGCTCGAGGTCGCCGGCCCGCCCGAGGAGGTGAGCGACGGGATCGCGACGATCGTGCTGTCGCCCTTCGAGCTGGTCACGCTCCGCCTCCGGCATGATCGCAACACCCCCCACACGTCGATCTCGTGAGCATGTTGCGCACGCGCTGCGCAACCTCAGCAGCGAACGACCAGCGAGGTGTCCTGCTGCGATGAGGCCAGGATGACCGGATGGGTTGGGATCGCGCCCCGGGGAGATCAGCGTGGGGTGAGGTGACGGATCGCGGCGGTCGCGTACAGGGCGATGCCGTCGGTCATCGCCCGCTCGTCGAAGACGACGCGGTTGGAGTGGTTGGGCGGGACCGCCGCCGGGTTGCGGTCGGCCGGGGTCGCGCCGAGGAACACCATCGCGCCCGGCAGGCGCTGGAGCACGTAGCTGAAGTCCTCGGCCCCCATCACTGGGTGGGGCAGCCGGAGCACCTGGTCCTCACCGACCACCTCGGCCGCCGTCGTGATGGCGAACTCGGCGAATCGGTCGTCGTTCGATGTCACCGGGTAGCCGGCGTCGATCGTGACCTCCCCCTCGCAGCCGTGCGCGGCCGTGATGCCCTCGGCGACCCGGCGGATGCCGTCGTGCACCTTGCGCCGGGTGTGCTCGCTGACCGCGCGGATCGTGCCGAGGATCTCGGCGGATTCGGGGATCACGTTGTTCGTCGTGCCGGCGGTGATCCGGCCGATGGTCAGCACCGACGGGTCGAAGACGTCGATCGAGCGGGTGATCATCGTCTGGAGGGCCTGGACGATCTCGCAGGCCACCGGGATCGGGTCGAGGGCGCGGAACGGCTCGCTGGCGTGGCCGCCCCGGCCGATCACCGTGATCGTGACCGTGTCCGCTGACGCCATCACCGCGCCGGCTCGCGTGCTGACCCAGCCGGTCGGGAGGGAGGAGGTCGTGTGGATCGCGAAGGCCGCGTCGACCGATGACGGTGTGCCGTCCGACAGCGGCGGTACGTCGAGCAGCCCCTCGTCGAGCATGTAGCGGGCGCCGTGATGGCCCTCCTCGCCGGGCTGGAACATGAACAGCACGCGCCCGGCCAAGCCATCGCGCCGATCGGACAGCAGTCGGGCCGCGCCGATCAGCATCGCCGTGTGCGTGTCGTGACCGCACGCGTGCATCGAACCGTCGACGCGGGAGCTGAAATCGAGCCCGGTGTCCTCGCTCAGCGGCAGCGCGTCCATGTCGCCGCGAAGCAGGATCGTCGGCCCCGGTGCGGTGCCCTCCAGCAGGGCGGTGACGCCGCTCGTCGAGTCGTGCGTCGTGATGTCGAGCGGGAGGCCCTCCAGCGACTCGAGCACGCGATCGCGGGTGACCGGCAGGTCGTTGCCGAGTTCGGGCCACGCGTGCAGCTCCCGGCGGATCGACACGGTCGAGTCGAGCAGATCGCGGGCTTGCTCCCGAACCGACTCGACCACGGGGTCGGTCTCGCGGGCGGGTGCCCGCCTCACGGGCGATCGGCGGAGGTCGTCGGCATCTCGGCATCGTACGCGTTCCGCTTCGGTGAGTTGAGCGCCCACCGGTCGGTTGAACCGCTCCCGCCCGGGGAGCCACCGGCGAGAGGAACCACCGATGACGATGTACGGCGCCAATCCCGAGGAGCTGGCCAACCTCGGCAACACCCTGACCCGCCAGATCGACACGATCGGCCAGGTGATGAACACCGTCGACGCGATGGTCAACGGCACGACCTGGCAGGGGCCGGCGCGGGAGCGATTCGTCGGCGAGTGGAACGGGTCGTTCAAGCAGGCGCTCAACCGGCTCAACGAGGCGTTCGGGGCTGCGGGGAGGGACTGCGTCACCCGCTCCGAGGAGTTGCGGCGGGTGATGGGCGCAGCCTGACGCGGGCGGGTGGGCAGGGCGGCGGAGCGTCGCCCCGGCGCGTGCGTCCCCGCGCGCCGGGGCGGCGTACCCTGTCGTGGTGATCCGGGTCGAGTTCACCATCGAGCCGTTCGTCGAGGGTCGTCCGGGCGCGCACGTGCAGGCGGCCGTCGCCGCCGCGCAGGGGCTCGGCGCCGAGGTCGAGTTCGGCCCCTTCGGGTCGTCGTGCGAGGTCGAGGTCGCGCTCGCCGGACCGCTGCTGAGCGCCGTGACCGAGGCGGCCCTCGCCAACGGGGCGACGCACGTCAGCGCCCACGTGGAGCGGACAGCGTGAGCGAACATCCGGTCCATCCGCTGATCGATGCGGTCCGGCCCGTCGTCGATGCGGTCGGGGCGACCTTCGTGCCCGTCGACGACACCGAGGCGAGCGATGTTCCCCTCGTGTGGAACGGCAAGACGGTCGGGGCGGTCCGGCTCCCACCGCTGCACGGCGCGCTCGACCGGTTGATCGACGCGGTGCAGGCCGAACTCGGCGACGAGCTCCCGAACCTGTCGCGCGAGGACAAGCAGCGGGCCATCCGCCTGCTCGACCAGCGCGGCGCGTTCATCCTGCGGCGGGCGGTCGAGGACGTCGCCGATGCGATGGGTGTCAGCCGGATCACCGTCTACAACTACTTGAACGCGATTCATCGATGAACGCGGCGGCGAGGGACGCGCTCGTGCTCGTGACGGTGCGGTGCGGGGCCGGCCGCCGTGCCGTGACCGCTCCGTCCGGTGAGCGGCGCCGATGACGCGACGTCGCATCGACGACTTCGACGTCGTGGCGTTCGACGCCGACGACACGCTGTGGCGGAGCGAGGACTCGTTCCACCACGCCGAGCAGCGGTTCGTCGAGCTGGTCGGGCCGTACGCCCCCCAGGGCATCGATGTCGACGACGCGCTGCGCGCGACCGAGCGCGCCGACGTGTCGATCACCGGCTACGGGGTCAAGGCGTTCACGCTGTCGATGGTTCGCGCGGCGATCACCGTCTCCGGGGGTGCGGTCCCGGGTGCGGTCATCGGTGAGCTGATCGACCTCGGCCGGGACATGCTGACCGAGCCGGTGCACCTGCTCGCCGACGTCCCCGAGGTGTTGGCGCGGGTCGGCACCGAGCGCCGGCTGGTGCTGATCACCAAGGGTGACCTCGTGCACCAGACGCGCAAGGTGACGACGTCGGGCATCGAACATCACTTCGCCGACATCGAGATCGTGCTCGAGAAGGACCCGCCGGTCTATGCCAGGATCCTCGGCCGGCTCGGCGTGTCGCCGGAGCGGTTCTGCATGGTCGGCAACTCGGTGCGCAGCGACGTGCTCCCGGTGATGGCGATCGGCGGGCACGCCGTGCACATCCCGTATCACCTGACCTGGGAGCTCGAACGCGTCGACGACCACGACGAGGACGTCACCGAACTGGAGCGCATCGCCGACCTCCCCGCCTGGCTCGGCATCTGATCGGCGCGGTTCACAGCCGGCGCAGGCGGACCTCGTCGACGCGGTGGTCGGCGCGCTTGTGGAGCACGAGCGAGGCGCGGTCGCGGGTCGGGGCGATGTTCTCCCGCAGGTTCAACCCGTTGATGTCGCGCCAGATCCCGTGGGCCGTGGCGACCGCTTCCTCGTCGGTCAGTTCTGCAAAGAAGCGGAAGAAGCTGTCCGGGTCCTGGAACACCGACCTGCGCAGCGCGAGGAACCGGTCGACGTACCACGCCTCGATGTCGTGCTCGTCGGCGTCGAGGTAGATCGAGAAGTCGAAGTAGTCGCTGACGAACTCGGCGGCATCGGCGCCGGTCTGGAGCACGTTGAGGCCCTCGAGGATCACGATGTCGGGCTTGTTCACCTGGATCCGGGCGCCCTCGACGACGTCGTAGACGACGTGGCTGTAGACCGGTGCCTCGACGTGCTCGCGCCCGCTCTTGATCTCGCGGAGAACCCGCAGGAGCTCGCGAGTGTCGTACGACTCGGGAAACCCCTTGCGGTTCATCAGGCCCCGCTCCTCGAGCACCCGGTTCGGGTAGAGGAACCCGTCGGTCGTGATCAGGTCGACCTTCGGGTGGTCGGGCCACTGTGCGAGCAGTGCCTGGAGGATGCGGGCCAGCGTGCTCTTGCCGACCGCCACCGATCCGGCGACGCCGATCACGTACGGCACCTTCGGGGCGATCGTCCCGAGGAAGGTGGCCGTCACCTGGTGCAGGTCCTGCGTCGCGCTGACGTAGAGGTTGAGCAGGCGGCTCAGCGGGAGGTAGATCGCAGCGACCTCGTCCATGTCGATCCGCTCGTTGATGCCCTGCAGCTCGGCGAGCTCGGGTTCACCGAGGGTCAGCGGGGTGGCAGCGCGCAGCGCGGCCCACATCTCGCGATCGAACCGGACGAAGCGCGCGCCGCGGTCGCTCGGATCCGTCGTCATCGGGGATTCGACCACGCGCCGACTGTAGGTGGTCGGTCGTCCGGCGGCACGGGTCGTCGCGCCGGCGGGATGGACGACAACGGCAAGCGTCGCGCCCCCGGTCGGTGCGGCGAGCGGACCCGGGTCCCGGCGTCGTGCCGAACCCCGGCAGATCGCGAGGCCGTAGTGTCCGGTGCGTGCTCGAGGAGACCGGCAGCCCGGTACCCGCCTCGGCGGGCGACAGCCGGAAGCGGCTCGGGGCCTGGTACACGCCCGATGACCTGGTCGCCCGCGTCGTCGTCGCCACGATCACACCGGCCTACCTCGCCGGCCGGGCCGACCGGCCGCTGCGCATCCTCGATCCAGCGTGCGGAGACGGTCGGTTCCTCCGAGCGGCGGCTGCGCGGGTGGAGTCGTCGGGCGCACGATGTGAGTTGTCGGGCGTGGACGTGGATCGGGGGGCCGTCGCCGCCGCTCGCCGGGAGCTGCCGCGCGCCCGCATCGAGCGCGACGATGCCCTGACCCGGGCGTGGGGTGACGAGCGCTTCGACGTCGTGATCGGCAACCCACCGTTCCTGTCGCAGATGGCCGCGGCGACCAGCCGGGGCGGGGCGAGCGAACTCGGAGGCGGGCCGTACGCCGATGCCGCCGCGGAGTTCCTGGCGCTCGCCGCCCGACTGGTCGAACCGGTCGGCGGGCGGGTCGCGCTCGTGCTCCCGCAGTCGATCCTCGCCGCTCGCGACGCTGCGGAGGTCCGGGCTCGCTACGACGAACGCGCCGAGATGATCTGGTCATGGTGGAGCGACGAACGTGTGTTCGACGCCCAGGTCTACGCCTGCGCGCTGGCGTTCGAGTTCGGCCCCGGCTCGACCGAGCGGCGGGCTCCGTGGTCGCACGTCGTCACCTCCCGCCGGAACATCCCCCAGCTCGACGAGCTCGTCGCCGCCGCCCGCGGCGCCCCCGACGCCGGCACGCTCGGTGACCGGGCGCGGCTCAACGCCAACTTCCGCGACGAGTACTACGGGATGATCCCGGCGGTCGGTGACCACGCCGACGGCCCGCCACTGATCACCAGCGGGCTGATCGATCCCGGTGTGTGCCGGTGGGGCGAGCGGCCGGTCACGTTCGCCCGCCGGCGTTTCGCGGCGCCGCGGATCGACGTCGCTGCGCTCGATCCGAAGATGGTGAAGTGGGCCGAGCAGCGGCTGGTCCCGAAGGTCCTCGTCGCCAACCAGACCCGCATCATCGAGGCGGTCTGCGACCCGACCGGCGCCTGGTTGCCGGCGGTGCCGGTGGTCGCCGCCTACCCACGCTCCGGCGGGGCTGCTCGGGCGTGGGAGGTCGCCGCGGTGCTGACCTCGCCGGTCGCTTCGGCATGGGCCTGGCACCGCAGCGCCGGAACCGGCCTGTCGGCCAACACGATCCGGTTGGGTCCGGTGATGCTCGCCGACCTTCCGTGGCCGCGCGGTCCACTCACCCGAGCGGTTGCCGCACTGCGCAACGGCGAGGTGCTCGGGTGCGCGGCGGCGGTCGTCGAGGCGTACGGGCTCGACGGGCGGACCGATCTGCTCGCGTGGTGGGAGGCCACACCCACCCGCCGCAGCGCGCGGTGATCTGTCCGGCGCCCGACCCCGAACATGATCTCTTCGGTGCCGGAGCCCAAACAGGTCAGACCTGGAGCGAGTGTCGATGGCGGCGACGGGGGAGCCCGTGCCAGCCGGGGGAACCGGCGAGCATCCACAGCAGGGCCAGCCCGATCAGCTCGGCGAGGTGGGCCGACTCGGCGAGTGCGGTGCGTCCTCCGTCGAGCAGGTCGAACGACGCGCTCGCCAGCGTCGTGGCCACGAGCGCAGCGGTGAATGGCAGCAACCCGAACGCCCGATGCGGTCGCCAGGCGGCGTAGGCGAAGCCGATCGCCAGCGCCACCCCGAACGCTCCGATGTGGCGGGCGACGTGGGCCTCGGCGCCAGTCGCCTCGCCGAGCACCAGTGCCGGCACGTTCTGGACGAGGACGACGACCGCCACCCAGGCCAGCGCCGGCCGGATCCAACCGCCCCGACCGAGTCGGGCCGGCCGTGCCCGCTGTGTGACGCTGTCGACCAGGTCGGGCACGGGCTCTGCCGGCCGGATCCGCACGCTTCGATCGAGCTGCGCGATCCGCTGCGCATAGCGTCCGCAGCCGGGACAGGCGTCGACGTGGGCTGCGAGGATGCTGCGCTCGCCGGCGACGAGTTCTCCATCGGCGGCGGCGGACAACAGCTCGCGGGCGAGTTGGCAGTTCACGAATGTCACAGTCGCTCCGGCGCCGAATCGGGTTCCCTCGCTGAAAGAATGGTGAGGCGATGGACCATCTGACCAACCTGCTGATCGACGCGCGCAACGGCGACCGTCGCGCGCTCGAGCGGTTCATCGCCGAGACGCAGGCCGACGTGTGGCGACTGTGTCGTTACCTGGGCGATCAGCGCGTCGCCGACGATCTCGCCCAGGAGACCTACGAGCGGGCGATCGGATCACTGCACCGTTTCCGCGCCGACGGGTCGGCGCGGGCGTGGCTGTTGACGATCGCGCGGAGGGTCTGCGCAGACCACACGCGCCGCGCGATCAGGCGTCGGCGCCTCGACCGGGCGACGTTCAACGACGCCACCGCCGGCGGGATCAGCGGTGACACGGTGGCACCGGATCGGAGCGGGCGCGTCGAGCTGGACGAGCTGCTCGGTGGCCTGGATCCCGATCGGCGGGCCGCGTTCGTGCTGACCCAGGTGCTCGGCATGCACTACGACGAGGCGGCGTCCGTACTCGGATGCCCGGTCGGCACGATCCGGTCGCGCGTTCTCCCGGGCGCGTGGCGACCTGATCGGGATGCTCGACGCAGGCGTCGACGCGGAGTCGGGAACCGAACGGCCTCGCCGGGCGACGGGTTCGACGTGAGCATGCGAGATCGTCGACGTCCCATCGTGGCTGCGGCCGTCAGTGCGGTGCTGCTGGCACTCGCTTCGTCGTGCGGTGCCGACGGTGCCGACGTCGCGTTGAGTGAGGCCGGTGCCCGGGGCCGTGCCGTGGCCAATGCCAACGGCTGCGCAGCGTGCCACGGCGCGGACGGCCAGGGTGGCGTCGGACCGACCTGGGTGGGGCTGGCCGGCGCCGAGGTCGAGCTGCTCGGTGGCGGGGTCATCGTCGCCGACGATGCCTACCTCGTTCGGTCGATCGTCGACCCGGCCGCCGACCTGCGCGCCGGGTACCTGCTCCAGATGCCCGCCAACAACCTCACCGAGTCCGAGGTCGCCGACGTCATTGCCTACATCAAGGACCTCAGCGCGGACACGGGTGATGGCTGAGGCGACCCGGCTGGTCGCCGGAGCCGTGCTGGCTGGCGCGATCGCCCTCGCTGCCTGCGGTGGGAGCGCCGGCGACGAAACCGACCCGGCCTCGACCGCCGCCGACTCGCCGATCGTCGAGTCGGTGCCGGCCGATCGGGCGCTGTCGGGCATCGTGCGCGATCCTGCTCCCGCGGTCGACGCCACGCCCGTACCGTCGTTGAGCGAGCCAGGGGCCGACATCGAGTTCCGCGCCAGGCCGGGTGGGCTGCAGGTGGTCTACTTCGGCTACACCAACTGCCCGGACGTGTGCCCGACGACGCTGTTCGACCTCACGGTCGCGCTGCGGATGTTGCCCGACGACAAGTCGGCGCTCGTCGACACCGTGATGGTCACCGTCGACCCGGACCGCGACCTCGACATCCTGACCGGCTACGTCCGCAGCTTCATCGCGGATGCGGCCGCCGCCGGCACGACCGACGGCGCGGTGTTGGCGGCGGCCGCCGAGCCGTTCGGCGTCAGCTACGACGTCAGGACGCTCGATGACGGCACGATCGAGGTCGATCACAGCCCGTTCCTGTACGTCGTGAACGACCGGGGCGAGCTGGTGCTGACGTGGCAGTTCGGCGCGCCCTCGGAGGAGATCGCCGCCGATCTGTTCCAGCTTCTGCAGGGCGGTGGCGTCGGATGAGGCACCCCCGACGCACGATGGCCACCGTGGTCACGGTCGTCCTCCTCGCGTCGTCGGCATGCGGTGGCGGCGACTCGACGAGCGGACCTGGCCTCGTCCCCGACACCGCTTCCGACGCCGCGACGTACGAGTACGTGATCCCGCTCGGCGCCGGCGACGCGCTCGACGCGGGCGAGCCGCTGGAGATCCTTCCCGGCGAGCTGACCGTGAAGGTCGGCGAGACGATTCGCATCGTCAACGAGGACGTCCGCGGCCACAACGTCGGGCCGTGGTTCGTCGGCGCCGGCGAGACGGTCTCGCAGCGGTTCTCGTCGCCAGGGGAGTTCGAGGGCGTCTGCACCGTCCATCCGAGCGGGCAGCTCGTGCTCGTCGTCGAGGCGTGATGCGCGGTCGGCCCCGCCGTCTGCTGGTCGGTGCTGGCGCTGGGTTCGTTCTCGCCCTTGGGGTTGCGGCGCCGGTCCTTGCCGACCCTGCCGGCCCGACCGACTACCGGTCCGAGGTCGTCGGCATCGAACCGCCGACACCGACGGTCGACGTGTCGGTGATCGGCGGCGATTCCTTCGTCGAGTTGCGGGCCGAGCCGGGCACCGACGTGGTCGTCGTCGGCTACCGCGGCGAGGACTATCTCTGGTTCCGCGCCGACGGCACGGTGTTGGAGAACCAGAACTCCCCGAGCAAGTTCACCAACGAGGACCGCTACGGCGGCGCGGAGATCCCGTCGTCGGCGTCCCCCGACGCCGAGCCGGTCTGGGAACGGATCGGCGGGGGAGGGCGGTGGGCGTGGCACGACCACCGCGCGCACTGGATGCAGCAGATCCGGCCCGCGGGCCGGTCGGCCGGTGACCAGATCCTCGAGGCGGTCATCCCGCTGCGCGTCGACGGCGGGGACGTCGACGTCACCGTGATCAGCACCTGGCAACCGGCGGCCTCGACCGTTCCGACCTGGCTCGGGCTCGTCGCGGGAATCGGTTGCGCCGTCGCGTGCTGGTCGCTGCGGCGGGCGGCCGGGGCGGTCGCCCCCGCCTTCCCCGTCGTCGCCGTCGCCCTGGTCGCCGGTGTCTGGCAGTTCCGGTCGCTGCCCGCCGAGACCGGGCCGCGGCCGGTGTGGATCGTCCTGCCGGCGCTCGCCGCGATCGGCGTCGTGGTCGGGCTGGTCGCCGGCCGCCGCGGTAGCCGCCTCGTGATGTGGGCGGCGCTCCTGCTCACCGGGGTCGAACTGACGATCTGGGGCCTGATCAAGCGTGACGGGCTCAGCTCGGCGCTGATCCCGACCGATGCCCCCGGCTGGTTCGACCGCTTCGCCACGTCGGCGGCGATCGCCGGCGGTTTCGGGTTCGCGCTGGTCGCGCTGGTCGGGCTGTTCGCGGTCAGCGGTTCCAGGGCGCCGACGGGCTCACTGCGCCCGGCCCCCCGGTGAGGACCTCGGCTCCGTCGTCGGTGACGAGCAGCGTGTGCTCGAACTGCGCGGTGCGCTTGCCGTCGGCGGTCACCGCCGTCCAATCGTCGTCCCAGATGCGGTAGTTGATCGTGCCGATGGTGATCATCGGCTCGATCGTGAACGTCATCCCGGGCTGCATGGTGAGGCTGGCCCGGCTGTCGTAGTAGTGCAGGACCTGGATGTCGGTGTGGAACTGCTCGCCGATCCCGTGCCCGACGAACGCCCGTACGACGCCGTACCGGTATTGCTTCGCGTGGTTCTCGATCGCCCGGCCGATGTCGGACAGCGGACGGCCCGGCTTGACCGCCTCGATGCCGTGCCACATGCACTCCTCGGTGACCTCGACCAGCTGCCGGCTCTCGGGGTCGACATCGCCGACGAAGAACGTGGCGTTGGTGTCGCCGTGCACGCCGCCGACCCAGCCGGTCACGTCGATGTTGCAGATGTCGCCGTCCTGCAGTGCGCGCGAATCGGGGATCCCGTGACAGATCACCTCGTTGACCGACGTGCAGCAGGCCTTCGGGTAGCCGTGGTAGTTGATCGTCGACGGGTAGGCGCCGCGCTCGACGAACGCGTCGTGGACGGCGATGTCGATCTCCTCGGTAGTGACGCCGGGGGCGACCATCTCGCCGGCCAGCCGCAGCACCTCCGCGGCGACGGCACCGGAATGACGCATCCGCTCGATGACGTCGGGCGACTTCACCCGGCCCTCATCCCACCGCTGGTACTCCCCGGTCTCGGCGTACGGCGGCCGTGCGATGTGGTCGGGGACCGCGCGCATCGGGCTGACGATCCCTTGGATCACGCGGCCCTCCGAACGGCGATGGCACCGCTTGTACTTCCGTCCGCTCCCGCACCAGCACGGCTCGTTCGCCTTGGGGGTCGTCGAGGGGGCGGCCGTCAGCGTCATGCCCCGAGGATACGGGAAATCCGTTGCGGTGCCGAGTGGCAGGCATCGGTCGAGCTGACACTGGCCCACGCTCGCTGCTCGGCGACCTCAGCGATTCGATCGAGCACGGCGATCTCGAAGTGCACCACCGACCCGAGCGGCGCTTCAACACTTCAACGCACCGACGGCATCGACCAGAGCAGCGATTCGAGGAGCAGGCGTTCGTTCGGATTGCGGTCGAGCGATTCGAGCGCTTCGTGGATGCGGCGGACCGCCCTCGCCGTCGTGTCGACGCTCGGTGTGCCGCCGGTGACGAGCGTGTCCCGGTAGGTTCCGGCCAGCGTGGCCAACCCGCTGCGCAGCTCGTCGGTGCGATGCCGCCTGAGCTCGCGCTTGTGGCGTTCTTCGAGTTGCTTCTTGCCGCTGCCCCGCTCGCCGTACGCCTTGATCCGCTCGTCGAGCTCGGCCATCTCGACCTCGTGGCGGGCGGCGAGCGGCGCGGCAGCTGCGTCGATCAGCTCGAGGAGGTGGGCGGCGGTACGGGTCGCGGTGTGGCCCGTACCGTCGAGGGCGTCCGCCGCGCCGGCGAATGCGGCACGGCGGTCGGACAGGTCGGGGTCGGTGGCGAGCACGCGGGCGCGGTCGAGATCGCCCAACGCCGCCTTGGCCGCGGCGGAGGCCTCGGCCACACCGATGCCTTCGGCAACCAGGCGCGCCGCGATCAGGTCGGGCGGCAGCGCCCGGAACTCGATCCGGGCACAGCGCGACGAGATCGTCACCAGGTCGGCCGGCACGAAGTCGGCGAGGATGACGAAGACGGTCGAGTCGGGTGGCTCCTCGATCGTCTTCAACAGCAGCGCCGCGCCCTCTGGTCGCAGCAGATGGAACTCGTCGAGGACCAGCACCTTGCGCGCTCCCTCGACCGGTGCGAGCGACGCGAGGTGAACGATCTCGCGCGCCTGGTCGGCGGAGATCGCCGGACCGACCCGGCGGACCTCGCGGACGTCGGGGTGTTCGCCGCGCAGGATCAACTCGGCATCGCGCCGGGTGCGGTCTTCCCCTCCCGTGATCAGCGCCGCAGCGAACGCGCGAGCGGCCTCGTGCTTCGTCGAACCGGGCGGCCCGTCGAACAGGTAGGCGTGGAGCGGACTGGCGGCGGCGGCCCGGAGCTGGGCAACTGCGGCCGGCTGCCCGACGACGTCGTCCCAGACCGGCCCGGGGGTGGTCATGCGATTCCCCGCTCGACGAGCGCGAGGTGGATCTTCTCGGCGACCTGCTCGATCGTGCCGACGGCCTCCATCCTGATCCAGTTGTCCCGGTGCTCCTCGGCCAGCAGGCGGAAGCCCTCGATCACGCGCTGGTGGAACTCGCGGCCCGCCGCCTCGAAGCGGTCGAGGTTCCGACGGCTCATCCGCTCGGCGATCATCTCGTCGGGCGTGTCGAGGAACACCACCAGGTCCGGCCACAGCCCGCCGGTCCCCCACTCGTTCAGGTCGCGGATCCGTTCGATGTCGAGCTGGCGTCCGTAGCCCTGGTAGGCGATCGAGGAGTAGACCGAGCGGTCGCTGACGACCGAGCGGCCGGCGGTCAGCGCGGGGCGAACGACCTCGGCCATGTGCTGGGCTCGGTCGGCGGCGGCCAGGAGTGCCTCGGCGCGCGCCGACAGGTTGTGGACCGCGGTGTCGTGGAGGATCTCGCGGATACGGGCGCCGATGTCGGTGCCACCGGTTTCGCGGGTCAGCACGGCACCGATGCGCTCGGCGAGGCGTGCCGCCTGCGTCGACTTGCCCGAGCCCTCCGCGCCCTCGAACGCGATGTACACCGGCTGCGGCGTCATGTCCCCTCCCCTCGGTCCAGACACGTCATCACGAGCTACGAGCGTACCGATCCCGACGTGAGAGGGTGATCGCCCCGCCGCGTGACGCCAGGTGACGGGGTCGTGTGTCGTGGGTCGTGCCCGGTCTCGGGGTCGGTGGTCCCGGATGGCGGGATGGGCGGCGCCGAGACCCGTCGGGGCGCGGTGGGTCGTGCCCGGTCTCGGGGTCGGTGGTCCCGGATGGCGGGATGGGCAGCGCCGAGACCCGTCGGGGCGCGGTGGGTCCGGCTACCCGGACGCCGGCTCGTCGCCCGGCTGCGCGCTGGCAGGCGCCTGCTTGGCCGCCGACGCCGTGCGAGCTGCGGCCCGCTTGCCGGCCGCGGGCTTCTTGGCTGGGCGCTTCTTGGCCGCCCGCTTCTTGGCCGCCCGTTTCTTGGTGCCTCCCTTGGCCCCGACGGCCTCCCGCCTGATCGCCAGCAGCTCGTAGGCCCGCTCGACGGTCATCTCCTCGACCCGGTCGCCCTTGCCGAGCGATGCGTTGGTCTCGCCGTCGGTGACGTACACCCCGAACCGCCCGTCCTTGGCGACGACCGGACGCTCGCTGACCGGGTCGGTGCCGAACTCGCGCAGCGGACCCTTGGCGGCCATGTTCTGCCCGCCCCGCTTGTAGACCTTCGGCTGGCTGAAGATGCGCAGCGCCTCGTCGAAGGTGATCTCGAGCAGCTGATCCTCGGAATCGATGTTGCGATAGTCCTTGTCCTTCTGCACGTACGGTCCGTACCGGCCGTTGTTGGCGTAGATCGGGACGCCGTCGGCGGGATCGTCGCCGAGGTGACGCGGGAGCTGGAGCAGCGCCTCGGCCTCGTCCATCGTGATCCGCTCGAGGACCATCGTCTTGAACAGGCTCGACATCTTCGGCTTCTCGAGGCCGGGCGGGGGGTGGTCGTGGTCACCCCACTGGACGTACGGGCCATAGCGGCCGTTCTTGGCGTAGACCGGCAGGCCGTCGAGCTCACCGATCGGCTCGTCGCTCTTCGGGGCGGCGAGCAATTCGACCGCCTTGGCCACGTCGAGCTCGTCGGGTGCCAGGTCGTCGGGCACGCTGGCGGTATCGTCGCCGCACTTGACGTACGGTCCGTACTTGCCCGGCTTGACCACGATCTCGCGGCCGTCGGGGTGCGTACCCAGCGGGAACGTGTTGATCTCGGCGGCGTCGATCTCATCGAGGTTCTCCTCGACCAGGCGCTTCAACCCGAGCATCGCATCCTCACCGACTCCGGCCTCGGCGGTGATCGGCGGCACCGAGTCGTCGTCGGTCTGCCCGAAGTAGAACCGCTCCAGCCACTGCGACTTCTGGCGGTCGCCACGGGCGATAGCGTCGAGGTCCTCGTCGATCGACGCCGTGAAGTCGTAGTCGACCAGGTTGTCGAAGTGCTCCTCGAGCAGGCGGACCACGGCGAACGCGGTCCACGTCGGGACGAGCGCCTGGCCCTTCTTCCACACGTACCCGCGGTCCTGGATCGTCTGGATGATCGATGCCCAGGTCGACGGTCGGCCGATCCCCAGCTCCTCCAGCCGTTTGACGAGGGAGGCCTCGGTGTACCGGGCCGGCGGCGACGTGCTGTGCCCGCTCGGTTCGATCGAAGCGATCGGCACCGCCTGGCCTTCGGTCAGCGGGGGCAGCAGCGCCTCTCGGTCGGCGGCGTCCTCGCCGGTCTCCTCCCTCGAGGCGACGTACACCGCCCGGTACCCGGGGAACGTGACCGTCGTGCCGGACGCGGCGAACTCGCAGTCGGTCAACTGCCCGGATGCACGGTCGACCGCACCGGCGGCGAGGCGCACGCTGACGGTCACGCCGGTGGCGTCGGCCATCTGCGAGGCGAGCGTGCGCTGCCAGACCAGCCGGTAGAGCGCGAGGTCCTGGCTGTTCAACTCGCCGGCGACCTGGTCGGGCGAGCGGTACGGCGTGGTCGGCCGGATCGCCTCGTGGGCCTCCTGGGCGTTCTTCACCTTCGAGGAGTACTGCTTCGGCGACGGGCTGAGGTAGTTCTGGCCGTACTGCGCCGCGACCGCGGCCCGAGTCGCCTGCATCGCCTCGTCGGAGAGGACGACGTTGTCGGTGCGCATGTAGGTGATGAAGCCCCGCTCGTACAGCCCCTGGGCGATGCGCATCACCTGCGACGACGACAGCCGGAGCTTGCGGCCACCTTCCTGCTGGAGCGTCGAGGTCATGAACGGCGGCTTCGGCGACGACCGGTACGGCTTCTCCTCGACCGAGCGGACGGTGAAGTCGGCGTCGGTGAGCCCGTCGGCGAGCGCCGTCGCAGCCGCCTCGTCGAGGGCGACCACCTTGGCCGACGGTATCCCTCGGTCGTCGAAGTCCTTGCCGGTCGCGACCTTGACACCGTCGACCGCGACCAGCTTGGCGTCGAACGGCGGAGCGGTCGCCGTCCCGAGGTCGATGTCCCAGTAGTCGGCGCTGACGAAGGCGATCCGGTGCCGCTCGCGTTCGACGATCAACCGCACGCTCGGGCTCTGGACCCGCCCGGCCGAGAGGCCTCGGTTGACGCGGCGCCACAGCACGGGCGACACCTCGTACCCGTAGAGGCGATCGAGGATGCGGCGGGTCTCGGCGGCATCGACCAGGCCATAGTCGATGTCGCGCGGATTGTCGACAGCGTGCTCGATCGCCGACTTGGTGATCTCGTGAAAGACCATCCGCTTGACCGGGACCTTCGGCTTCAGGTACTCGAGGAGGTGCCACGAGATCGCCTCGCCCTCGCGGTCCTCGTCGGTCGCGAGGTAGAGCTCGGAGGCGTCCTTGAGCGCGGCTCGGAGGTCTTTGATGACGGTCTTGCCGCGGTCGGTCAACTCGTAGGTCGGCTTGAACCCGTTGTCGACGTCGATGTTCAGCCCCTTGGAGGGCAGGTCGGCCACATGGCCCACCGAGGCGCGCACGTCGTAGCCGGTGCCGAGGAACTTCGAGAGTGTCTTCGCCTTCGCTGGCGACTCCACGACGACGAGTGGCTTGGGCATCGGTGCCTTTGGCTAGGGGATGGTGCGGTTGCTTGTCAAGCGGCAGTGTGCCGGGAACTCGGGCGATCTGCATACGTCGTGCTCGTCGCCCGACGTCCCAGCGGTCACGTCGGCGTCTTGCCGGCGTCACCGCACCGTTCTGGCCGATGGCCGACGCGCCCGCCGTGCGTCACTCGGCGCACGGCAGATCGTCCGGCCCGGTGCGCTCCTAGGCTCCCGGGGTGGCTGTCGATCCGGACGCGATGTGGAAGCCGGGGTTCGTCGCGCCGATCCTCGATGGGGAACGATCAACACCGGACGTGCCGACCGACGGTCCGGTTCGGCCGGGTCTGCCCGATCGCTTTCAGCCCGCAGCGGGTCGTCGCCGGGTCCAGGGGTCGCCGGTGCCCGACCGCCGCCCGCCACCGGAGGCCGATCCGGCCCGTCCGGCGGGAGCAGAACCGGTGCACATCGTCGCGCCGGACTGGGAAGTCGAGCGCGACGACCTCGGACCGCCGGCTCGACCGCCGCGCCGTCCGTGGCGCGCCGTCGGCGGGGTGGTCGCTGTGCTGGTGCTCGCGACGGTCGTCTTCTCGTCGCTCGGGTCGGATACCGATCCCCGTCGCCCCGAGCCGGGCGAGCTCGCCGGCGCCGACGAGCGCCGCCTGCCCGCGCGCGTCGATCCGCTCTGGTCGATCACCTTGGCCGGTTCCGGCAACGCGCTCGCCTCGTCGATGATCGTCGATGGTCGCGATGTCGTCGTCGCCGTGGTTGACGACGGCAGCCGCGACCGCTCGATGATCACCGGGATCGATGCATCGACCGGTGGGGTTCGTTGGCGGCGCAGCTTCTCGTTCTCGCCACCGGAGGCTTCCCTGCTCGGTGTTCTCGACGGCGTGGTCCTCGTCGCGCAACGCGATCTCTCCAGCCAGCGCTTGATCGGGTTGGCGACCGTCGACGGCGCAACGCTCTGGGAGCGCGAGACCGACGGTGCGGTCGACGTCGTGCTGCTCGGCACGAGCGTCGTCACCGAGCTGTCCGGTGGCCTCGACGCCCGGCTCACGGTCCTCGATCCGCGCTCCGGCGAGGTGCTCGGCGACCTCGCGGGGGAGCTGCTGACCACCGACCTCGCGGGCACCTGGTACGTCGGGCAAACCGACCGGATCGTTGCGATCGATCTGGCAGACGGATGGAACGAGCCGGTCACGGTGTTCGAGGGAGACACCGGGGCGTTCGCCGGCATGGCGGTGGTCGACGACCGCTTCCTGGTCGCCGATTCCTTCGGCGCAGTCGCCGAACTGGTCGGCGGTAGGACCTCCGACCTGGCCGGTGGGCTGGACGTGCCGCGCATCGAGGCGATGTTCCCGGCCGGCGGTTCCTCGTTCGTCGGTCTCAACGCCTCGGAGATGTTCGGCGTCGAGCTGATCGGCGGCCGCCTCCGCCAAACCTGGAACCGGGACGCGACGCTGCGGAGCTTCACCCTGACCGAGCAGGGCCTGGTCATGGCGATCGACGATTCCGGAGCGGGTCTGATCGATGGCGCCGAGACGATCATCGTCGACGGGGTCACCGGCGAGCGCCTCGCTGGGGCAGGCGCAGGGGACGGGGATGACGCGTTCGCGTTGATCGTCGGCGACGGGTTCGTCGCCGTGTCGGAGACCGTCGAAGGCACCGAGCGCGTCGGCTACGACCTCTCCGGGACCCAGATCTGGCGCCTGCCGGTCTCCGGTCGGGTGCGCGTCGGAAACGAGCTCGTCGTGGTGATGACCAACACGCCGTCGGGCTACGAGCTGCGGGCCTTCGGCGCCGGGGGCTGATCGAGGCGAACCGCTGCCCGGCGCGGGCTGCGTGTGTGGTCGCCGACACGTGCGACGGTCGCGACCGCTGCGCGCAACGGGCACCGTGTGCCGTCGGAGCGGTCGGGCTCGCGGAGCGGCGCTGACCCGGCCGGGTACGGTTCGGTGCCGATGGCGCCCGCGTCCGAGCTCGGTTGGTCACCCCCGCTGGCGGATGCATGGCGGGCGCTCGGCTGCCCGGGCGAGCCGCGGCGCGTCTCGCGGCTCGACCGCGGCTGGAGCACGGCGATCGCGTCGATGGCCGAGGCGCGCGGCGAGGCCGAGCCGCTTCGGTTGCGCAACATCGGTGCCGACGTTGCTGTCGGCGACTGGATCGTTCCGTCCGATGACGGCGAACGCGTCGAGCACGTGATCGAACGCGTGTCGGCGTTCACCCGCCGGGCCTCCTTCGATGGGATGCGAGCGGAGTCGCAGACGATCGCCGCCAACGTCGATGTCGTCTTCCTCGTGCACACGCTCGGTTCGCCTCCGAGCCCGCGCCGCCTCGAGCGGGAGTTGGTGCTGGCCTTCGATTCGGGGGCCCGGCCAGTCGTCGTGCTGACCAAGACCGATCTCGTCGACGATGCCGAGCGGGCCCGCGACGCGCTCGGCGAGGTGACCCTCGGCGTGCCGGTGATCCTGGCGAGCGCGGTGACCGGGCACGGGATCGGCGAGATCCGGGACTGCGCGGCCGGCAACCGGACGCTCGTGTTCCTCGGCGCCAGTGGCGTCGGGAAGTCGACGCTCGTGAACGCGCTGCTCGGTGCGCAGCGGCAGGCCACGTCCACGGTGCGCGTCGGCGACCAGCGGGGCCGGCACACGACCGTCGCCGCCGAACTCGTGCCGCTGCCCGGCACCGGTTGGCTGATCGATACGCCGGGCGTGCGTGCGGTCAGCCTCTGGCTGTCCGGGCACGGCATCGAGCGTGCGTTCGCCGACGTGTTCGATCTCATGGATCACTGTCGCTTCCGCGACTGCAAGCACGACCGTGAGCCGGGGTGCGCGGTCCAGCAGGCGATCACCGACGGCGCGCTCGACCCGATCCGGCTGCGCAGCCTGGAGCGCCTGATCGAGGAGGAGGCCGCCCTCGAGGAGGAGCAACGCACCCGGCTCAAGGTCGCCGACCGCCGGTCCGGCGGTCGCACTCGTCCCCCGGAAGAATCCGAGTTCGACGACCTCGAGGGCTTGTAGGGCTTCTACTGTCGGTTCGATGCAGGAGTTGGCGGCGAACGGCAAGCCGGTCGAGTCGGTCTGGGACTATCCGCGGCCTCCACGGATCGAACGTGTCGACTGGCGGATCAGGGTGATCCACGGTGGGACCGTCGTCGTCGACGCGCCAGCTGCGTTGCGGGTCCTGGAGACGAGCCAGCCGCCGGCGTACTACGTCGCTCCCGAGTTCGTGAACCGTGCGGTGCTGCGCCCGTCGCGACGGCGGACCGTGTGCGAGTGGAAGGGCGTCGCCGACTACGCCGCGGTCGTCGTGCCGGGTGCTGCCCCGGTGGAGGACGCCGCGTGGACCTACCACGATCCGACGCCTGGTTTCGTGGGGTTGCGGGACCACTGGGCGTTCTACGCACAACGTCTCGACGACTGCCGCGTCGACGACGAGTCCGTCGTCAGCAACGAGGGTGACTTCTACGGCGGCTGGGTCACGGTCAACGTCACCGGCCCGTTCAAGGGCGCACCGGGCACCCTCCACTGGTAGCCCGCCCGCAACCCGAGCAGGCGAGCCAGCGTTGCGCTGGGCGCGTGGTTGCGCGGTCAGTACGGTTCGGGTCAGAGCGAGTCGAGCGACCAGCCGCCCGGCGATCGGGACCAGAACGTGGCGTCGATGACGGCCGCGAGCGGCAGCGGGCCGTACAGGTGGGGGAAGCGTTCGGGACTGCCGGGGAACGGCGGCTCGTCGCGGATCGGCGCGTCGACGAGGTCGGTGTCGATCGTCAGCACGACGAGTTCTTCGACGTCGGCGTAGAACCGTTCGGCGACCGCCTCGACCTGATCAGGTCGCGAGCAGTGGATGAACCCTTCCTCGTCGAGGGTCCGCCCGCGCGTCGACATCGTGTAGCGGCCACCTTCGAACGCTCCCGCCCAGTCGTCGGGAAGGGCGAGATGCAGGATCGTCGGTTCGGCGGCCACGCCGTCGAGGCTACGGCGGTTCGAGCCCCATCGAGACCGTCGCGCGATGCGTCACCGGGCCGATTGCCGCACCGATGATCGGGACGTTGGTGCGATCGACGTAGGTGACGGTGACGGCGACCGTCGAGCCGGACACGACGGTCGCGACTCCGATCGGCAGATCGACCGCCCGAGATGCAGCCGCAGCGGCCGCGGCCGCCGGGCGTGCCGACACGCTGGCCGCCCGTGCGCCCTCGCGCGCGGCGAGCTCGACCGCCAGCTCGTTGCGGATCGCCACCCCGATCTGGGTCAAGCCGAGGATCACGATCACCACGACCGGCAGCGCCACCGCGAACTCCACGGTCGCTTGGCCCTTTTCGGACGCGGGCGGCGAAGCGGCTGGCGCCGCCGCCGTCCCGGGCGGTGTGGTTCGGTCCTGGTGGTGGGTGGTCTGGCGTCGGGGGTGCGTGGTGGGTGAGTGGGTTGGTGCCGCCGCCGTCCCGGGCGGTGTGGTTCGGTCCTGGTGGTGGGTGGTCTGGCGTCGGGGGTGCGTGGTGGGTGAGTGGGTTGGCGCTGCCGCCGTCCCGGGCGGTGTGGTTCGGTCCCGGTGGTGGATGGCCTGAAGCGCGGCCGTCCAGGACCGTGACCCGCAGGACCCGGCAGAGGGAGTGCTCATACCCGATCGATGACCGCGTCGATCACGCGATTGAACAGGCGGCTGATCCGGTTGGCGCCGCCGCCCGCAGTGGCCCAGGCCACGACGAGGAGCGCCACCAGGGCGGCCGCGAGCAACACGAGGGCGTACTCGGTCGTCGCTTGACCACCTTGACCGGCCAGACGCCGGCGGCCGGCGCCGACCAGTCGATCGAGGACCGCACGACCGAACCGGTCGGCGAGGAGTTGGAGCTGGACGACGAGTGAGAACAACTGAAGCGGCATCTTCGGCCTCCGGGTTCGAGACGGGTGGACGGGTCACCAGGGCGTGGCACCGAGTGACGAGAGGGCCGCGAGCACCGCAGGCGCGATCGCGACGAGGACGAACGACGGCAGTGTGCACGTGACGAGCGGGAACGTCAGCCGAACGGGAAGTCGGCGCGCGTCGGCGTCGTCGAGGCGACGCCGCTCCGCGCGGGCATCGCGGGCGAGCTGGTCGAGCATCGGCTCGAGCGGCAGGCCGAGGCGATCGGCGGCAGCGAACGCGTCGGCGACCGGTCCGGCGCGCGGCCCGAGCGACTCGGGCAGTGCGAGAAGCGCCTCGCCGAGCGGGGCGCCGCGGTCGAGGCGGTGCGTGACGAGGTCGAACGCGGGTCGAATCGCCGATGGAACCGACTCCGACGCCGATCGCACCGCTTGATGCGACGTGAGACCGGCGTGGACGAGCAGCACGATGCGCTCGATCGCCTCGGGGAGCTGGCGTTGTGCGTCCTGCCGTCGCCGGCGCTCGGCGAACAGCGGGCGAGCGCGCCGGGCTGCGACGACGGCTGCGATCGCGATGCCGGTGGCGAACCAGCCGGCCAGCGCGACACCGCCCGCCCCGCCGATGACCGTCGCGATGCGCCGAGCGGACAGCACCCGCCGTCGCGTCGGTGGCGCGATGCCGGGTGCGGCGACCGGGCGCGCCGGCGCGATCGCCAGCCGGTGCCCGGCGGTCCCGGCGACGAGAACGAGCGCCGTGGCGGCGACGATCGCGATCGTGCGGGCGATCATGTCAGCGCCCACCTCACGCCACCCCTCGAATGATCCGTCGCATCCACAGCCAGCCGCCGAGGTTGAGAACCGCACCGAGGAGCACGCACGTCGCCCCGATCGGCGTCTTCAGCGCAGACCTGACCCCATCGTCGACCCCACCGAGCAGTGACAGCACGGCGATCGGGATCACGGTGAGCACGTGGGCGGAGAGCCGAGCCTGGGCGGCGTGGGCGGCTCGCTCCTGGTCGTCGGCAGCGCGCTGGCGCAGCGCGGCGGCCACGCGATCGAGCGGGGCCGCAGCCGATCCGCCGCACCGCGCGCAGACGTCGATGACCGCGCACGCGAGCGCGAAGTGCTCGGTTCCGCGTCGGGAGCGATGCCCGGTGATCAAGACGCCGGCTTCGACGGCCTGGGGGATCGTGCTGCCGCGGGTGAGGCCGAAACGGATCGGAGTGATCGCCCGGCGCAACCCGGGGTCGGCGGGGACGGTCTGCTCGAGGGCGACCCGCAGGGCTGCCCCGGATCGGATCGAGCGGGCGAGGTCGCCGCACCAGTCGGCGATGACCGCCGGTGCGAGTGCGGACCGACGCTCCCGCCGCTCGCGGATGGCCCGGGCCGGCGATCGAGCCCAGCCGCCGGGCCGCCGGCCGGAGTCGCTGCCGGATTCACGATCGGCGGCGCTGTCGTGGGCACCGCGGAGAGCGGTTCGATCGGCGTGCGGCCGCAGGCGATGCGCCAGGGTGACGACGACCAGGGCGCAGAGCGCGGCGGTCATCGGCGCCTCGCCGACAGCCGGGCGATCGGCACGAGATCGGCAGCCGTCGATCGCTCGGCAAGCCGCCGCAGCTGGGGGAGTGCCTCGGCGTCGTCGGCGGCCGGACGGACGACCTCGTCGATCGATTCGATGCGGCGAACGCCGTCGATGCCCCGGGCGACGTGGACGACCACGTCGATCGAGCGGGTGAGCTGTCGCCGGATCGCGGGCAACGGCCAGGTGGGCGCGGCCTGGAGGACCAGCGACTCGACGCGATGGAGCGCATCGAGCGGCCCGTTCGCGTGACAGGTCGAGAACGAGCCGTCGTGGCCCGTGTTCAACGCCTGGACCATCCCGAGCACCTCGTCTCCACGCACCTCGCCGACGACGAGACGATCGGGCCGCAGCCGGAGGGCCGCGCGGACCAGGTCGGCAAGCGTGATCGGCGTCGGTCCGTCGGGGGTCGGAGGTCGGGCCTCGAGCCGTACGACTTGCGGCGCCACGACCGGTAGCTCGCTCGTGTCCTCGATGACGACGAGCCGTTCGGCCGGATCGACCAGGGCGAGCAGGGCGGCGAGCAACGACGTCTTGCCCGACGACGTCGCACCCGAGACGAGGACGTTGCAGCGCCCGTCGACGATGTCGGCGCAGAGGTCGGCGCCGCACTCGCCGGTGAAGTGGGAGAGGGGGCGCACGACGTCGGCGAAGCGGCGGATCGACAGGTGCGGTCCGTCGACCGCGACCGGTGCGATGACCGCACACACGCGTGCACCGTCGGGGAGACGGGCGTCGACGATCGGCGACGTCCGGTCGATGCGGCGGCCGAGCGGGGCGATGATGCGCTCGATCAGGTGCTCGACCGGCTGGCTGACCAGAGTCCCGGCCCGCTCGATCGTGCCCCCGCGATCGACCCAGATCTCGTCGCGGTTGACGAGCACCTCGTCGACGGCGTCGTCGGCGAGCAGTTGCTCGAGTTCACCCAGCCCGCGGATCCGGGCGACGGCCCGTGCGGTGAGGGCGTGCTGCTCGTCGGGGGTCGCCAGCGGGGCGACTCGGCGCACCTCGTGCTCGATCAGGCGTTGCACGTCGCCGCGGACGTCGGCGACCCGCCGGCACAGCTCGGCGATGACCTCGTCGCTCATGCCGCCGCCCGTCGGAGCGCCCTGTCGATCACCTTGGGGAGCCTGCCGCGGAGGAGCCCGGCGTCGACCGCCCGGGCAACCTCGGCCTCCCAGCTCAGCGTCGTGATGATCGGCGCGCCGACCGCCTGCTCGATCTCGCGCGCGGTGAGGCCCCGGCCCGGCTCCTCGATCAGCACGATCGCCCCGGGCGTGTGGTCCATCCGAGAGGCTCGGCTGACGGCGAGGTAGCAGTTGCGGGTGACGAGCAGGCTGCGCTCGGCGGCGTGCAGCGCCGTGGGCGGCTCGCCGGTGCCGGCATCGATCACGACCTCCCCGGCGTTCGAGCGCTCCCAACCGCGCAGCCACGCGACCGCGTCGGGCAGTCGCTCGGACGGCAGCTCCGCTGGTGTCGGCGGGCGACGGCCGAGCCGGTGCGGCAACAATGTCGTCGACGCGTCGAGCTCGACGAGGAGGTCGGCGAGGTGCTCGGCTGGCGCATCGCTGGTCAGCCAGTCGGCCAGCCCCGGCCGATCGGGTTCAGCGATGCCGAGCGCCGCCGGCAGCTCACCATCGAGATCGACGAGCAACGCGGGACGGACCGATCGAAGCGCAAGCGTCGCTGCGACGACGGTGGTACCACTGCCGCCCTTGGCGGCCCAACAGACGGTGACCATGACAGTTCCCCCGAATCGGCCGAAGCCATGGGCGGATGCATGGAGGAAGTCGGTCAGATCGAGAGTAACGAGCACAGCGGCTCGACCCAACACATCGATCGAATCCGACGGCGATCGAAGGCCGGATGTCATGGCGGTCGATCGCGCCGCCGACCGACCCGCTCGCCACCCTGGTTCGTACCTCGGGTCGGGAGCACCGCGGATCGCCGCCAGTAGGCTGCTCGATGGAGGTGTCCGGGCACCTGGTGGGCTCCACCGCCTTCAAAGCGGCTGGGACGGGCGATCCCCGTCCGGCGGGTTCGATTCCCGTCCACCTCCGCCAATAGCGTCCACGGACGTTCGGTGAAGTGCCTCGCAAGCGCCCTGACCAGGGCGTTTGCGAGATAGCGTTCACCAGCGTCCGTGGACGTTCGTGGAGCGTTACTCTCAGGGTTACTCTCAAATCGGGCTTGAGAGTCACTGAGGAGGGTGCATCCGATGCCGAAGGCTCCACGAGGGAAGCGGGTTGTCGACCCCTCCACAGGATCGTTTCGCGTCGTCAACAAGGCGCCGAATGGCGAAGCGGAGCCTTACTTCGACAAGTCGCGCGGCGTCTGGGTCGCGCCCTGGAGAAAGCCCGACGGCAAGGTCGGCCGTCCCACCGGGAGGACCCGAGCGCTCGCCGTTGCATCACGAGATCGGCACATCGCGAAGGCAGAAGACGATGGACGATTCGCGGACCTGGATCAGGGGTTCACCGCCGACTCGACGGTCGCAGAGCTCTCCGACTGGTGGTTGCAGAACGTCGCCCGGCACCGGGTCCGACCGACGACGTTCTCGACCTATCGCAAGCAGATTCGGCTCATCGACGCAGAACTGGGTTCTGTCTCGGCCCGCCAGCTTCGACCCGAGCAGGTTGCCGCGTTCATCTCGGATCTCATCGACCGAGGATCAGCATCACGCGCACGCAACGTCCGCACGCTGCTCGTGCAGATCATGGATCAGGCCGTGCAACTCGGCCTCGCAGCAGACAACGTCGCGCGTCGAGTAAAGACGCCGCGGGTGCCGCAGGTGCAGCGCCGCACAATCACCCCGGCCGAGACCCAACGACTGCTCGGCGAGTGCGACGCTCGTTTCGCCGCTGCTATCGGGCTGTGTTACGTGCAGGGCTGGCGGATCAGCGAAGCCCTCGGGCTCGCGTGGCAGGACATCGACCTCGAGTCTCGGACCGTCCGTCTTCGGCGCGGGTCGACCTACACCGACGGCATCGGAATGGTCCTCGGACCGACCAAGACCCGACGCACCGCCGGCATCCAGTCGCTGAGTCCCACGGTGATCGGACTCCTCTCGAGGCGACGCCAGATCCAAGACGACGACCGATCGGAAGTCGGCGGAGACTGGCCGCTCGTGAGCTATGACGGTGAGCCACTCGACCTGATCTTCACCACGGCGAGCGGCACACCGATGTTGCGTCAACACGTCGACCGCGCGATTCGTGCGCAGCCACACGCGCCGGCATCGACCCGGCCGGGCTCGGCACCCACGCCGGCCGTCGCTCGGTCGTCACTTCGCTGTTCGCCTCCGGCTCGCTCGACCTTGAAGACGTGGCGCGCTTCGTCGGGCACACGGACACCTCGACGACTCGCGGGTACGTCCAACACGAAGGTGACCGACCACGCCAGATCAGTGAACGCGCATTCGAGTTGCTCGACCCGAACTGGACTGCCGACGACGCGCCGTGACATCGCTCACCGATCGGTCGTCTTGCGGCTGGCCTCGCCAGATCGATCTGCGATGAACTGTTCGAGTTGATCGATGGACAACCGAACGCTTCGCCCGATCCGAATTGGCGCGAGCTGATCGGTCCAGATGAGTTGGTAGATCGACGATCGACTCAGCGACAGGATTTCGGCGGCTTGCACGACGGTCACGAGCAGCGCCCGCGTCGGCCGGGCCACTCTATCGGCGTGCTGTGTCGCGGTCGTCGGTGTCGTTGTCATGCCGATCTAAAGGCGGTGCGGTGAACGATGCGGGACATCGGCGCACGGCCGCGCATCGCACACGATCCGGTCAAGCCGCCGAACACGATCGTGTGAAGCGTCGTGCGAAGCGAAGCGTCGTGCGAAGCATCGTCCGCGGCCCGCGGAGGTCGAGGCCGAGCGGCGGAGAGCTCTCGCTTGCAGAGCGGTTGCTCTGGCGCGCGGGTTGCCTTGACCGATTGGGCCGAGCGTAGCGGCGCTCGAGGTTGTGTCTCACGTGGTTACCGGTTCGGCGGCGGAGTGTCCCGCTCCGCGATGTGAGCTGCCTTTACCTCGGCAATGGCCGTTCAGGATTCAGTTCGGGATCGCGGAGCAGGACGCCTCTGCATGCGGTCGGCGTCGCCCGTATTCGGAGGCCCGCGTGCCGTGCTGGCCTCGTTGGTCGGCGCTTGGCCGGGCTGGCTCGTTTGCCTCGGTGCGTTGTGGGCGCTCCCGCTCGTGGGGCTTGTCGTGTGGCCTGCCGCCGTGGTCGGGAGTGGGGTTCGAGGAGGTCGTGCCGCTGGCTGTGGGAGTTGGTTCAGACATTTGCACCAGGGTGATCGGGTCGGGGTCGGGTCGTGTTGTCGGTAGGCAAGGTCGGTCCGGCGAACGCCGGCTACTACCAGAGCCAGGTCGTTGCGGGGCTGGAGGACTACTACGCCGGTGACGGCGAGGCGCCGGGTCGTTGGATTGGTCGCGCCGATCTGATCGGGGCTGTCGCCGGTGGTCTGGCGACTGCTGTTGACGCCGCGTTGTTGCTCGAGGCGAAGTCCGCACCGGACGGCACTCGGCTGGGCAGCACCACGGTGACGGAGCGTTCGGTGACGGCGTTCGATCTGACGTTCTCGGCGCCGAAGTCGGTCAGTGTGCTCTACGCCCTCGGCGACCCGAACGTGGTGGCTGCGGTGGAGGATGCTCACACCCGAGGCGGTGGAGCAGGCCATCACGTCGGTGTCGCCTCGGATCTCCTACACGCGAACTGGGCATGCCGGTGCGGCGGTCGTTGATGCCGAGGGTGTGTTCGGGATTCGGTATCGGCATCGCACGAGCCGGGCACTGGATCCGCAGCTGCATGATCATGTGTTGATCGCCAACGCGGTGCGGACGGTGTCGGATGGTCAGTGGCGCACGCTCGACGCGCGCGGCCTGTATCGGCAGGCGAAGGCCGCGGGCGTCGAGTACCAGACGCATCTTCGAGCGGGGTTGCGTTCGTCGCTTGGTGTCGAGTTCGGTGCCGTCGATGCCAACGGCCAGGCCGACATTGTCGGCATCGACGAAACGATCCTGGCCGAGTTCTCGACCCGTGGTATCGACATCGAGAGCGAAGTCGAGGCGTGGGTGACGGAGTTCATCGGGCGTGAGGGGCGTCGGCCGTCACCGGTCGAGGTCGGCAAGGCGCACAAGACGATCACGCTCGCGACCCGTCTGGCGAAGCCATCCGATGCCGGTCTCGCGACGGCGACGCTTCGGGACCGTTGGCGGGCCCGAGCCGATCAGTTGGTTGACGTCGACCTGATGCTGGCAGCGGTGTTCGCCGATCCGCTGGCTCCCGCCGAGGTCTCGCGGCCGTCGATCGACGAGGTGCTCGCCGCGGTCGAGACCAAGCATGCCGAGTGGGCGGAGCCGCAGCTGATCGAACAGATCGCCACACGAGTCACCGGACCCGACCCGGCGACGATCGCCGCAGTGATCGAAGAAGTGCGAGCCGGAGCGATGGCATCGATCGACGTCGTCGACCTGACACCGCCCGCCGAGCCCGGCGACACGTTGCGAGCTTCGGATGGTCGACCCGTGCATCTGCCACCGTCAGCGGTCCGCCACACAACACGCTGCCATCTTCAGCGCGAACTCGACATCGTCGACTGGGCGACGTCGACCGGCGACGACGGTCATCGAGCGGTCGCGGTGAACGCCCCAACGGTCGAGGGCCTCGACGACAGCCAGGCGAAAGCGGTGACGACGATGCTCACTCAGCCGCGTCCGGTGATCACCGTGGTCGGCCCGGCCGGCGCCGGCAAGACCCGGATGCTCGCCGCCTCGGTCCAGGCGTGGCAGAAGGCGGGAGTGCCGGTGTTCGGTGTCGGGCCGTCGGCGTCGGCCGCAAAGCAACTTCAGGACGGGGCCGGCACTGTGGCCGACACGCTCCACAAGCTCGTCTACGAACACTCGACGAAACCGGCCACCGGCCGAGGCCCCGCCGACCTCGATTGGGATCTGCCGGAGCGGTCGGTGGTGATCATCGACGAAGCCGGCATGGTCGACACCCAGCTCCTTCACCGGTACGCCCAGATCGCGCAGGCCAACAACTGGCGCACGATCCTGGTTGGCGATCACCGGCAACTCGACGCCGTCGACGCCGGCGGGATGTTCGCCGAACTCGTCCACGACCCCGACGTCGCCACCGTCGAGCTCGACGCCCTCCACCGCTTCGAGCACGACTGGGAAGCCGACGCCTCACTCGCACTCCGCAACGGCGACCCGACAGCCGTCGAGGTCTACGACCGGCACGGCCGCATCCACGGCCACCACGATCAAGCCGCCTCCATCGGGGCCGTCGCCGATGCTGCGTTCGGCGGGATCACCGACGGTCGCGACGTGCTTGTCATGGCCCCGACCAACTCCATCGTCGATGTGCTGAACACCACGCTCACCGATCGGCTGGTGGACGCGGGCTGGTTCGACCCGGCCGACACGATCTACATCGGCGGCCGCGTGTTCCATCCCGGCCAGCCCATCGTCACCCGAGCCAACAACCGCCAACTCACCTACGGCCCCAACGGAGACGACTGGGTTCGGAACGGCGACCGGTGGATCGTCAACGCTGGCACCCGTGACGAGCTGTACGTCACCAGCCTCGACAACCGACACCACCACGCCCTGCCCGCCGCGTACATCGCCGCAGGCAACGTCACCGTCGACTACGCCTCCACCATCAACCGCGCCCAAGGCGCGACCGTCGACGAAGCCCACGTCATCATCAGCGAACGCACCAACGCCAAACAGCTCTACGTCGGAACCACCCGCGGGCGCAACGCCAACCACATCCACACCGCACCACCCGCCTTCGACCTCGACGACCACAGCCCCAAAAGGGGAAGCGAGTGGACCCCAGCAGACGCGGTGATCGAAGCGCTCCGACGAGAACCCGATGACGTCAGCGCGATCGCCCGACGACGCCAACTTCGGAACCTCACCGCTGATCCGCGCGAACGGGCACGACGACGCCACGCCATCAAGGCGGTCGCAGAGATCAATCCAGACGACGCGGCGCGCGAACGAGCAGCGGTGGCGAACCGACGACTCGAACGATTCCGTCGCCGCCGAGGCCAATCCCTTGGGAGGTGAACAGCCTGCGGGGCGAAGCGTGTTGGGAGCGTTATGTGCGGGCACGGTGCCCGGATTGGTCGTCGGAACCAGCCCGCCCTCAAGTGCCTGATTGATGATGGAAGAGACGTTGCGGTGGTTCCGTAGCGTTCAGATGATCCGGCTGGTGGGCTCTCGAAGTGCCTGCCGCTCGAACGGGTTGGCTTTCTAACGAACTGTCCGCCGGTCGGTCATCTGACCGTGGTGTGGCTCGAAAGAGGCGAGAGCACATCGACCCGAATCAGGAGTGCCCACCTCGGTTTCACCACTACCAAGGAAGGCATCTGCCATGACCATGATCGGTATCGATCCCCACAAAGCAACCCACACCGCGGTCGCTATCGACGGCAACGAACACGTCGTCGACAAGTTCCAGATTCGAGCATCAAGCCGCCAGGCCGAACGGCTCCGCGAATGGGCCGACAGGTTCGACACACGCGAGTGGGCGGTCGAGTCCGCGAACGGGCTCGGCTATCTCGTTGCCCAGCAGCTCGTCGCTGCCGGCGAGGTGGTGTTCGACGTTCCACCCGTGCTCGCGTCGAGGGTGCGGGTGCTCGACACGACCCGTTCACAGAAGAACGACCCGAACGACGCCCGCTCGGTCGCGATCGCCGCGTTGCGATCGGATCGTCTCGCCAGGGTGTGCCCTGATGACCATGCCCGGGTGCTGCGCCTGTTGGCCAAACGCCACCGCGACATGGCCCGGCTGCGCAACAAGCACTGCACCCGTCTGCATGCGTTGCTGCTCGAGTTGGAACCCGGTGGGATCAGTTCAGAGATCACCGTTACGAAGGCAAACACGCTGCTCAACGGTGTCGCTGTCGCCGATCAGGTGACTGGGCATCGGGTGATGATCGCGCACGAACTCGTTGATGACATCGCCCGACTCGACGTTGCGTTGAAAGCGTCGAAGAAACGCGTCGAGCAGGCTGTGGTCGCGTCGGGAACGACGCTCACCGAGATCGTCGGGATTGGCCCGATCTGTGCGGCGATCATCATCGGCTACACCGGCGACATCGGCCGGTTCCCGACCAAGGGCCACTTCGCGACCTACAACGCGACCGCCCCGGTCGACGCGTCGTCAGGACCGCGACCAAAGCACCGGCTGAATCAGCGCGGCAACCGCACACTCAACCACGCGATCCACATCGCCGCGATCGCTCAGCTCCGCTTCGACACCGAGGGCCGCGCCTACTACGAACGCAAACTGGCCGAGGGCAAATCATCCAAAGACGCGATCCGGTCCCTGAAACGGCGGATCTCCGATCGGGTCTACCGACACCTCAACATCGACGCCCAACGCGCTGCCACCAGCTGAGAGCAGGTGGGCCCGGGAGGACAACAGGAACGACTCTGACTCCAGCGTGACCGGCTCGACATCCTGAACAGCCGGCTCTTCGGACAGGTCACTCCCGGACCCGACAACCAACGCTAGGACCCTTCACGCCGCCAGGCAAGAGGGTCCACCCGTCGCGCCCCGACCACCTCAGAAATTGCCCCTTGACACAAAGAGGCTTCGATATGAGCGGGTCGACCTGTCGCCCGGGCGGCCGACATGCGTGTGTCGTACGGGGCAGACTTGTGGTCCGGGTTCCTGGGGGTTCAGGTGGTGAACCGGGACAGCAATTGGTGGGCGTCGCCAGTGAGGGTGCGGACCACGTCGGCCACGCTGGCCTGTTGGTCGACGGCTCCGGCTCCTTCGCCGAACGTCATGGGCATGATGGTCGGATCCATTCTCATCAGCCCGCGGAGGCTCTTCGCCAAGGAGTCGGTGTCGGCTGCGAGTTCCGCCTCGCGCCCCTGCCACTGCTCGATGAACTGGTTGGTTTGGCTCCTCATCGCAATGTTCGAAGGCCACGGCGGCCGAGTCGGGTCGGCGTTGTCGACCAAGACGTCGATGACCTTGGAGCGCACCGTGTCGGTCCCGTCCGAGTTCACGATTGCCTCTGCGAGCGCGGGCTGGAAGGTCGCTTCGTGTGTCGCCAAGAACGCAGTGCCGAGCCAGGCACCGTCGGCTCCTGCTGCGAGAATCGCGGCCAGGGCGCGTCCACTGGTGATACCGCCGGAGGCCAGGATCGGTGTGTCGGGGAACGCGTCGAGGGCCCACACCAGCGTCGGCAACAAGCTCAACGATCCGGTGTGGCCACCCGACTCCACGCCCTGGACGCACACGACATCGGCCCCGGCGTCCACCGCTCGACGAGCATGGTCGCGGGTTTGGATCTGGCACAGCACCCGGGCACCGGCGTCGTGAATCACCGGCACCCACGGCGTCGGATCGTCGAAGGACAACAGCACCGCAGGCACTCGCTCCTCGAGTACCGCGTCGAGGTGACTGCGGGACCGAGAAAGGTCGTGGGTGAGAAAGCCTGCGCCGAAGGGCTGATCGGTCTCGATGCGAACGGTGGCGATCGTGTCGCGGACGTACTGCTCGTCGATCCCCAACCCGGGCCACGCCCCAAAGGTCCCCAGCCCACCGGCACGACAAACCGCGACCACGAGACCCGCGTGCGCGTGTCGTGGCATCGGCGCCAACACCAACGGATGCTCGATGTCGAACATCGCCGTCAGCCGAGTCGCAAACATCAACTTGCCCCTTTCACCCGCCGACCGACCTCAATAATGCCACCACGAACTGGGAAGAGCCTGAGTCAGGACCGCGCGCGGTTCACCGAGACCTCAGGAAGCGCGTATCGGCTCGTCAGGGGAGTCCTCCGGCCCGCGCTCGATCCGACATTGACGAGCACCGCACCGGACGGGCACCGAGCTTCACCACGGCCCGCGCGATACCGAGCGCCTCGACGACGAGAACGCTCCGATGTACGTGCCGAACCTGAGCGGCTCGGACGGCGCTGGGAGGCGCCAAATATGTGTGCCCTCCAGTGGCACACGCAAGGGTTGCTCGGCTACAACGCCGTCGTTGGGAACGAGCTGTTGCGTGCTGTCGCCGCCATCACGTTCGCGTAGCCGGCGGCTCACCTCTGTCTCAGACGGTGGAGATGACCTGGTGGCTTGCGATGCGCAGCTGACCGTCCTCCTCGACGATCACGTAGTGATCGAGGGCCCAGAGCGGTTCGGGCGAGTACTCGTCGACCCGTTCGGCCCCGGCGACTTCGTAGCCAGCGCGAGTCGCGATGACAGTCGTCGGTCCGACTTGCGTGAACTCCAGATTGCCGTATCCGTCGACGTAGTTGGCGAGTTGCTCACCTGTGTACCCGCCTTGGGCGGTGTTGACCGAGGAGAACCAGCCGTCGGCCGCCATGAGCGCGACCACGGCGTCGCCGTCCCCTGCGTCCCAACCGGTCCAGTAGTCGTCGAGAAGCTCGTCGATCTCGGCGAGTGTCGCATCGTCGATCTCCCCGCCCCACGTACCAGGATCGTCACCGTCACTTGCCAGCATCCAGCCGCCAAGCAGGCCCAACACCAGCATCCCGATGCCGAAGAGGACCGCCAGTACCCGCGCTCGGGACGACTTGACAGGTTCAGCAGCCGGTGCGAGTGGCGTCATCGTTTCAGCGTGCGAATCCTTCTCTTCTTTGATGATGCTCATCGAAAGACCTCCCTTCCTCCGTTCCAATTTCACTGTCGGCTGCAGTGGTCGCGGCCGGCAAGTGCCGAATGACCCAATCGACCTCTGCTCTGTTCGGACGGGCTGGCTCGGCGATGCATGCGAGCGTGGGCGCACGACCCGCTTCGGAACACGGTAGGAATCCTGTCCCCGATCAGCGGGTCGAAGTCGCTCATAGCGACGTCGGCGGTTGGCGGCTCAACCCGCTCTGGAACCGGCAACGTGCGGCACCTGCGGCGTGGGCCGACCCGCACATAACGCGAGCGCAGTAACCCGGCGGTTGGCCTCCTGAGTCCCGCACATAGCGGCCCAAGCCGATTGCTCGATATTGCCGTGCGTGCAGGGGTCGTGGAGCCGTGGTGCGAGGTGCTTCGGCCCGGCTTGTTCTAGGCCGTTGACCAGGTTCGCCAGTGGAATCGCCAGTCGGAATCATCGATGGGAACGGCGTCGCTCCCGTCGCCGGCGAATGCTCGATGGAATTGTTTGGCCATCTCGGCTCGGAGGGCTTCGGTGGTGTCGTTGCTCGAGATGACGACTCGGTCGTCGATCACGAAGGTCTTGGCGCTGTGCCCGTGTCGTTGCTTGAGTTCATCGCGTACGGCGCGACGTAGCGCGGTGTGTTGATCGCCGGGGACGCCGACAATCTCGGCGGTGCCGTACTGATGGACAGCGCTGGCGGCCATTGTGGCGAGGAGCCCGATCCGCTCGTCGGGGACCGGTTCGGGGAACCAGCGGTCGAGGATTCCGAGGCATCGCCGACAGGTGGGTGTTCGGTCATCGTCGGTGCCCGCAGCGGTCGACTCGGTACCGGCCATCATGTGCCATCGGATACCGCACAGGGTCCGCGGTGCCCAGCGCTGGTGGGTCAGGTTCGTGAACGCGTCAGTGTCGTCCGGCTGAGCACTCGGCCACCTGTGGAATGGGACCGCTGGTTGTGGGTCGTCGCTGTCGTCGGCGGATTGGGTGAGGTGGATGGCAACGCCCCCGGTCCGGGTCAGCAGCATGGTGCGGCCTGCGGTGGTGATCGTGTTCAGAACGGCGGCGCGGCGTTCCATGATCCCAGCGTAGGTGGCCGTCATCGAGGCGGCGTCGCTCGTCACGACATCCGACGCGGGACGGTGCTCAGCCGGAGCGCGTCGCTGAAGTCGAACAAGCACGGTGTGGTCCGATCGATCTGCGGGGGACACCCGATCTTCGCGTGAGAGGCCCGTACAACAGACGTACAACGCGACGAGCACCAACGAGTGCCCACCAACGCAGACGAGAGGTTGGTGTCATCGACGCTCAAGGACTTCTGAGCAGGACCGATGCGGACCAGAGCCAACCAACGCTGACGGTGTCCTCCGCGCTCATAACCCGAAGGTCGCAGGTTCAAATCCTGCCCCGCCACCAACGTAACACCAGCTCAGAGTCCCTTTCCGACACTTCAGTCGGGTAGGGCCTCTCGCCGTTTTCGGCCCGCTGTACAACACCAGCTGTTGTACAGCTCCGTCGGGTTGTTCGACTGAGGGGCCGATTCGTGGCGATCACGCTCGCGTGTCACCTCTTTCACCCGGGGATTCGCATCGCTGCAGCGCAACCCGCCGATACGACTGACTCGTAGATCGGTGTGACCTTCGGGTCGCTGACTCGACGGCCTGCCGATTGGTGCACACAGCAGAGCGAGGTGCGTCGCCGCTCGGCCTTTCGGCGCCGACTTCAACGGCCGCGGTGGATGCGTCGGCGGCCATCGATTCCGCTACTTCGGTCGGCGTACGCGTCTGCGCCACGTGCGTAGCGATGTCGAATGGTTCGACGTGGAGGACCTTGCGCCGTGCGGTCCCGTCAGACGCGGATCGTTTGTGGCGGGGGCTGATCGGCCGGTTCGGCGGACCACCGCTGCGACGAGCTGCGGCCGGGTGGTGAGCGCGAGCTTGGGGTAGACCCGGCCGAGATGCGACTCGACGGTACGCCGCGAACACGAAGAGCCGCTCGGCGATCGGTGTTGGTGAGCCCCTCGCCGACGAGGGCGACGACCGCCTCCTCGGATGCCGTCAGGCTCGCCCACCCGGTCGACGCCCGCTTCGCCCGCCGCCGTGGCCGCAGGCCGATGCCCTCGGCCCGGAGCTCGGCGATCAGCTGCCGTCGCCACTGTTCGGCGTCGAGGTCGTCGATACGCTCGATCGCCAGCTTGGTGAGCCGTCGCGCCTCGCCTTCGTCCGAACGGGCGGCGATCATGGCGGCGTGGTGCAGCGCTCTGGTCGCCTCGGGCAGGCGATGGACGAGCACGAGCTCGTCGGCGGCGCGCTCGATCGCAATCGCCTCGTCGTCGACGAGCCCGGTGCTCCAGGTCGCGAGCGCAGCCGCCACCGCTGACGCGGTGCGGGTGCGGACCGCGTCGAGCGTCGCTGCGACCGATCTGGCAGGTCGACCCGCCGCGCCGTCAGGCATCGGCGGACGAGCTCCGGGCCGCCGTTGAGCAACATGGCTGGCGCGCCGGAGGCGAGGACGCCGTCGACCATCAGTTGGGTCCACATGAGCGCGGTCTCGTCGTCGCCATCGGCCTCGGCGACGGCGGCCGCAGCGAACGCCGACCACTTTTCCGTGCGATCGTGAGGGGCTGCAGCCCGATCGACGTCGGAACGTGGCGACTGACCGACGGCTCCGGTTCCTTCAGCGGTGCGAAGGGTGGGGGCCTGCTGGTGGGGAGCTACCGTGACGCTGGCGTCCCCGGGACCGCCTGCGTGAACGACGGAATCGACGACCGCTACACGGGACTGCTCCGACTCGCGCCCTGACCCCGCCGCGATCAGTCCCGATCGCCGGCGAACGGCGCCCTATTCCGCGGCGCGCCGCCTCGCGAGCCGGCGTTGGAGCGCAAGTGCGCCCACCAGGGCGAGCAGTGATGCGGTGACGAGCACGACGATCGTGACGCGTGAAGTGCTGGCCTCGTCGTCGGCGAGCCGCGGTGCCGGGAGGCCCGCATCGAAGAGCGCAACCGGGATCGACCCGCTGTCGTTCGGATCGGACGCGCCGAGCAGTTCGATGTCGTCGGCGTAGCGGTCGCCGTCGGTGTCGATGGAGTCCGGGTTGGTGCCGGCCCGGAACTCGGCGCTCTCGACCAAGCCGTCGCCGTCCGCATCGGCCTGCCCGTCGGTCGGATCGGCCGGGTCGCGCCCGGTCTCGGTCTCCCACGCGTCCGATGCGCCGTCCAGGTCGGAATCGTCGCCGACGCGAACCGTCACCGCCTTCGTGTCGATGCCCGAGGCGGTGGTGACCTCGAGCTCGACCACATGATCTCCTGCGGCGAGGAGGGGGAGCTGGGCCACCGAGCCGGCGGCGACCGTCTCACCGTCGACACGCCAGGTGTACTGACCGGTCGTTTCGAGGTTGCCCACCATCGCCTGGACGTCCTGGACGCCAGGTGTGAAGAAGTCGCCGTCGTCGAGGCCGAGGACGCCGGCGACCGGCGCGGACTCCACGGGTTGCGGAAGGCCGGTGTCGAGCGAAGCCTCGTCGATGGCGACGATGGTGCCATCGTCTTCGGCCAGCCCGCCGGTTGCCCGACCGACCTCGCCGCCATCGTCGGGTTCCACCGACGTTCCGCCCGATCGCTGATCGCTCACGATGGAATTGGTGCGCAGCGCCTCGAACATGGTCAGCCAGGTGTCGACCGCGACCCAGTACGGGACCCCGCCGTAGGACATGAAGTCGTGAATGTGGCGACCGCCTTGGGTCGGCGCCACCGCGGTCATCTCGAAGACATCGAACCCCCACCCTTCGTTCCCTTCGGGTCCGAGCTGGCCGTGGTCGTCCGGCCAGCGTTCTCTGCTGCTGTTGCCGTCGGACTCCTCGTGGGCGTTCGACGAGTGCTCCAGACCCATCATGTGGCCTGCCTCGTGGGCGAGTGTCCGTGCATTGGCGTCGGAGGCAAACGCGGCGGGGAACCCGATGGTCGCGCAACCGGCGCCCTTGAATCCCGGCGCCTTCGGTGCCATCAGGAAGACGCGCAGGTCCCGAGGACCCCTGGTGCGGAGCTTGGTCCGTTCGAGCTCGGGCTGGCAATCCAGGTCGTGGATCGCCTCACTGATGTCGTCGTAGCTGAAGCCGGACAACTTCGCGCGGCAGGGTCGGGCTGGCGGGCGCGTCGGTCGGCATTGAATTCTTGTTGAAGATGACCAGCTGGTTCGTG
>CAWGTW010000010.1:0-414041 GCA_963825565.1 Ilumatobacteraceae bacterium
ACGATGGGGCTCTTGCACGCCGCCACGATCATGATCCTGCCGATTATCGCGGTCGTCTCGAACTCGACCCGGGTCGGCCGGAAGCTGCCGAGGTGGATCATCGCCATACTCGTCGTCGTCGGACTCGGCGTCGGGCTGCTGGGCTTGCAGGCGCTCGTCGGCGGGATCGCCAGCTCCGTCTGACGGCCGGCACCGACAGATTCTCGTCCGTTGTCACCCGCGTGCCCGCGCCAGCCGTCTGTCTGAGCATGGAGGAACTGCTGCCGTGACGAACGTGATCGAGATCGAGGGGCTCCGGAAGTCGTATCGACGACGTGGGGGAACGACCCTGGCCGTCGACGGACTCGACCTCACGGTCCCCGAAGGAGGCGTCTACGGATTTCTCGGTCCGAACGGATCCGGCAAGACGACCACGATCCGGTGTCTACTCGGGCTCGCCCGGCCGACGACAGGGGTGATCCGGCTGCTCGGCCAACCGGTGCCGGATGGTCTGCGTGACGCCGTGAGCCGGACCGGGGCGATCGTCGAGACGCCCGCTCTGTTCCCGACGATGAGCGCTCGCGAGAACCTCCGTCTGCTGGGCTCGGTCGACGGGATCGGTCTTCGACGAGTCGACGAGGTACTCGCGATCGTCGGTCTGGCCGACCGCGCCAGCGACCTCGTCAAGCGATACTCGCTCGGCATGAAGCAGCGCCTCGGGCTCGCGGCAGCGCTCCTGAAGGATCCGGACCTGCTGATGCTCGACGAACCCGCCAATGGCCTCGACCCCGCAGGGATGCGAGAGGTTCGCCAACTCCTGCGCCGACTGGCCAACGAGGGTCGCACCGTGTTCGTCTCGAGCCACATCCTCGCCGAAATCGAATCGACCTGCGATCACGTGGCAATCCTGGCCAAGGGTCGCCTCGTCACCCACGGCACCGTCGAGGAGGTCATCTCGGCGGCGGGCCACCGGGCGTCGGTCTTCGTGAAGGTGGATGATCTCGACCTCGGCATGCGGGCGCTCCGCGACGCTCATTTCACCACGGAACGCGTGAACGGCGACCTGCGGGTCGACATCGCACCGGAACAGGCGGGCGACGTCACCCGAGTGCTCGCCGCCGCCGGTCAATGGGTGAGCGAACTCCGTCCCGACCGGTTCAGTCTCGAAGACGTCTTCCTCGAACTCACCACATCCGACATCATGGATACAGAAATCGTGGAGGTCAGCGCATGAACCTGCTTCGGACAGAAATGCGCCGGGCGCTGCAGCGCAGGGCAGTACGGGCATTGATTGCGATCGCGCTGGCCGGGTGCGCGCTGGCCGGCCTCATCGGATACCTCGCATCCAGAGGTAAGACCCTCGCCCAGCTTCGACTGGCCGAGGACAGTCCCGCAGTGATGTCCAACTGGTGGATCGCCGACGACCACATCGGGGTCTTGTCCGTTGCCATGTTCTTCCTCTTCCTGGGTGGATTCTTCGGCGGTGCGACCGTTGCCGGCGCCGAATGGCGCGCCGGCACGATCACCACGGTGCTCAGCTGGGAACCCAGACGACTCCGACTCCACAGTGCCCGCTTGGGTAGCGGTGCCATCCTCGCCTTCATCATCTCGTTCGGGCTTCAGGTCGTGTTCCTCGCCTCGTTCGTCCCCGCCGTGGTCGCCAACGGCACGACCGACGGCGTCGGCGGTTCGTTCTGGCTCGACCTGGCCGTCGTGGTGGCTCGCACGTCGGTGATCACCGCCGCTGCGGCCGTCCTCGCGATGTCGCTGGCCACCGCGGCGCGCAACACGGCGTTCGCCGTGATCGCCATGTTCGCCTGGATCGTCGTGGTCGAAGGGCTCATCCGGATGCTGAAGCCCTCGTTGTCGAGCTGGCTTTGGGGCGAGACGGTCACCACCGTCATGGGTTGGTCCCGACTCGACAACGTCGAACTCGCTCGCGGCCCGGTGATGTCGGCGGTGACCCTCGCTGCGTACCTCTCGGTGATCGCCGGCGGCGCAGCGTTTTCGTTCCAGCGTCGCGACATCGCCGCCGGTGCGTGAGTTCTAACCACTACACCAGAGTTCTCGGTGAGGGTCTTCGACTCCTCGTGGTGGCGGGCATCCCAGTCGGGGTCTTCGTTGCCGGGCTCGGCATGCTGCTGCGACTCACCTGACTCGACGCCGAACGAGGCATCCAGAGCGATGACGACTTCACCATCGAGCGCTTCACCCTCACCGGTCCTACAACCTCCTGGTGCTCGACGCCGCGATCGGCATCATCGGCGCAGCCGCATACCTGTGGGTATGCCCTTGGCTGCTCGGGCCGTGGTGGTTTCGTCGGTTGACTGTTGCGCTCAGATCGGGGTGGTGGTCGGATCAATGCTCATACATGCAGACGGCGTTGACTTCACGGTACTGAAGCCCATGTGGTTGGCCGTCGGGCTGTTCATCGCGCTGCCGGCGCTGTTCGGGCTGGCGATCGGCCCCGCTGTCGATCGAGTCGGGCGACCGGGGTCCAGGAGCAGACACGGATGGAAGCGATGGGTTCTGCCGATCGTGCTGGTCGCTCCGTTCCCGCCGACGCTGTTCGTCCTGGTCGTGGCGGCGGCCGTGCTCGCAGCGTGGCTGACGATCCGTGAGCTCGCGCCCGTCGAGTGGCTGCGGGCCTCGACGGGTTACGGTCCGGCGGTGCGGGCGCTGTGGTTGATCATCGCCACGTTGGGCCTGGTTGCGCTCGTCGATGACATCACCGCGATCGCCTGAGACCGCGAACCCGAGCATGACGGCCGCCGGTTTGACCTGCGGCTGCCATGGCTCGGGTGTTCGGCATTCAGTCCAGTTCGACGATCCCGCAGGCGATCCGACTCCCCGCGTCACCGGTCTTCTTCGTATCGATATCCGGGCCGCCCAGCGGCTCGAGGGGTGCCACGTAGCGGGTGGGGATGTTGCCGAAGTTGTCTGGCCCGGCGTGCAGGATCACGGCACGACCGGCGATGTCGGCCGGGCTGAATCTGCCGGTCACCGATCGCGCCGATCCGCTGCCATCGCCGAGCACCTGGATGCTCGGCAGATCCCCGGCGTGGCTGCCGTGATCCTTGGCCGTCGGGTTCCAGTGTCCACCCACGTTCGTGAACGGCCCAGCGGCCGCCGCAGGGTCGCATGGCCCTGCGGAGTCGTTGGCGTGCAGGTGGAACCCGTGATAGCCGTCGAGCCCGACGGTGACGCCGTTCACGGTCACCTTGACGACCGTGCCGTGCTCGTCACCATCGAACTTCACCTTGCCGACCTTGTTGCCGTCGACATCACGGAGGACAGCGGTGCCCTCCCAGCCGCCACCGGACACCGACCCGCTCGCCGAGGCGAGTGTGATGGCGCCTGCGAGCGCGGCGACCGCGAGCGTCACCCCGGCCGTCTTCTTCGATCGTGATCGGGGCGAACCGGTCGTTTCGTTTCCCATGACCTTCTCCAATCCGTAAGCGGGCGCATCATGCATCCCACACAGACAGACGATCGAGAGCAGCCGATGGGTGACCGGTGGTCGCCAACTGTTCAGGCGGCGAACCGCCCACCTCGATGGTTACAGGACCGCTTCGATTGCGTCGCAGGCCGCCGACGTGCCGTCCTCCGCCCTGAGTCTGTCGCCCATCCGCGAGGCCTGTTCGGCGAGGGAGCGATCCGTGAGGAGCCGGCGGATCGCCTTGGAGAGATGGCCGCGTCGTCGAGCCCAGATCCCGGTGCCGAGGAGTTCTTGTCGTTGGGCGTGCCAGCGTTGGTCGAACATGCACGGCGCGATCACCGATGGGAGGCCTGCCTCCAGCACCAACGCGTTCGTGCCGTGGGCACCCGAGTGCACGACGGCTTGCGCATGGGCCAGGAGCGGCGCAAGGGGAACGAACTGCCACACTCCGTGCACTGGCCGGACCATCGATCTGACCCGTTCGGTGATCGCCGCGTTCGAGGTGAGGAACAGGCCGCGAGCGCCGATTTCGTCGAGGATCAGCGCGACGGCTTCGAAGATCTCCGGCTTCGCGGAGGCGCCACTGGTGCCGAGGGTGACGATAACGGGGGGCGGGCCGGCGTCGAGGAACTCGAGCACATCATCGGCCAGCCGTCCGCCGTCGGGTCCTTTCCATGGCGTGAATCCGACGAGGTCGTATCCGTCGGGCCAATCCGGGGCTGGGTCGATGTAGTGCGGTGAGGTCAGCGCGATGTTGCGGTGCGGTGAGAGGCGTGCGTCGATCAGGTTCCACGACCGAGTGGTGGCCAGGCCGAGACGGTCTCGGAACTCGACGAAGCCCGATCGAGAGGTGAGCGGGGCAGCCAAGCGTGATCGTCCGACGCTCCACGTCGCCCGGTTGATCGTCGCTCCGAGGTTCGGCATGCCAGCGGGTGGTGCGGTGGCGGTAGGGACGAGCATCGGGAACAGGTCACCCACCACCCATGGCACGCCTCGGAGTTCACATGACATCGACCCGACGACCGAAGCGGCTGGATGCGACACCAGCAGATCGGCGTGTGCGAGCTCGGCGTCGACAGCTTCGAAGAGCGCGTCGAGGTGCGGCACGGTGAATCGCCCGAAGTACAAAGGAAGCAGCGCTCCTCCGCCGAGCTTGTTACCCCAGCGGGCGATGTACGCGCCGTGTTGATCAAGCTCGACCGGTGAGAAGTCGGTCCCGCTGTGCACACAACGGAACGGCTCGGCGGCGAACGTGGGGTGGAACTCGCGAGGCACGACATAGGTGACTTCATGTCCGCGCCGGCAGAGTTCCGATGCGATGGATACGTAGGGGTACACGTCGCCACGGTGGGCCATCGAGTGAACGACGATTCTCGCCACCTCACCCCCCGGCTCTGCGGATGACGCGCAGGTGCGCTCCCCCTTCGGGACGGTTGACGACCAGGCCGAGTGGTCGCGGCAGGTCGGAGTTCTCAGCGGTGACGTCGAAACGCTGCGCCAACCGGGCAACGATCAACGTCAGCTCCATCTGGGCGAGGGCGAAACCGAGGCACGAGTGCGGCCCGCGTCCAAAGGGAAGCCACGCCTGGTCGCTGAGCATCTTCTGTTCGGGCGTCAGGTTCGCGAAGCGGTCGGGGTCGAAGCGAAGGGGTTCGACCCAATGCGCGGGATCTCGGCCGGCGAGATACGGCGACCACGCGATCAGCGCACCGCGACGAACGACGTGGTCGCCGAGGCGAACATCGACGCCGGCGGCGCGCACACCGATCAAGCCGGCGGGATGCAGACGCAACGCCTCACGCACGACGCGACCGGCGAACACGAGGTTCGTCAGCGTCGCTGCATCATGGTTCGCCGGTTGCTGCTGATCGATCGGGCCGAACACGTCGTCGGCCTCGGCGCGCAGCCTGGCCCAAACATCGGGCCCTTGCGTGGCGCGCAACATCATCCAGGCGAACGAGGCCGCTGTCGTGTCGTAGCCCGCGCCGATCAGCGACCTGACCTGATCGCGGATCTCGGTGTCGGACAATCCCGAGCCGAGGTAGGCGTCGAGAACATCGGGCTCATCGGCCGGAGCGCCGCGTCGACGTACGGCGATCTCATCGTCGATCATCCGATCGATCGCCCGGCGATCCTCGCGAACCTTTGCGCGGAACGTGAACGGCACTGGGTGCGGCAGCTGCTTCACGGCGGGCGCTTCGACGAAGCCCTGCGGACGCACGTACAGGTCGCCGATCTCGTCGACGCGGGCCGCGAAACGGTCACCGAAGAATGCTTGCAACGTGATCCCGAGGATCAGTCGCCGGCCGACCGGGTACATGTCGACCACCGCACCACCATCGCCCGGGAGCTCAGACAACAGGCGGTCGATCGCTGTATCGGTGCGGTCGAGGATCGTGGGGATCCAGTCGTTCAGCCTTCGCCGCGCGAACGCAGGCTGCGCAGGAGCGCGACGGCGATCGTGGTCTGCGCCATCGGACACGATCATCGAGGTGCGTCCGATGACGAACCGCAACCCGATCACGTTGAACCTGTGAGCCCACCGGAACGACTCGACCGGGGTGGCGAACAGCTGCTGGATCAGCTCCGGTCCGCCGATCACGACCACGCGCACCGGCCCAGCTCCGAGAGCACAGATCGGCCCGTAGTCGGCGCTGATCTCGTCGAGCGCCACCGGCGGATCACTGAACAACTTGCGCACCATCCGGACGTTGTCAGCCCCCGCAGGTCGCGGGATCGGCCGAGAAGCGAGATCGGAATCGATTGGCATCTGCTCAGGCCCTCATCGTCGGGCTATAGGCGAATCCAGCGTTGACGCCAGCGGATAACGACGCTACTCGAGTTCCTAGAACCGATCGGGCGCAGTCGTTGTACGCCTGATCGAGATCCGTCCGAGCAGTCCGCGTCGTGGGCGCCAGCGCCACGTCAGTGCTGAACTTTGAGGCCACGAAGGCGATGGACAGCAGGAGTGCCTGCATGCGGAGGTTCACATCATTTCCCTTCGGTCTCGGTTGACAGAACAGACGAATGCCGACGCGACGCGGGTGACATCCGATTCGCGGAACGAGGCTCGGATCGTTCGCGTCACCCGAAAGCGGTCGGCGGTCGTCTGTAGGGATGACAACAACGTTCGTTCTGAGGAGCCAACATGCAACATCGTTCCATCACCCTGATCGTGACCGTCGCCCTGCTCGGTCTCGCATCGTGCGGCGACGAGGGTCCCACGGCGACCCTCACCAGCCCGTCCGAGGACGCGGCAGTTGCTGGCGGCGTCGCACTGGCGATGAGCGCCGAAGGCGTGACGATCGAGCCGGCCGGCGAGACTCGAAGCGGTTACGGACATTTCCACGTGATCGCCGATGCCGGTTGCGCGGAGAAGGGAACGGGCATTGCCAAAGATGCCGACCATGTGCACTTCGGTAAGGGGCAGACCGACGGCGTCATCTACCTCGAGCCCGGTCAGCACGAGCTCTGCCTCCAGGTCGGTGACGGCGCTCACGCCGCGCTCGACATCACCGACACGGTCACTGTGGACGTGAAGGTCGAGAATCTGCAGCAATGGTGCTCCGTCGTCGGGGAGATCGACGCGATGTTCGAGAGCGTCGACAGCAGTGACGACGATCTCGCAACCAAGCAGATCGGCTACGAGAACATCCGTCGGCTCGCCGCGCAGGCCGCAGATGGCGTCGACCATGTTGACCCTGCCGCACGGGACGATGTCGTCGCCAGCGTGACGTTCGCCGCCGAGCTCTCCGCCGCACTCTCGACGGCCGACAGCCCCGAGGCAGCGGAAGCCGCAGTCGCTCCGATCTTCGAGGAGATGTCCGACGGCCTGCCGGGGGCCGAGTGGATACTCGAAGCCTGTGACGTCGACATCGCCGGTTGATGGTTCCCGGTGGTTGGCAGATGCGCGTCTGGGTCGATCAGGATCTTTGCACTGGTGACGGCCTGTGTACCGATCACTGCCCCGAGGTGTTCATCCTCCTCGAGGACGGGCTCTGCTATGTCCGCGATTCCGCCGGGTCTCCCGGCAACGACCCCGGCGGAAGCGAGAGCTTCGTCTCAGTTCCTGATCGCCTCACAGATCAGGTGATCGCTGCGGCAGTGGACTGTCCGGGCGAGTGCATCTTCCTGGAGGACGACGCTCTCGATGAGACCGACGACTCGGACGTCTCTGACGAGAACACGGAGCCGTGACGTGGCGCGTTCGGTGCTGCGGCTGGCCGATCAACGTCGAGACGTGTTGCCGGACCGTTGTGTCCTCTCGGGCGTCCACACCGACAGTGCGATGCGGATGACCGTGACGACCTGGCGCAGGCCCCGATGGATGCTCTACGTCCCAGGTGTCGTGCCGCTGCGCGCCCACGTGCTGAGACGCCCGCACGTCGTTGTCGCGCTCCCGGTGAGCCCAGCCGTCTGGTCCCGTTGGCGGCGGCGCGTCGTGTTGTCTCAAGCCGTCGTGACGTTCGGAGTCGTGCTGATCGTGACCGGCTCGGTCGTTCGAGCGGCAGCGCCACTGGCGGTCGGCATCGTCGTCTTCGTCTCCGCGGTCGCTTTGTGGGCGCGGGCCAATCGGAACTGGTGGATCACATGCACGCTCGATCCGACCCGGGCCGTGTTGATCGTCGTGCCGACACACCCCGAGTTCGACGCTGCTGCTCGCATGATCTTCGTGCAATCGATCCGATAAACGTGTTTCCGGGCTACGTGGTCTGCTCGTGATCGACGAGTGGCCGTCTCGAGCGGCCGGCATCGGAGAGGTTGACCCATCTCAGAGATACAAGACGCCTCGTCTTCTTCGTTTCGATCGAGGACCCGGACATGGTCATCCTTCACCGCATCGAACGTCGAACAGCCGCCCACCGGCCAACTGATCAACACCCACTCGATAATCGCGGAACAAGACACGGTTCTAAACACGCAGTACCGGCGAAGTGTGGGAGGTCCGACGGTGCGTTGAGCAGCGCATAATCACGCCTCGGTGAGGGGGTGGCGGATCGAAGCTGATTGTCAGCTGATGCACTTCAAGAGACGGTGACGAGCCCGGTTCGCCTACTCGGCGATCATTGTCGGATCCAAGAGTTCGGCAGCGCGCCGAGCGGTGGCGGCAGGACGCTGCCCGAAGGACTTCACGTAGCCGGCGGTCGTGGACTGGTTGGAGTGGCCCACGTGACGGGCGACATCGGTCAGGTCGAGTCCACCCTCGGCGTATAGAGCGGTGATGACGGTTCGTCGCCCGGCGTGTGTCGCCAAGCCCGCTGGGTCGAGCCCAGCACGTTGGGCCGTCCGCTGGAGGACCTTGGTGATCGCCTGCCGGTTGACGAGCCCTCCCATCGTGTTGGTGAACACCGGCGAGATCGGCTTGCCCTGGTACGTGTGCTCGGGCCATGCCGAGCCGAGCGCCAATCGTTCAGCTGCCTGCTGCGCGCGATGGGCGCGCAGCTGCTCCACGGCAATTGGAGCGAGGTGATGTAGCCCCTGTGCGCCGCTGGTCTTCGTTGGGCCGAACGTGACGCCCGAGGTCGCCGAGTGCGTCGCGGCTCGCCGGATGTGGGCGGTCCCGGCCTCGAGATCGAGGTCGTCCCAGGCGAGGCCGAGCACCTCGCTGACTCGCCAGCCTTGGCAGAACAGCAACGTGACGGCGACGCCCAAGCGGATCGGCGCTGCGGCGGTGACGAGCTTGCGAGCGTCGGCGGCACTCAGCGCACGGCCTTCCTTCACGCCCTCCGCACGAGGCGCGTGCACCAGGTCGAACGGGTTGGTCGCGATCAGTCCCATCTTGACCGCCTCGGCGAAGATCTGACGACAGGCCTTGCGACAGCTCAGGACGGTGTACGGAGCGAGCCGATCCAGCAACGCCGACTGCCACGCCGTCAGCACCTCCGGCCCGATGTCGATGACGCGCGCGCCGCCGAGCTCATCGACGAGGTACGCAACCGACTTCCGGTAGGTCGCGAGCGACGACTCACGAACCTGGTGGCGAGCAACCGACTCGAGCCACCAGTCGCTCAGCTCCTGGACGGTCGTCGTGATCGAGAACCTCGACGTGGTCGGCGAGCGGCGCCGCCCAATTGCGGTGACGAACTCGTCGCGCCGCGATTCGGCGAGCGCCCTCGTCGGTCCGGAGACCCGCTTGATCTTGCCGTCGAGATCGACATAGGTCGCCCGCCAGCGGCCCTTGACCACCGTGCCATCCGCACGCGTCGAGGGGGGTTCGAAGTAGACGGAGCCGACGCCGTTGGAGTTCTTGCCGGCCACCGAATATCCGTCGCCCGCAGTGACACGTTTGCCTCGTGGCCCTCTCGGCACGGTGACCTCCCGTCGTACGAAGCGGTCGGACCTCCGCGGGAGCAACCGCGGGAGTAACCGCGGGAGTAACGCTACAGAAACGTCGGTGAACGTGCAATGAGCACTTTGGACATCATCCCAGCTCAGAGCACATTTCGGTGCATCTCCGCGGACGTCGGCAAACGTCCACGGAGGCACCAGCGGAACGGGAGGGATTCGAACCCCCGGGCCTTTTGGGCCGGCCGCTTTCAAGGCGGCTGCATTCGTCCGCTCTGCCACCGTTCCGTGCTCCACGCTACCTGCCGCTGACCTTGGCCTAGCCCCGGCCCGTCGTCACCGCGGCATGTGACGCAGTGGCCTTCGTGTCCCGCCGACCGACGGCTCCGGCCAGCCGGGCGTGCGCCACCGACCACCAGATGTTGTCTGCCCGTCGGATACACTTCGGGCCTTCCCGGAGAGGTGCCAGAGCGGCCGAATGGGGCGCCCTGCTAAGGCGTTGATCGCAGCAATGTGGTCCGTGGGTTCAAATCCCACCCTCTCCGCCAGGCCGACCGGCGGGCTCGTGGCGCAGCGATCACGGGTCCGCCGGCCGTCGCCGTTTTCGGGCTCCAGCCCGCGCCCCGGCGTTGCCGCCGAAATGACACGTATGTCCTTTGCGTGACGCTCGTGTTGCGATTCGGTGACGAAGAGAGTAGAAACGTCCCTCACCCGGTGCGGCAACCCGCCGCGGCGGTCAACGGATCCGACCGCGCCGTCCTCGGCGCGGTCAGGGACAACAGGCGGTCTCGACCAATCATGACGAACGAGCAGGACGAGTTCTGGGGCGACGAAGCCCAGTGGAGCGGCGAGCGTGAAGCGTCGCGTGCGCCGGGCCGGGACGCAGGCACTGCGATCCGCGGGTGGTGGTCGACCTTGCTCGGCGCCGGTGTCGCGGCTCCTCGCCGGCACGGCATCGCGGATCGGCCGGCACATGCGCACCGATCGGTCGCCGCCGACGACACGCCGCTGATGCTGGAGACCGAACCGACGAGTGAGATCCCGGTGACGGCCGTCGCCGCCCAACGCACCGAGGCGCTCGAGCAAGCCGCCTGGGACGCCGAGTGGGAGCAGCCCGACACCGAACCCGCCGGGCCGGTCGATCCTCTGCTCGCCCGAATCGGGGCGCTGGCGATCGTCGTCACGCTGTTGATCCCGGTCGTGCTCAGCCTCCGCTCGGGAGGCGACGACGACCGGATCGAGTCCGCTGCCGCCGCTGCGTCGACGAGCGTCCCGGTGGCGCCGGCCCCCATTGGGCTGGTCGACCAGAGTGCGCAGCAGTCGGGCGAGGACGCCGATCCCGCACCGACCGACGCGACCACTGCCGCTGCGACGCCGGCCGTCGAGGCGCCGTCGCGCGCTGCGCCGGCCGAGGCGAGTGACGCGACGTTGGCCACGGTCGACTCGGCCGCGAGGTCCACCGCCTCCGTCGACGGAGGGATCGCCACGCCGGCCGCCGCCGGGTCAGGGGCCGATCGGGTCGAGCGGGCGTGTGCAATCGAGTACGAGGTCGTCGCGGGCGACTTCTGGATCCGGCTGGCCGACGCGTCGGGCGTCACACTCGACGAGCTGCTCGGCGTCAACGGTGCGACCACGCGAACCCCCCTGTTCCCCGGCGCGACGATCTGCCTGCCGGCGGGCGCGACCGTTCCCCCGCCGCCCGCCACCACCTCGACGACCGCCGCTCCGACGACGACCGCGGCTCCGACGACGACCGCGGCTCCGACGACGACCGCCGCCCCGACGACGACCGCCGCCCCGACCACGACCGCCGCACCACCGGCCGACCCGCCGGGTCCCGAGGCGGTCAAGCAGATCATCCGCGACACGTGGCCCGACGAGCTCGAGGACAAGGCGCTCCAGATCGCCTACCGCGAGAGCAGGTTCGTGCCGACGGCGGACAACAACTTCTGCTGTTACGGCTTGTTCCAGATCTATTGGAGCGTGCACAAGGGCTGGCTCGGCCAGCTCGGGATCACCTCCGTCCAGCAGCTCTTCGACGCCGAGACCAACTCCCGGGCGGCCTACGCGCTCTACCAGCGAGCTGGCGGCTGGGGACCATGGGGCGGCTGACCCCGGGCCGGTCGGCCGTCGCGAACTGTCGCTGAATCCCGCTCGATCGCGCCGGGCGGGACCTAGACTCTGTCGCCAAACAAGCCAGCGCTCGTAGCTCAATGGATAGAGCACTTGACTACGGATCAAGCGGTTGGGAGTTCGACTCTCTCCGAGCGCGCCGCAGGCCGAGGCGATGCCGATCGGCATCGCCTTCGCCGCGTGAAGGGGTACGAGCAGACCACATGAGCAGCACGGGAGGGGAGCGCACATGACACCTGTGCCCCTCCCGGTCGGCCGGCGTCGCTCATGAGGCTGGTCCGGCTCGGCGCGTTGTTCGGGAGCCTGGTCCTCCTGGTTGCGACATCGGTGTCGCTGATCAACCGGCGGGCCGAGCTGCGCAACGAGCAGGACCTGCGCGTCGTCGCCGAGTCGATCGATGCCCTCTCGACGATCGAGTCGACCATGCTCAGGGCGCGCGCCGTCGCCGAGATCGCCGGCCCGGACGCGAGTCCGGACGACATCGTTCGCTCGTTCGGCGACGGAGTCGAGGCGTGCGTCAGCGGTAGGGACGCCACGGACTGCTCCGGCCCCGATCTGGCGTCGCTCGCCTCGTTCGGCACGGCTGCCGGTCGCTCGGCCGCGGCCGGCGGTCGGGCGGTGGCGGTCGCCGACACGACGAGTGCTTCGGTGCTGGTCGTCTCCCGGTCGGACCGCACCGTCGCCGTGCAGTTGCCCGCCGACGAGTTCGTGGAAGCGGCCTCGTTCCGGGAGTTCGGCGGTGACGATGCGACCCTGGTGGTGGTGCTCTCCGAACAGATCGCCGACAGCGAGCAGAGTCGCCCGATCGACGCGAACGGTCGCCGGGTCGTGGTCTCGGTGGATGGCGAATCACTCGATTCCGGTGCGTTCCTCGTGACGGCGAGCATCGCCGACCGCGTCGGGCTCGGCGGCGACGCGCCGGTGCTGTTCGGTGCGCTGCTCGCCCTCGGCACCGTGCTGCTCGCGCTCGCTGCGTGGACCTTCCTCGCCGACCGGCGGTCGCTCGAACGGCGGGCGACGACCGACGAGCTGACCGGGCTGCTGAACCGGCGGGAGTTCGAGCAACAGAGCGAAGAGGCGCTGGTGATGGCCGAGCGGTTCGGCACCGGGCTGTGCATCATGTTGATCGACCTCAACGGGTTCAAGCAGATCAACGACACGATGGGCCACCAGTTCGGCGACATCGTGCTCAAGGCGTGCGCGGAGCGGCTGAACAATGCGGTGCGCGAAACCGACGTGGTCGGACGCTGGGGCGGCGACGAGTTCGTCATCCTGCTCCCCGGGCTCGAGGAGGGAACCGCGGTGCGCAACAGCGCCGACCGGATCGCGACCGGCCTCAGCCGGACACCGGTCGCCGGCGACGTCTACGTGACCGCAAGTGTCGGAGCGGCGCTGTACCCACGGCACGGCACCGACCTCGAGGAGCTGATGCGCAACGCCGACATTGCGATGTACGGCGCGAAGACCGCCGGTGTCACGCTGCGCGTCGCCGACCCGGTCTCCGCCCCGGGTGGTCAGCGAGCCAGCAGTGCCGGCTACGACGGACCCGATCGCCGCCGACGCCGCGAGCGCCGCGACAGCCGCGTCTGATCTGGTCGCCCGTCGGGCTGATCAGACGGCTGGCGTTCGGGGCTCGCTCGTGTGCGCCTCGTCGATGGCGCTTTGCCCCGTCGGTCGGGAGCGACGACCGGTGCCAGGGTGGCCGACGTCGTAGCCAGACGGGTATGTCGACTCGGCGCTGCTGCGCAACCGCCGGAACCGCGACGCCGCGTCGATTCGGCCGTTGATGCCGCTGCCTACACTGCCCGGGTGCCTGCCGCCGAGGACATCATGACCGCGAAGCTGGCCGGGTTCGGCACGACGATCTTCGCCGAGATGTCCGCGCTGGCAGTGGCGACCGGCGCGATCAACCTCGGCCAGGGCTTCCCCGACACCGACGGCCCGCCCGCCGTGCTCGACGCCGCCGTCGAGGCGATCCGCGCCGGCGTCAACCAGTATCCCCCGCTGCTCGGCGACCCGGTGCTGCGGCAGGCGATCGCCGACCATCAACGACGGTGGTACGGGATCGAGCTCGATCCGGCGACCGAGATCGTCGTCACCGCCGGCGCGACCGAGGCCCTGGCCGGCGCGCTGCTCGGGATGCTCGATATCGGCGACGAGGTCGTGCTGTTCGAACCGATGTACGACAGCTACCAGGCGGGCATCGCCCTCGCCGGCGCGCGTGCGGTCCCCGTGTTGCTCGCACCAGGCGAGGACGGCACGTACGGGTTCGATCCCGATGAGCTCCGCTCGGCGATCACGCCACGAACGAAGATGATCCTGCTCAACACCCCGCACAATCCGACCGGCAAGGTGTTCACGCGCGGCGAACTGCTGGCGATCGCCGAGCTCGCCTGCGAGCGCGACCTCGTCGTCGTCACCGACGAGGTGTACGAGCACCTCCTGTTCGACGGCAACGAGCACGTCCCGATGGCGACGCTGCCGGGGATGGCGGAGCGGACCCTCACGATCTCCTCGGGCGGCAAGACGTTCCACACGACCGGCTGGAAGATCGGGTGGATGTCTGGCCCCGCCGAACTCGTCGCCGCGGCACGGACCGCCAAGCAGTTCCTCACCTTCGTCAACGGCGCCCCGTTCCAGCCGGCGATGGCGGTCGGGCTCGGCCTACCCGACTCATACTTCGAGCGTGTGGCGGCCGACCTGCAGGCGGCGCGCGATCGTCTGGTCGACGCGTTGCTCGCGGCCGGGTTCACGACCTACGTGCCCGAGGGGACCTATTTCGCCACCGTCGACATCCGTTCCGTCGATCCGGTCGGGGACGGGATGGCGTTCTGTCGTTCGCTGCCGGCGAGGTGCGGTGTGGTCGCGGTGCCCAACGAGGTCTTCTATGGCCGCCCGGAGCACGGGCGGCACCTGGTGCGGTTCGCCTGCTGCAAGCGCCCGGACGTGATCGACGAGGCCGCCCGGCGACTGGCCGCGGGGTTCGCCTCGTGAGCCGTCTGCGGATCGCCGCGGTCCAGCACGACATCGTGTGGCACGACCGGTGCGCTAACTTCGGTCGCCTGGCGCCGATGGTCGCGGGCGCCGCGGCGGGCGGTGCCGATCTCGTCCTGCTGACCGAGACGTTCTCGACCGGCTTCTCCTTCGACACGCCCGGCATCGGCGAGCCCGAGGGCGGGCCGTCGGCTCAGTTCCTCGTCGAACAGGCGGGCACCCACGACATCTGGGTCGGCGGATCGTGCCCGGAGATCGCGCCGGAGGCACCCCCCGACGATCGGCGACCGTCGAACGTCTTCGTGCTCGCCGGGCCGGACGGCACCGTGCACCGCTATCGCAAGATCCACCCGTTCTCCCACGCCGACGAGGAGCGCTACGTCCGGGCAGGCACCGAGTTCGTCACCGTCGAGGTCGGCGGGGTCCGGCTGAGCCTGTTCGTCTGCTACGACCTGCGCTTCGCCGACGAGTTCTGGGCGCTGGCCCGTGGCACGGACGCCTACCTGGTCGTCGCGAACTGGCCGGCCAAGCGGCGCCTGCACTGGTCGACGCTGCTGCGCGCCCGGGCGATCGAGAACCAGGCCTACGTCGTCGGCGTCAATCGGGTGGGTTCGGGCGGGTCCCTCGACTACTCGGGCGACAGCGCGATCATCGATCCCCTTGGCGAGGTGCTCGCGTCGGGTGCCGGCGGCGAAACGGTCCTGTTCGCCGACATCGACACGGCACATGTCGCCGCTACCCGCGACCACTTCCGCTTCCTCCAGGACCGCCGGCCGTAACGATCAGCTCGGCCGCACTGCGCTTCGACCACCCCAACAGGTTTGTGTGACCGAACAGTCCGAGTTTCGCGATGTTCGGTCACAGAGAATCGGTGGGGTTTGTGTGACCGAAGAGTTCGAGTTTCGCGATGTTCGGTCACACGGATCCTGGGGCGGCGCGGGGGCGGCCGGAGCGGGCGGGGGAAGTGACCGAATTCGAACATTCGAACCCGGCCGGAACTCCCCGATCCGGTGTGCCGTATCCTCGTCCCATGCTGTTTCGCAGGAAGGCTGAGATGGTCGCGGAAGCCGACGCGCTCCCCGGCCGCACCGATCCACCGATGTCCGTGCCGGACACCCATTTCGTGAACGGCAACCCGCTGCGCGGGCCGTGGCCCGACCGCCTGCAGACCGCCGTGTTCGCCATGGGCTGCTTCTGGGGCGCTGAGCGCAAGTTCTGGGAGCTCGACGGCGTCTACTCCACCTTCGTCGGGTACGCCGGGGGCTTCACGCCGAACGCGACCTACGAGGAGGTCTGCTCGGGCCGCACCGGGCACACCGAGGCGGTCGGCGTCGTGTTCGACCCGGAGATCGTCTCGTACGAACGGCTCCTCCAGGTGTTCTGGGAGAACCACGACCCGACGCAGGGCATGCGGCAGGGCAACGACGTCGGCACCCAGTACCGGAGTGCGGTCTACTTCACCGACGAGGCGCAGCGATCGGTCATCGAGTCGAGCCGTGCCAGGTACCAGGAGCGGCTGCGCGCCGCGGGCTACGGCGAGATCACGAGCGACGTCGCGCCGATCGACCTCGACACCGGGTTCTTCTACGCCGAGCCGTACCACCAGCAGTACCTCGCCAAGAACCCGGCCGGCTACTGCGGCATCGGCGGCACGGGGGTCAGCTGCCCGATCGGGATAGTCTCGTAGGGCGACGTCCGCCAAGCAGGTGAACGACGACCCCTCAGCAAGGAGAGCACATGGGATTCATGGACAAGATCAAGGACGTGTTGGGCAAGGGCAAGGAGTCGGTCAGCGTCGACAGCGTCAAAGACACCGCCGGCAGCGTCAAGGACAAGGCGGACGATCTGGTGGAGGAGCACGGCGACAAGATCCCCGACGCGGTCGAGGGCGCCTACGACAAGGCGAGCGATGCGGCGGAGAAGGTCATTCCGGGCGAGGACGCCAAGGGCGACTGACCCGCCGGCGGCCACCCGCGCGACGTCACCACCCGCCCGATCTGATCTCGTCGCCGTCGGCGTCGAGGTCACGTCCGGCGAAACGGAGTGCCCCGGGTGTCGCCGACAACCTCGCGATCAGACTCTGCATCGGGGTGCCATCGAGCGATTCGATGGCACCCCGCTGCGCGTAATGGGGGTCGTGCGCGATGTCGGCCATGTCCATCACCGGCCCGATCGCGGCTTCGGCCCGGTTGAACGCATCGAGCACCTCGGCGCTGCTGCGCGCCGCGCACCACTGCGTCATGATCGCCTCCAACTCGGTGCGGTGGGCCGCCCGATCGGTGAACGTCGCGAACCGCTCGTCGCCCGCCACGCCCAACACGTCGAGCACCCGCGCGGCGACGCTGTCGCTGCTGGTCGACACCGCCACCCACACCCCGTCGGCGCAGCGGTAGGTGCCACGCGGGACGGTGTACGGCAACCCGGCGCCCAGCCGCGGCTGCTGCTCTCCGGTGACGCCGTACAGCGACACGAGCGGCCCCATCAGCTGGAACATCGTCTCGAGCAGGTTGACATCGACCACTTGGCCGACGCCGGAGTGGACGGCGACCATCGTGGCGAACGCCGCCGCCAGGCCGGTCGCCTCGTCGGTCAGCGCGATCGGCGGGAGTAGCGGCTGCCCGTCGGCCTCGCCGCTGAGTGACGCCAGGCCCGACATCGCCTCGGCGATCGTCGCGAACCCCGGCCGGGAGGCGTACGGCCCGTCCTGACCGAAGCCGGTCACGCGGGTGATCACGAGGCCCGGGTTGCGCCCGTGGAGCACCTCGGGTCCGAGCCCCAGTCGTTCGAGCGTCCCGGGCCGGGAGTTCTCGACCAGCACGTCTGCGTCGTCGACGAGCCGGAGCAGGATCGCTCGGTCGTCGTCGCGCTTGACGTCGAGAACGACGGTCCGCTTGTTGCGGTTGACGAGCTTCCACCACAGCCCGGTGCCGTCGCGCGGATCCCGCCAGGCCATGTTGCGCAGGCTGTCGCCCTCCGGACGTTCGACCTTGATCACGTCGGCGCCGAAGTCGGCGAGGTAGCGCGCGCAGTTCGGTCCGGCGAGCACCGTCGACATGTCGATCACGCGCAGGTCGGCGAGCGGCCCGGGCGCGACGCTGCCGATTTCTTGACGATCTCGCCCTTGATGTCGACCCTCTGCGGTCATCTGCCGATTGTGACACCGTGCGCGTCCGAACCCGCGTTTCCCCTGTTCCGTCAAGGTTTCTTGACTTTGCATTCCCCTGACTCCAGCCCGTACCGGCGTTGTCGAAGCACTCCATAGGTTCGAAACCGTTCCAGCGAGGCAACCAAGAGATGGACGACGTAGTGAACGAATCCAGCATCCCCCGACTCCGTCGGCACGATCCCCCGGACGAGCCGACCGATCGCCTGGCCGATGCGCGAGACGACGACGGCTCGACGCTCGTCGAGATCCTGATCTCGATGGTGTTGATCGGCATGGTCGTCGTCAGCATGATGGCGGCGATGCGCTCGGGGATCCGAGCGTCATCGCTCGTGTTCGAGGGCGCGAAGACCGAGACGGTGCTGCTCAACGCCGGCGACCGAGTCGCCCGGGCACCGCAACTCTGTTCCTACGAGGCCTACGTCGACGCTGCCGCGATTGCGGAGGGCTGGCCCGACACCGCGACGACGGTCACGGTCGATCGCCTCGTCGCGAACACCGGTGACCCCGCAGTCGACTGGGTGCCGCAAACCTGCCCCGCCGACGTCGGCCCCTTCGACGTCCAACGAATGACGATCACGGCGTCGGATCCCGACGGCGCCATCACACGAACCCTCACGGTGGTGAAGAGCAATGTTGACTGAAACACTCCACAAGGCCCGCAGCGGTCGCGACCGCGACGCGGGGATGACGCTCCCCGAACTGCTGATCGTCATCTCGGTGATGGGCCTGCTCGTTACCGTCATCGCCGCGGCGATCACCGTGTCGTTCCGGACGATCGGCGGGACCGAGGGTCGGGTGAACGTCGCCCGCGCCGAGCAGGCGATCGACACCTGGCTGCCCGCCGACCTGACCTCGACCGACGTCACCGACATGGCGTTGCCCGCGGTCGATACCGACCCTGCGGCGTCGCCGTGCGGCAACTGCGGGAGCATCGATCTGTCGGGTGCCAACGCGCTCCAGCTGGCGTGGAAGACCACGCTGCCCGGATCGCCTCCGGTCGACGTGATCACCCGCGTCCAGTACCAGTACATCCAGGTCGACGGCGAGTGGCAGATCCAGCGCATCGAGTGCGTCGGCGGCGAGCCGTGCACGATGAACGTCGTCCTCCACGAGCTGAAGGCGCCGCCCGATATCGCCACGTACGACCCCGATCTCGTCCGCCCGGTCTGGGTGATGGACGTCGCCGCCCCGAACGACCCGGCGGCGCTGGCGCTCAGCGACAACGCCCGCCGGATCATCGTCACCATCGACGGCGGTGGCGACAGTGACGGAGCCGGCGGTGGTACGAACAACGTCAACCTGACCGCCGGTGGTACGACGACCAGCCAGATCGACGCCGACGAGTTCACCGTCCCGGCGTTCGTCCGGGCCCGGTCGCGCTGCGGCGGCCCGGTGACGCTGATCGTCGACGACTCCGGTTCGATCGGTGGCGCGGTCAACACCGTCGTCGAGCCGGGTGTCGAGGCGTTCATCGAGGCGTTCCGCGGCACACCGACCCAGGTGCAGGTCATCAAGTTCTCCAACCAGGCGACCGCGCTCGGCAGCGGGAGCTGGCACAACTACGTCGACATGACCAACGACGCCGCCGTCAACGCGCTCAAGGCCTCGGTGGCCCCGAGTCTCGTCGCCAACGGCGGCACCAACTGGGAGGAGGCGTTCTTCCACACGCTGAAGGACAGCAACGGTGATCCCGCGCCGGTGCTCCCCAACCGGATCGTCTTCTTCACCGATGGCGTCCCGACGGTCAACCGGGCCTGGAGCCCGAATCCGTGGGGCCTCGACTTCTCCAACGGGCCGGTCATCCATTACAACGCCGGTCGCTACACCAGCCCGTGGCCGGTGTCGAACGGGTCGGCGTTCCATCAGGAGTCCTGGGATCGCGCCGACGTGATCCTGGACGACTATCGCGGCATCGACCTGATCTTCGTCGGGGTGGGTCCGGGCCTCGATCAGCCTGGCCAATGGATCCACAACCCGGCCGTGTACGAGAACCTGTCCGCCCCACCGGCACCAGCGGTCACCAAGACCGGCGCCGAGACCCTCGCATACCTGCTGGCGAACGCCCCCACGGGCCAGGTCCCCGCGATCTACGACGCGGTCAATCAGGAGTACACCAACCCCGAGACCGCCGACTTCTACGACATCGACTCGTTCAACCCGGTCTCGTTCGGCGCCGCGATGAAGGCGGCGGCGCTGAAGGATTGCGGCGGCACGCTCACGATCCAGACCCGGTTCCCGGACGGGACGTCGGTCCCCGACGAGTTCGTGTACGAGAACGTCGAGTACCGCAACGACGACGGGACGCCGGTCACCGCCGACCCCCGGCGGGTGACGACCTCGGCTTCGTTCCGCACCGGGACGTTCGACTTCGAGATCCCGGCCACCTCCACGTACTTCGAGGTCGATGTCGTGCCCCAGGAGCTCGAGACGCTGAGCGGGTTCGGCTTCGGTGGATGGTCGTGCCGGGCGGGCATCACGAGCAAGGCGACCACCGCGATCCCGATCGACGGGTCGTCCTTCCAGGGCTTCAAGGTCCAGGTCAAGGCGAACGAAGCGGTCTCCTGCGTCCTGACGGTGACGCCATGAGCGGCCGCCGAATCGATCCCGCCGTCGACCGACTCGGTTCGGCCGAACGGCCGGCGGACGAGGGCACGATCCTCGTGATGGTGCTGGTGATGATGGTGATCGGCGCGCTGATCGTCCTGCCGGTGCTCGTCTACACGATGACGGTCTTCCGCGCCGGGACCGTCCAGACCAACAAGGCGGAAGCCGTCGAGCTCGCCCGGGGCGGCACCTGGGTGGCGCTGAGCAACCAGGAGAGCCTCTACGACCTGTGCGGCGTCGCCAGCGTGCCGCCGGCACCACCGTCCCCTCCGGTCGCGCTGCCCCAATCGCTGTCGAACGTGTCGACCACGTGCCAGGTCGTGCAGACCGAGACGCTCCGGCCGGTGGCGGAGATCCCGTTCCACCTCGCGCTGGTCCAGTCGGATGTGACCGTGCCGGCGCAGATCGCCGATCCGATCAACGACTACCCGAGCCCGAACTCGACCGCGATCGACCCGGCCGATTTCGACGCGTGGCTCGACGCGCCGGACTGGTCGTCCGACCCGCTGGCCGGCAAGGTGTGGGTGCCGCAGCTCCCCGTGCAGGCGACGAGCACCGGCACGCGCGACACCACGATGATCCCCGGCTACGAAGATCCGCTCTACGCGGGACAGACGTGTCGGGTGTTCTTCCCCGGCACGTTCAACGCCCAGATCGACATCGACACGCCGACGTACTTCACGTCAGGGGTCTACTACTTCACTCAACCGATCGTGCTGCACAACGGCGCCGACGTCGTCGTCGGCAACGGTGGGGCCGGTGGCTGCACGACCGACTTCGAGGCGATCGCCAGCGCGGTCGCGGTCCCCGATCCGTTGAACATGAGCGGGTACGGCGGCACCTTCGTGCTGGGCGACGACGCCCGGATCATCGTCGACGACTCGACCCCGGCCGACGGTGACATCCGGTTCGCCATGAACCAGCGCATCGTCTCGCCGGACGAGACGAGCGTCGCGGCGTCGCTCAACGTCTCGATCGTGTCGGTCAACGGCACGCACGAGCCGCTGTCCGGCCCCGAGGTGCTCGGCGACGACCTGATCGTCCCCGGCGTGATCCACGTGCCGGCATCGACCGTCGACACCGGCGATCCCGTCCCGCCGCGGGCCGTCGACTCCGGCTACACGCCGTCCAATCTGACCGCCAAGTCGTTCAAGCCCGATCCGCCGACGATCGTCTCCGTCGACGACTACCAGCGGCCCGGATTCCCTCCGGCCCGTGGACGGCTCACCGTGAGGTGGAACGCCCCGGCCGACAACGGATCGCCGATCACCGGGTACACAGCAACCGATGTGAACACCGGGTTGTCGTGCTCGCCGATGGCGCCGACCCTGCCCGACACCAGCGTCCAGACGTCGTGCATCATCAAAGGTATCGAGCACAGCTCCGGACAGCATCCGACCGTCGTGGTCACCGCGACGAACGCACTGGGCACGAGCGATCCGTCGGCGCCGGTCGACGGGCAGCGCGTCGACCTCGTCGGCGGAACGCAGTCGCCGATCATGTGGCCGCCCGACGCACCGCTCAACCCGACGATCACCGACGTGTACCTCGACGGGATCCGTGTCGACTGGGATCCGCCTGCTGACGACAACGGCGGCCCGGTCACCGGCTACCGGGTCACGGCCACACCGACCGTTCCCGGCCCGCCGATCGTCTCCTGCGAGGCGTGGTGGGACGAGACCGACTGCATCCTGCGGGCCAGTGACGGCCTCGTCGGAGACGGGACCGTCGCCTATGTGATCGACGTCGTCGCCCTGCAGCACGAGGAGCCCCCCGCGGCCGACTATCCCTCGGCTCCCGCGGTGATCGCGGCGCTGCCGATCATCTTCGACCCGGGGGCTGACCCGGCGCCCTTCCAGGTCCCCGTGGTGATCGCGGGGATTCGGGTGCCCGACCCCATCCTCCAGTTCACGACCTCGGGGAGCACGTCGACCGACATCTCGATCGAGGGCTACGTCGCGGTGCCCCAGGGCCGCATCGAGATCGATGTCGTCGATCCGGTGAGCACCGAGGTGTCGATGCTGGGCGGGATCGTCGCCGGCCAGATGACGATCGGGCCATCGGTCGATCCTGGCCGGCTCGACATCCGGCTGGACAATCCGGTGGCGCAGAAGCGGGTGCGGATCATCAGCACGACCTCGGGCGCACACCGAGCGGTATCCGACGCAGTGGTCCAGGTCAACCGGTCCGGGTCGATCGCCATCAACTCCTGGGTGGTCCAGTAGCCGGCCCTCACATGGCGACGAGCTCGCCGGCCGCGAGCTGACCGGCGTACCGTCCTCCGGCGGCGACCAGTTGGTCGTGGCTGCCGATCTCGACGATCCGGCCGCCCTCGACGAACGCGATGCGGTCGGCGCTGCGGATCGTCGAGAGGCGATGGGCGATGACCAGTGCAGTGCGACCCTCCATCGCGTGCTCGAGCGCGGCCTGGATCAGCGCTTCGTTCTCGTTGTCGAGGTGGCTCGTCGCCTCGTCGAGGATCATGATCGCCGGGTCCTTCAGCAGGAGGCGGGCGATCGCCAGCCGCTGCTTCTCGCCGCCGCTCAACCGGTAGCCGCGCTCACCGACGATCGTGTCGTACCCGTCCGGCAGCGCGGCGATCGTGTCGTGGATGCGTGCCGCCTGCGCGGCGGCGACGACCTCCTCGTAGGTCGCGTCCGGATCGGCGTAGCGCAGGTTGTCGCCGATCGACTCGTGGAACAGGTGCGGGTCCTGGGAGACCACGCCGATCGACGTGCGCAGCGAGTCGAGCGTGAGGTCGCGGACGTCGTGGCCGTCGATGCGGACGGCGCCGGACGTGACGTCGTACAGACGGGGGACGAGTTGCACCGTCGTCGACTTCCCCGCACCGGACGCACCGACCAACGCGACCGTCTCGCCTGCCGACACGGTCAGTGTCAGCCCGCGCAGGACGTCGACGTCGGGGTCGGCGTCGCTGCCGAGCCCCACGTTCTGTTCCATCGACGGGATCGCGCTGGCGCTCGCCGGCGGGTAGCGGAACACGACGTCGTCGAACTCGACCGTGCCGCGGGGATCGATGAGGTCGATCGCCCCCGGCTTCTCCTGGATCGCCTCCGGTGCGTCGAGCACCTCGAAGACCCGCTCGAAGCTGACCATCGAGGTCATCAGGTCGACCCGGGCGTTGGTCAGCCCGGTCAGCGGCTGGTACACCCGAGTCACGAACGCAGCGAGTGCCACCAGTGTGCCGGTCGAGATCGAGCCGTCGACGACCATCAGCGCGCCGACGCCGTAGATCGCCGCCGTCCCGATCGCCCCGACCAGGCCGAGGGCGACGAAGAACACCCGGCCGTACAGTGCCGCCCGGACGCCGGTGTCGCGCACGCCCGCCGCCCGCCGTTCGAAGTCGGACCGCTCCCGGCCACTCGATCCGAACAGCTTGACCAGCGTCGCTCCGGCGACGTTGAACCGTTCGGTCATCTGCGTGTTCATCGCCGCGTTGTACCCCATCTGCTCGCGCGAGATGTCCTGCAGGCGGTGCCCGACCCGCCGGGCGGGGACGATGAACAGCGGGAGCACGACGAGGGTCAGCAGCGTGAGCCGCCACTCGAGGGCGAACATCGCGGCCAGCGTCGTCGCCAGCACGATGACGTTGCTGACGACGCTGCCGAGCGTGCTGGTCACCGCCGTCTGCGCGCCGATCACGTCGTTGTTGAGGCGCGACGTGATCGAGCCGGTCGGCGTGCGGGTGAAGAAGGCCAGCGGCATCCGCTGGACCTTGGCGAACAGCGCGCCCCGCAGGTCGTAGATCAGGCCCTCGCCGACGCGGGCGCTGCCCCAGCGCTGGACGATCGCCAGACCGGCGTCGGCGAGCGCGGCGGCCACGGCGATCGAAGCGAGCAGGACGATCTGGCCACGGTCGCTGGCCGGGATCGCGGTGTCGATGATCGCCCTGACCACGAACGGGGCGACGAGCGCGAGCAGTGCCGAGGCGAGGATCGAGACGAGGAACAGGGCGATCGTGCGGCGGTACGGGTGGGCGAACTGCCACACGCGACGCAGCGTGTTGCGGTCGAGCTCGGCGCCCTTCACCGCATCTCGATCGCCGGGCATCATGTGGTGGGGGGCCATCCGCATCCCGTCACGCTACGGCCGCGCCAGGCCGATCCGAAGGAGGCGACAGCGCCGGAACGGGGATCGGCCGTACGCTGGGGCCGATGCCGTCGACCCCCACGCCGCCCTCGTCGGCCCCTCGCCCGAGCCGGGCGGCCATCGACCCGCTGACCCGCACGCACCTCCGCTCGGCCGTGCTCGCGGTCCCGCTCGCCGCGATGCTCGCTCTGGCGGCGTGCAGCTCCGACCCCGCCGAGTCGGACCCTCCGCCGATCACGCGCGACGTGTCGGAGGCGGCGGCCTCGACGACCGCCACGCCGTCGCCGTCGTCCGGGGGCACTGCGCAGCCGCCCTCCTCGACGTCGAGCACGAGCACCACCCTGCCACCTCCGCTCGACTACTCGATCGAGTGGGAACCGCTGTCGGACCGCACCGACGGCGGCTGGCTGACCGTGCCGCTCGACTACGCCGATCCCCAAGGGGCGACGCTCGATCTCTGGGTCGTGCGCCACCGCGCTCCCGAGGACCAGCGGATCGGGGTGCTGCTGGCCAACAACGGCGGCCCGGGTGCAGACGCGAGCACGATCGCCGCCAACGCGACGCTGTGGTTCCCGCGCGAGCTCACCGACCGGTTCGACGTCGTCTCCTGGGACCCGCGCGGCACGGGCGTCAGCGAGGGGGCGGTCGACTGCATCGACGACGACGAGTACGACCGGTTCTTCTCCGAGGCCGACGTGACGCCCGAGGACGACGCCGAGCGGCAGGTCCTCGTCGACACCGCGGCCGAGTTCGCCGACCGGTGCATCGAACGCGTCGGCGACGCGCTGCAGTACATCGGCACGAACAACTCCGCCCGCGACATGGACGCCATCCGCCAGGCGCTCGGCGAGCCGCAGGTGTCGTACTTCGGGTTCAGCTACGGCAGCGAGCTCGGTGGTGTCTGGGCGACGCTGTTCCCCGAGACGGTGCGGGCAGCGGTGTTCGACGGCGCCGCCGACCCCGACGCCGACCTGCTCGAGACCACGCGCCAGCAGTGGATCGGCTTCGAGGCCGCCTTCAACACGTTCCTCGCCGACTGCAGTGCCCGCTCGTCGTGTGCCTTCCACAACGACGGCGCTGCCGAGGAGGCGTTCGACGCGTTGCTGCTCGAGCTCGACCGAGAACCGCTGCCGAGCGCGGGCGGTCGTGCCCCGGTCAACGTCGCGGTCGCCGTGACCGCCATCGCCCAGGCGATGTACGACGACGGCTTCTGGCCGTCCCTCGAACGGGCGCTCGAGGATGCCGCCGCCGGCGACGGCGCCGGTCTCCTCCAACTCCAGGACCTCTACTACCAGCGCCAGCGCGACGGCTCGTACAGCAACCTGCTCGAAGCGTTTCAAGCGATCACCTGCGCCGACGATCTGGCGCGGCCGACGGTCGAGGAGTCCGACGCCGAAGCCGAGCAGCTGATCGGCGTCGCGCCGCGGTTGTTCCCGTACACGACCGGGTCCTACACCTGCACGTTCTTCCCCGAGTCGCTCGATCCGAGGCTGGCGATCACCGGCATCGGGGCCGGGCCGATCGTCGTGATCGGCACGACCGGCGACCCGAGCACACCACTCGACAGCAGCCGTCGCATGGCCGAGGCGCTCGAGGACGGCCGATTCGTCGTCGTCGAGGCGAACCAGCACACCGGCTACGGCGTGAACGACTGCGTCGACGATCTCGTTGCGGACTACCTGGTGCAGCTCGCCGCGCCCGCCGACGGAACCGTGTGCGCCTGAGGGCTGCACGACGCCCGGGGCGAGGGCACCCGACTCAACTCGTCGAGTGATCGCTGCCCACGTGCTCCGACTCGGGTCCGGTCGCCAGGTTGGCTTGGCGGACCAGATGTCCCAGCGGGAATCGGCGGTTCGTCGTGAGATCCGCGGTGATCGAATCGCTCGGTGTCCAGCGATCTCGTGCTCCCTCCGGAAGCCCGGGTGGGGACTCCGTCGCGGTCGTCTCGCCGTCGTGACGACGGGGTCATGTCGCCGCGGTGATCGTGGCGGCGCCCGAGAACAACTACCCAGCGCCCGTCGAGGTCTCCGGCCACGGTCGGGATTCCGGCCCGCTGCTCACCGACTCACACCCACGGGGTGATGCGACCAACACTGTCGGACGGTGACCAACGGTCGATGAGCGGCGTCTCTCTACTGGCGGCCGCGCCGAGCGTCAGAAAGGTGTGAAGAAACCGTCAAGTTCATGGCCCATCCAGCCGAAACAGTATCCATGGGTGTCGAGTCGTCCGATCGCCGCGCCGCGGCGGTGTGCGCGTTGTCCGGTCACCCGACCGTGATCGATGTCGTCCGAGTCGCCACCTCCCTCACCGTTTCCCCTGCCGAGGTCGTGGTGTTCGAGCAGGGCCGGGCGATGGTGGTCGGCTCGCTCGACGATGGCCTCCTCCAGCCCCGCCCGCTCGCACCCACCGAACACCAGCTGCTCGCGGATGGTGGGCTGTTGGCTCGCGGGGCGGACACCACCAGCGTCGCAATCGTCGGCGGCGACCGCGAGCCGATCGGAGCGCTGACCGTCGAACATGGTGCAGGCCTCCCCGATACCGACGTCCTACTCGGGCTCTGCCGCATCGTGAGCTCGCTCCTCGACGAGCGTTCCGGCAGCCTCGGCTGGCACGGGACGCTGCTCGAGAACCTGCGTGACGCGGTCGTCGTGCTCGACGACTCGATGGTGATCACGTACGCCAACCGGGCCGTCGGCATCCAGATCGGACGCAGCCCGGCCGAGATCGTCGGGACCCATGTCGTCGACCTGCTCCACCCCGACGACATCGATGCGGCGTTCGATTCGTTGCTCCGTCTCGGCTCGGGGGCAGAGGTGTACCGCCTCGCCGTCAGGGTGCGCCACGGCCTCGGCGACTTCATCCGCCTCGAGGCCACCGGTCGCGATCTGACGGCCGATCCCACCGTCGGCGGCATCGTCCTCTCGTTGCGCAACGGTGACCACGACCTCGAGCTGGAGACGACGCTCGACCGCACCCGCCAGCTGACCGAAGCCGTCGTCGAGCAACTCCACGACGGGATCATCGCCACCGACGCGGTCGGGTCCGTGCTCGTCGTCAACGAGGTGGCGCGGCGTCTGCTCGGCCTCCCTCCGGGAACGTTCACCGCCAAGCTCGCGATCGACGGGCTCGGCTTCCTCGACGCCGATGCGCTGCCGGTCGCACCGCATCGCCACCCCATCCGGCGCGTCCTCGGCGGCGAGCACATCGTCCGCGAACCGATGAGCGTCGTATCGGAGGGCGAGGTTCGCCATCTCGTCGTGTCGGGCCGACCGGTCGGCAGCCCCGACGGTTCGCTGGTCGGGGCCGCCATCGGCTTCCACGACGTCACCGACTCCCGCCGCTACCAACGTGAGCTTCAGCGCAGCGCATTGCACGATCACCTGACCGGGCTGCCCAACCGTCGCCAGCTCAAAGCCAGGGTCTCCGAGCTGCCCCTGTCCGCCGTGGCCGGCGACCACCGTCCGGTCTCCGAGACCCTGATCGACCTCGACAACTTCAAGGTGATCAACGACACCCATGGGCACCGCATCGGCGACCTTGTCATTCAGATCGCCGCCGGACGGCTCGCGGAGGCGTGCGGACCCGACGACCTGCTTGTGCGGTTGGGTGGCGACGAGTTCGTCGTGCTGTCGCAGGGTCGCACGCCCGACGACGCCGTCGCAGCGGCAGACGCGATGCGGCGTCGGCTCGCCGAGCCATTCGACATCGACGGCCACGCCTTCAGCCTGACCTGCTCGATCGGCGTCGCCCACCTCGAGGTCGACGGCCTCCACGAGGACTCGCTCCTGCGCTACGCCGACCTCGCCCTGTACGAGGCGAAGGCCCGCGGACGGAACCGGGTCGCGCTGTTCGACAGCCAACTCGCCGAGGCGACCCGGATCGCCGCCCGCCAGCGCGAGTTCCTTCGTCAGGTCCTCGACGAGGACGGGCTGGTGATGAACTTCCAGCCGTTCGTCGATGCGGCATCGGGACGGATCGTCGGCTTCGAGTCGCTGGCCCGGTGCCGGACCCGGTCGGGCGCGCTCGTCGGCCCCGCCGACTTCCTCGAGGCCGCGTCGGGCTCCGGCCTCGTCTGGGAACTCGACCGCCGGGCGTTCGAGCTGACCTGCTCGGCGGCGGCAATGCTCGCTGACCGGGTCGCCGGACTGACGATCGCATGCAACTTCTCGCCGCTGAGTATCGTCCAGCCGGACTTCGTCGACCACGTCGAGCGGACCATGCGCCACCGCGGCCTCGAACCGTCGATGATCGCCATCGAGGTCACCGAGAGCGCCGCGTTCGAGGGAGGGGGTATCGCCCTCGACGCACTCCACGCGGTGCATCGACTCGGTGTCCGTCTGGTACTCGACGACTTCGGCACCGGCTACTCGTCGCTCTCACACCTCCGCGACATCGCTCTGGCCGAAGTGAAGGTCGACCGCAGCTTCGTCGCGGCGGCGGTCGAGTCGACTTCGGAGCGGGCGATCGCGGAGGCGGTGGTCGAGCTGGCTCACGGCCTCGGTGTCTCCGTCGTCGCCGAGGGCGTCGAGACCGAGGAGCAGCTGGATTGGGCGCGGTCGGCGGGCTTCGACATCATCCAGGGTTGGTACTACTCGCCCGCTCGCGGCCTCGAGGAGATCCTCGAAGCCCTCACCGCCGACGGCGACGGTCCGCAGGTCCCGGCCCACTGGGGCAACCAGTCCGACCACGGCGCGACGGCCCCGCGCGCTTCTGAGCACGAGACGGTCTCTGGCTGTCACGGGGTCGGCTGAACGACTCCCCTCGTCGGACGCCGCCTCGTGCGCAGCCTTCGCGACGTGACGATCACGCGAAGCAACAGCGAGCGCCCTGGTCTCACACGACTGCTTGAGACTGCCGCTCCGAAAACGACGACGGGCGTCCATGGATCTCGGCCCACGTTTCCCCTGCTCAGCGCTCTCATGTCACCAACGGCCCGACCGAAGCGGTCAACAACTTGGCGAAGCGGATCAAGCGGGTCGCGTTCGGGCTCACGAACTTCCGACATCACCGAGTCCGCTGCTTGCTCTACGCCGGCAAGCCCGACTGGACTCTCCTACCCACGATCCAACCCTGAAACGCGAAGAGCCTCATTTCGACCGGATACCGCAAGCCGCGAACCGTCGGTGCGCCGTGACACACGTCAGGATCCACCGTGATTCGGTCCAGCAAACTCACATCGTCGATCTACCACCAGGGCATCTCGTGGATCAGCCGCTGAGAGGACGTCGATCACCGTGTCCGACTTCTTGTGCCGGGTTCAGCCGCTGCCAATCGGTCAGCGACGAAATGTTCGAGTTGCTCGACCGGGAAGCGGACCCTTCGGCCGATGCGGATCGGCGTGAGCTGGGCGCTCGCCATGAGTTGATAGATCACCGAGCGGCTGATTGACAGCATCTCGGCTGCCTGCTTGATGCTCACCAGAAGAACATCGGTTGTCACGTGATCGGGGCGGGATGGGAATGGTGTCGGTGCGCTGGCCATGTCGAGGTAAAGGGGCGAGCTCCGGCACAACGGAGGACATCGACGCATCGAAGTGGATCGGACACGATCGGCCACCCGACGTTCGACACGATCGGCCGAACCGTCGTGCGCAACGGTGACGAGTTGGTCGCCTCGGGGAACTCTGACGGAGTCGAGTGGCTGGCCCGGTCATGTCAGCGCAGCGGACCAGGCGCGTCCCGTTCTCGGGATGACGTCGCCTTTACCTCGATGACGGCAGGTCGCTGACAACGCGCGCACCTCCGTCGTAGCGGACGGCGAGTGGAGGTGGGCACGGTGATCAGAAAGCACGCAGCCGACCGACGCCGTGGCCCCCTTGCGCCGGTCGGTCCCACCCCTGGTCGATGCCGTTTCCCGCCGCGTCTGCGGGCGCGTGGTCTCCCTTGGCCGGTCGGGCTGCGTGCTCGTGCGGCGAGGCCGGCCGTCGCCGTGTGGCCTTGTGGCTCGCTCCGTCGGCGGGCGACGTCGTATCTGATCGAAGACGAGCGGCCCTCCTAGAGTTGTGCTCATGAGTTGGCTGCCGGGAGACTTCGTGCATCCGAAGATGGTGCCGATTGGTGAAGGCGGCCATCATCTTCGACCGATCCATCCGGATGACACGGAGCTTGACATGATCGCCGTGATGGGCTCCCGCGAACGTTTGTGGTCGATCTACGGCGAGGCATGGGGTTGGCCGCCGACGACGATGACGGCCGAGGATGATTGCGAAGACCTCGCCCGGCATGCGCGGGAGATGGCTGATCATGAGTCTTTCAACTACGCGCTCTTCGATCATGATGAGACGGAGCTGCTCGGATGCGTGTACATCGACCCTCCCGAGAAGCCCGGCGCTGATGCGGAAATCTCGTGGTGGGTGATCGATTCGCTCGTCGGCTCCGAACTCGAAGCTGCACTCGACGCGTCCGTGCCGGCGTGGATCGGGCGGGATTGGCCACTCGGGGATCCGCGCTACGTCGGCCGCGATCTCACATGGCGTGAATGGATGGCCCTTCCCGATCTCCCAGGGTTCTGAGCCTCCGTTCTGCCCCAGGCGGTCCCCATTTATCGTCCCCTCCCGCTCTGACATCCGCTCGCTACCCGGAACTGAAGATCGCGTCCGCAAGGCGATTTGTCGACTGCACCTTTTTTGGCCCTTACGCTGTGTCTGTGGGTGAGTTGGTGGCGTATCCGCGGGTGCACCCCGTCTGATTCCTAGGTTTCGCGCTGTCGAAGGCTCGAAACTGGAAGGACGGCAGACGGGGTGCTGAACACCAAGGTATGGGAGCGGGCGTGCGGGTTGGCGCGCACGGTCGTGGAAGGGGTCCGCGTCGACGACGCCGACGGCTCGATCATCGTGTCGGTGCGGCCGAACCCAAAGGCTCGTGATCGCTGCGGACGCTGTCATCGGCGATCGCCGGGCTATGACCAAGGCGACGGTCGGCGCCGGTGGCGGGCGTTGGACGCGGGCACGACGAAGGTGTTCATCGAAGCCGATGCTCCTCGGGTCCGGTGTCGCGCCCACGGCCCCACGGTGGTGGCGGTGCCGTGGGCGCGACACGGTGTTGGTCACTCTCGTGACTTTGATGACATGGTGGCGTGGTTGGCGGAGCGCACCTCGAAGTCCGCGACGTGTGAGTTGTTGCGGGTGGCGTGGCGCACGGTCGGGGCGATCATCGCTCGGGTCAACAACGACGTCGAACAGCGCATCGACCGCCTCGATGGGTTGCGCCGGATCGGGATCGATGAGATCTCCTACAAGCGCGGGCACCGCTACCTGATTGTCGTGGTCGATCACGACACCGGGTGCCTGGTGTGGGCTGGCCCGGGCCGCAACGACACGGCGTTGCAGGTGTTCTTCGACGAGCTCGGCGAAGAACGCGCTGGCTTGCTGACCCATGTGTCAGCTGACATGGCCGACTGGATCGCCCGAGTCGTCGCGAAGCGCGCCCCGAACGCGGTGCGCTGCGCGGATCCGTTCCATGTTGTTGCGTGGGGCATCGAAGCGCTCGACGTCGAACGTCGCCGGGCATGGAACCAGGCATCAGGGCGACGCAACCCGACCACCAGCCCCTACCGGCGGGGCAAGGCCATGGGCACCTCGTTGGGGATCGCTCGTGCTCGTTACGCGCTCTGGAAGAACCCCGGCGACCTCACCGACAACCAGCGAACACAGCTCGAATGGATCGCCAAGACCGACCCGCGGCTGCACCGCGCCTACCTGCTCAAAGTAGGACTGAGATTCGTGTTCGCCGTCAAGGCGACGAGGGCAAACGCGCTCGATCGATGGCTGTCCTGGGCGCGCCGGTCACGGATGCAGTCCTTCGTCAAGCTCGCCCGCAAGATCACCAAACACCGCGACGCGATCGACCACGCACTCGACTCCGGCCTCTCCAACGGCCTCATCGAGTCCACTACACCAAGATCCGGCTCCTCACCCGCATCGCGTTCGGGTTCCACGGACCCGAACCCCTCATCGCCCTCGCCATGCTCGCCCTCGGCAGCTATCCACCCAGCCTCCCAGGCCGAATCTGACCCACAGATCAAGCACAAGGGCCGAATATGTGTGCACCAGACCGAGGAGGAACTTCGGGAGGCGAGCGACGACTGAATGCTAAATTCGGGGCGGGGTTGTGTGATGGTCTTGCAGAGTGTGGTGTCGGGTGACGGTACTGAGATCGCCTACGCGGTGAGTGGCTCAGGTCCGCCGGTGCTGCTCATTCACGGGTTCCCCGACGACCACACGTTGTGGGCTGCCCAGGCTGAAGCAATCGCCAACGCGGGCATGCAGGCCGTGGCGGTCGATCAGCGCGGCTTCGGAAGCTCAGGCAAGCCCGACGATCCAATGGCCTACCGGATGCACCTGGCTATGGCGGACATGTTGGCGGTGCTCGATGACCTCGGACATGACCGCGCCGCGGTCGTGGGCCACGACTGGGGCGCTGCGGTCGCGTCGTTGGTCGCGATGTTCGCGCCAGAGCGCGTTGACCGACTGGTGCTCATCAGCGCTGGTCACCCGGGAGTATTCCGCACGCTGGGTCTGCGCCAGTTCGAGCTTGCCTGGTACATGCAGTTCTTCCAGGCGCCCGAGATCGCCGAGGAGTGGCTGAGGGCGGACAACTGGGCCAATCTGAAGGCCTGGGGCAGACATCCCGAGCCCGACGAGGTCATCGCTCGGCTCTCGGAGCCCGGCGCGCTGACCGCGGCACTCAACTGGTATCGGGCGAACTCTGGACCCAAGACGATGCTTGCACCCACTCGGCCGCTGCCTCGCTTCACACAACCCACGATGGGGATCTGGACCAGCGACGACCCCCACCTGATCGAGGAGTTCGTGACCAGTACGGCTGATCTCGTCGACAACTCCTGGCGCTATGAACGCATCGAAGACGCCGGACACTGGGTCCAACTCGACCAACCCGAAGCCCTGTCGAGCCTCCTGATCGACTACCTCCGAAGCGACGCCGCAAACGCGTGACACCAGTGTCCACCGCATGGCCATCGAGTCGGGCTGCCAGTTGGCGCTTTTCCAAGTGGGTCCTCGCCCGAAGATGTGGCCGATCAGGAGCGGCATCAGAGTCGCGCGACGAGCGTGAATATCGAGCGGCCCTCAGTGCCGATCAGCGAACTCCAGCACCGTGGTTGCGAATGCCGACGGAGCGAACACGTGCCCGAGATGACCTTGACCGGTGAGCGTGGCGATCTCGGCGCGGGACGCAATCCGCGAGGTCTGGTCGTCGGTTGGGTAGACCGCAGCGCTGGAGCGTTCGCCTCGCAGGATCAGGGTCGGCACGTCGGTGACCGGCAGCGCGGACCAGTCACAGGTGCGGATCGCTTCGATCTCGCGACCAATGACACGGGCTCCATCGCGCAGGCTCTTCCTGATCGGCGGGACCTTCATGGCGATCGCCAATTCGTCGTCGGTGATCCCTGCGAGTTGAGTCGCCATGTCGCGAATGGCATCGTCGAGTCGGCCCTCCTCGACTGCGAGTTGAACTTGGGCGATCTGCTGTGGGTCGATTGCCTCGGCGTTGATGGGAGGCTCGTACACCACCAGCGAGCGCATCGGAACTCCGCTCAGTCTGGCTTGCAGCGCAATGACCGCCCCGTAGGAGTGGGCCACGACATGCGGAACACCGCCGGTTGCTGTGATGACGGCGCGCAGATCGTCAACCTCGCGATCGAGCGCGTACTCCGAACTGTCGCCACTGCCGCCTCGGCCACGTCGGTCATAGACCCACACGCTGTAGCCCTCGGCCAGTGGCAACTCGACGAGCGAGAACGCTCCGATGCCGTCGAGCGATCCATGAACGAGCACCAACGGGTCCCCCTCGCCCGTCTGGCGGACCGACAACTCGATGCCATCGGCCGACGTCGTCGTTCGATCTCCACCCTTGCCACCGAGCGCGAGCGAGCGCACCAACTGCCGCTTGTTGGGTGCCTGACGAAACAGCTGCACCAGAAAACCAGGAACTCCCATGCGTTGAGTGTCCCACCTCGATCATCGCCGAGCCAGGAGAATTGCCGGCACCGACCGAGAGGACGACGGCTCGCTGACACTGGCGGACGACACCTACTGGACAGACGGCGGCCGCTGTTTGGCGACCCAGTACGTGTTCGGGGCGATCCCACAGCCGTGCTCGCGGAGCGTCTCGTCGCGTTTGACGAGACCGTCGTCGATGTCCCAGCAAAGCTGGCGACGAGGGTGCGGGTGTATTCGACTGGGCACGGAACCAAGACCGACGCGGCCGACGCCGTGGCGATCGCTCGTGCTGCGATCCACTCGCTGCATCTGCGTCGAGTGCTCCCCGATGACGCGACAGTGGCGATTGAGTTGCTGTCGGATCGACGCAAGGAACTCGTTGGTCTGCGCACTCAGGCGATGTGTCGGTTGCACCGGTTGCTGCATGAGCTGATCCCGGGCGGCGCCCCGACTGCGATCAGTGCTGAGACCACGTTCGGCCTGCTCAACGATCTCAAGCCTGAGACCCTGCGATCGAGCTGCGCCTCGAAATCGCGATCGATCACGTCGAAGACGTGATGCACTTCGGACTGGCAAGGTCGACGCTACACCCGTCGCATCGCCCCGAAGAAAGCCGACGCCGCCTTCAGAATCGGCGGAATCACGCACCGGTGGGCGCACTGGTCCTGTGACGATTCGAGTCCCTCGATCATTCGAGGCCAGGAGCAGCGTCATGGCCGGCATTCTCATGGCACTGCGAACGAGCAACACCCACGAGCAGAAGCAGCTCGCCTTCCGTCTTCGAGCCCGAGGGTGGAGGCTCGTGGACATCGCGCGAGAGGTCGGCTGTACTGCGCCGATGGTCGGCCTGATGGTTCGGGAGGGCCGGTTTACGACCGGTGTACCCGACTTGTGGCAGCCTCGGCCCAGTTGTCTGACGATCGGTGAGCGCGAGGAGATCCTCGTTGGCATCCGCGCCGGCGACTCGTTGACTGCGATCGCCCGCCGGCTGGGGCGTGCTCCGTCGACGGTCAGCCGCGAGGTCGCCGCCAACGGCGGGCGGGGCGACTACTCGGCGTGGACCGGGCATCAACGAGCCCAGTTCCAAGCTCGACGACCCGGTGCAAGCTCGTGCAAGAGCTTCGACCAAGGTCCGTTGCGCGACGAGGTCGCGTCGACGACGGGATCGCTCGTCGCACTACGGGAGCTGTGGTCCTTCGCCGATGAGATTCTCGAGCCGCCTGACCGTTGGACTTTCCCGACCCCGACGATCCGGAGATGTGCCGGGTGAGCCACGAGACGATCTGACCAGTCGCTGTTCGTCCAAGGCCGCGGTGAGCTGCGCCGTGAGCTGGCGCGTTGTCTACGCACTGGCCGGACGTGTCGCAAGAAGCGCGGGGTGTCCGACGGGCGCGGTCGAATCCCAGGCATGGTGATGATCTCTGAGCGACCCGCCGAAGCTGACGACCGCGCCGTTCCCGGCCATTGGGAAGGCGACCTCATCTTGGGAACCAACGGTCGCAGCGCCGTTGGAACCCTCGTCGAGCGAACCACGAGACTCGTCCTGCTGTTGCACCTGGAGGGCGGACGCGCCGCGGTGAGCGTTGAAGCAGCGATGCGCACTGCCATCACCACTCTGCCCGACGAGCTGCGCCGCTCGATCACCTGGGACCAGGGCGCCGAGATGGCTGGCCACGCCAGCTTCACCACCGCTACCGGGATCCCGATCTACTTCTGCGATCCACACGCTCCCTGGCAACGCGGCTCGAACGAGAACACCAACGGGCTCCTGCGCCAGTACTTGCCCAAGGGCACGGATCTATCGGTCCACTCAGCCGTCGATCTCAAGCGGATCCAACGCAGTCTCAACGACCGACCACGCAAGACCCTCGGCTACATGACACCATCAGAGGCCTACGCACAGGTCGTTGCGCCCACCGCTTGAACCCGCCATCCTCATTGGCTCGGCGCAGCTCTTTGTTCTCACGCTCGAGCTCGCGCATCCGGGCCCGCTCATCGGTGGTCAGCCCCGGTCGCTGGCCGGCGTCGGTCTCGGCGCGGCGCACCCACTGACGCAACGTCTCGTGATTGATCGACAGCTTCGCCGAGATCGACTCGATCGCCTTCCACTGCGACGGGTACTCGGCCTGGTGATGGAACACCATCCGAACCGCACGCTCACGAACCTCCGCCGGGTACGGACCCGGCCGACGCTTCTTCTCTGACATCTGCTCATCCTCTCAAGAGAACGAGCAGTCACCGATCCCGGGGCGGTTCAACCCGACCCAGCGGGCGGACCCTGCGGTGATCGTGGCTTCCTACGAGCGTGACCCGGCAACGCCGAGTGTCTCATCCCTGTCGTGCACGTACGTCTCCTGGTTCATCATGGAGAGCGGCTCCTCCAACGTTGTCGTGGCTTGGTCGCTCGACACGTTGGAGGAGCCACCCCACACGGGTGGCGGATGGTTGACGCCGGCCAGAAGACCCCGGCATCAACCACGGATTTCAGTGAGCACAGAACACGGATCTCACCGAGCGCTCACAAGGTGACCTTCAGTCGAGTCACGTCGTCGAGTGTGCTGCGATTGCTTCGATGACGAGGTTGATGGTGGTGGTGAACGAGGCGTCGATGTTGTCGGGGAGGCCGAAGCCGCCTTTGAGTTCGAGATCGACGAAGCCGTGAACGGCGGCGCGTAGTGCCCGGATGAGGGGGATCACGGTGGTCGGATCGACGTCCATTCCGTTGAGGACTGATGCTATGACGGTGACTGGTTCGAGCAGCGCGGCAGCCACTTCGGGGTCTTCGTCTGGCGTGGGTGCCGGGAGGAACGAGTTGTTCAGACCGGGGTGGCGGTGGGCAAACGATCGCAGTTGCTCAGCGATCGTTCGTAGTGCGTCGGGGCCGTCGAGGCCGTCGACGCTTGCCGCGAGTTCAATGGCGAGCAGGCCGCTGCCATGCAGAGCGAGTTGTCGACGCAGTCCGGCGAGGCCACGGACGTGTGTGTAGAGCGATGGAGACTTCACGCCGAGCGCCGAGGCAACCGTCGCCAAGCTCAGCGCGTCGAGGCCATCGCGGTCCGCGATCTCGGCTGCTGCCTCGACAACTTGTTCGACCGTGAGTCCGAGCTTGCGTCCCATCAGCGAGCGGCCAAGCGGCCGTTCATGCGTCGAGCAGCCACTGAATCCGGCTCCACGAAGCGGCGTAGTGAATGACGACCAGCACGGCGACGACGATACCGATGTTGCGCTGCCCAGCGATGAACAGGCCTCCGACACCACCGCCAAGAACGATGAGTTCAATCGCCAGCCGGATACAGCCAGCAACTTCGACAGGTGCAGCGCCGGAGCGACTGGGATCGTCGACAACATTGAACACTCCCCAAAGCGTCGCCGCCGCGATCGGGACGACGATGACGGCGATCCAGCGGATGCTGCCCGAGGTGAAGTTCCAGGCTCCGACAGCGAGCCCGGCGAGTGCGCCGAGTTCGAGGCCGAAGCGAAGGGCCAGGTTCCTGCCGGCCATGTCAGGTGGGTTCATGATGCCCTCACCAGTATCCGATGTCGTGGTAGCCCCACGCGTTGAGCGGTGCATGGGTCTGGTTGCGTATGTTGCGACGCCAGTTCCAGTGCCGAAACGCTCGGCGCGCGGATTGAAATGCGCGAGACAGGGCAGTCATGATGTTGCCTCGACGCGGTTCTTGAGGGCGGTGTCCATGAGTTCGAACCCTTGAACGGTGTTGGTGTCGAGCGACTTGCGCATGAAGCGGACGAGGACACCGGTGAAGTGCTCGGTGTGGACCAGATGCGTCCCACCGGAGGGCGTGGCTTCGAGTTGGAAGCGGTGGCGGCCATCGAACAAGCCGGTCACGCCGAGTTTGCCGAGCCACTCGAAGGTCGCGGCTTCCTCGACAACGGTGACTTCGGGCTTGAAGGTCATTGCCTTGCCACCCGGCGGCTCCATCCGGTTGCTCAGTTCCTCGCCGACTGCGGCCTTGCCGACCGACGAGGTGATGAACGGGTTCCAATCGGCCCACCCGTCGAGATCGGTGAGTACCTGCCAGACCGCTTCGGGTGTGGCGTCAATGTCGACTTCGGTGTGCAGTTCGTGATTCATGATCTCTCTCCTTGGTTGATGTCTAATGATGTTAGACACAATAACTAGGACCCTTAGACATGTCAACGTGAAGATGGGCGGATGGTGCGAAGCATGGACTTCTCCATGGCCTCGCCGCTCATCCAGCGCGGAGCCGCCCAGAACAACACTGCGCCAAACGATGCAGCCCGCCCGGGTGCCGGCAGCGGAGAGCGCCTTCCGTTCGGTCGCGAAGTCACATCGCTGGGCCGCACGTTCTCGAGCGGGCTTGACCAATCCGAAGTGCCGTTCTCGGGCGCCCTCTCGGAGGTGGACGCGAGGGCGGCCTAGCATGGCCGCCGCTTGGATGCCGGAGAAGCTGCGGGCGCCGCCGACCAAGCCGGACGGCGATGATCGCCTGGCAGCTGAGACCGCGGTGGATGAGCGAGTGACGGACTGCGCTCCGCTGGTCAGTTCGATCGGGGACTTCCGCCTCTTGAGGCTGCGACGACCAGCTGCTAGGCCCGATCGTTCATGAGATGGCTTGAGGTCGCTCGACGTGGTCTGTTCGGAATGGTCGCGGCGGTCGTGGACGTATTCGGGTCGTCGACGGCTTGGTGAGTGCCGATTCTGGTGATCTCGGCCTGCTCGGTGTGCGCGATTGGGCCGGTGGGGCGTGCCGATCGAGCGTGGCGCCGGGTTCGGTGGGCTCGCGGGTGGGTCAGGTGACCGTGGCGAGACGCCGGTAGGCGTCGAGCAGATCGGTGGTCCATGGCCAGTGCTCGGGGAGTCGCAGCCACGTTCGGCGGGCGCTGCGGATGAGCCGGCCGGCGATGTGCAGGATCCGGTAGCGGAACGTGCGCGGCTCGGCAACCGCGAGGTCGCCGGTGAACAGCAGGGTCTGTGTCCAGGCGAGGAGATCGGCGGCGGCGAGGACCATCTCCATCCACGCCGCGTTCGCGGTGAACGAGGTGAACGGCATGCGTTCGAGGCCGCAGTCTTTGAGGTTCTTGATCCGGTTCTCGACCTGGCCGTGGCGGCGGTGGCGCAACTCGAGCTCGACCGCGTCGCCGGACTGGTTGGTGAGCACGACTTGGTGGCGCATTCCATTGTGGTCCCACAAGCGCAGTTGCGCTTGCGCGCCCGGGTGTGGTCGTTCGCGACGCACGATCGCCCGGGTGCGGGCGGGCCAGCCGTCGACGGTGAGGTCCAGCTCGGCGACCTGTGCGCCGCGGCGTGGTTCGCCGTTGGTGTTGATCGCGGGTCGCCACGCGTCCGCGGCAACGTTGGCGATGGCGGTGTCCAAGGCGTTGGACACCCGGGCGGAGATCGAGAACTCGCAGTTGCGTGCGACGAGACCGTCGATGAACTTGCGGACCGCGCCAGCGGAGTCGGCGCGCACGAGGATCGGGTGCACGACGCTGTCCGGTGCGTCTCCGGGCCGGTGACCTTGACAGTGTGTGTCGGGCAGCTGTGCGATCGCCATGTCGACGACGGCGAGCTGGTCGGCGCCGGAGTTCGCGGCAGCGTTGCCGGGTCGCAGCACCCCGGCGAGTGCTTCGCCGGTCGCGTCGAGGAAGCAGAACACCGGGTGGAACCCGAACCCGCGTTTGAAGTGCGGTGTCGCGCCTTGCTTGCGTTCGGAATGGATCTCCACCAGCGACGCGTCGACGTCCAACACGACCTCGCCCGGTGCAGCACCGACGGCCCGTGCCTTGGCTCGCGCTGTCGCACGGGCCGCACGCAACGCGTCGAGCACCCGATCGTCGATCGCGTCGAAGGCCCGCCAGATCGTCGGAGCCGACGCGACCTCGCCGAACACGTCGGGCTGATCCCGCAACGCCGCCATGTCCGCAACACAGCGGCCGCCCGCGGCGAGCATCACCGCGACCTGGCCGAGCAGCCGGCCCCGGTCGTGACCGAAGCCGCGCTCACCAGCCCACGGGACCGCAGCCGAATAGCCGACGGGGAGACCGAACCGATCCGCGAGTTCGCCCAACAAGTGGGTGCCCGCGTGCGAGACCGTCTGCCGGTCACCGCCGGTCACCCGAGGCCGTTCCACCGTGCGTGTAGCGTTCACCTCGCGAGTGCCCTCCCGTTCGAGTTCTTGTTGCTTCGCAACACCAAGAATCCCGCACGGCGAGGGCACTTCCGCGGATACGCGACCTCAGCCCACCTCAGACCCGTGAACGATCGGGGCTAGGTCGAAGTCGATCGCGACCGGGACCCCTCGTGCGTCATAGTCCACGTCGAGGGTGTGCCTGCCGAACTCGGGATCCTCGAACCTCCGGACCTCCGCCTGGAGGTCCGCCACCAGATCGTGCAGACGCTCGACCGATCACTCCACTGGTTCGCAGCCGAACTCGGAGCCGAGCGTCACCGTGGCGCTGGTCACGACATCGTTCTTGACCACGGTGGTCCACTCGCAGCCGTCCGCCGTCAACTGGTTCGGGCCGGACGCTACGACCACCTGGTAGTCGGCGATTTCCGCCTCCCGTACAGATCGTCGCCGCCGCACCCCGCCAGAATCGCGGTCAGGGCGGCGAGTCCGATTACGACACGTCGCGTGTGCATAGTCGTTAGACGGCGGGCCGTTCTCACAAGTTCCCACGTAACCACAACACCGCCTCAGTCGACCCGCACGCGCACATCAGCGGCCATCTGGCGCGTCCTCATCGCGCTCGTAACCCGGCAGCGGAGCGCGGTTCGGAGTGCTCGATATCGCCGGGTTGAGTTCAGCGGCTGGCGCCGGCGACGAAGGTGGCGACGATGTAGGTGGCATGACGGTCGAGGCTGCCTCGTCCTCGGTCGTAGCGCATCGTGGTTCGCGGGTCGGCGTGGGACGTCGCGGAGTGGGACGCCGGCGTCGAGCGCGGCGGTGATGAAGCTGTGCCGCAACGAGTGCGGTGAGATCCGCTTGTCGATCCCGGCGGCCTTCGCGAGCCGCTTGACGATGCGGCTGGCGGCGTGGCGGTCGAGGCGTCGGGTCATGTCGTGGTTCATGAAGATCGGGCCTGCTCGCCCGTTCGGCGATGTAGAGGTCGAGTGCTCGGGCGGTGCGCGGTGCGAGGGGGATGGTTGCGGTCTTGCCGCCCTTGCGATGGATGAACAAGGTCCGATGGCCCCGGTTGTGGTCGAGGTCGTCGATGTCGGCACCGAGCGCTTCGGAGATCCGCAGCCCGTTCAACGCCAATAGGCACGCCAGGGCGTGATCGCGGCCGCCGCACAGCCCCGCCTCGACGAGGAAGCCGCCCAGTTCATTGCGGTCCAACCCGAGCGTGGACGATTCGTAGTTCTGCTTCGGCCGTCGCACATGAGCGGCCGGGTTCCGCTCGATCAGCCGCTCCTCCGCGCAGTAGGTGAAGAAGCCGCAGATCGTCGACAACCTGCGACGACGAACGATTCGCCCGCAGCGTCGGGTACTCGCTTTCCCCGTGGTGTCTTCGGCATCGCTCGAGCCCCATGTCGTTACTCTCGAACGCCCCTTGAGAGTAACCCTGAGAGTAACGCACCGAAAACGACGACGGGCGCCCATGGATCTCGGTTCACGTTTCCCCTGCTCAGCAGGCTTTTCGCGGATCTCCATGGACGCCCGTGGACGTACTGGCGGAAGGCGTGGGATTCGAACCCACGGAAGCCCGAAGACTTCAACGGCTTTCGAGGCCGTCCCATTCGTCCGCTCTGGCAGCCTTCCGATCGCAAGGCTAGCGGTGAGAGCGCGGCATCGGAAGCGGCTTCTCACGGCCCAGCACCGGCAGCGCGCGCCTCGCTGAGCGGTACGATCATTGTCTCAAGTCCGGCGCAGTCCCGACCGATAGCAATCGTATGGAAACGGTCAAGCACACGCCTGCGCATGGGCTGCCACCGATGACCGACCGCGTCCCGCCAGCGCCACTTCCGTCAGCGACGCCATGGAGCGCACCGGTCGCGCCGGCTCGAACCGAGGCCGTCCCGGTCCCGCCGACCGATCCTCGGGTCGCGCTCGACGAGCTCGTCGAGGTCGTCCATGGGGCCCGGTCCGCGCTGCTCGCGTCGACCGATGGGTTCGCGATCGCACGGAGCGCCGGGACCGAGGACGAGCCGTCGCACGCTGCGATGCTCGCCGCGGCGGTGGGCATCGCCCGACAGCTGGTCCAGGTCGGCGACGGCTCCGAGTTGCGTCAGGTCGTGATCGACCATGACCGCGGCTTGCTGCTGATCTGGCCGATCGGCCGGCACCGGATCCTTGCGGTGCTGGCGATGAGCACGGTCGATCAGGTGCGCCTGCGCGCGTTGGTGCGGTCGCGTACCGGGGTGCTGGCTGGGAGCGCCGCGTGATCGACCAGACGTTCAAGATCCTGATCACCGGGCCGTTCGCCGCGGGTAAGACCTCGTTGATCCAATCGGTGTCGCAGACCCGGGTCGTGTCGACCGACGTCGTGACCAGCGGCGACGAGTCGGTCGTCAAAGCGGAGACCACCGTCGCGATGGATTTCGGCACCTACCGGCTCGAGCCCAGCGAGCAGGTCCGACTGCTGCTGTTCGGTACGCCGGGCCAGCCGCGGTTCCGGTTCATGACCAACATCCTCAAGGGCGAGGTCGACGTCGTCGCGTTCGTGATCGACGCCGACGCCACCGAGACCCATGCTGCGGCGGGTGTCGAGCTCAGGGCGCTGCTCGCCGATCTGCACGTCCCGGCCGTCGTCGCGGTCAATCGGTGCGACGACCTCGAACATGCCCGGCGGCTGGCGCGATCGCTCGGCGCGTTGTCGTGCGAAGCCGTGGTGCCCTGCCAGCTGATCGACCCCGACTCCGGACGCGAGGTCGTCATCGAGGTGCTATTGACACTGCTGGACGTCCTCGAACGATCCGGCGCGGAGGTTGCCTGACATGATCGATGACACCGAGTTCGACTCCCCCCGTACGGGTTTGACGCCGCACGAAGCGGAGGTCGATCCTGCCCGACTGATCACCTCGGCTCGCCCGCAACCGGGCTGGGTCGCGCTCGACCACGCCCGCGATCACGGGTTCACCGGTGAGATCGTCTTCCACGCCAGGCCGGAGGTGCGCGTCTACGTCGACAACGGCGTGGTGTACTTCGCCGAGCGCGCCGGCGACGAGACGCTCGGTCGCCGTCTGCTCGCTGCGGGATTGGTCGACGCGGTGCAGCTCGAGCGGGGCACGGTCCGTGTCGGTGGGGTGGAACACCTCGGCCGGCTGTTCGACCGTGAGCCGAGTATCGACCGCGACGCAGTGCTCGTTCTGACCGAGGACACGACTGCGGCCCTCGTCGCCGATCTGGCGAACAACGTCATCGCGCCGACGACGGCCACCGCCTACCGCCATCACGGTTCGGGGGTGCATCGCTGGTTCGTCGCGCCCACCGGCGGTGGGGTGCTCAGCCGTCCCGTCTCCGATGTCGCCCTGGTCGACAACTCCGTGGTCGAACAGCTCCCGGGTCTGCCCCCGGTCGACGCTGCGCCGCCGAGCGACGAACTGCGCATCGAATGGGACGAGCCGCTCGACGGCGACCTCGGGTCGTCCGAATCGGAAGCTGGTTCGGCGACGGCCGAAGACGACCTGTTCGGCGTGTTGCTCGACGACGCTGATCTCTCCGATCTGCTCGGCCCCGGCTTCGGTACGCCGATCGAGGCAGAGCCGGTCGAGCCCGGACCGCTCGCGCCGCCGCCGACCGACGGGAGTGGCGCCGCGCCCGGCTCCGACGTGGTGTCGGATCGCGCGGGAGTTCAGGCACCGCTCGCGGAACCGGACGTCGTGGCTCAGCGCGGCGTTGCGCCGTTCGCTCCGCCGGTGGTCGACGCCGCTGGGTCCGAGCCGGAGGACCGGTCGCCCGCGTTCGGTGAGCTGGCGCCCGCCCCTGCGGAGCCGGGCGACCCTGCGACCGGGGAACCGGCGATCGACGAGACGCCCCTCGCCGCCCCGCTGACGATCACCGACGTCCCGATGACCGAACCGCGCCCGGCCGACGGGTTGCCGACGGTCGAGGTGGGCGCCGGCTTGGCCGCGATGCCCGCTCCCGCGGTCGAGCCGGACCAGCCCGTGTCACCGGTGGAGTCGGCCGACCCGGGGTCCGCCCCGCTCGAGTTCGCTCCGCTGAGGGTCGACCTCGACGCACTGTCATCCGATCACGTCGACCCGGACGCCTTCGATGCGTCGCCATCGTCGGGCGCGATCGAGCTGGCCGACGACGACGAGTTCCACATCGTCTGGCCGGACGGCACCGAGGAGGTGCCGACGACCGGTGTCGGAGAGGTTCTGGGGCGACGGTCCACCGACGACGCCTTCGCCCGGCTCGACGATGACGGTGAGCCCACCGAGGGTCGGTCGATGATCGTCGGTGAGGTGCTCCTGCCACAGCACGCGCCCTCGGGATCGCCGATCGATCGTGGCGACTCGCTGGTCGCGCCGGCGCCGGGTTCCGATGCGCTGGTGGACATGGCCGCCGGGTCCGACGCCCCGCCCGACACGCTCCCGGTCGAAGCAGCCGACGACTCGTGGGTCGACTCGGTTGACGAGCCGGTCGTGTTCGATGTCGTGTCGGAGCCGGCCGAGGTCGCTGCGATGTCCGAGGTCGTGCCGGTCGTGTCGGTCGTGTCGGAGTCGGTTGACGAGCCGGTCGTGTTCGATGTCGTGTCGGAGTCGGCCGAGGTCGCTGCGATGTCCGAGGTCGTGCCGGTCGTGCCGGAGTCGGTCGACGAGTCGGTTGCCGAGCCGGCGGGATTCGATGTGGTGTCGGAGCTGTCGGAGTCGGTCGACGAGTTGGTCGTGTCCGACGTGGTGCCGGTCGTGTCGGTCGTGTCGGAGTCGGTCGACGGCTCCGGGGTGTCCGGGGTGTCCGAGGTGTCCGACGATGTCGACGATGTCGATGAGGACCGCGACGGTACGGTGGCGGCCGGCGAGCTCCTGAGCCAACCCGCCGACGCCCCCTCGCCGCCGGCGCCCGGCCGGATCGACTTCGAGGTGCCGGCGCTCGTCTTGAGCGACGTTCCGACCGCGGATGGCCAGGTGCCCGACGAGGTGTCGAACGCGGTGCTGCGGGCGATCCGGGCGATCGAGGCGGCGTCGATGAGCGCCGCTGCTCCGTCGGTGGCCCGTATCGCCGGGACCGAATCGCCACCTGCTCCCCCACCGCAGCCGGCCACGATGGGCTTTGCCCCACCGACGCTGGAGACCAGCGCGGAGGCGATGTACGCCGCAGCTGCCCGCGAGGCGTCGGTCGTCACGGCGGTCGCGCCGGTGGTGTCGTCCGAGGAGCCCGCCGAGCGGCGAGTCGCTTCGGTCGTGTTCGTCGACGACGAGGATGTCCCCGAGACCGAGGACCGGGCCGGGGCGCTGCGACGTCTGATCGACAGCCTGCGCCGGCGCTGACGGTCAAGCCTGCCGAGGTCCTCGCCGGTCGCGAAAGAAGGTGCGGAGTAGGTCGCCCGCCTCCTCGGCCATGACTCCGGCGGTGACGTCGACGCGGTGGTTCAGCACGTCCCCGCTGAGTAGGTGGAACACCGAGTCGACCGCTCCGGCCTTGGGGTCGTCCGCGCCGTAGACGATGCGCCCGAGGCGGGCGTTGACCATCGCACCCGCACACATCGCACACGGTTCGAGGGTGGCGTACAGGGTGCACTCGTCGAGTCGCCACCGGCCGATCCGGCGGGCGGCATCGCGCAGCGCGAGCACCTCGGCATGGGCGGTCGGATCGGCGGTCAGCTCCCGCTCGTTGTGCCGCCGCGCGATCGCCACGCCCCGATGGACCACGACCGCCCCGACCGGCACGTCCCCGTGATCGAGCGCGGCCCGCGCCTCATCAAGCGCAAGCCTCATCGCCTCGCCGTCGCCATGACCGTCACCGACACCGTGACCGACGCCGTCGCCAGAGCTCGCCATCGCCATCGGCGGAGTCTGCCAGGCCCTGCGTCACGACTTGACCCGGCCGCAACAGCGCGCACTGCGACCCGTCCTGCCGACGGGGCGGGCGGCTCCAGCCGTCCGCTGCTCGAGCCCCGGATCAGGAGCTCGTTCTCGAGCGGAGGGAGTGGGATTCGAACCCACGGAAGGTTGCCCTTCACACGCTTTCCAAGCGTGCCGATTCGGCCGCTCTCGCATCCCTCCGAGGTTCCCGTTCGCGCTCGCCAACGGATGACCGGAGCTGGCAGGTTAGCCCGGCGCACGGGAAATGCCGTCGAGCCGGCGCGGACCCGGGACTGGATGCAGGTGGGCGGAGCCGAGGTAACATGATCGGCGCCGGCGGGGAGTTCCCGCCGGCTGAGGTGGCGATCGGGTCCTGTGCATCGGGCGCCCGTGAACCAGGTCAGGACCGGGAGGTAGCAGCCTTCATCGGCATCGTCCGAGTGCCGCAGACCGCCTGGTCGTCACCTCAGCCGGCGGGGCTCGGCGCAAGCCGCCGAGCGAGGTCGGCCAGCCCCGGCGCGCCGAGTTCCGCGGCGATCGCGTCGAACCCGTCGGCCGGACCCCGCCAACGCCAGTCGTCGACCGTGCCGACGGCGACGGTCGTGTCGACCGTGGCGATCGTTCGGAAGAGCAGGGCGTCGGAGAACTGGGCCTGCAGCACTGCGCAGAGCTTCGGCGCTCCGCGCAGGCCGGCGACGTCCCACTGTCCCGCCGAGGCTGGGATGTCCTCGAGGTGGCGGTAGCGCGCGAGCACGGCACCGGCGCTCTTCGCACCCCATCCGGGCAGCCCGGGGAAGCCGTCGGCGGTGTCGCCGACCAGCCCGAGGAAGTCGGGGATCGACTCGGGGTCGACCCCGAACTTCTCGCGCACGGCCTCGCTGTCGATGATCTCCCGTTTGCGCCGGTCGAACTGGACGACCCGGTCGCCGCGCACGCACTGACCGAGGTCCTTGTCGGGCGTGACGATGAGGACCTGTTCGACCCGGTCGTCTGCGTCTGCGACTGCCGCCGCCGCGCCGAGCGCATCGTCGGCTTCGAACTCGACCATCGGCCAGACCGTGAACCCGGCCGCGCCCAGGGCTCGCTCGACCACGGGGATCTGCTCCAGGATCTCCGGGTCAATTCCCTCGCCCGTCTTGTACCCCGCCCAGAGGTCGTTGCGGAAGCTCTCGATCACGTGGTCGGAGGCCACGGCGACGTGGGTGGCACCGTCCTCGATCAGCGCCAGCGTGGAGCCCACCACGCCGGCTGCGGCCGCGTACGGGTGCCGATCGGCGTGGCGCGAGGCCGCGCCGAAGTGCTGCCGGAACAGCTCGTAGGTCCCGTCGACGAGATGAACGCGCACATGAGCACCCTACGCGGCCCACGATCCCGCTCCTTCTCTCCCGCAGCCCCCGACCGGCTCCGTCTGCGGAGTGTCGCGCCGGGCGCAACGGGCCGCGCGAGGTGGTGTGCGTCAGGCGACGGGTTGACGGTGGCGCATGAGCGCGTGCTCGACGACGGAGACCATGGCGGCCTTGGCGTCCTCGCGATTGCGGGCGTCGGCGAACAGCATCGGGACGGTCGGCGGCAGCTGGACCGCTTCGCGGATGTCGACGATCGGGTGCGACCGCACGCCGTCGAAGGTGTTGACGGCGACGATGAACGGCAGCCCGCGCGACTCGAAGTAGTCGATCGCCGGGAAGCACTCGGTCAGTCGCCGCGTGTCGGCCAAGACGACGGCACCGATCGCACCGCGCGACAGCTCGTTCCACATGAAGTGGTACCGCTCCTGACCCGGGGTGCCGAACAGGTACAGGACGATGTCGGCGGTCAGGCTGATGCGACCGAAGTCCATCGCCACCGTGGTCGTCTCCTTGTGGTCGGTGAACGACAGGTTGTCGATCCCGCTGCTGGCGCTGGTCATCACCGCTTCGCTCCGCAGCGGTTCGATCTCGGAGACCGAGCCGACGAAGGTGGTCTTGCCGGCACCAAAGCCGCCGGCGACGACGATCTTCACGGGGACTTTGCGAATCGTCGGTTCAGAGGTCGCGTATTCCATCGAGTACCTTCTCGAGCAGGCTGGTGTAGGACGTGATCGGGGCGTTGCGCTGGACGTGGATGGCACCGGCGTCGACCAGGTCCGACACGACCACGCGGGCCACCCCGATCGGGATCTCGGCTCGCGCCGCGAGCTCGACCAGCGCCATCGGACGCTCGGCGAGCTGGAGGATCTTCGCCGCTTCCCAGCGGTACTTGGCGGTGTCACCGTCGAGTCGGGTGCTGGTCTGGATCTGGGCTTCCAGGCTGATCTCGACGTGGCCGGCTGTACGACCACCGGTCATCGTGTACGGGCGGATCAGCCGCGCGCCGGCTTCGTCCGGATCGGCCTGTGGTGCGCCGTCGCCGGGGTCGTGCGCTGCGGACTCGCGTGCCGCGGACTCGGGCGTCGCGATCGTTGCGCCGGTTCGGCGGATTGCCATCGCGTCGGCCAACCGCGCGTCGATCGACGGTGCGCCGGACGCCAGTTCGTCGAACGCCGGGATGTCGCTGCGTGCTTCCACATTCACTCCTCTCATGCACTCCTCTCGTCGGTCCACACTCACCCGCGTGTGAGCATCAACGACTTGAGCTCCTCTCGGACTTCCGGGGTGAGCACATCGCCGGCACGCTCCGCGAACACGGCCATCTCGTAGCCGATCGTGCCGATGTCGGCCTGCTTGGTAGCGACGACGCACATCAGCGAGCCGTCCCGGATGCCGGTGACGAACAGCCAGCCGTTCTCCATCTCCACGATGACGTTCGACACCGCACCGGCACCGAACCGTCCGGCCGATCCGTACGCCAGGCCGATCATCCCGGAGGACACGGCGGCGAGACGCTCGCCCGCCTCGCGGTCCACCCCGTCCGACCCGGCCAACGCCAGCCCGTCGGAGGAGACGACGACCGCTTGCCGGACGGCGGGGACCTGGTCGACGAACCGTCCGACCAGCCAGTTCAGGTTGTCTGCTGCGGTGCCCATCAGTTGCGTCCTCCGGTGGTGTCGTTCGGTGCATCGGCGCCGTCGAGGCGTCCGAGCTGGGTGCTGGTGTGAAAGGCGCTGAGGGTCGAGCGCAGCGCCTCGGGATCGTGGCTCGATGCGGTGACCGGCCGCGGCTCGGGCATCGCCGTCGTCGGCCCGCTTCCGCCTTCGCGCCGGGGCAGCCCGGCCTCGGTCATCGGACCGGCAGCGCCGGGGCGGCGAACCGGCAGCCCACTCGGCGTGACCTCGGGTGCGATCGGCGCCGGCGCAGCCGCGGGCTGCGGCGGTGCGAGATCGGGCATCCGCAGCGCACCTGGCGCGGGGGCCGGCATCACCGGCGTGCGCTCGAGCGGTGCGATGCTCGGTGGATCGGCCACCGGGGCCGGGCGGAAGTCGGGAACCGCCGACGCCGGCTTGGGGTCGATGACGGCCGGACGGCGCTGCGGCAGGCCCGAGGTCGTGGTCGCGAGGTCCTCGCCCGGCGCCACAGGTCGTGCTTCGGGCTCTGGCGCCCCGGATTCCGGTTCGATCGAGCCGGATCGTTCGTCCGGAGCGGGCTCGGGTCGCCGATCGAGGCCGAGTGCATCCTGGCGGCCGCGGTTCATCGCGGCGATCGCGTCGAGCGCGGAGTTGGTCGCTCGTGCGGCCTCGCTCTCCGACGCGGCCGGTGCCGGCACGCTCCGCTCGGCGGGAGCGGTGCCGTCGTGGGCATCGGCGTTGACGATCTCGTCGAACGCGGCGTCGAACGCGTTGTCGAATCGGGGTTCGGCGTCGGGGTCGGTCGTGTGCTGGTACATCGCCGACGGGATGACCACGTTGACCGAGATGCCCGGCGCGGCCTGGACGAGGCTGACCTTGATCTGGTGCTTGGCGGCGAGCAGGGAGACCACCGAGAGGCCGAGCGTCGGTTCCACCGACAGACCGATGACCGGTGGCTTGGCGAGCAGCGCGTTCAGCTCCTGGAGCCGCTGCCCGGGGATTCCCACGCCTCGATCCGAGATCGTGATCAGGTAGCCGGTTCCGGTGAAGTGCCCGGCGACCGAGACCCGGCTATCGGGGGGCGAGAACGACGCCGCGTTGTCCAGCAACTCCGCGAGGAGGTGTGACGTGTCGGCGACGAGCGGCCCCATGATCTGCAGGCTCTCCAGCGCGAGCACGTCGATCCGCCGGTAGTCCTCCACCTCGGAGATCGCGGCGCGGACGACGTCGTCGATCTCGATCGGCCCGGAGCGCCGACGCTGTGTGTCGCTCTTGGCGAGGACGAGCAGGCTCTCGGCGTTGCGACGCATTCGGGTCGCGGTGTGGTCGAGCTTGTAGTAGTTGGCCAGCAGGTCGGGATCATCGACGTTGGCCTCCAACTCGTCGAGCAGTGCGAGCTGGCGATCGACGAGGCTGCGATTGCGTCGGGCGAGCGTGACGAAGATCTCCGACACGCCGCGGCGCAGGACCTCCATCTGCTCCGTCGCCACTTCGACGAGCGTGGTCTGCACGGCGGTGAACGATTCCGCCAGCTCGCCGATCTCGTCGGTCCCGACGCCTTCGATCGGCGTCACGTCCGGGAGCGGCGTCGATCCGCTCGGATCGCGCAGCGACTCGACCAGGATGGGGAGCTGCTCGCCTGCCACCTGTCGTGCCCGGTCGGACACCCGGGCGATGCGCCGGGTGATCGAGCGTGACGTGAGGAACGACAACACCAGCGCGACGAGGATCGCCGCGGACACGTACCCGATCCTGATGAACGTCTGCCGGGCGATCCCGCTCGACAGCTCGGCGGCGTCGCTCGTCACCCGCTCGGCGAGCAGATTGCGCAGGCCGGTCTCGGACACGATCGGTGCCGAGAACCGCTGCATGTCGAACCGCAATGCGTCGTCCGGGCTGATCACGGGACCCTGCTCGAGCAGCCAGTCGAGCTCGGCGAAGCTCCCTTCGGTGGTCGCCGGGAGGTTGCGTCGCTCGTAGATTTCGCGCCAGTCGATCGGCGCGGAGGCCTCGAAGCGTTCGAGTGCGAACACGGCGTTCCGGCTGAGGAATCGGGCGCGGTCGACGTTGATCGGCTGCCCGGTGCTGATCGTCAGGTCGATCATCTCGAGGAGCTGGTCGGTGTTGTAGGCGGCCCGGGTGAGGGCGGCCACCGCCTGCAGCTTCCGGCCGAGCTCGGGGTCGGTCGCCTCCGCGGCGAGCAGGTCGCCGAGATTGGTCAGCGTCTCCTGGGCCGTGGCGTACTCGGTGAACCCGGCCGTCGCACCGGACCCGGCGCTGCTGTCGGTGATCGCCCGCGCCCGACCGAGCGATGACAACGAGTCGGTGATGGTCACCATCAGCGCTCCGGAATCGGGCACACGGCTCACCGCCGCGCCGAGCGAGACGAACGCCGCATCGGTCGCCGCCCTCGCCCTGTCGTTCTCGGCGGGGTCGTCGAGCAGGATCGCATCCTGCTCGCCGTCGAGGGCCTCGATCACCTCGACGAGCGGCACCCACGTCGCGCCGAGCTTGCCGGTGCGATCGGCGTCGCTGATCTGCTCGATGTTGGTCCCCACGGTCAGCGTGAGCAAGCCGAGGAGCACGGCTACCAATGGGGCTGCGGCGAGCACCATCTTGCTGGACAGTCGAAGCCGACTGAGCATGAGAACTCCTCCCGTCTCGGAATGCGGTCACAGGAGCATCGGAAAGCATCAAGGCTGCCTAAAGTCAGCGAATCGTCAAGATGACGGGTGGGTGCCGGCTCCGCGGGCGCCACCACCCGCGCCGTCGTCCCCGGAAGGTCGCCCGAGCGTCGTGGCCTGGTTCGGTCGAGTCGCGGCGCGCCCGATCGTCAGCAATTGCTCAAGACGGCGGCGCAGGGGTCCGATAGATCTCGTGAGGCGCACCGTGCCTCCACCGAAGGGACCCGGCCGTACCGGGTCGATCGACCGATGTTCCGAGGAGGCCTGCGATGACCGATCAGCTTGAAGCGCTGCGAGACAGCATTGTCTCGGCGGTGCAACAGGAGCTGACCCGTCATGGTCAGCAGGTGGCCATCGAGGTCAAGCGCCTCCACGACGAGGTGGCGGTCGAGCGCAGTGCCCGCACCCAGCTCGACGGTCAGCTCGGCGCACTCGCCGGCGCGCTCGAGCGGGCGCAGGAAGCGAACTCCAGCTTTCAGGTCGACCTCCAGCGGGCGCTCGAGGAGCGTCTTGGCGAGTTCGGGCTGACGAGCAAGCGCCGCTTCGACGATATGGACGCACGCATCGGACGCGTGGTGCAGGAGGCCAACGTCGGCATCGCCGGCGCGGTCGAGTCGGCGTCGCGTCCGATCATCAAGCAACTCGAGCACCGTCAGGACAAGGTCGAGGCGAGCATCGTCACGCTCGACCAGAACCTGCGCAAGTTCGATGACCAAGTCGCCCGCATGGTGACGCACTTCAACAACGTCACCGTCGAGATCGACGCCCGCATGGACGAGCTCAACCGGCGCGTCGCGTCGGACCTCGATGAGCGGCTCGCATCGCTGGTCGCTCGCCTCGACGAGGTCGCGGCGATGGCCTCGCGTCAGGAGACCGAGGTCGCGACGCTGATCACCAACCGGGTCGACCAGACCGAGGACCGCATCAACGACCGGATCATGTCGACCGAGGCCCGCCTCAACGACGAGATCGGAACCCGGGTCGCCGAGATCGATGCGCACGTCGGCCGGATCAGCTCCGGCCTCGACGACACGGTCACCATGCTCAACGATCGCATCTCCGCGGCCGACGGGAAGTTCGCCGTGGTCGAGGAACAGCTCGCCGCCGTCGTCGAGAGCGTCAGCTCCGTCGATGCCGAGGCGATGGACGAGATGCGCGAGAAGGTGTCGAGCGCCGCCGGTGAGGCGATGCTCGTCCGGATCGAACTCGAGCGCTTCCAGAAGAGCGTCGGCGAACAGATCGACAAAGCGACCGTCCGGGTGACCGAGCTCGAGACGATCGTTCAGGAGCAACACATGGACGTCGAGGCCGCCGTCCAACTCGAGCGTCTCGAGGAGCTCGAACGGGCCGTGATCGAACTCGACCCCGACCAGTTCGTCCGCAAGGACGGGGCTGCCGCCCCGGCGGCACCGCTCGACGACCGCCCCCCGACGATGCCGAACTCGAACGCCGGCAACGGCGCATCCGCGGACGGAGCACCGCCGCCGGCCGCACCGCTCACGGCGCCGGTCGCCGCGCCGACGAACGCCCCGACGAACACCGCACTCGCCCCGCCGTCCGCCGTGAACAACGCGCCGGCGCTCCCGTCAACGTGACCGTACCGAGGAATTGAGATGGCCCTACGCCGACCGAAGTCCGATGAGATGGCCCCGCCCGCCGGTGGCGCCGCGACCGCTGTCGCCGACCCCCCGGGGGCGGGCGACGGATCGGGGCCGTCCGCCGAACAGTGCATGGGCACCGGCCAAGCACTGGTCCAGGCGGGTCACCTCGACGCCGAACGGCTCGCTGCCGCGCTCCAAGATGCGCGCGGCGACCTGCTCGTGATGAGCAACCTGTTGCTGACCCGGTACGGCGTCGGCCGCGCCGAGCTGTCCGAGGCCGTCGCCGCGGCCTGCGGCGTGCCGGTCGCCAACAGCAGCGTCGGCCAGCTCGATCCCGAGATCGTCAACCGGATCGACGAGAAGATCGCCCGCGAGAACAAGGTCATCCCGATCGCCGAGGAGAACGGCGTCCTCGTCCTGTACGCCGCCGACCCCTCGCCGGCCCGGCGGGCGATCGTCGAGTCCGCAGCCGGTCAGCAGTTCGTCTGGAAGGCCTCCGACGACAAGACGGTCACGTCGTTCATCGAGCAGATGTTCCGGTCGAACTCCGACGTCGACCAACTCGTCGCGACGTTCGCCAGCGAGGACGAGCAGCGCCATGCCGCCGAGACCGTGGCCGCCGTCAGCCTCGACGATCAGGCCCCGGTGGTCCAGCTCGTCCAGCGCATCGTGAGCCAGGCGCTGCGCGACCGCGCCTCGGACATCCACATCGAGCCGCTCGACGACCGCCTCCGCATCCGGTACCGCATCGACGGTCACCTCATCGAGGCGTTCAGCCTCCCGATGTCGGCGCACAACGCGCTGATCTCTCGCCTGAAGATCATGTCGGAGATGAACATCGTCGAGAAGCGGGCGCCGCAGGACGGCCAGTTCTCGACCAAGGTCGACGGCCGGGAGATCGACGTCCGCGTGTCGTCGGTCGCCACCGTGTTCGGCGAGAAGATCGTCATGCGCATCCTCGACAAGTCCAAGTCGATGGTCGGGCTCGGCGAGCTGGGCATGCCGCGCGAGATGTACAGCAACTACTCCAAGCTGGTGCACGCGCCGTTCGGCATGGTGATCTGCGCCGGGCCGACCGGGGCCGGCAAGACGACCACGCTGTACGCCACCCTGCTCGAGATCAACTCGACCGGCAAGAACGTGACCACGGTCGAGGACCCGGTCGAGTACGTGTTCCCGGGCATCAACCAGGTGCAGACCAACGAGAAGGCCGGCCTGACGTTCGCCACCGGCCTCAAGGCACTCCTCCGGCAGGACCCGGACACGATCCTCGTCGGCGAGATCCGCGACGTGGACACGGCGCGCATCGCCATCCAGTCGGCCCTGACCGGCCACTTCGTGCTGTCGTCGCTGCACGGCACCGACGCCGTCGCCGCGCTCCACCGGCTGCTCGACATGGGCATCGAAGCCTTCCTCGTCGCCTCGGCGATCGTCGGCGTGGTGTCGCAGCGACTGCTGCGCAAGATGTGCGACAACTGCAAGGAGCCGTACACGCCGGGCGCCGAGGAACTCGCGGTCTTCCGCCAGCACACCGGCGGCAGTGAGAAATCGCAGTTCTTCCAGGGGGCCGGGTGCAGCTACTGCTCCGGCACCGGCTACCGCGACCGGATCGGCGTGTACGAGCTGCTGCGGATCACGCCCGAGATCCGGCGGCTGATCGTGGGGTGGGCGACGACCGAGGAGCTCCGTCGCCTGGCAGTTGCTCAAGGTATGAGGACGATGCTCCGAGAAGCAATGCAAATGGTCGAAGACGACGTCAGCACGATCTCCGAAGTCGTCCGGACCTTGTTCGCCCACTGATCGACAGGACGAGAGAAGATGCCCAGGTTTGCCTATTCCGCGATCGATCCCAACGGTGCAGCCGTCGAGGGTGTGACCAAGGCCGACACGATCGGCGCGGCGCGTGCGCTGCTCGTCGAGCAGAACCTGTTCCCGACGCAGATCGAGGAGCGCCGGGGCATGCTCGACTTCGAGCTGACCAAGGAGAAGGTGAAGAAGAAGGAGCTGATGCACTTCACGCGTCAGCTCGCGGTGTTCGTCAAGGCGGGCATCCCGATCACCGACGCGCTGGTCACGATCGGCGACGAGACCGAGGACGTCGCCTTGCGCCGCTCGCTCGGGGCGATCGTCGACGAGCTCCGCAACGGCGGGTTGTTCTCGATGGCCGCGGCCAACCACCCCGAGGTGTTTCCGGACTACTACGTCGGGATCCTGCAGTCCGCCGAGCTGTCCGGCAAGCTCGACGACTCGCTGGAGAGCCTGGCGGGCTACCTGGAACGCGAGATCGACACCCGCTCCAAGGTCGTGTCGGCGCTGTCGTACCCGATGGTCGTCATGGTGCTCGCGTTCATCACGGTGCTGATCCTCGCCGGGTACGTGCTCCCGCAGTTCAAGCCGCTGTTCGAGGAGCTGGACGCCGAGCTCCCGCTCCCGACGCGGATGATGCTGTTCTTCTCCCGCTTCTTCGGCGACCTCTGGTTCATCACGGCCGGCTTCTTCATCATGGTGATCCTCGTCTTCGCCTTCTTCGTCAAACACCCGACGGGCAAGATCTGGCGGGACCGGCTCGTGCTGAAGCTGCCCGTGATCTCCGGCATCGTCGACTACGCGATCCTCGAGCGGTTCTGTCGCATCCTCGCGGCGATGGTCAAGGCCGGCGTGCCGCTCCCCGAGGGGCTGAAGACGACGACCGACGCGACCAGCAACGTCGTCTACCGGGAGCGCCTGGAGGTCGCCAGGGCGCAGATGCTCGAGGGCCAGGGCTTCTCCAAGCCGCTGATCGACACCGAGCTCTTCCCCGGCGCGGCCAAGCAGATGTTCAAGGTCGGTGAGGAGACCGGCACGCTCGACGAGCAGCTCGAGGTGGCCAGCATCTACTTCGACCGCGAGCTCGAAAGCCGGATCAAGCGGTTCACGACCATGTTCGAGCCGATCATGATCGTGTTCGTCGGCATGATCGTCGGCTTCGTCGCGGTCTCGCTCGTGTCCGCGATGTACGGCGTGCTCAACGGCACGAAGGGCTCGGTCTGAGCGATGTCAGCGTTGCAGCACGATGTCGACGAACGGCTGCCCGGCGAAGACCGCCAGCACCGTGCCGGCGGCCATGAACGGCCCGAACGGCACCGCCGTTCGGCGGCCGGCCCGCTTGCCGGCCATCAGTGCGACGCCGACCACCGCGCCGAGGATGAAGCCGAAGAACAGGCCGGGAGCGACGATGCCCGGGTTGATCCAGCCGAGGTACATGCCGAGCAGCGGGGCGAGGCGCACGTCGCCGTCGCCCATCCCGCCCTTGCTCACCTTGTAGATCGTCCACATGATCGCCAGCGCGATCGCCGCGCCGAGGGCTGCCATCCAGATCCGCTCGGGCTCACCGACGACGACGGCGGCCACGGTCAGTGCGATCGATCCGACGATGATCGCGACGTACGTGATCTGGCGCGGCAACCGCTGTGTCTTCAGATCGATCGCGGTCTGCGCGACGAGCGCCGCGGCGAGGACCCAGTACGCGACCGCGACCGACGGCTCGTCCTGGAACTCGATCGCGAACAGCACGAACAGTGCGACCGTCGCCAGTTCGAGGACGATCGCCTCGGTCCCGATCGGCGCCCGGCAGCGACGGCACCTGCCGCGCAGGGCGACCCAGCTCACGACCGGTATCAGGTCGAGCGGGCCGAGTCGGAGCCCGCAGGACCCGCATCGGCTCGGCGGTGCCATCACCGAGCCGCCGGCCGGCACCCGTTCGACGACCACGGTCAGGAACGAGCCGATCAGCAGGCCGGCCACGATGGCCACGACGATCAACAGCGAAAGACTCATCAGCACAGTCGGCCGACTCTGGCCCGAGTGGGAGGTTAGCCAACCATGTCCGAACAAGATCCGATGCTCGCGTCGTTGCTCGAAGCGACGGTCAACTCGGGGGCCTCCGACCTCCACCTGACGGTGGGGCGCCCGGCGACCGTGCGTCGCGACGGCGTGCTCGTCGCGTTCGAGAACGTGCCGGTCCTGACCCCCGACGAGATCAGTCGCATGGTCCACTCGCTGCTCGACGAGCGGCAGGCCGAGGAGTTGGAGCGCCACAAGCAGGTCGACTTCTCGTTCGGGCTGCCGGGCGTCGGCCGCTTCCGGGCCAACGTGTTCAGCCAGCGCAGCAACCTCACGCTGGCGTTGCGCGTCGTGCCGTACCGCGTGAGGTCGCTCGAGGAACTGGGCGCGCCGGCGGCGTGCACCACGCTGCTCAACCGTCCGTACGGCATCGTGCTGGTCGTCGGCCCGACCGGCTCGGGCAAGTCGACCACGCTCGCCGCGATGATCGACCGGATCAACGCGACCAAGCCGTTGCACATCCTGACGATCGAAGACCCGGTCGAATACCTCCACCACCACAAAGTGGCGATGGTCAACCAGCGTGAGGTCGGCACCGACGTCGTCTCGTTCAACCAGGGCCTCAAGAGCGCGCTGCGCGAGGACCCCGACGTGGTGCTGCTCGGCGAGATGCGCGACCTCGAGTCGATGGAGATCTCGCTGTCTCTGGCCGAGACCGGGCACCTGGTGTTCGCCACGCTGCACACCAACGACGCCGCGCAGGCCCTCGACCGCATCATCGACGTGTTCCCGGCCGAGCGGCGCAACCAGATCCAGATCATGCTCGCCGGCGCGTTGCAGGGGGTCATCTCCCAGCGGCTGTTGCCGGCGGTGGCCGGTGGGCGTGTCGCCGGATACGAGGTGATGGTCGCCAACGAGGCGATCCGCAACCTGGTCCGCGAGGGCAAGTCGCGCCAGATGCGCAACATGATCGCCACCGGCGGTGCCGAGGGCATGCAGACGATCGAGATGGACCTCGCGCGCCTGGTCGCATCGGGACTGATCACGATGGAGGTGGCGATGGAGGCCAGCGCCTACCCGAAGGAGGTCCAGGCGCAGATGGCGACCGCCCGGGCGCAGCTCCAGGCGCAGGCGACGATCGGGACCGGCCAGGCCGGATCCTCGGGGTCCGGCGTGTACGCCGGCCAGGCGCCGGCGTCGGCCTGACACCGTCCGGCCCGCCCGATCGAACGAGGAGCAACCGATGCCGGTCAAGAAGCTGCCGTACAAGAACCTCGCCGGGATCACCCCATGCCCGGGGGGTTGGCTGGTGCTGCCCGCCCGCATGGCCGGGATCACCGTGACCGCCGAGGACGCGTTCGTCCTGAAGCGTCTGGGCGAGGTGCTCGACTGGCGGCCGAAGTTCGACGCCGCGGGGATCAACGCCCCGATGGGGCTCAGCGACTTCGCGAGCGGTCAGTTCCGCGAGTGCGACCGCGAGGCCCGCGAGTACGTCGGTTGGCCCCGGGTCGTCGGGATCGCCGGGGTGCCGAGCCGGGAATCGATCCGGGCGGGCAGCCAGGCCGAGATGGCCAAGCTCGAACCGTGGATGACCAAGCACGACTTCCGCCGTCTGCGGTGGTTGCGCGAGGCCGAGCGGGAGCTGCAGCCGTTCCACGCCCGCAGCATCTTCCCCGCCCATCCCGACGTGTCGTTCACGGCGATGAACGGCGACGTGCCGTTGAAGACGTCGCCGTACCATGACGACGGGCACCTCGAGCGATTGGAGCTGATCCGCCAGCAGTTGCCGGGGATCGACGACGTCATCACCCGCGTGCCCCCCGACGGTTCGGCACCGGTGCACATGATGCAGGCCGCGGCGATGCTGTGGACCGCCCGCCGCGGCTCGGGCCGGGCGATCAGCCGGTTCCCGCTCGACCCGACCTGGGACGACGTCGGCATGCGCATGGAACTCGTTCGCTGACCCGACTCGAGCGTCCCGTCATCCCCCCAGTCAGCTTCGTGGTTTCGTTGCGCCGAACGCGATGATCGCGCCCCGGTTCGGAAGGGATTTCCGACGGGGCGCCGGTCAGCTCGACCCCGACCGAAGCCGCGCGGTTTCGTTGCGCTGTGCGCAATGATCGTGCGACGTCCCGGAGGGTGGAGCGACCGGGTCCACGGTCACAGCGGGCTTCACAGCAGGCTGAGGTCGCCGATCGGGCCGGACGTGGTGGGCGGCGGCAGGGTCGCCAACTTCGGCTCGAACAGTGCGGTGATCGCGTCGGCGAGCGCCTTCTGGCGCGACAGGCAGTCGGCCAGTCCTTCCCGGATCTCGACGACGGCTCGGTCGAGCGCGTCGAGGCGAGCGGCGGTGTCGGGCGCCGTCCAGCCACCTGCGGCGGGCGAGTGGCCGGTCAGTGCCTCGATGCGGTCGGTGCGCTCGCGCTCGACGAGGTCGATCAGGCGGCGCTCGGTGCGCTCGGTCTCGGCCCGCGATTCGGCACGGGCGAGCTCGACCTGCTCCTGGGCGATCTGGGCGTACGCCGCCAGCGACGTGAACTGGCTGTTGATCTGTGCCTCGACCTGCTGAACCCGTCGCTGTACGTCGATCAGCAGCGCCTCGCTGGCGGCCGCGTCCTCGTCGCCGAAGAACCCGTCCACGGCGTCATCGCTGAGGTCTCCGTCGATGCGTTCCTTGGTCTTGCCGAACATGTGTCGTCAGTCCTGTGGGTCGCTGGCCACGCCCGCTGCGAAGCCGTGATTTTCCATCGGCAGTGGCACCGCCCACCTTGAGGAAAACGGCTCGCGCGATCGGCTTCGCGCGATTTTCACTCAAGCGAGGGTCGTGCGTGCCGAAGAAACAACTGCGCTACGGGAGATGGAACTCACGGAGCGCTTCGTGAGACACACATCATCCACATGAAGAGCGGAAGGAACGCAGAAATCATGGAGAACAAGCAGGACAAGGGCTTCACCCTCGTGGAGCTTCTCATTGTCATCGTCATCCTCGGCATCCTGGCCACCGTCACGGTGTTCGCGGTGCGGGGCATCACCGACCAGGGCCAGCAGTCGGCCTGCAACTCTGACAAGAAGACGTTGCAGACCGCGACCGAGGCGTACTTCGCCCAGTTCGGCGGCTCGACCATCGCCGTCACCGGCGACACGCCGACCGCTCCGCTGGCCGCGGCCATCGCTGCCGGTACCGCGACGCTGGGCGCCGACCCGGAGCTCACGCTCCAGGGCGTCGACCTGATCGTGGAGCCCTCGGGCAACTACACCGTCTCGGCGGCCGGCGTCGTGACCGCCGACAACCCGGGCAAGTGCGTCGGGATCTGATCCCCTCCAACTGACCAACACCGAGAGGACCCCGCCGGCTCGGCCGGCGGGGTCCTCTCGCGTTTTCGCCGCCGTCATGCCGCTCGGGGCGCCTGTCACGCCCGAGATCGCGCTGCAGAGCAAGCGCTTCAGATGTCGCGCGACGGGACCGATAGTCAAGACATGATGAAGACGCACCAGACTGGCGGGCCGAACGACGATCGGGGATTCAGCCTCATCGAGATCCTGATCGTGATCATCGTGCTCGGTGTCCTCGCGACGATCGCGGTGTTCGCTGTGCGCGGCATCACCGACCGAGGCGAATCAGCGACGTGCGCCGAGGACCGGCGCGTGATGCTGACCGCGGTCGAGTCGTACTTCGCGCAGCAGGGCACGGACGCGATCGCGACCAGCACCCCGGCGGTCGCCGGGGTGACCGGCACGACCCCGGAGGCGACGCTCGTCGAGTTCGGCATGTTGAGGGGCGAGTCGTCGCTGTTCGACGTGGCCGCTGACGGCACCGTGAGCCTTTCGGCCGGATCGAGCTGCTGACGCTGCGGCCTACCTCAGGCGGTGCCGGCTTGCGCGGCCACCGCGGCAGCGGCGGCAGCGACCGCGTCCGCGTCGCCGAGGTACTCCGCACTGCGGACCTGGAGCCGATCGTCGAAGTCGTAGCGGGGCGGCGCGCCGGTCGGGATGTTGACGTCGGCGATGTCGGCGTCGCTGACGTCCTCGAGGTGCTTGAGCAGCGCCCGCAGCGAGTTGCCGTGGGCGGTGACGAGCACGTCGAGACCGGCGAGCAGTTGCGGGGCGATCCGGTCGTACCAGTAGGGCAGCACCCGCACGACGACATCCTTCAGGCACTCGCATGCGGGGGGCACGTCGGGCGGCACGTGGGAGTAGCGCGGATCGTTGGCCGGGTGCTCCGGGCTGTCGAGGCCGACGGGGGGCGGCGGCGTGTCGTAGCTGCGGCGCCAGGCGTGGACCTGTTCGGCACCGTGGCGAGCGGTCGTCTCTTTCTTGTCGAGCCCCTCGAGCGCGCCGTAGTGGCGCTCGTTGAGCCGCCAGCTGCGATCGACCGGGAGCCAGATCTGGTCCATCGCCGCCTGGGCGAGGTTCTGCGTGACCACCGCCCGCGTCTGCAGCGACGTGTGCGACGTGTCGAACACCAGGCCGGCCTCGCGCACCGTCTCGCCCGCCGCGGTGGCCTCGGCGGCACCCTGCTCGGTCAGTGCCACGTCGTGCCAGCCGGTGAACAGGTTGAGCAGGTTCTACTCGGACTGGCCGTGGCGGAGGATGACGAGCGTTCCGGTCATGGCACTGATGTTTGGGCCACCGTTGCGGTGACGCTGCGGAGTGGACGGCCAGGCCCGGCGGGCGGTCGTAGTCTCTCGACGGTGAGCATCGCCGGATACGAGTTCGACCGGTTCCTGCGCTACGACGAACTCGTGGCGTGGCTCGACGCGCTCGCCGCCGACCATTCCGACCTGGTCTCGATCGAGGAGTACGGCCGATCTCACGAGGGTCGCCCGCTGCTGCTGGTGACCGTCACCGACCGCTCGACCGGACCCCATGACACCAAGCCCGCCCACTGGATCGACGCCTCGATCCACGCCGTCGAGTTGACCGCCACGGTCGCTGCCTGCCGCGTGGTGCAACGGCTGGTCGACGGCTACCGCGCCGGCGACGAGCGGTACGCCGCGGCGCTGCGCACGAGGACGTTCTACGTCGTGCCGAGGGTCAACCCCGACGGTGCGGAGTTGGCGCTCGCCGACCGGCCCCGCTTCCGCCGCTCGAGCACCCGGCCGTGGCCCGGAGTCGACGGCAGCCGTCGCCCCGGTCTGGCGTACGAGGACATCGACGGTGACGGCCGGATCCTCCACATGCGGATCCTGGACCCCGATGGCGGGTGGACGCCCCATCCCGACGAGCCGCGACTGCTCGTCCCGGTGCCCCCGGCCGGCGTGCCAGCGGGCGCGCTCCGCTACACCGTCCTCGGCGAGGGGTCGGTCGTCGAGCACGACGGGTTCACGATCCCGACTCCGCAACCGGCGGAGGGGCTCGACCTCAACCGCAACTACCCGGCGGGTTGGGACCCGTCGGTCAAGGGTGCTGGCCCGCACCCGCTGTCGGAGCCGGAGATCGACGCCCTGGTCCGGGCGATCGTCGCCCGCCCGAACATCTGCGGCTCCAACTCGTTCCACACGAGCGGCGGGGTGCTGCTCCGACCGTCGTCGACCGTCGCCGACGCCGAACTGCCGCCGCGCGACGTGTGGGTGTGGACGCAGCTCGCCGCCGAGGGCACCGCGTTGACCGGCTACCCGTCGCACTCGCTGTACGAGGACTTCACGTTCGACCGCACCGACACGATGAGCGGTGCGAGCGACGACTGGGCCTACGAGCACCTCGGCGTGTTCGCCTGGACGACCGAGTTCTGGGACGCCGTGCGGGCTGCGACCGGGGAGGCCCAGGGCACGCGCGTGTGGTTCACCGGCCCCACCGACGAGCAGGCGCTGGCCGTCCTCCGCTGGCTCGATGGCCAACCGGTGGGCGACGAGCGCACCGCCGGATTCGTCGATTGGTACCCGTACGATCACCCGCAGCTCGGTCCGGTCGAGCTGGGCGGGTGGAACGATCTCTACACGTGGATCAACCCCCCGCCCCATCTCCTCGCGGCCGAGGTCGAGCCGCACGCCGACTTCGCGCTGGCGCAGGCGTTCGCCGCACCGGCGGTGGCGATCCGCCGGTTCGCCGCGGACCGCTTGGGCGAGGAGACCTGGAGGATCGAGGTCGGGATCGCGAACAACGGCTGGCTCCCGACCAACGTGTCCGACCGCGCCGTGCGCGCCGGCATCGCCCGACCGGTCATTGCCGAGCTGACCGGCGACGAGATCGAGGTGATCGACGGTCCCCCCCGCCGCGAGCTGGGCCAGCTCGCCGGCGCGTCGGCGAGCCGGCTGCCGAGCACGGGTGCCAGCCCACCCGAGCGGGCGCTGTGCGCCTGGGTCGTCAGGGCGGCGCCCGGTACGGTGGTCGACGTGGTCGTAGGGCACGACCGGGCGGGTCGCACCGAGGCAAGGCTGGCACTCGGGTGATCGCCGATCGCAGGAGCCGGTCGTGACCGCGCCCGCGGTGCCGTCGACGACCTACCTCGAACACGAGGCGGTCACGATCATCCGCGAGGTCGTTGCCGAGTTCGAACGGCCAGTGCTGCTGTTCTCGGGCGGCAAGGACTCCGTCGTCATGCTGCACCTCGCCCGCCGGGCGTTCGCACCGTCGCCGATCCCGTTCCCGGTGATGCACGTCGACACCGGGCACAACTTCGACGAGGTGATCGAGTTCCGCGACCGGACGATCGAGGAGTTCGGCGTCGAGCTGGTCGTCGCCTCGGTGCAGGACTCGATCGACGCCGGGCGCGTTCGCGAGGACACGGGGTCGAGGCCGAGCCGAAACCAGCTCCAGACCGTCACGTTGCTCGACGCGATCGCCGAACACCGCTTCGACGCCGTGTTCGGCGGCGGGCGGCGGGACGAGGAGCGGGCGCGCGCCAAGGAGCGGGTCTACAGCCATCGCGACGAGTTCGGTCAGTGGGATCCGAAGAACCAGCGGCCCGAGCTGTGGCACCTCTACAACCCGCATCATCGGGCCGGCGAGCACGTCCGGGTGTTCCCGCTCTCCAACTGGACCGAACTCGACATCTGGCGGTTCATCGAGGCGCGTGGCGTCGACCTGCCGGGCCTGTACTTCGCGCACCGCCGCCCGGTGTTCCGGCGCGACGGCATGCTGATGGCGGTCAACCGGCACGTGGCGATGGGCGACGACGACGAGCCGTTCGAGGCGATGGTGAGGTTCCGCACGGTCGGCGACGCGACGTGCACCGCGGCGGTCGAGTCGGCGGCGACGACGATCGCCGACGTCGTCGCCGAGACCAGCGTCGCCCGGGTGACCGAGCGCGGCGCCACGCGCGCCGACGACCGGTTCTCCGAGGCGGGCATGGAAGACCGCAAGCGGACGGGGTACTTCTGATGACGGTCCGGCCGCCGGTCCAGCCGTTGCGCTTCGCCACCGTCGGGTCGGTCGACGACGGCAAGTCGACGCTGATCGGGCGGCTCCTCCACGACTCGAAGTCGATCTTCGAGGATCAGCTCGAGCACGTCGAGGCGGTGAGCAGGCGGCGGGGCAACGACTACGTCGACCTCGCACTGCTGACCGACGGGCTGCGCGCCGAGCGCGAGCAGGGGATCACGATCGACGTCGCGTACCGGTACTTCTCGACACCGAACCGCAGCTTCATCATCGCCGACTGCCCCGGCCACATCCAGTACACGCGCAACATGGTCACCGGCGCCTCGAATTCCGATCTCGCCACGCTCTTGATCGACGCCCGGTACGGCGTCGTCGAGCAGACCCGCCGTCACAGCCTGCTCGTCTCGCTCCTCGGCGTCCCGCACCTGGTGATCGCGGTGAACAAGATGGACCTGGTCGGCTACAGCCGCTCCCGGTTCGACGAGATCCGCGAGCAGTTCACCGACTTCGCAGCCAAGCTCGACCTGCACGACGTGACCTTCATCCCGATCTCGGCGCTCGAGGGTGACAACGTCGTCGGCCGCTCGGCGAACATGACCTGGTACGAGGGATCGACGTATCTCAACCACCTCGAGTCGGTGTACGTCGCCAGCGACGACAACCTGATCGACGTGCGGTTCCCGGTGCAGTACGTGCTCCGCCCGCAGACGGCCGGCCATCGCGACTATCGGGGGTACGCCGGGACGGTGGCCGCCGGCACGCTCAAGCCCGGCGACGAGGTGGTCGTGCTCCCGTCCGGCCTGACGACGACGATCGAGTCGATCGACACGTTCGACTCGCTCACCGGCGGCCCGCCGATCTCCGAGGCGCGGCCGCCGATGGCGGTCGCGATCCGGCTCACCGACAACATCGACGTGTCGCGCGGCGACATGATCTGCCGGCCTCACAACCGGCCCGACGTCGTGCAGGACATCGAGGCGATGATCTGCTGGATGGACTCGACCGCACCGCTCCGTTCGCGCACGATCTACCGCCTCAAACACACGACGCGCAGCGTCCGGGCGATGGTGACAGAACTGCGCTATCGCCTCGACATCAACACGATGCACCGTGACGAATCGGCGGACGGGCTCGAGCTGAACGAGATCGGCCGAGCCGTGCTCCGGGCGACCGAGCCGATCTTCGTCGACGACTACCGCCGCAACCGGGCGACCGGCAGCTTCATCCTGATCGACGAATCGACCAACCACACCGTCGCGGGTGGGATGATCCGCGTCGCCAACGGCTGACGGGCCCACCGGACCCGATGTCGACCAATCCCGACGCGATCGTCTGGCACGAGACTGCCGTCGCGCGTGCCGACCGGTGGTCGGCGCACGGGCTGCGCGGCGCGACGGTGTGGTTCACCGGCCTCTCGGCGTCGGGCAAGTCGACGGTCGCCAACGGTGTCGCCGCCGCGCTGCACCGGGCCGGCCGCCAGGCGTATGTGCTCGACGGCGACAACGTCCGGCACGGGCTGAACGCCGATCTCGGGTTCAGCGCGTCCGATCGTGGGGAGAACGTCCGGCGCATCGGTGAGGTCGCCCGCCTGCTCGCCGACGCCGGGCTCGTCGTGCTCGCACCCGTGATCTCGCCGTATCGCGCAGGGCGTGAGGGGGTCCGGGAGGCGCACGAGGCCGCCGGACTGGACTTCTTCGAGGTCTATGTCGCCACGCCGCTCGCCGTGTGCGAGGCCCGCGATCCGAAAGGGCTCTACGCCAGGGCGCGCGCCGGTGAGCTCTCCGGGATGACCGGTGTCGACGACCCGTACGAGGTCCCGCTCGCGCCCGACCTGGCGCTCACGCCCGCTCCGCTGCCCGAGCACGTCACCGCCGTGCTGGCACTTCTCACGTGATGCACGACCGGTGGGGTCGCACTGGCCGTCCGCAGCGGGCAGACTTGCGGCTCGTGTCACGTTTCCGGTCCCGTCCACCTCGTCGCGGCATCGCGTCTCGGCGAGCACTGCTCGCGTGTGCTGCGGCGCTGATCGTTGCCGGCTGTAGCGACGACGACGGCGGCGGCGCGCCGGCCGCCGCCGAGCGCCCGCCGGTCGGCACCGATCAGGCGACCGCGGCGACAGAGGCCGAGTCGGTGGCGAGCACCGAGTCGCCGACCGCGCCGGACGAGACCGCCGCTGGCCCGGTCGTGTCGGTTGCGCCCTCGCCCCATAGCACGATCACGGCGGCGCTGACCGTCGATGCCCCCGAACCGGTGCAGGTCGAGGTGACGGCGACCTCCGGTGACCACGTCGTCGAGGTGCCCCGCACGGCGGCGCTCTCGAACACCCACCTGGTCCCGGTGGCGGGCATGCGCCCCGAGCGCGAGTACGCGCTCAAGGTCGAGTTGTTCGACGCCGGCGGCGCTTCGGTCGGCACCGAATCGGCCACGTTCACGACGGGCGCGCTGCCGGAGTGGTTCGCCGACTTCGACGTCGAGGTCGACCCCGCCCGCTCGTCGCCTGGCTACACGCTGATCGAGGCCAGCCAGGACCAGCCGCCGGACGCCTCCCCGTCGTCGCAGTACCTCGTCGCCCTTGACGGCGCCGGCGAGGTCGCGTGGTACTACCAGAACACCGGCGTGATCGGTGGCGTCGAGATGACCCCCGCCGGCACGTTGCTCTCGCACTACTGGCCGTTCGGCGTGCGCGAGATCGACCTGCTCGGCGACGTCGTCGGCAACTGGCAGTTCGAGCCGCTCGGTGGGGCGGAGCAGGCAGATGTGGTCGATCCCGACCTCCTCGAACAGCAGTCGGATGCGCAGACCGGCAACGCGGGCGACCCCGACCCGCTCCCGGTCAGCGCCCCGTGGGTCAACCTGACGTCGTTCCATCACGAGGCCTGGCCGATGCCGGACGGCAACATCTTGGTGATGGCGACGACCACCCACGACCTGACGCCGGAGCAGCGCGAGACGTTCTGCCCCGGCGACCCCGAGCCGTTCGGTGTCGTCTCCGACGTGATCGTCGAGTTCGAGCCGAGCGGGCAGGTCGTGCGGACGTGGGACCTGTGGGATGCGATCGACATCGACGCCGTCCCGGGCAGCAGCCTGTGCGACGCGACCGGCATCTTCGCCGGCGAGGGGCTGCGGGACTGGACCCACGGCAACGCCGCGGTCTACGACGAGGCGCGCGACGCGGTGATCGTCTCGTCGCGGCACACCGACCAGATCGTCGCCTTCGATCACCTCGACGACGAGGGTCCGCAGACCGCGGTTCGCTGGGTCTTCGGCGAGGCGGGCACGATCCCGCTGACCGGTGATGCGCCGTACCATCAGCACGCGGTCGAGGTGCAACCCGACGGGTCGATCCTCCTGTACGACAACGGCAACGGCCGACCGGGGACCGCACCGGGCGACCCGGAGAACCCGACCTACAGCCGGGCGGTGCGCTATGCGGTCGACGACTCGTCGGACGACCCGACCGACTGGAGCGTGACCCAGATCTGGGAGCACCGGACGACCGACATCGACGGCTCGGTCCTCTACGCCCGGTTCCTCGGCGATGCCGACCGGGTGGACAACGGCAACGTGCTGATCACCCACGGCGGCATCGATCCCGACCAAGGGTTCCTCCACGCGCTGATCATCGAGGTCGTGCCGGATGGATCGGTCGGTGGCGAGGTCGTCTGGCGACTCGAACTCGGCACCGCCGATGATCCGTACACCGTCTACCGATCCGAGCGAGTGCCCTCCCTCTACGCCGGACCGGCCTGGGTCCCGCGGGGAGGCTGATCGATCGACGTCAACGGTCGAGGTAGCGCTTGAAGCCGCGGTGGGTCGCCACGAAGTCGTGTGATTCGTAGAACCGGTGCTCGTCGGTGCGCACGTCGTTGCTGGTGAGCTGGATCCGGTAGCACCCGAGTTCGCGGGCCCGGCGGACGGCGTAGGTGATCAGCCGCGAACCGATGCCTCGGCCGCGCATCCCGTCGGCGACGTGCATCGACTCGATCTCCGCGCAACGCCCGCCGCGGTGCTGGAAGTGGCGGAACGTGAACAGCTGCAGCATCCCGACGACACGCCCGCCGAGCTCGGCGACGAGCAGGTAGCTGTCGTCGCGTGCGTCGATCTCGCGGATCGCGGCGAGGTAGTCGGCAGCGTACGCCGGCCCGTCGAAGTCGCCGCCGAGCCGGCCTCCGACGAGCAACCCGACGAGGTCGTCGAGGTCGGTGACGAGCGCGTCGCGCAGGTAGAGCTGCATGCTCCTGGATCATGACACGCACCGGCCGGCGTGCGGCGTGATGACCGCGTCGAGGCGGACCGAGGACGGTCAGGGTCGTCACGCACCACGGTTCCACCGCCACCGACCGGCAGATTCCGTGTCCGGAACAGGCAGGCGATGGCCGGTCCTGGCAGGGACAGGCAGCGGATCGGTCCCCATACTCGACCCCATCGAACTCCACTCGGAGTCGAACAACCACGAAGGGAAGTGATATGACACGAATCAAGGGGTTGCTCGTTGCCATCGCCGTCACCGCGGCGATGACGGCGGGCGTCGGAGCCGGCACCGCGAGTGCCAGCGCCGATGGATGCACCTCGGCGCCGGGCGGACTCGGCGCACTCAACTGCATCTACGTCAACGGCTCGTCGGATCTCGTCAACTACTCCGACAGCATCTACAACAGCGGCGTCAACCCGTCGAACGTCTGTAACCCACAGGGGAAGTGGAAGTACAAGAAGCTCAACACGACGGCCTACGCCTACAAGTACGTCTCTGCGAGCACCTGTGGTCTGTGGCGCGGCTACGTGACGTGGAACAGCCCGGGCCGGATGGTCAACCAAAGCCAATTCTGCGCCACGCAGAAGAACTCGGTCATCTCGTCGTACGCCAACTACGCCTGCATCACCATCAAGAAGTGAACGGAACGCGAGTGACCACGACCAGCCAGTACGTCTCGGCAGTGGCGCTCGCGACTCTTGCCGCCGCATCCCTGGTGGGATGCGGCGGCAAGTCGTCGCCGGCCTCCCAGCCGGTCACGACGATCTCGGACTACGCGAGCACCGTCCTCGCCGACGGCACGGTGACCCGGACCGAGATCGAGGCCGCCCGCGCCGACACGCTCGGTTGCCTCTCTGCGGAGGGCTTCTCCGCGACCTTCACCGCGCGCGACGAGCGCGTCAGCAACCTCGAGGTCGACAGCGGGTCGCCGGCGCCCGGCGAGTCAGACAGCGAGTTCGAGCAGCGCTTCGACCAGACGATCGCCGAGTGCACGAGCACCTACCTGACGGCGATCGACGTCGCCTGGCTGCGGGCGACGGCGCCGAGCGAGGAAGAGCGGCTGGCCGCGTTCAACACGCTGCAACAGTGCATCGAGCCGTACGACGTCGTCGTCGCTGGTACCGACGCCAAGGACCTCGTCGATCTCCTGGAGCGGATCGACAGCGCGACCACACCGGCGGACCAGCGGACGGCGCTCGCCGAGTGCTACGGCACGTACTCGCTGGCCACGGCCACGGGCGAGGGATGACCGTGCCCCGCTTCGTGTTCACGATGGCGATGCTCGCCGCGTGCGGGGCGGGCGTGGTCGGGTCCCTCTGGTTGCGAGATGACGCGCTGGGCGACACGCGCCCGGCATCAGCGCCGCTCTGGTCGCCGGTGGCGACCGGAGCGGCGCCGATCGTGGAGACCCAGAACTTCAATGTCGAACGGGCGGCAGCGCGGCCGATCCCTGCACCGGCCTGGACCGGGACGGTGACCGCGGTGGCCGTCAGCCCCGGCTCGGTCCTCGATCCCGGGGCGCCGGCGCCGTTCGCCGTCGACGGGATCCCGCGCCAGTGGCTGGCCTCGTCGACCCCGCTGTACCGCCCGGTTGCCAAGGGCGCGATCGGTCCCGACGTCGATGTGGTCGTCGCGTTCGTCGCGGCGGCAGGCTTCACCGTCGATCACCTGCCCGGTGGGCCGGTGACGTCGACCACCGTCCGAGCGATCAGGGACTGGGCGGTGGCGAACGGGTTCGGCAAGTCGAAGACCGCGTTCGAGCCGGCGTGGGTCACCTGGCTGCCGACGGATCAGATCGGCGGGATCGTCGCGTCGGTCGAGGCGCGCCTGGGCGAGCCGGTCCCCGCGGCGGGCGGCAAGCTCCTCGTGACCGGCTCGGGGCCGACCGGGCTCGCCGTCCGTGACCAAGCGGGGCAGCTGCGGCTCACCCCGGTGGCCGGAACGGTCGACCTGATCGAGATCGGCGGCGTCGAGTACCCCTATTCCGGCGGGCAACTCGACGAGGCCGGGTTGGCGGCGCTGTCGGCGGTGCTTCCGCCGGAGCAGACCGAGGTGTCGCTCAAGGTCGTGCACCGGTTCCCCGACGGCGCAGCCGCGATCCCCGCGACCGCGTTGATTCCCGACGGCGACGCGCACTGTGTCGTCGTCAGCGACGTCGCCGACGGGCCGACGCGGGCGACGACCGAGGTGGCCGTTCTCGGCGCGAGTGGTGGCGTCGCCGTCGTCGAGGGGATCAGCGGGTTCGTGCTCGCCAATCCCGGTAGCGACGGCGTGAGGGACTGCCGATGAGCGCGCTGCTCGAACTGTCCGACGTCACCGTCGATGTCGAGGGCCGGCCCCGGCTTCTCGATCACCTGGAGTTGACGGTCGCGCCGGGCGATCGGATCGCACTGATGGGTCCGAGCGGATCCGGCAAGTCGACGCTGCTCGCCGTGCTCGGCGGGCTGCTCGCCCCGACCGTCGGGACGGTCGGTCATCGGGGTGCCTGGACCGGCCTGGACGTCGCATGGGTGTTCCAGCAGACCTTCCTGCTGTCCTATCGGACCGTGCTCGACAACGTCGCCCTCGCACCCCTCGCCGCCGGTTCGGACTGGCCGACGTCGTTGGATGCGGCGCGTGCCGCGGTCGAGCGCGTCGGGCTCGCCGGTCGCGCCGACGTGCCCGCCGGTCGGATCTCGGGTGGGGAGCGCCAGCGGGTCGGCGTCGCCCGCGTGCTCGCCGCTCCACGCCCGCTGGTGCTCGCCGACGAGCCGACGGCGAGTCTCGACGCGGAACTCGTCGTCGCGGTCACCCGGCTCCTCGTCGAGGAGGCCGACGCCGACTCCGCCGTCGTCGTCGCCACCCACGATTCGCGCGTCGCCCGTCTGTGCGACCGCGTGCTGCGACTGGATGCGGGTCGCCTTGTCCAGGGGTGAGCCGCCGCGACCGAAGATGTCGCGGGTCGCGCGCATGGCGGTGCAGAACGTCAACCTCAGCTGGCGCCGCTCGCTCCCGCTGATCGCGCTGATGCTGTTCGCCAGCGTGGTCGGCCTCGTCGCCGGCCCGGGGTCGCTGGACGACCACCTCCATGCCGAGGCCAGTCGGCGGGAGAGCGGCTCGAACATCATCGTCGCCCGGTCGAGCCGGGGTTTGCCGGCCGCGGCGTGCGAGCGGCTCGGCGGTGCGACCGGTGTGGTCAACGCCGGTGCGCTTCGGGAGATCGACGTGCTCGACGTGCGCCCCGGCATCGCCGCCCCCACCGGCTCGGTGACGGCGGGCATGAGGGCGCTGCTCGTCGACGGGTCGGACCGGGGCGGTGCGCTGCTCGGGACGACGCTTGCCACCCGGCTCCTCGTGACCGAGGACGGGTCCGCCGACACCGTGATCCCGGACCGGGGGACGAGGTCGGCGCCGTTCGACGGTTGGCGTCTGTGGTCGATGCCGGCGTCGGGCGATGTCGGGCAGTGCTGGGCCGAGTTCACCGATGCCGGCTTCGCCTCGGGGAGCGACACGGTCGCGGCCGCCCTGTTGCTCTCGACGCCCGACCTCGAGGTGGCGACGCTGGCGTTCGACGGCGGTCCCCGCCCCTTCGGTTCTCTGACGACGCTGCTGGCGCCGCTCGCCGTCGGTTCCCTGCTCGGCCTGGCCGGCTTCGTGTACATCCGCTTCCGACGCATCGATCTGGCCATGTACCGCCTCCTGGGCTTTTCGGAGTCGCGGGCGCGTGCCGCCCTGGCCTGGGAGATCGGCCTGACGACTGCCGGCGCGATGACGATGGCGACCTGCGGCTGGCTGGTGTTCGTCATGGCGGGCGCCGTGCCCCGGGCGGTGCTGACACTGACCGTCGGCCACCTGATGCTCAGTGGCCTCGTCGCGGCGACGATCGTCGGTGTTGCGCTCCGGCTGGCGAGCCGCGGCGCCAACCAGTTGGCGGTGCTGCGCGAAGGCGGGTGATCCGCGACGCACCGAGGGTCCCAGCGGGGTCCTAGAGCAACCCGCGCCGCTCCATCGTGCGGATCGCCTCGGCCCGGTTCTCGACGCCGAGCTTGACGAACGCCGACTGCAGGCGGCGGCGGATGGTTCGCTCGCTGTAGTGGAAGCGGTCGGCGACCGACACGATCGTCTCGCCGTGGGCCACCGCTCGGAGCAACTCGGTCTCGATGAAGTCGAGCTGGCCGTCACCATCGGCCAGCGTGTCGTCGGGTCCCATCAGTCGGCGTGCGATCTCGATCGGGATCAGCGCCTCGGCCTGAGCGGCGGCGATGACCACCTCGGCGATGATCTCGGTCGAGGTGTCGAGATGCACCGCGCCGCAACCGAGCTGGAGCGCCCGCCGGTAGAGCGCAGGGTCGAGACGCTCGAGCACCGCGACCTGACCGAGCAGGCCGAGGGCGGTCTGTGCCGCGAGCTGCCGGAAGTCGTCGTCGGTGACGCAGTACAGGAGCCCCACGACCCGGTGGACGTCGTCGTCGGACGGTGCCTCGGCGAGCACGGCGATCTCGCGCTGGATGAACCGTGCCTCCAACGCCTCGCGCATCGGTGCCGGTCCACCCTGGATCCACACCGCGATCATCTGGGCGATCATCTGGGCGAATCTAGCGCCTGGCCGGATCGGCGTCCCGGTCGTCCGGGCATTGCCGGGACATCTCGATGATGGCACCGATCGGTGACCGTGGGATCATGGCGGGCGCCATGAGCGCAACGAACGACTCGTCCGAACCGACCCTGCGCGACGCCGCGCTCGCTGCGCACGCCCGCGCGCACTGCCCGTACTCGGGGTATGCGGTCGGCGCGGCGGTCCGCACCGCGTCCGGACGTGTGTTCGCCGGCTGCAACGTCGAGAACGCGGCGTACCCGGAGGGCACCTGCGCGGAGACGGCTGCCATCGCTGCGATGGTGCTCGCAGGCGAGCGGGACATCGTCGAGGTGGCGGTCGTGACCGCGGGCGACGAGCCGGGTACGCCGTGCGGCGGGTGCCGCCAGCGTTTGCGGGAGTTCACCCGGCCCGATGCCGTCGTCTACGCCTCGACCGTCGACGGCGCCGCCCTCGTCACGACCATGGCCGAGATGCTCCCCGACTCGTTCGGACCCGAACGGCTGCCGGTCGCGCAAGATTGAGTCGATACCACTCAGGATTTCTGATAGTCAAGTTGTGGTAGCGCGCGAATCGACGTATCTTGATGGCCGACGGTTCACGATCCGCATCGGTTCGCGGACCACAGCGTTCACGATCCACCCAGCAGCCGACGTCGGGACGACCGGTCGGCGACCAGCAGCAGGAGCAGCACATGGCAAAGGCAGTCGGCATCGACCTCGGGACCACCAACTCGGTGGTCGCCGTCCTGGAGGGTGGCGACCCCGTCGTCATCCCCAACTCCGAAGGTGCGCGCACCACCCCCTCGGTCGTCGCCTTCTCCAAGACCGGCGAGGTGCTGGTCGGCGAGGTCGCCAAGCGGCAGGCGATCACCAACCCCGACCGGACGTTCCGGTCGATCAAGCGCCACATGGGCGAGGGGTGGAAGTCCGAGGACATCGACGGCAAGCAGTACACGCCTCAGGAGATCTCGGCGCGCATCCTCGGCAAGCTGAAGCGTGACGCCGAGTCGTACCTCGGCGATTCGGTCACGCAGGCGGTCATCACGGTCCCCGCGTACTTCGACGACGCGCAGCGCACGGCCACCAAGGAAGCGGGCACGATCGCCGGGCTCGAGGTGCTGCGGATCATCAACGAGCCGACCGCCGCAGCGCTGGCCTACGGCCTCGACAAGAGCAGCGAGGACGAGACGATCCTCGTGTTCGACCTCGGTGGCGGCACGTTCGACGTGTCGGTGCTCGAGATCGGCGACGGCGTGTTCGAGGTCAAGTCGACCCACGGCGACACCAGCCTCGGCGGTGACGACTGGGACCAGCGGATCATCGACTGGCTCGTCGAGCAGTTCAAGAACGCCCACGGCGTCGACCTCAGCCAGGACCGCATGGCCAAGCAGCGGCTGCAGGAGGCCGCCGAGAAGGCCAAGATCGAACTGAGCCAGGTGCAGCAGACCCAGATCAACCTGCCGTTCATCACCGCCACGGCCGAGGGTCCGCTCCACCTCGACGAGTCGCTCAGCCGTTCCAAGTTCCAGGAGATGACCGCCGACCTCATCGAGCGGTGCCGGGTGCCGTTCGAGCAAGCGCTCAGCGACGCAGGCGTCAAGAAGGGCGACCTGCACCACGTGATCCTGGTCGGCGGGTCGACCCGGATGCCCGTCGTCACCGAGCTCGTACAGGACCTGACGGGCAAGGAGCCGAACAAGACGGTCAACCCCGACGAGGTGGTCGCGGTCGGCGCCGCGATCCAGGCCGGCGTACTGCGCGGCGACGTCAAGGACGTCCTGCTCCTCGACGTCACCCCGCTGTCGCTCGGCATCGAGACCAAGGGCAGCGTGATGACGACGCTGATCGAGCGGAACACGACGATCCCGACCAAGCGCACCGAGGTGTTCACCACCGCCGAGGACAACCAGCCGTCGGTCGAGATCCACGTGCTCCAGGGCGAGCGCGAGATGGCGCAGTACAACAAGACGCTCGGCAAGTTCCAGCTCGTCGATCTCCCGCCGGCACCTCGCGGCGTCCCGCAGATCGAGGTCACCTTCGACATCGACGCGAACGGCATCGTGCACGTATCGGCCAAGGATCGGGCGACCAACAAGGAGCAGTCGATGACGATCACCGGGCAGTCGACGCTCGACAAGCGCGACATCGAGCAGATGGTCAAAGACGCCGAGGCCCACGCCGAGGAAGATCGCGCCCGCCGGGAGGAGGCCGAGATCCGTAACAACGCCGACTCGCTCGTCTACCAGACCGAGAAGCTCCTGCGCGAGCAGGGCGACAAGGTGCCCGCCGAAGAGAAGCAGGCCGTGGAGCAGCCGCTCGCCGACCTGAAGAAGGCGATCGCCGGCGAGGACTCCCAGGCGATCAAGTCGGCGACCGAGGCCCTGATGACCGCCAGCCAGGCGTTCAGCCAGAAGCTGTACGAGGCGGCGGCGCGCGACGCCGGGGCCGACGGCAGTTCGGCCTCGGGCCAGGCCGGCGCCGACACGTCGAGCGACGACGAGATCGTCGATGCCGAGATCGTCGAGGAGCAGAACTGAGGCCGCGGTGATCTCGAACCTGGGAGATGGTGACCTGGTCGACCCTGCCCAGCAGGGCATCGACGACGCGGAGCAGGCGGTACCCGCGCCGGACGGCGGGATCGTCGACGGCGCGCCCGACGACGCCGGCCCCGAACGGGCGAGCGAGATCGACGACATCACCGACTCACTCCGCCGCCCGTCCGGCGACGACCCGACCGACGACGCCGAACGTCCGGTCACCGCCGACGACGTCGACGTCGACGCGCTGCTGGCCGAGCGGGAGGAGTACCGGGCGCTGGCCCAGCGGGTCCAAGCCGATTTCGACAACTTCCGGCGCCGCTCCGGCGCGCAGGCGCAGGCCGACGCCGAGCGGGCGAGCGGCCGGCTGGCCGAGGCCCTGCTGCCGGTCCTCGACGCCGCCGAAGCCGCGTACCTGCAGCACCCCGACGAGATCGGACCGCTGTTGAACCAGATGCTGACCGAGCTGAAGCGTCAGGGCCTGGAGACACTCGACCTGCACGGCGAGCCGTTCGATCCCGAGGTGGCCGAGGCGGTGGCGCACGAGCCGGTCGAGGGCGGCCCCCCGGTCGTTGCCGAGGTTCTCCGCAGCGGGTACCGCTGGAAGGGTCGCACGCTCCGACCGGCGATGGTCAAGACGACCGACTGACCCGAGGACCGATTGAACCGACGACCGATTCGCCCGACGACCGAGCCCGATCGCACGATCACCGATCGCCGCACCCCGGTTCCGTCGGGCGGGCACCGACGAAGGCGGCGCGAACTGGGAGGTGAGCACGCATGACCGCACAACGCGAGTGGTTCGAGAAGGACTACTACAAGATCCTGGGCGTGGACGAAGGCGCCACCGCCAAGGAGGTCACCAAGGCGTACCGCAAGCTCGCCCGCGAATCCCATCCCGACCGGCACCCGGGTGACGCAGCCGCCGAGGAGCGGTTCAAGGAGATCTCCGCCGCCTACGACGTGCTCGGCGACGATGCCAAGCGCACCGAGTACGACGAGGTCCGCCGGCTCGGCCCCCTCGGCGGCATGGGCGGTGCGCAGTCGGGCGGACCCGGGGGCTTCTCGTTCAACGTGGGTGACATGTCCGGAGCCGGCGGCCTCGGCGACCTGCTCGGCAACATGTTCGGCCGGGGTCGGGGTGGGAGCGGCGCACCCTCCGGCGTCGGCCCGCGCCGCGGCGCCGACATCGAGGCGCACCTCACGGTCGACTTCGCCGACGCGGTCAAGGGGATGACGACGACGCTGTTCCTCACGACCGATGCCCGGTGCTCGACCTGCGGCGGCAGCGGGGCGCGCCCGGGGACGTCGCCGACCACCTGTACGAACTGCGGAGGCCGCGGCGTGATCGACGACAACCAGGGCCTGTTCTCCCTGTCGTCGCCCTGTCCGCGGTGTCAGGGGCAGGGCGTGACCATCGACCAGCCGTGTGACATGTGCCGTGGCAGTGGGATCGAGAAGCGCCCGCGCGAGGTCAAGACGCGGCTCCCCGCCGGCGTCCGCGACGGCCAGACGATCCGCCTCAAGGGTCGCGGTGGGCCGGGTCGCAATGGTGGGCCGGCGGGCGATCTGCTCGTCCGGCTCAGCGTCACCCCGCATCACCGCTTCGGGCGCAGCGACGACAATCTGACCGTCTCGGTCCCGGTGACGTTCAGCGAGGCGGCGTTGGGCGGCGACATCGACGTCCCGACGCTCGACGGGTCGCCGGTTCGCCTGCGGCTCAAGCCCGGAACCCAGAGCGGGAGCCGGCATCGCGTCCGGGGGAAGGGGATCGCGACCAAGCACCGGGTCGGCGACCTGATCGTCACCGTCAACGTCCAGGTGCCCGAGGTGCTCAACGACGGTCAGCGCGATGCGATCGAGCGACTGGCGGCAGCCACTACGGTGAACCCGAGGACGAAGCTGACATGACCGATCGATCACGGACCCAAGCGGTGTACGTCATCTCCGTCGCCGCCGAGCTGGCGGGGATGCACCCGCAGACGTTGCGCATCTACGAGCGCCGCGGCCTGGTCGCGCCGGCTCGCACCGAGGGGGGCAACCGGCGTTACAGCGACGACGACATCGCTGTGCTGCGGCGGATCGCGGAGTTGACCAGCGAGGGGATGAACCTCGAGGGCATCCGCCGGGTCATGCGGCTCGAAGCGGAGAACCATCGGCTGCGCACCGAGCTGGAGCAGGCTCGCGAGCTGATGTTCCATGCGATCGCCGACGCCGAGCGGCACCAGAGCGGAAGCGAACTCGTCCCGCTGCGTCAGACGCTCGCCGTGTTCGACCGGGGCCGATCCGGCGACGACGGGTCATGACCCATCGCCGGTCCGGCGGGCACCCGCCCGCCGGGGGACCACCCGTGCCCCGGCCCGCCTGATCGCCCCGGCGGTTGCCGAGGAGGGTGGCGGGGCGAGGTCGGTCAGCCGTTCGATCGCCCACGGGCGGTCGGCCTCGTCGGCTGGCACGGCCACCACGGAAACGTCGACCGGGCGGGCCCGCCCGGCGAGCCCGGCGGCGCCGAGCGCCGCGCCGAGCGCGACACACTGGCGTTGCGCGGAGCGGATGTCGTGGATCGGGTAGGGCGGGTACTCACGGCCGCCGACGACCAGGTCACCGTGCGGATCGTCCCGCATGGCGACGTGGTCGTCGACGCGCTGCACGAGGACGGCGAGGTCGCCGGCGTCGTGGTGGGTGTCGAACAGCCCGAACGAGACCGGCGCGTGCCGGGTGTCGAGGTTGGGGTGGGGTCGCCCGATCGTGTCGTCGGTGATCGCCGCGACCGGCACGCCGGCGCGGGCGACGAGCCGGAACGCCTCCCCGTCGGTCGCGTCGCGCCGAAGCCATGTCGTCGCCGCCGACGCGACCCTGCAGATCGCCACCGGGCTCGGTTCGATCGCGACGTCGGTGAAGCCGGCGCGCTCGGCCAGCCGCTCGATGGTCCGGAGTGCGTCGGTGTCCCAGACCAGCGTGATCAGCCACCGTCGTGGTCCCTCGTCGGCCAGCATCGTCGACGTGACGCCGAAGCGTTCCTCGAGCTCGGCGCGGAGGCGGTTGAGCTCGGGTCCGGTCGACCCCGTCGTGTCGATGCGCTGCAGCGACGCGCCGGGTGGGAAGACCCCGATGCGGGTCGGCGCTTCCGGGTTCCCCAGCTCCGCTCGGAGGCGGACGAAGGCGTCGACCGTGCTCAGCTCGTCGCCGGGGGCGCGGATCGGCAGCTCGGCGATGGCGTGCACGCGGTCGGGTTCGTCGCGGTCGAAGCGGACGCCTCGCAGGACCGTCCGCGTGTACTCGATACCGACCCCGTCGCCGCGCCGGGGGGTGCGCCTCACCGGTTCGTCCGATCGGTCTCGACGGCGTGCGGCCGCGGCAGCGGCGAGCCGGCCGGCTCGGCCAGCATCCCCTCGATCTCGGCCGTCAACATGTCCGGCGGCGTCGCAAGCTGCACGATCCGCTCGGTAGCGGTCGAGTAGCACCGCCCGACCTGGCCCTCGATCGCCGTCGGGTCGACGACGCCGAGGGTGTCGTAGTCGGCGGGCTCGGCCATCGCGCCGACCAGGCGATCGCCGACCAGTCCGAGCAGCGAGCCCGCTTCCTCGACCCGATACGCGGTCGCCGCGATGTTCATGTTGACGGCGCCCGCCCGAGCGACAGCGTCGAGCCGTCGCGCGAGGTCGCCGCGCCCGGTGAACAGACGGCGGAGCTGGCCGAGGTCGTGTACGAGGAGGAGCACGGCCGGCGCGCCGGAGCCGGCTGACGCCCCGGCCGCCAGCCGCCGCTCGGCCTCGTCGGCGAGCTGGTCGAGCAGCGCTGCGACCTCGGTGATCCGATCGGGCGCGAGGATCGAGCCGGCGTGGGGCAGCAGTCGGGCCGCCTCGCGGCGGCGGTTGACCGGATCGATCGCGTGGACCTCGAGGTCGTCGGCGGAGAACCGAGCGGCGACGCCGAGGATGAGCGTTGAGAGCGCGGCGTCGACCCCCGACCTTGGCGATCCGAGGAAGAGCATCGAGCCTCGCGGTCCCGGTTGCCACCAGAGCGGCGTTGCGTCGAGGTGCTCGGGCAGGTCGATCAACCCGATCGGGATCGCGTCCCCCGCCTTCTCGGCGAGCAGCTCGGTCGACCGGTGGGTCGGCGGGAGCGGGCGCGGAACGAGGACGGGCGACGGGGGCTGCTCGATCAGCTGCGCGGCGTGACCGAGCGCGTCGAACAGCCGGCCCACGTCGTCGTCGGGCGAGCCGGCGGCAGCCCGCCGGGCGAGCAGGTCGAGCCGTCGTTCGAGGGCGGAGAACGTCCGGCCGTACACGGCGGGGCGGACGCTCAGCCCGGCCGGCCCGATCGGTTCGGGTCGGTGGTACGGCACGAACGGGAGGTGCAGCCGTTCGCTGTCGATGCGCACCGACCCCCTGGGGGAGCCGGCCGCGTCGTCGACAGCGATCTGCACGGCGAAGGAGCGAAGCGGCAACTGGTCGGTGTCGGGATGGCGACTCTCGGTCGTGAGCACGAGTTGCAGTGCCGGGAGCGCCTCGGCCAGCTCGATCAGCCCGCTGGCGAGACCGGGCGACGCCGTCGCCGTGCGCTGGGCGTCGTCGAGGACGACCACGATCCGCTCGCGGTCGGGGTCGATCCCGCCGATCACGCTGGCCAGGCGGACGATCAGCCGGGTCGCTTCGGCGGCGCCCGGCTCGCTGAACCGTCCGGCGAAGTGAGGAAGGTCGTCGATGCGATCCATCCCGGTGTTCGCCCGCGAGGCGACGTGGACGATGCGCAGCGCCGACGGTGGGAGCTGCGCGGCCATGGCGCCGACGATGCTGATCGCCACGCCGGCCGCCAGCTCGGCACTCGTTCCCCGGACGAGGACGTTGTGGTCGGGGCCGACGTCGATCGAGAGCGGCTGGCCTGCGCTCAGCCCGAGTGGCACGCGCAGCCGCTCCGGCAGCGACGTCGCGGCCCCGTTCCATCGTTCGACGATGCCGTCGACATCGGTGGCGATCGGCGCGAAGAGCGTGCGCAGCGAGTCGGGAGCGGACTCGGTGCCGGCGACCGCGTCCATCGTCAGTTGTTCGGTGTCCTCCAGCGGCGCGAGGTGCCGGGCGACGGTGCACGCCGTCCGGGTCTCGGCCAGCGCGGCGACGATGCCCTCGACGTCGACGTGTCGATCGGGAACGAGCAGGCGCGCCGTGTCGCTGTCGGTCTCGGTGACGACGGCCGTGCACGCGGCTGGCGCCCGATCGACCTGATCGGTCAGTGCGAGGATGCGCAGCCCGACCGGGTGCGAGGACAGCAGCGAGACGAGCGGCGAGTGCCGACTCGACCACAGCGCTTCGTCGTCGACGACGAGCAGTGTGAGGTGCGACGGCGAGAGCTGCCCGGCGGTGTTGACCGACCGAGCATGACGCTGGGCGACCCATTCGTGGAGGCGGGAATCGTCGGTGATGAACTGCGGGACCCCGGTGGTGCGAAGGTGGGGGAGCCATTTCGCCCAGTCCCACCGCCCGAGCCGGTCCGGCCGTGTGGCGATTGCGATGTCGAGGTCGGCGGGGCCGTGGAGCGTGCACGACTCGACGAGGATCGTTCGCGCCAGCGCGAGCGCGAACTCGTCGGTACCGACCAGGGCGACGCCGCGTTCGGTGCCGAGGTCGATCGTGATCGGCCCGGGCGGATCGCCGGCGAGGCCGATCGGCACGGTGAACGCGGCCAGGTCCCCGGCCCGCTGCCTCCACAGGGTCGCGCGGGCGGCCATCGCGTCGCGGACGGCATCGACGACGAGCAGGCGCGGGCCGTCGTCGCCGGCCCGCGGGGGGCGGCTGAACGGGACGAGCCCCGCCGCGTCGGGCGGGCCGAGGAGTCGGCGCGCCGGCTCGATCGGCGGCGACTCGACGGCGAACACCCGTCCGTCGACGGCGAGCATGCCACCGCTCCAGCGCGTCGGACCCGAGATGCGCTGGCCACCGATCATCACCGCCCCCGAGTAGCCGGGCCAGGCCTCGACCGTCCCGTCGTCGCCGACGGTCAGCTCGAGCTCGGTGATCTCGACCGGCGCGGAATCCAACTCGCCGGCGTTGATCCGCCGCCCTGGGCCGAGGCGGTAGCGCCCGGGGGCCAACGGTCGGACCGATCCTGCACCGCGGCCGGCCAGTTGGAGCAGGGCGACCGCAGCGGGCGTCGCGTGGAGATCGCTGGCGGTCGTGTCGATCACCGACCCCATCGCCACGCCCGCCGCTGCGATCGTCTGGCTGGTGTCGATCGCTCGTCCGTCGAGTTCGGCCACCGGCGGGACGGCCTGCCCGGTGACCAGCCGGACCAGATCGTGGACGGTCGTCGTCGGCGCGTGGGCTCGGATCGAGATGTCGGCGGCACCATGGGGGGTTCGCACGACGATGTCCACAGCCGCAGAATACGGCGGTCGATGACGCGCGATGGGTGCGCCCGGATTTCTTCGGATTTCTGCTCAAGGTCCGTTCCGATCGTGCCGATACACCATGCGCGACGTGTTTCCGCCCCTCGTCGTACCGTGGAGGAGTGCCGATGTCGACCGTGACCTGGCGTCAGGCGGTGGCCGCGATGCTGGCCACCGTCCTGGGCTTCGCCGCGCTCGTGGTCGTCATCCGTTCCGAGGGGCTGCCGGCGATCGACGCCACCTCCTCGCGCGCGGCGCGCTGGTTCGTGCACCGGCCGACCGGGCGCGTCGTGCTCGCCGACGGGTTCGGCGGGCGGGCGCTCGCCAGCCTCGAGGTCGGCGCACCCGGCGAGCAACTGATCGTGGTCGAGGGCGCGTCGGGTGCCTACCTGCTCAACGACAACACCGCCGAGGTGCGCCCGATCGACTCGGCCGAATTGCGCCTCGGCTCCCCGCAGGGCCTCGCACCGCTCGGCACCGGGCGGGTGATCGCCGGGGTCGGTCCCGCAGGGTTGGTCGTCGTGAACCCGCTCGACGAGACCGCCAACCTGCTCCCCAACAGCGGCGAATCGATCGCCTTCACCGTCGAGTCGGCCGCCACCGCGGTGGTCGCGCCCGACGGCTCGGTGTGGTCGGTGGTCGACGATCGCGTCGTGCGCACCTCCTCGACCGCCTCGGCGGCGAGCACCTCACGTCCGATCGGCGCCCCCACCGCCGAGCTGTCGCTGGTCGGCAACCAACCGTTGCTCGTCGACGCCGACGGGCGCCGCGCCCGATTCGACGATGGGCCGTGGGTCGCGCTGCCGACGACCGCCGCCCCGAGCGAGATCGTCGTCCAGCGGCCCGGACCGCCCAACCGTTGTGGCTGGGTCGGCGCCGACGACGATCTGTGGTGCATCGGGTCCGACGGGATCGTGCAGCGTTCGAACGTCGCGGGCCTGGACATCGACGGGAGCGACCTGCTGGCGATCGCCGGTGACGCGGCCGCCCTCGTGCGCCGTGGTCCGACCGCGATCGTGCGCTTCGACTGGCGGGACGGTCGCGTGCTCGACGACCAGCCTGCCAGCGTCGCCCCGGACGCCGCCCTCGACGTCGTGTCGACCGTCGATCTCGTCTGGGTCGACGATCGCGCCGGCAACTTCGTGTGGGCGATCAACCCGTGGGGCATCACCCGGATCAACAAGAACGACAACAGCGTGCTCGTTCTCGGTGACGAGGGTGAGGTTCTCGACGATGGTGACGGCCCCGAGGGTGATGCGATCGCCGACGACGGCGGAACCGGGGGGATCGAGGTCCGCGAGCCGGACGACAACGGGCTCGACGACCCGCCGGTCGCGGTCGACGACCCGGTGACCGCCCGATCGGGTACGCCGGTGTCGATCCCGGTCACCGCCAACGACTACGACCCCGACGGCGAGGCGATCGTCGTCGTCGACGTCGAGCGGCCGGGGCACGGCACGGCCGAGATCGGCACGGCGACGACCGTCGTCTACACGCCAGACCCCGGCTATGTCGGCGCCGACACGTTCGGGTACACGATCGCCGACGGCAACGGGACCGAAGCGACGGCCGTGGTCGCCATCGCGATGTTGCCGGCCGATTCCAGCAACCAGCCCCCGACCGGGGCCGCCGACGAGGCGCAGACCGGACCCAACACCCCGGTGGTGGTCGAGGTGCTGCTCAACGACATCGACCCCGAACGCGATCCGTTGCGAATCGGCTCCTTCTCGCCGCCGGAGGGGTTCGGCGAGGTGACCGAGACCCTCGGGCCCTCCGGACTGCCAGCGCTCCGCTTCGAGCCGATCGCCGGGTTCGAGGGTACGGCGACGTTCTCGTATCGTCCGGTCGACTCGTTCGAGGCGGCGGGTGACGTCGTCGAGGTGCGCGTCGAGGTCGCCAGCATCGGCGACGCCAACCGGCCGCCCGTCGTTCGGCCCGACGCGATCCGGCTACGGCGCGGGTGAAGTCGCCGTTGTCGGTCCTCGTCAACGACGTCGACCCCGATGGCGACCCGCTGACCCTCAGCGTCGTCGAGCCGCTCCCCGAGGGGCTCGAGGTCGACGTCGAGGGCGACGTGCTGTCGATCGTCGCACGGGCGGGGTCGCCGCTGCTCGTGCCGTTCGACTACGAGGTCGGAGACGGCCGCGGTCATCGAGTGCGCGGCGGGGTGCTCGTCGCCGTCATCGACGACATCGAGCCGAACCGACCGCCGGTCGTCAGCCCGGACTCCAAGACCGCCGTCGTCGGCCGCACGGTCGACATCGATGTGACGGCGAACGACATCGACCCCGACGGCGACCCGCTGGTGGTCGTCGAGGTGACCCAGCCGGACGATCATCGCGGCGACGTGGCGATCGTCGGTCGCAACCGGATCGAGTTCACGGCCGCCGACCTGGTCGACGGCGAGTCGGCCACCGCCCGGTTCACCTACACCGTCAGTGACGGGAACCGTCACGAGGTCGCCGGCGACGTGGCGATCACCGTGCTCCCCGAGCCCCTGCCGGAACCGCCGTACGCCCAGGACGACTCGACGTTCACGTTCGTCGACGAGTCGGTGACCGTCGACGTGCTGCGCAACGACGGCGACCCGTCCGGCGAGCGCCCGACGATCGTCGGTGCGCCCGGATGCCCGGCCGGCGGGACCGCGGCCGTCACCGCCGACGATCAGGTCCGGTTCGATCCGCCGGCTGGCCGCTCCGGCGCGTTCCGGTGCACCTACGAGGTCACGAACTCCCAAGGCCTGCGGGCTTCGGCGTCGATCATCGTCAGCGTCAGGGAGCCCGCGATCACCAACGAGCCTCCGGTCGCCGTCCCCGACACCCTCCGGGTCGAGGTCGGGGAGTCCGCATCGATCGACGTGGCCGCCAACGACGAGGACCCGGACGGGTCCGCCGGCGAGCTGGTCGTGGTGTCGTCGACCGCACCGACCCTCGGCTCGGCGGTTCGCGAGGGCAACCGGATCGTGTTCACGGCGGGGTCCGAGACCGGGTTCACGACGATCAACTACCAGGTCGCCGACGGCGATGGCGCGGTGTCGCTCGGTCGCCTCAGCGTGTTCATCGAGGACCGGGCCAACGAGGCGCCGATCGCGTCGGCTGACATACGCCGCATACCCGGCCCCGGGACGGCGACGACGATCGACGTCCTGGCCAACGACTTCGACCCCGACGATACGCCGGGCGGGCTGTCGGTCGTCAGCTTGGTCCGCACGTCGGGCAACGGTGAGGTCTCGCTGTCCGGCAACCTGGTCACGATCAGACCGGCGGCAGACTTCGTCGGGGCGATCGAAGCCCAGTACACGATCGAGGACGGCGGGGGGCTCATCGACTCGGCCCAGGTGACCCTCGTCGTGCTCGAACCGCTGAACCGTCCGCCGGTGGCCGTCGACGACAGTGCCGAAGTGGTGAACGGGGGGAGCGTGACCGCCTCGGTGCTGTACAACGACTCCGATCCCGACGGCGACCCGCTCACGATGTCGCTCATCGGCGGACCCGACTCGTCGCTCGGGACGGCGTCGGTCAGCGACGGCCGCTCGATCACGTTCTCCGCGGTCGCCGGTGCGTCCGGGACGGCCACGATCTCCTACGAGGTCAGCGACGGTGAGCTGACCGACTCGGCGGTCCTGCGGGTCGCGGTGCTGCCGTGCGCGGATTCGAGCCCGACCGCCAGCGACGTCTTCCTCACCACCGGCTACCAGCAGCCGATCGCCGCCGATCCGGCGGCCTTCTCGTCGAACGGGACGATCGTCGACCTGGTCGCTCCGACCGGCTACTCGAACGGGGTGTACACGCCGCCGCCGGGCGAGAGCGGCAACGTGACGATCACGTACGCGGTCGTCAACGGCTGCCGCCAGCGGGCGACCGGCAGCATCACGATCGACGTGAACCAGGACCCGGTCGCCCAACCGGTCACCATCGTGATGGGACGCAACGAGGCGCGCGAGATCCCGGTGAGCAACCTGGCCAGCGATGACGAGGTGCTCGCGATCGTCGGCTCGCAAGGCGCGCCGCCGTTCGTGACGACCGAGGCCCGGCGGGTGCTGATCGACGGTGCCGGTGCCGGTACCGGCACGTGGAGCTGGACGGTACGCGTGCAGGACCCGGGCGGGTTGGCGGCGGTCGTGCCGATCTCGCTGCGCATCGACAACGTCGCGCCGGTTGCGGCCCCCGATTCGATCGACGCCAGTGCCGGTCCGGCCGCGGTCGACGTCGTCGCCAACGACAGCGATCCCGACGGTGACGCCGGCGCGCTTCGGGTGCAATCGGTTCCGGCCTCGGTCACGTTCGAGAACGGGCAGACCGGGACGGTCATCCTGCTCGCCGACGGCAGGACCGTCCGCGTCGACCCGCAGGCCGGGGAGGGCTCGGCCACGTTCGCGTACACCGTCGTCGACGCCGACGGCGGCGTGTCGGCGCCGGCGACGGTGACCGTGACCGGCCCGGGCGTGAACGCGGCGCCGTTCGCCGACGACCAGGCGTCGGACGTCACCGCCGGCGTTCCGGCCGAGATCGCGCTCGACGCCGGTGATCCGGACGGTGATGTGCTCACCGTCACCAACCTCGTCGATCCGTCGGGGATCGTCCTCGCGATCGACGGGCTGAACGTGACCGTGCTGGTCGCCTCGGAGGACGTCGTGACGTTCACCTATCAGGTGGGCGATGGCGCGGCGCTGTCGCCGGTCGCCACCGTCACGGTCACCGCCAATGCCCCGGCGACCACGACCGTGCCGCCGTCGACCACGCCCCCGTCGACCGCGCCGCCGCCGACGACCCCGCCATCGACCCCGCCGTCGACCCCGCCGTCGACCCCGCCGACGACCCCGCCGTCGACCCCGCCGTCGACCCCGCCGTCGATCCCGCCGCCGTCGACCGTGCCGCCGACCGCGCCCCCGACCGCGCCCCCGACCACCGTGGCCCTGACGACCGTGCCGCCGAGCGCGCCGCCGCCGACCGCACCGCCGACGACCGGGCCACCGGTTGAGGCACGTGCGACCGGCCGACCAAGCCAGACCGGCTGACGCACGGGCCGGGTGACGCGACGGTCACTCGCCGCGTCCTGGCTCGTTCGCGTCCTTGACGTCACCGGCGCGTTCCTCGTCGGTCAGGCGTCGACGGGTGAGCGCGTTGCCGGGCGCAGCGATCGGGGGTTGAGCCGCCAGCGGATGCGTTGCCACCTCGTGAAGGACGCGCTCATCGACCGCTCGACCTCCTCCAGGCACCACGCTGCGTCCTCGGCGAGCAGGTCGGGCCGTGGCGGGGCGCCGAACGTGACTGCGCTGGACAGCGTCGCCAGCCGGTGCAGTTCGGGAACCGCCTCGGCGGCCAGCGCTTCCCCGTCGGACGCGATCTCGCGATCGGTCGCCGACCGCTCGATCGACAGCCCGGCGTCGACGAGCGCGTCGGTCGCCACGGCCCACAGCCCGCGGATGCGGACCTCGGGCGCCCACGCCCGCAGCCGCCGCCGTCGCCGTCGGGTCTTCAGCCCGTAGATCACGCCGAGCACGATCAGCACCGGGATCAGGAACACGCCGACCACCGCGGCACCGCGCACCAGCCAGAGCACGGCGTTCGAGAGCGTGCCCGACGTCGCGCGGTCGGCGGCGTCGTCGACGAGCGGCGCGTCGTCGTTCGGTTCGGGGGCGCGTCGATCGGCGGCTGTGGGGCGGCGGGCGTCTGCACCTGCGGGTCGGGTGACGGCTCGGCGGCATCGCTCACCGCCTCGGCCGGGACCGGGTCGAACGAGAGCCAACGACCGTCGACGAGCCGCACCTCGGGCCAGATCCGGGCATCGGACGATCGGAGTTGGATGTCCTCGCCACGCGCCTCGGGCTCGAGTTGGTACCCGGTCGCCACGCGGGCATCGACGCCGAGCGAGCGGGCGAGCAGCACGAACGAGGTCGTGAACTGCTCGGCGTTCCCCCGCTTGGTGTCGCGTAGGAAGCGGTCGATCAGCGCCCGCTGGACGCCACCGCCCGGTGCGTCGGGCTGCAGCACGAACTCGTTGCGCATCGTCTGCTCGATCGACCGGAGCTGATCGACGACCGCGCCGTCGCCGGCGATCGTCTCCGCGAGCTCGGTGAATCCCGACACCGACTCGTCGATCGGCCGGGTCGCGAGCTGGGCCGCCGGAACCTCGCTCGCGGTCGGTGCCACGTTGGTCGTCACGGCGATCTCGTCGGCCGGCCCGGGGCGCGTCAGCAACCGGACGATCGTCCGTCGGTCGTCGGTCTCGACCGCGGCGTCGACCGAGACCGGCGAGCCGGCGAGCGGGACGAGCGACAGGTCGTCGTCGAGGAATCGCACGGTGACGGCGATCGCCCCGTCGTCGGCCGGACCGAGCGTGCGACCGATCGGGCGAAGGACGAGGTCGGGCGACCACCGTTGCCCGTCGTAGGTTTCGAGGGCGGCGGTTCGCCAGCGGGAGGGAAGCAGGGTGCCTGGCTCGCCGCGGATCTCGTGGAGGCTGACCGGGGGGTCGATCGCCCGCAGCGCAAGGGTCGCCTCGATCGGGTCGAGGAGCGGCGCGGTCTCCTGCGGCGGGTCGTTCCGGCGGGGGTCGGCGCGCGGCCCGATCCCGACCGGAACGCTGACGAGTGCGGCGACCGCGGTGGCGACGGCGGCCAGCGGGATCAGGCGCCGCTCGCCGCGCAGCAGCGAGAGCTGCTCGTCGCCGACCCCTTCGGTGCGCAGCGTCGAGAAGCCGATCGACAAGAGCCCGACCGGTAGCAGCCACACCAGCCGGACACCGATCGGGGCGCTCATCGCGATGATCGCCACCTGGAGGACGACGAGCGGGACGAGTGGAAGGAGGTGCCAGCGGCGGCGCGTCGCCAGTTCAGCGGACATGGCGGTCGTCAGCGCGAGAACGGCGGCGACCGAGCCGACGAAGTCGGGCCGGTCCGGGCTCGGCCACTCCGCGGAGAGCATCCGCTGCGGCCCGTCGGTGATCGCATCGAGGGCGTCACCGGGTGATCCACCGGACAGCGCGACCGCGATCGCCAGCGCACCGACCACCGTCGCGGTGGCGCCGAGCAGGCGGAGCAGGGCCCCGCGCCCGATCAGCAGCAGTGCGACCGCGGCGGGAAGCACCGCCGCGGGGACGAGCTGCCAGGTCGCGCGGTCGAACACGTCGCTCGCCGAGAGCGAGAGCACGACGGCGATCAGCCCGATCACCCCCACCCGCAGGCGCGTCAGCAACACGGCCGGCTCCCGTGCAGGCCGCTCACGTGTTCCAGCTCCGCCACCGCGTCACGAAGTCTCTGGCGTCGGCTGCGGCCATCATGCCGCTCCCGCCGACGGCGCCCTGCCCGATGCGGACCGCGGTCAGCCGGTCGGAGGCGGTGAACACGCTCGATGGCCCGGCCGGACCGGTGACCATGACGAGCGACGTCTGATCGAATCCGGACACGAACAGCGAGGCGACCGGCAGGAGATCGGCGCCGGTGGTCTGCTGCACCGGCGTCAGCAGGTCGAGGACCATCGACTCGTCGACGAGTGCGCTCCGCCGGCCCGGATGCTGCCGGCTCGTCGTGCGGACGACGACGTCGAGCCCCGAGCGGATGGCGTGGACTGCGAGCGAGGCGGCGACATCGACCGCCTCCTCGAAGTCGGCCGGCGTGCCGGCCCCGACTGCGGTGTCGAGGACGATCGTGTACTCCGGCCTCCTGACCTCGACGTGCTCGCGGATCATCAGGGTCCCGGTCCGGGCGGTTGTCGGCCAGTGGATCATCCGGGGGTCGTCGCCAGGGACGTACTCGCGCATCGAGATGAAGCCCGACATCGGATCGATCGTCGCCCGGCGGACGACCGACTCGCTCTCGATCACCCGGGCGGCGCCGTGCGGTCCGATCAGTCCGTACACCTTCGGGTGGACGGTGACGAGGCTGGTCGCTGTGTCGTACCGGGTTCCGACCGAGAGCCAGAACGGGTCGATCCGCTCGACCCCGAACGGGCCGACCTGGAACACACCCCGGCGCCGGGTCGGGATGCGGCCGTCGACCCGCACGACCGTCTCCGGTTCGACCGGTTCGATCGGGAGGCGGGCGACCTGGTCGTCGCAGAAGTCGAGGATCGTCGCCCGCCCGGAGCGGAACCGGGTCGTGTTCTGCAGCCGATAGGCCACCCGGATCGGGTCGCCCCGGGGGACCCGTACCGTCGTGACCGTTCGGGTGATCGTCGCCCGAAGCGGCCGCTGTGACGCCCACACGGCGAGCACGACGAGCACGACGACGCCACAGGCTCCGACGATCAGCTCCTCATACCCCCACCACAACCCGAGGCCACCGATCAGCAGTGCCGACAGGACCGCGCCGAGCCCGGAGCGGGTGAGCAACGATCAACCCTCTCGGGAGCGGGGGACCGGGACCTCGTCGACGATGTCGGCGAGCACGGTATCGACCCGCACGCCGCGCAGATCGGCCTCAGCGGTCACCGCCATGCGATGACCGAACACCGGAGCGGCGACCGCCTTGATGTCGTCGGGGGTGACGTAGTCGCGGTTGTCGGTGGCGGCGTAGGCGCGGGCGATCCGCAGCATGGCGATCGTCCCCCGCATCGAGACGCCGAGCCGCAGGTCGGGGTGGACCCTGGTGGCGTTGGCGATCTGCACGATGTACTCGTTGATGCTCCGCGCCACCTGGATCTCGTCGATCTCGCCGATCGCCTTGTCGAGCTCGCGGGTGTCGGTGACCGGGCTGAGCTGGTCGTCGCGCTGGTACCGGTTGAAATGATCGAGCACCGACACCTCGGTGTCGGCGTCGGCGTACCCGAGGCTCAGGCGCATCGAGAACCGGTCGAGCTGCACGTCGGGAAGGGCGAACGTGCCCTGGAAGTCGCGCGGGTTCTCGGTGGCGATGACGAAGAACGGGCGAGGCACGGCACGGCCGGTGCCGTCGGCGGTGACCTGGCGCTCCTCCATCACCTCGAGCAGGGCCGATTGGGTCTTCGGGCTCCCGCGGTTGATCTCGTCGCCGATCAGCACGTTCGTGAACACGGGACCCTCCCGGAACGAGAACGCCCCCGACCGCTGGTCGTACACCATGACGCCCGTGATGTCGGCGGGCAGCAGGTCGGGGGTGAACTGGACGCGCTTCCAGGTGCCGGCGATCGAGTTGGCGATCGCCTTGGCCAGGCTGGTCTTGCCGGTGCCCGGGACGTCGTCGAGCAGCAGGTGTCCCTCGGTGAGCAGGCAGCACAGCGCCAGCCGGATCTGGTCGCGCTTGCCGCGGATGACCTGATCGACGTTGTTGATCATGGCGTCTGCTACCGGCGAGATGATCCCGGCCATGCACTGAGTGTAGGTGCGCGAACACTGCCGAGGGTGGTGATCCTCTCGTCCTTGACACGTCCTTGAGGAACCGCGCCCGGAGCGTGGTCGGATTCCGGCCTGCGGGGCCGCGATTGCGCCGCTCGGTGGGTTCTGGCCCGCGCTCAGTCCCAGTCGACGCGCGTCTGGGCGATGGCGTCGCGCAGCACCGCCGCCAGGTCGTCGCGCCGCGGCAGGAGCGAATCGGCTGGTTCGAGGTCGGGGATCGGCGGGAGCGAGGTGCCGGCCGGCAGTCGGAGCTGCTCGAGCAGCGGGTCGGCGGGCGGTCGTCGCCCGGGCGACGTGGTCCCGGTGTCGTCGGCACCGACCAGCCGCAGGTGGCGGTGGGTCGAGGTGGGTCCCGCGCCGGCCGGCCGGCGCGCGCGTCGGGTCGCTGTCGGCGTCGGTGTCGAAGTCGAAGTCGAAGTCGGTCTCCGTGTCGGTCTCCGTGTGGGGGTCGAGGTCCACCGGTCCGTCCGACCGGCCGCGCCACAGGTCGAGCAGCTCGGGTTCGAGGAGCAGCTCGTCGCTGAACGCGAACATCGCGGCGATCGTGTGCTTGCACGCGTGGTCGTCCCAGTTGTCGTCGTCGGGGCAGGTGCACCGCGTGACGACGTCGCGCCGCAGCGGCATCCCGTCGCCGCGGGTGACCTCGATCGACGCGATGTAGGGCGTCGGCCGGGAACCCTGAACCTCGCAGGTGACGATCCCCGGCTCGACCGCGATGTCGAGGACCGAGCCGTCGCGGGCGTACTGCTTGCCACGCCGCAGGCGTTGCGGGTCGCTCATCTCGGCAGCGAGGACCTTGATCATCGTCGCCGGCAGGCGGCCGGGATGGGTCGCACCGAACGGCTTGCGAGGCCGGCTCACTCGACGTCCTCCAGCACGACGAGGTCGCGGAGCTGGTCGGTCGACAGCTCGGTGAGCCAGGTCTCGGAGTTGCCGACCACCGCGTCGGCGAGGCGGCGCTTGTCGTCGATCACGGCCCCGATCCGTTCCTCGACCGTGCCCTCGCACACCAGCTTGTGGACGTTGACCGTGCGGTGCTGGCCGATGCGCCACGCCCGGTCGGTCGCCTGGTCCTCGACCGCGGGGTTCCACCATCGGTCGTAGTGGATGACCTGGCTGGCGGCGGTCAGGTTGAGCCCGGTGCCGCCGGCTTTGAGCGACACGATCAGGAGCGGCGGGCCGGAGTGGTCCTGGAACGCGTCGATCATGCGATCGCGACCGTTGCGTGTGACACCGCCGTGGAGGAACGGCACGTCGAGGCCGAGCTGTTCGCGGACGTGGCGGACCAGCAGCTCCCCCATCTCGCGGAACTGGGTGAACACCAGCGCCCGCTCCTCCTCGGCGAGCAGCACCGTGACCAGTTCGTCGAACCGCGACAGTTTGCCCGAGCGCCCGTCGAGCCGTGAACCGTCGCGCAGCGCGTGGGCCGGGTGGTTGCAGATCTGCTTCAACCGGGTCAGCGCCGCCAGGACCTGCCCCCGCCGCTGGATTCCGGTCGACTGCTCGGCGTCGATCAGCAACTGGTCGACGACTTGCTGGTACAGCGCACCCTGCTCGCGGGTGAGGCGGGCGTAGGCGATCTGCTCGATCTTGTCCGGCAGGTCGGGGATCAGCGCCCGGTCGGCCTTGGTGCGGCGGAGCACGAACGGCTGGGTGATCCGCCGCAGGCGGGCGGCGGCGACCTCGTCGTGGCTGCGTTCGATCGGTGTCCCGAAGCGGCGGCGGAAGCTGTCGAGGCTCCCGAGCAACCCTGGGTTCACCGCGTCGAGGATCGACCACAGCTCGCTGAGCCGGTTCTCGACCGGTGTTCCGGTGAGCGCCAGGACCTGGCCGGCGCGCAGGCGGCGGACCGCCCTCGCGCTCTTGGTGTTCGGGTTCTTGACCATCTGCGCCTCGTCGAGGACGACGGTCGACCACTCGCGCTCGCCGAGGTGGACGAGATCGCGCGGCAGCAGGCCGTACGTGGTGATCACGAGCTGGCGGGACGGGTCGGCGGCGAACAGTTCGTCGTCGCCGGCCCGCGTCCGGTTCGTGCCGTGATGGACCGTGACCTCGAGTTGCGGTGTGAAGCGCTCCGCCTCGGACCGCCAGTTGCGCACCACGCTCAGGGGGCACACCACCAGGTGCGGGCCGGGTCGTTCGATCAGGTGGGCGAGCGTGGTGGCCGTCTTGCCGAGGCCCATGTCGTCGGCGAGGCACCCGCCGAGCCCGAGCCGGGCGAGGAACTGCATCCATGCGAGGCCGCGGCGCTGGTAATGGCGGAGCTCGCCGACGAACTCCGCCGACTCGGTCACCTCGTCGAGCCGGTCGTCGGGGAGGCCGTCGAGGAGGTCCCTCACCCAGTCAGCGCCCGACGTGGTCGCACCCCCGTCGGGTGATCCGTCGTACATGGTGACCAGCGGTCGCTCGGCGGACGACTCGTCGTCGTTGGCGAGCTGGAGCAGTTCGAGCGCGCCGACCCGCTGCTTGGTCCGCTCCAGCTCGGTCATCCGGTCGCGCTTGCGGCGCAGCTCGGCGGGGTCGATGCGCACCCAGCGGTGCCCGGTGTGCAGCAGGGTGGCGCCCGCCTCGACCGCCCGGGCCAGCTCGGCCTCGGAGATCTCGTCGTCGCCGACGACCATCTTCCAGGCGATGATCGCCTCGCGGCCGAACTTCGTGCGCCGGTCGTCGGACGGCGCGGGTACCGCTTCGCCGGACAGCGACACGCGGGTGCGCACGAGGCGTTCGGGGCCGATCAGCTCGACCCCGGCCCGCTGCAGCTCGAGCGGGGCGATGTCGAGGAAGTCCTCCGCAGTGTCGAGGTCGAGCTCGACGCCGGTCGGCTCGTGCTGGGTCGCCAGCTCGGCGAGTCCGGGCACGACCGGCGCGATGCGGTCGACGACCTCGCCGATCGTCGTCCGGAGGGTGTCGAGCCGCTCTGCGCCGCGGGCGACCTCGACCGACGCCTCGTTGCCCTCCCACACGTCGTTGGCGGTGCACCAGCGCATCGAGTCGATGTCGTCGACCAGCTCGAGTCGCACCTGCCATGGATCGCCAGGATCGTCGGCGATCAGCAGCCGCAGCCGGGGGATGACGACCGGCTCACCGTCGAGTCGCCGGCGATGGCGGTCGAGCTCGTCGCGCAGCTCGCGCAGGGCGAGGTCGAAGTCGTCGCTGCCGCTGCGGACCACGTGATCGGGCTTGGCGAGCGCGGTGAACACCGCCCGTAGCGCCTGGATCGGGGGCTTGCGCTGCCGGCCGAGTTCGGGCTTCCAGCCGCCCTGGGCGAGGAACGACCGGGCCAGCCCGTCGACGGTCCGCCCGAAGATCTGCTCGGTCGTCGCACTCGAGCCGGCGACGCAGATCGGCGGCATCGCCGCGTCGAGCGCCTCGAGCGTGGCGTTGACCTCCGGCGGCGGTATCGGCACCCAGCGGGCGACGGTGAACGGACCCTCGTCGGCCACGATCGGCGTGAGGTGGCCGGTCGAGACGGTCCGCCGGGCGAGCTCGGCGACCCGGGCAAACCAGGCCAGCGAATCGGAGAGGTGGTCGTCACGCGGCAGCTCGGACAGCCAGACCGTCAGACCGAACGGATCGAGCTGGACCGACGAGGCGTGCAGCGTCGGCCGTCCCGGGACCTCGATCGCGACGCGGGCGATCGGGCCGTAGGAGATCGGAGCGTCGTGCCAGCCGCTGCGGGTGCCGTCGGCGGCCATCTTGCGGAATCCCGTGTAGAGCCACGCCATCGACGCGGTGTCGATCCCGTTCCACCCCCACACGTGGAGCGCCCCGCTCCGCCACGTCCCCTGGGCGACATACGGCGGACGATCACGGGACACGCCCTCGACGCTACCGACGGGGTGTGGCGGGGAGTCCGATCACGGCGACGTGCACGGTGACGGTGACGTTCCTTGGGTTCGTCGCTCGCCCGCCTCGTCGGCTTCGAGCATCGTGGGCGGGGCCTGTATCCGGTACCGTCGATGGTCGTGATCGAGCTCACCGACGACCGGGCCGCCGGTCTGCGCCGCTGGAACCTCGGCCTGGCCGTGTTGCATGCGGCGCAGGCGGTGCTGATCCTCGTCCTGGCGAGCGACTTCGCGATCGCCGTCACGACGGCGCCGCCTCAGGGACCGCCCGGCACTCGGCTGCCCGACGCCGAGACGTTGTTCGACGTGCGCATCGGTGCGGCGGTCGCGGTCTTCTTGGCGCTCGCATCGATCGATCATCTGGTCACCGCCACCTTCGGTCGTGCGACCTATGAGGCCGATCTGCGGCAGGGGATCAACCGATTCCGGTGGGTCGAGTACTCGCTGAGCGCGACGGTGATGGTGTTGCTCATCGCGTTCTACTCGGGGATCACCGAGATCACGGCGGTGATCGCCATCGCCGGCGCCAACGTCGCGATGATCCTGTTCGGCTGGCTGCAGGAGCGCTTCAACCCGCCCGATCGGAACCTCACCACGATGCTGCCGTTCTGGTTCGGCACGCTCGCCGGTGTCGCGCCGTGGGTCGCCATCTGGTTCAACGTCGTGACGGCCGACGAAGTGCCCGGGTTCGTCTACGGCATCGTCGTGGCCGAGACCGTCCTGTTCTTCAGCTTCGGGCTCAACCAATGGTTGCAGTATCGACGGGTCGGGAAGTGGTCGGGCTACCTGTTCGGCGAGCGGACCTATCTGGTGCTCAGCCTGGTCGCGAAGTCGCTGCTCGCCTGGCAGATCTACGGCGGTTCGCTCTCACCTGACGCCTGATGCCGGCCACTGCCGGCCCGGAGAGCGGGCTGCGGATGCCAGCGGCGTGACCGAGCGCACCACGACGACGGTTCCGACACCGGCGAGCCGGCCCGGGTGGCCGCGAACGTGCGCAGACGACGAGGAACCGTTGCCGGCATCCGGCGAACTTGATACACTCACACTCAAGGTTTCTATATTCATAACGCTGAATCGAAAGGCAACCGTGGCGTTCGACCCCAAGAAGTGGACGATCAAGACCCAGGAGGCGTTCGCCTCGGCGATCGATCGCGCCCGCGAGCTGTCCAACCCCGAGCTGACCCCGGATCACGTCCTCGGGGCGATGATGCGCCAGGACGGCACGATCGTGCCGGCGATCCTCGCCAAGCTCGGCCAGGCGCCGCTGATGGTCCGCAACCGGGCCGACGAGGCGGTCGCCAAGCTGCCCAAGGCGTACGGCGGCGATGAGCCGCGGCTGAACAAGGAGCTGAACAACGTCGTCGCCAACGCGGAGACGTACCGCACGGACCTGCGCGACGACTTCCTGTCGGTCGAGCACCTCCTGCTGGCGATGAACGACCGCCTCGACGTCGGGTCCGAGGAGCTGCTCCAGGCGATGGCCGAGGTGCGCGGCTCGCACCGCATCACCGACCAGAATCCGGAGGAGAAGTTCGGCGCCCTCGAGCAGTACGGCCAGGACCTGACCGCCCGCGCCGCCGAGGGCAAGATCGACCCGGTCATCGGGCGCGACGACGAGATCCGCCGCTGCATCCAGGTGCTGTCGCGGCGCACCAAGAACAACCCGGTGCTGATCGGCGAGCCCGGCGTCGGCAAGACGGCGATCGTCGAGGGCCTGGCGTCGCGCATCGCCGACGGCGACGTCCCCGAGGGGCTGAAGCACAAGCGGATCATCGCCCTCGACATCGGCTCGATGCTCGCCGGCGCCAAGTACCGCGGTGAGTTCGAGGAACGGCTGAAGGCGGTGCTCAAGGAGATCACCGACGCCGAGGGTGAGGTGATCACCTTCGTCGACGAACTGCACACGATCGTCGGCGCCGGTGCCGCCGAGGGCGCGATGGACGCCGGCAACATGATCAAGCCGATGCTCGCCCGCGGCGAGCTACGGATGATCGGGGCGACCACCCTCGACGAGTACCGCAAGTACGTCGAGAAGGACCCTGCGCTCGAACGCCGCTTCCAGCAGGTCTACGTCGGCGAGCCGTCGGTCGAGGACACCGTCGGGATCCTGCGCGGTCTCAAGGAGCGCTACGAGGTCCACCACGGCGTGCGCATCCAGGATTCTGCGCTGGTCAGCGCGGCGGTGCTGTCCGACCGCTACGTCACCAACCGCTTCCTGCCCGACAAGGCGATCGACCTGGTCGACGAGGCGGCGTCGAAGCTGCGCATCGAGATCGACTCGCTGCCGACCGAGATCGACGTCGTCCAGCGGCGGATCCTCCAGCTCGAGATCGAGCAGGTGGCGCTGGAGAAGGAGAGCGACGAGCCGTCGATCGAGCGTCTCGACGCGCTCCACGACGAGCTCGCCACGCTCAACGCCCAGGTCTCCAAGATGAAGGAGCACTGGGAGCAGGAGAAGCAGGCGATCGACGCGATCCGAGCGCTGAAGGAGGAGCTGGAGCAGCTCAGGACCCAGGTCGAGCGCGAGACCGACCTCAACGTCGCGGCCGAGATCCGGTACGGGCGCATCCCCGAGCTCGAACGGCGTGTCGAGGAGGCGACCGCCCACCTCGACGAGCTCCAGGAAACCGACGCGATGCTCAAGGAGGAGGTCGACGCCGAGGACATCGCCGAGGTCGTCGCCAAGGCGACCGGCATCCCGGTGTCGAGGTTGATGCAGTCCGAGACCGCCAAGCTGGTGCATCTCGAAGACCACCTCCACCAGCGCGTGATCGGCCAGGACGACGCGGTGGTCTCGGTCGCCAACGCGATCCGCCGCAGCCGGGCCGGCCTCTCCGACCCCAACCGGCCGATCGGGTCGTTCATGTTCCTCGGCCCGACCGGCGTCGGCAAGACCGAGCTCGCGCGGGCGCTCGCCGAGTACCTGTTCGACGACGAGCGGTCGATGGTGCGCATCGACATGAGCGAGTACATGGAGAAGTTCTCGGTCTCGCGCCTGATCGGCGCACCCCCCGGCTACGTCGGTTACGACGAGGGCGGCCAGCTCACCGAGGCCGTCCGCCGGCGCCCGTACTCCGTCGTGCTCCTCGACGAGATCGAAAAGGCCCATCCCGAGGTGTTCAACACCCTTCTGCAGCTCCTCGACGACGGCCGCCTGACCGACGGGCAGGGGCGAACGGTCGACTTCACCAACGTCGTGCTGATCATGACGAGCAACCTTCCGGGCGACCCACAGGACTTCTTCAAGCCCGAGTTCATCAACCGGGTCGACGACATCATCCGGTTCCGCGCCCTCACCGAGGCGGATCTGGAGCGGATCGTCGAGATCCAGCTCGGCCACCTGCGCGAGCGGCTCCTCGGTCGGCGTATCGACCTCGACATCGACGCGGGCGCGATGGCCCAGCTCGCCCGCGAGGGCTACGACCCGTCGTTCGGCGCCCGCCCGTTGAAGCGGATCATCCAACGCGAGATCGCCGACCCGGCGGCGATCCTGATCCTCGACGGTTCGGCCGCGGACGGCGACACGATCGTCGTGCGCGAGGGAGTCGACGGGGGTCCGCTCGAGGTCACCGTGAAGGCGGCCTGAGCCCCGTCCCTGGCCGCCGGTGCGCAACCAGGGCGCGCGCCGGCGGCGGCGCAAAGGCCCCAGCCGACGGCGCCGCCGCCGACGAGCCGAGCCAGCGTCGCAGCGCCTCCCCGAGTTGAGCGAGCTCGCGATGCACCTCGATGCGGGTGCGCACGAGGCGGTCCAGTTCGGTGCGCGCTGCGTCGACCTCGGCCTGGACGCGGTCGCGTTCGGCGACGGCGGGAGCCACCACCCGGTCGAGCTCGTCGTGGGCGGTGGCGATCATGGTGAGCAGCTGGTCGAGCTCGGTGCGTGCGGCGCGCAACGGGACGTCGAGCGCGCGGTACAGGGCGGTGGCGTCGGTGACGGCGGACCCGCACTCGGCGATCGTGCGGTCGAGATCGCGGCGTGCCTCGGTGGCCGCCGCCCGTGCCGCGTCGGCGTCGGCGCGGAGTCGGTCGAGCTCGTCGGTCGCCCGAGCTGTCGCCCCGAGCACGGCGTCGAGTTCGGCGCGGGCGGCGTCGGCTTCGGCGTTGGCCCGGTCGCGTTCGGTGACCGCGACGGCGGTCTCGGTCCGGGCGCGGTCGCGGGCGGCGACGGAGCGCTGCACCATCCGGTCGAGCTCGGCGCGGGCGGCGGCGAGCTCCTCGTGGACGTTCGCGGTGCTCAGCCCGCGCGCCGCGGCATCGTCGGCGAGCCGGCGATGGAGGATTCGGTTCTCCGCAGCAAGGCGCGCCAGGTCGGCGGCGGCCGCGTCAACGAACGCGTCGACCCGCGCGGCGTCGTAGCCGCGCCGCACGATCGGGAACTCGCTGCGGGCTTCAACGCGCATTGGCAACCGCCCTCGGGGCCTGGCCGCCCGGCCCTGGGAGGCGGCGGTCGGTCCACCGGCCGGACTCGAGCGAGTCGACGGCGCGCAGGACCGGTTCGACGTTGCGCGCCAGCCAGACCCGCCCGAGCGAGAAGCGGCTGGCCCGCTCGAGGCCGGCCGCAACATGGCCGAGCCAGGCGAGCAGCACGCCGACCTCGACCGGCAGCAGCGGGTTCGGCGGCGCGATCCCCAGGTCGGCGAACAGCGGTACCGGATCCGGCGAGCGCAGTACGTCGACGACACTGCGACCGATGTGCTCGCCCTGCGCAGTGAGCCAGAGGTGAGCGAAGTCGGAATCTGGCAGCCCGTCGTGCTCGCTGTCCTCCCAATCGATGAGCCCGGCGATCTCGATGCCGCCCGTTCCGGCCCGCACCAGGCTGTTGCCGATCCAGCAGTCGCCGTGCGTGGTCGCCAGCACGAGCCGGCGCCCGAGGAGTGCGGTGCCGAGCAGCGTGCACAAGGTGTCGATCTCGCCGAGGTACCCACACAGGCGTTGATCGGCGGTCAGGACGTCGATCCGATCGTTGACCAGCCGGCCGACGGTCGCCGCATCGATGTCGTGCGGCCGCGCGGAGAGGCGGTGGACGTCGGCCACCGCAGCAGCGATCGCGGTGAGCGTCGCATGGTCGGCGGCGAGCGGCCGGTGGCCGTCGCAAGCGGTCTCGATGACGAAGTGATGCCCGGCACAGTCGCCGGCATCGAGCACGACGGGGAACAGCTCGGCGACGGTCGATCCGGCGGCGAGCGCGTGCAGCTCGGCGAGCGCGCCGACGTGCCGATCCAGGCCGCGCGCCGCCGCCGTCGAGAGAGCGACCTTGGCGATCCTCGGCGCGGCCGGGTGTTCGATCTTGACGACCGCGGTGTCGTTGTCGCTCGGGACCAGCCACCGCGGCTCGAGCCGCGGCTGATCGTGACGGGTGGCGTCGAGTTCGTCGAGCACCGCTGCCACGACCCTCGCCCGCCGGCGCTGGCGGAGCATTGCCCGCCGGGCGACTAGCCAGGCGATCGCGCCCGCGTCGCGCCCACCCTGCCAGATCGGGCGCAGCGTGGTCGCCAGCAGGAGCACTGCGAACACGCTGTGCCCGATCAGCGCCGCCCAGCCGATCGCGTCCAGGCCGAACATCGGAGCGAGTGCGACGGCACCGACCAGCGGGGCGGCGGCGACGCCGAGCGAGATCAGCAGCATCAGGCGGATCTCCCGCTGATACCTGGCCCACCCGGTCGCCAGCGCGGCCACCGCCAGCGGGATCGAATCGAGGACGAGCAACCGGAGCAGCGTCGTTCCGTTGTCCCGGTACTGGGTCCCGAGCGTCGCCAGCACGATCGGGGCGGCGAGCGCGCCGAGCAGCGCGCCGGGCACGATCAGCCGGGCGATGTTCAGCCCGGCCCGTCGGGCGAGCTCCTCGGCCGCCGCCGGCCGCGCCGACGACTCGGCGACGAAGGCGGTGACGATGTTGTTCGACACGAGCTGACCCGAGGCGGCGATCGTGATGGCGAAGAAGACGTAGGCGGTGTCCACCGCTCCCCGCATGCCGAGCACGACGAGGACGACGACCTCCGCGCCGAGCATCCGCACCATGTCGGCGCCGAAGTCGCCGAGGGAGAACCGAACGATCGCGGCGCGCGAGAACATGGCATCGGTCGGCCTGCCGTGGTGTTCGGGCAGCAGCCGGCGGAAGATCAGCAGGTTGACCGGGACGATGAGCGCGAGCGCCGGCAGGCACCATGCGAGCGGGAGCGCCCAGGCGCCGGCGGTGACCAGTGCGACGAGCAGGCCGAGCTTCGCCACGGAGTAGACGACGTTCTCGAACGGTACCCAGATCGCGTGCCGCAGCCCGGTGAGCACGTTGTCCTGGAGGACGAACACGGTCCACACCGCCGTGCCGGCGGCGAAGGCGAGCCCGGTCGGCAGGTCGTGTCGAAGCATCTTCAGCTCGTGCGCCCACCAGGGCGTGCCGAACGCGAAGACCGCGGCGATGGTCGCGGCGACGGCCGCGCACAAGGCGTAGCTGGTGGCGACGAAACGCCCGGCGTGGGTCCCGGCAGCGGTCACGAACCGGATCAGGCCGTTGCGCAGCCCGAGGGTGCCGAGGTTGCCGAGCAGAACGATCGCCGTCACGATCGCGGTACCGGTCCCGACGTCGGCGGTCGGCAGGACGCGTGCGGCGACGACCCAGAAGAGCAGGCCGAGCAGTGCGGTGATCACCGAGCTCGCCACCAGAGCGATGGCGTTCTGGTTCATCCGGTCGCGATCGATCATCGATCCCATGTCGACCATCCGTCAGTCCTTGAACCCGACGACCCGCTTGACGAGGCGCCGCGCCGCCCGGTCGGCACCGGTCAGCGGCAGGCGCTCCAGCCGGTACTCGCCGTACGGCACCGCGGCCGCACCGAACCGCTCCTTGAAGTGTGCCAACCCGTCGGCCGTGCCGGACTCCCCCATGTTGTACCGGCGCGCCCCGTGCTCGTAGGCGAGCTCGAGCGCCCGCCAATGCACCGCGTCGTTGGCGTTCGTGCCGCGCACCAGATCGGCATCGATCGCACCGCGGGTGTACCGCGCCGTCGCGCCGAGCAGCACGATCGCCGATGCGGCCGGCCGGTTGTCGACGTAGCCGACGACGACGCAGAACCGGTCGCCGAGGTGGCGCCCGATCCGCTGGAGCTTGGTCAGCGGATCGCGGCGGGCCGCCCTCCAGCGCGCCAGCGCGAGCGGCTCGTGCTGGTGATCGGCCCAGCGATCGACCGACCGGAGGAACAAACCGTAGTGGTCGTCGAGCAACTCCCCGGCGGTGCCGACTTCGATGTGCACGCCGCGCCGTGTCGCTTTGCGAATGTTGAACCGCGTCTGCTTCGACAGGCCGGCCAGGTGGGTAGCCGCGTCGTCGTGCAGCTCGGCGACGTGCGCGGTCCGGGGGATCACCAGTGCCCGGCCGTCGAGCGCGAGGTGGCGCCAATGGGCGTCGGCGAGTGGATCGATGCGCACCGAGACGCGCGCCGCGCCGAGACCGCGCAGGTCCTCGACGATGTGGTCGACGACGTGGCGATCGAGCCCGAGACCGACCGGGCCGCCGATGCCCCACGCGTTGGGGAACGACCAGAGCTGGGCGGCGGGGCGCGGCAGGCCGCGCCGTGCGACGAGCGGCAGCACGAATCGGCGCCCGTCGGCGAATCGGTACGCGCGGCTGACGTCGGCGTATGCCGATCCCTCGCAGATCGCCGCCGTCCACTCCGGCGTCTGCTCGGGCAGCGCGGTGGGATCGGCGGCGGCGATCTCGACCCACTCGTCGTGCGTCGCTGCGGTGATCACCGGTGCCGGCAGCGCGCTGGTCGTGACGTCGAGGATCACTGGCCCTCCCATTGGCTGACGACGATCTCGTCGATCCGGAAGGTCAGCGGGAACGCGTCCGGATCGACCGCACCGGCCTCGCCCCCGATCGCCAGGTTGGCGACGAGGTACATCGGCGTGCTCGGGACGAGGTCGGGATCGGTGACCCGTCCGGTCTCGATCCCGTCGATCGAGAACACGACGCGGTCGGGCAACCACGTCATCGTGTAGGTGTGCCACTCGCCGGCCCAGTCGGTCACCGGCGACTCGATGCGCTCCGTGGCTCGTTCCCCGTCGACGCGATTGTGGACGTGGGATGTGACGAGGTCGGGTCGGCTTCCGTACCACTCGACGATGTCGATCTCGGGGAGGCTGGTCTTGTCGGCCGAGAGCAGCCACAACGCGGGCCACGTCCCCGCGCCGGCGGGCACCATCGCCCGAACCGACACCTCGCCGTAGGTGAACGCGAACGACGACTGGTCGTCGGCGTCGCTCGCCGGGCCGGTCGTCACCATGCCCGAGCGGTACGGGAGCTCGTCGCCGTCGGTCGTGCGCTGCGGATCGGCGGTCGCCCGGAGCCGCAGGTCGCCCTGGCCGAGCGTGACGGCCTCGGGGCGATACCACTGCTGCTCGTCGTTGGAGGCGATCGTGCACCCGCCGTCGAGCTGCCACCAGTGACACGTGTTCCAGACGTCGCCGAGCGTGTCGCCGTTGAAGTCGTCGAAGAACACGATCCGCCACTCGTCGCCCTCGGGGACCGGCAACGACGGGGTCGGCGGGACGGTGGTCGTCGGCGCCGAGGTCGTCTCCGGTCGATCGGTCGTCGCCGGAGCGTCTGGGTCGTCGCCGAGGTTCTTGCCGAACGCGGTCGCCTCGGGCGACTGGCCGGTCGCACCCTCGCCGACGGTCGGTGCAGCGTCGTTGCCTGGTTCGGCACTGCGCTCGGCACCGCAGCCTGCGAACGCGAGCAGACCCATCGCCAGCACCGCTACGGCGACCGGCCTCACTTCGGCGCCCCGATCGGGGTGCGGCGGCGGGCCCAGCGGGCGCAGCGCCACCCGGCTTCGAGGACGCGGCTCCTGCGTTCCGGGGCCCCCGGTGGGTGGTCGAGGCGCTCGAGCAACTTCTCGGGAGAGGTCCCGCCGGCGACGATCAGGCGGGAGAGCGTGAGCCGGCGCTCGCCGGCCCAGCTCCACCGGTCGGCGACCGTGCACGCCGAGTCGAACCCGGCCGCCTCGGTGGCTTCGACGACAGCGCTCGAGTAGTAGCCGTGGGGGTAGGCGAACGTTCGGATCGCGCGGCCGATCCCGTTCTGGAGTTGGTCGCGCGAACCGACGATCTCGGTGATCGCGTCGGCTCGTGGGAGCACGTCGAGCTCGGGATGGGTCAGCGAGTGAGCGCCGACCTCGTGGCCGGCCGCAGTGATGTCGTCGAGGTCGGACCAGGACATCATCGGTTGGTCGTCCTCGCCCGGGATACCCAGCCAGCTCGACGTCCCGCCGACGTGGGACGACACCACGTACATCGTCGCGGGGAGTCCGCGCCGATCGAGGGCGGGCGCGGCGTGCTCGACGAAGTCGGCCCGCCCGTCATCGAAGGTGATCACCAGCGGCCGGGCCGGGAGGTCGCCGGCGTCGAGCGCGTCGACGAGCCCGCTGACCGTGATGCAGTCGTAGCCGCGGTCGCTCAGTGCATCGAGGTGCTCTGCGAACAGCGACGGCTCGACACACCATCGGCGGTACGCGGCCGACTCGGTCGAGCCCACTGAGTGGTACAGCAGGATCGGGACCGGGGTCACGCGGCGGCCCCCCGATCGATCGCCCGCTGACGTCGCCGCGAGGTGTGGTACGCGACGAAGCCCCTGGCCATCCCCTTCAGCTCGGCGCGCCGCAGCTCGGCGGGGTAACTGTCCGACCGGCGCTCGTTCTTCACCGAGTCGTCCGACAGCGCTGTGCGGATGCCGACCGGCAGGCGCCGCAGCACCGCTCCGGCGGTCGACCGCTGCGAGAGGAACTTGGAGAACGCCGCGGCGAGGCCGCAGCCGTACGACTCGATCTGTGCACGGAGCTCTTCGTCGGTCGTCAGCGAGGCGTGCCAGACGACCGCCGCGGGCTGACGGACGATCAGGTGGCCGGCGAGCAGCAGGCGGACCGCGACGTCGATGTCCTCGCCGCCGCGGGCGACGGTGCCCGCCCCGAGTGCCTCGTCGAAGCCGCCGATCGAATGCAGCGCTTCGGCGCGGAACGCCATGTTCGCGCCGGTGCCGAGCAGCCGAGGATGGAACGGGAACAGCTCCGACGGCGGTGGATCCATCGCCAGGTGGTACTCGGTCTCGTCGAAGTCGGCGACGTAGCCGCCGAACTCCTGGAACCGCAGCTCGGCGGTGGTCGTGAGCGACATCGGGAGCACCGAGCCGCTGACGCACACCGCACCGGGATGGGCGGCGAAGGTCGCCCCGATCACGTCGAGCCAGGACGGTTCCGGCTCGATGTCGTCGTCGGTGAACAGCACGAACCGGTGGGCGGCGGCATGGAGGCCACAGTTGCGGGCCCGTGCCAGGCCGGGGATCGGTTCGACGACCCGGCGCACACGATCGGCGAAGCGGGCGACGACGACGGCCGTGCTCTCGTCGGAGGGCGCGTTGTCGACGACGATCAGCTCGTGGTGGTCGCCGACGACATCGACCAGCCGCTCGAGCGCCCGCTCGAGCGACTCGCTGCGGTTCCTGGTGCACACGACGACCGAGAACGGCCCGACCGGCTCGGCTGAGCGAGCCGGGCTGTCCGGTGTCTCGGCGGCCAGCTCACGGCCGACCTGGCCGACGCTGCCGTCGGCGAGCACCGGGAGCACGTCGACACCGATCGGCCAGCCGTCGCTGCGCAGCAGCGTGAACGCTCGCGTGTAGGCGCGGGACGGATCGGTCGGTCGGCGGGCCTCGAACCGGCCGGTCTCGATGTCGAGCGTGCCGACGGCAAGCGGCCCGTGGGCGACGCCGACCGCGGCACCGAGGTTCTCATTGGCTGTCGGGTACATCGAACCTCCAGGTCGGCGCGGGGTGCATCGGGTGCATCGGGCGCATCGGGGGCGTGGTCATTCCACGACCTCGAACAGATACGTGTCGTCGATCCGGTGGACCAACTTGAACCGGTCGTTGCTCGCAAGGAACGAGGCGGCCTCGGCGGTCGAGGCGACCGGGAACGTCCCGACGACGGCGAGCTCGTCGATCATCCCGGGACTGATGACGACGTAGGCGGTGCCGCCCGTCAGCCCGACGAGGTCGTCGGCGACGCCGTCGAGGGCGGCCGATGGCGGCAACGTCCTGGTCGGGCCGACCATCTCGGCCACGTACGGCGTGTAGGTGTCGGTCACCTGGAACTCGCCGTACCTGGCCCCGCTCTGCGCCGGGTAACCTGCCGCGAACTGCGCCAGGATCGCCGGCCCCGACACGTTCTGGTCGACATAGGCATCCATCGCGACCTCGGAACGATCGACCTGGTTGACGCGCTCACGGCCGTAGTGCACGACGACGAAGCCGGCGGCGAGCCCGAGGCAGACCAGCGACGCCAGGACGGTCGGCTGAGGGAACCGATCCCGGCGGGCGACCGGTGCGCTGCTGACGACGCCCCAGGCGATCAGCGCGGCCATCAGCGGCAGCGAGTACAGGTAGACGCGGTAGATCGCCTCACCGCCGTACGACTGCACGAGCGGGATGCCGAACGGGACCATCGCCAGCACGACGAGCAGCCCGATCCGACGCTTCGCCCACGCTGCGATCGCGCCACCGACGATCGCCAACATCCAGACGAGCGCCGAGTAGTACTTGGTCACCTGGCTGATCAGCACGGCGTCGGCGGGCGCGTTGCTGAAGTCGGTGTTGCCGGCGGCGTTGTCGGTCGGGGACCCACCGAACCCGAGATCGAAGTCCTGCGCGGCGAAGTAGCTGAAGGCGCGGGCGGCCCAGAGGACGCTGACCGCGACGAGTGCCAACAGCAGCCAGCGGTCGCGGACCCAGCCGAACGTCACCGCGGCCACCAGCGCGCCGATGACGACGATCGGGGTCAGCGGGTGGGTCATCAGCAGCCCGAGGAACACGACCGCGACCGCGAGCCGACGCCGGCCGGCGAGGGCGTGATCGACCTCGGGTGCGGTGCCGGCCCTGTCGCGACGGAACCAGCTCCAGATCATCCCGAGCGTGACCAGGGCGAGGAACGATCCCATCGTCTGGGGCGCGAAGTAGTTCTGACCGACCCAGTTGGTCAGCGCGTAGATCACGATCGCGAGGTAGGCGACGCGCACGCTGGCGGTCACCCGGTGGACGAGGTAGCCGACCGCGATCAGCACGAAGCCCTCGCCGATCAGTTGCGCCCACGCGGCGTACGAGGCGGGATCGACGCCGGTGGCGCCGCGCACCAGCGCACCGAGACCGAAGAACCCCGAGAAGCTGTTGTAGATGTCGATGTCGGGGTGCAGCCGCCCGGTCTCGTCGAGCAGCCGGATCACACCGGCGTGCTTGTACGCCCACGGGTAGCGGATCGTGCTGGTGCCGATCGCGACCGTGCCATAGATGATGACGAGCAGCGGGGCGATGGCGACGACCAGGCGCGCCGGCGTCGTGCGCGGTGCGGTCGCGGCGTGCGCGGCGCCGACCACGGCCACCGCGAACGCGACGAACCACACGGGCGGGAGCTCGGCGACGAGACCGAGCAGGCCGATGTCGGAGACGTCGAGGCGTTGCATCGACCAGAGCCAGAGCGCGAGCACAGCGACCGTCAGCGCGAGCTGCCGGGCCGGCAGCATCGGTCGGTCCGGCGCGGTGGCCGGGCGGACCATGCGCCGCGGCCGGGTCAGCCGCACCACCGCACAGAGCCCGAGCACGGCGGCGGCGACCCCGTCCGGTCGCCACCACTGCACCGTCAGCAGGACGTGGGCGATCAGCATCCACGTCACGATGCTGAGCGCGATGACGCTGACGACTCGCTCGATGCGATCGGTCGGACGGAGCAGGTCGACGACCAGCACTCCCGGGTGGACGACCAGTGCGGCGGCGAGGACGGCGCCGGGTAGCGGGCCACGCAGGCCGAACACCAGCAGCAACGATCCGATGGCGGCGACCCAGAACACCGGGTCGAGCGCCTTGGCCGTCTCTCCCGGGGCGGTGGGCGCGGCGGGTGGGCGAGTCGTGAGGGTCATTCCCATCGACGTCGCCCACCGCTCAGCATGCGCTCGGAGGCGTAGCCGAACGATGCGCACGCGAGGCCGGCGGAGAGCACCGCCGCCCGACCGAGGCGGTGGTGCTCGCGCAGGCCGCCGACCGCGTCCCTGGCGACGGCGCGCACGATGTCGATCGCGTACGACCGCTCGTCCCCGGTGGCGCGCGCGGCGCCGACGGTCACCGCCAGCCGCGCCTTCGATCGACCCTCGCCGAGGCACCGGCGAAGTACGTACCCGACCCGTGCCCGGCCAGGGGTCACCCGATGGCTGACGAGGGCACGAGGGGCATAGACCACTTGGTCGGTCGCCGCTGTCTGTCGGATGCGGATGCAGACCTGGGTCTCCTCACAGCCGGCGACGTCGGCGCCGACTCGGCCGAGCTCGACCGGGAATCCGCCGACGCGTTCGAGCGCGCTCCGCCGGAACGCGGCGCTGGCGCCGAACACGTTGCGGACCGGTCCGACCACCTCCGGAGCGTCGGGGTTCGTGCACCCGACGGTCCAGTCGAGGTGGGGTGGGAACCAGTTCGGTCGGTCGGTCGGCCAACTCGGTTCGATGCGACCGCCGACCGCGGCGACGTCCGGGTGACGGAACGGCGCCAGCAGCTCCTCCAGCCAGGCGGGGTCGGCGACGGCATCGTCGTCGATGAAGACGACGAGGTCGGCGGTGGTGGCGGCCAGGCCGGTGTTGCGCGCCGACGACAGGCCGCGCGGACCGGCGTTGGGGATCGTGCGCACGCTCGTGCGCACCGTCGCGAGGAGCTCGGGGTTGTGATCGACGACGACGATGACCTCGTCGGGCGTCCGCCGCTGCCGTTCGAGGGCGTCGAGGCAGGCGTCGAGATCCGCTCGCCGCTCCATCGTGTAGGTGCACACGATCACCGCACAGGTCGGCGGCCGCTGGTCGCGATCGGGTGTCATCGCGGTGCGGCGACGGTGGGGCCGCGGTTGACGTACTGGTCGGCCAGCTCCCGCGTGAGCACCGCCGCGATCCTCAGCCCGTCACGGACCGCATGGAGGTTCGAGCTGCCCGCCGCCGCGCTCGCGTTCGAAGCTCGGCACCTCCTGGATCACGAACCCGAGCCGGGCGGCGCGGATGTGGAGCAACGTCTCGATCTCGAAGCCGTTGCAGTCCAGCGCCAGCACGTCGCGATGCTTGGTCCAGATCGCGTTGAAGCCGTAGGCGAGATCGGTGAAACGCGTCCCGTAGACCCGGTTGACGAACGTGCGGATGGCGCTGTTGCCGAAGCGTCGGATCCCGGTGATGTCGGTACTGCCACCTCGCTCCAAGAAGCGCGACCCCTTGGCGAGATCGGCGCCGTTGACCAGGGCGAGCACGAACCGTTCGACCTCGTCGGGCTCGTTGGAACCGTCGGCATCGATGAAGACGGTGACGTCGCCCCGTGCCTCGGCCAACCCTTCGATCATCGCGTTGCCCTTGCCCCGACCGGTCTGGCGAAGGATGCGGACGTCGGGGTGGAGTTCCTGGGCGACCTCGATCGTCCCGTCGACCGAGTGCCCGTCGACGAGGATCACCTCGTAGACCGGGGGGAGCGAGGCGAACAGCGCGGCCAGGTTCGGTGCCTCGTTGCGGGCCGGCACGACGACCGTCACCGCCACGCGGCGGGTGACCCCGTTCAGGACATACGTCCACGGTTCACCGGGTCGCGGGCGCTGCGGCCGTCGCCGTTCGATGGCGACCGGCGACCGGAAGTCGCTCGATCCGTTCCGCCGCGTCTCGATGTCGGTCATGACGTTGTGCACCTCCGCCTGGTGTTTCACTCCGGGTCCGCCCCCGAGTGCGGACCATTGTCTCCGATCCCCCGATCGTCGAAAAGCTGCCTGAGCTGATCTTGAGACAAAGCACACACGATCCGCACGCAGCGTGGTCGGGCACCGACCGTCCGCCGCACCCACCAGCCCGAACGCCGCGGCCCTTGACACGATCCAGACGGGCCGGGCCGGCGTCTGATCTCACTCAGTGTGCAATGATCGACGCACAACGCGCTCGAGAGTGTCGTCGCTGGGAACGCCGGCCGGCGGGTCGGGTCAGCCGCCGCCGGCCCTGCTGGCAGAGGCATCGACCGGCGGCGTACCGTTCGCCGCCGAAGCCCGCACGAGGGTCAGGCGGAACTGGGCGGGGCGCGCCCGCAGCAGCTCGAGCCGACCGCCGTCGGACTCGGCGAGGCGGCGGGCGAGGGGCAGCCCGCGACCGTGCTTGGTGTGCGGGTCCTGCGGCCGGACGAACAGGTCCCGAACGTGCGCATCGGCGATCCCGTGGCCGTCGTCCTCGACCGTCACGCTGTCGCCGCTGATCATGATCGCCAACGTTCCCGCCCCGTGCCGCAGGGCGTTGTCGAACAGCACGTTGACGATCTGCCCGACCAGTCCGGGCGTGGCTGCGACCGGGTGGACGTTCGCCGTCGTCACCACGATCTGGCGTCGTTGCGTGGCGAAGCGGTCCTGCCAGTCGGCGACGTGGTGGTCGATCAACTCGACCAGGTCGAGCGTCGTGCGCTCCCCGCTCGACCCACGGCGGGCGACGGCGAGGAGCTCGTCGAGCGTGGCCGTGAGCTCGTGGGTCTGGTCGAGCGCGGCGCGCGCCTCGGTCGCCACATCGGTTCGCTCGTGCCGCTCGAGCAGCTCGAGCCGCATCGCGATCCCGGTCAGGCCGGTGCGCAGTTGGTGCGTGGCGTCGGCGGTGAAGGAGCGCTCCGATTCGAGCATCCGGTTGACGCGGTTCGCGCTCAGGCGCAGGGCTCGCGAGATCGCGTCGATCTCGTCGATTCCCGAGGAGGTCGGTGGCGAGCTGAAGTCACCATCGCCGACACGAGCGGCACTGCGCGCCAGCCGCTCGAGCGGGCGCGCGAGCTGACGGGCCTGGACGGCGGCGAGCACCGCGGCGGCGATCAGGGCGAACACCGCGATCACTCCCAGCCTGATCAGCGACCCCCCCACCCCGTCGCCGCCGCTGGCGTCGTTGACGATCAGGACGACCGGGACGAGCAGGACGAGGAGCACCACGGTGACCACGGCGATCGTCGAGAGCACGAGGCGCCGGCGCATCCTGGTCGGTCAGCCCTCCGGCTCGAAGCGGAACCCGACGCCGCGCACGGTGACGATCTTCGATGGCGGGTCCGCGTCGTCGTGGATCTTGCGCCGCAGTGTCGAGGTGTGGGTGTCGAGCGTGCGGGTCGATCCCCACCAGTGCTCGTCCCACACCTGGCTCATGATGTCCTCCCGCTTGATCGTGATGCCGGGGCTGCGCATCAGCAGGGCGAGCAGGTCGAACTCCTTGCTGGTCAACTCGACCTCGGCCCGCGCGCCGCCGGCGCCGTCGAGCAGGAAGCAACGCCGCGCCCCCTCGTCGAGTTCGATGCCCGCCCCGCGCAACGGACCGCCTCCTCCGGCGGCTTCGTTGGATTCGGCGATGCGCAGGCGAGCGCGGATCCGGGCGACCAGCTCGGCCAGGCGGAACGGCTTCGCGACGTAGTCGTCGGCGCCGGCGTTGAGGCCGACGATCACGTCCATCTCCTCGGCTCGCGCTGTCAGCATGATGATCGGGAGGTCGCGATGGTCGGCGCGGATCGTGCGACACACGTCGAGGCCGTCGACGTCGGGCAGGGTGAGGTCGAGCAGTACCAGGTCGGGGCGTTCCCGGCCGACCGCCTCCAGTGCCGCTCCGCCTGCCGCGACGTGCACGACCTCGAACTGCTCGGAACGCAGGACGCGGATCAGCGGTTCGCTGATCCGCTCGTCGTCCTCGACCAGGAGCACCGTCGCCATCGTGCATCGAGCGTACGCCGGGCCGCTCTCGCGCCGCTGGCAATGCGGCCCGGGTTGGTCGGTGGCGGGTGATCGGCGCGGCTCATCGCTGCCGCAGGCGGAGTGCGGCGGCGTGGGCCGGGAAGCCCTCGTGGTCGGCGAGGGCGATGACCGACGGCGCCATCCGGGTGATCGCCTGCCGGTCGGCGCGAGCGACGGCGGTCCGCTTGAGGAACGCATCGGCGGTGATCCCCGATGACACGTGGGCGAAGCCGCTCGTCGGCAGCGAGGCCGGGCACCCGATCACGAAGTTCGCCGCGCTGAAGGGGGTGTGCTGGCCGATCAGGATCTCGCCGGCGTTGACGATGTCGCTGGCGACGTCCTCGACGGTCGTGTCGTCGATCGCCAGCTGCAGGTGCTCGGGGGCGAACCGGTTGGCGACGTCGACGGCGTCGGCGAGCGTCGGCACGAGGACGCAGCCACCGTTGACGCCCAACGACGAGCGGGCAGCCTCGGCACGTGCCGTCGGGAGCAGGGCGATCTGGCGGTCGAGTTCGGCATCGGCGGCCTCGGCGACCGCAGCCGACGGCGTGACCAGCACGACCGTCGAGTCGATGCCGTGTTCGGCCTCGATCAAGAGGTCTGCAGCGAGGCGGACCGGGTCGGCGGTGTGATCGGCGATCACCATGCTCTCGGTCGGTCCGAGCAGCATCATCGTCGCCAGGCCGTGGCGCTGCATCTCGACCTGGGCGAGCGTGACGGCGGGCGAGCCCGGCCCGACCACCTTGCGCACGCGGGGGATCGATTCGGTGCCGAACCCGAGCGCGGCGATGCCCGCTGGGCCGTTGACCCGGAACACCTGCTCGATACCGAGCTTCCGGCAGACCACCGAGACGGCCGGATCGATCTCTCCCGATCCGCCGGGCACCGGTGGGACGACGAGCACGATCTCGGGCACCCCCGCGACGATCGCCGGCACGGCGAGTTGGTAGGCGACGCTCGGATAGGACGCCTTTCCCGACGGGACGAACAACCCCGCCGAGGCGATCGGGCTGAGCTTCTCGCCGACCGTCAGGCCGGGTTCGCTCTCGATCGACCACCCGGTCGTGTGCGCCAGTTGTGCCTCGTTGAAGGCGCGCAGGTGGGCGATCGAGTCGTCGATCGCCGCGTCGACGGCCGGGCTGACCGCCGCCGAGCGGAGTTCGGCGGCGGTGACGCGCAGTTGCGGTGGTTCGAGGTCGATGCCGTCGAACGTGCGCAGTGCATCGCAGACGGCGATGTCGCCGCGCCGGCGGACGTCGTCGATGAGCTCGCCGATCGAGTCGCGCAGTTGCTGGTCGAAGATGTCGCCCAGCCCCCGTCCGAGCAACGTGCGGCGGGCCGACGAGTCCATCTCGCCCCACACCTGTCGCCGCATGACGCTCATCCGGTCACGGTACCGGCGATCTGTTCGGGCACCGGCACCAAACAGTCACTCACCTGTTCGGGGACAGGCACCAGACAGGTCGGGTGATCCGGTCGGGTGATCCGGTCGGGTGATCCGGTCGGCGGCGGGGCGAACCCCGACCGGCGTCGACGTCGTTGTCCTACTGTTGGCCCATGAACGAACCCTCCCTGGATCCGGCGCCGGTCCCCGACGGCCCGTTCGAGTGGCATCGGGTCCTCGCCCCTGACGAGCTCCCCGAGGGGCGGGTCACCACGGTCACCGTCGGTCGCCGTTCGCTGGCCGTCTCGCACTTCCGGGACGGGTACGGGGCGATCGACAACCGGTGCCCCCACCAGGGCGGCCCACTCGGCGAGGGGTCGATCGAGAAGGGCTGGCTCCGGTGCCCCTGGCACGGGTACGACTACTCGCCGTGCAACGGGCAGCCACCGGCCGGCTCGTCCGACACGGTCGAGTCCTTCGCCGTCGATCGGCGCGACGACGGCGTCTACGTCGCCGTCCCGCCGGACCCGGTCCGGGTCCGCACGGTCAGCGACGTCCTGGTCGAGACGATGGTCAACTGGGGTGTGACGGCCGTGTTCGGGATGGTCGGCCACTCCAACCTCGGCTTCGCGGACGCGATGCGCGAAGCGGAGGCTCGTGGTGAGCTGCGGTTCTTCGGCATCCGCCACGAGGGAGCGGCATCGTTCGCGGCTGGCGCGTACGGCAAGCTGACCAACGACCTCGCCGCCTGCTTCGCCATCGCCGGGCCGGGTTCGACCAACCTGTTGACCGGGCTCTACGACGCGAAGGTCGACCGCGCCCCGGTGCTCGCCCTCTCCGGGCAGGTGCCGTCCAAGGTCAAGGGACGCGGGGCGTTCCAGGACGTCGACCTCGAAGGTGCGTTCGCCGCGGTCGCCCAGTACTCCGAAACGGTGCACGCCGGCTCCGACCATGCCGAGCTGATGAACATGGCGTGCAAGACCGCAGTGGTCGACCGCAACGTGGCCCACCTCGTGCTTCCCGATGAGGTGCAGATCCAGCCGAGCGACGCCGAGCCCGGCGGTCCGCTCGGACGGGTGCCGAGCAGGCGGATCTCACCGCCTGCCGACACGCTCGCCGCTGCTGCGGAGATGATCGCCGGTGCGGCCCGCCCGATGTTCGTCGTCGGCCACGGGGCGCGCAACGACATGACCGAGATCGCCGCGCTCGCCGAGCAGATCGGCGCACCGGTGGCGACGACGTTCAAGGGCAAGGGAGCGATCTCGGACCTTCACCCGCTCGGGTGCGGCGTGCTCGGGCGTAGCGGCACGCCGATCGCCAGTTGGATGATGAACGAGTCCGACCTGCTCGTCGTGTTCGGCGCCTCGTTCTCCAACCACACGGGCATCGCCACGTACAAGCCGATCGTCCAGGTCGACTACGACGCGATGGCACTCGGCCGGTTCCACGCGGTCGACGTGCCGCTGCTCGGGCACGGCGCCGTGACCGCCCGCCTGCTCGCGGAAGCGATCGGCGACGAACACGGATGTGTCGACCTGCGGCCCGAGGTCGCCGAACGGTGGGCGATCTGGCGGGCGGAGAAGGCGAGCCGGCGAGACGACGACAAGGGCCACGGCGTCAACGCCGCGGTGCTGTTCGATGCGCTCGGGCGCCAGGCCTCGCCCGATGCGGTGCTGTGCGTCGACGTCGGCAACAACACGTACAGCTTCGGTCGCTACTTCGAGGTCGACCGGCAGTCGGTGCTGATGTCGGGCTATCTCGGGTCGATCGGGTTCGGGTTCCCGGCGGCGATGGGTGCCTGGGCCGCTGTCGGCGACCACCGCCAGGTGATCGGCGTGTCGGGCGACGCCGGGTTCGGGCAGTACGCGATGGAGTTGACGACGGCGGTGAAGTACGCGATGAACATTACGCACGTGGTGATGAACAACTCCGAGCTCGGCAAGATCAGCAAGGAGCAGCGGGCCGCCAACCTCGACGTCTGGCAGACCAGCGTGCACAACCCGTCCTTCGCCGAGTTCGCACGGCTGTGCGGCGGCCACGGCGTGCGGGTCGAGTCGGCCGCCGAGCTCGACGACGCGCTGGTCGGCGCGCTCGACCACGATGGCCCTGCGCTCGTCGAGGTGGTCACCGACGCGGTGCTGGTCTGATCGAGCCGTGTCTCGCGTCGATGCGTTCAACCCGTCCGGTGCACTTCGGCGGCGCGCACCTCGCGCTCGAGACTCACCGGGAACGTGGGGGTTGGGCGATGAGCGCCCGACCGGATGGCACCGACCGGTAGCATCTCGTCACGTTCCAGTCGCCGAATGGGGGAGCGTGCATGCCCGTCACCGTCGTCGTCGGAGCCCAGTGGGGCGACGAGGGCAAAGCCAAGGTCATCGACCTGCTCTCCAAGGAGCACACGTTCGTCGTGCGCTACCAGGGCGGCCACAACGCCGGCCACACCGTCGTGGTCGACGGTGAGCGGTACGCCCTCCAGCTCGTGCCGTCGGGCATCCTGTACGAGCACGTCGTGCCGGTGATCGCCAACGGCGTGGTCGTCGACCTGCCGACCCTGTTCGGCGAGGTCGACGGGCTCGAAGCGCGGGGCATCTCGTGCGCGCAGCTGAAGGTCTCCAGCCGGGCCCACCTGATCTTCCCGTGGCATCAGGCCCACGATGCGATCGCCGAGGCGATGCGGGGCGACGACAAGATCGGCACGACGCTGAAGGGCATCGGCCCGGCCTACGCGGACAAGGCGCGCCGGGTCGGCGTGCGCGCCGGCGACGTCCTCGACCGCGACCGGTTCGCCCATCTCGTGCGCGAACGGGCCACGGCGGAGAACGTCCTGATCGAGCAGGCCGGGGGAGAACCGCTCGACGTCGACGAGCTCGTCGAGCGGTTCATCGCCCTCGGGGTCCGGCTCGCCCCGTACGTGACCGACACGATCGGCCTGCTGCACGACGCGCTGGCCCGGGGAGCGCACGTGCTGCTCGAAGGCGCGCAGGCCACGTTCCTCGACCTCGACCACGGCACCTACCCCTACGTGACGTCGTCCAACCCGACCGCCGGCGGTGCGTGCGTCGGCTCGGGGCTCGGCCCGCGCGACATCGGCCGGGTCGTGGGGATCACCAAGGCGTACACGACCCGGGTCGGCGCCGGGCCGTTCCCGACCGAGTTGCTCGACGCCGACGGCGACACGCTGATCGACGTCGGCCGCGAGTTCGGAACGGTGACCGGCCGGCGCCGGCGTGCCGGCTGGCTCGACTGCGTCATGCTCCGGCACGCGGTACGCCTCAACTCGCTGACCGAGCTGGCGCTGACCAAGATCGACGTCCTCGACGGCTTCGACCAGGTCAAGATCTGCACCGGGTACCGCCTCGACGGCGACCCACTCGCCAACTACCCCGATCGGTCGGACGTCCTCGCCCGGGTCGAGCCGGTATACGAGGAGCTCGACGGGTGGGGGAGCGTGCTGACCGACGCACGCGAGCCGGACCAGCTCCCCGCCGAGGCCCGTCGGTTCATCGAGATCGTCGAGCGCGAGGTCGGTGTCCCGGTCCGTGTCGTCGGTGTCGGCGCCGAGCGCGACGACTACCTGGTCTGGGTCTCATGAGCGGGGCCGACGACATGGGGCTGCGGCGATGATCCCGCGCTACTCGACCCCCGAGATGGATGCGGTCTGGTCCGACACCGCCCGCTTCGGCCGATGGCTCGAGGTGGAGCTGCTCGCCACCGAGGGCCATGCCGCGCTCGGGCTGGTCCCGGCCGCCGATGCCGAGGCGTGCCGCGCCGCTGCGCCACCGACCGACGAGGCGTTCGTCGATCGCGTGCTCGAACGCGAGGCGATCACCGACCACGACGTCGCCGCCTTCGTCGACGTCGTCCAGGACTCGATCGGCGTGCCGGCCGGGTCGTGGATCCACTACGGCCTCACGTCCTCAGACGTCGTCGACACCGCGCTGTGCTGGGCGCTGCGCGACGCAGCGGACCTGCTGATCGAAGAATCGAGCCGACTCGTCGCCGGCCTGATCCGCCTGGCCGACGAGCATCGGGACACCGTGATGATCGGCAGGACCCACGGCGTGCACGCCGAACCGACGACGTTCGGGGCCAAGGTCGCGCTCTGGGCGCTGCAGGTCGCCCGTGACCGCGATCGATTGCGCGCCGCCCGCGAGGTGGTCGCCGTGATGAAGTTGAGCGGGGCGGTCGGAACGTACTCCAACATCGACCCCGCGGTGGAGGCGTACGTCGGGGAGCGCCTGGGGCTGCGCCCGGTGCCGGCGACGCAGGTCATCGCCCGCGATCGCCACGCGCGAGTTCCTCTCCGCCTGCGCCTCGGCCGCGGCGACCTGCGAGATGGTCGCCGTCGAGCTCCGCCACCTGCAGCGCACCGAGGTGGGCGAGGTCGAGGAGGGGTTCAAGCCGGGGCAGAAGGGCTCGTCGGCGATGCCTCACAAGCGCAACCCGATCTCGGCCGAGACGATCTCCGGGCTGGCCCGTGTCGTCCGCTCGAACCTGCTGGCCGGCCTGCAGGACGTGGCCCTGTGGCACGAACGCGACATCTCGCACTCCTCGGTCGAGCGGATCATCCTGCCGGATTCGTCACAACTGACCTATTACATGCTCCGCCGACTCGGCCGGCTGCTCGATGGGCTCGTCGTCCGGCCCGACCGCATGCTCGCCAACCTCGGTGCGAGCTACGGTCTCGTCTTTTCCCAGCCGGTGCTTCTGGCACTCGTTCGCAGCGGTGCGACCCGCGACGATGCGTATCGAATCGTCCAGCGTAATGCGATGAGGGCGTGGGTCGAAGGCACCAGCTTCAGGGAGTTGTTGGAGGCCGACTCCGAGGTCGATGGGGCCCTACTCGACGATGCCTTCGACCTCGGCCGATCGCTTCGCAACCTCGGTCATGTCTTCGATCAGCTCACCGAGCTGCGGGCAGAATCAGCACAATAATGCGCTCAGTAATCTCTTCATAGACGCCCGGTGATATTGCTGCATTCGGTGAACTCTTGGTCAGTCCCCGCGTCCGATGCCGGCGCGCTTGAGCACGCTCGGCGCCACTCCGACGTCGCGCCACGACGCGTAGGAGATCCGCTTGCTCTCGCTGTAGCTCTTGGCCACCGAGACGAACGCGTCCTCGCGCGCCTGCATGTCGATCGTGTTCGACATCGCCTCGAGCTCGGCCTGCAGATCCCGGCGCTCCTGGACGAGGAGCAACTCGTCGACCGGTGTGGCGGACGCGAGCTCGACATCGATCGCGGACAGGCGCTTCTCGATCGTCGCCGGGGTGCGCTTGCGGCCCCGCTTGGGCTTGGTCGCCCGGAGCCCCTCGAGGTAATCGCGCACGACCCGACCCTCGGCTCGGCCTTTGGCGAGCGCAGCTTTGTGCTCGTCGGTCATGGGGGTCTTGGGTCCACGTTTCTTTGCCATGGATCAGAAGTCTAGGAAGTCTTCGGCGCGGATCAATAGCTTTGATCGAATGTTCTCCCTCTCCGATCATGGCATCGACGTGCACGTCGGGTCGGGTCCCCGATACCCATGGGGCGGGCTGTACGGAGGTCAAATCGTCGCTCAGGCCCTTCGTGCAGCAGCCTTCTCGGTCGACGACGACCTCGAACCTCACTCGATCCGGGCCTATTTCATTCGGCGCGGGGATCACACCGAGCCCGTCCGATACGAAGTGGACCGCATCCGCAACGGCCGCAGCTTTGCGACCCGGCGGGTGATCGCGCGGCAGGCCGTCGGGGCGATCCTCAACGCCGAGAGCTCGTTCCAACGACCGGAACCCTCGGCGCACGTCACGCCGATCGAGATGCCCCAGGTCCCGGACCCCGGCGGCCTCGCACCGTCGTCGTGGAGCGAGACGTTCGACCGGGTGTCGGTGCCCCCCGACCAGATCGAGGGCCGCGGCCGCGACGGGGGTGGCCGGTCGGTGGCGTGGATGAGGGTGCGTGCCGACCATGCCACCGACATGGAGACGCAGCTGATGCACCGATGCTGGCTCGCCTACCTGTCCGACGACCTTCCCACCGACTCGGTCCTGCGCGCTCACCCGATCTCCGCCGAGGTCGACGACCCCGGTGCGGTCATGTTCTGCGCCAGCCTCGACCACACGATCTGGTTCCACGGGGACGTGTGCGCCGACCGTTGGCACCTCTACGACTTCTCCTGCCACCACTTCGTCGGTGGCCGCGGGCTGTCGATCGGCCACGTCTTCAGCGACGAGGGTGCCCACATCGCGACCGTTGCCCAGGAGGTCCTCGTCCGCGACACGCGCGAGCACGACGCCGGATCCGGACGGCGGTAGCGTCGACGCGATGGACGGCGAGCTGCCACTCTTGCCGGCGCCTCTCGACCGGTTGCGCCGGCACGTGTTGGCCCACTCGGTGAAGCACGGCGACTTCGTCCTGAAGTCCGGAGCGAGGAGCTCGTGGTTCCTCGACACCAAGCAGACCGCGTGCCGAGCTGACGGGATCGTGGCGGTGGCCGATGCGCTGGTCGAGGTGTTCGCCGACGTGATCGACGACATCGATGCGATCGGTGGGTTGACGATGGGTGGCGACCCGGTCGCGTTCGGGGTCGCCGCGGTCGCTGCGACTCGCGGCAGCTCGATGCGCAGCTTCAGCGTCCGCAAGGAGCCCAAGCAAGGCGGCATCGCCGGCCGCATCGCCGGCGCCCTCCTCGCCGGCGACCGCGTGCTGGTGACCGAGGACACGACGACCCGCGGCACGTCGCTGATCGAGGCGGCCGAGCAGGTCGCCGCGTTCGGTGCGCGGCCGGTGTGGATGACCGTCATCGTCGACCGGGGAGGGACGTGCGCGGCGATGGCCGCCGAGCGCCAGATCGACTACCGGCCGCTGCTGACCGCTCCCGACCTCGGGTTCGACTACGGCACCTGACCCTCGGCCGGCAGGAGGAGGACCCCTTGGTTGAGGATGTGTCCGGGGTCGAGCGCGTCAGCGAGCCTGCGTTGCGCAGCCAGGTCGGCGGGGGTCCTGATCAGCGGCATCCAGCGCGTCTTCGCCACGCCGATGCCGTGTTCGGCGGAGATCGTGCCCCCGAGCGCGGCCACCGCTGCGAGCACGGTCCCCGCCAGCCGTGACGGGTCCTGCACGCCGAGGTGGTTGAGGTGGAGATTGCCCTCGGCGAGGTGCCCGAACGGGATGAGCAGGGCGCCGTCGGCCTCGGCGGCCGCACGGGCGGTTTGCAGCAGCCGACCGACCGACTCGACCGGGACCGCCACGTCGAGCTTGAACGGGGTCTCTCCGCTGGCGGCCGCGGCCGCACCGACCGCTTCGGTGATTCGATCCCGGAACTGCAGCAGCCGCCCCCGCGGGCCTGGTTCGGTCGCCACCGCCGAGTCGAGCACCTCGGGGGAGCGTCCGAGCGTGTCGAGCAGTTCCGCCGACGGGTCGTCGTGGTCGGCGCACTCGACGAGCAGGACGCACCCGTGCACCTCGACCGGCGGCGGCGACCCGATGTGCCGGCCGACCAGCTCGATCGCGGCCGGGAACACGACCTCGGCGGAGTCGAGTGACGCGACCTCGGTCCGCAGCCGGGCGAGCAGGAAAACCGCATCGTCGACGGTCGCGGTCGCCAGCATGGCGGTGGTCGTGCACCGGTAGAAGGGCACGAGCCGGAGCCGTGCCCGGGTGATCACCGCCAGCGTCCCCTCCGACCCGCTGAGGATCGACGGCCAGTGGATCCCGGCGGTCTCCTTGGGGAGCCCGGCGAGCGACCCGACGATCGAACCGTCGGCGAGCACCGCCTCGATTCCTGCGACCTGGGTGCGCATCGTGCCGAACCGCAGGACCCGCGAGCCGCCGGCGTTGGTCGCGATCGCCCCGCCGATCGTCGCCGAGTCACGCGCCGCGAAGTCGATCGGCGTGTCGAGCCCGGCCCGGCGCGCATGGTCCCGCCACCGGGCGAGCGTCACGCCCGCGCCGGCGGTGACCTGCTGGGCGCCGGCGTCGACCGGGCCGAGCGCGGACAAGCGGACCGTCGACAGGACGATCGCCGGCGGACGGCCCGGTCCGGGGCGCGGCACGCCGCCACCGACCAGGCCGGTGTTGCCCCCTTGCGGCACGACGGCAAGACCCGCGGCGCTGCACTGCCGGAGGATGGCCGCCACTTCGTCGGTCGCCCCGGGTCGGAGCACCGCGATCGCCGGGCCGGTGTATCGGCCGGTCCAGTCGGTCTCGAAGCCGGCCTTGACGCCGGCGTCGACGAGCACGTGTTCGTCGCCGACGATCGAGCGGAACGTCGCGATCGCAGCCTCGCTCATCGACCCGAGCATGTCAGCTGTCCGCGCAGAGGCGATGGACTCTTACGTTCCCGGGGCGTCGGTGACGTACGATCGTGCCGCAATCAACAGGAGGGGACAACCGTGGAACAGTTCTGGCGGCGCCTGGGCTTCAATCTCGGCAAGCAGTGGAAGATCGTGACGGGCGCACTGCTGCTGGTCACCATCGTGCTCGCCGCTGTCGGTATCCCACGCCTCGAATTCGCGACCGGGCAGGACAGCTACCTCAACCCCGACTCGCAGATCGCGCTCGACAACGTCGTGTTCCAGGACGACTTCGGCGGTGAGACCGTGATCCTCCTCTTCACCGCGAACGAGCCGGGTGTCGACGTCGCCGCGCTGTACGAGGGCGCGAACCTCGCGGAGCTCGAGCGCGTCACCGCGGCTCTGTCCGCCCTCAAGGACGACGGCGTCGGCATCCACGCGGTCGTGACGCCGCTCGTGTCGCTGCAGTTCAGCGACAACCTGCTGGCGGGTGGGACCGGCTCGAACGCGCTGCTCTCGGCGGCATCGCGCGACACCGTCGCCGCCGAGGCGCGGCAGGCCGACATCGGGATCGCGCTGGCCCGACTCGGCGCGGTCGACGACCAGACGATCGGCAACCCGGCGTACAACGACCTGCTGATCTTCGGCAACGAGGGCTTCACGGTCGAGCCAGGGTCGCCGCCCGTCGCGCCGCCGCGGGAGGAGCTGGTGATCCGTCGCTCGCTGGCCGGGACCTTCCCGAACGTCGAGGCGCGGCCACCGAACAGCACCGCCGTCGGTGGCGTCATCCTCAAGGGCAACGCTTCCCTCGACGAGCAGTCGGCGGCGACCGTCGAGGTGCTCAGGGTGCTCGAGACCGCGCAGTTCGAGGGGTTCGATCTGACCGTGACCGGTTCGCCGGTCTACCTCAAGACGATCAACGACTACCTCAAGGGCGGGATGGTCACGCTCGGACTCGCCGCGATGGCGGTCATGGCCGTCGTCCTCGCGCTGATCTTCCGGGTCCGCTGGCGGCTGCTGCCGCTGCTCGCCGTGCTCGTCGGGGTGATCTGGGCGTTCGCGCTGGTCGGCGTCGTCGGCATCGACCTGTCGCTCGTGACGATCTCGGGTCTCCCGATCCTGATCGGGTTGGGCATCGACTTCGCGATCCAGATCCACAACCGCGTCGAGGAGGAGGTCGTCCTCGACAAGGACGAGCACCCGATCTCGGAGACGATCGCCAACGTCGCGCCGGCGCTGATCGTGGCGGTGATCGCCGCCGTCCTCGCGTTCTTGTCGCTGCAGATCTCGCTCGTACCGATGATCCGCGACTTCGGGGTGCTGCTGTCGATCGGCGTCGTGATGCTCGTGATCACGGGCATCGTCGTGCCCGGAATGGTGCTCGGCATCCGCGAGTACAAGAAGCCGACCGCGGAGCGAGGCGAGTCGACCGTCGAGAAGATCGTCGTCTGGCTCGGAGGCCTGCCGACCAAGGCCGGCCCGATCCTGCTGGCCATCGCGACCGTGCTGTTCGTCGGTGGTGTGTTCGCCGAGGGGAGCGCCGAGATCCAGTCCGATCCGATCAAGTGGATCGATCAGGACAGCGCGGTGGTCAAGGACGTCGAGACGTTGGAGGACGACACCGGGTTCTCCACGACGCTCGGGGTGCTCGTCACCGCCAACAATGTGTACGACCAGGACGTCGTGACGCTGATCCACGACTTCACGGTGGCGGCGGAGAACCGACCCGACGGCGCGGTGGTCTCGAGCTCGAGCCTCGTCAACACGATGGCCAAGATCATCAAGGTCGCCGACGACGACGGCGACCTGCCGCCGACGAGTGCCGACATCGTCTCCGCTGCGGCCGTCATGCCGCCCGACATCGCGGCAGTCCTGGTCAACGACCCGAACGCACCGACGTCGACACAGGTCAACCTGCGGATCGCGCCGGCCAGCCTCGAGGAGCGGGCGGTCATCGTGGCCGAGTTGGAGGCCGATCTCGACGAACGGATCGCGGCGCTCGACCTCCCGGCGGACAGCGTCCTGCTGCTCGAACTGCCCGACGGTCAGGAACCCGTGCGCGCCACCCCGGCCGGTCTCGCCACCGTCGGTATCGGCTTGCTCGAGAACCTCTCGGCGAACCGAGCCAACCTGACGTACCTCTCGCTGTTCGTGGTCGGCATCTTCCTGCTGCTGCGGTTGCGGAGCCTGTCGAGGGCGCTCCTCGCGCTGACGCCGGTGCTGCTCGCCGTGGGCGTGTCGTCGCTCGTCGTCGGGCTGTCTGGAATCCAGCTCAGCCCGCTGACGACGGTCAGCGGGCCACTCGTCGTCGCCACCTGTGCGGAGTTCTCGGTCCTGATCCTCGGGCGGTATCTGGAGGAACGTCAACGTGACCTCGACCCACGTGCGGCGAGCGAGAAGGCCGCTCGGCGGACCGGGCGAGCGTTCTTCACGTCGGCGATGACGACGATCGGCGGCTTCGCGGTGCTGATCGGTTCTGCACTGCCCCTGCTCCGCGACTTCGGCATCATCGTCACGCTCAACGTGGCGATCGCGCTGCTCGCAGCGCTCGTCGTCATGCCGCCACTCTCGGTCTGGGTCGATGGCCGGGGTTGGCTCGGCACGCAGGAGCACGCCGGTTCACCCGAGGACGCGGTCGTGCTCGCGTCGCCGTTCCCCGGTGGTCAGACGGCCGCTGCCGCGATCGGTGGGGTGGCGATGGTCGCCGGTGCCGTCGGCGTGTATCTCGCAGCCGACACCGACACGGGAGACTCGACCGAGATCAGTTACCTGGCAGCGCCGCTGCCGACGACCACGACCACGACGACCACCACGACGACGCTGCCGCCGACCACGACGATCGAGGGTGAGGAAGCACCCGAGACGACCGTGTCCGAGGGTCCGCCGATCGATCCGGGCGGGTTCCCGACCGACCCACCGACCGAGGGGATCGTGGCGCCGATCTTGTTCGGCCTGCTCACCGACCAGGGGGTCGAGCCGAACGTCGCCAACTGCGCGATCAGCACGTTGCTCGAGCGGGTCGACGAGGCGACGCTGCTCGGCCTCGGCCTGGCCGACGGGGCGCCGGAGGCGGTCGAGCCGGTCGTGCAGGCGGCGCTCGACTGCGGCATCCCCCAGGAAACGGTCGACGCCGCGCTGAACGCGTTCCTCGGAGGCTGACGCGGGCGGCTCCGCCGAGGGACCGGCTGCGGCGTGGGCCGCGATGGACGAGCCCTGGCGGTGCGCGTTCGAGCAGGCGTGGACCGCGTGGTGCACGGGCAGCTTCGGCATCGGCGCCGCGCTGGTCGACCCGGCGACCGGCGTCATCGTGTCGGTCGGCCGCAACCGGGTCGCCCAGCGGCAGCCGGAGCCCGGTCTGCTGTCGGGCAACTTCATGGCGCACGCGGAGATGAACGCATTTGCCGCGATGGACCAGATGTTGGCCACTGGTCTGCATCTGTACACCACGCTGCAGCCGTGCCTGATGTGCTCCGGGACGGCGATCCAGCTCAACGTCGAGCAGGTGCACTTTGCCGCCCGCGACGAGTTCTTCGAGTCGCTCGACGACCTCTGGCGGCACCACGCCTACCCGCGCGAACGACAGCCGGCCTGGGAGGGTCCGATCGGTGGGCGCCTCGAGCGCTTCGCCCGCGTGCTGCCGCTGTCGTTCACGCTGCTCTGGCTGCCTGACAGTTCAGCGGCCGATGTCGCCCGCCGCACCGAGCCGGCGCTGGCATCGCTCGCCGCCGACCTGCCGAGCGATGCCGGCCTGCTCGCCGCCCACGATGCCGGCAGCGGCCCGATCGCCGCCCTGGAGGTGCTGTGGGACCGGTTGGCCGGCTGATCCCCCGCCAGCCCGCCCCGCCCCCGCCCCCGCCCACATCGAACGCGTGATCATCTTGCGCAGTATGTGCGCAACATGATCACGCGATGGCACTGGCGTGCGGCGTAAGGGGGGCTCAGTCGAGCAGGGCGTCGCTGCGGACGCGGCGCGCTTCGGCTTCGACGTGCTCGGGGAGCACCCGGCCGAAGAGCTGCATCGTGCGCTCGACGCGACCGATCACACCCGGCACCGCGGTGTAGGCGAAGATCGCGGCGTCGCGCGGGCGCGACGCCGGCCCCACCCGGGTCACCCGGTGCAACGAGTGTCGCCCGCGGAAGATCTGCAGGTCGCCGGGGCGCAGGTCGAGCGTGCGCACCCGGTCGCGGCCGCCGTCGAGGACCTGCTGGATCGCCTCGAACCCCTCGTCGTCGGGGGACCGGATGCCCGGCACGTACTCGAACAGGCCACCCTCATCGGCTTCGGCGACGAGCACGGTGACCGCGAAGTCGTTGGTGTCGAAGTGCCAGGTGAACTGTTGGCCGGGGTCGAGGATGTTGGCGGTCAGCCCGGCGAGCGGATCGGCGTAGCAGTACAGGTCCGCCACCTCGAGGCAGGCGGCGATGAACGCGGTCAGCTCCGGGGCCCGGAACAGGGTGTCCATCGGCCCGCCCGTGTCCCACGCGTCACCGGGGATGAAGCCGCTCGACCGCTCGATGAAGGTGTTGACGGGGTGGCGATCCGGGTACGCGGGATCGGCGGCCGTGTGGAAGTAGGGGTTCATCACCTGGGTCGAGTAGTGCGTGGCGTGCTTGTTCGCGACGATCTCGCCGCCGAGCTGCGCCACGGCGTCGTCGCGCACCAGGCTGCGAACGACCGCGCAGCCGTCGGCGCCCAACTGGAGCCGGGCGCGGTCGACCGCAGCGGCGTACGCCTCGTCATCGGGCCGGTCGAGCGGGTAGCGATCGAGGTCGACCAGCGCTGCGATGCCGATCCCGGTCGTGCTCATCCCACTGCCTCCCAGGGTGCTGGCCAGTCGCCGGGCAGCCGGAAGGAGAGCCCGGTGTCGTCCTCGAGCCGCTTCGCCACGTGCAGCTCGCCGGCGTCGTTGCCGTAGCGCTCGCCGGCGTCGGCGAACGCAGCCCGCGCCGCATCGGTGAGCAGGAGCCGTGCGGCGACGCGCTCCTGCAACTCGGCGAGGAGGCCGAGGTCCTTCAGGCAGAGGTCGAGCGTGAAGCTCGGGTCGTAGTGGCCGGCGAAGATCGACGGGGCGTCGTGGCGGGCGACGAACGAATCGCCGACCGAGTCGCAGATCGCCCGGTACAGCACGTCGAGCTCGACCCCGTGGGCCATGCCGAGCGCGAACCCTTCGCCGATCGCTGCTGCCCCGACGAACCAGAGCTGGTTGGTCACGAGCTTGACCACGTTGCCCGACCCGAGCGGCCCGCAGGCGATCACCGTGCCCAGGTGGGCGAGCACGGCACGGGCGCGCTCGACGGGCTCGGGCTCGCCCCCGGCGAACAGCGTCAGCCGGCCGGTGCGGGCGCCATCGACGGCGCCCGTCACCGGGGCATCGACGACGCAGACGCCGCCGGGGGCGCCGGCTGCCAGTTGCGTCACCAGCTCCTTGCGATTGGTGGTGAGGTCGACCCAGAGCGACCCGGGCCGCAGCGCGGCGAGCGCGCCGGCGCCGACCATCACCGCTTCGACGTGCTCGGGTCGGGGCAAGGAGGTGAGCAGGACGTCGGCGCGCCTCGCGCAGTCGGCAGCGGACAGCGCGGCGGCAGCACCGTGCTCGCCCGCCGCGGCGAGGCGGTCGTCGACCAGGTCGAACGCGACGACCTCGAACCCGGCATCGATCAGGCGACCGCACATCGGCCCACCCATGTTGCCCAACCCGACGAACCCGATCGTCTCGGTCATGTGCACCCCGTCATGCTCGTACTGTGCTGTTCGCTCGGTCCCCGGTCAAGCCCTGATCGGTCCTGGGTGGTCGGGTCCTGGTTCGATCCGGGGAGCACCTGCCGCGTCCTCAGACCGACCGGAGCGCCGGCCGGAAGGCTTCATCACTCGTGGCATGCTCGCAGTGTGGGTTGGCTGCGATGTTCGACAGGACCGAGACCGTCGAACCCGCCGCGATGTCACCAGAGCTCGGACCGCCCGGTACGGGCGGTACACGTCGAGGCGCACCGATGAGCAGCTCCGAGGGCCACGAGCTCGCCGACGCTCGATTCGCCTCGCGCCGGCTCGGGTTCGCCGCGCTTGGACTGCTCCTCGTCGCGCTGGTCGCTGCGGCGCGGCGCTCGTCCGACCTCGACGAGCTGACGATTCCCGAGCTCCCGGGCATGGTCGGCTGGCTCTTCCTCGCAGCGCTCGCGTCGGCCACCCGACCGGCCGGCCAGCCGTCCGCGCCCCACCGCGGCATGACGAGTGCGGCGCTCGTCTGGCTCCCGATCGCTGCCGCGTATGCGCACACGCTCGCCTGGGCTGTCGGCGATGACGTTCGGCTCGCCGCGTCGGTGCTGGCGATCGTCGCGGCCGTCGGCTTCCTGGCCGCCTGGGTTGCTGAGCGGAGTCGATCGGGCCGGCTCGACGTCACGCAATTCGGCTCGTTGGTCGCCATCGTCTTGGTCGTCGGGAACCTGGTCCTCGAGGTGATCGAGTCACTCGTCGACACGTCGTCGACACCCGACGTGCTCGACGCGATGGCGCCGGGACTGGGCGTGATCGCCGTCGTCACCGGCATGACCCTCGTCGAGACCGGACTGCGAGCTACCCCGCGAGCCTTCGTCGGGGAAGCAGCGGGCACCTTCCAGTTCGCGCTCGCCGGCGTCGGCTGGGCAGCGCTCGTCGCCGGGTCTGCATTGGACGATCCCTCGCTCCTCGTGACCTCGGTCGGGCTGCACCTTCTCGCCACGATCACGTTCCTGGTGCGGCTCGCACCGCTGCTCGTGCCGGCCGTCACCGCTCGCCGGTGGGCGAGATGGTCGGCGCTGGCGCTGATCTCCACCGCCGTGTACGTCGGCCTCCTGGTGCACGTGGTCGTCGGCTTTGCCGACGGCCGCTACGCAGACGCCGCCGCCTTCCCGCTCTGGCTCGAGATCGCGGTCGACATGACGTCGTTCTTGGGCCTTGCGGCGAGCGGGCTCATCGGAGCGATGGCGAGGATCGGCCGCCACGATCTCGTGGTCAGCCGGCTTGCGTTCACGCTGTTCGCGATCGGGATGATCGCGATGGTGCTGGTGGGCGCCGCCCAGCGGATGCCGACCGTCGCAGCACTCTCGTTCGGGATGCTCGGCATCGCCGTGGCGATCGTCGCCTGGGCGACGACGTCGGGCTCGAACGAGGAAGTGGCCGAACGGCCCTGGCGCCGAGGCGCGACCGGCGCGTTACGCTGAAATCGTCGGGCGAGCCCGACGGTCGACGGGAGGGACGGTCATGCGTACGAGAACTCCGACTGCGATCACCGGCATCGGCCTCGTGGTCGCCGTGACGATCGGCGCGTTCGCCTCGGCGAGCTTCGCCACCCAGGATCTCATCTCCCAGCAGGAAGACGTCATCACCGACGACGTCCGGCCGATGGACGACCTGCGTACCCGCGGGAGCGTCAAAGCGTTCGACCGCAATGGGGTGAGCGGGTACTCGCTCGACTTCACTGCGACGTTCACGCCCGCACCCGACGGCGAGGAGCAACTGGCCGAGATCGACGGGAGCGTGCCCGATCTCGTGATGGTCCAGTCGATGAGCTATCCCACGCTGTCGGATCGCAAGGAGTTCGTCGGCCCGGTCCAGCTGCCGTTCGAGTCCCAGACGCTCCAGCTCCGGGTCGAGATGAACGGCGAATGCTTCGAGCCGGTTGGCAAGGACGGCGGCTACCGGCTGAAGGGGTTCGACTCGAAGTGCACGGAGGCCTGGCTGTCCCTCGGCGACCAGAGCTTCAACGTGAGCGAGCTGTTCATCGACCTCGATTCGCGCCTGAAGGCGGTCGGTCGTGACGGGCAGACCTGGATGTGGCGGGCGACGGCGACCTTCGAGGACCCGGGCTACGGCTTCCCCATCGTGTCGCTCGGTCAGGGCGGTTCGACGGCGGTGGTGGTCGGCGACATGGGCGGCGTCACCGGCACGGGCAAGGTGAGGTTCGACAGCAAGTAGCCGGCACGGGCTGGTCGCAGCACCTATGCCGCTCGGGCGACACCCTCGAGCTGCTCGACCATCAGTGCGGCGAGTTCGGCGAGCCCGTCGCGGCCGACGTCGGTGTCGAGCGCCATCATGTCCAGCGTCAGGCGGCCGCGGAACGAGCCGGTGCGCATGCTGATCTCGGGTCCGATCGGCAGGTTGGACACGAACGCGTGGAGGTCCTCCACCGGGAGCAGGCCGTCGGCTCCGTCGATCGGCACGGGTCCCGTGTGGCTGACCGCCGTGTTTCCCATCCTGAGGCGCGCCGTCGCGACCGCCGCTCGCATGAGCGGGCGGGCCATCGAGTAGCTGAGGAACTTGGCCTCGCCGCCCACGGATGCCCGTACTCGTTCCTGGACGTCGAGGGCGAGACCCCAGAGCGGCAGCTCGGAGTCGACCGTGACGTCCTGCGACGTCAGCGCGATGTACGGCGAGAGTGCACCGTCAGCAGGCCGCGGCGAGAGATTGGGGCGGAGGTTGGTGAAGGCGATCGTCCGCATCCGCATGCGCTCACCGTCGTAACGCGTGGCGTGTACCGCCCGGAGGATTGCCGCGTGGAGGAGGCTGTGCACGGTGCAGCGGTGCTCCCGGGCGGCGCTGTCGATGCGCCGGGTCGTGTCGGCGTCGAAGCTGACGGTGTGGATCACGGTGAGCGCCGACGGATCGACCCGCGGCGCCCGCCGCCCGGCCGAACGCCGGAAGCGGACCTCGTCGGCGGCCGCCCGGCCGGCGAACCGAGCCCGGGGCACGATCATGCGCCATCCGCGATACCGGTCGGGGACGAGCGAGTCGACGGGCGACGGGACCGGGGTGGGCGGCAGGTGTTCGACCCTGCCGGCCGACAGCGCGGCGTACGTGCCGAGCAGCTCGCCCCACAGCGTTGCGGCTGACACACCGTCGACGATCGAGTGGCGAAAGGCCAGCATCAGTTCGCTGCGGTCGCCGGCGTCGGATCGGACGAGTGTCGCCGCGATCGGCGGACCACCCGCCGGCAGCCTCGTGTTGAGCAGGTCTTCCACCTCCCGTTGCCACGACTCCTCGGCGTCGCGGTCCGCGACGCGGAGCGGAATCGGGTCGGTCACGTCGTACACGAACCGGTACCGACGACGGTCGCGCTCGATCCGTGCCCGCAGCGGAGGATGTCGCCGCTGGACTTCGTCGAGCGCCTGCCTGAGCAGGTCGACGTCGGGCACGGCGCCGAGCCGCATCGATGTCACCATGTTCAGCGACCATCGGGCGTCGCCGATCGCCATTCCGGTCTCGATCCCGCCGAGGTCTCGAACGGGGAGCGGCCGACCGTCCATCGGGACGAGTGTACGGTCGTTCCGAACGCCGGACTTCGAAGCGGTCTGGCGATCATCAGGTGCCCGAGCGAGCGTCGATGGCCTCGACCGGTCCGGAGATCGGTAGGGCGGCCAAGTCACCGCCGACCACCTCCGCCGGATCGGCCTGCGCGATTCGGCGGTGAAGCGGCTGCTCTCCCACCAAATGAGGTACCGAATCAGGCAGGTGCCCGATGCGCAGCACTACCTCAGAGCTTCACCCTGAAGTCATGACTTCCTCCGCCTGGTACATCCACCAACCGATCGACATCCACACCCGCAGCCTGCTCACCGATCGGCAGTTGACCGAGCGAGCCACGTGGCTCGCACTGCTGCGCGCCGAGCGCCACGAGCAGCGGAGTTGACCGCGTCGCACCGGCTCGCGGCGGGCACCGACGGCGCTAGCATCGCCAGCGTGGCCGGACGGCCCGCAGGAGTGGCCGGACCCTTCGTGGGTCGGGTCCGGGAGCTGGATGCAGTCGCGAAGTTGATCGCGCAGACCGACCGTACGGGCGTGGTGCTCGTCGGTGGCGAAGCCGGCCTCGGCAAGACCCGCCTGATCGACGAGATCGTGGCCGCTCACCCTGGCATGTCGGTCGTGCGCGGCGGCGCGGTACCCCGCACGACCCCGGTCCCGTTCGAGCTGGTCCGTACGGCGGTCGAGCCGATCGCCCGCACGTGGACGACCGTGCCCGATCCGCTCGCTCCGTTCGCCGATGCTGCCCATGCCGTACTCGACGATCGTCATCCTCATGTCGGTTCCGCCATCGCAATGGCCGACCGGGTCAGGGCGGCCGCGGAGATTCTCCGTGCACTGCAAGTGGGCGAGACGATCTTCGTCTTCGACGACGTGCACTGGGCCGACCCCGAGAGCCTCGAGGTCATCGATCGCCTGATGGTGGCCGGGCCGTTGCACGCCACGGTGCTCGTCACCTACCGACCCGAGGCATTGCGTCCCGGTCATCCGGTCAACACCTTCCTGCAACGAGCCGAGCGCCGGGCGAATGCCGTGCAGCTGCGTCTGGAGCCGTTGCGGCGCGAGGAGGTGGCGGAGTACCTGATTGCGTTGCATCGACTCGTCGACGAGCGGTCGATCGAGCACGTGCACATCCGCACCGGCGGGAATCCCCTCTTCCTCTCCGAGCTCGTCGCGGCCTCGCGTGACGATCGCGACCTCACCGAAGGTCTGCCATGGACGCTCTCGGAGATACTCCGCCCGGAGATCGACCGGTTGCCGCGCCAGGCGCGAAGGGTGGCCGAGGTGGTCGCCGTGCTCGGTACCGATGCCGAGTTCGATCTCGTGGCGGCGGCGGTGGCCGTCGAGGAGGACGAGTTGCTGTCCAGCCTGCGTGAATTGGTCGACGCCGGCATCCTGGTCGAGTCCGGGCCGGACCGGTTCGACTTCCGCCACGAGCTGGTCCGCGCTGCGGTCGCCGACGGGCTCTTCACGCGCGAACGACGCCGGATCCACGCCGCGGCGCACGACGCGCTGCTGGCGGCGGGCAGCGACGACGAGGTCGCGATCATCACCCATGCCACGGAGGCCGGTCGTGCCAAGGAGGCCGCCGACGCCGCTCGCAGTGCTGCGGTGCGGGCACTCGAGCGGGGATCGAGCCACCAGGCGCTCGCGTTCGCCGAACAGGCGCTGCTGGTCCACACCGACGACCTGGCGCTGATCAGGATCGCCGTGTTCGCCGCGTGGACCACTGAGCGGCGTCGAGTGGCGCTCGACCATCTGGCCCGGTGGGAGGAGCTCGCCGGAGGCGATCCCGCACTACAGGCGGAGGTGCTGCACTGGCGGGTTCGTCTGCTGTGGGAGGGCGGCGACACCGGTGCCGCCGACGCCGACGCTGCCGAGCTGGAGTCGCTCCTCGATCGGCTCGACGACGATGGGGTCCGGGCCCAGGCGCTCGCAGACCTGGCACAGCATCGGATGTTGTCGGGCCGCCTCACCGAAGCACTCGCGATCGCCGATCAGGCGATCGAGTTGGCGTCCGCAGTGGGGAGCCGCAGGCCGTTGCTCCAAGCACGCGCCGAGCGGGGAAGTGCTCTGATCCAGACCCCGGGCGGACGCGAACGGGGGATCGCCGAGCTGGCTGCGGTCGCCGATGACGCCGAGGCGGCCGGCGACTGGCTCGTGGCGTCCAGAGCGCTGAACAACATCCCCGTCATGTCCTCCGGGCAGGATCCCCGACGACACCTGCAGCGACTACGTTCCGCGTCCCGGCGGGCCGGGATGACGTGCATGGCGACCGACGGGTACCGCATCGCGCTGCTCGAGCTGACCGAGGCCGAGGGAGATCGCGACGAGTACGAGGCGGTTCTCGAGACGGCGCTCGCCGATCTGGCAGCCGATCCGCCGACGCTCCTCCTCGCCGTTGTTCTCGCGTTGAACGATGGGCGCCTCGACGACGCCCGCCGGCTGGCCGATCGGCTCGAGGAAGCACGCGAGTCGGTGTACGTGCCTCCCTGGGAGCGCGCCGGCGCCAGCGCCTTGGTCGAGCTCCAGAGGAACGGCGACGTCGACGGGATCAGGGAGTGGCTCGAGGCCGCCCCGCTCACGTTCGGGAAGAGCTGGCTGCTGCTCACATCACTGAGCGACATCCTCGATGCGGGCCTCGGTCCTCAGGTCCTCGCCGTGCTCGAAACCGATCCCGGCCGATGCTGCTCGGAGCGCGTGATGGACGGGCTGGCCGCCGAGCTGCGGGGCGACCTCGACACGGCCGAGCAGGTGTACGCCGAGATCGCAGAGTCGAGCGACGCTCGTTCGGTGATCACCCTCGCCGAGGTCGACCTCGGCCGAGCCCGTGTTGCACGGGCGCGGGGCGAGGACGACCGGTCATACCTCGTGTCGGCTGCCGGGCGTCTCGCCCGGTGGCCGGGACGCCTCCGCGATCGCGTCGAGACGATGTTGGGCGAGCCGTGCGCCGTGCCAACCGAACCAGCGATCCTGACGCCGCGCGAAGAGGAGGTCGCCCGTCTCGTCGCTCGGGGGCTCACCAACGGCGGAATCGCCGACGAGCTCTTCATCTCCACGAAGACGGCCTCGGTGCACGTGTCCCACATCCTGTCCAAGCTCGCCATGACGTCGCGGACCGAGATCGCAGCGTGGGTCGCAGCCGGCGGGCTCGACCTGCGCGACTGAGCGTGGTCCGGGCGTCATCGGTCGATCCTGCGGTGTCGAGCAGATCGAACTGATCGGCGTTCCGTGATGGCGGCCGGGGCGTCGAGGGTGCGCGAAGGTCGCAGATGGCGTGCTCGATCGTCTCGACGGCCGGCTGGGCTCATCCCCGGATGAGCGCGTCCGGAATTCGTACGCCCCCACCGCCCCGGCCAGGGTGCGAAGAGTGGTCGAGCCCGGCGTCGATCCGGGGACCTTCCGCTTTTCAGGCGGACGCTCTGCCAACTGAGCTACTCGACCGTGGGTTCCGGGGCGGACCCCGGAACGGAGGAACACCCGCCATGTGGATGGCGGGTGTTCCTTGCGGTCCCGACGGGATTTGAACCCGCGACCTCCGGCTTGACAGGCCGGCGTGAACTCCAGACTTCACCACGGGACCAACATGAGTTGTTCGTGTTCTGCGCTCGAGAGCGCCGCACCCCCAACGGGATTCGAACCCGTGCCGCCACCTTGAAAGGGTGGTGTCCTAGGCCACTAGACGATGGGGGCCTGTGAGGCGAGGACCTCATCTCGTTGAGAGCGAGTCGAATCTAGCACCGGCCGACCGGCCTTCCACCGGCGGTTCGGGCCACCGGGTGGGCGCCGACGGGTGGGGTAGGATCGTGTTCGATGCCGCTGCCGCCCGCCGCCCGTCGATTCGGGCTGGCGATCGCCGTCGGGTACGTCGTGGGGATGTTCCCGACGGCCGATCTGGTCGCACGGAGGTCGGGAGACGGCTCGATCGACCTGCGCCGGGAGGGGAGCGGCAATCCCGGCGGGCTCAATGCGCTCGAGGTGCTCGGCGTGCGCGCCGGCGCAACGGTTCTCGCGGTCGACATCGCCAAGGGCGCGCTCGCGTGCGCGGCCGGCCGGGTCGTCGCCGGCCCGGTCGGGGCGCACCTCGGCGGCACGGCCGCCGTCGCCGGCCACTGCTACCCGGCGATCCACCGGTTCCGCGGTGGCAAGGGCGTCGCCGCGAGCGTCGGCCAGTGCCTCGCAACGTTCCCCGCGTACTTCCCGATCGACGTCGCGGTCGCCGCGCTGACCGCGGCGAACCCCGCCGCCACGAAGCGAGCCTTCGACGCGACGCTCGTGTCGAGCGTCGCCTGGACGATCGGCGGGTTGGTCTGGTGGCGCAGGGGGTGGCCGAACCTGTGGGGTCCGCGGCCGTCGGTCGCGTTGCCCGTCGCCAATCTCGTCAGCAGCGCCATCATCGTCAAGCGCTTCATCGGCGCCCGCTGAGCGCCGCCGTCCGCTCGCGGTGTGCGAGCATCGCGGCACGATGATCGGACTCGTCACCGACTCCAACAGCCAACTGCCGACGTCGCTGGCCGAGCGCTACGGCATCCAGGTGGTGGCGCTGCCCGTCACGATCGACGGGCGGGAGTACCGCGAGGGGGTCGACCTGACCGTCGACGAGTTCTACGCGGCGTGGGACGGCGGCCATCAGCCGGTGATCGAGACGAGCCAGCCGGCGCCGGGCGACTTCGCCGCCACCTACGAGCGGCTGGTCGCGGCGGGTGCGACCGAGATCCTGTCGGTGCACATCGCAGCGTCGATGAGCGGCACCTTGAACTCGGCGCGCCTCGCGGCCGAGCGGGTTGCATGCCCGGTGCATCTCGTCGACACCGAGACCGCGTCGTTCGGCATCTCGTGCTGCATCTGGGCGGCGGCGGAGGCGATCGACGCCGGAGCCTCGATCGACGAGGCAGCGGTCGTCGCCCGCCGGCGAGCCGCCGACCTCGGCACCGCCTTCGTCGTCGGCGTCCCCGCGCTGACCGAGCGCTCGGGGCGGGCGGACGGGATCGGTGTCGAAGCGGCAGCAGCGGTGGGCGTGCCGGTGCTGGCGATGTCCGGCGGCACCCTCACCGTCCTCGCCACCGTCCAGACGATCAACCAGGCGATCGCCGCGATGGCCCACTACGCGCTGGAGTGGTCGCCGAGCCATCCGAGCGGGCTGCGCATCGCGGTCGGTACGTCCGACGAGAGCAGCAGGTCGATCGGGACCCAGCTCACCGACGTGCTCACGGGTCATCCTGCGGTCGGCGACATCGTGCAGTACCGGATCGGCCCGTCGGTCGGGGCGCACACCGGTCCGGGCACCGCCGGCCTGTTCGTGTTCTGACCGCGGCGACGCCGGTCAGGTGCGCACGAGCGGATCGCGATCGGTGGCCGCGGCCCGCGCCCGGAGCTCGGCCGGCACGACCGGGAGGAGCATCCCGTACGGCGCGCCGCCGTACAGGTGGTGGATCCGGTGGGCCGCGGCGAGCCGATCGAACACGTCGATCCGGCGGCCGCGAAGCCACGACAACCGGCCGTGGATGTACACGTCGTGCACGAGGGCGTACGCCGCGCCGTAGAGGGTCACGCCGACCGTGACCGGAACGAGCGCGGCGAAGCCGTCTCGGTTGAAGCCGAACCACATCGCCACCATGACGATCGACGCGAACATCACCGGGAACCAGTCGTTCGCCTCCCAGCCGGGGCTGCCGGGCCGCTGGTGGTGGCTGCGGTGCAGGCGGCTTCCGATCCCGTGCATGACCCATCGGTGCGTCGCGGCGGTCACCGGTTCCATCAGGACGAACGCGGACAGGGCGAGCAGGACGCCGGGGACCAGAGTCACGATGTCACGCTAACCGCGGTTCGGGCGCGCGGTACGTCGTTCGCCGCAGGTTCACATGAACCGTTCGATCGCCTCGTCGAGCGGGAGTTCCTCGACGCCCTGCTCGTCGACGACCGCCTCCAGCCACTCCGGCCGGAAGATGCAGCTCACCACGATCGGTTCGTCGAGGTTCGAGCCGGCGACGGCGAGCCGGACGAACGACGTGGCGTAGTCGGGCGGGCGGAGGTCGCGGCCGAGCTCGACCAGGGCGTACGGGTCGGGCGCCGACCCGTCGGTGGCGAGCGAGAAGAAGCTCTGCGACGTCGGACCGGTGGGTCCCCCGGCGAGGCCGGGCCCGTCCAGCAGGATCGCGCCGTGCACATGCGACGCCCGTGCGCCCGCGAGCTGCAGCGCGATGTACGCGCCGAGCCCCCGCCCGGCGACGGTGATCGACGCCGACGGTTCGTCGGCGACGAGCGCGCCCAGCGCGGCGTCGGCGTCGCCGAGGAGGAGTTCGGCGGTGTACCCCCCGCCCCGCGGGACCGTCGACTCGCCGTGGCCGGTGAAGTCGAGGGCGGCGATCGGCCCAGGCCACCGATCGGCCCACCGCGGCACCATGCGCGGCGCGGCCTCGCCCAGGCCGTGGAGCACGAGCAGTGGACGTCCGGCACCCTCGCGGAGATGGTGCAGCGCGAGCTCGACGCGGTTGTGCCGTAGCCGCGAGACGCGGGTGATCGGGGTCATCGCGGGCTCCCGAGGAAGTCGAGCACCATCGCGCTCACCTCGTCGGGGCGTTCGATGTGCACGAAGTGCCCGACCCCTCCGAGCACCTCGCACCGCCCGTCGAGCGGCATGTACGGCAGCACCTTGTCCGGTGGCGTCCCCCAGCCCATCTCCTCCATCTCGGCGCCGAGTATCCCGAGGAAGGGCATCGGGATGCCGGGCAGGCGCATCAGGGTCCACTCCGGCCTCCACGGGCCGAAGCCGCCGAAGCGCATCGACGGGTCGATCTTCCACCGCCACCCGTCGGCCGATTCGAAGCCGCCGACCGTCACGAGGTGCCGGAGCCAATCGAGCGGGAGACGGGGGTTCATCCGGCCTCGGCGGGCGGCCAGCTCGTCGATCGTGCCGGGCCGGCGTCGCGCGTCGGCGGTGCGCCGGCGGTGATCGAGCCAGGCCTCCAATTCGGTCGCCAACATCTTGTTCCGCTCGTGCTCGGCGACGTCGGGGATGCGGCGCTTGTACGGGATGCCGTCCATGTTGACGAGGTGGGTGAACCGGAACGGCTGGGCATCGGCGAGCTGGGTCATCAGCGCGCCGCCCTTGGAGTGCCCGACGACGGGAAGCGGGCGACCGGGGCTGACGTGATCGAAGACGGTCAGCGCATCGCGCATGTCTGCGTCCCACGAGTAGAGCTCCGCGTGCTCGCTGTCGCCGTGGCCTCGCTGGTCCCACCCGACGACGCGCCACCCGCCGGCGGCGAGCTTGGGCGCGAACACGTCGAACGTGCGGGCGAAGTCGAACCCGCCGTGGACGACCAGGACGGGTGGTGCGGCCTCGTCGCCCCACTCGTGGACGGCGATGCGGAGCCCGTTCGCCCTCAGGTCGTACTGCCGCGCAGGCCGCTGCGCACCGGGGTAGGGGTGCTCGATCGCGGCGGTCGTCGTCATCGATGGCGAGGGTAGGCGGTCGGCGATGGTGGCCGGCATTCGGGCTGCCGTAGCATGTGGTCGTGGCTGGACTCCGACGTGCGTTGATCGCGCTCCCGCTGGTGGCGGGCGTGGTGGTGGTCGCGTGCGGGACGACCGACAAGGCGTCCCGGGAGACGCTGCCGCCGATCCGCACCACGACGTCGACGACGTCGACGACGTCGACCTCGCTTCCCGAGGGCCAGAAGTTCTACGTGATCAAGCGGGGCGACACGCTGGCCGTGATCGCCGCGTCGTTCGGTGTCACCGTGCAATCGATCGTGGAGATCAACGGGCTGGCGAACCCGGACGCGATCCAGGCCGGTCAGACGATCGAGATCCCGAGCGACGTGGTCGTCATCGACGAGCTGCCGGCCCTCCCCGACACCACTACCGGCTGAGCGGTATCCGCCGGCCCTGGTGCCGAGTGTGACCGAGTGCCCTACGCGGCCCGCGCCGTCGTTCCTAGACTTGGCGACCATGAGCTTCTGGCCAACCGCCGATCACTGGAGCGTGGGCATCCCGCTCGACACCCCCCACCGTCGCCTCGACGTCCTCGCCGAGACCGGGTTCGTGCAACTCGCCGACCTCGGCTACGACATCCCCGCCGCCGAGTACACCGGCCTCGAGTACATGGACTGGAAGTCCGGCGGTGACACCAACTTCGCACCGATCGCGTCCGCCGACGGTGAGCTCGACTGCCGCGGGTTCTGGGACAAGGGCAAGACCGACAAGGACGCGCAGTGGACGTCCAACGCCGAGATCGCACCGACGATCCGTGCGTACGTCGACGCGGTCGGTGCCAACTTCGGCCGCGTGCGGGTCATCAAGCTCGAGCCGCAGGATCGCGAGCAGGCGATGCGCTCGCTGCACCGCGACGACAACAACCGGTTCAACCCCGATGACGAGGGTTGGGTCGTGCGATCCTGGATCGAGCTGACCGACAACCCCGACAGCTACATGCTGCTGATGGACAACGGACCCGACGGACTCCCCGACCGGGCGACCGAGGTCCGAGTGCCGCTGCACCGCGGGGCCCGGTTCGTCGTCGACACCCAGCGGCTGTGGCACGTCGTCGTCCACAACGGCAACGAGCCGCGCTACGCGCTGATCACCAGCTTCGAGTCCGGCCCCGAGCTCGACGCCTGGATCGCCCGCGAACTCCCGGTCTCGGCGAACGCCTGATCCGTTCGGTGCCCGGCTGGGTGCCCTGTTCGGTGCCTGACCCCAAACCGGTCAGGTGGCCCGGTGGGCGACGGCGAGTTCGGCGATCTGGCGCATGATCGTGGCGAACTCGAAGTCCTTCGGGGTGTAGATCGCCGCGACGCCCATCGCCTTCAGGCGGGGGCGGTCGTCCTCGGGGATGATCCCGCCGACGACGACGGGCGCGTCGACGCCGAGCGCCGCGAGATGGGCGAGCACGTCGGGCACGAGTTCGAGGTGGGAGCCGGACAGGATCGACAGGCCGATCACGTCGGGATCCTCGTCGCGCGCAGACGCGGCGATCTGCTCCGGCGTCGACCTGATCCCCGAGTACACGACCTCCATCCCCGAGTCACGGGCGGCGACGGCGATCTGCTCGGCACCGTTCGAATGACCGTCGAGCCCTGGCTTGGCAACCAGGAACTTCGGCGGGCCGGACGCGATCGAGCGGACGAACTCGGCGACCGGCGCCAGCGATCCGGAGGCACCGTGACCGGACCCGACGCCGGTCGGGGCGCGGTACTCGCCGAAGATCTCGCGCATCAGCGCACCCCACTCACCGGTCGTGCCCCCGGCCTTGGCCAGCTCGATCGTCGGCGGCATCACGTTGCGGCCCGACGTTGCGGCCTGGCGCAGCTCGGCCAGTGCGGCGTCGACCGAGGCCTGGTCGCGCGCGGCCCGCCAGCGATGCAGGTCGTCGATCATGTCCGCCTCCACCTGCGGGTCGACCTTGAGAATCGCCCCCTCGCCCCCGAGCGGCGACTCGGTGGTCTCGACGTAGTCGTTGACGCCGACCACGACCTGCTCGCCCGACTCGATGCGCCGCGTGCGGGCTGCCATCGACGACACCAGCCGCGACTTGAGCGTCTCGACGGCCTCGAAGGCGCCACCGAGCGACAGCACGTCGTCCAGTTCGGCCTGCGCTTCGGATCGCAGTTCGGCGGTCCGCGCCTCGATCACCTGCGATCCGTCGAAGATGTCGTCGTACTCGAGCAGGTCGGTCTCGAAGGCCAACACCTGCTGCATCCGCAACGACCACTGCTGGTCCCACGGGCGGGGGAGCCCGAGCGCCTCGTTCCACGCCGGCAGCTGCACCGAGCGGGCCCGCGCTCGCCGCGAGAGGGTGACGGCGAGCATCTCGAGCACGATCCGCTGCACGTTGTTCTCGGGCTGCGCCTCGGTGAGGCCGAGCGAGTTGACCTGAACGCCGTACCGGAACCGCAGCGCCTTGTCGTCGCTGATCCCGTAGCGCTCCCGACCGATCCACTCCCACATCTCGGTCATCGCCCTGAGCTTGCACACCTCCTCGACGAACCGGATCCCGGCGTTGACGAAGAACGACGTCGCCCCGAAGACCCGCGGGAAGGCGCCGTCGTCGACCTGACCGGAGTCCCGTACGGCGTCGAGCACGCCGATCGCGGTCGCCATCGAATAGGCGATCTCCTGGACCGGCGTCGCGCCGGCCTCCTGCAGGTGGTACGAGCAGACGTTCATCGGGTTCCACTTGGGCGCGTGGTCCGCGCACCAGGCGATCATGTCGACGATCAGCCGGAGCGATGGTTCCGGCGGGAAGATGTACGTGCCCCGCGACAGGTACTCCTTGACGATGTCGTTCTGGGTCGTGCCCCGCAGCTCGCCGGGCGGGGTGCCCTGCTCGTCGGCGTTGGCGACGTACAGGGCGAGCAGCCACGAGGCGGTGGCGTTGATCGTCATCGACGTGTTCGTCCGGCTCGGCGGGATGCCGTCGAGCAGCGTCCGCATGTGGCCGAGGTGGGCGACGGGGACACCGACCTTGCCGACCTCACCCTTCGCCATCGGCGAGTCGGGGTCGTAGCCGGTCTGGGTCGGCAGGTCGAAGGCGATCGACAGGCCGGTCTGCCCCTTGGCGAGGTTCGTGCGGTACAGCTCGTTGGACGCGGTGGCGCTCGAGTGACCCGAGTAGGTGCGCATCATCCACGGCCGATCGCGGGGTCGCGGCGCTGACCCGTCCGTGTCGGCGGCTGCACCAAGGTCGGTCGGGTCGGCATCCATCTGCAAAGTGTCGTTCCTCGGGTAACAACTCCTCAAGTTCGCGCCGCCCGCTCCGATGACTTCTGTGTGCCGCCGAAAGGATCGGCACCACGAAAACCGGCCTGCCGATCCGTTCCCCCCTTGCGGATCGCGCTGGCCGCACGGTTTCCCTTGGCGGGAACCCCGCCGGCCGAATGGCGGATTCGGCCGGCGATGGTCTCGGAGCGGGCGGTTGGCGGACCGCCCGCTCCGTGTCATTTTCGGGTGCGACGGTCGCCGACCGGCGCCGAGCTATTCGGCGATCGCGTCGGCGAGCAGGGTCAGGTAGCTGGCCCGCGGAACCGAGATCGCGCCCAGCGACTCGAGATGTGGCGTCGCCCACTGGACGTCGAGGAGGCGGACACCGTCGCCGCTGAGGTGCTCGACGAGATGGACGAGGGCCACCTTGGACGCATCGCGTTCGCGGTGGAACATCGACTCGCCGGCGAAGAAGGCGCCGACGCGTACGCCGTACAGGCCACCGACGAGCTCGCCGTCCGCGTAGGTCTCCACCGAATGGGCCCACCCGAGCCGAAACAGCTCGCAATATGCCTCGACGAACGCGTCGGTGATCCAGCGGCCGGGCCGGCGCTTGTCGGCGCACCCGAGCATCACGCTGCGGAACGCGGTGTCGCGGCGCACCTCGAACTGGTCGAGGCGCTTGCGCAACGAGCGGCTGACCCGCAGCCCGTCGAGGGGCAGGACACCGCGCGGATCGGGTGAGTACCACGCGATCTTGGACCTGCGGCTCCCCGGGTCGTCGGGCATCGGGAACAGGCCGGCGCGATAGCCGGCGAGCAACGTGCCGGGCTCGAGATCGGCACCCATCGCCACCAGGTCGACGCCCGGCGGTGCGACCAACGGGCTGGGCATGACGAAGCGCGACGGCGGGGGTTCGCGTCGTGGCCCGGTCCCTTTGCTCACCCGGTCAAGTGTGGCAAGCGCGCGGCTGGTCCGGCCATCGCGGGCCGGGAAATCCGCGCGGACCCCGATCGCCGCGCAGGCGCCGGTCAGTACGTACGGAACCCGCGACCGGACTTGCGGCCGAGGTGACCCGCCGCGACCATCCGTCGCAGCGTCGGCACGGCGGCGTAGTTCGGGTCGCGGAACTCCTCGTACAGCGCGTCGAGGATGGCCAGCGAGGTGTCGAGCCCGACGAGGTCGAGCAGCGCGAACGGACCCATCGGGAAGTTGCAGCCACCCTCCATCGCCGTGTCGATCGAGTCCATCGATGCGGTGCCCTGTTCGAGCATCCGCACGGCGTTGTTGAGGTATGGGAAGAGCAGGGCGTTGACGACGAACCCGGCGCGATCCTGGACCTCGACGGCGTCCTTGCCGCACGCCGCGGCGAACGCCATCGCCCCGGCGATCGTCTCGTCGCTCGCGGTGATCGGCCGGATCACCTCGACCAGCGACATCACCGGCGCGGGGTTGAAGAAGTGGATACCGCAAACCCGCTCCGGGCGCGACGTCGCCATCGCCATCTCGACGACGGGCAGCGTCGAGGTGTTGGTGGCGAGGATGGCGTCGGGCTTGGTCATCCCGTCGAGCGTCGCGAACAACTCGCGCTTGATGCCGAGGTCCTCGACGACGCTCTCGATCACCAGGTCGCAGTCGGCGACTGCGGCCAGGTCGTCGGTGGCGGTGATCCGGGCGCGGATGTCGTGCATCTCCTGCTCGGCGAGCTTGCCCTTGTCGACCTGCTTGCTCAACCGCTTGTCGATGCCGACCAGCATCGAGTCGGCGCTGAGCTGACTGCGAGAGCGCACGACGACGTCGTAGCCGGCGCGCGCGGCGACCTCTGCCAGACCGGACCCCATGATCCCCGAACCGAGCACTGCGACGCGTGTGATCTCCATGGGTCCGAGCGTAGTTACCGACCGGTAACCGCGACAAGGTCGGAGGACCCTTCGCTGGCCGGCATGGTCGCCGACAGCCGGCGACCGGAGTGGTTACGTCGCGCCGGTCGCGCCGTCGTATCGTGCGGGTCGCGTCCCGGACGCACCACCGCCCATGTTCGCCGTCCTGCTCCTCCATCTCGCCGTCGGCGTCGGCGTCATGCTGTCCGGCGACCGGCTCGGGAAGCGAGCGTTCCTCGTCGCCGCGATCGCCCCGGCCGTGACGCTCGCCTGGGTGATCCCGCAGTGGAGTGCGGTCGTCGACGGGCGGCCGGTCGAGGAGTCGGTGACCTGGGTCGAGGGGTTGAACCTGTCGCTCGACCTGCGACTCGACGCCCTGGCGCTGACGATGGTGCTGCTCGTGTCGGGGATCGGGCTGCTCGTGTGCATCTACTCGGTCGGCTACTTCTCCCACCCGGACGCGGGTCAGGTCCGCCTCGCCGGCCTGATCACGCTGTTCGCCGGAGCGATGCTCGGCGTCGTCCTCACCGACCACCTGCTCGCCCTGTTCGTCGCCTGGGAGCTCACCTCGGTCACGTCGTACCTGCTGATCGGCAACGACGACCGCAACCCACGCGCCCGCGCCGCGGCTCTCCAGGCGATCTTCATCACCGGCGCCGGCGGCCTCGCGCTGCTCCTCGGGCTGATCATCCTCGGCCAGAGCGCTGGCACGTATCGGATCTCCGAGATGCTGGTCACGCCACCGTCGGGCACGGCGATGGGCGCGGCGGTCGTGTGCATCCTGCTCGGCGCGTTCACCAAGTCGGCCCAGGCCCCGTTCAGCAGCTGGCTCCCCGCGGCGATGGTCGCCCCGACGCCGGTCAGCACCTACCTCCACTCTGCGACGATGGTCAAGGCGGGCGTGTACCTCGTCGCCCGTATGTCGCCGATCCTCGCGGCGACCGGCCAGTGGCGGGCGCTCGTGCTGGTCGTCGGCGCGGCGACGATGCTGATCGGCGGGTTGCGGGCGCTGCGCCAGCACGACCTCAAGCTGCTGCTGGCCTACGGCACGGTGAGCCAGCTCGGGTTCATGATGTTGCTGTTCGGGACCGGTGAGTACAAGATCGCCGAGGCGGGGGTCGTGCTCCTGTTGGCCCACGGCGCGTTCAAGGCGGCGCTGTTCATGCTCGTCGGCATCGTCGACCACCAGGCCGGGACCCGCGACATCCGCCGGCTGGGGGGATTCGGCGCCGGCTGGTTGCCGGTCAAGGTGATGGCGGTGATCGGCGCAGCGTCGATGGCCGGGTTCCCGCCACTGCTCGGCTTCATCGCCAAGGAGAAGGCGCTCGACACCTACCTCGAGTACGGCGGTGAGTTCACGGGGGGAACGGCGGTGCTCGTCGTGCTCGTCGTCGGTTCGATCCTGACGTTCGCCTACTCCGCCCGCTACGTGCTCGGGCTGCTCGGCTGGTTCGGCGATGGCCCGGCGGCGGTCGAGAGCCGTTCGGCGCCCGCCCCGGCGCTGGTGTTCTGGGCGCCGGCGGCCGTGCTGACCGTGGTCACGGTCGTGGCTGGGCTGGCGCCGGCGTTGATCGACGATCTGGTCGTCGCGGCGACGATCGCCATCGACCCGGTGGCCTCCCCGTCGACGATCACGTTGTGGGGCGGCTTCAACACGGCGGTCGTCCTGTCGCTGGTCATCATCGGGTCGGGATCGGTGCTCACGTGGTTCCGCACCGACGTCGAGCGCGGGCAGGCCTGGACGCACCGTTGGATCTCGAAGCTGCCCAGCGGCGACGAGGGCTTCGTCGCCACGCTGCGGTCGATCGACCTGACCGCCAATCGGACCACCGCCCTCGTGCAGTCCGGCTCGCTGCCGGTGTACCTGCTCGTCATCCTGTCGACGGCGGCGATCGTGCCGCTCGTCCCGATGCTGCCCGAGCTCGACGCGCTCCCCACCTGGATCGAGGACCCGATCCAGGTCCCGCTGGTGGCGATCATCCTCGGTGGTGCGCTCGGGGCGGCCCTCGTCAAGCGGCGGATCGCCGCCGCGGTCATGCTCAGTGCGGTCGGCTTCGCGATGGCCGGGCTGTACGAGGTGCCGCGGCGCGCCCGACCTGGCGCTGACCCAGTTCGCGATCGAGACGCTGGGCACCGTGCTCTTCGTCCTGGTGCTGCGGTTCCTGCCGTCGCGCTTCGTCGACCTGGCGCCGGCGGTGCGGCGGCCGTTGCGCTTGCTGGTGTCGGTCGTCGTCGCCGGCTCGATCTTCGTGTTCGCGCTCGTCGCCAGCGCGGCGCGCACCGACGTCGCCCAGCCCTCGATCTCCGGGGAGATGATCGAGCGGGCCAAACCCGACGGCGAGGGCCGCAACGTGGTCAACGTCATCCTCGTCGACTTCCGCGGCTTCGACACGATGGGCGAGATCACCGTGCTCGTCGTCGCCGCCGTCGGTGCGGTTTCGCTCGCACGGGTCGGCCGGCGTCGCCGGCGCGACGACCCGGCGCTCGCCGCCGAGGTGGAGGAGATGATCACGTGAGGCGCCTGCTCATCGTCGATGTCGCGGTCCGAGTGTTGTACCCGGCCATCCTCGTCCTGTCGCTGTACTTCCTCTTCGCCGGTCACAACCAGCCCGGCGGTGGGTTCGTCGGTGGGCTGGCGGCCGGCGCAGGGATCTCGCTTCGCTACGTCCAGGGCGGTGTCGTCGCCGTGCGCAACACGTTCCCGTTGCGGCCCTCGACGATCCTCGGCGGTGGGCTGGCGATCTCGCTGACGACGGTGATCATCCCGCTGTTGACCGGGCACAACGTGCTCGACCACGCCAAGATCGAAGGGGACTTCCCGTTCCTCCATCACGTCAAGGTCACGTCGGCGCTGACGTTCGACGTCGGCGTCTACCTCGTCGTGCTCGGCCTCGTGCTGATGGCGTTCGAGGCGTTCGGCGAGGACCTGGATCACGAGCTCGACGAGGTCGAGGATCCGAAGGAGGCCGCGTCCGACCCGCGCGAGGAGTACCGGATCGGCCCACGTCCGCCCGGGACCACGTGGGGGGATCGGAGGTGAGCGTCATGCTGGCGTTCACCGCTGCCGCGCTGTTCGGTATCGGCACCTGGTTGCTGCTCCAGCGGCGTCTGACCCGGATCATCATCGGCCTCGGGTTGATCAGCCACGGCACGAACATCCTGCTGCTCACGTCGGGCGGGAACGGCGGCCTGCCGCCCCTGATCGGGCGGGGCGACGAGTCCGATTTCTCCGATCCGCTCCCTCAGGCGCTCGCGTTGACCGCGATCGTGATCACGTTCGGCGTCACCGCGTTCCTGCTGGCGATGGCGTACCGGAGTTGGCAGCTCACCCACGACGACCTGGTGTCCGACGACGTCGAGGATCGCTTGATCGCCAGCCGGGTGCGCGCCAACCGTGACCTCACCGACGCCGAGATCGCCGACCTCGAGCACGCAGCGGACTCCGCCGACGACGATGACCTGTACGACATCGAGTCGAACCCGACACACGACCGCGAACCCGGCGATCGGGGCGACCGATGAACGCGCTGATCCCGCTCCCGATCGTCATCCCGCTGCTCGCCGCCGGACTGTCGATCGTCTTCGCCCGCTCGCGCGTCGCCCAGCGCGTGATCGGGCTGGCCACGCTCGTGACCGTCGTCGTCGCCTCGATCGCACTCCTCGTCCGAGCCGACGCCGACGGGGTGATCGCGACGCAGGCGGGCGGCTGGCCGGCTCCGCTCGGGATCACGCTCGTCGTCGATCGCCTGTCCGGGGTCTTGCTCGTCGTCTCGTCGCTGATGCTCTTCTGCGTACTGCTGTTCGCCATCGGCCAGCGCGACGTCGAGATGAGCCACTCCGCGTTCCATCCGACCTATCTCGTGCTCGCCGCGGGGATCTCGGCGAGCTTCATCACCGGCGACCTGTTCAACCTCTTCGTCGCCTTCGAGATGATGCTCGCCGCCAGCTACGTCCTGATCACGCTCGGCGGCCGCCCGGCCCAGGTGCGGTCCGGCATGACCTACGTCGTGATCAGCCTCGTCGCGTCGACGCTGTTCATCACCGCCCTGGCCCTGATCTACGCGGCGACCGGCACGGTCAACATGGCCGACCTGTCCGAGCGGATCCCCGAGCTGTCGAGCGGCGTCAGGGCCGGCTTCTCGCTCCTGCTGATCGCGGTGTTCGGGCTGAAGGCGGGGCTGTTCCCGCTGTTCTTCTGGTTGCCCGACTCCTACCCGACCGCGCCCGGACCGGTGACCGCCATCTTCGCCGGTCTGCTGACCAAGGTCGGTGTGTACGCGATCATCCGCACGCAGCTCCTGCTCTTCCCCGTCGATTCGCGGCAGGGCACGGTGCTGCTCGTCGTCGCCGGGCTGACGATGCTGGTCGGCGTGCTCGGTGCGCTGGCACAGGACGAGATGAAGCGCATCTTCTCGTTCCACATCATCGGCCAGATCGGCTACATGATCTTCGGGCTCGGACTGTTCACCGTCGCCGGCGTCACCGCCGTCGTCTTCTACATCATCCAGACGATCCTCGTGAAGACGAACCTGTTCCTGGTCGCCGCGCTGGTCGATCGACGAGCGGGCTCCAGTCGGATGTCGCAGATCGGCGGGCTCGTGCGCACCGCGCCGATGGTCGCCGCCTTCTTCGCCCTGCCGGCGCTCAGCCTCGCAGGGATCCCACCCTCGTCGGGGTTCGTCGGCAAGCTGGCGCTGCTCGACGCCGGTGTGTCGGTCGAGGAGTGGACGATCGTCGTCGTCGCGCTCGTGACCAGCCTGCTGACGCTGTACTCGATGACCAAGGTCTGGTCCGGCGCGTTCTGGGGGGAGGCGGAGGAGGCCGGGCCGCCGCCGGCCGGGCAGCGCGACCATTGGTGGCTGATGATGTTGGCGACCGGGGTGACGGTGGCGCTGTCGGTCGCGTACGTCCTGTGGGCCGGGCCGATCTACGACTTCTCCTCCCGCGCCGCAGCCGATCTGCTCGACCCGTCGATCTACGTCGACACGGTGCTCGGGGGCACCCGATGAGGTTCCCGGTTCGCCTCCCGTTCGTCCTGCTCGCGCTGACCGTTCTGTGGGTCGCGCTGTGGGACGACATCTCGGTGGCCAACATCGTCGGCGGGTTGATCGTGGCGGTGGTGGTCGCCTGGGTCACGCCCAACGAGCCGAGCCGGTACCAGGGCTCGCACTTCAACCCCCTCCACGCGGTCAAGTACGTGGTACTGCTCGCCTGGAAGCTGCTCGAGTCGAACCTGCGGTTGGCCTGGGAGATCCTGACCCCCGGCATCGGCACGCACACCGGCATCATCGCGGTGCAGATGGAGAGCGGGTCCGACGACGTGGTCACCCTCGTCGCCAACTCGATCACGTTGACGCCCGGCACGTTGACCGTCGAGGTGCAGCGTGACGGCCAGGCGGTCACGCTGTACGTGCACGGCATGTACACCCGCGATCCCGAGGCTGTCCGCCACGACGTGCTCCAGCTCGAAGTGTGGGCGCTGCGCGCCTTCGGCACGCGCCAGGACGCCGAGCGGGCGGAGCGGAGCCTCGCCCAGCACGACGCGAGCGCCTGGTCCGGCGACGCAGGGGAGGACGCATGAACACCGTGGCGCTGATCCTGACCGCCCTCGCCGCGCTGCTGTTCGTCGCCCGGGTCGTGCGCGGACCTGCCCTGCCCGATCGCGTCATCTCCCTCGACGGCTTCGTCTCGACGATCGTGATCGGCGTGATCGTCGGCGCCGCACGACCCGGCTCGGGCATCGTCGTCACCAGCCTGCTGATCGTCGTGCTCGGCGGGTTCGTCGGGACGTCCGTGCTGGCGCGGTACATCGAACGGCGTGGTGGCTGATGGATGCGGTCGGCGACGTCTTCCTGGTGCTCGGCGCGGCGTTCGCGCTGATCGCGGGGGTCGGTGTGCACCGCTTCACCGACGTCTACTCGCGCATGCACGCGGCGGCGAAGGCACCGACGCTCGGCCTCGTCCTCGCCGCGGTCGGCGCCGCTCTGCGGATCGGGACGATCGCCGCGGCGGGAACGCTGGCGCTGGTCGTCGTGCTGCAGCTGGTCACCGCCCCGGTCGGGACCCACGTCGTCAGCCGGGCGGTGCATCTGCGGATGAAGGTGCCGATGGACGGCCACGACGAGCTGACCCGCGACGAGCACGGCGGCGAGGGGTACCGGCCGCCGGGATGACCCCCGAGGGGCGATCGCTCAGCTCTGCACGATCTCGATGGAGATGATGCGGATCTCTTCGCTCGGAGCGCCGGCCTCCGTGCCCGCAGCCTCCATCGCCGTGACCGTCTCGTCGAAGCCGGCGGTCACGTCACCGAACAGCGAGTACTGCGGTGGGAGCGCTGCGCCCTGATCGCCGGTGATGACGAAGAACTGGCTGCCGTTGGTGTCCGGGCCGCTGTTGGCCATCGCCACCGACCCGATCTTGTACTGACCGGCGCTCGGGAGCTCGTCGGCGAAGCTGTAGCCGGGGTCGCCGGTCCCGGTTGCGGTCGGGTCGCCGCACTGCACGACGAACCCGGGGATGATCCGGTGGCAGACCGTGTCGTCGTAGTACTTCCACCGGGCGAGGAACACGAAGTTGTTGACCGTCTGGGGCGCCTGCACCGCATCGAGGGCGATCGTGAACTCCCCCTTGTTCGTCGTGACCAGGGCGGAATAGGTCGCACCGGGCTCGAGGCAGTCCGGCGGGGGTCCGGAGAAGGTCGAGAGGGGTTCGGCGCTGCCGTCGGTCGGAGGGCAGCCGACGTCTGCGGTGGCGACGGGCTCGGTGCTCACGGTGGTCGCGGTGTCGGCCTCGGGCAGCGTCGCCGACTCGATCAGGCTGGTGTCGGGCTCGACGAGCGCGTCGTCGGTGGTCGGACTCGGGTCGTCCTCACCGAGCACGTTGCTCGCGATCCAGACGAGTCCGAAGACGGCGACGATCGCGCCGATCACGATGATCGCGATGCGCGTGCCCTTCCGCCGCTGTTCGGCTCGGACCATCTCGGTCTGCTTCTGTGCCCGGTTGGCCTTCTGGCGTTCACGTTTGGCGGTTCCCACAGCGGGGAGAGGCTACCGCCCCGGTCGCCCCGGGAACGATCGCCTCAAGTCGGCCGCCGTCGCTGCCGATACCGGGGACGAGCGCGGGTGGCCTGATCCATCCGCTCGCCTGGCGTGGCGGCGCCGGGCCGACGAGGCGGAGGAACGGACAGGTCGACATGGTGGTGGGAATCTGGGTCGGACGGGCCACGTCGATCGTCGGGCTCGCGGCGTGGTGCGGCTGGCTCGGCTGGCGGATGACGTCGGTGCCCGACTCGCCGATCGGTGGCGCGGTCCTCGTGCTGGAGCTGATGGCGTACGCCGCCGCACTTCTCGTGACGTCGGGCCTGTGGCTCAGCCCCGGCCCGTCGAACGAGTTCGCGCGATCGTCGGGCCGACCGACACCGATGCCGGTGATGATGGCGGACGCGCTCGGCCTCGACCGATCACTGGTGACGCTCGCCGATCGCGACGACGTCGGCGAGGACGACACCGGGGAGATCGCGTGGGCGCGACGAGGGCTCGGCGTACTCGGCCGGGGCGCGACCCGCCGGCCGGGCGCGGGCACGAGCCTGGTGATCCGGGAGGGCGCCTGGTCGGTGGTGTCGGTCGACGGACTCCGCCGGATGATGGCCGTCGTCGTGCTGCTCGCCGTCCTGTTCACGGGGCGCGCACCGTTCGATCGCCCACCGGCGACGGCGATCGGGCTGCTCACCGGCGGCGTGGCCGGGGTGGCGCTCGGGCACTGGCTGCTCTCGCGGGGCCGGATCCGCCCGGGCAGCCGGCTGATCTGGTCGATGGCGTCGGTCGGGGCCGGCCTCGGCGACGGGAGATCGAGGTCGGGCCTGCCGATCCGGTGGGTGACGACGATGGCGACGATGGTGGTCCTCAACCTGGCGGTGGCGCTGCGGGGCCTGAGCGACCGCTGGACCCACGGGCTCGGTCCGATGCCCCACGAGGCACGCGTGGCGTCGATGTCGCTCGCCATCGGGTTCGTCGTCGTCGGGTTGTTCGGATTGCGGACCCTCCCGCGACCCGACCTCGGCTTCTACGGCGCGACGCATCGGCTCGAGGAGGCGTCGGCGCGCCGCCTGGCCCTCGGCGGCACGATCGCCGTCGCTCTGCTCGGATTCGTCGTCGGCGTGCTGCCGACCGATGGGGGGTCCTGACCGGTGAGCGGGCGGCCCCGTCGACTCCGCTCGGTCGTGGCGAGGCCCGATCGGGTCCGGACGGCACACCGAACAACCCCGGTCGCCGCCGTCGCCCTTGTAGATTGGGTGTCGTGCCAACGATGCGTCTGTTCGCCTCGGCTCGCGAAGCCGCCGGGACGGGGTCCGACGTGATCGACGGCACCACGGTGGCCGAGGTGCTCGCACGAGCAGAGCAGCGCTACGGCAGCGGGTTCAGCCAACTGCTCCCGACCTGCAAGGTGTGGGTCAACGGAGATGACGCCGGGCCGGACACCGCCGTCGGACCACTCGACGAAGTGGCGGTGCTTCCGCCCGTTTCAGGAGGAACCACGTGACGACCACCGAACCGATCGACCCGGCGGAGCTGTCGCTCGACGACCTGCGTTCGCTGCGCCAGGAGCTGCAGGCCGAGGACGACGTCGTGTCCTACGCCCGTCGCGTCGCCCAGGCCCGGCTCGACCTGGTCAAGTCCGAGATGTCGCACCGCGCCGCGGACTCCGGTGAGATCCTGCGCGACGAGCTCAACGAAGTGCTGTCCCGGCACCTGACCGGCGGTCCGGCCCGGCCGCCGCGGCCGGCGGAGGACCTGAGCGACCACCAGTTGTCGAGCGAGCTCGACGCGGTCTGCAACGAGAAGGGGTTCGGCCGGCTCGAAGAGCTGAACGACGCCGAACTCGAAGCGCTCAGCGCGGCGATCACCGAGTTCGAGGCGCGCGTATCCTCGGATCGCCGGACCCGCTTCGATCGCCTCGACGCGCTGAGCGCCGAGCTGGTCCGCCGCTACCGCGAGGGCGAAGCCGACGTCGACAGCCTGCTGGCGTAGGCGATCCGGCCGCAGGTCCACGTGGGTCCGCCCCGCCCGCTGCCGGGTAGCGTTGCGCGGGCCGTGCAACGCGTTGCAGTGATCTCGCTCCACACTTCGCCGCTGCTCCAGCCGGGTTCCGGCGACAGCGGCGGGATGAACGTCTACGTGCGCGAGCTGGTGTCGGCGGTGTCGCAGGGCGGCGTCGAGTGCACCACGTTCACGAGGGCCTGGCGCGAGGGGCTGCCGCGGGAGGTGCTCGTCGAGCCCGGACATCGGGTGGTCCACGTCGAGGCCGGCCCGCATCACCTCCCGAAAGAGGCGCTGTGCGACATCACCCACGAGTTCCGCGAGGGTGTGCTCGACTGGATGGCCACCCACGGCCGGCCCGACGTCATCCACGGGAACTACTGGCTGAGCGGGTTGGTCGGGCACGAGCTGAAGCACGACCTCGATGTCCCGTTCGTCACGACGTTCCACACGTTGGCCCGGGTCAAGGCCGAGGGCGGTGACGCCGAGCCGATCTGGCGGGAGCGGGCCGAGGCCGAGATCATCCACTGCGCGGATGCGATCTGCGTGAGCTGCGTCGAGGAGGAGGAGCAGTTCCGCCGCCTCTACGGGGACCCGCGGGGGCTGATCGAGATCATCGCCCCGGGGGTGGAGCGGGCGTTCTTCGCCCCGGGCGACCAGGCGGGGGCCCGCGGGGCGATCGACATCGAGCCGGGTCGGCCCGTGCTGCTCTTCGTCGGGCGCATCCAGCCGCTCAAGGGTCCTGACGTGGCGATCCGCACGCTCGCCGAGCTCGGGCGGCCGGACGCGCTGCTGCTGCTCGTCGGCGGGGCGAGCGGCGAAGAGGGTGACGGCGAGACCGAACGGGCCCACGCCCTGGTCGACGAGCTCGGGCTCCACGATCAGGTCCGCTTCGTGCCGCCCCAGCCCCATCACATCCTGTCGACCTACTACCGCGCGGCCGACGTCGTCGTCGTGCCCAGCCGGAGCGAGAGCTTCGGCCTGGTCGCACTCGAGGCTGCGGCCTGCGGGATCCCGGTCGTGGCCAGCGCCGTCGGGGGTTTGCTCAGCCTCGTCGTCGACGGCAGCACCGGGCGGCTGATCGTCGGGCGCGATCCCGCCGACTACGCCAAGGCGGTGGCACAGATCCTGGGCGATTCCGACCTGCGCTCGTCGATGAGCGCGGCGGCGGTCGCGCACGCCCGCCGCTACACCTGGAGCATGGCCGCCGCTCGGCTCCGGCGTCTCTACGCCGACCTGTCCGTTCGTGGGCTCGTGGTCTGCGAATGATCGGGGTCGCCGGATGACCGACGCCTTCGACAGCGGTGCGCTGGCCGATCTCGAGCACCAGGTCGACGGGTGGTTGGAGGAGCTTGCCGCCGAAGACGACCACATCGTCGCCGTCGAGCGGTCGGTCGATGACGGGGTGCGCTGGTACGTGCGCATGCGCGGGGAGGACAAGGAGTTCACCACCGTGTGGCTGACGCTCGGGCAGCGCACGTTGCGCTACGAGACCTACGTGATGCCGGCACCGGAGGAGAACGCGGCCGAACTGTACGAGCACGTGCTGCGCCGCAACGATCGCCTCGTCGGTGCTCACTTCTCGATCGGCCTCGAGGACGCGTTGTACCTCCGTGGCGAGCTGCCCGTGGCGATGGTCACCCGAGCCGAGCTCGACCGGGTGCTCGGCACCCTCTACGCCCAGGTCGAGCAGTGCTTCCAGGCATTGCTGCGGATCGGATTCGCCAGCCGCTTCCGTACGTGAAGCTTGGCGCGGTCGGTTCTTCCGGTCCGCTGCGCCGGCCACCCACCGTCGGGGTGTCCGGGTGGGCGCGCTCGGGGGAGTCGGTCCTCTGCGCCCGCCCGGGCGTCGCTCTGCCGGCTGCCGGTACCGCTGGCCGTCGGCATCGCGCGCGGTAGCGTCGCCGCGATGACCGAGGAATCCACGAGCGCTCACCGGCCCGTCGAGCTCGCGCTCGTCGGCGGCGGCAACATGGGGTCGGCGCTCCTGCGGGGTGTGCTCGATGCCGGAGCGTTCAAGCCCCCCGAGCTCGCGGTGGTCGAGGTGCTCGCCGCCCGCCGCACCGAGCTCGTCGAGCTGTTTCCGGGAGTGGCGGTGACCGCCGACGTACCACCATGTCGCGCCGCCCTGCTGGCGGTCAAGCCGGGGGACGTCCCCGTCGCAGCGGCGGCCGCCGCGGCCGCCGGAGCGACCCGGCTGCTGTCGATCGCCGCCGGTGTCGGCGTGGCTGCGATCGAGGCCGCGGTCGGTGCTGGTGTCGCGGTCGTGCGTGCGATGCCGAACACGCCGGCCCTGGTCGGGCGAGGCACGTCGGCGATCGCCGGCGGGACCCATGCCGGCGAGGACGACCTGGTCTGGGCCGAGTCGATCCTCGGCTCCGTCGGCATCGTCGACCGGCTCCCCGAACCGCTGCTCGACGCGTTCACCGGCGTCGCCGGGTCGGGACCTGCCTACCTGTTCCTCGTCGCCGAGGCGTTGATCGACGCGGCGCTGGCGGAGGGGCTCCCCCGACCGATCGCCGAACGTTCGGTCACCCAGCTCTTCCTCGGATCGGCGACCTTGCTCGATCGCGAGGGTGCACCCGCAACGCTGCGGGCCAAGGTCACCTCCCCCGGCGGCACGACCGCTGCCGGGCTCGCCGTGCTCGACGAGCGAGGGGTGCGCGGCGCGTTCATGGCCGCCGTGCGCGCCGCGACCGAGCGCTCCCGCCAGCTGGGCTGAGGTCCCCGGACGCGACGAGGGCCGGTGCCAACCCCCCGATGGCACCAGCCCTGTCGGCGCAGTCCGCCGTTGCCGGCGAACGCGTCTCCACAAGGGTCACGATAGGGGACGGACCCCGGTGTGAAAAGAGGCACGTCGAAAAAACAGCCGAGTAATTCACCGGTTCGGTCACGCACTGTGGCGCAGTCCCTCTTCTGAGTGAGAAGCTTCGGCGTGGGTCGGAGGTGCCGCCGGCGGTCCGAGCGCAGCTCGCCCGGCGATGCGGCGGTAGCGTCCGACGTCGTATGGGTCGCCGGTACGACACGGTTTCGTTCCTGACCGACTACGGCACCGACGACGAGTTCGTCGGGGTCGTCAAGTCGGTGATCCGCGACATCGCACCCCATGCCGTCGTGATCGATCTGACCCACGGGGTGCGGCCCTTCGACGTGCGCGCCGGGTCGCTGGCGCTGGCCCGCAGCATCGGCTACGTGGCGGCCGGCGTCGTCCTGGCGGTCGTCGACCCCGGCGTCGGGACGCTGCGCCGGGCGGTGGCGGTCGAGGTGGCCGGCGGCGAGGGGGTGCTGGTCGGACCGGACAACGGCCTGCTGGCGCCGGCGGTGGCGCTGGCCGGCGGTGCGGGGCGAGCGGTCGAGCTGACCGCCGCCGACTACCAGCTCTCGGCGGTCGGCGCGACCTTCGCCGGGCGCGATGTCTTCGCCCCCGCGGCGGCCCACCTGTGCAACGGCGTCGATCTCGCCGAGCTCGGCCCTGCGCTCGATCCGGGGCTGCTGGTGCCGGGCATCGTCCCGCTGCCCCAGGCCGACGAGCATCGCGTGATCGCCCAGGTCCTCTGGGTCGATCGCTTCGGGAACGCCCAACTCAACGTCGGTCCGGGCGATCTGGCGCCAACGTTCGGTGAGCGGATCGACCTCCGGCTCTCCGACCCCACCGACCCGTCGGGAGGTGCGTCGCGCAGCGCGCGGCGCGGCGAGGCGTTCGGCGACCTCGGCGCCGGCACCGTCGGGCTGATCGTCGATTCGTCGGGCATGTTCGCACTCGCCATGGACCAGCGCTCCGCCGCCGACGAGCTGGGCCTCGCCGCCGGCGACCAGGTCACCCTGACCCCGTCCTCGGAGACCGCCGACGATCCGCCGAGCCAGCGTGTGGAGTTGCGGCGTCGCGGGTGACGTCCACGCCCGTGGCGTGCCGCCGGTAGCGTGAGGGAGATGCGGCCCGCCACGACCCTCGCTCTCGGCCTGCTGCTGGCGGCGATCCTGATCGCCGGGATCCTGTCGCTCGTCCGCCTCTGAGGCCTCTGAGGCCTCGAGCGTCGGCGGGCCGGCATCGGGGCTCCTGGCGGATTCACCGCCGTCGCCGGGTTGGGGTACGCTTCGCGTTGGATTCTGAGGGGGATTCGTGAACCTCGCGAGCATCATCGATGACCATCCGGCCGATTCGATCGCGCTGATCTCGCGCGGTCGTGAGATGACCTACGGCGAGCTGCGCGATCTCGTCGATCGCATGCGGGGCGGGCTGGCGTCGATCGGGCTGGGGTCGGGCGATCGCATCGCGTTCATGTGTGGCAACGGCTCGCCGTTCGTCGTCGCCTACCTCGCCGCGCTCGGCCTGGGCGCCGTGGTCGTCCCGCTCAACCCGCTCAGCCCGGCCCCCGAACTCGAGGCGGAGATCGCCAACGTCCGCGCCAAGGCGGTCCTCATCGAACAGGTCAGCGCGGCGACCTGGGCCAACGTCGACCGCACCCGGGTGCCGTCGGTCGAGACCGTCATCACCACCGAGCCGACCGAGCACGGTGGCCCGGTCGATGCGATGCACGTCAACGAACTGCTGCAGTTCGATCCGGTCGATCGGCTCGACGTCGAGCCGGACCACCTCGCCGTGTTCATCTTCACCAGCGGCACGGCTGGGTCGCCGAAGGCTGCGATGCTGACCCATGACAACCTGCTGAGCAGCATCGAGCAGAGCCTGAGCAACCCCGACGCCGTCGATGCCGACGACATCGTCTACGGCGTGTTGCCGCTGTTCCACATCTTCGGGCTCAACATCGTGCTCGGGCTGGCGCTGCGCGTCGGCGCGTCGATCGTGCTCGTGCAGCGCTTCGACCCACTGACCGCGGCGGAGTCGATCCGCGACCGTCAGATCACGATCGTGCCCGGCGTCCCGTCGATGTGGACCGCCTTTGCCCACTTCGACGAGCTCGCCGACAACACGTTCGCCTCCGTCCGCCGAGCGCTGTCGGGGGCGGCGCGGTTGCCGATTCCGGTCGCCGAGCGGATGCGAGACCGTTTCGGGGTCGAGCTGATCGAGGGCTACGGCCTCACCGAGGCGTCGCCGACCGTCACGACACAGGTCGGCCAGCAGGTGCGCTTCGGCTCGGTCGGCCGGGCGCTCCAAGGGGTCGAGGTGCGGCTGGTCAACGTCAACGGCGAAGCGCTCGTCGGCGACGTGGGCGAGATCTGGGTCCGCGGTCGGAACGTGTTCGCGGGCTACTACGAGAACCCGGAGGCGACGGCCGCGGTCCTGACCGAGGACGGCTGGCTCAAGACCGGCGACATGGCGATCGTCGACGACGACGGGTACATGTACCTCGTCGACCGGGCCAAGGACCTGATCATCGTCTCGGGCTTCAACGTCTACCCTGCCGAGGTCGAAGAGGTGCTCGCCCGCCACCCCGACGTCGCCGAGGTCGGCGTGATCGGGGTGCCCCACCCGCACACCGGTGAGGCGGTGAAAGCGTTCGTCGTGCCCGCCGAGGGAGCCGACACCGACGAAGAGACGCTGATCGAGTACGCCCGCGATCAGCTCGCCCGCTACAAGTGCCCCAGCAAGGTCATCTTCGTCGACGAGCTCCCGCGCAATGCGAGCGGCAAGCTCGTCCGTCGCAACCTCGACGACGCGGTGGCGGCGCGCTGAACGCGCGCTGCGGAGCGGGTGCGATCCGGTGACCCACGTCGCAGCCGCCGCTCCGAGCACGCCTTGTGAAAAGTTGCACGAGCGACGTAACGTGGTCGGCGCATGCCCGGCCAGCGATCTCGCAGACGGATCCCCGAAGCGACGGTCGCGCGCCTGCCGGTCTACCTGCGGATCCTGTCGGACCGCTTCTCCGAGGGGGTGCTCAACATCTCCTCGGACGGGTTGGCCGAGCTCGCCGGCGTCAATGCGGCCAAGGTGCGCAAGGATCTCTCCTACCTCGGCAGCTACGGCACGCGCGGCGTGGGCTACGACGTCGAGTTCCTCAATTACCAGATCTGCCGCGAGCTCGGCCTGACCCACGACTGGCCCGTCGTCATCGTCGGTGCCGGCAACCTCGGGCAGGCGCTCGCCGGCTACGGCGGCTTCGGTGATCGAGGGTTCCCCATCGGCGGCATCGTCGACGTCGACGAGTCCAAGATCGGGTCGCTGATCGGCGGGGTCCGGGTCCGGCACCTCTCCGAGCTCGACCAGGTCGTGCGGGCGAAGACGATCTCGATCGGGGTGATCGCGACGCCGGGCGCGGCAGCCCAGGCGGCTGCCGACGCGCTCGTCGCCGCCGGCGTGACCAGCGTCTTGAACTTCGCGCCGACGGTGATCAGTGTCCCCCACGGCATCAACGTGCGCAAGGTCGACCTCGCCGTCGAGCTGCAGATCCTCAGCTACTACGAGCAGCGGCGGCTCAACGCCGCCCAGTCCGGGAACCTGCGTGCCGTTCCGGGCGAGCGTGGTCGGGGCGCGAGCGCGTAGTCTGGATCCGGCATGTCGATTCTCGTCGTAGGCGTCAACCACCGCAGCGGATCGCTGGCATTGCTCGAACGGATCACGATCAGCCCCGAGCACATCGCAAAGGCCGTCGCCGGCCTGGTACGGCGCGACAACATCCGAGAAGCGGTCGTGCTGTCGACCTGCAACCGGACCGAGGTCTATGTCGTCGCCGAGCGGTTCCACGGCGCGCACGGCGACGTCCGGGAGTTCCTCTGCGGGCTCGGCGACCTCACGGCCGACGAGCTGACTCCGCACCTCTACAGCCAGCACGACGCCGCAGCGGCCGGCCACCTGTTCTCGGTCGCCGCCGGGCTCGACTCGGCGGTCCTCGGCGAGAGCGAGATCCTCGGGCAGGTCCGCGGGGCCTGGGAGATCGCCCAGCAGGAGGGCGCGGCCCGGTCGACGCTCAACCTCCTGTTCCGATCGGCGGTCGAGACCGGCAAGCGGGTCCGCACCGAAACCGCGATCGGGCAGGGCACCGCGTCGGTCAGCCATGCTGCGGTCGAGATGATCGGCGAGGTCGTCGGCGACCTCGGTGGCAAACGGGTGTTGATCGTCGGCGCCGGATCGATGGGCGAGGGCGTGGCGGTCGCACTGCGCCGCACGCGCGGTGCTGAGATCGTGGTCGCCAACCGGTCGGCGCAGCGCGGCCATGCCCTCGCCGGACGCGTCGGCGGGTCGGCCATCGGCTTCGATCGACTGGCTGCGGCGATCGCCGATGCCGATGTCGTGGTCGCCGGCACCGGCTCCGGCACGCCGGTCGTGACCGAGGCGATCGTCGGCGAGGCGATGGCGGCGCGGGCACCGGCCCGCCCGTTGCACGTCGTCGACATCGCCGTTCCGCGCGACGTCGAGCCCTCGGTCGCCGGCTTCGAGGGGGTCAGCGTGCTCGACCTCGACGACCTGCGCGATTGGGCCGACCGCGGTCTCGCGGTTCGCGCCGGCGAGGCCGAACGTGTGCGGGAGATCGTGCGCGAGGAGGTCGACAACTTCGTGGTCCAGTCGACCGCGCGCCAGGCCGCTCCGCTGGTCGCCGCGATGCGCGACGCGGCCGAGCGGGTGCGCGCAGCGGAGCTCGAGCGGTTCGCCTCGCGGCTCGGCCCGCTCGACGCGGCCCAGCGCGCCACGGTCGAGGCGCTGACCAAGGCGATCGTGTCGAAGTTGCTGCACGAGCCGTCGGTACGGCTCAAGTCGCAGGCGGGGAGCCCCCAGGGGGAACGCAACGCGGCAGCCGTGCGCGAGCTGTTCGACCTCGGTTGATGCCGCGCCCGATGTTGCGGCTGGCCACCCGGGGGTCGCCCCAGGCTCTTGCGCAGTCGATCGCCGTCGCCCGATCGATCGAGCGGTCGACCGGCCGATCGGTCGAGTTGATCACGGTCCAGACGACCGGCGACGCGCGCCAGGACGTCCCGCTGCACGTGATCGGCGGGCAGGGCGTGTTCGTCAAGGAGGTCCAGCGGGCGGTGCTCGAGGGTCGGGCCGACCTTGCCGCGCACTCGTGCAAGGATCTGCCGTCGTTGACCGAGAACGGGCTGCACCTCGCCGCGTTCTGCGCCCGGCGCGACCCGCGCGACGCGCTCGTCGGGCAGCGGCTCGCCGAGCTCGGTGAGGGCGCCACGGTCGCGACCGGTTCGGTGCGGCGCCGGGCCCAACTCGCCCGCGCTCGGCCGGACCTGGCCTTTGCCGAGCTGCGGGGGAACATCGGGACCCGGCTCGACCGCATCCCCGACGGCGGCGCGGTCGTCGTCGCGGTCGCTGCGCTCGAGATCCTCGAACTGACCGATCGCATCGCCGAGCGGCTGCCGATCGACGTATTCGTCCCGGCGGTCGGCCAGGGATGCGTCGCCGTCGAGTGTCGCGTCGGCGACGAGCGGGCACGGGACGCGCTGGCGACGATCGACGACGCAGCAACCCGGTCGGCGGTCGAGGTCGAGCGGTCGTTCCTCGCCGAGCTCGGCGCCGGGTGCTCGATGCCGGTCGGCGCCCACGTCAGCGATGGCGAGCTCCACGCGTTCCTCGCCGACCTCGACGCCGGCACGACGGTCGACGACGTGGTCCACCTCGATCCGGCTGGCGATACGGCCGCTCACGCGAGCAACTGCGAGCGGGCCAGGGAGGCCGCGCGGGCGTTGCGGGCCGCGCTCGGCGTGAACCCCTCCGACCCGCTGCAGGGCCGGCGGGTGGTCGTCACCCGGGAACATCCCGGACCGCTCGGCGATCTGCTCGCGGCGCGTGGGGTCGAGGTCGTGCACGTCCCGCTGATCGCCGTCGTCGATCCCGAAGACGGAGGTGCGGCCCTGCGCGCCGCGCTCGACCGGCTCGACGACTTCGACTGGTTGGTCGTCACCTCGCCCACCGGGGCGGCGCGGGTCGGAGCGGCGGCCCGGCGCTTCCCCGGGGTGCGTGTGGCGGTGGTCGGGACGTCGACGGCCGCGGCGTTGGCCAGCGTCGGGCGCGCGGTCGACCTCGTTCCGAGCGAGCAACACGGGGCCGCGCTGGCCGAGTCGCTCGCCCGACTGCCGCCGGCCCGGATGCTGCTGGCGCTCGCCGATCGGGCTCCGACCACGCTGGCGGAGTCGCTCGCCGAGGCCGGCCACACGGTGACCAGCGTCGTCGCGTACCGGACCGCGTCGCTCGCCGCGGGTCCCGGCGCGGCGGCGGACGCCCAACGCGTCGCGGCCGCCGATGCGCTGTTGTTGGCCAGCGGCTCGGCGGCGCAGAGCTGGGTCGAGCGCTTCGGGAGGGCGTGCCCGCCCGTCGTCGTCGCGATCGGGCCGTCGACCGCTTCGGTCGCCCGGCGATCCGGCCTCAAGGTCACTGCGGTTGCGACCGATCATTCCCTGACGGGACTGGTCGACGAACTCGAGCGCTGTTTCGCCGGCTCGGCCGAAGATTCGGCGAGCCGGTAGCGATGTCCGCCGGTACCCGCGAACGTGAGACAATCACCGCCGACGAATCGAACAGAGAAAGGGACGACGTGGCTGAACCGGGCCGGAGGCGACATCGCCTCTCCGTCACGGCGGTCGCATTGGGCGCCGGGTTCCTACTCAGCGCGAGTGCGACCACCGCCGACGCGCGCCCGTCGGTGTTCTTCCAGCAGGCCACCGGGGATGCGGCGAGCGGGTCGGCCGATCCGATCGGCGCGGTCCACGGATCTCACGCCTCGCTGTCGGGCGACGGGCGCTTCGTCGTGTTCCAGGGTCGACCGGGCACCGAGGCCGGCGCCGATCAGCCATCGGACACGCGGGAGACGACGGTCTACCTGACCGACCGCGTCGACGGCTCGACGGTCGAGCTGACACCGGTCCCACCCGGGCTCCGGCCTGGCAACACCGTTCACCCGGTGATCTCCGGCGACGGCTGCACGGTCGTCGCGATCACCGAGATGGCGCTCGACGTGTTCCGCGACGATGACCTCGGCTCCCGTTGGGACGTCTACCGCTCGACCCTGCCGCACTGCGCAGGCACGCTCACCGACTGGGAGCTGGTGTCCACCCGGGAGGACGGGACCTCCCTTGCCCGTGACGACGTCAGCCCGACCGATCGTCCCGGCGTGTCGCGCAGCGGCACCGAGATCGTGTTCACCCACCCGGCGACCCACCTCTACGACGGCGAGGAGTTGACGGCGGTCACGCTGGTCGACCTGAGCAAGGAGATCGACAACCCGCTGCGGATGCAGCTCGTCGCCGGTACGCCGGCAGACAGCCCGAGCACGACGTTCGTCCACGCCGGACTCGACCAACCGGCGATCTCCGGAGATGGCCGCTTCGTGGCCTACCGCTCCGACGCGGCGTCGGCCGAAGCGGTCCCGATCTGGGGTGAGGGTCCGGTGGCAGGAGCCGCGGCGACCAAGCAGGTCTTCGTCTGGGATCGCCAGGAGGCCGATCCGTTCCTCGCCGTGCGGCTCGTGTCGGTCCGACCGAACGGCGACGCAGCGGCGGCGGGCGCCTCGCAGCCGACGCTCTCCCGGGACGGCCGGGTGATCGCGTTCACCTCCGCCGATGTCGGGCTCGTGCCGGCCATGTTCCCCGAGTGCGACGTCGCCTGCCCGACGCAGGTCTACCGCCTCGATCGTGACACCGACCGCAACGGTTGGTTCGACGAACCGAACGGGACGTCGCTCACGCTCGTCAGCGGCGAACCGGGCACTGCACCGGCGGTCGCCGGGACCGCGCCCTCGTCGCAGCCGGCGCTGACCGCCGACGGCGAACTGGTCGTGTTCGTGTCGAAGGCGCCGAACCTGCAGCTGATCCACGTGCGCGGCGGCGGCGGTGCCGATGACGGCGACGTGCTCGTTGCCAACGTCACGACCGGCGAACTCCGGCGGATCACGGTGTCCGGCGACGGCGTCCAGCCGACGATCGGTGCCCACGCCCGGCCTGCGGTCGGCGACACCGGCCGCACGACCGTGTTCGACACCCTCGTCGCCGGGGAGTTCCTGACCGACGGCGACGTCGTCGGCCGCCACGTCGTCGCCCTCGAGTCGCCGCCGACGCTGTCGCTGGCCGACGCCGACCTCGGCACGACCGTCGTCGGGTTGCAGAGCGACGAGTGGTACGTCGCGGTGATCAACGAGGGTCCATCGAGCTTCATCCCGAGCCAGGTCTCGGTCGACAACCCGGCGTTCAAGATCAATACCGAGACGAGCACGTGCACGCTCGGCACGAGCGTGCCGCCGGGCGGCGACTGCACGGTGCGGCTGACGTTCACGCCGGCGACCGGTGGCCCGGCGATCGGCAAACTGACGATCGCAGAAGCTGGGTTCGGTGCGCTGTCGGTGTCCTCGACGGTGTCGGGAGCCGGCGGCGAACCGGCGTTGCGTATCGATCCAGGCGGAGCCGACATCGGCTTGGTCGAGATCGGTGCGTCCGCCACCGAGTTCCAGTTCGACGTGATGAACATCTCCCAGGTCCCGACATCGGTGGCGGCGGTGAGGGTGTCCGGCTCCCATCCGTACGACTTCGCGATCACCGCCAACAACTGTGCGGACCGCCCCCTCAACCCTCGGGCGAACTGCAGCGTCGGGGTCACGTTCACACCGACCGCCCCCGGCCGCCGCACCGCGCTCGTCGAGATCGCCACCCCGGAGGGCGCCTACACGTCGATGGTCATCGCCGGTGACGCCACCTACGCCCCCGAGATCGTGCTGTCGACCTCGGAGGTCTCCGCCGGCCGGGAGTTCGTCGCCGCTGGGACCAGGTACCCGCCGAACACCGACGTGACGGTCGTCTTCGGCGACGGTGTCGGCGATTCGGTGACGGTCACCACCGATGACAACGGTGCGTTCTTCGTCGCCGTGCCGGTCGCCCCGAACGAGCGCGGCGGCGATCGGACGATCGTCGTGCAAACGCCTGGCGCCACCGCCACCGCCGTCGCCGAGGTCAAGGTCATCGAGGAGTCGACGGCCCTGATGATCGGGATGCCCGGCTTCGGTCTCGGCTGACCGCCTCCGAGATCCGGCGCCGGGGTCGCGCGGCCGTAGATCTGTCGGTCAGAACAGCGAGGGGTCAGACTTCGTCGACGACGATCGTGAGGCCGCCGATGTTGATCGCGTTGGTGCAGGTGGCCTGCGTCGAGTTGCCGATCGCGTCGCAGCGGGCGGAGAACGTGATGTTGTCGCCCGGCTGGAGGCGGATCTGGGTGATCCGTGGCTCGAACAGCTGGCCGCGCACGTTGTCGAGCGACCAGACGAAGACCGGCTCGCCGTTGACCAGCAGCGTCGCCACGCCCGAGTCGTTGAACGGGTTCTCGATGCGCACGTCGGTCATGTCGAACAGCTGCCCGTCGGGGATGGTGAACGCGCTGTCGGCGGTCTGGTTGAGCGACGGCGCCACCGCCAAGCGGACGAACGTCGGCTCGTCGGGAATCGCTTCCGGTTCCGGCTCGTCGGTGCTGACCGTGGTGACCGGCGCCGGGTTCTCGCCGTCCTCGACCGGCGGGGGAACGAGCTCGGCGATCTTCTCATCGACGTGGCGAGCCGCGGCGTCGTCGATCTCGGGCTGGACGACCCAGAACCACGCGGCGATCGTCGCGACGACGACCGCCGCCACCGCGGCGATCCGACCGATCGTCGACAGCGGGATCGTCGGCGGTTGCACCAGCGCCAGGGCCGCCGCTGCACTCTCGTGCCCCTGCTGCTCGGCGTCGACCTCGAAGTCGAGGGTGCGCGTCGCGCGGCGGAAGAATCCCCGCTGCGCCTTCGCCTTCAGTCGCACGAGCGAAGAACCGCCGGGCGGCACGCCGACCGCCGGCGGGTCGAAGCTCCCGTCGATCCGGTTGCTGGCGTCGACGAGGCGCAGCCGGCAGCTCGCCAGCTCGTTGCCGTGGTTCTCGACCATGAACTCGTAGATCGCCCGGCGGCGGGCGCGCTGCACCGGCTGGAGGGTGGCGATCCGGCGGTCGTCGAACGGCTGGATGACGAGCATCGTCTCCGCCACGACCGCCTCGTCCGGGTCGCGTTCGGGGATGATCCGGACGGCGACGAACGTGGGGCCGGCCGATGTCGTCGGCTGGGCCGGCGGCGTGGCCACGACCTCGATCACGTCCTGCGACCCGGCGAACAGCGTCAGGTTGCCCCTGGTCACGACGGTCCAGCTCGCCGTCAGGCCGGCCGGGACGATCGTGTACGAGTCGGTCGAGTCGCCCAGGTTGTGGATCGACAGCATCAACGTGATCGAGGTGCCGGGATCGACCTCCGTCTCGTCATTGGAGAACCACGCCTGCATCGACACGACCGCGAACGCTACCGGGTGCGCGCGGGCTGATCTAGGCACCGGTCGTTAGGCTCCACGGCGTGAGCGCCCAGGGCCCGTCGATCCGCCCCCGCCGACTGCGGCGATCGGCGGCGATCCGGGACCTCGTCGCGGAGACCCACCTCCGTGTCGACGACCTCGTCGCGCCACTGTTCGTGCGCGAGGGGATCGCCGAGCCGCAGCCGATCGTCTCGTTGCCCGGTGTCGTCCAGCACACCCGTGAGTCCCTGCGGGCCGAGGTCGCCACGCTGCTCGGGCTCGGGGTCCGCAGCGTGATCCTCTTCGGGGTCCCCGCCCGCAAGGACGCCGTTGGCTCGGGGGCGTACGACCCGGAGGGCATCGTCCAGCTCGCGCTGGCCGATCTCGCCGCCGACGTCGGCGACGACGCGGTGATCATGGCCGATCTGTGCGTCGACGAGTACACCGACCACGGCCACTGCGGGATCGTCGACGACAACGGCGTGGTCGACAACGACGCGACCGTCGAGGTCTACGTCCGGGCGGCGCTCGCCCAGGCGCGGGCCGGGGCGCACGTCGTCGCGCCGAGCGGCATGATGGACGGCCAGGTCGGCGCGATCCGCGACGCGCTCGACGGCGAGGGCCACCACGACGTCGCCATCCTCGCCTATTCGGCCAAGTACGCGAGCGGGTTGTACGGCCCGTTCCGCGATGCGGTCGACGTGTCGATCCGCGGTGGCGGCGACCGCAAGGGGTACCAGCAGGACTGGCGCAACGCCCGCGAGGCGCTGCGCGAGATCGAGCTCGACATCGAGGAGGGCGCCGACATGGTGATGGTCAAACCGGCGCTCGCCTACCTGGACATCATCGCCGACGCGGCGGCGGTGGTCGACGTGCCGCTCGCCGCGTACCACGTCAGCGGCGAGTACGCGATGATCCACGCCGCGGCCGAGCGGGGCTGGATCGACGGCGACGCGGTTGCCCTCGAACACCTGACCGCGATCAAGCGGGCGGGCGCCGACATCGTGCTGACCTACTTCGCCCGCTGGTTCGCCGAGTCGGTCGCCGGCCCGACGGGAGGCTGAACCGGTGACCGAGTCGCGTCCAGACGAGCCACGGGCCGCGGCGCCGATGATCCCGCCGTGCGACCCGGTGACGTGCGCCGCCGCCGGGTGCACGCCGACCGTCTGCGTCGGTGCCGGCGTGCCGTCGAACGCCACGTTGTTCGAGCGGTCCCGCCGCGCGATCCCGGGAGGGGTCAACTCCTCGATCCGGGCGTTCAAAGCCGTCGGCGGGGAGCCGTACGTCGTCGCCCGCGCCTCGGGAGCGACGATCACCGACGTCGAGGGCACGACCTACTTCGATCTCGTGCAGAGCTACGGGGCGGTGATCCTCGGTCACGCCCACCCGGCGGTGACCGAGGCGCTCCGGGCAGCCGCCCCGGACGGCACTTCGTACGGCGCCCCGACGCCGCGGGAGATGAAGTTGGCCGAGGCGATCGCCGAGCGCGTGCCGAGCTGCGAGCGGGTGCGGCTGATGAACTCGGGGACCGAGGCGACGAGCACGGCGATCCGCCTGGCGCGCGGGGTGACCGGCCGCGACCGGATCGTGACGTTCGCCGGCAACTTCCACGGAGCGACCGACGCGCTGCTCGTCGCCGGCGGGAGCGGGGTGGCCACGCTCGGGCTCCCGGGGACCGCCGGCGTGCCGCGGGCCGCGGTGGCCGAGACGATGGTCGTGCCCTACAACTCCGTACCAACGCTCGACCAGCAGGTCGCGGCGGTGATCGTCGAGCCGATCGCCGCCAACATGGGTGTCGTCGCCCCGGTCGACGGGTTCCTCGACGGCCTGCGCGCCGAGTGCGACCGCGTCGGTGCGCTGCTCGTCTTCGACGAGGTGATCACCGGGTTCCGGATCGGTCCCGGTGGCGCCCAGGCCAAGTACGACGTCACGCCGGACATCACGTGCTTCGGGAAGGTGATCGGCGGCGGCCTGCCGATCGGCGGCGTCGGCGGCCGCGCCGACGTGATGGAGCACCTCTCGCCGCTCGGCCCCGTGTTCCACGCGGGGACGCTGTCCGGCAACCCGCTCGCCACCGCCGCCGGCCTGGCGGCGCTCGACCAGTTGACCGGCGACGTCTACATCGAGCTGATGGCCCGAGCCCGGCACCTGTCCGCCCTGCTGCGCGACGCCTGCGCCGCCGCCGGGTTCCCGGCGTCGTTCCCGGTCGTCGGGACACTGGTCGGCATCGTCTGCGGCGACGCCGGAGCGGTGCGCGACTTCGACGATGCCAAGCGGACCGACGAGGCCGCGTACGCCGCGTTCTTCCAGGCGATGCTCCGGGAGGGCGTGGCGATGGCGCCCGGTGCGTACGAGGCGATCTTCGCCGGGCTGGCCCATACCGATGGCGTCATCGATGCGATCGGCGACGCGGCGTTCCGTGCGGCCGCCGCGGTGATGGCAGGCTGACCGCGACCTTGCGACCCGCGGCGCGGCGGGTGTCCGACGCCAGCCCGCCCGGGGGTGGCCGCGAGATCGCCGGCCCCGCCAGTACCGTTGTCCCGGTGCGCCAGTTGTTCAGCATCCGGTTCGTGGCCGCGGTCGCCGGCCTCGCCGGACTGGCGTTCCTGCTCAACGCACTCGTCCTCGATCGTGACGACCCGATCGACGCCATCGTCGACGAGGTCACCGAGCCGGTCGAGCGACGCATCGACCTGATCGAACCGGTCTTCGTCACGACCTCGTCGGACGACTTCGAGATCGGACCCGACGGCACGACCCGGGGCTACATCGATCTCGTGCTCACCGGCGACCGGGTGATGCGGGTCGCGCCGGGCACCCCCGGTGAGATCGCGTGCGACCGGCTCGAGGAGATCAACCGGTGCGCGGTGTTCGCCGACCTGCTCGGCGACGCTGTCGTCTGGTTCGCGATCCTTCCGCAGGCGCCGCGGGCCACGGTCGAACTGTCGCCGATCATCGACCTCGAGGACGGCTACGCGCTGTTCGAGAACGGTTGGCAGATCCGTTACCCGCCGGTGATCGAGCGCGAGTGCGGGAACGAGGACATCCCGTCGTTCAGCGATTTCCTGCGTCGCTTCGGCCCGAACAGCGTCACCGTCGTCGACCTCGAGGTGCAGGAGGTGACCAGCGTCCGCTGCGGTGCCGAGGTCGTCACGTCGACCTCGGTCGCGGCGACGCCGGTGACGGCGATCGGCGACATCGTCGACGCGCCGCCTTCGCCGCCGGCAACGTCGGCACCCTGACCGGTGTCGCGCCTTCGCCGACTCGGCGCGCCGGCGCCGCACCTCAAGGTCGCGGTCAGCCGAGCAGGAGGTGGGCCGCTGCCAACCCGGAGTTGTGCGCACCCTCGATTCGCGGTCCGGCGAACGCATCGCCGGCGAGGACGATCGTGCCGCCCATCCCGGCCCAGCACGGGTCGGGCCAGATCGTCCGCGGCGTGGCGAACCGCCACTTCTTCACCTGTCGCTCGACCATGCGTGCCGTCCCCAACCACGGCCGCGCAGCCGCCTCGAGCGCGTCCGCGAGCGCCTCGGTGTCGTCGTCCCAGTGGGCCTCGCTCCAGGCCGCGGTGGCGTGGAACGTGATCGCCGGGATCGCACTCACCCCCTTGGCCTGGTTGTCGGCGATGAACCCGAACGTGGGGTCGCCGTCCTTGATCCCTCCCGGACCAGGCACCGCCCCGGGGCCGTCGAGCACCGCGAGCAAGCCGATCGTTCGGTCGTAATCGGTGCGGAACGGCCCGTCGTCGAGGTCGAGCCCGGCGTCGACCAGCAGGGCGTACGCCTGCGGGAGCGGGCACGTGACGATCACCACGTCGCCGCGGCGCATCGACCCGTCGTCGATGTTCACGTTCCACCGGGACCCCGATCCGGCCTCGGACGGGCGGATCGAGAACGCCATCGTCGAGCACTCGACATCGAGCCCGAGTGCGAGATCCTTGGCGATCGCGTTCATGCCGCCGACGGCGACGTACCGCGGGTGGCCGTCGCTGCCGTCGAACCCGTGCGTCCACACGCGCACGACCCGCCGCGCCAGCCAGTCCTCGACGCGGGCGCGAAACGCCGGGGTGCGGACGGTGAAGAACTGGGCGCCGTGGTCGAGTCGCGCCCCGGCGATCCGGCGCGTCGCCAGTCGCCCGCCAGGACCGCGCCCCTTGTCGACCACCACCACGTCGGCTCCCGCTGATCGCAGCTCGCGCGCGGCGACGAGTCCGGCAAGACCGGCGCCGACGACGACGACGCGCATCAGCCGGTGGCGACGCCGAGCGTGCCCGAGCGGGTGCTCGCCCGCTGGTGGGCGGCCTCGGCCCGCCCGAGGAACTCGAACAGCACCCGGTTGAACGTCGACGCGTGTTCGACCATGAAGCCGTGCGCCGCGCCGCTGATCACGACCAGCTCCGCGGTCGGGATGCGCTCGGCCAACTCCTCGCTGTCGCCGCGCGGCGTGAGGATGTCCTGGTTGCCGACGACGACGAGCGTCGGCACCTCGATCTCGCGCACCCGCTCGGCCATCTCCATGTCGACGGTGAGGATCGCGTCGACCTGGGCGGCGAAGGAGTGTGACGGCCGCCCCGGCGCCAGCGGGCCGAGCCAGCCGATCACCGGCAGGAGCCGGCGGAACGAGCGCGGGCCGATGACCCACCGCGCCGCCTCCTGGCCCATCGACCCGACCCCGCTGCGCAGCGCCGCATCGCGCCAGCTGGCGAGAAGCTCCTCACGCCACGGGTGGTTGCGCCCCGCGGTGCACGCCAGCGTCAGCGAGCGAACCCGCTCGGGATACTCGACAGCGACCAGTTGGCTGATCGCCCCGCCCATCGACGCGCCGACGACGTGCGCGGTCTCGACCTCGGCATGGTCGAGCACGGCGATCGCGTCGGCGGCCATCTGTTCGAGGGAGTAGGTGCCGTGGGGTTTGTCGCTTCGCCCCGCCCCGCGGTTGTCGAGGGCCACTGCCCGGTACCGCGGCAGGCTGGCCCACCGCTGGAGGTTCCAGCCGTTCTTGTCGGCACCGAGCCCCTGGATGAACAGGATCGGCGGCGCGCTGCGGCGGCCGATGACCGAGTAGTGGATGCGGGTGCCGTCGCCGGCGCGGACGTAGGTCATCAGTCGCCGCCCATCCCACCGATCCGGAACCGCTCGAAGGGCCAGCCGGTGTTGATCTCGCCGAGCTCGTCGAGCAGCAGCTCGATCGCTGCGGCGACCTGATCGGCCAGCTCGAGCTCGGCGAGCGGACCGCGGCGTCGCCTGCGGCTGCGCACAGCGTCGCCGATCTCGACCCGGGCTCGGCGGGTGAACGGCGTGCTCGACGTGGCGGCCGGGAACACCGGCACCGATGCGGCGACCGCTGCGCCGACATGGAAGTGGTTGATCACGCCGACCTGCCGCGGGTGGCGCGAGGATTCGGCGCCGAGCACGACGAGCTCGCCGGCCCGCAGCGCTCCGCCGACTTCGTCGGGATGGTCGAGCAGCGCGCCCGCCCGGCGGGCGAACGCGCCGACCGGGGCGTCGTCGGGACGGCCGACGAAGCGCACGGGCCGGTCGACCGCCCGGCTGATCGCGAACGCGGCGAACACCGTCGACAGCGCGTACCGGCGGCTGTTGACGACGATCAGGGCGCCGTTGCGCGCCGGGAGCCGTTGATCGCCCCCGACGGTCACCTGCCACCGGATCCGTGCCGCGGCCGTCAACGTCCGAACGAGGTCCGGGTCGCGACCCCAGTCGTCGATCGTGCTCGACGCGGCCGCGGCGCGACGCGTCGCCTCGCTCGCGCCGGACATCATGCTCGATGCTCCCGATGCTGTGGCCTGCGCCTCTCGGCGGACCGGCATGGGGACGACGCGCCCGACGTCGTTCATCACGCCACCTCGACCCGGGCTGGTGTCCGGATGATGCTCGGCCAGCCGTAGAGCTGGTCGATGACCTCGGGTGTGGTCGCTGCCGGTCGGATGCCGAGAAGCTCGGCCATCCGACCGTTGTCGGCCAGCCGGCCCCGGTGGAGCATCTCGGCGACGTGGTCGGGCACCGGCGCGCCGAGGAGGTGGGTCAGCGCTCTCGCCGCTCGCCACTCGGGACCGAACAGCGGGATCGGCAGGCGCCGGCCACGGCGGGCGGCCTGGAGACAGGTGATCGCCCCCGGCGCGACCACGTTCACCGGCTCGGCAAGCGAGACGCGGGCTGCGGCGACCAGGGCGCGCGCCGCGTCGGTGTGCTCGACGACCGCGAAGGGCGGGTCGGCGAGGGCGCTGAAGGGGACCGCCGGAAGCCGCAGGAACCGGCCGAGTGGTGACGGGACGTGAGGGCCGAGCACCGAGGCCAGGCGGACGGCCCCCACGGTCACACCGATCCGGGCGGCGACGCCGAGGGCGGTCCGCTCGATGTTGGCCACCGTGTGGCCGTACTCCGAGGTCGGGTTGACCGCCGCCGACTCGTCGGGTCTGGTGAGTGACCCCTTGGCCCGGCCGAAGATCTCGATGCCGCTGCGCACGATGATGTGCTCGAGCGCCCGGCACTCCGCCGCGGCCCCGATCACCGAGGTCGCCGCCTGGTCGGTCAGCATTGCGGCCCTCGCCGGCGAGGCCCGGGCGTTGGGCTCCCACACCCCGACGTGGACGAGCACGTGCGGGTTGAACGAGATCACCGTCTCGACGATCTTGTCGTGCTCGTCGGGGTCGATACGATGGTAGGACGTACGCTTCAGCCTTCGGCGCGGCGGGTCGGCATCGATGCCGGCCAGCGCTCCCACCCACGGTTCGTCTTCCAGCAGGCGGGCGACCAGGGTGCCGAGTTCGCCGCCGACGCCGCTGACGAAGACCCGCCGACCTGCCATGGATTCCAACGCTACTCGGACCCGCCGCCAGTTCATTGCCGCTTCGTTCGCGGTCACCGGCGCGGGCTTGTTCGGTCTGACCCGCCTCGGTCGGGTGACCGCGGAGCCGTGGCGCGCGGCCGGTACAGGAGTCGACGGCGGGGCGACGGCGAACGAGACGGCGCGACGGATCCCCCCGTCGACGACGACCACGACCACGTTGCCGGTGCCCGAGGGCATGCTGACCTTCCCGGTCGATCCGACGGGCGGGCTCCTGGTCCTCAACAACTTCAGCGGCGACAGCGTGTCGCAGGGTCCGTGCCAGCACAAGGGGATCGACATCTTCGTGCTCGACGGGCAGCCGGGACGGGGCCTTCTGGCGTGCACCGACGCCGTGCTCAAGGACTGGCGGCTCGCACCCGGATCCGGGGCCCAGGGCAACGCCTGGATCCTCGAGGACGCCAACGGTGACATCTACCGATACCACCACCTCGACGCGTTCGCCGACGGCTTGCAGCCGGGGATGACCGTCGTCCCCGGGCAGCTCATCGGCTTCATGGGTACGTCCGGAAACGCCAACTCGCCCCATCTCCATTTCGAGGTGCGACGCGGTGGTACGGCCGGCCCGGCCGAGGATCCGGTTCCCTTGCTGCCGTTTCCGATCCCGGAGGTCTCGCTCGGTCCGTACACCGGGTGTGCCTGACGCCGTGGCTGTTGTTTCGATTCGATGACGAAACCGTGGCGTCGTCGTCATAGACTGCGCTCAAGCGCGGTGACGTCCGTGCCGAAGACCATGTTGTCAGCCGCCTGAACGGGCGCCACATCACCGACGCCGCATGAACGAACGCACGACGCTCTCCCGCCGCCAGTTCCTCGGTGCCGCCGCGCTGGGCGCCGGCCTCGGGGCGGTCGGCCTCGGACGGTTCGCATCGACGATCGTCAGCGCCGGGGCGGTCGGCGGTGGGATCGACGAACCGGGCGCGGCGCTCCAACCCGCCTCCCGGCTCAGCTTGATCGAGCCGCCGGTCGAACCGCCCCCGGACGGGATGCTGATCTTCCCCGTACGGGCGGCCCCGGACTGCTACGTGCTCGACAACTTCGGCGACTGCCGTGGCAGTGGGTGCTCCCGGCTCCACGAGGGAATCGACATCATGGGCTCTCGTGACCAGCCGCTGCTGGCGGTCGCCAAGGGCCGGCTGACCAAGCGCTATGTCGACTCCGGACTCAACTACGGGGCCGGGAACGGCTGGACGCTGTACGACGACGCGAACGACGTCACGTTCAAGTACTTCCACATGTCGCGTCACGAGGACGGCCTCGAGGTCGGCGACGAGGTGCGCCTGGGCGACGTGATCGGCTACGTCGGCAACACCGGAACGTCGGGGATCTACAGCGACTCGAACTACCACCTGCACTTCGAGGTGCGCCCGGGCAACGTGCCGGTCGATCCGCTGCCGATGCTCGTGGTCGACCGAGATGTGTGCGGCGTGTCGCCGCCGATTCGCGGCTGACCGGCGTGTTCAGCGCAGCTCGTGGGCGTGCATGATGACCTCGCGGGCGAACGGGTCGAGCTGGCGCCCGGCGAGCCGTTCGGTGACCTGGATCGCCTTGGTCGGGTCCTCGACGAGGCCGCTCCAGCGGATGTAGCCGCCCATCACGCCGACGATCCGGTCGCCGAGCTCCTCCCCGTGCACGAGCACCCTGACCCCGTGGTTGAGCAGCTCGCGGATCTCGAGGTAGAGCGCCTTGAGGTACGCGTCACGGTTCTCGTTGTGGTACGGCCGGTGGCGGTAGGGGAGCTGTAGCTCCTCGTAGTTGTGGAGGTTGTGCGGCGCCGGGATGATCGAGATCACGCAGCCGAACCCGTTCTCCCGCAGCCAGATGATCTCCTCCTGGCGGCGCACTCGGCGGTGGTTGTCGCCGACGCCGCCGGGCCGCTCGCAGATCGCCAGCTTGTCCTTGAGGATCCAGGTGAAGTTGCGGGGCGTGATCCCGAGAGCCCACTTGCCTCGCAGCCGTGGCGGCATCAGCGTTGGTCTTCCCGTCGGTCAGCGTGGCCCATACAGGAATGCCAGGCTATCGGTCGCCGGCCGCGCCGTCACAAAGGCACAGACGTTGGCGCGAGCGCTCGACGCGCCGACCGGCACCGACGTCGCACCCGACCGCCCCGCCGCGCGCGACGTCGAGCACCCGCGCGACGGTCGCGGCATCGGGCGGGTAGCCGCCGCGGGCGAGCCAGCGGCGGATCGCTCGGCGGGCGAGCGGGAGCGGCGCCTCGGCCAGTTGGCGCGCGTCGGTCGGGTCGAGGCCCGCGGCCAGCTCCTCGAGGAGGTCGTCGTCCGCGCGGAGCAGGTCGGCCGTGCGGGTGAGCAGCGGGACGACGTCGCGCTCGACGATGCGCTCGATGAGCGGCAGCAGCTCGTGGCGGACCCGGTTGCGGCGGAATCGTGGCTCCCGGTTCGTCGGATCGTCGGCGAACCCGAGTCCGAGCTCGACGCAGAGCGTCACGGTCTCGGCGCGCCGGAGGCCGAGGATCGGATGCTGCGGGCCGGGCCGGATCGCGGCGAGCCCCGTGGCGCCGGCGCCGCGCCCGAGGGCGAGCAGCAGCGTCTCGGCCTGATCGTCCGCGGTGTGCCCGAACATCGCACCGGGTCCGAGTGCTCGGTGGCGCGCGGCGCGCGAGCGGCCTCGAGGTTCGGACCGTCATCGAGCGCGATCGGCTCGACGAGGTGGGCGACGCCGAGCCGGTGGGCGGTCGAGCGGGCGATCGTCGCGTCGCGGTCGGCGCCGTCGCGCAGCCCGTGGTGGACGTGGACGGTGGTGACGTCGCACCCCGCGGCGACGGCGAGGGCGGTCATCGCCGTCGAATCGGCGCCTCCGGACAGCGCGCACCGAACCGGCGTGCCCGGTCGGGGGAACGTGCAGCGGGCGAGCAGGGCACCGAGCGCCGGCTGCCGGCTCAACCACTCGGTCAGCGGTGGTCCGGGCCAGGCGAAATCCGACACCGCTCAGAGGTCGGCTTCGCGGGCCTTCTTGCCCCCTGGGTGCTGCTTGGACGACACGGTCTTGAGGTAACCACCGACCAGGACGACGCCGGCGAGCAGCGTTCCCCCTGCGAGCGCGACCCCGATCCACCAGTGCCAGACTTCCGCTGCGAGCATGTCGCCGAGGCTATCCAACCCGTCCCGCCATCCCCGCACGCCCTGCGAGGGACGTCGGTCAGCCGATGACGCCGTCGCCGTCGAGGTCGGTGTCGAAGCACCGCTCGATGCGGGCGAGGAGTTCGGGGGGCATCTCGTCGTTGTTGCACTTCTCGCGCACGACGATCTTCAGTTCGGCATGGAAGTCGAAGGCCCCGTAGCAGTCCGGGCAGCCCTCGAGATGGTGGTGGATGGCGGTCCGCGTCTGGGTCGTCAGCTCGTCGTCGAGGAACCGGTCGAGTTCCCTCAGTGTCGCCGAGCAGTCGGGTTCGTCGCACTCGCTCATCATCACTCCTCCTGCACGGCTCCGTCGCCGGTCGGTTCCGCCGAAACCAGTCCACGGTCACGGGCGTACTCATACAACGCCTTCTGCATCGCCTTTCTTCCCCGATGGAGGCGGGACATCACCGTCCCGATCGGGATCTCGAGTATCTCGGCGATCTCCTTGTACGCAAAGCCGTCCACGTCGGCGAGGATCACCGGCAGCCGGAAGTTCTCGGGCAGGCTCTCCAGGGCGCGCTTGACCTCGTCGTCGGGGAGCGCGGTCATCAGCGACTCCTCCGCCGACCGGCCGAGCTCGGCGTTGTCGAGCGAGCTCATCCGCTTGTACAGGTACAGGTCCTCGATCTCGCCGAGGTCGGTCTCGTCGGGTCGCCGCTGCTTGGCCCGGTACTTGTTGATGTAGGTGTTGGTCAGGATGCGGAACAGCCACGCTCGCAGGTTGGTGCCCTCGGTGTAGGTGTGGAAGCTACGGAAGCCCTTGAGATAGGTCTCCTGGACGAGGTCCTCGGCATCGGCCCGGTTGCGCGTCATCCGCATCGCGGCCGAGTAGAGCTGGGGTGCGAACTCCATCGCCTGCCCGGCGAACGTGGCCTGATCTGCCATTGCCGAGGGACCCTATCGGGTCGGCTCGAATCGACCCGATCCAGCGCCGTGCCGCGCCCGGTCGGCCCGGCCGCGCACGTGTCGTGTCACCGTCGACAGGGGATCGGTCAATCGGGCGGCGCGTCGGGTGCGCCGCCCGCCAGGGCGCCGTCGGCCGCGGCCGCGTGATCGGTACGTGCGAGCTGCAGGACGACGTCGTCGAGGGCGTCGATGAACCGGTCGAGGAGGTCGGCGAGCGCGGCGCGCTCGTCGCGCTCGAACGCGCTCAGGATGGCCCGCATCACCTGGGCACGGCGTCCGGCGACGTCGGTGTGCTGGCGGCGCCCCTCGGTCGTGATGCGGACCATCACGACGCGGCCGTCGTCGGGCGACGTGTAGCGCTCGGCCAGACCGTCCTTGACCAGGCGCTGGACGGCGCGCGTGGCGGTCGACGGCTCGACGTGCAGCCGGTCGGCGAGGCCGCGCATCGTCCGGTCACCGCGCATCAGCAGATCGAGCGCGTCCATCTGGCCCTGCTCGAGGCGGGCCTCCTTGCCCATCATGTAGTCCCGCACGCTCGACGTGCGAGCCCCGCGTCGCAGTTCGATCCACGCTCCGCCGATGCGCCTCGCCTGGTCCCGGTCGACCGGGTTGCCGAAGTCGAACGTACCCGCGCCGCCCGGCCCGGCGCGCTCTTCCTCGGGGGCGGTGGCCATGTCCGTTTGTACGCTACTCAGCGATGGAGGACCGCAGCGGGCCGGACGAGGTGGTCGATCCGCGAAATCCGTCCGCCCTCGAGGCGCTCCGCCCGCTCGCCACGAGCGAGGTCGCCGTCACGCCGTCGCTGCGTCATCGCGAGGTCTTCACGACCCGCGGCCTGCTCACCGTCCTCTGGCACGAGCCGGCCGAGACGACCCGCCGGCCGGCGGCGATCGTCGCCTGCGGGGGCGCGATGGGCGGCCTGCTCGGCCCGGGGCGCGGGCTGTACCAGGAGCTGGGTGAGCGCTGGTCCGGGCGCGGCGTGAGCGTGCTGCGGGTCGGGTACCGCGACCCGAACAACCTCGATCTCTGTGCCCACGACCTGGCCTGCGGCGTCGAGCTCGCCCGCGACGCGGGTGCCGCCCGCGTCGTGCTGCTCGGGCACAGCTTCGGTGGCGCAGTGGCGATCCGCACCGCCGTCGTCATGCCGCGGTCGGTCGTCGGCGTGGTCACGTTCGCCACGCAGTCGGCCGGCTGCGAGGTCGCCGGGGCGCTCGCCGGGCGGCCGCTTCTGCTGTTCCACGGCGAGCGCGACGAACTCCTGCCGCCGGAGTCGAGCCGGGTCGTCCGGGCGATCGCCGGTGCCGGCGACGTGGTGATGCTGCCCGGTGACGGCCACCTGCTGTCCGAGAGCCACGACGTGCTGGTCGAGCGGCTCGACGAGTGGTTGCCGCCGGTGCTCGGCCTGCCCTGATCGCGATCGGGCGTCGGCACCCGGAACGTTCACCCTCGGGGTACTAGGTTGGCCGCTCGTGTCGGAGCATGCGGTGAACGAGCGGCCGGACGATGTCGCACCGATGGGAGATGTCGCCGCGGAGGGCGCTGGCCGCGACTTCCGCGGGTCGCGCCGGCTGGTCGGGTCCGAGGAGTGGTTCTGGTACCTCGCCGCGGCCGTGACCTACATCGTGCTCGGCATCTGGCACAAGTGGCTGCTCAACTGGTTCGTCGGGCCGGCGTGGCTGGTCGGCTTCGTGGTGGCCGGGCCGTGGCTGACCGACCGCCTCGGGTTGACCGGGCGCCGGCCGGGTGGGGATCGGTCACCGTGAGCTGGGCCGCCCACCAGTTCGAGGTCTACGCGGTCCAGGCCCACCTCCCGCGGAAGATGCGGGGCAAGGTCAGCTTCTGGGCGATCTTCCTCGGCGACTTCACGCCCGACTTCCTGTCCAAGTTCTGGGTCTACGGCTTCACGATCAACGGCAAGCACTACGGCGCCGACGTCCCCCACCAGTGGCACCGGGGGTGGCCTGGCATGGGCTTCACCCACACCCTGTTCTTCGGTGTCCTCATCACGTTGGCGTTCTGGCTCTGGAAGCGCAACCGGGCCTTCACCATCGGGTATCTGCTCGGGTTCGCCGCCCACGCCCTGACCGACATCAACGACTCGGTCGGGACGATGCTGCTGTTCCCGTTCACCACGCTGAACTGGACGTCGCAGACCTGGGCCTATGCCGCCACGATCGACGGTGGGAAGTACCTCGACGCAGCGGCGTACTACTCGAGTCTCGGCCTGGCGATGGACGTGTTCTGGCTCGTCGTCGTGCTGTTCTCCTGGCGGGTGCTCACCCGCGAGTACTGGCGAACGAGCATCGTGCCGACCGACGCCCGGGTGTGGGCCGCGTTCGGGCGGGTGCTGCCCGAGCGGGGGTTGCTGGCGCTGTACCGGGCGACGTTCTTCTACGGCGTCTGCCGGATGATCTCGTGGAGCCTCTGGGCGCACGTCGTCGCCGAGCCGATCATCGACGGCGTCCAGCGCACCGGGTTCCCGTTCGACCTGTCGTGGACCGGCCCGTATTGGCTCGCGGCTCGATCGCTCCCGCATGCCAACCCTTGGCTGGCGTACCCGACGGCGCTGCTCCTGCTCGTTGGTGTCTACTGGGCGGCGATCAGGCTCTGGGAGCCGATGGGCGAAGCCGAGGCGAACCGGCGGAACCGATCGCGGAACGGCACCCAAGAGGTGTCAGGGGTCCACGATTCGGCCTGAGCGACGACATCGGCGCCGAGCACTGCGACCGGGTCGAGGTCGAGGGCGCGGAGGAACGCCACGGTCCGTACGTCGTGGGCCACCGGGTCGGGGTCGGGGGCGAGGTCGACGGCAGCCAGCGCCTTGTGCACCGGTCCCTTGACGAAGTAGCCGACGATCGCCGCGCTCGCCAGCGCCGCTTCGGTGTTGCTCAAGCAGTTCGCACACATGCCGACCAGCGTAGTCGGCCGCCCCGCCCGACGAGGCCGCAACGAGCCGACCGTCACCTCGGTTGGGCCGCTCCGCCCTGCGCTCTCAGGGCTCCGGGAACCAGGTCTTCCCACCGTGACGGATCCGGACCGCGGGACACGAGCGCGACAACGGCAGCGATCCCGATCACGATGACGATGGCGGCCGCGCTCGGCGAACACGCGTGCTTGGGACGTCCCGGTTCGGCGCTCATTCCCCGCTGAGACGAGCGAGGCGAACGTCGGCGCGGGCACCGAAGACGATGTCAGGCTGTCGATGGTCTCCCGAACACGGACGTCGTGCTGTTCATGCGAGTGCATGGAGTGCCTCCGACAACTTCTCGTGGGCTCTGGTGCGATGCCGCTTCACCGCACCCTCGGGAATCGCGAGTCGAGCGGCGATCTGGCGCGTCGACAGGTCCTCCCAGTAGGCGAGGTGAACCACGGCCCGCTGGCGCCGGCTCATCTGTTCGAGCGCGATCGCGATCTCAGGATCGACCGTGGCCATCTCGTAGCACTCCGGCGCCCACAGGCGCTGCTCGCGGGCGATCCGCCGATGGTTGGTCCGCCAGTGCTTCAGTGCCGCCCGGTGGACGGTTCGGTACAGGTAGCTCGTCATGTCGTCGATGCGCTCCGTTCGGCTCTCGAGGGCCGCAACCACGCCCGCGGCCAGTACGTCCGGCCCGTCCGTGGCACCGACGAGGGAGACCGCGAACCGGGCGAGGGCCGCGCCATGGCGTTCGTAGCAACGCCTGACCTCCTCGACTCGGTCCATGCCATGATGACCCCACGGGACCCCCGCCTGGATGACAGCATCAGCGAAACCCGTGGCAGAACTCAACGGGTGCCGTGTCAGCAGAAGTTCGCGGTGTTCCGCCGGCCGGCTTCGCCGCTCGCTGCGTTGCGGCTCCTCACCGTTGGGCAAGGCCACGCAGTGGTCGCTGCGCCTTGCGAGCAACGAACCCCACTCGACGTCGACTCCCCGTACGTTCACTGACACGGCACCAGCCACACGGCCGTCGACCCCCGGCGGCGGACCCCGAAGCGCGAGACTCGACCCGTGATCGAAGCCGCCGTCCACGCCGCCGCCGTCCCGCCGTTCCATGCGATGGCGATGAGCCGATTGGGTCGCGAGCGGGAGGCAGCCGGCCAGCGGGTGCTGCACCTCGAGGTCGGCCAGCCGTCGACACCGCTGCCGCGGCTGGCCCGCGAGGCGGTCGAGGACGCGCTCGACCACCCGCTCGGCTACACCACCGCCCCGGGCCTCCAGCGGCTGCGCGCCCGCCTGGCCGACCGGTACCGCGACGTCGACCCGTCCCGGGTCCTGGTGGTCGGCGGCGCGTCCGCCGGGTTCACGCTCGCCTTCCTCACCCTGTTCGACCACGGGGCGCGGGTCGGCATCGTCGAACCCGGGTACCCGTGCTACCGCAACACGCTGATCGCACTCGGGCTGACCCCGGTGCCGATCGCCGTCGGTGACGACACGCGCTGGGCGCCGACACCCGAGCTGCTCGCCGCCGCAGGCGACCTCGACGGGCTGGTGCTCGCTTCGCCGTCGAACCCGACCGGAACCGTGCTCGGCGAGGCTGCGCTCGCCACGCTCGCCAACCACTGCCGGGACAACGGCATCAGGGTCGTGTCCGACGAGATCTACCACGGCATCGTCGAGGTGCCGGCGCCGCAGATCCTCGACCACCACGACGAGGCGTTCGTGATCAGCAGCTTCTCGAAGTACTGGTCGATGACCGGTTGGCGCGTCGGGTGGATCGTCGTGCCCGACGCGCTGGTCGACACGGTCGAGCGGTTGCAGCAGAACCTGTTCATCTGCGCGCCCCACGTCTCCCAGGTGGCGGCGCTCGGCGCGCTCGATGCGACCGAGGAGATCGACGGCCACGTCGCGCGCTACCGCGTCAACCGGCTGGTGATGCTCGACGGGCTCGCCGCCGCCGGCATCGACGAGATCGCGCCCGCCGACGGCGCGTTCTACGTCTATGCCCACGTCCCCCAGTTCACGACCGAGCTGGGCATCGATTCGCTGGCGCTCTGCCTCCGCTGGCTCGACGAACTCGGGGTCTGCGCGACACCGGGCATCGACTTCGACCTCGCCCGCGGGCACGAGTACGTCCGGTTCTCCTACGCCGGGCACGGGCCGGACCTGGCCGAGGCGTGCGCGCTGATCGCCGGCTGGTCGCCGTGATGCACCGCCCCACCCGCCGCTGCTCAGACGTTCGTGTGCGGCCCGGATGGCCGCCGCCCCGGTGCCGATGTTCGCCACCGGCCGGCGAGAGAGGCGCCGGCGACGAGCCGGAAACGAGCGAGCCGCGACGCCGCGATCGAGCCATCGTGTCAGCGGTTCAGGGAGAGGCGTCAGCGGCGAACGGATCGGCCATCGCCGCGGCGCACGCGTCCGGGTGGTCCGCCACCCATTGCCGCACCTCGTCGGCCGGGCTCGGCTGCTCGTCACGGCGCCAGGCGTCGAGGTAGGGGTACGGCCAGATCACGCCGCGCCGGACCGACCACTCAGGACCCGGACACGGCGGCGAGATCGAGAAGTGGACGTGGCAGGCCGACGCCCGACCGGTGTCGCCCATCGCCCCCAGGTACTGGCCGGCGAGCACCCGGTCACCGACGGCGAGCGGCTCGACGATCGATTCGAAGTGCGCCAGGTAGTACCGCACCCCGTCGTCGCCGAGGATCGCCACCGATCGCCCGCCGCGCGTCGCCGGGTTGTCGATGACCGGGTCGTAGCCGTCGACCCGCCGGACCTCGAGGATCGTCCCGTCGACCGGTGCGACGAGGTCGGCTCCACAGCCGACGAAGATGTCGGTCGCCGGATACGACGAGTGGGTGTCGCCCCAACCGGCCCGGTCGACCTCGGCGACCGGCACGCGGTAGCGGGGCGTCGGGACCGTGGTGGTCGTCGGCTCCACCGGTGCCACCGCGGCGACCACCGACGTCGTCGATCCGGGTCCGGTCGTCACCGGCGGGACCGTGGTCGTCATCGGTCTTGGGGCCGTCGTCGGTGGGGCCGTCGTCGGCGGAGCGGTGGTCGCCTGCGTCGAAGACGGCGGCACCTCGGTTCCCGCGCGATCCGCCGCCGACGTCGACGACAGCGCAGTGACCGTGGGGCCGACCGCAGTCGTTGCCGTTGCGGACCCGGTGTCCGACCCGGCGCATCCGGCGGCGAGCGCGGCCGCGCACACCATCGCACACCCGGTCGCACACACGGTCGCACGGACGGTCGCGCGGCCCCCGCTCATCATGGCGGCGCGGTGGGAAGCGGGGCGGCGATTCGATCGTTCCGGGCGACGGAGACGACCGGGGTCTCGCCGCCGACCGCCTCGACCAGCTCGTCGACCAGGTGGCGCGACGCGGGGCCGACGTTGCCGACGACGATCGCGAAGCGGGCGGCGGGTGGTCGACCCTTGCGCAGACCGCGATCGCTGAGCAGCACCGTCGACAGGCGTTCGGGGGTCAGGCGCTCGTAGGGCGAGCAGCCGGCCAGCGCGGCGATCCGCAGCGGTCGGTGACACTGGTCGGCGATCACCCGACCGAGGGCGTCGGCGCCGACGCAGGCGACGAGCACGGTGGTGCACTGCGGTACGACCGGCTCGAAGGGTCCCGGCGCGGTGCAGGGACGCCGCCGCGCCCCGTCGGCCTCGACGACGACGTGGTCGGCGAGCTCGAACCACCGGTCACACGAAGTGGGGTCGACGCCGCGCGCCTTGTCCCCGGCGCCCGACCTCCAGACCAGGACCGAGCGGTGCGCCGTGAGCGCGTCGGCCAGCTCGCCGTCGGCCGGGTCGAAGCGCACGTCGTAGCCGCCGGTGTCGCTGCGGTGCATCTTGGTGGTCGTCGTCAGCACGACCGTGCCCCGGAGCTGCCGCCCGAGCGCGAACAGCGCGGTCGTCTTGCCGCCACCGCCGACCAGGGAGACCAGCTCATGGTCGCCGAGCCGCAGCGCCTCCGACAACCGCTCGATCGCTACCGGTTCGGCCATCCGTGCCTCGCGCGGGCGAGGACCGCCTCGACCACCCCACCGCCGATCGCCAGCGCCTTGTCGGAGATCTCGTGGCACGCGGAGCGATCGCCTCGCGGGTCGATGTCGCCGATCTTCAGCCCGACCGCGACCGGGACCCGCTCGTCGATCAGCCCGCGCACCACGCCAGCGAACGGGGCGGCGATCACCGTCGTGCCAGTCGTGCCGAGTGCCTGCCCCGCCTCGACCTGGTCACCGATCGCCACCGCCCAGGTGACGGCGCCCGCGGACGGCGCGCGCAGCACGCGCTCGGCCGCGCGGCCGCCGACCTCCCCGGGGGTCCCGGTGTCCGGCGCAGCGGCGCCCGACCAGCGGACGCGCCCGAGATGGTGCCCGCGCTGCGTCTCGACCACCGCGTCGCAGTCGACCCCGGCGGTAAAGCCCGGACCCAGCCCGATCACGAGCGGTGCGTCGTCGATCGTCGTGTCGATGTTGCGCTTGGCGAGGCGGGCGTCGATCACGACGTCGGCGCCGAGCGACGGCAGCCCGGGCGACACGACGACGCCGACCACGCCGTCGAGCGCGAGCGCCGCGGCCGCCTGCGGATCCGGCGCCAGCGCGGCGCGCATCCCCTCGACCTCGACCTCGCCGGCCGTGACCGCGGATGACACCGCCACCGTGCGCCGGATCGTCAGGGGAGCGGCCAGCTCGCAGGCGACGACCGGCCAGCCGGCCTGCGTCAGCCGCCAGGCGACGCCGGTGGCGAGGTCCCCGCCGCCGCGCAGCACGCACAGGCTCGGTGCCTCGACGGCGGGTCTCGCTGCGCCGCTCACCCGGTGTCCGACCCCTGGCGCCGCAACTCGACCAGCTGGCTCATGATCGACAGGGCGATCTCGGCCGGCGTCTCCGCGGCGATGTCGTGACCGACCGGCGAGGCGACGCGGTCGAGCAGCTCGTCGGGCACGCCCGCCGCTGCCAGTCGGGTCCTGGTCGTCGCCCACCGGCGGGCACTGCCCATCACGCCGATCGACCGCGCCGGTGACGCGAGCACGGCCGGGAGGACCTCGACGTCGACCGCGACGTTGCGGGTGAGGAGCACGACGTCGGTGCGTTCGCCGATTCCCGCCTTGGCGACCGACGCACCGAGCGGACCGTCGAGCACGACATCGGCGTCGGCGAGCCGCCCGGGATCGGCCACCTCGGCGCGGTCGTCGATCGCGGTGACCCGGTACCCGAGCCAGTGGGCGAGCTCGACGACCGCGGCCCCGACGTGGCCACAGCCGATCACGACGAGATGTGGTTCGGGCATGAAGGCCTCCAGTCGAACGGCGACCGATCCCCCGCACACGCCGGGGTCGCCGCGACCCGGGTCGACGAGATCGAACTCGAGGTCGGCGGACCTCCCGGTGCGGATCGCCTCAGCCGCAGCTGCCCGCACCCGTTCCTCCATCTCGCCGCCGCCGATCGTGCCGAGCTGGCGACCGTCGGCGTGGACGAGCATCTTCGCACCGGCTCGGCGCGGCACCGACCGGTGCGTGCCGACGACGGTGGCCAGCGCCGCCGGCCGGCCCTGGTCGAGCGCGTCGAGCAGTTCCCGGACGATCGCCCGATCGGTCGTCACCCCCGGCTCCCCTCGAGTGCACGTACGGGTGTCGGATCCGGCCGAACGGCGCCGGCCATCGACCCGCGCATCATCGGCCGGTGGACCCCAGCGCCGTCCAGACCCGTTCCGGGGTGAACGGCAGATCGTTGATCGCGACGCCGGTGGCGTTGAGGATCGCGTTGCGGATCGCCGGCGCGACCCCGTCCTTGGGGATCTCGGCGACCGCCTTCGCGCCGAACGGCCCGGAGTCCTCCATCGTCTGCACGAGGAACACCTCGGTGTCGGGCATCTCGTCGGCGCGGTAGATCTTGTACGGGCCGAGCCGGTCGTTGAGCATTCGACCCTCCGCGTCGTAGGCGAACTCCTCGCAGTGGGCGTAGCCGAGCGCCTGGACCATGCCGCCCTCGACCTGGCCGGACGCGGTGATCGGGTTGATCGCCACGCCGCAGTCGACCGCCATCGTCATCTTGATCACCTCGACCTGTCCGGTGTCGACGTCGACCTCGATCTCGACGAACTGCGCCGCGAACGGTGGCGGGCACTCGGGCGACACGAACGAGGCCGTGCCCATGATCTGCTCCTGGTCCTCCCAGTGGAGCGTGTGCAGCGCCAGCTCCTCGAGCGAGACCGAGCTGCCGTCGGGCGCCCAGCAGCGCTTGTCGTGCAGCTCGATCGTGCACGGCTCGTCGACCCCGAGCATCTCGGCGGCGCGCTCCTTGATCCGCTTGCGCGCCGCCTCGGCGGCGAGCATCGCCGCGGTGCCGGAGATGTAGGTGGTCGAGGAGGCGTAGGCGCCGGTGTCGAACGGCGTCATGTCGGTGTCGGAGGAATACACGATGATGTCGTCCAGCGCGACGCCCAGCACCTCGGCGGCGATCTGGCCGAGGACCGTGTCGGCGCCGGTGCCGAGGTCGGTCGCCCCGACCAACATGTTGAACGAGCCGTCGTCGTTGAGCTTGATGCTGCACCCGCCCATGTCGAGGAACGGGATCGCCGTGCCGTGCATGCAGAACGCGAAGCCGAGCCCGCGCCGGATGTGCGGCCGGTCGGCCGGCTCTCGCCACGCCGGGTCGAGGCGGCGGTGCCAACCGATCGAGCGCTGGCCCTGGGCGACGCACTCCTCGATGCCCGACGACATCACCCGCGGGTACTCGTCGAGCTCGAGGTTGTCGTCGGTCGCCCGCTCGCCGATGTGCGGGGCGATGTTCAGCTCGTCGCCGAGCTTGACCCAGTTCTGGCGCTTGAACTCGAGCGGGTCGCGGCCGAGCGCGCGGGCGATGTCCTCCATGTGCGCCTCGAGTGCGTACTCGGCCTGTGGCGCCCCATAGCCGCGGTACGCACCCGGCACGGGGATGTTGGTGTAGACGACGTCGCAGTCGAAGCGCTTGTTGGGCGCGTTGTACGAGGTCAGGCCGCGCAGCCCGCTGACCGCCTGCACCGTGTAGCCGTGCGTGCCGTAGGCACCGGTGTTGCCGACGAGTCGCAGGTGCTGGGCGACGAGGTTCCCGTCGTCGTCGACGCCGGAGCGGAACGTGAGCGTCTGCGGGTGGCGGGTGCGGCTCGCCCAGAACTCCTCCTCCCGGGTCAATTCGAGGCGGACGGGGCGGCGGGTGGCGATCGCCAGGTGGGCGACGATGTCCTCGATGAGCATCTCCTGCTTCGCGCCGAACCCACCGCCGATCCGCGGCTTGATCACCCGGATGTCCTTGACCTCCATCCCGATCAGGGGGGCGAGCATCCGCCGGGTGTGGAACGGCACCTGGGTGGCCGTGCGTACGACCATCCGCTCGTCGCTGTCGAGCCAGGCGATCGAGATGTGGGGCTCGATCGGCACCTGCTGCACCTGGTGCACGCGGAACGTCCCCTCGAACACGTGGGCCGCCTCGGAGAGCGCTCGTTCGACGTCACCGCGCTCGGCCGCGAAGTGATGGACGATGTTGCGGTCGCGGTCGTGGATGCCGTCGGTGTCGTCCTCGTCGTGGATGACCGGCGCCCCGGGCGCGATCGCCTCGAGCTCGTCGAACACGGCGGGGAGCACCTCGTAGGTCACGGCGAGCAGCCGGAGCGCCTCCTCGGCGATCTCGATCGACTCGGCGGCGACGGCGGCGACGCGATCGCCGACGTGACGCACCTTGTCGTCGAAGCTGACCTGGTCGTACGGGTGCGGGTTCGGCCACGACTGACCGCCGGAGGCGTACTTCACCCGCGGCGTGTTGCCGTGGTGCAGCACGGCGTGTACGCCGGGCAGCGCGCGGGCGGCCGAGTCGTCGATGGCGATGATGCGGGCGTGGGCATGCGGGCTGTGCAGCACCTTGGCGTACAGCATCCCCCGCAGCTCGATGTCGTCGGTGAACGCGGGGTTGCCCTTGGCCAGCTTGACCGCGTCGACCTTGATCTCGGGCTTGCCGACCACCGCCATCTCGGGGACGTCGATCGACGGGACGAGCCGGGGAACGGCCGGCGACGCGGCGGGCGGTGGATCGTCGGGGTCGACCTCGACGGCGTTGGTACCGTCGGTCATCGGCGGCAGGACGAGCGGGCCGAACGGCTCGACCGCGTCGCCGCGCAGCATCGCCGCCGCCCGGCGCACCGCTTCGACCGGCTTCACGTAGCCGGACTCGCGGTCGAGGATGCCCGACAGCATGTCGCGGATCGCGTCCTCGCTCGGATCGGGGTCGCGTTCGAGCAGGGCCATCGTGCCGAGCACCATCGCCCCGGCCGAGTAGCCCGACTGCAGTGCCCCGGTGGCGACGAACGCGGCCTGGATCGGGTGCAGCCCGGACCCGGTGTTCAGCGATTCGACCGTGGTCACCCGGTGGCCGTCGGCCTGCACGGCCAGCACCACGTCGGACGACACGAGCGCCCCGTCGAGCAGCACCGCGGCGGCACCGGTCTCCCCGGTTCCCGAGCCGTACTTCACCGAGAACATGCCCAGCCGGCGCAGGATGGTGAACAGCGACTCGTGCGGGCGCACCTCGACGGCGGTGCGCTGGCCGTTGAGCTCGATCGTGATGGCGGTCACGGCAGCACCAGCTCCTGGAGCACTCGGTTCGCGAGCACCTGGGCCAGGTGGCGGCGGTAGTCGGCCGAGCCGCGGAAGTCGCCGGGCGGTTCGAGCTGGTCGAGCGCAGCGGGGTCGACCAGGCACGGTGCGGGTGCGACGCCGCACAGCGCCAGGCGTGTCGCACCGCCGGCGCGCCGGGCGAGCGCGGCGACGATCGGGCGGTCAGCCGGCGTCCGGCCGGTCTGCGCCGATGCGGTCTCCCCCCCGGAAGCGACGGTGATCGCGACGATCAGGTCGCTGGAGGTGAGCCCGTCGTCGAGCACGGCGTCGAGCGGTGAGGATCGCCCGTCGGCGAAGCGCACCGATGCGTCGTGGACGAGTAGCGCGGTGAGGAGCAGGCTGTCGCTGTCCGCCGCGCCGATCGTGCCGCCGACGGTGGCGAGCGTGCGCAGGGTGCTCGGTTGCTCGGCGCGCGCGGTGTGGCGGATCAGGTCGGGCACCGCCGGGCTGTCGACCAGCGCCTGAAGGCTGACGGTCGCACCGAGCTCGATGCCCGCACCGCTGGCCTCGATTCGCCCGAGCCCGAGCGATTGGAGGTCGACGAGTTCGATCGGGTCGCCGCCGCCGTCGTGACGGATCGCCGTGCCGCCGGCGAGGGCCATCCTGCCCGGCGCGCCCAGCAAGCGGATCGCCTGGGTGATCGACTCCGGGCGGTGATACCCGACCAGCTGGTGCATGCCTCTCCCTCGGTTCGTCGGTGCGAGCGTACTCCGGGCCCGTCGCCCGGCGTCGCCGAGCCGGGACCGCGCCTCACCTCCCCTCGGCATCCTCCTCCCGGTACGGGATCGTCGAAGCGGCGTGCGGCAGGACGGCGATCCCCTCGCCGGCGTCGAGACCGGCCGACGCCGCGTCGAGCGCGGCCTGTAGGTCGTCCGCCGCGTCGAGCAACAGCCGCCGGGAGAGCCGGCGCGGCATGTCGGAGCAGACGAGCAGCCGGGCGTGCTCGCTGTCGCGAGCGATCTGGTACGCCTTGTGGGGGCCGAGGCGGAACCCCTCGGCCCGGTACGCGTCGGCGACACGTCGCGCGATCGACCGCTTCCCCGACACCCATTCCTCGTAGTGCCGGCTGCCGGAACCCTCGGGGCACGCCGCGGCGAGGATGATCGTGCCGCCAGGCCGGACGATGCGGGCGGCTGACGCCACCGCCTTCTGCGACTGGTAGACGTTGATGTCCTTCGGGTGCCCGCCCGGCGAGGCGATCACGATCGCGTAGGTCGCGGCGTACGGCGACCTGGCCGAGCCGGCGGGCGAGCGGGGCACCGACCTGCATCACCGCGACCGGTGTCCCGGCCACCGCTTGCACGATCTCCCGGCGATCGTTGACGATCGGCGTTGAGCGCCAGGTCGACGCGGATCAGGCGACCGATCTCTTCGACGTCCTGGCGCGCCGGGTTGGTCGCGTACGTGCCGACGATCGAGTCGCGATGGGCCATCAGCGTGTGGTTGGCGTCGATCGTCACCCGCCCGGCGAGGCCGATCGCTGCGCTCTTGACACCGCCGGAGAACCCGACGAACTGGTGGGGTTCGATCGTGCCGACCACGATCCTCCGGTCGGCCGCGACGTACCGGCGCGCTCGCCCACACCGGCGTACCGCCGCGCCGTGGTGCCGAGGTGGACGAGGTCCTCGGCGCGCTCGGCGTCGTGGGACACGACCTCGTACCGGCGCACGATCTCCGGCGGGAGGACCGCCGAGAACTCGACCCGCTCCATCGGCGGGTGGGCGCCGACCGCGAGGTGGAACGTGATCGCGTCGTCGGGGACACCGAGATCGGCGAGCCGCCGCAGCAGCGGCGGGAGCAGGTGGTGGTGCGGTACCGGGCGGGTCTTGTCGTTGACCGCGATCGCCACCGACCGAGCACGGTCGAACCCCGCGACCAGTCGAACCCGCCGACCGGGGTGGCCAGCGCTCGGGCCACCTCGCCGACGCGGGTCCGCCGCCGCCGGCGTGTGCGGCAGACTCGATGACGTCGACCCCGAAGCGCTCGGGCACCTCGGCCGACACCGTCGATGTGCCGTAGGGGACGCTGACCCTCACGTCGCCGGCAGGGCTAGGCGCTGCGGTACAGCTTGGTCAGGACGAAGTCGTCGTGGCGCAGGGTCTCGGCGCAGGTCAGGCGGCCGTTGATCGTGCGGGCCATCACCTCCATCGTCCGGTCCGCCGCGCCGTCGAGCGGGTACTCGAACCGCAGCAGGCCGCTGACGTCGACGTCGATGTGCTCCGACATCGTCTCGACGGTCAGCGGGTTGGCGGTGATCTTGATCGTCGGCAGCACCGGGTTGCCGACGATGTTGCCCTGACCGGTCGTGAACAGGTGCAGCACCGCACCGGCTGCGCAGCACAGGGTCACCATCTCGGCGGCGGCGCTGGAGGAGTCCATGAAGTACAGCCCGGGCGGCCCGCTCGGTGCCTTGCCCTGATCGAGGAACCCGACGACCGTGCAGCGCCCCATCTTCTCGACGTTGCCGAGCGCCTTCTCCTCGATCGTCGTCAACCCGCCGCGGATGTTGCCCTCGGTCGGCTGGGAACCCAGCAGGTTGACCCCCTGGGACTGGACGAGGTCCTGGTAGTCGTCGAACGCGGCCTTGAAGGCGGCGGCGATCTCGGGGGTCGCGCAGCGCTCGATCGACCTTGTCCTCGGCGCCGGTGACCTCGGTGGTCTCGCCGAAGATGAGCGTGCTCCCGAGCGCCTCGAGCCGGTCGAACACGCGGCCGACGGTCGGGTTGGAGGCCAGGCCGCTCGTGGTGTCGGACTCGCCGCACTTCGTCGACACCATGATCTCGTCCCACTCGACCGGGACGCGGGGCAACTCGGTCGCGTACTGGACGAACCCCTGGGCGGCGCGGGCGGCGTCGGCGATCGTCTGCAGGTCGCCGGTGCGCTCGATGCTGAACGCCCGGACCGGTTTGCCCGTCTCGGCGATCTGCTCGACGATGTGATCGCTCCAGTTCGGCTCGATGCCGATGACGATCGCCGCGGCGACGTTCGGGTTCCGGCCGTAGCCGATCAGCGTGTCGAACGTGAGGTCGAGGTCGGCACCGAACTGGAGGCGGCCGTACGGGTGGGGGATCGCCAGCGTGCCTCGGACGAGATGCTCGACCCCGGTCACCGCGGCGTTCGAGATGTCGTCGACCGAGATGACGAGCACGTGGTTGCGGATGCCGACCCGGCCGTTCTCCCGGCGGTATCCGGTCAGGGGGATGGAGCGTTCGTCGGTCATGACTGCCCCCGGTGGTGCTCGACGAGTTGCGATCTCCCGCCCCACCGCGCGCTGTGCAGGTTGTGGGTGTGGACGTGGGCGCCCCGCGCGATCGGCGCGGACGCGGCACCGATCGCGCGGCCGTACTCGACGACGTCGGCGCCGGCCTCGACCGCCCTCATCGCGACCTTGTGGGCGAGGGGGATCGGGTCGACCACTTCGACCTCGCCGACCGGCTGGCCCTCCAGAGTCAGTGCCTGGACGACCTCGCCGGCCGTCAGATCGGTCGTCGCCACCCCGACGTCGTCGTCGGCCTCGTGCAGCAGGATCCCCTTCTTCATCGTTGCCTCCTCGACCGATGCCTCGATGGTCGGCACGCGGCGCACGCCGTGCGGCACGTCGGTCCGTCTCGACGATCACACGCGGCCCGGCGCGATCGCAGAGCACTTCGTCACTTCCGCCGCGACCGTTGCGGTCGTACCCTCGAAACAGCGCCCGGTTCACCGGCGATCGATCGGCCGGACCGGCACGCCGCACGAACTGAAGGTCCCCGCGGTTCCGGGGCCGGTGAGGAGATCGACATGAGCAGGGTCAGGGTCGGCGTCGCCGGCTACGGGGTCATCGGCAACCGTCTCGCCGCCGGGGTGGTCGCGCAGGACGACATGGAGCTGGTCGGCGTCGCCGACATCGCTCCGACGCTTGCGGTGCGCGCGCTGCGGGAGCGGGGGATGCCGTTCCCGCTGTTCGCCGCGGTGCCCGGGTCGGAGCGGTCGCTCGAGGAGGCGGGCATCCCGGTCAGCGGGACCTTCGACGACCTGCTCGGCGAGGTCGACGTGATGCTCGACTCGGCGCCGGGGGGCATCGGGGCGAAGAACAAGGTGAAGTACCTCGAACACGGGGTGAAGGCGGTGTTCCAGGGCGGGGAGTCGGGCGAGGTGGCCGACGTGTTCTTCCACGGCACCGCCAACTACGCCCGTGGGCTCGGCGTCGACTATCTCAAGCTGACGTCCTGCAACACGACCGGCCTGATCCGGGCGGTCGACGCCATCCACCGGGCGGTCGGCGTGTCCAAGACGTTCATCACGATCGTGCGGCGTGTCGCAGATCCGGGCGACACCCACCGCGGCCTGACCAACGTGCTCCAGGTCGACCCGATCCCCAACCACCAGGCGGTCGACCTGATGCACATCATCCCGGAGATCGAGGCGACCGGGATGCTGATCCACGCCCCGGTGACCCACGGCCACGTCATCACGGTGTCGGTGTCGCCGAAGCAGTCGATGTCGGTCGACGAGGCGCTCGACGCGTTCCGGGCGTACCCGCGGATCAAGGTCGTGCGCATCGCCGACGGCTTCAACTCGAACTCGTCGCTGTTCCAGTGGGCCCGCTACATGGAGTACCCGCGGGCCGACATGTACGAGATCGGCCTGTGGGAGGAGATGGTCGGCCGGTCCGGCGACGACGTCGTGTTCGCGATCAACATCCCGCAGGAGGCGGTGACGATCCCCGAGACGATCGACGCGGTCCGTGCGGCGATGGAGATGCAGCCGACCGGGGCCGAAGCGGTCGCTGCGACCGACAAGTACCTCGGGATCTGAGACGGTGGCGACGTCGTGACGGCGTGATCTGCGGTGCTCGATCTTCCCCGGATCCCGTCGTGTGCGGACCTCGATGTGCGCGGCAAGCGCGTCCTGCTCCGGGTCGACATCAACTGCCCGATCGATCAGGCGACGAAGCGGATCGCTGGCGAGGCGCGCATCGACCGCAGCCTCCCGACGATCCGCGACCTGGCCGGGCGGGGTGCCCGGCTCGTCGTCCTTGCCCACCAGGGTGACGCGCTCGACTACCACAACCTCGTGCCGACCGAGGAGCACGCCGGCAAGCTGGCCGCCAAGCTGGGCCGGCCCGTCCAGTGGGTCGACGACGTCGCCGGACCCGAAGCGCGCCGCCGCATCGCCGTCCTCGCCGACGGCGAGATCCTGTTGCTCGACAACGTCCGCATCCACGGTGAAGAGCTGTCGACGTTCGAGCGCGACGTCCACCTGACCCCCGAGCAGATGGCGGGCACGTACCTGGTACGCCACCTCGCGCCGCTGTTCGACCTGTACGTGAACGACGCGTTCGCCACCGCGCACCGGTCGGCTCCGTCGATGGTCGCCTTCCAGCGGCTGTTGCCGTCGGCGGCCGGGTTGCTGCTCGCCGCCGAGCTCGACGGGGTGAGCCGCTTGCTCGATGCTCCTGCCCGCCCCGCGATCTTCCTGCTCGGTGGGCTCAAGGTGTCCGACGGCTTCTCGATGATGGGTCGGGTGCTCGTCGACGGGCTCGCCGACCGCGTGCTCACCGCCGGCGTGCTCGGCGAGATCTTCCTGCTGGCCGACGGCGTGGCGCTCGGCGAGCCGACCGAGCGGTTCATCGCCGAGCGCGACCTGACCCGGTACGTCGCCGAGGCCGAGGCGCTGCTCGGCGCTCACCGCCAACGGATCGCGCTGCCGCACGACGTCGCGGTCGTCGAGCACGGCGCCCGGCGGGAGATCCCGGTCGGTGCGCTTCCGGCCGACGCCGTGATCGTCGACATCGGTGCCTCGACGATCGGTGCGTACGAAGCGGAGCTGGCCCGCGCCGGCACGGTGTTCGTCAACGGCCCGCCCGGCGCCTACGAGCAGGCGGGAGCGGACGTCGGCACCCGGCGGCTCTGGCGGGCCGTCGCGTCGGCGCCGGGGCTGACCGCCATCGGGGGCGGCGACACCGTGTCGAGCGCGGCGCAGTTCGTCGATCTCGACGACATCGGATTCGTCAGCACCGCCGGTGGCGCGCTGATCCGGTTCGTCAGCGGCCAGTCGCTGCCCCTGCTCGAGGCGTTCCGGTCCGCACCGGCAACCGGCGTGGCGCCTGCCGGCTCGTTCGTAGGGGATCGTCCTGCGGGTCAGCCGCCGGTGACGTAGCGGCGCACCGCGGTGATCGTCCCCTTGGCCGGCATCGGGCCGACCCGCACCCCTTTACCGGGGGCGACCGCCTGGACCCAGGTCGTCGAGTTGACGGCGATGCCGACGTGGTTGATCGAGGTCGCGCCGCGCGTCGACAGGAACACCAGGTCGCCGGCGCGGATCGGCTCGCTGGAGAAGTCGACGGGCGATCCCTGCGTGGCCTGCGACGCGCTGTGGTGGACCAAGCTGATCCCGATCTGGGCGTACGCCGCCCGGGTGAGCCCGGAACAGTCGAACGCATCGGGTCCCGAGCTGAAGAACCGGTACGGCTTGCCCGCCTGGGCGAGCGCGTAGGCGACGACCTTCGCGATGCCGGTGGCGGTGCCCGCCGGTGGGGAGGTCGACGGGGTCGAGCTGGCAGCCGGGGTCGAGGGTGATCCGGCCGAGGGTGCGGTGGCACCGGCGGGGAGGCGGAGCTGCATGCCGGGCATGATCAGGCTGGTGGTGGTCATGTCGTTGGCCTGCAGCAGCGACGAGAGCGAGACGTGGTGGCGGCTGGCGATCCCGATCAGGGTGTCGCCCCACTTCACCGCGTACACCGCTCCATCGGTGGCGGAGCTCGCCGGTGGGGAGGTCGACGGGGTCGAGCTGGCAGCCGGGGTCGAGGGTGATCCGGCCGAGGGTGCGGTGGCGCCGGCGGGGAGGTGGAGCTGCATGCCGGGCATGATCAGGCTGGTGGTGGTCATGTCGTTGGCCTGCAGCAGCGACGAGAGCGAGACGTGGTGGCGGCTGGCGATCCCGATCAGGGTGTCGCCCCACTTCACCGCGTACACCGCTCCTCCTGCGCCGCCGGGCGTGGACGCTGGCGTCGAGGCTGGCGTGGACGCTGGAGTGGACGCTGGCGACGGCGTCGGAATCTCGAGTCGCTGGCCGGGGTGGATCGTGCTGGTGAGCACCAGGCCGTTGGCCTTGAGGAGCGCGCCGAGGCCGACTCCGGAGCGCGAGGCGATGCCGATCAGCGAATCGCCGGGCTGGACCACGTAGGTGTCCGCGGCAGAGGTGGGCGACGGCACCGCCCACAAGGTGACGGCGACGGTGACGGCAACGATCAGACGATGCATGTTCGTCTATCGGCCCGCTGCGCCAGGAGCTTGAGCGATTCTTGAAGAATTCTTGAGCGATCCTTGACACGCCGCCCGGCCCGCTGCTCGCACGGTCACTTGCAGCCGGGTCGGACAAGCGCCAGGCTGAGTTCCGATGAAGTGGCCGACGTGGGATCAGGCGGTGCTCGCCGCGCTGGTGGCGGGCGCCTTCTACCTCGTCGCGCAGCGGTGCCGCCCGACTCGGGTCACCGTGGCGCTGATCCCTGCCGCCAAGGAGTTCGCGCTGATCGCCGTGCTCTACTCGGTGTGGCGGGTCGCCCGGGAGCTGCCGCTGGCCCAGGACGAGGGAGCGGTCGAGCGGGGGCGCCAGATCGACGACCTCCAGCGGGCGGTCGGCCTGCCGAGCGAGCTCTCGCTGCAGCGATTCGTCCTCGACCACGACGTGCTCGGGTGGTTCGCCAACTACTACTACGCGCTCGCCCACGTGCCGGTGACGATCGCCTTCCTCGTGTGGCTGTTCGTCCGCCACCGCGAGACGTACCCGCGCTGGCGGACGGCGCTGGCGATCACGACGGCGTTCAGCCTGTTCATCCGCTTCGTCCGGGTGGCCCCGCCGAGGCTGGTGCCCGGGCTCGGCTACGTCGACCTGTCGTCGATCTACGGCCTGTCGGTGTACGGGCCGGTCGGGACCGGGGTGTCCGACCAGTTCGCGGCGATGCCGTCGATCCATGTCGCGTGGGCGGCGGTCGTCTCGTTCGGGATCCTGGCTGCCACGACGAGCCCGTGGCGCTGGGTGTTCTTCCTGCATGTGGTGCTGACGACGTTGGCGGTCTCCGCGACCGGCCACCACTGGTGGCTCGACTCGATCGTCGCGCTCGGGCTGCTGGGGATCGCACTCCTGATCGACACGTGGGCGCGCCGGCTCGCCGGGCGATACCGGGGGCCTGGGCGAAGCGCACCGCCGGCGACGACCGGCGACGGCTCGACCCGGGACGACGTTCGCCAACTCGAACCGAACTGAAGCGGTCCACCCGGACGCCCACCGCACGGGGAGCAGGCCCGTCCACCGCCGTACGTGGGGCGGTCCCCGGGGTCAGGTCGGGGCGGCGGAGTCGGCGGGGGCCAGCTCGTCGAAGGTGTCGATCCGGCGCAACGACGGGAACAGCACGGCGAACCCTGCGGCGATGGCGACGGTGATGAACCCGCCGCCGGCGATCGCCAGTGGCAGCCCGAGGAACCGCGCGGCGACGCCGCTCTCGAACGCGCCGAGCTCGTTGGACGCGCCGATGAAGACGCCCTCGACCGCGCTCACCCGGCCGAGTTGCTCGTCGGGTGTGACCAGCGGGACGATCGAGCCGCGGATGTACATCGAGATCATGTCCGCGGCCGCGATCACGACCAGCGCGATGAAGGCCACGGCGTAGTTGCGGGTCAGCCCGAACACCATCGTGCCGAGCCCGAACACGCCGACGACGACGAGCAGGGTCGGGCCGACGCGCCGGGAGATCGGTCGGGTCGCCAGCCAGATCGCCATCGTCGCCGCACCGATCCCCGGTGCGGCACGCAGCCATCCGTAGGCGATGTCGCCGACGCCGAGGCGTTCGCTGGCGACCGCCGGTATCAGCGCGATCGCGCCACCGAACAGCACGGCGAACAGGTCGAGGGAGATCGTCGCCAGCACGACCGGCGTGTGGCGGACGAAGCGCAGTCCCTCCAGCGCCTTGGACAGCGTCGGACGATCGGTGATGCGCTCCGGCTCCCGGGAGTAGACGATGAGCAGGATCGGCACGATCGCCAGGAGCTCGAGCACCGCCGCAAGCGCGTACGCGACACCCGGTCCGACGCTGTACAGGAACCCGCCGAGCACCGGGCCGACGATCGCCGAGCCGGTGAACGTCGCCGTCCACAGCGCCACCACCTGGGGGAACTGCTCCTGCGGTGCGAGCAGCGGGGCGATCGACCGCCGGGCGGGGGAGAGCATCGCATCGGACGCGCCGAACACGAACGCGATGACGAACAGCGGCCAGACCGTCCCCGGGTCGACGGCGCTGTACCCGACGAGGGCAGCCGCGCAGATCGCGCGTCCGAACAGGAACAGCGAGCTGACCCGGCGGCGGTCGAAGCGGTCGGCGACGTAGCCGCTGACGAGCACGAGCAGGATCGCGGGGATGAACTGCGCCAGGCCGATCCAGCCGATGTCGAGCTCGTTGCCCGTGATGTCGAAGGCCTGCTTGAACAGGACGGTGACCAAGACGTTGACGCCGACCGACGCGAGCGCGGTCGACAGCAGGTACCGGCGCACCGCCGGTACCTGCAGGACCTCCCGTGCGCTGGCCACCGGCGCACGCTAGTGCCGTGATCGTGAACGTTCGAGGTGTCGACGCCGAGTCGGGTGCGTCGCTCGCAAGGCGTGGCGACGACGGCGTCGCCCTGCCCTACGGTGTGGAGCCGCAACGCCGCGAGCGGCGGAGCCGGCCGGCGGAACATCGCAAACGTTTGCCGTCAGGGCCGCTAACACCCGGTGTCAGACACCGGGTGTCAACGCTCAGAAGTCGGTGCCGCAGAACGGGGTCGGCCGGACCGCGAACAGCGTGTCGAGCACGGCGAGCACCTCCGGGTCGGCGGCGGCGATCTCGCCGGACGCGGCGAGGTCCGTCCACGGCACGCCTCCGAGGTAGGCCGCGGAGATCGTGTTGACGTCGACCAGGACGTCGGCGCGCTCGTCGGTGCGCACCGCGCCAGCGGCGGAGATCGCCCACCGACCGGTGTTGTGGTGCAGGAGGGGATCGGCCACCTCGACCACGACGGCGCCGGGTGCGGGGCGGTACGTCCGCGCGGCCAGGGCGGCGTCGACGTCGAGGAGCCGCAACCACTGCTCGTCCCAGTGCTGCTTCGGCTCGTAGGCGCGGACGTCGTGGAACGACCGCCGGATCGGGTCGCCGGTCGGTCGGGCCCTCGCCTGCCAGGTGCTGGTGAGATCGATGCCGAGCACGAAGGCCCACATCGCCCGCTCCGCTTCGGCGTCGATGGCGAACAGCTCGTGGACCTTGCCGCTCGCCCGCGGGTTCTCGGCGAACCCGTCGTCCCAGCCCACCTCGTAGTGCACGTACGCGTCGTCGACGCCGTCGTCGTCGGAGTGGACCGCGACCTCTCGCGCCCTCGCGTCATGATCCTGCGCGCTCGGCTGCGCCACCTTCTCGAGCTCGATCTCCCAGTACCAGGGCGCGCGGCCGATCATCCCGACGCGCCGCTGTGCGCATCGCTCGTACAACGGGGGGATCGTCGCGTGCAGCTCGTCACGCCGCAGGACGCGCACCGACCCGGCGAACGGCGCCCCCCGCAGCGGCCGCGCCGTCGCCGTCGTGATCAGCGTGTCGACGGCCTCCCCCGCCAGCCCGAACCCGAACCGGCCGTAGATCGGAGCCTCGCTGGCCCGCAGGCTGGCGAGCACCTGACCCCGCTCGTGGGCCTCGCGCAGGAGCCGCTCGAGCATCCGGCGGAGCAGGCCCCGGCGGGTGTGGGTCGGGAGCACGCCGACGCGGGTGACGCCGCCGGTCGGCAGCCGCGCGCCGCCGGGGACGGTCGTCTCGAACCGGAACGCCGCAACATGTCCGACGCACCGGTCGCCGTCCCACGCTGCCAGCGCGTCGGAGTCGTCCCACGACGCCTGTCGCCGTTCGAACACCTCGTCGGCCGTCGGCGGTGCGAGCAGGGCGGCGCGCACGGTGTCGGTGGCGGCCCTGCGCTCGCCGACCGCGACCGGCCGGATCTCGATCTCTCCCATCCCCAGACGATTGCACAACCGTGATCTGATCGGTGCCCGACCCCGAACAGACCAGCTTGATCGGTTTGGTGCCCGACCCCGATCAGATCAGACGAGGGTGCGGACGTACTCGAAGGTGCGGTTCGGCTCGTTGCGGTAGACGTCGAGGCGGCCGATCTCGCCGGTCGGTCGCCAGCCCGCTTTCTCGAAGAGCCGGCGGGCGCGCGGGCTGTCCTCGGGTAGCCAGGTCGCCAGGTTCATCCGGCCGATGTTGCGGTGCTGGTCCTCGACGGTGGCGAGCAGCGCCTGACCAGCACCCGATCCCCAGGCGTGCGGGTGGACCCACATCCCGACGATCGCCGAGAGGTGATCGGAGTCCACGACCGCCAGGTAGCCGACGACGTGGCCGTCGAGCTCGGCGACGTGCACGTCGATCTGGTCGTCGAGCAGGGTCTCGCGGCACTCCTCGCGCCGCCGCTCGTCGAAGTCGTCCTGGGCGAACACCGCGGCGGAGAACAGCTGGCGGTAGCCCTCGCGCCACGCCGCCGTGTACGCCGATGCCAACGGCTCGAGGTCGTCGATGGTCGCGCGTCGCACGGAGATCACACTTGGCTTTCGGGTCGGTGGTCAAGAACCTTGAGTCAAGGAATGGTCAAGGTCGCGCGTCGTCCCTGCTCAGCGCACTTCCACTCGCCGGTGCCGCGTCACGGTGGGCAGAGGTTGGCGCCGGCGTTGAAGCTGATCTGACCGGTGTTGCCGCCGAGGTCGTTGCAGCTGAACGCTGCCGCGACGTTGCCCGAGCCGCCGACCGTGCTGTTGGCGACCTCGACCACGAATCCGGCGATGGCGGTGAAGGTGACGTTGTCGACGTCGACCGACGCCGCGCCGTGGCTGAGCACGCTGCTGCCGATGCGCAGCCCGTGGTTGCCGGTGTTGGCGATCGTTCCGCCGTTGATGGCGATCACACCCGGGTTGTCGCTCGCGACGCCGGTGATCAGGCCCCAATCGTCGACGCCGTCGATGTCGACGGAGGCGAACGTGACGGTCGCCCCGACGTTGCTGATGCTGATGCCGCTCCCACCCGCGCCGGTGACGGTCGTCGTGCCGATCACGTCGAACGTGCCGCCGCCGACATCGAGCAGGCTCAGGCCGTCGTTCCCGGCTGGGCCGATCTGCGCATTCGTGTTGTTGGTGGACGTCAGGCTGGCGAACGTCATGTCGATGGTGGTGATGTCGCCGAGCGAGATCGCCGGGCCGCCGTCGGCGTCGATCGTGCTGTTGCCGTCGACGATGATCGAGTTGTTGCCGCCGGCCCAGAAACCGACCGCGCCGCTCCCCGTCCCGGCGGAGTCGGTCGTGATGTCGAGGTCGGTGAACTTCACCGTCCCGGTGTTCCCGAAGACGTCGACACCGCTGTTGAGGTCCTTGAGGTCGACCACGGTCAGGTCGGTGAACGACCAGTTGCCGGCCCCGGCGGTGGCGAACAGCGGCGAGAAGGTCGAGTCGGTGACCGTCGTCGGGGTCGTCATCGTGATGTCACCGTCGGCGTCGAAGATGTCGATCACCGGGTTGGGGTTCCCCGTCGAGGTCAGCGAGTTGGCGCCGCTCGTGTCGAAGTGGATCGACGAGCCGGCCGCCGTGGTGGCGATTGCGACGACCCGGTCCGAGTTGGCGACGATGCTCCCGTCGAAGTCGAAGTCGCCGCCGGCAGCGAAGTTGTCGATGTTGACCGCAGGACCCGTCGGGTTGGTGATCGTCGTGGTCGGGGCGAACGTGAACGTGCCGGCCGACCCGCCGAGGATGTCGATGCCGGCGTCGCCGCCGTTCAGCGTCACCGTCCCCTGGAAGTCGTACGTGCCGTCGGCGTTGTTGAACTGCAGGCCCGCGCCGTTGGTGGCGGTCATCGTCGCCCCGGCCGCGAGGTGCACCTCACCGGTGTGGCCGTTCGACACGGCGAGCAGCAGCCCGTTGTTGGCCTGGGTGATCGTCGAGCCGGCCTCGAGGAACAGCTTCGCCGCCCCGTTGCCGTTGATGTCGATCGCCGCGTTCGGGCTCGTGTCGGTGATGTCGACGTCGGTGAACGTGAACGTGCCGGCCGAGTCGCTGAAGATGTCGATGCCGGCGTCGCCGCCGTTCAGCGTGACCTGGCCCCGGAAGTCGTACATGCCGTCGGCGAAGTCGAATCGCATGCCGTCACCGTCGGTCGCGTCGACGGTGCTGGTGGCGTCGAAGTCGACCGAGCCGGTGTGGTCGAAGACGTCGACCGCCGGGGCGTTGCCGCTCTGGGCGATCGTCGAGTTGACGAAGTCGACGTCGGCGCTGCCCTGGAAGACACGCAACGAGGACTCGCCCGAGCTCGTGACGTCGACATCGGTGAACGTGAACGTCCCGGTCGTGTTGTCGAGGTCGATGCCCATGCTGTTGGCCTCGATGTCGACATCGGTGACGGTGCCGCCGGCGCCGGCCGACGAGATCGCTGCTCCGGACCCGGTGATCCGCAACGTGGCGCTTTGGACCGAACCGCCCGAGCCCATCGCCACCGTGTCGGCCCCGCCAGAGGCGCTCAGCACCGGTCGGCCGCCGCCGGGCGGCACGAGCACCGTGGCGCCGAGGGTCAGGCCGACCTTCTCGCCGATCAGGTCCTGGTTCGCATCGAGCGTGATGCCCTGGTCGTAGCCGGTGTCGGTGCCGTCGCCCTCGTAGACGAAGATCGGCTCGCCCGGTCCCGACGGCGGCCCGGCGTCGGCGAGCTGGTCGAACGGCGCGCCGGACGTGCCGTTCTTGACCGGGCCGGCGCTCGTGTTGTCGACGAACCACACCATGTCGGTGAGATCGATCGACACCGTCCCGACATCGGTTGCCCCGTCACCGTCGGTCAGCGTGTACTCGAACGTGTCGGCCGCATCGGTGTAGCCGGGGGGCGGCGAGTACGTGAACGTGCCGTCAGCACCCATCGCCACCGATCCGCCGTTGGCGCTGGCCGCGTCGAACCCGGTGACCGTCAGCGCACCGGCGCCGATGTCGTTGTCGAGCACGCTCCCGGTGACCGCCACCGCGGGGAACCCGCTCGCCGGCACGCCGACCTCGAGCAGGACGTTGCCGAGCGCGTCGTAGCTGTCGGTGGCGGCGAAGACCCTCGGCATCAGGTAGCCGGTCACGTCGACGAGCAGGTGCGTCGCCGCCGACGTGTAGATGCAGATCTCACCGGCGTCGCTCAGGCTGGCGACGATCTCGTCGGCGCCGTTGACGCCCGCGGTGTAGTTCAGCGATGCCGACACCGGCAGCGACGGCTTGCACGGATGCACGGTCAGGAACCCCGCGCTCGCGGCGTCGACCGAGGCGACGTTGGCGATCACGCCGATCGCCCCGTCAGGGATGCCGCCGCGCCCGGTGATCGGGAGCGTGTACTGCGAGCCGGCCGCGCGCACACCCTCACCCTGGTTCTGGCCGTCGAAGGTCGGGGCGCCGGCGCGGGTCTCCAGGAATCGGCGGCTCGGCGTGTTGACGTAGTTCGTGCCAGTTGGCACGTAGCCGACGACGTCGACGATCAGGTCGACGTCGTGCTGGGTGTAGATGCACAGCTGACCAGCGCCGTTGACCGGCGTGATCAGCTCGTTGGCGCGATCGATGCCGGGGGAGTAGTTGAGCGAGGAGGCGGTCGGCAGTGTCGGCAGGCACGGGTGGACGGTGATGAACCCGCTGTCGGTTGGGTCGAGCGCGGCGACGTTGACGATGACGGTGTCGGTGCCCAGCGGTACGTCGGCTCGCCCGGTGACCTGCACGGTCGTCGTCGACCCCGGCGCGGTCCGGCCGATGCCCTCGGAGATCCCGTCGACCGTCGACGCTCCCTCGCGGGACTCCAACACCCGCTTGTCGCCGATCGGGACGATCGAGTTCCCGGTCGGGACGTAGCCGACGACATCGACGGTCAGGTCGGTGGCGGCGTAGGTGTAGATGCACAGCGATCCGGACGTCGACAGGTCGGCCACGATCTCGTTGCCGACGGTCGTGCCCGTGTAGTAGTTCAATGACGAGGCGACCGGGAGGGCGGACCCACACGTGTCGGTCGTCAGGAACCCCCATCCGGTCGGGTCGACGGCGGTCAGGTAGATCGCCACGCCGGCGGCGTCGATCGGCACGCCGCCGCGCCCGCCGAACTGGATCTCGTAGATCGAGCCGGCGGTTCGCTGCCCTGCTCCTTCGTACAGCCCATCGAAGGTGGTCGCGCCCTCGCGGGTCTCGACGAACCTCGCCGGGTCGAGCGGGATCAGCGCCGGGTCGGCAGCCAGGATGGCCGCACCTGCGCCGGCCGGCGGGTCGTCGGCGACCGCCGCGTTGGACGGCATCGCGGCCGCCGCGAGGCCGAGCCCGGCGAGCAGCGCCAGTCGGCGCACGGCTCCGCGCCGGATCGTGCATCGCCGTCTTCCCGTCGTCGCCATCGTGACCCCTCTCGCATGACCGCTCCCGGCAGTATGACGCAGACCTCACCACAACCGCAGCGAGTTGCGACAGAGGGATTTCGTACGCCGGGAGGACCATAGCTCGCCCCCCGTGAACCCGCCACGGGGTGCTGGCCGGTCGAGCGTGCGGCTTCGCCGATGCGGCAACGATCGGAACCGGTGGGCACGCAGTAGGTGCCGTCGCGTGCGATCGGACCGCGGCGACCCACATCCGTCGCCCTCGATCGACCCCGACGGCGGCCGACCGGCGTCGGGCCGCCGGGTGGCGCAGCGCTACGCCACCTCAGACTGCGAGCAGGTCGCGGGCGCCGGTGTCGCTTGAGGGGTGGCGCAGCTTGCTCATCGCCCGCGCCTCGATCTGGCGGATCCGCTCGCGGGTCAGGTTGAAGTGCTCGCCGACCTCTTCGAGCGTGCGCGGTTCGCCGCGGTCGAGACCGAAGCGCAGCTTGAGGATCTCCCGCTCGCGCTCGTCGAGCGGTGCGAGCAGGCGGGCGATCTCGTCGGGCAGCAGCGCTGTCGCTGCGACCTCGAACGGGGACTCGGCGGAGCGGTCCTCGACCACGTCGCCCAGCTCGGCGTCGCCGTCCTCGCGCAGGGGCTCGGAGAGCGACAGCGGCTCGGCGGCGAAGCGCAGGGCCTCGGTCACCTTGTCCTCCGGCATCTCGACCTCCTTGGCCAACTCGGCGAGCGTGGCGGGACGGCCGTACTTCAGCTCGAGGCGCGAGCGCGCCTTCTGCAGGCGGGCGAGCGTGTCGCCGGCGTGGACCGGGAGCCGGATCGTGCGCCCGGTGTTGGCGATGCCGCGGGTGATCGCCTGGCGGATCCACCACGTGGCGTAGGTCGAGAACTTGAAGCCCTTGCGCCAGTCGAACTTCTCGACCGCGTGCATCAGGCCGAGGTTGCCCTCCTGGATCAGGTCGAGGAGTGGCAATCCCGACGCCTGGTACTTCTTGGCGATCGACACGACCAGGCGCAGGTTGGACTGCACGAACTGCCGCTCGGCCTCCTCGCCCTTGCGGGCGATCCGCCGCAGCTCGCGCTTCTTGGCCGCGGTGATCTCCTTGCCGGCGCCGTCGAGTTTGGTGATCGCTTCGTTGCCGGCTTCGATCGCCTTGGCAAGCCGGACCTCGTCGTCCTTGGTCAGCAGCGTGTACTGCCCGATGTCGGTGAGGTAGAGACGGACGAGGTCTTCGTCGTCTCGTTCGACGCGATCTTTGGCCACCGGCGGCTCCTCTGGTTCGTTTGGACGTCTGACCTCGGACCCGGTGAAGAGGGGAAGGTTTCGACGAGACTCGGTGTGCGAGCATCACATGGCAACCCGACGATCCACAACGCGCGACCACCACGAGACTTTTGTCACGATACCGACGAGGTCAAGCCCCCCAACCCCTCGCCGATGACGGGTTCGTGATATCGGTGGTCGAGATACCAGAAGGGAGCATATCGGTCTTGGTGATGGGGTCCCGGGCGGCGGGCCACCGATCGACCGGTCTCGCGTCGGGTGCGTCCGAGCGCCGACCGGTCGATCGATCGTCGGGTTGCGCGCGTCCGGCTCGGCGAGTGCCACCTCGCTCGGCGAGACTGACCAGGCTCGGCCGGGCCCGACCAGGCTCGGCCTGACTCGACCTGCGATGCCGGCAGGAGACGCGTGAGGATTCCAATGTCCGATTCCCGACCATCCGGAGCCACCGACCCGAACGAGGAGGTCGAACTGGTTGTCGTGACGATGGGTTTCGACGCGGCCGACCCGACCGACGCCGCGCTCCCCGCGGTGCTGGCCAAGTACGTCGTGCTCACGAGGATGGTCGACGGGTGCCGAAACGTCGATCTCTGCTCGAGCGTGACCCGGCCCGGCCGGCACCTCGTGATCCAGAAGTGGGAGACGGCCGACCATCAACGACGCCACTTCGATTCGCCGCTGATGGTCGAGATGGCAACCGGCTGCACCGGGCTGCTCGCCGGGCCTCCGCAGATCGACCTGTGGGACGGGGTCAGCGCGCACGATCTCGCCTGATGCCGCGGGTCTCGCCGAAGGTGTTCGACGAGCAGTGCAGTACGGCGCCCGGCGGGGACCGGTATCCTGATCCCACTATGCCGAACCCGATGTTCAACGAGCAGTCCATGAAGCAGGCATCGACCACCTGGGCGGCGCCGGTGCAGGGCACCCACGTCGCTCCCCAGCCGGTCACCGACGGCCCGGTCAGCCCGTGGCAGAGTGCGATGACCGTCAACGGCGTGATCACCGCGTCGCTCGTGCTCCTGACGTTGATTCTCGTGTCCGCCAGCTTCGGCTGGTCGGCCGCCTCCGGCCCGACGCTGGAGAACGGCGTCGAGACGTATCAGTTCCCGACGCTCGGGATCGTCGGCATCCTCGTCGGTTTCGCCGCGGTGATCGGCGCCTACGTCAAGCCGAAGCTGGCCAAGATCCTCGGCCCGGTCTACGCACTCGGCATGGGGTTCGCCGTCGGTGCGATCTCCAAGGGCTACGAGAGCGCGTTCGACGGCATCGTCGTGCAGGCGGTCGGCGCGACCGTCTCGGTCTTCGTCGTCATGCTCGTGCTGTACCGCACCCGCATCATCAAGGTCACCGACCGGTTCCGGCGCATCGTGATCGGTGCCACCCTCGGGATCATGCTGCTCTACCTCGTTTCGATCGTGATCAACCTGTTCGGCGGCAGCGTCGGGTTCATCAACAGCCCGAGCCTGTTCGGGATCGGGTTCTCGATCTTCGTCGCCGGGATCGCGGCGATGAACCTCGCCCTCGACTTCGACCTCGTCGAGCGGGGCGTCGACGCCAGGATGCCCAAGGACTACGAGTGGGTCGCCGCCCTCGGCATCGTCGTCACGCTCGTGTGGCTGTACCTGGAGATGCTGCGCCTGCTGTCCAAGCTGCGTCAGTGACGCCCGCTGGCGATCCACGTTCACCCTCTGCCGACGGCGGCCGCCTCTTCGAGGCGGCCGCCGTCGCTGTTGTCGGGGGCGTGCTCGGTGCCGCGGTCACCGCGCCGCTCGGCCTGTCGTTGCCCGCCGGCGCCGTCGCCGCCGCCAACGGCGCAGTGTCGGGGTGGCGGCGGATCTACGACTGGCGGCGTCCCGACGGGGTGATCGGCTTCGCGCTCGACTCGACCTGGGCGCTCCCGATGACCGCGGCCGGTCTCGTCGCCAACGCGATCGCCACGGCCAGCCGCCGAGGCGGGTACGTCGCCGATCTGAGCGAACGCCAGGGCCGCCACGTCTTCGCCGGTGGCTTCGTCGTGCGCCGCGGTTTCGTGATGACGTGGGGCAACGTGATCGCCGGTGCCGGCGACACCACGGTTGCCCGCCGCCGGAGGCTGATCACCGACCACGAGGGGGTGCACGTCTGGCAGGCCCGCTGGTTCGGCCCGCTGTACCCGTTGCTGTACGGCGGGTGGATGGTCGCCGGCGGTGCGGCCGGTGCGGTCGTCTGGGCCACCTGCAGACGCGGCCTGCCCGTGGCCAAGGTGGTCGAGTCGTGCGCCTATTACCTCAACCCGTTCGAGTGGTGGGCCTACAGCCGCGACGACCACTGGCCGCCGAGCGGCGCGATCCCCGGCCTCGCCTGGCGCCGCCCGATCGTCCGCCCTCTCTCATCCTCCCGGCTTGCGTCGCGCGGGTGATCGGGCGGTCCGCCGGAATCGCGGACGCAAACGGTTGGGGCGGTCAACGGGAGAGGGCGGACCAGGCGAGATCGTCGGCGGCCCAGATCCGATCGAAGTCGGCATCGACCGCGTCGGTGAAGCCGAAGCGGTTGCGGTAGTTGTACCGGAAGCGCTGCTGGTTGACGGGGACGCCGAGCCGCGACAGGCGCCCGACGCAGTAGGTGTCCCACGCCGCGTTCTCCTGCAGCGTGAGATCGAGGTCGCCCGGCGCGTCGGCGAAGTCCGGGCGCAGGCGATCGCGGGCTCGCAGCAGCATCCGGCCGAGTGAGCCGCGGGCGCTGTCGGCGCTGAAGTGGGTGAAGCGTTGGGTGTCCTCGAGTGCCCCGCTCTCGGCCCGGATCGTGATCGTGTCGTCGGAGGATCGTCCGCCGACCTCGGCGGACATCTTGGCGAGCGGTGTCGTCTCGTCGACGACGACGTGGATCGGGTTGGTGATCCCGAGCAGGTGGGCGAGCTCGGCCACGACCGCTGCGATCGCACCGGCCTCGTACGAGATGAGGTGGAACTCCTCGGGCGTGACCGTGATCCTGGCCGTGCCGGTCGGGCCGCCGGCCGGCGTCGCCTCCGGCGCCGGCGCATCGGCCATCAGGCCGGAGCCGGGGCGGCCCCGGCGGCCTCCTGCGCGCGCCGGACGGCGGCCAGCCGCTCCTCGAACGCGTCGTGGTCCATCTCGGCGATCTTGTCGACCTCGCCATCGGTGAACCCGGCCAGCTCGCGGAACCGCCGGGCGAGGCCGATCGGGCTTTCCTCGGTGTCGCCGCGGGCGCCGCCGAAGCTGAACAGCTTGTCGACGACCTGCTGGAACTCGAGCGCCCTTGCCCGCCGCTCGGGATCGTTGGCGGTCACCTTGCGCAACCAGTCCGAGCCCATTCTCACGTGGGTCACCTCGTCGGCGAGCATCCAGTCCTCGCAGAACTCGAGGAACGGGTCGCCGGCCAGATTGCCGAACTCCTTCATCTGGGTGAACACGTCGATCGCCAATCCCTCGAGCGCCCGGTTGACGCCGGCCAGCCGCAGGATCGGGTCGTCGGAGCAGGCGGCCTGGAACAGCACGGTGTTCTCGGCGAACTGCCCGAGCTCGGTCCCCATCCAATCGGAGAGCTTGGCGCTGATCTCGACGTGGCGGGCCTCGTCCCACGCCTGGCGGGCCATATCGAGCTTCAGCTCGAACGGGATCGTGTCGCCGGTGCCGTCGCCGGCCTCGAAGTCGTGCGCGGTGCGGCCGGCACCCTCGAGCGCCTGGATCTCGCCGACCATGATCCCGTGCATCAGGCCGCGGGCGGCGTCGGAGGCGTCGTGGCGCTCCGGGGTGATGCGGTTCGACGAGCCCCGGCTCTTCTTCGACCTCCGCTCGGGGTTGAGCGCCGTGCGGGCGTCGGCCATCCGCTCGGCCATGTTGGTCTGCACGAAGCGTTCGTCTCGAGCGAGATCCTCGACCGGGAAGAACTTGCGCATCAGGAATCTCCTCGTGTGCTCGGGCTGTCTCCGAATCCGATCGTACCCGGGCCGGTGATCCCGCCCGCGGCGACCATGATCGCCTCGAGTCGGGCCTGGTGCTCGGCGGCGCGGCGTACGTGCTCAGTCGTCGCGATCAGCGACTGCAGCATCATCTCGCCGTCGCGCCAGTCGTCGAATTCGTCCTGGAGGATGAAGTTGATCGACCGGATCGTCGGTGCGTCGGTGATCTCGCTGGTGTTGTTGCGGTGGAACGTGTACGCCGAGATGAAGTGCGGGATCAGGACGCGGTAGACCCCGACCAGCTTCTCGATCGTCAGCTCGGGCGCCTCGGGCTCGGTCATCGCCTCGATGAACTCGACCATTGCCTCGTTGGCCGGCACGGTCAGCCGCTCGGGCTTCATCTCCCGTAGCTCGGGGAGCCGCTTGTGCCACAGCTCGGCGTGCCAGGCGTGGTGGTAGCAGTGTGTCCCGAGCCGCATCTTGACGTCGAGCTCGGGGACGGTCGCCACCCAGCCGCCGAGCGCCTCGAACAGCTTCATCTCGGTCCACGTGTAGTGGCCGACTCGGCGCGCGGTCTCCGCGACGTCGAACGACCCCGGGAGGTCCCGCCGGTCCCACGGCGCGAACGGCGCCCGGACGGTCGACTCGCTGGCTGCGGTGTCGGTCATCGGGCCGACCCTATTGACCGCACGGTGGGCAACACGGATCGAGCGGTGCGCGGCGCCTCGGCGACGCGACTAACTCGAGTGGTGTTGCGCGTGCCAGGCGGCTTCGGCGGCGCCCTGTTCGGTCGCCGGCTCGCCCCCGGCGACGTACTCGAGCAGCATCGCCCGCCACGGGCCGTGGGCTTCGAGCTTGCCCAGGATCGCGCTGATCCCCCAGATCACCCGGTCGAGGATGACGAAGCTCGGTGGCATGTTGAGCTGCTCGATCACCTCGGCGTGCGGACCCTGGACGTCGAAGATGACGCCGAGCGTCTCGCGCATCCACTCGCGGGTGAACGTGAACTCCTCGGACAGGTACGGCGTGTACGGGCTCGATACGTAGTCGTAGACCAGCGCCGGGTCGAGCCCGTGGCCGGGCCGCAAGAACCGCGAGCGCTCCATCTCCCGCACGAGCTGGTCGGGGTCGCGGTCGATGATGATCGCGTCCATCGACGGCTTGAGCGTCTCCCATTCACCGGGCGACCATCGCTTGACGAGGCCGTAGTCGAGGAACGTGACGCTCCCGTCGTGATGGAACTTGTAGTTGCCGGGGTGTGGGTCGCCGTTGAAGATCCCGTAGCGGTGGATCGCGTTCTGGGCGAAGCGCCACACGACTTCGGCGCCGCGCTGCTTGGTCTCGTACGACTCGGTCTTGCGGAACTGGTCGAACGTCATCCCGTCGACCCACTCGGTCGTCAACAGCCGCTCGGTCGAGTACTCGGGCACGAGCTTGGGGATCCGCACCCACGGGTGGCCCTGGAACCGGGCCTCGAACTCGGCGAGGTTGCCCGCTTCGAGCGCGTAGTCGAGCTCCTCGCGCATCCGGGCGCGCAGCTCGTCGACCAGCCCCTTGGCGTCGAGGCCCTTGAGCATCATCGTCGAGAACATCGCATACATCACCTCGGCGGCGTCGAGGTCGCTCTCGATCGCCTCGTGGACGCCGGGGTATTGCACCTTGACCGCCACCTCGCGACCGTCGTGCGTGATCGCCCGGTGGACCTGTCCGATCGACGCAGCGGCAACCGGCATGTCGGTCCAGTCGAGGAAGACCCGTTCGGGAGGCTTGCCCAGGTCACCCTTCACGACGTTGGCGGCCAGGGTCGGCGCCATCGGGGCGGCGTCGGCCTGGAGCGTGGCGAGCGCGTCCTGCGCCTCGTCGGGCAGCGCCTCGAAGATGAAGCTGACCATCTGGCCGGCCTTCATCAGCACGCCCTTCATCTCGCCCAGCTCCTTGGCGACGTCCTCGGCGGTCTTGATGGCGAACTGCTCGTCGAGCTGCGCCCGCCGCTCCTCGGCGCTGCCGATGCCGCGGACCCTGGACACGGCGAAGCGCGTCGAGTTGCGTGCCGACAGCTTCCACACCTTCGCCGACCGGGTGAACCGGCTGGTGAGGGGCGAGGCCTTGGCCCGCTGCGCCGCTGCCGCCAGCCCGGCGGCGAGCGCACCGAGCGCTGCGATTCCGGCGACCGCCCGCTTCTGCATCAGGCCCGCCGCGTGGTGGGGTTCTCGGCGAGCGCGTCGTCGGGGATCGGCTCGCCGGTCACCTCGTCGGTCCAGTAGGTGCCGTCGTCGAGCCGCGCCAGCGCCGCTTCGACCTGATCGAGATCGCGTTCGACGGCGTCGAGGTCGACGTCGTCGACCGCGTCGCCGGCGACCGGGTTGGCGACCGGGTTGGCGACCCGGTCGTCAGCGGGATGGATCGGTGCGCTGCCCTGGGGCTCGCTCGGCTCGCTCACGGCGCCGACGCTAGCCGCCCGGCGTGAACGGTGGACATCCAGGGTCGGGATCGGTCGCGGGAGACCTGGACTCCGCGCCTGTCGAGGCACTGGTGTGGCCCGCACCCGTGGTCGTCGGCGCACGCCGCCGGGGCCGTGCATCGGGGCGCGGGCCGCCCGGTCCGCGATGATCGGGGGATGGACTCCGAGGTCGATCCCTTCACACTCCGGTCGGCGGCCGGCCTGCCCGACGATCCGCCGCCGCTCGGCGCCAGCGTGCTGGTCGTGATCGACGCGCAGGTCGAGTACGCGACCGGACGCGTCCCGCTCGTCGGTGTCGATGCGGCGGTCGACGTGATCGAGGAGCTCTTGCGGGCAGCGCGCGAGGCCGCATCGCCGGTCGTGCACGTGCTCCACGACGGCCGGCCGGGCGGGCTCTTCGACCCCGCGGCGGGCGGGGCGCCGATCGCCGCCGTCGCCCCGCGCGACGGCGAGCCGGTGGTGCACAAGACGCTGCCCAACGCGTTTGCGGCGACCGATCTCGCCGATCGCCTGGCATCGACCGGGCTGCGCGCGCTGACGATCGTCGGGTTCATGACCCACATGTGCGTCAGCTCGACGGCGCGGTCCGCGCTCGACCACGGGTACGACGTCACGGTCGCCGCCGATGCGTGCGCGACGCGCGCCCTTCCCGGCCCGGCGGGCGGCGAACCGATCCCGGCGCGCGACGTCCATCGGGTGGCGCTCGCTGAGCTCGCCGATCGGTTCGCGGTCGTCGCGCCCGGCGCCGCCGTCCTTCGACCCTGAACGGCCGTGCGCGACTACCCTCGCTCCCGATGAGCCGGATCTACGAAGATGCCGCCCAGTTCGAAGCGATGTTCACGAAGATGTTCGACCAGGTCGCCACCGACGATCCGGACGGGATGGACGCGCTCGTCGCCGAGCAGATGGTGATCCGGTTCCGGCTCCGCGAGCCCGACGTCGACCTCTGGGTCGACGGCCGGTCCAAACCGGTGCAGACGTCGTTCGGGCAGCAGGACCTCGACGTGAGCCTGACCGCCGACCTGACCGCCAACTCGATGCACGAGCTGCTGCTCGGCACCCTCCCGCTCGGCCGCGCCCTGCTGTTCCGCAAGCTCAAGGTGAGCGGCTCCAAGTCGAAGGCGATGAAGCTCGAGGACCTGCTCCACGCGCTGCAGGCGGTGTACCCCACGCTGGTCGCCGAGATGCTTCCGGACGTGTAGGCCAGCGGCGCCAGCCGGCGGGTCGTCTACCGTTGGACCGCACCGCCGACGTGCGACGCTCGTCGACCGGAACGACTTGCCGACGATGACCGAGGGAACATGACCGAGAGAACATGACCGAGGGAAGAACACTGAGGGAAGATCGACCGTGACCATCGAATTTCGCAACTCCGATCGACTGGTGCCACCGGTCGGCTACTCGCATGCGTCGATCGCGCCGCCCGGGCGGATCGTGCACCTGGCGGGCCAGATCGGCATGGACGCCGACGGGAACATCGCCGAGGGCCTCGCCGCCCAGACCGAGCAGGCGCTGCGCAACCTCGTCGATGCACTCGCCGCGGCCGACGCCACGCCCGGCGATCTGGTCAAGATCACGCTCCTGGTGGTCGGCTGGCTCGAATCGATGCAGGGCGAGCTGTTCGCCGGGATGGGCGCCGCCGCTCAGGACCACCCGCTGCCGGCGGTCCCGATCACGCTGGTCGGCGTCGAGTCGCTGTTCCTCGACGCGGCCCTGATCGAGATCGAGGGCGTGGCGGTCGTGTCCTGAGGCTGCTCCGGCACGCGGGGCGATCCCAGTTCGACGTCGCGCGTCACTACCGTTCGGGCATGGTCGGCCGGCGCACGGGTGCAGCGCTCTGCGGTTCGTTGCTCGCGTTGGGGGCCTGTGCGTCGAGCGGTGGTGGTGGGGCGATCGAAGTCCCCGGCGTCGATCGCTCCGGGCCAACGACGACCGCGGTGACGTCGCCGGGGACGGACGAGGGGGCAACCGCTGCGGCAACGACGACCGCTGCTCCCGCGGCCACGACGACCGCGGCCACGACGACCGCGGCCACGACGACCACGAGCACGGTGTCGGCGACGAGCACCTCGACCACATCGACGACATCCACGACCACGACGACCGCGCCCGAGCTCGACGTCTACGACCCGCTCTGCGTCGTCGCGATCCTGCCGGGCGACTCGCTCGGGTTGATCGCTGAACGCTTCGACGACCCGACGGTGACCGCCTCGTCGCTCCAGTCCGAGAACGGGATCACCAACGCCGACCTGATCAACGCCGGCGACCTGCTCGACGTGTGCGTCGACAACGGCATCGACGACATCACCGGCGAACAGCGCGTCGATTCGCTCGAGGCGCTTGCTGCGGAGGGCCGCCGCAAGATCGTCGAGGCCCAGCAGACCAAGCTCAACGAGTTGTTCGCCGGCCTCGGCATCCGCGAGCTGCTGGTCGACGGGATCTCGGGTCCGGTCACGCGGCAGCGGCTCTGTGCCGCCCGACTCACGCTCGGGCTGCCGGTCACCCGTGACGACATGGGAGCGGGCACCGACGAGGAGCAGGTCCTGATGGCCGCGACATCGCTGCCGCCGCCGTTCACCACCGCGCTCGGGTCCGACCGGTGGGCGGTCGTCGACCGGACGTGCCAGGTCATGTTCGTCGGCCGTGGTGCCGACTCGCTCGACCTCGTGTTCCCGGTCTCGACCGGCGAAGCGGGTTATCGGACGAGGGATCAGGACCGCAGCCGGGCGTTCCGCTACGACCCCGCCACGGCGAACGGCGGCTGGCACAACAGCACGACGTTCCCGGTCGCCATCGACAACCCGCTCAACGGCAACATGTACCGGCCGATCTACTTCGACGGCGGCCAGGCGATCCACGGGTCGAACAACGTGCCGACCACCCCCCAGAGCAAGGGCTGCGTCCGCCTGCGGGTCGGCGACCAGGACGCACTCGTGGCTTGGCTCGGCCTGGCGGAGCGGACCTCGCCGACGTGGAGCGAGAACGAGATCAACCTTCGGGTCAACGTTCAAGGTGCCTACGTCCCCGACTGATGGATGTCGCCCGATGGATGTCGCCCGATGGATGCCGCCTGATGGATGCCGCCTGATGGATTCCGCTCGGTTGTCGTGGGTCGCCCGGTCGCCGTGAGCCGCTGAGCTTGACGGTGGGCCTACCCTCCACCGGGTGTCCGAGCCGCCGCTGATCCGCCACCTGCCGCCGGCGCCCGACGAGGACGCACTGCTGGCGGCGTTCACCGCCTATACCGCCGAGCAGGGGATGGAGCTGTACCCCGCGCAGGAGGAGGCGATCATCGACGTGCTGGTCGGCGACCACGTCATCCTCAACACCCCGACCGGGTCGGGCAAGTCGTTGGTCGCCACCGCCGCCCACTTCGCAGCGCTCGCCGCCGACCGGCGCAGCTACTACACCGCACCGATCAAGGCGCTGGTCAGCGAGAAGTTCTTCGCGCTGTGCCGTGAGTTCGGTTCGGATCGGGTCGGCATGATCACCGGCGACGCGGCGGTCAATCCCGCGGCCCCGATCATCTGTTGCACCGCCGAGATCCTCGCCAACCAGGCGCTGCGCGACGGCGCGGAGACCGATGTCGACCTGGCGATCGTCGATGAGTTCCATTTCTACGGCGACCCGCAGCGGGGATGGGCCTGGCAGGTGCCGTTGCTCGAGCTGGCGCGCACGCAGTTCCTGCTCATGTCGGCGACGCTGGGCAACGTCGAGTTCTTCCGCCGTGACCTGACCGCGCGCACCGGGCGGGCGACGACGGTGGTCACGTCGGTGCAGCGACCGGTTCCGCTCCACTTCGAGTACCGCACGTCGACGCTGCATCGCAGCATCGAGGAGCTGCTGGCCACCGGCAAGGCGCCGATCTACCTCGTCCACTTCACGCAGAAGGACGCGACCGAGGCGGCCCAGAACTATCTCGCGCTCGACCCGCTGAGCAAGACCGAGAAGGAGGCGGTGAAGGTAGCGCTGCGCGGCTTCCGCTTCGACTCGCCGATCGGCAAGGATCTGCGGCGGTACATCACCGCGGGGATCGGGGTCCATCACGCCGGCCTGCTCCCCAAGTACCGCCTGCTGGTCGAGAAGCTGGCCCAGGAGGGACTGCTGAAGATCATCTGCGGGACCGACACGCTCGGCGTCGGGATCAACGTCCCGATCCGTTCGGTGCTGTTCACCCAACTCTGCAAGTACGACGGCAACTCGGTGCGCCTCCTCACCAACCGGGACTTCGCCCAGATCGCCGGGCGGGCGGGCCGCAAGGGATTCGACGACCAAGGCGACGTCTGGGTCCAGGCACCGCCCCACGTGGTCGAGAACCAGCGGCAGGAGGACAAGGCTGCCGCCGCCGGCAAGAAGAAGGTGGTCAAGAAGAAGCCACCCGAGCGCGGCTACGCCCACTGGAACCAGGACACCTTCGACCGCCTCGTCGGCGGTGAGCCCGAGCAGCTCCGGTCCCACTTCCAGGTCAACCACCAGATGGTGATGAGCCTGCTCGACCGGCCGGTGGTCGGCGGCTTCGACGGCTGCGCCGCGGTCCGCAAGCTGATGGTCGACAACCACGAGACGCGCGCTCGCCAGCGCGGCCACATCCGGCGGGCGATCGCGATCTACCGGTCGCTCGTCGATGCCGGGTTGCTCGAGTTCCCCGACGAGCCCGACGAGTACGGGCGCCGCGTGCGGGTCAACTTCGACCTGCAGGACGAGTTCGCCCTGCACCAGCCGCTCTCGCTGTGGGCGCTCGAAGCGGTCGGGCAACTGCCGGCCCGCCCGGCCGGCGAGGAGGTCGTGTACGCGCTCGACGTGCTGACGATCATCGAATCGGTGCAGGAGAGCCCCGGCGTCATCATCGCTGCTCAGGTCAGCAAGGCCAAGGACGAGCTGATGGGGGAGATGAAGGCGGCCGGCGTCGAGTACGAGGAGCGGATCGAGCGGCTGAGCCAGGTCGAGGCACCGAAGCCGAACCGGGAGTGGATCTACCACAGCTTCGACGAGTTCCGGGCCAAGCATCCATGGGTCGGCACCGACAACGTCAAGCCGAAGTCGATCGCCCGCGAGCTCTATGAGCGCGTGATGACGTTCACCGAGTACGTCAACCACTACGGGCTCAAGCGCTCCGAAGGCGTGCTGCTGCGGTACCTGTCCGACGTGTACAAAGGCCTCGTCCAGAACATCCCTGAGGACGCCCGCACCGACGACATCGACGACCTGATCGCCTGGCTCGGCGCGGTCGTCCGCCAGGTCGATTCGAGCCTGATCGACGAGTGGGAGCGCCTCCTCGACCCGCCCGACGACATCGAGGAGCTGCAACGGCCCCGGCCGGTGCAGGACGAGCGAACCGTCGTCGACGATCCGCGGGCGTTCCGAGTGATGGTGCGCAACCAGGCCTTCGACTGGGTCCAGCGGTTGGCGCAGCGGCGCGGGTACGACGCCCTCGGCGACATCGACGAGATCGTTCGCGCGATCGCGCCGTACTGGGACGAGTTCGACGAGATCCTGGTCGACGCCGGCGCGCGCAGCCCCGAGCGCTTCGTCTACGACCGGACGACGCAGACGGTGACGCAGATCCTCCACGATCCCGCCGAGACCAACGAATGGCGGATCACCGCCCGGGTCGACCTCGACGCCTCGCGCGAGGAGGGGCGAGCGGTGCTCGCGCTGGTCGACATCGCCCGGGGCATCGGCAGGTGAGGTCGCGCCCGTTCCGGTCGCGCTCGCTCAGGCGGCGAGGGTCAGACCGCTGATCTGGTACTTGCTGCCGTCCGACATGAACCAGCCGAGGGACTGGAGCTCGATGATCGAGCCGTCCCCGAGCTTGACGATCACGATCGACCCGTCCGCGGGCCCTCCGCCGGCGAGCGGCCCGATCCCGTCGGGGTCGAGGTAGATGCAGATCCCGTTGTTGGAGCAGTCGGCGCCCACCGGTCCCAGCTCGCCGTTCCATCCGGCGCCGAAGTCGGTGTGCAGTTCGACGATGATGACGAAGTCCTCCTGCTGGGTCGAGACGACGTAGTACGGGTCGCTCCCGTCGTCGATGAACTCGTCGAGCAACGGCTCGAGCCGGGAAGCGTCGACCGAGACGGTGACCACGCCGCTGTTCGGGTCGGGTTCGCTGAGCACGACGACCGGGGTCGGCGCCTGGGTCGTCGTGGGGGCCTGGGTGGTGGTCGGCGCTGCCGTGGTCGCTGGTGCCTGGGTGGTGGCGGGTGGCTGGGTGGTGGCGGGTGCCTGGGTGGTGGTCGGTGCCGGCGTCGTGGTCGGCGCGATGGTCGGTGTCGGCGTGGCCGTCGGCGCGTCGGTGACGGTGGGCGCCTCGGTTGCGGCCACCGTGTCGAGCGAGTCCCCGCTCGAACCGCCGCACGAGGTGACCAGAGCGAAGGCGGCCATCGCCGCCGCGAGACCGCGGGACCCGTGCATCGCAAGCCTCCCAACCGTGTGACATCCACGGTAGTCCCGGCCCGGAGCCGGCTCAATGTCTGCGAACGGGACCATCGTCACATCCTGCGCGGGCCGCGACCGACGCCGTTGCGGTCGTCTCCCGGCCGGGATCGGGGTACCAGGCGTTTCCGCGATCGTCCGTGCGACGCGCCTTCGACGCGGCCGGTGGCCGACGCGAGCCGACCCGGCGGGGGACGTCTACGATCGCCGGCATGGTCGGCGACCTCCACCTCCCATCGATCGAGGGCATCGAGGGGCTCGAGCTGATCGGTCGGGGCGGGTTCGCCGCGGTGTACCGCGGTCACCAGGCGGCGTTCCGCCGGGACGTCGCCGTCAAGGTGCTCGAGCGCTCCGGGCTCGACGCCGACGACCGCAGCCGGTTCGATCGCGAGTGCCAGGCGATGGGTGCGTTGTCCGGTCACCCGGCGATCGTCACGCTCTACGACGCCGGGTACACCGCCGACGGACGGCCGTACCTGGTGATGGCCTACGTTCCCGACGGCACGCTCCACGACCGCATCACCCGGCAGGGTCCGATGGGATGGCAGGACGTGACCGTGCTCGGCGTGCGGCTGTGCGGCGCTCTCGAGACCGCGCACCGGTCGGGCGTCCTGCACCGGGACGTCAAGCCGGCCAACGTGCTGTGCGCGACGTACGGCGATCAGTTGAGCGACTTCGGGATCGCCCGCATCCAGGGCGGCCACGAGACGCAGAGCGGCGTGATCACCGCCTCGGTGACCCACGCCGCTCCCGAGATCCTCGACGGCGCTCCGCCGACGGCGCAGGCCGACGTGTACGGGTTGGCGTCGACCCTCTACGAGGCGCTCAACGGCCGCGCCGCGTTCGACCGCGGCGGCGACGAGGGGTTGTTGCCGCTGATGCACCGGGTGCTCACCGAGCAACCGGCCGATCTCCGGCCGCGTGGCGTCCCGGATCCCCTGGCGACCGTCATCGCGCGGGCGATGGCGAAGGCGCCGGGGGCGCGCTACGCGACCGCTGCCGAGTTCGGTCGTGCGCTGCAGGGCGCGCAATCGGAGTTGGGCCTGCCGGTGACCGACCTCGTGATCGTCGGGGACGCTCCGCCGTCGTCACCGGCATCATCGCCACCACCCGGCTCGCCGATCGCCGCTCCGGCGGTGATCGCCGCCGCCACCCTGACCGACCCACCGGTGACCGCGAGTCCCTCCGCTCGAGCCGCCGGAGCCGCCGACGCCGGAGCCACCGTCGCCGGAACCACCGACGCCCGAGCTGCCGACCGCCCGTTCAGCGAAACGACCCCCACCGACATCACCTCACCGGTCGGCGCCGCGGCCGCTGCCACGACCGTGGTCGATGCGGTCCCGTCCGGTGCCGGGGGTGCGCAGGATGGGCCGTTCGGGTCGAGCACGCCCCCGCCGGGATCGTCGCCCGGCGAAGCCTGGTCGGCGCAGTCGCGCGATGCAGACGGCGCCGGTGGACCCAAGCAGGCGGTCATGATCTTCGGGGCCCTGGCGGCGATCGTCGCGCTCGTCGTCGTCGCGCTCGTCGTGTTCCGAGGCGACGGAACCGGTGGCGGGTCGACTGCGACGGTCGGGCCCGGCACCAGCGTCGACCCCGGCACCACGATCGATCCCGGCACCACCGTCGATCCCGGCACCACCGTCGATCCCGGCACCACCGTCGGACCCGGCACCACCCTCGCCCCGGCGACGACGATCGCCGGGCCGCCGGCGGTGGCCCAGCTCCAGCAACTGCTCACCACCGATGCGCCGGTCGTCGCCACCCTGGTCGAGCGCTGGGTCCCCCAGCTCAGCGCGAAACGGGAGGGGCTGGTGGTCGACGGGACCACCTACGGACCAGAGGAGATCCTCGCCGACCACCTCGTACGGCGAACCGACTACGGCGCGGTCCTCGTCGACGGCGGCACGTACAACTTCCGAATCGACAACGCACCGATGACCGGCTGGTACATCACGATCGTGCCGCAGGGCTTCGCCTCCGCCGACGGTGCGCTCCAATGGTGCCTCGACGAGAACATCGATCGCGGGAACTGCTTCGCACGGTTCATCAGCACGACGGTGTTCGAGGGCACGACGCAACTCAACCCGTGACGCCGGTCAGCCGGCGGGGTTCAGCCCGTGAGGGTGAGGCCGCTGAGGGTGTAGACCTGACCGTCGTCTCCGACAATGGTCGCGTCGTCGATGGTGATGATCGAACCACCCTCGAGTTGCACGACCGTGAGCGAGCCGACCGCCGGGCCTCCGCCCGGGAGCGACCCGATCCCGTCGGGGTCGAGGTAGACGCAGATCCCGTGCGTCGTGCAGTCGGCCGGGAACGTGCCCAGCTCGCCGGTCCACCCCGACCACCGTCATCGTCAACCATCCCCTCCACCCCGAGGTGGGGACCCTACCCCGGTGGATGCTGTCGTCGACCGGAAGGCGCCGACGGGACGGTCAGGACCGGTCAGGGTCGGTCAGGATCCGATGTCGTAGCGCAGCCAGCCGTCCTGCACGGCAACGAGCACGATGTCGCCGTTGACCGCAGCGAGCGACGGACCCAACGCCTCGACATCGTCGTCGAGGTTGTCGACCAGCCAGCGGTCGCCGTCGATCGTCGCGATCAGCCAGAGGTCCGGTCGGTACTCCTCGGCGACGTCACCGCCGTACGCCTCCTCGGCTGCCCGATCGAGGACGTCCTGGGGGATCGACACGATGACCGCGCCCGACTCGGGGTCGTCGACGGTCAGACCGCTGCCGTCGCTGTGGTAGCGCAGGTGCTCGAACGGGCCGTCCTCGCCGCCGCCGTCGCTGAGCGTGGCGAGGTCGATCGACTCCGACGCCACGACGTCGCCCGTCGCCCGCTCGACCACGTCGTACCACAACGACGCCACCCCGCTGCCGGTCGTGACCACGAACCCGTCGTACTCGACGACGATCTCCTGCGAGGGCATCTCGGGTCGGAACGTATCGACGATGACGGCGGGCGAACTGCTCCGGAGCCCGAAGACCGGGCTCCACCACTCCGGTGCTCCGGGGATGTCGATCGGCGTCCAGTCGTGGAACGAGGGGTCCGCCCGGTAGGCGTGGCTTGTCCCCGAGTCGTCCTGGGTGAACACGACGACGCCGCCGTCGACGGCGATCACGCTGTTGACGACCTCACGCTGCCAGGGGACGTCGACGGTGGTCCACACGACCCCGTCGGTGGAGGTCTCGAGGGAGGGTTGGGTCCGCACGAACCGATCGGGCAGGGCGACGATCCCGCTCTGCGGCGGCACGTCGCTCGCCATCGTCGGGTCGCCGCCGAACGCCGCGGTCCACAGCTGGGTCTCGCTCGGGTCGTCCAGGTAGGGGATGACCGCTGGGTCGATGTCCAGCTCCTCCCACGTGTAGCTGTACGTCTGCTGGTCGCCCTCGGCCGAGGTGCCGATCTGGACCTCGAGGCCGTTCTCGTCGGTCGAGAAGCCGCCGCCGTACACCGAGTGGTCGATCGACTCCCGCACGTCGGTGGGGAGGAACGTCTCGACAGGTACGTCGGTGAAGCGGTGGACCTCCAGCACCCAGCCCGACTCGTTCGCGGCGATCGTCGCCGGCCAGGCGCTGAAGTTCACCACGGCGGGAAGGTCGGCCGGTCGGGGGATCTCGATCGTCTGGGTCTCCCAGGTGGTCAGGTCGGTGGTCGACGCGACGGTGAGCGTGATCGCGTCCCGGTCCTGCCGGGTGTCGACGGCGACGAGGCGATCGCCGGCGACGACCACTTCCTGGAGGGACGACATCCCGTCGGGGAGGGTGACGTCGACCGGGTTCCACTCGTCGCCGTCGGGCGAGAACCAGACCGCCGCCTCGGGGGTCGCCGTCGGCACGGAGTAGATCAGGTTGCTGACCTCGGGGTTGTCGGCGACCACGGCGGTGACCTCGTCGAGCAAACCGGCCTCGCTCAGCATCGCCGTCGCCTCGTCGATCGTTGCCGGGAGCCCGTCGGCGAACAGCTCCTGGACCTCGGCCGAGAACAGCGCAGTGAACTCGGCTGGGATCTCGGCGGGCAGTGGCTGGGGTGTCGTGACGTTGGAGAGGCTGAGGAAGCCGTCGGCCCAGGGAACGAGCCAGGAGACGTAGGAGTTGCCATCGTCGGCGCCTGGCGTGGGGACCGTGCTCGGTCGCACGTCGACCACCTGCACCGGTACGCCCGAGGCCCGCTCCGTGCCGACGGTCGTCGGCACGTCGGACATGCCGTCGACGGTGGTGACGGTTGCCTCGACGGCGGTCGACCCCGGCGCGCTGCGCAGCACGTCGCCGCCGTCGGTGCCGCGGACCGACAGCACGGTGGCCGCCCCTCCGGTGAGCACCGCGGTGACGCCGACCGCGGCGAGCGTGCGTCGACGACGTCGGCGGCCGCGCATCGTCGCGCGTACGGCGGCGAGCGCGGTGGTCGCATCGCCGGCATCGATCTCGTCGGCCGCGACCCCGAACGTGCGGCGGAGACGTTCATCGTCCATCGTGATCTGCCTTCATCGCTGTCCTCTTCATCGCTGTCCTCTTCGTCACTGTCCTCTTCATCGCTGTCCCCGCCATCGCTGTCCTCTTCATCGCTGTCCTCTTCATCGCTGTCCTCTTCATCGCTGTCCTCTTCATCGCTGTCCTCTTCATCGCTGTCCCCGCCATCGCTGTCCTCTTCATCGCTGTCCCCGCCATCGCTGTCCCCGCCATCGCTGTCCCCGCTGTCGTTCTCCTCTTCGTCGCTGTCCCCGCCGTCGTTCTCCTCTTCGTCGCTGTCCTCGCCATCGCTGTCCCCGCCATCGCTGTCCTCTTCATCGCTGTCTGCGGCTTCAGCTTCGTCCTGCGGCATCATCTGGTGCCTCCGCCCGTGTCGTGTGCTCACGTGATGTGCCCGCGTCGCCTTCCAGCGTCTCGGCGAGCGCGGCGAGCGCCCGATGGAGCCGGCTCTTGACCGTGCCCGGTGCAACATCGAGCGCGGCAGCGAGTTGGGACTCGGACCAGTCGAGGTAGTACCTGCCGACGACGACCGCCCGGTGGTCGTGAGAGAGCCGGCGCAGCGCAGCGACGAGCTCGATGTCCGGTTCGTTCGTCACCGCAGTTCGGTCGTCAGCTCGAGCCTCGACCCACCCACCGGTGACCTCGCGGCGCTGCCGGCGCCACCGGGAGCGCCCCCAGTTCAACCCGACCCGGTACACCCAGCCGAGCGGGTTTGCGTACTGCGAGATCCGATCCCAGCGTGCCAGCGCCCGGGTGAATCCCTCGGCTGCGGCGTCACGGCCGAGCTCGGCGTCGCCGAGTGCGAGTGCGAGTGCTCGCACCATCGTCTCGTGGTTCGCGGCGAAGAAGTCGTCGAACCGGGCCGTGGTGGTGATCGTCTCGGCCTCGTCGACCGGCCCTGCAGGCGCCATCGTCACGACCTCAGACGCACGACGACGCCGTTTGGTTCCATGGTCGCGGCAGCCACCGGGGCGACACTACGCGTCGCCGCCGGTAGGTCGGTCGTGTCGACGTTCGGCCGGCGATGCTCACCCCGGGGTCAAGCGTGTCCCGCTCGCAGGCGAAATCGGCCCGAGCCCTCGTGACGTTCCCGAGCGAACGGTCGACCGGGAGCGAACCCGATCGTGCTCGGCGCTTCCGGCCACCGTGGGCTCCCCGAAGACGGCGCCGCGACCTCGTGAGCGTGGCCGGCCGCACTCGCTCGATGGCGGTCACCGTGGTCCCCCGCGATCGACCTTGGTCGACCGTGGTCAACCTGGTCGACCACGCATTCGACCACCCAGTCGACCAAGCACGGCATCGCTGCGGCCCGTGGGTGCGCCGTAGTGTGCCGAGATGGGACGACTGGATGGCAAGGTGGCGTTGATCACGGGTGGCGCCAGGGGGCAGGGCGCCGCCGAGGCCGAGCTGTTCGCCGCCGAGGGTGCGACGGTGGTGATCACCGACGTGCTCGACGACGCCGGCCACGCGACCGTGGCCGAGCTCGGCGACAGCGTGACCTACCTGCATCACGACGTGACGAACCAGGTCGACTGGCGGGCGGTCGTCGCCGGCGTGGTCGAGAGCCACGGCCGGATCGATGTGCTGGTGAACAACGCCGGGATCTTCCATCACGGTGGCGCGCTCGACACCTCGCTCGACGACTGGAACCGGGTGATCGCGATCAACCAGACCGGCGTGTTCCTCGGGATGCAGGCCGTCGGTCCGACGATGCGCGACCGCCACGCGGGCAGCATCGTCAACATCTCGTCGGTCGCGGGGCTCAGCGGCACACCGACCGCGCTCGCCTACGGCGCGTCGAAGTGGGCCGTTCGGGGGATGACGAAGTCGGTCGCCCGGGAGCTCGCCGGCTTCCAGGTGCGCGTCAACTCGGTTCACCCCGGCCTGATCGAGACGCCGATGATGCACGAGGTCGGCGTCGACGTCGATCGGCTCGCCGCCCACATCCCGATCGGCCGGGTGGCCTCGGCCGGCGAGGTGGCCAAGATCGTGCTCTTCCTCGCGTCTGACGAGTCGGCCTACTGCACCGGCCACGAGTTCGTGATCGACGGCGGTCTGCGGGCCTGACGAGACGCAGGTGCGCCGGCGCCGCCCGGCGTGCCATGACGGCCGTGCGTGGCGGCCGGGTGTGGGGTGGCCCGGTGGGTGGCCCGGTGGGTGGCAGTCGGGGTGGCGGCCGGATGCGTGGCGGCTGGGCGTGACGCTCAGTTCGCGGGGTGCTCGCTGTCCGCCACGACGCGGCTGGCGACGATCGGCAGCATCTTCACGGCGATCTGCGGTGCCCGTTCGAGGACGTCGTGGAACTGCCGCCCGTCGATGTGGATCGCCCGCACGTCGGTCTTCGCGGTGACGGTGGCGTGGCGATGGGCGTCGGTGAGCAGGGCCATCTCGCCGGCGATCCCACCGGGGCCGATGTCGGCCACGAACTGGCCGCCCTTGGTCACCTCGAGCGTGCCGCTGATCACGACGATCATCTCGTGCGCCATCGCTCCCTCACGCATCACCACCTTGCCCGCCTGGAGCTGGAGATCGGTCGCCGCGCCCCCGATCACGTCGAGATCGCTGTCGGTGAGATCGGCGAACAGTGGGACTGCTCTCAGATGCTCGTTGTAGCTCCGTGCCATCGATGCCTCCCTCGTGCTCGGATCCGCACGCGCGGGTCCAAGGTGATCCTTGCAGAGCCCTAGGCCCCGACGACGAACCCGCCCAGCAACGAAGTCGGCCGATCGCGGCCGCGCGTCCGGCTCGGGCGACCGTCGTCCGCCGGCGTCCGGCCGAGTCGGACCCGCGCAATCCCCGACCGTACACTCCGAGCATGGCGACGAACCGCGAACTCTGGCGCCGGGCGTTCGATTCAGCGGCGCACCGTCCCGCCGACTTCTCGACGATGTCGGGCACCCCGCTCGAACCGGTCTACGGACCCGGCGACGGTGAGTTCCCCGGTCAGTACCCCTACACCCGCGGGCCGTACGCCTCGATGTACCGCTCGAAGCTGTGGACGATGCGGATGTTCGCCGGATTCGGCACCGCCGACGACACGAACCGACGGTTCAAGGAGATCATCCGCGCCGGCGGCGATGGCCTGTCGACCGCGTTCGACATGCCGACGCTGCTCGGGTTGGACTCCGACGACCCGATGGCCCTTGGCGAGGTCGGCCGGTGCGGCGTTGCGGTCGACAGCCTCGCCGACATGCAGGACCTCTACGCCGGGATCGACCTCGCGACGACCACGACGTCGATGACGATCAACTCCCCGGCGGCAGCGATCTTCGCGATGTTCGTCGCCCAGGCCGAGGAGGCCGGCGTCGATCGGGCGCAGCTCGGCGGCACCCTGCAGAACGACATCCTCAAGGAGTATCAGGCGCAGAAGGAGTTCGTGTTCCCGCCCCGCCAGTCGATGCGGCTGGTGCGCGACACGGTGCAGTTCACCGCCGCCGAGATGCCGCGCTGGCACTCGATCTCGATCTCCGGGTACCACATCCGCGAGGCCGGGTCGACCGCGGCGGAGGAGTTGGCGTTCACGCTGGCCAACGGCTTCGCCTACGTGGAGCTGGCGCTTCAGGCCGGGCTGCCGATCGACGCGTTCGCGCCCCGGCTGTCGTTCTTCTTCAATGCCCACATCGACTTCTTCGAGGAGATCGCCAAGTACCGGGCCGCGCGCAGGATCTGGGCCCGCTGGGCGAAGCAGCGGTACGGCGCCGAGCTCGAGCGGTCGATGCAGTTGCGGTTCCACACCCAGACCGCCGGCGTCTCGCTGACCGCGCAGCAGCCGGAGGTCAACATCGTCCGCACGGCGATCGAGGCGCTGGCCGGTGTGCTCGGCGGCACGCAGAGCCTGCACACCAACTCGATGGACGAGGCGCTCGCCCTGCCGACCGAGAAGGCCGCCCGCATCGCGCTCCGCACGCAACAGGTGATCGCGCACGAGACCAACGTCGCCCATGTCGCCGACCCGCTCGGCGGCTCGTGGTTCATCGAGGAGCTGACCGACGAGCTGGAGCGACAGGCCGAGGAGATCTTCGCCCACCTCGACGAGCTCGGCGGCGGGTCGATGCTCGACGGGGTGATCACCGGAATCGAGGAGAACTGGTTCCAGGGTCGAATCGCCGACTCTGCCTACGAGCTGGAACGCAAGTTCAACGCCGGCGAGCGGGTGGTCGTCGGCGTCAACGCGTTCACCGACGGCAACGACGACGAACTGGCGATCCTGCAGATCACCAATGCCGACGAGGCCCGCCAGCGCGAACGGCTCGACCAGGTCCGCCGCGACCGCAGCCAGGAGGCGGTCGACAAGGTGCTCGCCAAGCTTGCGGTCGAGGCCGCCGACCCCGAGATCAACCTGATGCCGACGCTGATCGAGGCTGCCCACCGCTACGCGACGCTGGGCGAGATCATGACCACGATGGCCGGGGTCTTCGGCCGGCACGTCGAAGTGCCGACGATCTGAGATGATCGCTCGCTCGCGACGACCTGCCGCTCGCCCCGGTCCGTCTCTGACCCGCGCCTCGCCGACCCGCGCCGCTCTGACCCGCGCCCCTCGGACCCGCGCCCCTCTGACCAGCGGCTCTCTGACCCGCGCGTCCTTCGCCGGCTGGGAGCCAACATCAGCGCTTCGGGGTGGTGGCCGTCCGGGCCGCCGATGCACGTGTGAACACGATGGCCGGTGAGCGCATCCTCGTCGCCAAGGTGGGCCTCGACGGGCACGATCGCGGCATCAAGGTGGTTGCCCGCATCCTGCGAGACGCCGGGTTCGAGGTGATCTACACCGGGCTGTTCCAGACGCCCCAGACCGTCGCCGCTGCCGCCGTCGACGAGGACGTGGATGCGATCGGCCTGTCGATGCTGTCCGGCGCGCACATGACGTTGGCGCCCCTCGTCGTCGAGGAGTGCCGCGCCCGCGGCAACGACATCCCGGTCGTCGTCGGCGGGATCGTGCCCGACCGCGATGTCGAGGCGCTGCAAGCCGCTGGTGTCGCCGCGGTGCTCACCCCGGGTGCCACCGCGGACGAGATCGTCGCCACGATGCGAGCCGTGCTCGAGCGTTCCGGCACCGCCGGATCGTCTCGGTACTGATCCTGGAGCATCTCCGGAGGATCTCCGGAGCGCCGCGGAGCAGCGGTCGGAGAGCTGCGGCGAGCGACGCCGGGACACTGCCGGGACACTGCCGCGGCCCTCTTGGACGGAGGGGAACGCCACGGACCCGCCGGTCCGCTGCCGCTCGCGCACCCTGTGTCCTGGTCGTGTGGCCTGGCGTCGCGGGCGTGATGGATGCCGTGGCGCGTCGCGCTGCCGGTCGGCAAGCGCGTCGGGTCGCCGGTCGGATCGTGTCGGGCCGCGTCGGGGTCGCGTCGGGATCGGGTCGAGTCGGGCAGCGTCGGGCAGCGTCGGGGTGTGTCGGGTCGCGTCGGGCAGCGTCGCGTGTGTCGGGTCGCGTCGGGCAGCGTCGCGTGTGTCGGGTCGCGTCGAGGTCGCCGGTCGGATCGTGTCGGGCTGTGTCGGGCTGTGTCGGGGTCGCGTCGGGGTCGCGTCGAGGTCGCGTCGAGGTCGCGTCGAGGTCGCCGGTCGGATCGTGTCGGGCAGCGTCGGGCTGTGTCGGGGTTGCGTCGGGTCGCGTCGGGTCGCGTCGGGTCGCCGGTCGGATCGTGTCGGGGTCGCGTCGAGGTCGCCGGTCGGATCGTGTCGGGCAGCGTCGGGCTGTGTCGGGGTTGCGTCGGGTCGCGTCGGGTCGCGTCGGGTCGCCGGTCGGATCGTGTCGGGCTGCGTCAGGGTCGCGTCGAGGTCGCGTCGAGGTCGCCGGTCGGATCGTGTCGGGCTGCGTCAGGGTCGCGTCGGGGTCGCGTCGAGTCGGGCAGCGTCGGGTCGCGTCGGGTCGCGTCGGGTCGCGTCGGGCTGTGTCGGGTCGCCGGTCGGGATCGAGCCGCGTCGCGTCGGGTGGCGCCGTGGCGCGCCGCGTTGCCGGTCGGTGAAGCGGCGGGCGCGTGGGATCATCTGGATGGCACCCGGCCTCGGTCCGTCGATCGCAGGTCCCGGCATGAGTCCCGTGGACCTCTGAGGGGCGTGTGCGGGTGGCCGGGGTCTACGTGCGGACCAGCTCCGGGCTGACTCGGTCGATGGTGGTGCCGTGGTGGAAGAGGGTTCCGTCGGGTCGGGTCCAGGTGGCGGTGCGGTCGGGGGTCATGGTGAGGTTCCAGCGGCCTTCGTGGACGTGGTGGTGGTGGTGTTCGCAGAGTGGGAGGAGGTTGTCGATGTTGGTGGGGCCGTGGTGGTGCCACCACCAGCGGATGTGGTGGATTCGGCAGGCGTCGAAGCCGACGTTGCAGTGGGGTGGGCGCAGCTGCGGTGCATTGCGCGTAGGGCTTGTCGTTGGGGTCGGGTGGCGGTGCGGGCTGAGCGGCCTTGGTCGAGGACCTCGCTGTTGGTGCCGAGGACGATCGGGATGATCTCGGCGTCGCAGCACAGTCGTCGCATGGTGGCGACGGGGAGTGGGGTGCCGTTGTCGGTTTCGCAGATGCCGTGGTCGGTGTGGCCGATCAGCCAGTCGTAGCTGATCAGGGCGGTGATCTCGGGGATCCGGTCGACCGGCTGGTGTTGGTCGGGTTCGGTGTTGGGCTCTGGGTGGTCACCGTGTGTGTGGGGGGTGGTGATTCCGGTGATGGCGTTGATGAAGGCGTCGAGTTGGAGTTGGGTCCACTCGAGGGTGGTGGAGGTGTTGGCGGCGCGGAGTCGGGCGAGTTCGGCGTTGGCGGTGGCGGCGAGTTTGGCGTCGCGGACCGGGTCGAGCTCGAGGTGGGTGTGGTGCATGCCGGTGGTGTGGTCGATCCAGCGGGTGACGTTGGATGCGGCCCGCTGCGCGGTGAGTTGGTCGATGTCGTCGGTGGCTTGTGCCCGGGTGAGGAGGTGTTTGGCGAGGTCGCGGCATTCACGGCGGAACGCGTCGAGTGACAGTTGTCGGGCTCGGCCCAGGAGTTCGTCGGCCATCGTGGTGTACTCGGCGCGCACCGTGTCGGGTAACCCGCGTGCTGCGCTCGCGATCGCGTCGACGTAGCCGGCGGGGAGGTCGCCGTCGGTGAAGGCGTCCTCGACGGCGGGCATCTGTTCGCACAGCTCGTCGCGTTCGGTGATCGTGTGGGCGTCGCGGCCGCAGTGGCCGCCGGCGTTGGCGAGCAGCGAGTCGGCCGGTTCGGCGGACCCGATCGATTCGAGTTGGCGTACCCGGCGGGCGGCGCGCATCTCGATGCCGTCGAGCCACGCCCTGGCCCGCCGCACCTCGCCGAGCAGCACGGCGATCTCGTCGCGCGACATGGCGTCGGGCACGGCGGCACGCGCTGCAGCCCATGCCGCATCGGTGCTGTCGGTCTCCATTGGCTACCTCCGATCATTCGGTGAACATGACCGGGGGAGTCGGTACCACCAACGGTACCGAAGGGGTGTCACAGCCGATCCCGGCGGCATCACCAGCCGAGTCAGCCGGGGACTCCGGGGACGCCGGGGACGCCGTCGTCGAGCGGGACGCCGGCGCTGTTGAGGAAGCCGGAGACCATCCGGTAGAAGCCGGCGAGCAGCAACAGTTCGATCAACTCGGGTTCAGACCAGCGGCGAGCCAGCTCGGCCCAGGTCGCGTCGCCCACGCAGTCGTCGACGTGCAGTTCGTCGGCGAGGGCGAGCAGCGCACGGTCGTCGGCGGACCACTCGACGTCGGCCGGGTCGAGCGTGATCGCCTCGATCTCGGCGTCGGTGAGCCCGCTGGCCCTGCCGATCAGCGTGTGCTGGCCGAACTCGTAGCTCGCCCTGGCGTTCCACCCGACCCGCAGGATCACGATCTCGCGCTCGCGTGCGGGCAGCAACCCCTTGTTGAGCAGGAACCCGCCCAGCAGGTTGAACCGCTTGAGCAGCTTGGGATGGCGGCCGAGGACCCCGAAGATGTTGAGCGGGCGGCCGTCGTGGGTCAGCGCGGTCGAGAGGATCTGGGCCAGCTCGTCGTCGAACTCCTCGATCGGGGCGATCCGTGGCTCGTCGGGCCGCAGCACCATCGACCGAACCCGATCAACCCGGCTCGGCTTCGTGGCCGGCCGGCTGGAGGCCGCTGTACGCCTCGGAGCCGGAGATCTCCCCCAGCACGACGCGGTGCACCTCCCGGCTGATCGGCATGTCGACGCCGTGGCGATCGGCGAGCAGCATCACGCTGCCGGCGGTCTTGACCCCCTCGGCGACCATGTGCATCTCCTCGAGGATGTCGTCGAGGGTCCGGCCCGCGCCGAGCTGCTCACCGACGTAACGGTTCCGGCTGTGCGGGCTCACACACGTCGCGACCAGGTCGCCGAGCCCGGTCAACCCGGCGAAGGTCATCGCCTCCCCACCCATCGCGACGCCGAGTCGCGACAGCTCCGCCAGGCCGCGCGTGATGACCGCCGAGCGGGTGTTGTCGCCGACGCCGAGCCCCTGCGCGATGCCCGCCGAGATCGCGATCACGTTCTTCAGCGCACCGCCCATCTCGCAGCCGATGATGTCGTCGTTCAGGTACACGCGGAACAGCCCGCTCTGGAAGACGCGCTGAAGCGCGCGTGCCACGGCGAGGTCCTCGGTCGCCACGACGCTGGCTGCGGCCTGGCCGGCCATGATCTCCTTGGCCAGGTTCGGCCCCGTGAGCGCACCGGCAGGGTGCCCCGGCAAGACGTCCTTGATCACCTCGGTCATCCGCATCAGGGAGTCCTGCTCGAGGCCTTTGGTCAGGCTGATGACCGGGATCCACGGGTTGAGGTACGGGCGAGCCGCCTCGAGCGTGTCGCGGAACGCATGCGAGGGCACGCCGACGACGAGCACCTGCGCCCTGGTCACCGCGTGCTCCAGGTCGGACGTCGCGTCGAGGTTGGCCGGCAGCTCGAAGCCAGCCAGGTAGCGCGAGTTCTCGTGCCGCTCGCGGATCTCGCCCGCGACCTGCTCGTCGCGCGCCCACAGCATCGACGCGTTCCGACCGGCGACCAACGACGCGACGGTGGTCCCCCACGACCCTGCTCCCAACACCGTGACTCTCATGTCTCCCCCTTGTCGTCGACAACGACACGGTAGACCGTTACGCCGTCCGAGACGCACGGACGGCCCACCGGTCCGAGGTCGGGCAGCGCCGTCAGCGGACCTCGCCGCGCGGGACCTGCGGTCCGCCGCTTTCGACCCAGACCAGCTCGCCGGGGGTCAACGGACCCCGCTCGCCGGCTTCGGGGTCACCGCCGTTCCACGACCAGAACCGGGCGACGGCGGCCGCCGACGGACTGCCGCCAGCGGCGCGGATGCACGAGAGCGCTCCCCACCCGGCTTCGATCGTCACCCAGGCGCCGTCGACACCGGGCACGTTCCACCGGTTGCCCGGGACCGGGTCCCGGCCGCCGTTCGCGTCGGCGACATCGCTCGACCGTGCATCGCTCCCGTAGTGCAGGGCGGTGATCGATGCGGTCGTCTCGTTCTTCCTGACCAGGTGGTGCCCGAAGCCGTCGGCGACAGGAGCGGTCGGTCCGGAGGGTTCGGCCCGGCCCGCCGAGACGATTCCCTGGACCGCCGGCGCTCCAGCGGTCCACGGCAGCTCGAACTCCCTCCACCGGGTCATCACGTGTTGACCGGGGCACGTCGTCGCTCCCTCCTGGCCGGGCATCCGCTGGTGCGGGAGCAGCTTGCCGCCCGAGCGGATCCAGCCGTCGGCCGTCAGCTGATGCCGAAGCCAGCGCACCTTGTCGATCTGCCGATCGGTCGGCTTCTCGGCGACCCCGTTGAGGAGGCACACGCCGAAGAACGCGGCATTGTTGCGCGACGAGTGCGCGGCCTGGAAGTAGCCGGCGTACTCGTAGACGCGATCGTCGTCGCGTTGGTGGATCATGAAGTTGTACTCGAACGGGGTGGCCTTCTGGGGCGTGCGGGCGTACTGCTCGATCGACAGGATCGCCAGTTCGGGCTCGCGCGCCTCGAAGCTCCCCGCGCCGACATAGTGCACGGTCAGCCCATCTCGGCCCTTCGCCAACTGGTTCCGCGGGCTCCCGTTCATGTTGGTGACCCGATCCGGGAGGCCGATCTCGCTCCGGGTGACGATCCGATAGGCCATCGACGAACCCTAGGCCAGCGACATGTCGACGGCGAACGAGGTGCGCGATCCGGCGGGGCAGCCCTCGGTCAGTCGCCGAGGAAGCCGGTCATGTCCATCACCTGGTCGGCCGGAGGGCTCTCGATGTCGAGCGGGGCGCCGATATCGGTGACGTTGAGCTCGACGCTCAGCGACTGACCGGCCACCCCGATGGTGAAAGCCAGCCGCCGCAGTTGGCTCTGCTCGGTGACCCAGACGTCGTAGTCGATCGTCGACGGGAGTTCGGTGTCGAGCCCGGTGAGGTCGAGCTGCTGCTCGAGCTGCGGCGTCGCTGCGATGGCCTCGGCGACGTCGATGGTCACGCGGTAGTGCCGGACCGGGATGTCGTCGATCGAGTCGTCGCCCAGATCGACCACGGCGTCTGCCGCCGTCAGCGCCGTCGCGATGTCCAACGGATCGGCCGCGAGCTGCGCCCGGTACTCATCGAGCGACATCCCCGACTGCTCGGCGACCACCGTGAGGTCGATCGACACCCACGCCGCCGGGAGGCCCATGCCGGCAGTACTCATGTACATGACGCCATTGCCGACGTCGATGATCGTCTCGATCTGCTCGACATCGCCGCCACCGAGCAGCGCCGAGGCGTCCATCGTCATCGTCATCACCTGGGCGTCGTTGTCGACGCCTCCGGAGATCGAGACCTGGCCGAGGGCGCCCATCGACATGTCCATCCGGTACCGGACCGTGTTCGCCGCTGCCGCCTGCTCCGCGGCCGCCGCGAGGGAGAACGCGGAGGAGTCGTCGACCTCGACCGTGGACGTGGACCCCGCACCACTGCGGATGGCGGCGATCGCGCCGATGCCGAGCACGACGAGCGCGACCGCGGCGACGAGGCCGAACAGCCGGCTGCGCGAGCGCTTCGGCGACACCACCGGTGCTGGTTCGAGCGGGGGCGCGTGCGGCGGCGCGAGCGTGTTGGGGGCCGGCCACGGGTCTCCGCCCCGGTCGGACGGCACCGTCGGCAACGTCGGCAACGTCGGCACCGTGGGGTCGTGCTCCATACATCGAGTATCGGTCGCCGGGCCTCACGATGTAGTCAAGTCTCGGTCAGTCTTTCGTCCGAAGTCGGCGCCGGTCCGGCCCGCGCGTCGTGCCCGAACGTCGGATCGTGACCGAGGGCACAACGACCCTGTCGAGCGTCGGGCGCGGCTGCGTACTCTCGCCGTGAGGAGGTTGGCTCGTGGATTTCGAGGTATCGGAGAAGATGGCGACGATCCTCGCCATGGTCGGCGAGTTCGTCGAGCGAGAACTCGTGCCGATCGAAGGCGAGATGCTGCACGGAGACGCGGCCACCGTCGAGGCCATGGTCGCTGCAGCGCAGGTCAAGGTCCGCCAGATGGGGCTGTGGGCACCGAACCATCCCGTCGAGCTCGGCGGGCAAGGGCTCACGATGCTCGAACACGGCCTGCTGAGCGAGGCGCTCGGTCGCTCCCCGCTCGGCCACACCGTGTTCGGGGCGCAGGCGCCCGACGCCGGCAACGTCGAGATCCTCCATCGGTACGCGACCCCCGAGCAGCGAGAGCGGTTCCTGCGGCCGCTGGTCGAGGGATCGGTGCGCAGCTGCTTCTCGATGACCGAGCCGGAGACCGCAGGGTCGAACCCCGTGCTCCTCGCCGCGACCGCCGTGAAGGACGGCGGGGACTATGTGATCAACGGCCAGAAGTGGTTCACGTCATCGGCCGACGGCGCGGCGTTCGCCATCGTGATGGCGGTCACCGACCCCGACGCACCCCCGTATCAGCGGGCGAGCATGATCATCGTCCCGACCGACACGCCGGGCTTCAACCTGGTCCGCAACGTCAGCGTGATGGGCCATGCGGGATCGGGGCACGCCAGCCACGCCGAGGTGATCTACCAGTCGTGCCGTGTGCCGCAGGAGAACCTGCTCGGGCCGGAGGGATCCGGGTTCGTCATCGCCCAGGATCGGCTCGGTCCCGGGCGGATCCATCACTGCATGCGATGGCTGGGGATCGCCAGCCGGTCGTACGACCTGATGTGTCGCCGGGCGAACGAGCGGGTGATCACCTCCGACGGCGAGACGCTGGCCGACCGCCAGGTGATCCAGCACTGGGCAGCCGAGCTGGATGCGGAGATCCGCGGGGCACGCCTGCAGACGCTGCACGCGGCGTGGATGATCGACCGCCACGGGGCCAAGGCTGCGCGCGACGAGATCTCGGCGATCAAGTTCTCGGTCGCCAACACGATGCTCAAGGCGGTCGACACCGCGATCCAGGTGCACGGTGCCCTCGGCGTCACCGACGACACGATCCTCGCCTACTGGTACCGGCACGAGCGGGCGGCACGCATCTACGACGGCGCCGACGAGGTGCACAAGACGTCGCTCGGCCGTCGGATCCTGCGCCGCTACCGGGAGGAGGGGCGATGACCTTCGACGGGGACCGGGCCACACCGAACGGGCGGTGCCATGGCCGGTTCGCGGCCATGGCCACACCTGCCGGTGTGGCCATGGCCGTTTCATGCCCAACTACCTCAGGCCCAGGTGGATCCACGCTTGCGCATCGGAGCTCCTCCTTTCCCCTTTTGTCAAACTTCCGTCAAACCGTACTCATGGAGTGACCTGGTGTACAGCATGGCGAGCGATTTCGCCACTTTTCGTGATCAACCACTGCGAAGCGTCGAATTGCTTGACGCACAGCGCTCGGCTGGTCGACGCTCAGCGGTCGTTCCAGCCGGAGATGCGATTGCCGACGTCAAGAAGGGATCAACGACATGACCAAGGTCCTCGCCGCCATCGACGGCTCCGAGCACGCCGCACATGCGCTCGTCGTCGCAGCCCGACTCCTCGGTGAGCCGGCCCACTTCGTGCTGCTCTCGGTCGTGCCGCCCTGGTCACCGGCGGTCGCCATCGCAGCCAACGAGGAACTGCGCGCCCAGCACTCGGCGACGGCTGCGCCAGGTGTCCCGGCGGTCGTCCGAACGCACGGGGGGGCCACCGGCACCAGTCCCTACGCCCCGACCGCCGACAGCGCCGCCGAGGCGAACGACGCGCTGTACGACTACTACCGCACCGCCCAACGCCAGGCCGCGTCGACCGCAGGGATCGCCGCCCCCGAGCACCTCATCGAGGAGGCCCGCCCGCAGAAGCGGCGGATCGGCCGGCAGATCTGCGAGTGCGCCGACGAGCACGGCGTCGACCTGATCGTCATCGGATCGCACGGGTCGAGCCACACCGGCGAGCTGCTGCTCGGGTCGGTCAGCCAGTACGTGCTGCACCACGCGTCGTGCCCGGTCATGATCGCCCGCGGCAGCGTGTAACCGCGACGGCCTACGCCGTCGTCACCGCGCGCTCGACGCGACCGTCGGCGTGGCGGGCGAAGCGCTCGCCGACGTCGCCGTGCGTCGGGTCCGCCGAGGGCCACGGCCACCCGCCGAACCCGGTCCTTCGGTAGTCGGAGAAGGCTTGCTCGATCTCGGCACGAGTGTTCATCACGAACGGACCGTGCTGGACGACCGGCTCGCCGATCGGGCGGGCTTGGAGGACGACGCATTCGATCGGCTCGGCGGCGGTCAGCTCGACCGGGCGGTCGGCGCGAACGACGGCGCCCGTCGACGGCGCCAGCGCCTCGCCGTCGAGTTGCGCCGGGCCACCTTCGAAGAGGTACACGGTACGGACCGTGTCGGCGGCGGCGGCCGGTGGCATCTCCCAACAACCGCCGGCACCGAGGCGGACGTGCCAGATGGCGAGGTCGGACTCGGGCCGTGCGGCCCAGGAGTTCGGCGGTGGGGACGGCGGGACGAGGCCGGCCAACCCGCCCGCCACGACGGTGATCTCGGCCTGCGATCCGTCGTGCTGCACGACGTGTCGCGGGATGTCGTGATCCCACAGCATCGTGAAGTACGGGTCGACCATCTTGTCCGCGGCGGGGAGGTTGAGCCAGATCTGGAACAGCTCGAGCGTGTTACCCCCGTCGCGGTCGAGCAGCGGGAACATCTCGGCGTGGACGATGCCGCGGCCTGCGGTCATCCACTGGACGTCGCCGCGCCCGTAGCGCGCGGCCGCACCGAGCGAGTCGGCGTGGTCGACGAGTCCGCGGCGGACGAACGTGATCGTCTCGAATCCGCGGTGTGGGTGCTGCGGGAAGCCGGGAACGACCGAACCGTGGTACATCCGCCAGCCGTCGATGCCGTCGAAGTCGTGGCCGATCGAACGGCCGGCGAGCGGTGCCGCCGGCCCCAGTTCGGCCGTGCCGGCGGGATAGTGATCGAGGTGGTGGACACAGAACAGGAACGGGTCGGCCGTCGGCCACTGGAAGCCGAGCGGCACGGTCTGCAGAACGGGTGACGCCATTCCCTCAGGGTACGGCCGGCGCGCGTCGTACGCTCGACCGGATGCACGAACTCTCCCACCGGGATGCCCAGCGGATCCTCGCCACCGTCCAACTCGAACTCGAGCACGATGGCAGGGGTGCCGCCGTCGCCGTCGTTGACGCCCACGGCGAACTGGTCGCGTTCGTCCGCACGGACGGGTGCCCGTTGCCGTCGATCAACAACGCGATCAACAAGGCGTACACGGCAGCGCGCGAACGTAAGCCGTCGGGCGACATCGGCGACGCCTCACGAGCCGAGCGCTTCCCGATCACCAACTTCGGCGACCTGAGGTACACCGGCTGGGGTGGAGGCGTGCCGGTGACCATCGACGAGGTCGTCGTCGGTGCGGTCGGTGTCAGCGGGCTGCCCGAGGCCGACGACACCGTGCTGGCGACCGCGGGCGCGGCGGCACTGACCGGGTGAGTCGCTCCGGCGCGACCGTGGTCGGAGCGAACATGGCCGCCCGACGCGGGCGGCCATGTTCGCCTGATCAGGTCGACGGATTCAGGACCAGGATGATCCACGCTTGCTCATCGGCCACTCCTCCTTCCCCTTGTCAAGAATGAGGCAAGCGTAATCCCACGCTGTGTGGCCGCCAAGCGGCATGTTCCGGATTCGTCGAGTCGGCAGCGAACCGCCGGCGTCAGCCGCCGAGTTCCTGCACGATGAACGAGGAGAAGATCGCGTCGGCGGCGTCGAGGTCGGCATCGGTGACGGCGACGATCTGCAACATCGCCAGCCAGGTCTGCTGAGGCGGCTCGGCAAAGATCTGGAAGAACACGCTGCCCTCGGGGCCACAGTTCGTGTAGAGGTCGTAGCGCCCGGTGTAGGAGCCGTCGTCGTAGTCGTAGCGGCCGTCGAGGACGCAGTCGCTCGTGAAGTCGAAGCGGTCGAGTGCCTCATCCGGGCTCAGAGGGATCATCGGCGATGCGGCGATGAACACGCCCGGTGTGCCCCACGTGTCACGGAAGGCGGTGATGTCCGGCGCTGCGCTGAGCGCCGGCCCGATGATCTCGGCGACCCCGGTCGCCAGATCGGACTGCCAGCCACGGCCGTCGACGTCGGCCCACTCGACCGGAACGCTGACCGAGATCAGCGCCGACTCGTCGGTGATCGTCGTGTACCCGGTGTACTCGAAGCCGCCCGTGTCGTCGGCGACGACCTCGTCGAACTCGGTTGCGAACGACGTCACGACCTCGAGCATCCGACCGTTGAGCTGGCCCTCGAGGAGCGAGTCGATCTCCGGGCGGTAGACCTCGATCGAGAGCGTGTCGGTCGGCGCGTGACTCCGCAGGATCGAGCAGTAGTCGGCCATCGTCCCGTCGGTGGCGAGCACGATCGACTCCATGCTCAGCAGCAGGTCGCCCGCCTTGACGCCGGCAACGTCGGCTGGCGACCCGGACTCGACCGACGACACGAAGATGCCCGAATTGGTCCCGTCGAAGATCGCCTCACCGTTGATCCCGATCGACTCGACGTCGGTTCCGTCGGCGAGTTGATCGACGATCGGTCGGGCGACGTCGATCCCGATGGCGAACGACTGTCCGAGGTCGTTGCCCGCGTAGTTGACGGCGACGACCTGGCCGTCGGCGGTCACGATCGGGCCGCCGGAGTTGCCGGGCAGCGTGTCCGCGCTGTGTTCGATCACCGCGTCGACCGACGCCCACGACGTCTCCCCGTCGGCGTTCGCCTTCGAGACGATGCCGTCGAGCACGGTGTACTCCGTGTCGCCGAGCGGGAACCCGGCGGCATAGATCTCCGTCCCAGGGGCCACCGGACCGTCGTACCAGTCGAGGTAGTCGAAGTTGGCACCATCGATCTTGATCACCGCCAGGTCGGAGCACTCCGACACGCCGAGCACGCGGGCGTTGTGCGGTTCGTCGTCGCCGGCGACGTAGACCTCGAGCAGTGCAGCGCCGGTGACGACGTGGTTGTTGGTGACCGCGATCCCGGACGGGTCGATCACGAAGCCGGACCCGGAGCCGGGCACGTTGGCCTGGACCCCACCGGTCGCCGGGTCGGCGAACGTCCCGGTGCCGACGATGCGCACGACGGCCGCCTGGACGTCCTGGAGCGTGCCGGCCGCGGTCGGCCCGGCATCGACCGTGGTCGTCGGTTCGGGCGACTCCGTCGAGGTTGTCGGGTCGGTCGCTGGGTCGGTCGTCGAGCCCGCCGGCGAATCGGTCGTCGGTGCGGTCGTCGGTGCCGACGCGGTCCCGCCGCCGCACGCCGCCAGACCGAACATTGCGAGCAACAGCCAATGACGCTTCATGACCTGTCCTTTCACCGCTTCGTGGGGCGTCTCGCCGTCTTTCATCGTCGAGTTCGGGCATCGGGTCGGACAGAGGCATCCGGCTCTATCGACTGTCGTACCGACGTCACCAGTATGCTCGATCGGCGCGTCGCTCCCGGTACTCATCCCGTCGGGCAGGCCAGACCGGGTGCGACTACATTTCTCCCGTGCGCGTCTCCCTCCGGCGGTCTCCGCGGTCCGCGTGTTGCGTCGGGCTCGCGGCCTTCGTCGCCGTCGCCGGGCTGCTCACCGTGCAGGCGGGGACCAGAGATGCGCCGACCGCCTCGGCCGCAGTGGTCACGTCTCGCTACGCCGCGCTCGGGTCGCAGATCCGGGTGCTCGACACGCGCCAGCAGGCCTCGCCGATTCCCCGGCTCGCCGCCGGAGCCCAGATCACGGTCGATCCCGTGACGCCGGTGGTGGTCGCCGCCGCCGGCGTCGCCGAGAGCGACATCGTCGCCGTCGTCGCCAACGTGACCCTCGACGATGCCGACGGCTGGGGATTCGCCATCGTCTGGCCGACGGGTGAGGCCGTCCCCAACAGCTCGGCGATCAACACCGACTCCCCGGGCCAGACCGTCGCCAACATGGTCACCGCCCGGCTCGGCGCGGGTGGGCAGATCTCGATCTACAGCTACACCGGGGCCGACGTCATCATCGACATCCAGGGCGTCTACGTCCGAACGACCGAGTCGCGGGCCGGGCGCCTGATCGGACTGGCGCCGTACCGGGCCTGGGACACCCGGGCGGCCGGCGCCGCGGCCGGCAGCACGACCCTCGTCAGCCTGCTCGGGGCGGGCGTGCCGGTCACGGCGTCGGCCGCCGTGCTCAACGTGACCGCCGTCGAGTCGAGCGGGTGGGGGTTCCTCACGGTGTGGAACGGCGTCGGCAGCCCGCCGAACTCGTCGAGCGTCAACTACGACGCCGGCTCGATCGTCGCCAACCAGGTGATCACGTCGGTCGACGCCGGGCGGATCGGCGTGTACACCCACAACCAGACCAACGTGCTCGTCGACGTCGTCGGCTACATGACCGGCGCAGGCGACCCGCTCACCACCAGCGGCCTGTTCGTCCCGCTCTCGCCGTCGCGCCTGTTCGACTCGCGGGCGAACGAAGCACCGAGCTTCGACTCGCCGCTCAGGGGCGGTGGGAAGATCAGCGTCGGCGTGCTCGGACGGGCCGGGATCCCGAGCACCGGTGTCGCGGCGATCAACACCAACACGACCGTGACCGAGACGACCGGCACCGGGTACGCCACCGTGTGGGGCGACGGCGCGCTGCCGTTCACGTCGTCGCTCAACAACGTGGGTCCCGGCCGCACGGTGGCCAACCACGTGATCACCGACATCACCGACGTCGCCAACGTCGGCTGCTTCAACCTCTACACGTCGTCGACCACCGACGCGCTCGTCGACGTGACCGGCTACTTCGTCGGCACGGGGGGCGGGTCGCCGGCCGCTCCGCTCGACTTCTGCGACGGCACGCTGAGCCCCCCGCCGCCCCAACCGGGGGCGCCGCCGTCGTACGGAACACACGCGTTCTTGTTCGTCAACCGGACAACTCCGCCGCCCGGCTACGGCCGGTGGGATCCGTGCCGCAGGGGTGGGCAGATCAGGTACGCGGTCAACCCCCTGCGGGCGACCCAGCGGGAGATCGACGAGATGACGTTCGCGATGCGGGAGATCGAGCGGACGACCGGATTCGACTTCGTGCCGTACTCCGACTTCTTCCCCTCCAAGCTCGAACCGACGACGACCGAGGGACTGGACGACCGCCGCCCGCCGGGGGGCGCCGACTTCCTGGTCTCCTTCGCCGACCCGACGCTCGAAGCCGACCTCGCCGGCAGTGTGCTCGGGATCGGAGGCGGCTTCTGGTTCGCCAGCAGCGGGCAGATCAACACCGGCTACGCGATCCTCGACGTCCCGCAGCTGGGCGACGTCGGCAAGCTGCGGACCGCGCTCGTGCACGAGTTCGGGCATGCCTTCGGCCTCGGCCACGTCGACGACACCGCGCAGATCATGGCGCCGGTGGTCGGGAGCATCACGACCTTCCAGCACGGCGACAAGCAGGGGCTGTGGCGGCTCGGCACCGCACAGCCGTGCTTCGCGCCGGGGGCCCGGCCGGCCGGCGAGCAGCCGGTCATGGTCGAGAGCACCTGAAACATCGCCGGTCGCCGGGGCTCGCTCTCTCGCTCGGGCGATCCCGCCGGTAGGTTCGGCGACGTGACCGACCTCCCCCGTCCCGGATCGATCCTCGGGACCCGGGTCACCCGCACCGAGGACCCGGCGCTGCTCGTCGGTGCGGCGCGCTACGTCGCCGACCTGCCGCTGGCCGATCCGTTGCACGCGGTGTTCGTCCGCTCCGATGTCGCCCACGGGCTGATCGAGGCGATCCACGTCGATGTTGCGGTCGGCATGCCTGGCGTCGTCGCGGTCCTCACCGCGGCCGAGTTGGGGGTCGCTCCGCACCACGGGTTCGCCAAGGTGCACGCCGACTTCGCCCGGCCACCGCTCGCCGACGGGCGGGTGCGCTTCGTCGGCGAAGCGATCGCGGTCGTGCTCGCCGAACACCTCGACCAGGGGGTCGACGCAGCAGAGGCGATCTGGGCCGAGATCGATCCGCTGCCCGCGCTGATCGACGCCGAGGCCGCGCTCGCCGTCGGGGCTCCGCTGATCTTCCCCGCCCACGGCTCGAACGAGGCGACGACCGTCGCCGGCGACCGGCGCCCCGACGACGAGCTGTTCGGCGCCGCCGACACGATCGTGCGCGGTCGATACGTCAACCAGCGGATGGCGGTCGCGCCGATGGAGCCTGACTGCGTGGCCGCCGAGGTCGATGATGCCGGCCGGCTCGTCCTGCACGCGTCGACGCAGATGCCGCACGGGCTGCGCGATCAGCTCGCCAGGGCGCTCGGTCGGGAGAAGGGGTCGGTGCGCGTCGTCACCGCCCAGGTCGGCGGGGGGTTCGGCGGCAAGGCCGGTCTGCATCCGGAGTACACCGTCGTCGCTGCGGCCGCCCTCCGGTTCGGGCGACCCGTCGTGTGGGTCCCGCCCCGCAGCGAGGACCTCCAGACGCTGCCCCACAGCCGCGGACAGGTGCAGTACGTCGAACTCGGCTGCACCACCGATGGCCGGTTCACGGGGATGCGGGCGCACCTCGTGGGCGACGCCGGCGCCTACCCGACGATCGGCGCATTCCTGCCCGGCGGCACGCGTCGGATGGCCCACGGCACGTACGCGTTCACCGCGCTCGACGTCGATGTCGCGGTGGCGGTCACCAACACCACGCCGATGGGGGCGTACCGCGGCGCCGGACGGCCGGAGGCGACGGCGATGCTCGAACGGCTGGTCGACCAGGCCGCGCTCGAGCTGGGGATCGACCCGATCGAGATCCGGCGCCGCAACCTCCTCGGAGACGACGTGTTCCCGTTCACGACGTTGACGGGCAACGTCTATGACTCGGGCCGCTACCTCCTGCCGCTCGAACGAGCCGCCGAGGTCGCCGGGTACCGGGAGCTGCGAGCGGAGCAGGCCGCGCGGCGGGCTGCCGCCGACCGGACGCTGCTCGGGATCGGAGTTGCCGCCTACGTCGAGATCACCGCCGGCGGCGAGGCCAGCGAGTTCGGGGCGATCGAGGTGCACCCCGACGGTTCCGCCACGGTCCTCGCCGGGACGTTCTCCCACGGGCAGGGGCACCAGACCGCGTACGCGATGCTCGTCTCCGACCGGACCGGCGTCGCCGTCGACCGGATCACGCTCGTCGACGGCGACACCGATCGTGTCCCGACCGGCGGCGGCACCGGTGGGTCGCGATCGCTGCAGCTCGGCGGCTCGGCAGTGGCGGGCGCGACCGAGGCGATGATCGATCGGGCCAAGGAGGTCGCAGCGAGGGTGCTCGAAGCCGATGTCGCCGACATCGTGGTCGACGTCGCGTCCGGCACGGTCGGCGTGGCCGGCGTGCCGGCGCAGGCGCTGACCTGGGGCGAGCTCGCCGGCCGGGCGGAGGCCGACGGCGGCCGGCTCGACGGCCGGTTCGATTTCGAGCAGGACGGCGCGACCTTCCCCTTCGGCGCCCACATCGCGGTCGTCGAGGTCGACGCCGACACCGGTCGCGTCCGGCTGCGGCGGCACATCGCGGTCGATGACGCCGGCACGGTGATCAACCCGCTGCTGGTCGAGGGCCAACAGCACGGCGGCATCGCCGCCGGCGTCGGCCAGGCGCTCTACGAGGAGATCCGCTTCGATCCGGACGGCAACCCGATCACCTCCAACTTCGCCGACTACGCGATCCCGTCCGCGGCGGAGCTGCCGATGTTCGAGGTGGTCTCGACCGAGACGCCGACCCCGCTCAACCCGCTCGGTGCCAAGGGGATCGGCGAGGCGGCGACCGTCGGTTCGACACCGGCCGTGCAGAACGCGGTGATCGATGCGCTCGCTCACCTCGGCGTGCGCCACATCGACCTGCCGTGCACCCCGGAGCGGGTGTGGCGCGCGGTCCGCGACGCCGAAGCCGGCACGCTTGCGGCCTCGTGGCGCCCCCCACCCGACGTCTTCGCCCGCCTGCGCGAGACGACCGAAGACGCCGAGTCGGCCGCCGCCGCCGACGGCATCTGAGCCCCGGTTCGACCCGGTCCGGGGGGTTTCGCCGCCGACGGGTCGCGCGGATTCTCATCGAAGCGGATGGTCCCCCGGTCCGGTGGGTCTCGCCGCTGACGGGTCGCGCGGATGCCCACCGGCGTGGACGTCGCGGGTGGGTTGCCGCAGGCGGACGTGCGATGCTGCGGTGATGAACGGGGAGACGCACGACCGATCGGGGCGTGAAGCGGGCGAGCCGGTGGAAGCGGGTGACCGGCGAGGAGCCGGGTCGATGAGCAACGACGCAGCCGAGCCGGCACCGATCGGGCCGTCGATCGAGCCGGTGCTCGACTGGGCGACCGACTACGACGTGTTCGACCCGCAGTACGTCGCCGACCCGTACCCGATCTGGGACGAGTTGCGCGAGCGCTGCCCGATCGCCCACAGCGATCGCTGGGGCGGCTCGTGGCTACCGACCCGCTACGAGGACGTGTACGAGATCGCCCACGACATCGAGCGATTCCCGTCGGGCAACGGGATCGCCGTCGTCCCGCTGGTCGTCGCCGACCGGGCAGGCGCGCCCGCACCGGTGCCGGTGCTGACGTCCGGGGTGCCGCCGATCAGCGCTGACCCGCCACTGCACACCTGGACCCGGCGCCTGATCCTGCCGACGATGAGCCCGGCGCGGCGTCGCCGAGTACGAGGTGTTCACCCGCGAGTTGTGCCGTCGGCTGGTCGACGTGATCGCCATCCGCGGCGAGGGCGACGCCGCTGCGGAGTACGCCCAACAGATCCCCGTTCGGGTGATCGGCCACATCCTCGGGGTGCCCGAGTCGATGGCCGCGACGTTCACCGAGTGGGTGCGCGACGTCCTCGAGTTCGCCCACGACCCCGAGCGCCGCCGGCGCGGGGTCGTCGGCATCATCACCTATCTCCAGGGTGCGCTCGAAGCGCGCCGTGCGGAGCCGCAGGACGACTTCATCACCGAACTGCTCCAGTCCGAGCACGACGGGGAGCCGATCGGGAACGACGTGGTGATGGGGATGTGTGCGCTCCTGCTGATCGCCGGTATCGACACGACCTGGTCGTCGATCGGCTCGACGATGTGGCACCTCGTGACCCATCCGGACGATCGCCGGCGCCTGTGCAACGAGCCCGATCTGATGCCGACGGCGATCGAGGAGTTCCTGCGGGCCTACGCCCCGGTCACGATGGCCCGCCGGCTGGTACGCGACACCGAGTACGGCGGGTGCCCGATGCGAGCCGGCGAGCGGGTCCTGATGAACTTCCCCGGCGCCAATCGCGATCCAGCGGTGTTCCCCGACGCCGACCGCGTGATCCTCGACCGGGAGCAGAACCGCCACCTGGCCTTCGGCGCCGGCATCCACCGCTGCGCCGGATCGAACCTCGCCCGGATGGAGCTGCGCGTCGCGATCGAGGAATGGCTGGACCGCATCCCGGAGTTCGAACTGGTCGACCCCGGGCTGGTCACGTGGGCCGGCGGACAGGTCCGCGGCCCCCGCTCGATCCCGGTGCGGATCGGCTGACCGTCAGAGCCGGCGCGGCAGGAACGTCGTCGCAGCCGCCGCCGCCAGCAGCAGCCCGGCGATCGCCACGTAGAGGAGCCAGAAGGCGCCGAGCGCCAACGCCGCCGCGCCGAGCGCCGGCGCGACGAGGAACGAGACCTCGCGCCAGGTCGAAAAGACCGTCGTCATCGCCGTTCGCTCTCGGGGTTTGACCATCCGCACGAACGGGATGTTCCCGAGCACGTCGAGCGCCGCGCCGCCCATCGCTCCGGTGAGCCAGAACACCAGGCCGAGCGGTCGCTCGTCGCGCAACACCGCCAGCCCCGTCGCGCCCGCTGCCATCAACAGGAGCGAGCCGATGATCACCTGGCGCGTGCCGAAGCGATCGGCGCTGCGACCGACGAGCGGGGCGAGGAACAACATCGCGCTCGACACGGACAGGAAGGAGCCGGCAACCCAGGTGGGGAATCCAGCCTCGACCACGTAGATCGGGCCGTAGATGAACAGCGCCGCCCAGAACACCGCTCGCGTCGAGGTGATCGCGTACGCGATCCGCATGTTGCGCTGATCGAAGAACCGCACGACGTTGCGAATCGGATTCGAGCTCGCCTTGGTCGGCCCGAGCAGGACGGGGTTCCGATGGAGTCGCAACCGCCAGAAGTAGGCGACCATCGCGGTCGTCATCACGGCCGAGATGACGAACGGAGCGTCCGGATGGCCACGGCTCCAGAGCGAGACGCCGACGAACGGACCGAGCAACCACGCCGCGCCCGTGTAGACCTGCCGTCTGGCCTCGGTCACTGTCAGCTCGCGCTTTCCGATGTAGTCGATGATGTAGAGCGACAGGCACACCGAGAAGATCGACGCCGCGGTCGAGCGCAGCCCGATCGCCACCGCGAAGAGCGGCCCCGAGGCGAACGTGAACAGGACGGCGGCGGCGAAGAGAAAGCCGCCGGACATCGTCATCACCCACCGCCGCTGGAGCCGCACCTCGAACCAGCCGACGTTGAGCGTGAAGAACAGGGTGATCGTGGCGCCACCGAAGAAGACGTACGACACGGCCGCCTTGGAGCCCAGCGCCTCGAGCGCCGCCAGCGGCACCACGCCGACCATCACCGACCGGGCGAGACCCTCCAGTCCACCGAGGCGGGCCAACTCCGAGCTGGCGGCCGGCTCGACCTGCATGAGCCCCTCGGGACGACGCCAGCGCATCGGCTGCGACAGTACGCCCGCAACCCCGGCGTTCCCGCCACCCCGAGAGGCCAGCGCTCCTCCGCCTCCGCCACCGGTGGCGCGCGGATCGGACCACGGTCAGCCGCGCCGGTGCAGCATGACCTCGTAGTCGGCCCGTGACGCCGGCACGACGCCGGCGAGGTCGACGATCAGTTTCGGAGGGATCGCGACCATCGCCGCCGCCATCGTTCGGCGCTCGTCGGTCGGGCGCCGTCGATGCAACGCGAACGGCGGCGCCGGCCACTCCTTGGTCCGGTCGATGACCCGAAGGCCCGTGCCGGCCCGCAGTTGCCGGGCCAGCTGCGCCCACACGGTGTGGTCGATCGCCGCGACATCGGCGTCACCGCGGGCGACCGCCTCGACCGACGCCGCATGGGATCCGGTCGTCACGACGCGCTCGAACATCGACAGGTTCGATCCGATCGCAGCGAGGTGGTCGACGAGCGCGAGGTGACCCGACCACGACACCATCTCGTTGATCGCAACGACCCCGCCGCTGGCATCGCACAACCCCTCGATCGCCGGGTCTGCCGTCACGATCACCGAGTGGTACACCGGCCCGGTCTCGCCGGCGAACACCGGAGCGGCGACGATCTCGGCGTCGAGTCGGCCGGAATCGACCAACTGGCACACGAGGAACCCGCATCCCCAGATCAGATCGGCGTCGCCCGCACGCTCGGCCGCCTCGGCCGACGTGCCCGGCAGGCGCCGGTCGGCGGCGATGTCGACCCCGGTGGCCTCGGTGAGCCACGAACACAGGCCGGCGAGGATCGGGACCGTGTTCTCGCCGAGCAGGGTGACCGCGGTCAGACCCACGGGCAGTTGGAGTTCCGATCGCCGAACGTGCCGCCGGTGCGGTACCGGTCGAGGGTGAACGGTTTCAACTCGTCGGGCTGCTCACCGGTCACCAGCATCTGCGCGGTCAGCTTGCCGACGCCGATCATCTTGAAGCCGTGGTTGGAGTCGGCGATCACCCAGGCGTTGTCGGCGAGGTGGTCGAAGACCGGCACGTTGTCGGGGGTGAAGGCGCCGATGCCGCCGTTGCGCCGCTCCTTGAAGTACGGCCGCAGGTTCTCGAACCGCTCGAACAGCATCCCGAGCGTGGCGCAGTAGTAGTCGGCGAACCAGTCGTCGGCCTGGTACTCGTCGTTGAGGTGGCCGTACGGCTCCACCGCCGCCCGCGGCCCGAGCTTGATCGGGATCGTGCCGCCTTGCAGCCCGGGCGCCCCGACCCGCTCGGCGGCGTAGCGGGTGTAGCTGTAGAAGTGATCCTGGATCATCTCGCCGTCGTCGCCGTACACCGGCGTGTTCATCAGCTCGACGTGCAGCACCGGCGAGTCGCGATGGTCGGCCGTCCGGAAGTCGACGCCCTCCGGCAGCAGCACCTCGCCTTCGAGCAGGCGCCAGTAGGTCCACATGTCCATGTCGTGCTCGACGTGGCCGTCGGGGTAGACGACGTCGAGGTTCGCCGGCCCACCGAGCCACTCCCAGTGCGTTGGCGTCCATGCCCCTGCGCCGACGACGACCTGGTCGCATTCGATCCGGCCCCGATCGGTCTCGACCGCGGTCACCGAACCGGAGCCATCGAGGTCGTACCCGGTCACCGACGTGCCGTAGACGCGCCGGACGCCCCACTGGCGGCACTTCTGATCGAGTCCCCACATCGCCAGGTGGGTGCCCGCGTATCCCGAGCGGTGCTCGTGGAGCACCACGTCGCAGTTGTCGGTCTTGAAGTCGGGCCACAGGTCGGTGAGGAAGCGGTGGGCCGCCGCGCCGGTGTACACGTCGGACGGGTAGCCGCTCGCCGCCTGCGATGCCTGGAGCCGGAGGTAGTCGTCCTCCTGGTTGGCCTCGCCGACCGACACGTAGCCGACCTGCTGGAACCCGAAGTTGACGGGGTCGGACTCCCACACCTCGACGCTCGCCCGCAGGATCGGGTGCAGCGGGCCGGTCATGTAGAGGTTGCGCACGCACCCGCACGCCAGGCCGGACGCGCCGGCACCGGGACCCTGCTTGTCGATCAGCACGACGTCGCTCCCGCGCCCTCGGCCGGTCCGTTCGAGCAGCATCGCCAGGTGGTACGCGGACGACAGGCCGTGCACACCGGCTCCGACGACGACGAACCGGGCCGACGGCGGGAGCGGGTCGGGGTCGAACACCGGGACCACCGCCGGGTTCGCCGCACGGCCGTCGACCGTCGGTGGCAGCGGCCGGTTGGCGAACGGGTACCACTGGTTGTGACCGGTCGGGTTGGGGATCGGTTCGGTCGTCACGGGATTACCTCCGGTCGGGCGGCGCATCGGGCTGTTGGTCGGGCGGGTTTACGAACGACGCCCCGATCGTCCGCCGGATCAGCGGGACCCCGGGGCGGTAGGCGAGGTGGTGGCGGCTGGGGGCGTCGAGCACGGTCAAGTCGGCCGGACCACCGACGCACAGGCGACCGACGTCGGCGCGCCGCAGCGCCGCCGCGCCTCCGGTGGTCGCCGCGGCGATCGCCTCGTCGATCGTCATGTGCATGTCGCGCACGGCGAGCGCGATGCAGAACGACATCGAGGTCGTGTAGCTCGATCCGGGGTTGCAGTTCGACGCGAGCGCGACGGTCACCCCGGCGTCGATCGCCCGCCGAGCGTCCGGGTAGGGCTGGCGGGTCGAGAAGTCCGTCGCCGGCAGGAACGTGGCAACCGTGTCGCTCCCCGCCAGCGCGTCGATGTCGTCGTCGGCGAGGTAGGTGCAGTGGTCGACCGAGGCGCACCCCAGCTCCACGCCGAGCCGGACCCCCGGGCCGTATCCGAGCTGGTTGGCGTGCAGGCGCAGCCCGAGCCCCGAGGCTCGGCCGGCTTCGAGCACGGCCCGGCACTGCTCGGCGCCGAACGCCCCGCGCTCGCAGAACGCATCGATCCAGCGCACGTGGGGGCGCACGGCTTCGAGCATCGGCCCACAGACCAGGGCGACGTAGTCGTCCGTCCGCCCGTCGAAGTCGGCGGGGACGAGGTGCGCACCGAGGAACGTCACCTCCGTCGTCAGCTCGGCGGCCACGGTCGCCAGCTCGAGTTCGGACTCGACCGAGAGGCCGTAGCCGGTCTTGATCTCGACGGTCGTCGTGCCGGCGGCGTGCACCTCCTGCAGCCGGCGCGCCGCCAGCGCGCGCAGCGTCGCGGGGCCGGCAGCCCGCGTCGCATCGGTCGTCACGCGGATCCCGCCGCCGTCATACGGCTGGCCGGCCATCCGGCGGGTGAACTCCTCGGCGCGATCACCGGCGAACACCAGGTGCGTGTGCGAGTCGACGAAACCCGGCAACACGCACCGGCCCTCGACGTCGAGGCGCCGGTCGGCGATCGCCCCCGACGGCCCGATCGAGACGACCCGGTCCTCATCGACGACGACGCACGCATTGCGGACGATGCCGAGCGGCCCCTCACCGAGCGTTGGGTCGTTGGTCACCAGTTCGCCGATCCGGTCGACGACCAGCGTCACGACCGCACCCCGATCCGATCACCCTCCGTCGGCTGCATCACGGCGGGACCACCTCTCCGATCGCGCCGGTCAGCTCGGTCCCGACGTCGATCGTGACGTGCCGGCCATCGCGCACGATCGTCCGTCCACCGACGACGACCGAACGCACGTCGGCGGCGGTGCCAGCGAAGATGGTCGACGCGAGGACCGATCGCGCGTCGGTCCCGGCGAGGCGCACCGAGTCGAGCCCGATCGTCGTGAAGTCGGCGAGGCACCCCGCCCCGAGCCGGCCACCGTCGGGCCAGCCGAGCGACGCGTACCCGTGCTCGGTGGCCATCGCCGCCAGCTCGTCCGGCGAGTGCACGCCTCGTTCGAGCGAGCGCAACCGATGGTCGAGCTCCACCGCCCTCGCCTCCTCGAGCAGATCGATCACCGCGTGCGAATCGGATCCGAGGCAGATCCCGACCCCCGCGTCGACCATCCGGGCCGACGGACCGATCCCGTCGGCGAGATCCCGTTCCGTCGTCGGGCACAGGCAGCCGGCCGCTCCGGACCGCGCCATCCGGCCGATGTCGTCGTGGCTTGCATGGGTGGCGTGCACCACCGTCGTTCGCGCGCTCAGGGCGTCGTGGTGATCGAGCAGCCCGATCGGGGAGATCCCGTAGCGCTCGATGCAGTCGTCGTTCTCCGCCGGCTGCTCGGAGACGTGCACGTGGAGCGGTACCCGCTCGGGGTCGGCCCAGCCGGCGGCGACCTTCATCGCCGCGGGGTCGACGGCGCGCACGGAGTGGATCGCCGCCCCGATCGTCACCGACGGGCCGGTGACGCTGTCGCGCAGGGCGCCGGCGCGCTCGGCCCACTCGCCCGCCGACGGGTCGCCGAAGCGGAGCTGGGCGCCCTGCAGCTCCCGGTACCGATGTCCGTCGCGACCGAACCCGCCGTGGAGGTACAGCGTGTCGAGCAACGTCAGCCGGACACCGGCGTCGCCGGCCGCCGCGACGATCGCCTTGCCCATCGCGTTGGCGTCCGCGTACGCGGTTCCGCCCGGTTGGTGGTGGACGTAGTGGAACTCGCCAACCACCCCGATGCCCGCCGATGCCATTTCGGCGAACACGGCGCGAGCGAGCCGGTGGTACCGGTCGGGGTCGAGGCGCCCGGCGACGCCGTACATCAGGTCGCGCCACGTCCAGAAGCTTCCCCGGGCGGCGTGCGTCCGCCCGCGCAGTGCCGCGATGGAACGCATGGCTGTGGGCGTTGGCAAACGCCGGCAGGGTCAGCCCGACCAACTCGATCGCGCCCGGCGGCGGTACCGGGACCGCGGCGGCGACGGTGGCGATCCGGTCGCCGTCGACGGCGATCGTCACACCGCTCGTCACGCCCTCCCCGCCGAGCCAGGCGTACTCGCACCAGTAGGTCATCGCGCTCATCGGACGCCGCTCACCTGGCCCGTTCCGACCACGGGCTGCCGAAGGTCTCGGTCGTACCGCCGGGGAGCAGGCGCAGCGCGTGCCAGACCGGCGCCGAGTCGTAGTCCCAGTACTTCGTCGTCTCGACGATCACGGTCTCGCAACCGACCGCGCCGTCGTTGATGTGCCCGTTGTGGATCCGCACGTCGCAGTAGACCCTCGGTGCGAGCTCCTCGGCGGCGGCGATGTGCGTCTCGCTGTGACGCCATGCCTCGCGGTCGCCCGGATCGGTGTGGAGCACGAGGTTGGCCCACTGGTTGTCGACCAGCTCGACCGAGCTGTAGCTGACGATCCCCGGGTGGTTCCGGAACTCGGCGATCACGTCGAGCTCGATCTCGTCGACCTCGGCTGCCTCGGGCGTGTTGCGCCGGTTGCCGAAGAAGCCGACGCACTGCACGTCGGCGTGCTCGGTCAACCGTTGTGGATCGCACACGACGGTGCGCCGCCGCAGCCCGTGCACGTCCCACGTCAGCGAGCCGTACGGTTCGAGCGCGATCTCACCCTTGGCCGCCCGTCGGGCGAGGACCCGAAGGTCCTGCAGCAGGTAGGTCATCAGCGCCAGATCGGAGTGGTAGTGGCGTACGGCGGCGCACGGGTGGTCGGCCGGGCTCTCCTCGACGCTGAGCACGACGGGGGTCCAGCGGACGGGTTCCACGGAACTCCTCTCCGGCGCCGGCCTCTCGGGTGCCGGCCTCTCGGCTGGTGGGCGAAGGTCGTCGGTCATCTCGGCGGCACGGTGATCAGAAGTCGGTCTCGACGCCGCCCTCGGCGACGCGGCGGGTGACGAAGTCGGCGAGTTCCTCGTGCACTGCGGCGGGCATCGGCGGGTCGACATGGGCGGCGAGGAACTCCTCGACGAGCAGGGTCGCCTTGCCATCCGCGGTCGGCCGCCCGGCCTCGATCCACGACTCGTGGTTACGCCAGTCGGAGAGCATCGGAACGTGGAACGCCGTCCGGTAGCGCTGCTGCGTGTGGTCGGTGCCGAAGAAGTGGCCGCCGGGACCGACGTCGGCGATCGCCTCGAGCGCGAGGGTCGCGTCGTCGACCACGACCGGCTCGAGCGACGCCTCGACCATCTGCAACAGCTCGGCGTCGAGCACCATCTTCTCGAACGATGCGCACAGACCGCCCTCCATCCAGCCGGCGGCGTGCATGATCATGTTCGCCCCGCCCATCACCGCCCCCCACAGTGAGAACATGCTCTCGTAGGCCGACTGCGGGTCGAGGGAGTTCGCCGCGTTGACGTTCGACGATCGGTACGGCAGGCGGTAGCGACGGGCGAGCTGCCCACCGATCAGCGCGGCGCGCAGGAACTCGGGCGTGCCGAACGCGGGCGACCCGGACTGCATGTCGACGTTGGAGGTGAAGCCGCCGTAGACCACCGGCGCACCGCGGCGGACCGCCTGCGTCAGCGCGATCCCGGCGAGCGCTTCGGCGTTCTGTTGGACGAGCGCGCCGGCGAGCGTCACCGGAGCCATCGCGCCGGCGAGCGTGAACGGCGTGATCACGATCGGCTGGTTGCGCGCCGACAGCTCGATGATGCCCTCGATCATCGGGGTGTCGAGCCGGAGCGGCGACGAGGTGTTGATGATCGAGAAGACCGACGGCTGGACCTCCAGCTCCTCGGCGGTCAGGCCGCGGGCGATGCGCACCATCTCCAGCGCGTCGAGCGAGCGCTGCCGGCCGAGGCTGTAGGAGTGGATCGCCTTGTCGCTCATCGTCAGCAGGTCGAAGATCGCGTGCAGGTGCCGCACCGACGGGTGCAGGTCGATCGGCTCGACCGGGTACCCGCCATGGAAGTGCACGGCGTTGAGGAACTGGCTGAGCCGGACCAGCCCCCGGAAGTCCTCGTGGGTGCCCGGGTGCCGGGGCCGGCCGCGGCCGGAGACGTTGGGGGCGCTGGCGACCGCGCCGAACGCGATCGAGTCGCCGCCCATCCGCAGGTCGTGGGCCGGGTCGCGGGCGTGCAGCGTGAACTCGGCGGGGGCGTGGGCGATCAGTTCGACGACGAGATCGGGATCGAAGCGGACCCGCGGGTCGCCGTCGGTAGTGTCGGCGCCCTCGCCCGCCAGCAGCGTGCGGGCGCCGGCGTGCAGGATCTCGATGCCGACATCTCGCAGGACGAGCAGCGACGCGCGGTGGATCGATTCGAGCTCGTCGTCGGAGACACCGCGGGTCGGCTCCCAGGTGAGCCGGGGCTGGCAGAACGGCCGCTGGACCGGGCCCGCCGCCGTCGTGCGGGCGGCCCGCGCCGCCCGACCTCCCCGTCGCCCCCGCTCCATCAACCCTCCGACATCGGTATCCGGACGCCCCGCTCGGCGGCCACGTCGACCGCCGCGTCGTACCCGGCGTCGACGTGGCGTAGCACACCCATCGCCGGGTCGTTGGACAGCACTCGCTCGAGCTTCTCGGCGGCGAGGTCGGTGCCGTCGGCGACGCTGACCTGGCCGGCGTGGATCGACCGGCCGATGCCGACGCCGCCGCCGTGGTGGATGCTCACCCAGGTCGCCCCGGATGCGGTGTTGACCAGGCCGTTGAGCAGCGGCCAGTCGGCGATCGCGTCGCTGCCGTCGAGCATGTCCTCGGTCTCGCGGTAGGGCGAGGCGACCGATCCGGAGTCGAGGTGATCGCGGCCGATCACGATCGGTGCGCTGACCTCGCCGCTGCGAACCATTGCGTTGAAGCGCAGCCCGAGCCGGTGTCGCTCGCCGTAGCCCAGCCAGCAGATCCGCGCCGGCAGGCCCTGGAACGCGACCCGCTCGCCGGCGAGCTGGATCCAGCGGGCCAGCCCCTCGTCGTCGGGGAACTCGTCGAGCACTGCGCGGTCGGTGGCGGCGATGTCGGCGGGGTCGCCGGACAGCGCGACCCACCGAAACGGCCCCTTGCCCTCGCAGAACAGCGGCCGGATGTAGGCCGGCAGGAAACCCGGGTAGGCGAACGCCCGGTCGTAGCCGCCGAGCTCGGCCTCGGCGCGCAGGCTGTTGCCGTAGTCGAACACCTCGGCGCCGCGGTCGAGGAAGCCGACCATCGCCTCGACGTGCGTCGCCATCGCGATCCGCGCCCGCCGGATGTACTGCTCGGGATCGCCCTCGCGCAGCTCGGCCGCGACCTCCGGGGTCAGGTCGTTGGGGACGTAGCTCAGGGGGTCGTGGGCCGAGGTCTGGTCGGTGACGATGTGCGCATCGACGCCGTCGGCGAGCAGGCGGGGCAGCACGTCGGCGGCGTTGCCGACCAGCCCGACCGACAGGGCCCGCCGTTGCGCGACCGCGGCCGCGCACCGGCGCAGCGCGTCGTCGTACCCGTCGGCGACCTCGTCGAGGTACCTCGTCTCGACCCGCCGGCGGACCCGCTCGGGATCGACCTCGACGCACAGCGCGACGCCGTCGTTCATCGTGATCGCAAGCGGCTGCGCGCCACCCATCCCGCCGAGCCCGGCGGTGACGGTCAGCGTGCCGGCGAGGGTGCCACCGAAGCGCTTGCGGGCGATCTCGGCGAAGCACTCGTAGGTGCCCTGGAGGATGCCCTGCGTGCCGATGTAGATCCACGAGCCGGCGGTCATCTGCCCGTACATCGTCAGGCCGAGGTGTTCGAGCCGGCGGAACTCGTCCCAGTTCGCCCAGTCGGGCACGAGGTTGGAGTTGGCGATCAGCACCCGCGGTGCCCACTCGTGGGTGCGCAGCACGCCGACCGGTTTGCCCGATTGGACGAGCATCGTCTCGTCGTCGGCCAGGGTGGTCAGCGTGCGCAGCATCGCGTGGTACGCGGGCCATGAGCGGGCGGCTCGCCCGGTGCCGCCATACACGACCAGGTCGTCGGGGCGCTCGGCGACCTCGGGGTCGAGGTTGTTCTGGAGCATCCGGAACGCCGCCTCCTGCTGCCATCCGCGGCAGGTCAGCGCGGTGCCCCGCGGGGCGCGGACACCGCCGGGCGGCGGGGCGGCACCTGGTGATCCGGTGGTCGGCATGAGACGTTCCGTTCCTCGTTCGTGCGGGCTGCTTGCAGTGTGACCGCCGACTCTCTACCTTGTCAACCAACCGAATCCCGTTTCACAGGATGAAATCACCGTCGTGACCCCCGCACCCCGCTCGACCGCCGACGAGGCGTCGACGCTGCACCGCTCGCGGTCGGCCGAGCGAGCGCTGTCGCTGCTCGACACGGTGATCACGACCGGATCGATCGGGCTCGGCGACGCGGCCTCGGCGGTCGGGCTCCCGACGAGCACCGCGCTGCGCCACCTGCGGGCGCTGATGGAATCCGGCTACCTCGTGCGCGACGAGTTGGCGCAGTACTCGGTCGGCCCGTCGTTCCTGCGACTCGCGCTGGCCGCGTTCCGGTCCGGCCCCTATGCCCGGCTGATCGCTGCCGCCCAACCCCACCTCGACCGACTGGCGACCACCACCGAGGAATCGGTCTACCTCGCCGTGCGCGACGGCACCGAGGCGGTGTACATCGCCACCGTCGAGAGCCCGCGGGCGATCCGTCATGTCGGCTGGGTCGGGCGGTCGGTCCCGATCGAGGGCACCGCGGTCGGGGCCGCGCTCCTCGCCGCACCGCAGCCGCCGGGCCGGCGCCCGGCGGTCAACGTCAACACCGGGGCGATCGAGTCCGACGTCACCGCGCTCACCGCGCCGGTGTTCGGCGATGCGGGGGTGGTCGGTGCGCTGTCGGTGCTCGGCCCGGCCGACCGGCTCTCCGGCCCGCGCCGCGACCGGGCGGGCGAGGCGCTCGCCGACACCGCCACCTCGATCTCGATCGCCCTCTGCGCGCCGAGCGAGACCGCCCCGTGATGGCACATCGGGTATCGCCCCGACGGGCAGCACCCGCCTGGGATGCGACCACGACCCGCCGCCTCGACCACCGGGCCGCGACCGGCGCCCGCCCGGCGATCTCCCGACACCGACGTCGACGTCGCGCCGCCGATGTCCGACACCGCGTACCCGAGCCGACGATGACCGACGAGCGCGATCCCGTCCCGAGACGACCGACGGAGCCCGAGCACGACCGGCCGACGCGACCACCTGCCGACACAACCGACCGGAGCCCGAGCATGACCGACGAGCACAACCACCTCCCGCCGACCGGAGCCCGGCCATGACCGGCCGACGCGACCACCTCCCGCCGACCGGACCCCGGCCATGACCGTGCAGCTGGACGGACCCGGCGTCACGATCGCGGATGTCGTCGCAGTCGCCCGGCAGCACCGGCCGGTCGAGTTGACCGCGGACGCGCTCGGGCGGATGGCGCGGGCGCGCGAGATCGTCGAGCGCCTGGCCGAGGGTGCTCCGAGCTATGGGATCTCGACCGGCTTCGGCGCGCTGGCGACCACGACGATCGCACCCGAGCGCCGCTCGGCGCTCCAGGTCTCGCTGATCCGGTCCCACGCCGCCGGAATGGGGCCGCCGGTCGAGCCCGAGGTGGTGCGGGCGATGATATTCCTGCGGGCGCGGACACTCGCCCTGGGCGCCAGCGGGGCACGGCCGATCGTCGCCGAATCGATCGTCGCCCTGCTCAACGCCGGCATCGTCCCGCTCGTGCCCGAGCACGGGTCGCTCGGCGCCAGCGGCGATCTCGCGCCGCTCGCCCATGCCGCTCTCGCCCTGCTCGGCGAGGGCGACGTGTGGCTCGGCGAGGAGATCGTCCCCGCCGCCACGGCGCTCGAGACGGTCGGTCTCCACCCGCTCGAGCTCGCCGAGAAGGAGGGGTTGGCGCTGACCAACGGGACCGACGGCATCCTCGGCATGTTGTGCCTCGCCTGCGCCGACGCGGCGCGCCTGCTGACCACCGCCGACATCGTCGCCGCCCAGACCGTCGAGGGCCTGCTCGCCACCGACCGGGCCTACGCCGCCGACCTCCTCGCCCTGCGCCCGCACCCCGGCCAGGCCGCCAGCGCGGCCAACCTGCGGGCGATGCTCGCCGGCTCCCCGATCGTCGCCAGCCATCGCGAGGACGACGTCCGGGTGCAGGACGCGTACTCGATCCGCTGCACGCCGCAGGTCCACGGTGCCGCCCGCGACACCCTCGACCACGTCCGCGCCGTCGCCGAGCGCGAGCTGGCCAGCGCGATCGACAACCCGATGGTGCTGCCCGACGGCCGGGTCGAGTCGTGCGGCAACTTCCACGGCGCGCCGCTCGGCTTGGTCGCCGACTACCTCGCGATCGCACTCGCCGACGTCGGGTCGATCGCCGAGCGCCGGCTCGACCGCCTCCTCGACCACCATCGTTCGCACGGGCTGCCGCCGTTCCTCGCCGACGACCCGGGGGTCGACAGCGGGCTGATGATCGGGCACTACACCGTCGCCGCGATGTGTGCCGAGAACCGGCGGCTCGCCGCTCCGGCCAGCGTCGACTCGCTCCCCACGTCGGCGCTGCAGGAGGATCACGTCAGCATGGCCTGGGGCGCGGCGCGCAAGCTGCGCCAGGTCGTCGACAACCTGCGCCGCATCCTGGCGGTCGAGTGGGTCGCCGCCGCCCGGGCGATCGACCTGCGCGCCCCGCTGCTCCCGGCGGCGGCGACGGGCGCCGCCGTGCGGGTGCTGCGCGAGTCCGTCCCCGGCCCCGGACCCGACCGCCACCTCGCCCCCGAGCTGGCGCGAGCCGACGACCTGCTCGCCGCCCACTCGGTCGTCGCCGCAGTCGAGGAGCACACCGGCCTCCTCGCCTGACCGTCCCCCGGCCCCACTCCTGTTTGCCTTGCGATGGTGAGCGCATCCCGCGTCAGCACCGCGACGCGAGCGGCTGGGGGGAGTGGCACTCGGGGGCAAGGGGGCCGCCAGAACGGGCGCCAACGGTCGGCTGTGCGCGTAGCCGGCGAGGAGGGGGCGATGCCTCGCAGAGGACCGTGCCGGCCTCGTACGGGTTCACGCCACGCTCGACGGGAGATGTTCCCCAGCACGACGCCCCGCTCGCAGAAGCAGTAGGCGTCGACGCCGACCCGCGCACCCTCACGGTCTGCAGGCTGGTCACCCCGGACCGAGCGCTCCGTATCCCGGGCCGGCGGCCACATCCGGGCCGGATGATCGTTCCTTCTGTCGGCCTTGCATCCGGTATTAGGTGGCCCTAACATCTTGGCGATGGTGATCTGCCACTGCCAGTTCGTCAACGATCGGACGATCAACCAGATCGCGGCCGGCGGGGCGTCCGTGCACGACCTCACCGTCGACGAAGTCACCGCGCAGTGTGGCGCCGGCGGCCGGTGCGGCGGCTGTCGCGACTCGATCGAGCAGCTCCTCCAGTTGATCCGCGGCGCCGTCGTCGGCGGGTAGCGACGGGTAACGTCCGGTCTCATGCAAGGTTCCCCCGCGATCATCGAGTTCCTGAACGAGGCCCTCGCGGCCGAGCTCGCCGCGATCAACCAGTACTTCGCCCACTCCAAGCTGTGCGAGAACTGGGGGTGGCAGCGTCTGGCGAGCAAGTACCGCGCGGAGTCGATCGAGGAGATGCACGACGCCGAGAAGCTGATCGACCGCATCATCCTCCTCGACGGGATGCCCAACATGCAGCGGATGGACAGCATCCGCGTCGGCGAGACGGTGCAGGAGCAGCTCGAGGTCGACCGCGAGCTCGAAGATCGCCGCGATCGAGCGCTACCGCCGCGGCGTGGCGCTGGCGCTCACCGAAGGCGATCCCGGCACCCGCGAGATCCTCGAACACCTCGTCCTCGGCGAAGAGGAGCACCTCGACTGGATCGACACCCAGCTGTCGATGATCGCCGACATCGGCATCGAGCTGTACACCCAGGCCCAGATCGTCGAGTGAACGCGGGTCGGTCGGGTCCCGTCATCCGACCGACCCGCCCACGCATCCGTGAGCGCGCGGCCGCGCCGTCAACGTCAGAAGCCGATCTGCTCGAGCCGGTCAGGGGAGATGCCGCAACGGGAGAACACCTCGAGCAGTTCCGCGTCGGTGATGTTGGTCGCGTTGAAATCGACCTCGTCGACGACGCAGTTCGCCTCCTCGGTCGAGAAGCCGATCGCGGTCAACTGCTCGACGAACTGCTCCCGGACCGTCTGGTTGGTGTCGAACGCGGGCTCGTCGGTGGGCGTGCCGGCATCCGCCGGATCGAACCCGGTGTCGATCCCGCGCACGTAGAAGTTGTAGCGCGACGGCTCCGAGGCAGCAGACGGTCAGCAGGGTCACGAATCGGCGCACGAGCTCCACCGTAGCGGTCGTTCCCGCGCCCGTCCGCGCCCTCGCCTCGCCGACGCCGGCGACGAGCACCTCGTGATCATCGTCCCGCGTCCTCATGGCGAGGTTGCGTCCATGACGAGGTTGGAGTTGCCGTGATGATCGTCCCGCGTCCTCATCACGAGGTTGCGTTCACCTTGTGACGTTGCAGGCTTCCGCTGCCCCGTCGATCGCTTCGGCGAGGTCCTCGGTGAACTCGATGTCTGCGGGTACGACGCCGTCGGGGAACAGGGGCGCGAGCTCACCGCTCATGCAGGCGCGGTCGTCGGCCGGGATGTTGTCGGCGAAACCGAACAGCCGGATCAGGAGCTGGGTCGCGACGTCGTCGCCCGCCTGGACCTCCTCGATGATGAACCCGTCCGACGTGACGGTCATCCCGTCGGGCACGTCGATGTCGCCACCACCCGGGGCGTCGTCCGCGCTCGGATCGACGTTTCCGTTGGGGATCGGGTCGTCGTCCGAACACGCCGCGATCGTCGAGCGCGCCGGCGGCCAGCAGGGCGGGAATCGTACGTGTGCGCATCCAGCCCTTTCTCGCGCGTGGTCGCGGCGCGTGCTCGCGTTCGCTTCCGGACGGACGGTGCGATCTGTCTGCCGAGTGCGCGACGTTCGGGTGTGACTGCGTTCGAGGTCGGCGACGAGTCCGACGATGATCTCGCCCAGGTGTCCTGCGTACTACCGTCGCGGTGATGGGATCGATGGTCGAATTCGCTAGCAACGGCAGCACCGCAGGCGGCTACCTCGCCACCCCCGAGGGTGGTACCGGGCCCGGCGTGATCGTCGTCCAGGAATGGTGGGGGCTCGACTCGGGGATCAAGGAGATGGCCGATCGCCTCGCCGCGGCCGGGTTCGTCGCGCTCGCCCCCGACCTGTACCACGGTGAGCTCGCCGGCCACACCGAGATGGACAGGGCGGGCGAGATGATGAGTGCGTTGCCACCCGATCGGGCCGGGCGCGACATGAGCGGCGCGGTCGACTACCTCGCCGAGCACGAAGCGACCACCGGCGACGGCATCGGCGTGGTCGGGTTCTGCATGGGCGGCCTGCTGACGTTCGTGCTCGCCGCGCTGCGCCCGGACAAGGTGAAAGCCGCCGTGCCGTTCTACGGGTTCCCGACCGGTGACGATCGCCCCGACCTCTCGGCGATCGAGGCGTCGATCCAGGGCCACATGGCCGAGCACGACGATCACTTCTCGCCGGACGCGGCCCGGGCGCTCGAGCAGGAGCTGCGCGACATGGGTAAGGACGTGACGCTGACCGTGCACGCCGGTACCGGCCACGCGTTCATGGCGCCGCACAACGCGTTCGGCACGCTGGACGAAGCGAAGTACGCCGAGATCTGGCCGCAGGTGATCGCGTTCCTCCACGACCAGCTGGGCTGAGCAGCCGTCCCCTGGACGCGCCGCCGACCGGCCGGGTCGGAGGGCAGCCCGATCAGTTGCAGACGTCGCAGTGGACGTCGGCCGGGACCTCGCCGTCGACCAGCGCAGCGAGCCAATCGACGAGCCGCACGCCGCCGACCTCCATCTCGTAGAAGCCGTCACCGCCGATGATCGTGTGATCGGTCCCGGGCGCGACGAAGGTGGCGAGCGGGACCCCGCCGGCCTCGACCTGTGCCTCGGTCTCGTCGATCAGCGTGACCAGGTCGTCGGCGGCGACACCGGCGAGCGCGCCGAACGTCGCCTGGACCTCGTCGAACGCGTGGTCGAAGCGGGCGAAGGTGATGTCAGGCGCGTGGCGACCGGCCTGGACGTACAGGTCGGGGAAGCTCCAGTCCTCGACGGTCAGTCCCTCGTTCTCCGGCCAGTCGGGGATCGAGCCGGCCGTCCCCCAGACCCCGCCGATCACCGCATTGATCGCCGGCACGTCCGGGTAGGCCCCCGAGCTGTCGCCGAACGTGATGATCTCGGCGTCGGGCAGGAGGTCGGCGGCGAGGCCGGCGAACAGCGGGGTCGGCACGGAACCGGCACTGGCACCGGTGACGATCAGCTGCTCGGCGCCGGGATAGGTCGCCACCAGATGATCGAGCGCGGCGACGCCGTTGACGAAGCCGTTGTGGCGGATGGTCAGCTCGTCGGAGTACTCCGTCGTCGTCGCACCCAGGTGGACATCGCCCGTGCAGTACGGGACGTAGACGAAGGTGTGGTCGGCGAGCGGGTTCTCCGGATTGGCGGCGTCGAAGATCCCGCCACGGGCGGCGAGGCCCTCCGCCGTCACCTCATCGCTCGACACGTACGTGCCGCCTTCCAGTGCGCATGTCTCGGCGCTGAAGCACGCGCCGCCACCCTCGAAGTAGAGCACGACCTTGGTCGGATCGGCTGGGCGCTCGAGGAACTCGATCGGGCTGCCGTCGGCGCAGACGCAGTCGCCGTCGTGATCGAACGTCGACCACGCCGTCGGTGCGTCGGTCGCCTCGGGCTCGGTCACCGCCGGTTCGGTGGTCGGTGCGTCGGTCGCCTCGGGCTCGGTCACCGCCGGTTCGGTGGTCGGTGCGTCGGTCGCCTCGGGCTCGGTCACCGCCGGTTCGGTGGTCGGTGCGTCGGTCGCCTCGGGCGGCGCCGAACCGGACGAGCCGTCACCTGACCCGCAGGCCGCGAGCAACAGCGCGCCGCTCAGGACGAAGCACATCGGTCGGTTCATCCCCCAATGATGGCGCGGCGAGCCACCTGCGTTGCGGTCGGTCGGCGATCGAGGGTTGCGGACGGCGATCGACGGTCGCAGCCGCGGGTTCGCTTCGCCGATCGTCGACGAGCCGGCTGGTCAGCGGGAGCCGAGGAGCCGTACGTCACCCGGTCACCGGGCGACGGGGAGCGTCACCGCCTGCAGGTGCGGGATCGTATGCGGCTCATCGCCGAGCCGGATCGTCACCGACCGGTCGCCGCGGTTCTCGATCGTGACCGCATCGGCGCCGGCGCTGACCGACAGCCACGCACCGCCGAACTGGATCTGGAAACCGAGTGTGGTCCAACCCGGCGCCAGCACCGGATCGAGACACAGCTCGCCGCCGACGACCTGGAGGCCCCCGAAGCCCTGGACGACCGCGATCCACGTGCCGGCCATGCTCGTCGTGTGGCAGCCGTCGGCGGTGTCGTTGTTGTAGTCGTCGAGGTCCAGGCGGGCGGTGCGCAGCATCAGTTCGTGGGCCTTCGCCAGCCGCCCCAGACGGACCGCGAGCACGGCGTGCACCGATGGCGACAGCGACGACTCGTGCACGGTGCGCGGCTCGTAGAAGTCGAAGTTGCGGCGGATCGTGTCGAGGTCGAACCGGTCCTCGAGGACCCAGAGCCCCTGGAGGACGTCGGCCTGCTTGATGTACGGCGATCGCAGGATGCGGTCCCACGACCAGTGCTGGTTGATCGGCCGCTCGGCCGGATCGAGATCGGCGACGGTGAGCAGCTCCTTGTCGAGGTAGTTCGACTGCTGGAGGAAGATCCCGAGTTCGCGGTCCTCGGGGAGGTGGATGTTGTCGGCGACGTCGGCCCAGCGCGCCCGCTCGGCGGGCTCGTCGAAGCCGACCCGGTCGAGCAGGCCGGCGGTCGCCTCCGGATCGAGCCCTCGCGACCGGTCGATCGCCTCGGCGGTGTAGCGCAGCGTCCACTGGGCCATCAGGCTCGTGTACCAGTTGTTGTCGACGTTGTTCTCGTATTCGTTCGGGCCGGTCACGCCGAGCATCACCCACTGACCGCGCTGCTCGGACCACGTGACCCGCTGCGCCCAGAACCGGGAGATCGCGATCAGCACCTCGAGACCGCCGGCGAGCAGGTAGGCGTCGTCGCCGGTGTAGCGGATGTAGTCGAAGACCGCGAACGCGATCGCCCCGTTGCGGTGGATCTCCTCGAACGTGATCTCCCATTCGTTGTGGCATTCCTCGCCGTTGATCGTGACCATCGGGAACAGCGCCGCGCCGTCGGTGAACCCCAGCTTCTCAGCGTTCTCGATCGCCTTGCCGAGTTGGCGGTGGCGGTAGCGCAGCAGGTTGCGGCCGACCTCGTGTTCCGTCGTGGCGAGGAAGAACGGGAGGCAGAACGCTTCGGTGTCCCAGTACGTCACCCCGCCGTACTTCTCGCCGGTGAAGCCCTTGGGTCCGATGTTGAGGTCCGGGTCGTCGCCGGTGAAGGTCGAGTGGAGTTGGAAGATGTTGAACCGGATGCCCTGCTGCGCGGCGGGGTCACCCTCGATGACGACGTCGCTGATCTCCCACTTTCGGGCCCACGCCGCTCGGTGCTCGGTGCGCAGCAGGTCGAACCCGACCGCCGCCGCCTCGTCGAGCTCGTCGAGGGCCGCACCGCGGACGTCGACGGCGTCACGCGATGTGACGTTGGCGCCGAACTTGACGATCTCGACCTCCTGCCCGGCCTCGACGTGGACATCGACGACCGCCGCCATGTAGAGCGGGCGATCGTCGATGGCGGCCGGCTCGACGCCGTGCGGCCGTCCGTCGACGCGCAGCTCGAAGTCGGCCGCGGTACAGCACACGAACGCGGTCTTCTTCGTCTGCGACACGACCGAGACGCGCGTCCCGTCGACGTCGCGTGACACCTCGGTCCAGAACCCCTCGTCATAGTTGGAGTCCTCGTTGACGACATCGCCATCGACGGCGAGCACGATGCGGAGGGAGGCGCCGGCGCCGATCGGCGTGATGCGGTAGCGGATCACGCCGAGGTGCCGACGGGTCATGCTGAGGAACCGCACGGTTTCGACGGCCACCGTACGACCGTTGGGCAGCGTCGCCCGGAACGTGCGCTCGAGCTCGCCGGTGTGCAGGTGCAGCACCCGGCGATACTCGTGGACGTCCGCGGTGGCGAGGTCGAGCGGCTCGCCGTCGATGTCGATGTCGATGCGCTTCCAGTCGGCGGCGTTGAGCACCTTGGCGAAGTAGTCGGGATAGCCGTTCTTCCACCAGCCGACGCGGGTCGGGTCGGGGTAGTAGATCCCGGCCAGATAGTTGCCGGGCAGCGTGTCGCCGGTGTATCGCTCCTCGTGGTTGCCGCGACCGCCGAAGTGCCCGTTGCCAAGGCTGAACAGGCTCTCGTACACGCGATGCTCGACCGGGTCGAACCCGTCCTGCACCACCGTCCACGGATCCGGCTCGACCAACTGCTTCATCGCCCCGCACGATACGTCGGTGCTCGTTGCCCGGCGCGGAGTTGCCGCCGCCCGCTCTGTTCGGTGCCTGACCCCGAACCGGTCAGGTGGCGGCGAAGGTGCTGTCGAGGCGGGGGCGGCGTTCCGGACCGAGGGTCGCGACCCTGCCGTCGTCGACCAGCTTGACGAGGTGGGCCAGCACGCTGCGGGCCGCCGCCCGGTGGAGGCGGCGCGGCGTGTCGACGTACAGCCGGGTCACGATCGGTGGGATCGTCCCGATGCCGCCGCGGACCGCGTCGAGCACCTGGCGCTCTCGGTCGACGCGGTGCTCGATCAGTCGGCGCACGTGGCGAGCGAGATCGGGGATCGGCGGGCCGTGGGTCGGAACGCCGATGTCGTCGGCGCGTCCGGCCACCACCTGCAGCGATTCGAGGTACGCGGCCATGTCACCGTCGGGTGGCGAGACGACCGTCGTGCTCCAGCCCATGACGTGGTCGCCCGTGAACAGCGTGCGCGTCGACCCGTCGTCGAACGCGTAGCAGGTGTGGTTCGAGGTGTGACCGGGAGTGTGCACTGCGGTGATCACCCAACCCGGCGCGCCGGCGATCTCGTCGCCGGTCCGCACCGCGACGTCGGGGGTGAACGCGCGGTCGACCGATTCCTCGACCGCGATCTCGATGTCGGGAACCGCTTCGCCGTGCGCCCCGTCCGTGTGGGCGGCGGCCTGCGGACCCGGCTCATCCACCTCGTCCGCCTCCTCGTCGACGTCGTAGGACGCCACATCGGAGTCGTCCCCGATGTCCCACGCATCGTCGCCGTGCGGGCCGAAGGCGACGGTCGGCGCGCCGGACTCGGCGGAGAGCCACGCGGCGAGCGGCGAGTGGTCGGCGTGGCAGTGGGTGACCAGGATCGCCCGGATCCGCTCGCCGGCGGTGGCCGCGGCCAGCGCGTCGCGGTGCGAGCCGAGATCCGGACCGGGATCGATCACCACGACGTCGCCGGTGCCGATGATGTACGTGCCGGTGCCGTGGTACGTGAACTTCGACGGGTTGCGGGCGATCACGCGGCGCACGCCGGGCGCGATCGCCTGCGCCGCGCCATAGGTGAACGCGTCGCGGTCGAGCGTCAGGAACTGCATCGCTCCCAGTCCAGCGCGCGGATCGCCCCGACCGGAACCCCCTTGCCGAGCGTCGGAACCGCGACCTCGGCGGCGACCGGGGCGAGCCGCCCGTCGACATCGACGCCCATCGCCCTGAGGGCCTCGGTGGTCACCGCCCGTCGGGCCTCGTCGGAGCCGTCGGCGATCTTGAACGCCGCGGCGCGGCCGTCGGGAAGCGCCAGCGCCATCACGCCCGCCGCTCCCTCCTTGGCGATCAGCCCCGGGACCGCCCGCATCCAGATCGTGACGTCGCGCTCGGGTCCACCGACCCACTCCGGACGGCGGCTCATCGCGGAGGCGACCACCGATCCCGATCGCGCGATCGCGGCGAACGCTCCGGCGAGGCGGGCGAGCGAGATGGCGTGGGTCGGGGCGCCGCAACCGTCGACCCCGACGTGGTGCACGTCGGCCGACTCGCCGTCGATCGCAGCCAGGACGTGGGCCTGCAGCGGGTGATCGGTCTCGAGGTAGCCGGCGATCGGCCAGTGGTTGATCCGGCACGTCGCGAGCATCCCGGCGTGCTTGCCGGAGCAGTTCTGCTGGAGCGGCGACGGCGGGACCCCCGCAGCGATGGCCGCCTCGCGCGGCGCGGCGCCGTAGGGCCGCGCCGGCGTGTTGCGTAGATCGTCGACGCCGAGGTCGAACGAGGCGAGGAGCCGGCGCACGCCGTCGAGCTGGGCCGGGGTGCCGTCGTGGCTCGCGCACACGAGGGCCAGCAGCTCCTCGGGCAGCTCGAGGCCGAGCGCGACCATCGCCGTCGCCTGGAGCGGTTTGAGCGCCGACCGCGGGTAGACCACCAGCTCCGGGTCACCGACCTGCGCATCGATCGTTCCATCCGCACCGAGCACGACGCCCGCGCCATGGTGCAACGACTCGTCGTACCCGCTGCGCGTGGCGACCGCGATCGGTGCGAACGACGTCGCCGAAAAGCGTGTGTCAACCTCCGTCATCGCCGGCACCTGTGGTCGGCTGCGGGTCACCTCGCGGCCGTTTCGGTGCGGGGATCGCGGTCAGGTGGCTGTCGACCACGTCGAAGCGGTCGCCCCACTCGCTCGCCAGCGCCTGCATCATCGCCGCCGCCGGCAACGCCAGGATCGCCCCGACCGGCCCGAGCAGGGCGGCGCCCCCGAGCGCGGCCCCGAAGGCGACGGCCGGATGCAGCTCCATCGTTCGGGCGGTGATGCGGGGAGCGAAGAAGTAGTTCTCGATCTGCTGGTAGATGACGATGAAGCCGACGACGATCGCCGCCTTGAGCGGCGACTCGAGGAACGTCACGAGGGCGGGCAGGATGCCGGCCAGGTACGTGCCGACGACCGGCAGGAACTGGCTGATCAGGCCGACCCACAGCGCGAGGGCGACCGGTGCCGGCGTACCGATCGATTGGAAGACGATCCAGTGGAAGAACGCCGACAGGAGCGCGAGCAGCGCCCGCGAGTACAGGTAGCCGCCGGTCTTGGTGATCGCCAGCTCCCACGCCTGCAGCACCTGCGCCTGACGGGCGGGGCGTAATCGCGAGCAGATCGCCCGGCGCAGCCGCGGCCCGTCGGCGACGAGGTAGTAGGTGAACAGCAGGACCGAGAGGCCCTGGAAGATCACCGCCAGCGCGGCGAGCGACAGCCGTACCGCCTCGTCGCCCTGGGATTGGATGAACCGCTGAACCCGCCCGTTCGGGTCGTTGAACTCGTTGACGACGTCCTGCGGGTCGATTTCGGTGCCGAAGCTGTCGTTGAGCCAGGTCACGGTGTCGGTGATGTAGCGCTCGGACTCCGAGAGCAGCTCGGCGACCTGCGTGCCGACCAGCGTGCCGACCGCGCCGATGAAGATGAGGAACGACAGCAGTACTCCGAGGAGGATCGTGATCGTCGCCCGGCCGCGCCGCCACCCACGCGTCGAGAGGCGGTTGACGCCGGGCTCGACGGCCAGCGCGAGGAACAGCGACACGAGGAGCAGCACGAGCAGGCCCGAGAGGCGCCCGAACACGAAGTGGGCGGCGCTCGTCAGCAGGAACCCGAACCAGAACAGCACGATCGCCGGGATCGCCCACTTGGGGAGCCGGCGGTCGGTCGCCCGACGATCGAAGCGCAGGCCACTGACCGGATCGATCGCGCCGGCATCGATCCCGTCGAGGTCGGGGACCGACGGCGTGCGCGCCGATCCGGCGTCTCCAGAATCGTCGACCACGCTCGGATGGTACTCACGGCGGCGTGACACGATGGGCCAATGGTGTTGGACCCACGCACGTGGCTCGCACGGCAGGTGCGCGATCGCGTGGTCGGGAGCGATGCCGAGCGGCGGCGCGCCGAGCTCTTCGACAGTGACGAGCGTGGCTGGTTCGCCGACGATGCCCCGATACGGCGAGTGCACGCCGATGCATCGATGTTCGTCGGCGGCCTGCGGGCGCTGCTGTTCCAGTCGCTGCACCCGCTCGCGATGGCCGGCGTCGCGCAGCACTCCGACTACCGCCACGATCCGTGGGGCCGGCTACAGCGGACCGCTGACTTCCTCGCCGCGACGACGTACGGGCCGGGGTCGGAAGCGCAGCGCGCGGTCGAGGTGGTCCATCGAGTGCACGAGCGCGTCGTCGGCACCGCGCCCGACGGTCGGCCGTACGCGGCGAACGATCCCCACCTGCTGGCGTGGGTTCACCTCGCCGAGCTCGACAGCTTCCTCGCCGCCCACGATCGGTACGGCGAGCGTCCGCTGCGACGCGACGAGCGCGACGAGTACGTGGCGAACGCCGCACTCGTCGCCAGCGCGCTCGGCGTCGTCGCGCCACCGACCTCGGTGCGCGAGCTGCGCGATCAGCTGCGTGCGTTTCGCCCCGAGTTGCGAGGCACGGCCGAGGCGCGCGATGCGGCGCGCTATCTGCTGCTGCAACCGCCGATGCCGCTCGGCGCACGGCCGGCGTACGGCCTGATCGCCGCTGCCGCCGTGGCGCTGATGCCCGCGTGGACCCGATGGCCGCTGCGCCTGCCCTGGCTCCCGGTCACCGAGGCGGTCGCCCTCCGCCCCGCCGGCGATGTGGTGACGCGCACGCTGCGGTGGGCGATTCGGCCGCGCCCCATCATCGCCGAACACGCCACCCGCTGACGCCACCGCCGCTCGCACGACCTCTCGGCGCGGTCCGTCCCGCGAACCGGGGCTGGCGGCGCCGAGAGCGTGCGGTGTGCCGGGTCGGCGCGTGTCGGGCGTGGCGGTGGCCGGGGGCGCCGGTCGCGAGGTCTCGGTGTCGGTGGTCTCGCGAACCGGGGCTGGCGGCGCCGAGAGCGCTCTCACTCCGCGGCGAGCGCGCCGGCGAGGTCGCCACGATCTCGAACGGCGACGCCGGCGTCGAGGCCGAGCCAGCCGGCCATCGACCGCAGCTCGGCGGCCAGCGCCGCGGCGACGTGTGACCGGTCGATGCCCGGCTCGGCCCAGGCGCTCTGCACCAGCAGGGTCCGGGCCTGACGGTCGGCCTTCAGATCGATGCGGCCGACCAGTTCGTCGCCGAGCAGGAACGGCAGGACGTAGTAGCCGTACTGGCGCTTGGACTTCGGCGTGTAGATCTCGATCCGGTACCGGAACCCGAAGAGCCGCTCGGCGCGCTCGCGCCGCCAGACCACTGGATCGAACGGGCTGAGCAGCGCCCGGGCCGGAATGCGCCGCGGGATCGAGGCGTCGGGGTCGAGGTAGGCCGGGCGGTCCCAGCCCTCGACGTCGGCGGGCAGCAGTCGACCGTCATCGACCAACTCGGTGACGAGGGGCTTGCAGGTCGTCGGCAGTTGGCGGTGGTAGTCGCACAGATCGGCCAGCGTGCCGACGCCGTGGTACCGGGCGGCGTGCACGAGCAGCTCCTTGCGAGCCTCGGCTTCGGGGACCTCGGGGCGGGCGAGGACGGCGGCCGGGATCACGCGCTCGGTCAGGTCGTACAGCCGGGCGAAGTCGCTGGCGCGGCGGACCGCGGCGACGCGGCCCTGGTGGAAGAGCGCCTCGAGCGCGAGCTTGCCGTCATCCCAGTCCCACCACGATCCCTTGGGACCCTGACGCTGCCGCAGGTCACCGGCGGCGATCGGGCCGTTGTCGGCGACGAATCGGTACACGTCGTCGATGAAGCCGGGCTTGTCGGCAGCGAACCGATCCATCGCCTTCCAGCGGTGCGGGAAGCGCATCGCCCACCGGTACAGGTGGTAGTGGGCAGTCGGCACATGGCTCGCCTCGTGAACCCAGAACTCGAACAGCTCCCCGTCGCGGGTGGCGTCGTCGATCAGGGTGCGAGGGTGCGGTCCGAGGCGGGCGAACAACGGGAGCTCCTGGCTCCGCACGAGCACGTTGACCGAGTCGATCTGAATCAGCCCGATCCGGTTCAGCACCCGCCGCAGGTGTCGTCGGTCGACCCGCCCGGTCGGGCGCCTGTCGGTGAAGCCCTGCGCCCCGAGGGCGATCCGCCGGGCTTGCGCGTTGGAGAGCTCGTTCACCGCCGGCATCCGCGCCCGTCCTGACGGCTGAGGTCGACCGGCACCCCGATCACTGCGAGTGCGCCGCCCTCGATCGCTCAGTCGTCGTGTTCCGTGACCGTCACGGAGTTGATGACCACGTCGTCCTTCGGCCGGTCGCCGCCACCGGTCTGGACCCGCTGCATGTCGTCGAGCACGTCGAGACCCTTGACGATCTGGCCGAACAAGCTGTAGTTCGGCGGCAGGGCGACGCCGTTCGGGCCCGAGATCAGGAAGAACTGGCTGCCGTTGGTGTTCGGTCCGGCATTGGCCATCGCCACCGAGCCGATCTGATACTGGCGAGGGCCGGGGAGCTCGTCCTCGAAGCGATACCCTGGGCCGCCGCGCCCCGTGCCGTCCGGGTCGCCGCCCTGGCACATGAAGCCGTTGATGATCCGGTGGAAGATCACGCCGTCGTAGTAGTGGTGCAGCGCGAGGAACACGAAGTTGTTGACCGTCTTGGGCGCCTTCTGGGCGTCGAGGGCGATCACGATCTCGCCGAGCGACGTGTCGAGCGTGGCCGTGTAGCGCTTGGCAGGGTCGATCCCCATCTCCGGGGGCGCCGAGAACTTCTGCGTCTTGGGAGCGGATCCATCGAAGGGGGGAAACGGGGTGGTCATAGTGCCGGCAGGCTACCGACCCCACCCGATTGCGTGATGACCTCGCGCAGGATTTGCGCAAGATGATCACGCGATCGGATTGGGGGTTGGGAGTGGCGGGGGGTGGGGGTGGAGGTGGAGCTGGAGGTGGGGAGTGGCGGGTCAGTTGCGCTCGTTGTAGCTGGTGATCAGTGCGTTGGCCGCGGTGGCGGCCTCGGCGAGCGCCGTCGCCGGGTCGGCCCCGCCGAAGACCGCGGCGGTCGCCCTGGCCGTGGCATCGCGGACCTCACGCTGCGGGCCGAGCACCGGGCCGTTCGCTGCGAGGCTGTCGGACTCGGTGGTGAGCTGGTCGTACGGAACCCGGAACCGTGGGTCGACCGCGTAGGTCGTCTGCAGCGGCTCGAGGTCGAGCGCGTCGGCCCGCACCGGCGCGTACCCGGTCGCCGCCGCCCACGTCGACTGCGACTGGGCGTCGACCAGGAACCGGACGTAGTCCCACGCCGCGGCGGTCTCCGCGTCGCCCTTGTCGGCGACCAACCACAGCGACGCGCCGCCGACCTGCGCGGCCGGCTGGTCGCCGGGGCCGGGCATCGGGCCGACGCCGATGTCCTCGGGACCGAGCCCTTCGACGAATCCACTGCCGAGCAACGAGACGACCGTGCCCAGCGCGGCCGACGTCCCGATCGTCATCGCCCCCGGCGCGTCGGGATCGGCGAGCTTGAGGAACGCGTCCTGGCCGCCCGGGTTGTCGCCGACCGAGACGGCGAGGCCGTCGTCGACCATGTCCTGGACGAACGTCAGGAGCTCGACCCCGAGGTCGCTGTCGAACAGCACCTGAGTGGCGGGCGCGAGACGTCCGTTGCCATTGTCGGCGTAGAGCTCGCCGGCACGACCGAACCACTGCTCGAGGAACCAGGCACCGCCCGAGTCGGCGCCGGAGTCGAACACCATGCCGACGCTCGCCGCGCCCGAGTCGACCAGCGCCTGCGCCGCGGCGCGAAGCTCCTCCAGCGACACCGGTGGGTCGTCGGGGTCGAGCCCGGCGGCGACGAACATCGGCCGGTTGAAGTAGAGGACCGGATTGCTGACGTTGAACGGCATCGACCACTGGATCCCCTCGAACGTGTAGGCATCGACGGCCCGTTGCAGCAGTTGGCCGGTGTCGTAGCCTGCCGCCTCGACGCACGCCGCCATCGGAACCACGGTGCCCGATTCGGCGAAGGACTGCAGCGTGTACTCGGGGAGCTGGACCAACGTCGGACGGCTGCTCTGGCTGGACTGGATGTACTTGTCGATCGTGGACTCGTAACTCGTCTGGTTCTCCAGACGGACCCGCACTCGATCCTGGCTGCCGTTGTACACGTCAGTGAGCAACTCCAGCGCGTTCTCCAGTTCGTTGGCCATGCCGTGCCAGAACACGATCTCGACCGGGCCGCCCGCCGCGTCGAGGGCGTCGACCGGGCACGGTGGGTAATCGGCCAGCGGAGCGACCGTCGTCGTCGGGGCCAGCGTCGTCGGCGCGTCGGTCGACGGCGCGGAGTCCTCCGCCCCGTCGGTCGACGGCGCGCCGGCTGGGGCGTCGGTCGACACCGGCGCCTCGGTGACCGACGGTTCGTCCTGGCCGGAGTCGAGCGCCGACTCCCCGGAAGCGCACGCGGCGGCTGCGAGGCCCAAGGTGAGGAGCGCCGCGGCCGCTCGGGTCGTTGTGGTCCGAGGCTTCATGAGGTCATCCTTTCAGCTCATCCCTTGACGGCGCCGGCGGTCAGCCCGCGCACGAGTTGGCGCTGGAACGCGATCAGGGCGATGGCGATCGGTACGGCGGCGATCACCGTGCCGGCCATCACCAGGTTGGGTCGGTCGAGGTTCGACTTGCTCAGCAGGCGCAGCCCGCTCTGCACGGTGTTGCGGTCGTCGTCGCTGATCACCAGGTTCGGCCACAGGTACTGGTTCCAGGTGGCGAGGAAGCTGAACAGCGCCAGCGCCCCGAGCGTTGGCTTGACCAGCGGGATCGCGACATGACGGAGGAAACCGAGGTGGCCGACCCCGTCGATCGCCGCCGCGTCCTTGAGGTCGCGCGGCAGGGTGAGGAACACCTGGCGCATGAGGAACACCCCGAACGCGGTGGCCAGGAACGGCGCGGCGAGGCCCTGATAGGTGTTGACCCAGCCGAGCGCGTCGACCGTGTCGAAGTTGACGACCAGCGTCGCTTCGAGGGGGACGAGCAGCGTGGCGACGAAGGCGAGGAACAACGCTTGTTTGCCGGGGAACTCGAGCAGCGCGAAGGCGTAGGCGGCGAGGACCGAGGTGACCACCTGGGCGACGGTCACGACGACCGCGACGATGAACGAGTTGAGCAGGTACTGCCCGAGGTGCCCGTCGGTCCACGCGTCGCGCAGGACGGCGAGCGTGAACCCGTCGGGGAGCAGCGGGTTCTGGAGCACCTTGTCGCTCGGCTTCAACGCCGCGATCACGGTCGTGTACACGGGGAACAGCACGACGAACGCGACGAACCCGAGCAACGCGTATCGGCCGATGCGACGGATCCCGGTCGGCTCGTCGTAGGCACGGGCGCGCCGGCGCGGTCCTGACTCCACGTCGCCGGCGACGCGGGTGTGCAGCTCGGCTGCATCAGTGGCCATCGCGTCGGTTCCGATCGGGCTCAGTTGCCATAGTGGACTCGCCTTCCGATCCCGCCGAGCTGCAGGGCCGACAGCGCGAGGAGGATGAGGAAGAGCAGGACCGCGCCGGTCGCCTGGAGCCCGGCATCGCTCTGGATCGGGGAGTTCTGGCCGTAGACGAAGTACGTGATCGTCGTGGTCGAGTCCTGCGGCTGCGGCCCCCCGTCGGTCAGGAGGTCGACTTCGCCGTACGCCTGGAACGCCCGGGTGGTCAGCACGATCAGGACGAACAGCAGGGTCGGTCCGAGCATCGGTACGGTGACCGACCAGAACTGCCGGATGCCGCCGGCGCCGTCGACCGCCGCCGCCTCGTACAGGTCGCGGGGAACGGACTGGAGGCCGGCGGTGACGAGGATGAACGTGAACCCGAGGTTGGCCCACACGCTCGACATCGCCACCGCGGTCAGCGCGGTGCCCGGGTCCTGGAGCCAGCCGGGGTCCTTGACCGAGGGGAAGATGCTGTTGAACCACTCGACGTTGGCGAGCGCGCCGACCGAGGGCTGGAGGAGGAACAGCCACATCAGGCTGGCGACGGCGACCGACGTGGCGACCGTCGAGGAGAAGATCGCCCGGAACGTGCCGATCCCGCGCAGGTACTTGTCGGCGAGCACGGCGAGCGCGACGCCGGCGACCAGACCCAGCGGGACGGTGATCAGCGCGAACTTGAACGTGACCAGCAGCGCGTTCTGGAACTCGGTGCTGCGGAACAGGTCGACGTACTGGTCGAACCCCTGCGACTTGCAGTTGCCGCCGAAGTTGTTGCACCGCTGCTGGCCGAGCCACACCGCCCTGCCGAGCGGGTAGAGCACGAACACGCCGAGCACGATCGCCGACGGTGCGATCATCGCCATCGCCAGCGGGAAGTCGGCCCACCTTCGCGACCGTCGCCGGCGCTGCGCGTCCACCCTTACGACAGTAGGCGCCCATGCACCGGTGCGCCCTGGGCCGGAGGTCACAGTCTCGGTCGCGCCGGCACCTGGAACGGTTCGGGCCGGGTCCGACGTGGCGACTCGGACCCAGCACTCCGGCAGGTGCGTCCTGCGGCGGCGGTCCTCCGAGCGTTGACGATCTCGATCGCGACGATCCACACACCCCACGCTGCGGCCAGGAGCGAGGCGAAGGTGGGGATGCCGGTGACGACGAGCACGACGATGTGCGACCGCACCACCTCGGTCGATGCTCGCGCAGGAGCCGATTGCGACCGAACCGTCAGGCGGGTGGGCTCTCCATGATCTCGACCCAGCGAGGATCGCTCTCGATCGGGAGGGTTCCGCCGCGACGCTTGATCACGACCACGGCGACGACGATGCCGACCAGGAACGCCAGGAGCATCACCGCCCACTTGCGGTTCGAGCGACCGCGGAGTTCGTCGGCGGCTTCCGACAGCACCGCTGCCGCGACCTCTTTACCTGCGTTTGCGACGATCGGTCCCATGTCCTCAACCTAGTGCCGCGACCGTGAAGACGCTCGTGAGCGCAGGAACCGGGGAAATCGCCGTCGGCGGCGTTGCACACCTCGATCGAACGTCGGCACGTCGCGTTGCGGACTCGACGATGGTCACCCGCGATCCGGCGCGGACACGTCGACGGGGTTGTGTCCCGCAAATCGCGCGGGTCCCGGCCAGGAATACCTGCTCGATCGACGTGGGGTCATCACCGGTCGGTGGCGCCGCCCGCCCGATCTCAGTCGATGAGACCGGCGACCGAGATGCAGTCGAACAGCGTGGGATCGAGCACGTTGTGGCCGGCGTCGGCGGCGGTCACGCACAATTCGGTGTTGCTGCCCCGGTTGGCCAGCGACACGTCGCCCTCGGTCACGTACAGCGGATAGCGGTCGTCGAGATCCCACGCCCCGACCGGAACCCCGAACCGGGCCGTCGAGTCACCACCGACCTGCGACGCCGTGTACTGGGGTGACCAGTAGTAATGGGCGTGTGACGCCTGGGTGCTCGGCGTCCAGTTCGCTTCGAGGATCAGTTGCAGCTCCGACCCGATCGGCTCGGCGGACAGGATCCTGATCTGGCATCCGTCGGCCGGGCAACTCGCGCCGAGTGGTGCGAGCGCACGGCGCTCCTCGTTCTCCGGCACGATGATCTCCCCGCTGGCGATCGAGTCACGGATGGCATCGATCTCGGCGGCGCGGGCGTCGAGTGCTCCGCCGGTTCTCGACCACTCGATACCCCCCTCGACGAACCCGAGCTGCCGGGTACCCCCGGCGAGGCGATCCTCGATCGCAGCGTCGACTGCGGCGGCCGCGGCGACGTCGTACCGCTTGACCATCGAGGTGAGGACCGTCCCGCGTACCGCGTCGGGGGCGCTGGCGGCGTGGTCGATGTCGAACCCGATCGCCCACCTGCCCGGCTGAGACGCTGCCGCCTCGAACAGCCCGACGCCCGACGTGGCGGCGTGGTAGATCACGTCCGCGCCGGCGGTGTAGACGCTCTCGGCCAAGGCGCGCTCGGCCTCCACGTTGTCGAAGTTCCCGCCGAGTCCCGGGATGTAGCGCACGTCGACCTGCACGCCGGGTTCGACATGTCGGGCGCCGGCGACGAAGCCGGCCTCGTGCTGCAGGCTCGTGTCGGAGGCCGCAGCGAGAAACCCGACTCGCCCGGTCGTCGACGTGAGCGCGGCGATGGCTCCCATCAGGAACCCACCTTCGTGCTCGGCGAAGGTGTACGACGCCACGTTCGTTGCGTCGACCGGCGCATCGAGGACGACGAAGGTCGTCTCGGGATGAGCGCCGGCCGCGGTCTGCACCGCGGTCTTGGCCTCTGCCCGACCCGGCTCCTGGGCGATCGCGATGATCGGGTTCTGGCCGCCCGCGACGAGCGCCTCGAGACCGTCGTCGATCGACACCGCCGCATCGCCGGCGGTGATCGACACCCCCGAGTCGGCGAACGTCGTCCCGAGCGCGGCGACCAGCGGCTCCGGCGAGACCGACGCCGGCGCGACTACGCCGACCTGGACCTCCGGGTCGCTGCCACCGTCGACCGGTTCGACCGTCGTTTCGGGACTGGCTTCGAGGGTCGTCGCCGGGTCGGTCGGCGCTGTCGTCGCCGGCGCCGTCGCAGGGGTCGTTGCGGCGGGTGGGAGTACCGAGCTCGGCGCGGTGCTCCCGTCGGAGTCCCCTCCACTCAGCACGACGGCCAGTCCAGCGACCACGGCGATCCCCCCGATGAGCGCGGCTGCGATCAGGGCGGCCTTCCTCGTTCCGCTGGGCGACTCGTGGCCGTGCGGTGGGCTCCCGATCGGCAGGATCGTCTCGGCGGGTTGTGTCGTCGTCGGCGCGGGCGACGAGGTGAGGGCGGTGGTCGGTGCATCTGATGGAGCCAATGCGGTCGTCGCATCCGTCGCGGGCATGGCTGTTGTCGCGTCTGCCACGTCGCCGTCCGACCGTGCGTCGTCATCCCCGGGCGGTGTCGTCGCATCGACGGGCGCTGCGGCCTCGACGCCGGCCACCCCCGCCGCGCCGGCACCGGCCGACAGATCGGTGTCGTTTCCCGCCCCTGCCGGTCGCGCCCCTACGATCACCAGCTCGGTGACACCGATCCCGAGCGCGGCTTGGGTCCGCTGCAGCGCACGCCCGAACTCCTCGGCACCGGCCGATCGATCCCGGGGGTCCTTTGCCATCGCGGCCTCGATGACGGAGGCGACTTCATCGGGCACCCCGCCCGGGCGCAGGTCCGGCGGCGCCTCGGTCAGGACGCGTCGGATCAACGGCACCAGCCCCTCATGGTGGTCGCCGGCGAACGCGGCCCGGCCGTTGACCGCTTCGTACAGGGTCGAGGCGAGCGCGTACACGTCGGCCTGCGCCGTCGGCGGCTTGGCGTCGAGGATCTCGGGTGCCGCGTGGGCGACCGATGCCGTGATCACGCCGCTGCGCGTCTCGTGGCCTCCTTGGATGCGGGCGATCCCGAAGTCGCTCAACTGCTCGCCGTAGTCGGAGCACAACACGTTGGCCGGCTTGATGTCGCGGTGCAGCACCCCGGCGCGGTGGGCGGTCTCCAGCGCGCCGCTGAGCCGCACCCCGAGCGCGGTCACGTCCTGCCACGACATCGGGCCGCTGTTGACGATCCGGTCGTGGAGGGTTCCCCCGGCAACGTAGGGCATCACGAGGTACGGCCGTTCGTCCCTGGTGTATCCGGCGTCGTAGAGCGTGACGATGCCGGGATGGTCCGACAGCGCTCCCATCGCCTGACACTCCCGGTCGAATCGGCGTCGATCGTCGGCGTCGAGACCCGACCGTTGGATGACCTTGACGGCGACGTGGCGGCGGAATGCCCGCTGATGTCCGCGGAACACCTCGGCGAAGCCGCCTCGGCCCACGAGCTCGAGGTGGTCGATGCCGTCGATGTGAGGGGGATTCGCTGACCGGACCACCGCGAGATCGTAGACGGCGACGCCGCTGCGCTGCCCGAGTCGATCGGCTCGGGGTGGGCTGAACGCGGTGGAACACCTCAACGGGCCTGGTCCGGTGCCGACACGGACCGCGCAACACAGAGGCTCGCTTCCGGCAAGGCCGGCCTCGTGTCGACGACCTGGGGGTCCCAGGTGTCGCGCCGGTCCCGCCGCTCGCCTCTCGGGGACGGGTCGGAGACTGGATTCCTCCTGGTGGCCGTGGCGGTCGAGAACCTACGGGAACGGACTTGGCGGATCGGGGAACGTCCGGCGTGCCGGCGGAGGTTCGCGTCGTCGCTGGTCGGTGCTCGGGGTCCTGCCTGTCGGCGCTTGGCTAGTGTGACGGCCGACGACCCTCGGGGGTGAGGAGGCCACGACATGGTGAAGTTCTTGGTGGTGACTGGTGCAATTCTGCTGCCGCTTGCAGCCTGCGGGGGCTCCGACGGCTCCTCCAGTGAGAGTTCGGGGGATGTCGCGACTCAGGCCCCAGCTCCGACGGACGAGGGCGGAACCGCGGCCGAGAGTGGCTCCGATGCCATCGCATCGTCTCCGGAGGCCGAGGTCGACGGTGGGGATTCTGGCGGTTCCGGCCCGTCGACAGCGATGGCGACGATCGGTGGCGAGACGTACAACTTCTCGACCGAAGGTGCCGTCGTCGCCCAGTGCAAGACCGACCTGTTCGGTGTTTTCTCGGTGCAGCTGCCGATGGTCGATGGTGACGGCAACATCAGCATCGTCGCCTTGCGCGAGGGCACTGACCCGGCGGTGGTCGAGCAGGTCAACGCAGTGGGGATCAGCGTCGGCGACGAGGAATGGATCGCCGACGAGGCGAACGGTCTCTTCGAGGCGTCGGACGCATTGCAGCCGGGGATGAGCCAGGTCGACTCTGTCGAGATCGACGGCAGCACGGTTCGCGGAACGGCGACGTTCGTCCGTCAGCTCAGCGTCTTCGGCGGGGGCGAGCCGGAGACGCTCACCGGTACGTTCGAAGCGACCTGCGGCGAGGAGCGCATCTCGTAGCCAGCTCTGGGGGCGGTGGGGAACCCCGCTTGTCCACCTCGCGAGACACGCTGGAGAGCAGTTGGGAGCGGATCTGGTCCAAGTCGGGAACGTCACCCTTGCTGCGAAGTCGTCGGGCGGGAACGGGTGGGAGACGAACGACCAGCCGAACCGCTCGGCCGCGGTGCGCAGCACCCGGCCTCGTTCGAGGTCACGTTGTTCGACTCACTGGCGCGCCATCAGACGACGCATCGTGAGCTCGTCGTCCTCGATGAGGTCGCCGGTCACGTCAAGCGTGACCGTGTGGATCACACCGGTGAATGCGAACGGAGGCTGCCGATCTCGGGGGACACGGGAGCACCGGGCGCGATGCCGACCATCAGTGGCGAGGTGAGGCCGAGGGAGAGCGGTGTCGTCACCGGGATGTCGGCGTTGTCGACCAGACGGTCACCGAAGTAGAGGTGCGCGAGAAGTGGACGTCAGGCGGGGGCGAGCGCCAACCAGTCAGCCCCGCACTCGCCGACGGCGCGGGCGACGAACCGAACCGTTCACGACCGCCGGACGCGGTCGGCCGGGCGGCCGTCGCCGAAGGGCCGATCTCCTCTTGTAGTTCGGGTGTCGTTCCGGCATTCGTGTAGGTAGGAGGCGCGGTCAGATGGCCAAGGGAGCTTTGCTCGCTGCTCGTTTGATCGCCGCGGTGGGAATCGCCGGCGCTGCCGCAGCTGTCGTGGTCGGAGGGTCGCACTTCCCGCTCGGCCAGGGGGATGAGCCGGGTGTGTTTGGGCCAGATCCGGCCCCGATCCCGGTGACGTCATCTGCGGACGTTTCCGGCGAGGATCTGGTGCGCCCGACATTGCAGCGTGGCGATGCAGGCGAGTGGGTGATCGAGCTGCAGCAGGAACTGACTCGCAACGGCTTCCCGGTCGAAGATGATGGTGACTTCGGGCCAGTGACCGAAGCTGCGGTCCGAGACTTCCAGACCGCGCACGGCTTGACGCACGATGGAATCGTCGGGCCGCAGACGTGGGCTGCGCTCACCGGCGCTGCAACCGTGACCGATTCCTCGAGTCGTCCATCGGATGTGCTCGCTGTAGCCATTGACTACAACTGCGACCTTGCAGGCACCGGCTGCCCATGGCTTGAGCACCTGCCGCCGTCGAAGTGGGACCTGTCGGAAGACGAGATGGGCGTCACGACACTCGACGCCGCCCACCTCCAGGGCTTCTATCGCGCCACGACGCCGTACCCCCGTGAGTTCCCCTACTTGATGTGGCTGCCCGTGGAAGTCCGCCCGGGCGGCCCCTCGGAGGCGGATGTGTATCGCATCCTCTGCGAGGTCCATCCAGATCTCGGCGGATCGGGCCTTCGGCAGGTGCCGGCCGGTGAGCTCGACAAGGTGCTCACCGCGTTCGCCATCGAGGATGGCGATGCAGACCCTGAAGATGTCGGCCGCTTCCTCACCGACGACGTTCCCCGGTCAGCCAACGAGGCCCACCTCGGGCGCGAGGCGATCCGCATCTACTACCTGCCGGAGATGCCGCAATTCGTCAGGGATCACATCGCCAACCAGTCCTGTGGACCCGCCGCTCAGGCGACCACAACGTCGACGAGCACCACGGTGGCGAAGGAGTCTCGCCGTTGGCAGGTGTCGATCAGCGGGTTCGAGTTCGAGGAGTTGGACCCGTATTGGGACATCACCCACGGTCGGTTCTTCGGTGGCGTGCGCTTCGGCTACGACTTGCAGGCGGAGGTCGTCGTTCGCAGGGAGGAGGGGACGTGGGAGTTCGTGAGCGGAGAGGTCACATATGCAGACATCCGCCTCAGCACTCGATACGGACCCGACGGCGCCTGGACGGTTCAGGAGCCGCTGACGTGTGACAACTGCAGCAACATGAAGGTCGGGCGACGTCTCACCGGCGAGGTCATCGATGGCGAGCTGAGGCTCTCTTGGGGCTCATTCGAGCCGCGTACCATCGTGACCGCCAAGCTCGAGTTGCCGTGCCGCCCGGAGCCGTCGTGCTCGGCAGAGGGGACGAACCGGTACGTGTCCGACCAGTTCTTCGACCGGCTGAATGGTCATCTGCTGCCGCTCGCGGAAGGGGTGGTACAGGCTCCCCGCGTGACGAACCCGCAGGGCATGCTGTTCCTCGACTACACGATCACGCTGCGCCTCGTTGACGGGTGACGGCCAGCCGTTGCTCGAGTTCGGTGACGGCGAGCCGGCTGACCACCCGATCGATGTCGACCAGGAGCAAGGCGAGCGTCAGGCGCTGCTTCGGCTCGACTCACCGGCAACTCGGCGCTTGAGCGCGCCTCGAACTGGGAGAATCGCCACGGACAGCGCTGAACACCCTGACTGGAGGTCGGCGCGCTCGCTTGCGGACCCTACGATGGCCAACGGCAGTCCGGCGCGGACGGTTCAACGGGGTTTTCTCCCGGGTTTCGCGCCGGTCCCGCCTCTCGCCTCTCTAGCTCAATGGTAGAGCAGTGGACTTTTAATCCATTGGTTCAGGGTTCGAGCCCCTGGGGAGGCACCCCGACCCGAGATGTTCCGCTGTGACCGGGTCGGACGCGAACGGGCCGTTGCGTCGGGATGGCAGGGTCGGAACCGCTGGCAACGAGACGTTGACGTCTCGGTGTGAGACGGATACGTTCTGGTGCGAAACGCATCCGTTTCGTATCCTTCCGGAGCTCCCGATGTCCGAACCTGCCGCGCCGGCAACTGCGATCCCGCTGTATCAGCAGCCCGAGATCCACCACCGACGGTGGTTCCTCCTCGGGATCATGTGCCTCAGCCTCGTCATGGTCATCATGGCCGTGTCGGGACTGAACGTCGCCATCCCGTCGATCCAGCGCAGCCTGGACGCGACGGCGACCGACCTCCAATGGATCATCGACTCGTACGCGATCATCTTCGCCGGACTGTTGCTCAGCGCCGGCGCGATCGGCGACCGCTTCGGTCGCAAGCGCGCCCTGCAGGGCGGGCTCGTGCTCTTCGGCCTCGGATCGTCGATCGGGACGATCGCCGACTCGGTGGCGATCGTCGTCGTCGCCAGAGCGGTGATGGGGGTCGGAGCGGCGTTCATCATGCCGGCCACGTTGTCGATCATCTCCGCGGTGTTCCCCCCGAACGAGCGGACCAAAGCGATCGCCGTGTGGGCCGGCTTCGCCGGGGCCGGCGGCGCCCTCGGCCCGCTGATCGTCGGGTTCCTGCTCACCGACTGGTGGGTGTTCCCGGCCTACTGGTGGGGGGCGGCGTTCCTCGTCAACGTCGTCGTCGTGATCGTCGTGTTCATCTCGGTCACGATCTTCTCGCCGCGCTCGAAGGACGACGAGGCCACGCCGCTCGACCCGCTGGGCGCGGCGCTGTCGATCGTCGGGTTGGCCACGCTCCTGTACGGAATCATCGAGGGGCCGGTCAAGGGCTGGACGAGCACCGAGGTGGTCGTCGCATTCGTCGTCGCGGTCGTCACCCTCACCGGATTCGTGGTCTGGGAGCTGCGCCAGGAGTACCCGATGCTGCCGATGCGCTACTTCCGCAACCCGGGCTTCTCGATCGGGTCCGGCGTGATCACGTTCGCCTTCTTCGTCATGTTCGGGTTGTTCTTCCTGCTGACCCAGTTCCTCCAGTTCGTCCGGGGGTACTCGCCGCTCGACGCCGGCGTCGCCACGCTGCCCCTCGCTGCGACGCTGGTCGCCGTGTCGCCACGCAGTGCAGCGATCGGGGAGATGGTCGGCATCACGCGGGTGATCGCCGCCGGGTTCTTCTTCCTCGTCGCCGGGTTCGTCCTCCTGTCGACCGTCGACGCCTCCACGTCCTACGCCGTGATCGCGCTCTCCCTCGTCCTGCTCGGCGTCGGCATGGGAATCACCGTCGCGCCGGGGACCGGCTCGATCATGGCCGCCGTCCCGCTCAACAAGGCCGGGGTCGGCTCGGCGGTCAACGACACGACGCGCGAGGTCGGCGGCGCGCTCGGCATCGCCGTCCTCGGATCGATCGCCAACTCGGTCTACCGCTCCGACATCGACGGCGACGTGCTCGCCGGCCTTCCGCCCGACGCAGCGGCTGCCGCCGGCGAGTCGATCGGCGCTGCCGTGCAGATCGCCCGCCAGGCGCCGGCCGATGTGGGGGGACGCCTGTCCACCGCCGCCGGCGACGCCTTCACGTCAGCGTTCTCCACCTCATTGCTCGTCGCCGCGGCCATCGCCGGGCTGCTCGGCATGGTGATGATCGGACTCGGACGCCGCGCCGACCGTCCGGCGGCGGCGCGATCCGACGACGACGTGCCGGTCCGGTCGTGATCGCGCGGCCATCGACCGATCCGCGGATCGAGCGGTCACGACGGCTGATCTGCGACGCGACGCTCCACGAGTTGGCCGAGGTCGGCTACGGCGCGATGACGATCGAGTCGATCGCCAAGCGGGCGGGCGTCGGCAAGGCGACGATCTACCGCCACTGGAGCGGCAAGCTCGACCTGGTCGAGTCCGCCCTCGAGCAGATGAAGTCCGAGGTGGACGTGCCCGACGTCGGCACCGCACGCGAGCGGATCGGCGCGGTGCTCCGCTCGTTCGCCCGCTACCTGCACGACGGCGAGCGGTCGGCGTGCCTGCCGGCGCTGGTCAGTGCGGCCCAGTACGACGAGGCGGTGCGGACGTTCCACCACCGCTTTGCAGCCGAGCGGCGGCGGGTGCTGGTCGGGCTGGTCGAGGAGGGGATGCGCTCCGGCGAGCTCGGGCGGGGGTCCGACGCCGTCCTCGTCGCTGACGCGCTCGTCGGGCCGCTGTTCTATCGCCGGTTGATGACCTCCGAACCGTTCCCCCCCGACGAGGTCGACCGGATCGTCGATCTCGTCCTCGGTTGACGTCGGGGCCAGGGCGGAGGTCCGCCGGCGACGGGAGCCGACTGCGGCGCACCGTCGAGTCGACGTCGAGTCCGCGGCGGGGTCCGACCGATCCGGAGCCGCCCACACCCGATCGCCGCGTCGTGTGGGTCAGCCGAGGCGGATCCGGTACCCGCGCCGGATCACCGTTTCGACACCGGTGGCGGCCGGGCCGAGGCGCTGCCGGAGGCGAGCGACCGTCACCTCGACCACGTGTACCCCGCGCTGCTTGTTGCCCCACACCGCCCGGAGCAGATCGCGCTTGGACACGACCGCGCCACTGCGCTCGACGAGCGCGTCGAGCACCTGGCGCTCGCGGGCGCCGATCGTGATCGCCGGGCCGGCGTCGATGCGGATCGTCGAGCCCGCGAGCCGGAGGCGGTGACCATCGACGAGGAGATCGGTCGGTGTGACGTCGCCTCCCGTGGGGTCAGGCCGCGGCGGGCGAATCATCGGGTCAGCCTGCAGGCCGCGTGTTTCCCGGCGGTTTCGTCCCGATTGCGATTCACGTCCCGCGCCGACGGGGAAGGCCGGATCGATGATCGGAGGTGGCGGGGCGCGACACTGGACGGATGGATCACGAGCATCTCTTGGTGTCACGTGACGGCGACGTCGCGACGATCACCCTCAACCGTCCGGAAAAGCGCAACGCACTGGCCTACGACGTCATGGTCGAGCTGGCCGCGGCACTGCGCCAGGTGGGGGCGAGCGACGCGCGCGCCGTCGTCCTCGCGGCGACCGGTCCGGTGTTCTCGGCCGGGCACAACTTCGGCGATCTCGCCGGGGCGGAGTTGCAGACGGCGCGCCGGCTGTTCGAGGTGTGCACCGCGATGATGGACACGGTGCAGTCGATCCCCCAGCCGGTCGTCGCCAAGGTCCATGCGTTGGCCACCGCCGCCGGGTGCCAGCTCATCGCGACCTGCGATCTCGCCGTCGCCGCCGAGTCGGCGGCGTTCGCCCTCCCCGGGGGCAAGGGCGGCCTGTTCTGCCACACGCCGCTCGTCGCCGTCGTCCGCAACGTCGGCCGCAAGCGGGCGCTCGCGATGGCGCTGACCGGCGACCCGATCGACGCCCGTACCGCCGCCGACTGGGGCCTGGTCAACCAGGTGGTCCCCGACGACCAACTCGATGCCGCCGTCGCCGACCTCGTCCGGCGGATCACCCGGGGCAGCGCGCTCTCCCAGGCGCTGGGCAAGCGGGGCTTCTACGCCCAGGTCGACCTCGACCAGACCAAGGCCTACGACTATGCGATCGAGCTGATGGCATCGGCGGCGATGCTCGACGACGCCCAGGAAGGCATCGCGTCGTTCCTCGAGAAGCGCCGCCCGAAGTTCGTGCAGCGCCCCTGACACGGCACGCCCTGCGCCGCGGGAGTTCGGATCACGCCGCCTCGAGGGCCGCCCGCACTCGGGCGATCGCGACCTCGCGCCGGTTGCGGATCGTGCGCGGTGTGACACCGCACTCCCGGGCGACGGCACCCGGTGACCCGGTCCGCACGAGATGGCGGATCAGCTCCAGGTCCGGTGCCGGAACCCCGGCGGCGCGTGCGGTGCGCAGCACCAGGACCAGTTCGTCGGTCGCGTTGGACGGCCAGCCGCGATCCTCGATCCTCCTGAACGTGTGCGGCGGTCGGGTGGCTTCGGTTGCCGCCTTCAGTCGGAGCGGCCGGCGGAACGCCTGGAACGTCGCGTCGGAGATCAGCGAGGCCGCGACGTGCCGGCGCCGGCGCCGCCAGTCGTAGTCGCGCAGCGCGATCCAGGCGGCGGCGACCACGATCTCGATCGGGTCGATGCCGTCTCGGTGGCTGCGGTAGCGGGCCGACCGAGCGATCAGGCCGGGGAGGATCCGCTGGATCACGATGCGACCGGCCAGGTCGTCGTTCGCCGCCAGCTCGACGAGCCGGCACAGCACAGCGTCGGCGTCGCAATCGGAGGCGCCGCCGCCGCGGGTCAGGTCGACGATCGTCTGCAGGTCGGAGAGCTCCGCCAGTTCTCGGGCACGCAGGCCCTCGGGCTCGAGGCCGGTCCAGGCTCGGGCGCGGCGCAACGAGCGCGGCTGGCGACGGAGTCGCGCCCACTCACGATCGAGCTGGGCGGTCAGCGAGTGCGGGTGCGGGGTGAAGGTCATGGCGCCAGCGTGCGCGAGACCCCTCACCGCTGGTCTCACCACCGCGCGGCCGCCCGCCGACCCGGCGCTCACCGCGCCGGGCAACCGCAGCGAACGCTCACTTCTGGCTCACCTCTTTGTTCACCTTCGCGCTCGACCGCGGACTCACAGGTCCTGGTCAGCGCCCTACCGTGGGCCGATCCCTCGATCGATCCGGCGCGAGGTCGCGCGGTGCGCTGCGGTTGGGTGTGTTCCGCCGGCGGCCGCCCGCCACCCACCGTCGAGGTGTGAGACAGCGACGTGCGTTCGACATCGTCGGCCCCGACGGCAGGCGAGCGACGGTTGTTCCCCGCTCCGAGGCCGACACGGTCGGCGATCTGCTGGCGGCGATCGGCGACACGACGTCGACCGCGGTATGGGTCGACGGGCACCGGGTCACCCGCGGGGAGCGGCTCGTCGACGTCCCCGCGATGGTCGTCGGCGCCCGCATCGAGTGCGGATCGTCCGCAGACCGGCACCGGGTGCCCCCGGGCTGCGAAGCGGAGGGTCGCGTCGATCCGGTCGTCGAGGTGGCCGTCATCGCCGGCCCGTCGTGTCGCTCCTGGACGCCGCTGCACCCCGGTCGGCACACCGTCGGCCGATCACACCACTGCTCCTTGCGCCTCGTCGACCCCCTCGCCGAACTGCACCACGGCGTGTTCGACGTCGATCCGGACGGGATCACGCGCTTCACCCAGCTCACGGGACGGGTGCCGGTCCGGCTCGACGGAACCCCCTGCGACGCGGCGGAGCCGGTCGTCCCCGGCGGGGTGCTCCAGATCGGCTCGAGTCTGCTCGTGCTGCGCCGGGCGGATCACGGCCGCGCCGGTGACGCCGGGATGCACCGGTGTTCCGGGAGCATCACCCCCGGATCGGACCCGTGGCGTCGAGTCGTCCGGCGCGGGCCGGTGGAGGACTTCGCGTGGGGCTGCCCGCCCGTGGTCGCGCCGCAGCCTGCGGCAGACCACCCCTCCCCGCCGGCGACCGGGTTGGTCGGTGCCGTCGTCGGCGTCACCGGAGCGGTCGTCGTCGCAACGGTGATGCGGCAACCGATGTTCGCCGTCTTCTCCATGATCGGTGGCGTCGCTTCCCTGATCACGTGGATCGTCGGGATCGCCGGGGCGCTGCGGCGGCGGCGCGTCGCGCGCCGCGGCCACGTCGAGTCGGTCGAACGGTTCCGCTCGGAGGTGGACGCGGTGATCGACCGCCGGGCGGAGCACGACCGAGCCGCGCATCGCACGATCATCGAGAGTCTGGAGGAGATCGACCGGCTCGGCGGTCGGATCTGGGAGCGCCGGCCACCGCCCGGTGGTCCGGTTCGGTTGACCGTCGGGCTCGGGACGTCGGCGTGGCTGCCGCCGGTCGACGGGTGGGACGCGATGGCCCCCGAGCTCACCTCCGAACTCGAACGGCGGTCGACCATCGACCTCCATCCCGCCCCTGTCGAGCTCCGGCCGGGTGACGGGCTCGCGGTGCACGGCGAGCTCGACACGGCGCGCGCCGTCGCTCGCGCGATCGTGCTACAGCTCGCCACCTGGGTGGGGCCGGCCGACTGGCAGCTGCTCGTCGTCACCGGCGAACCGCAGCGATGGGAGTGGGCGAGCTGGCTGCCTCACGCGATGCGCGCCGACCAATCGTCGGGCGTGGTCACGCCCGACCGGGTGGAGGGGGCCGGCGCGCTGCTCGCCCCCGATCGGATGACCGTGCTGGTGACCGACGATGCCGGGGTGTTCGACGCCCGGACCGGCCCGACCCGCCGGCTGGTCGCCGCGAGCCGGGCGATCGTCGTCGCAGCGGTCGGCCGTGAGCGGTCGGTCCCCTCGCTGTGCCGCCAGGTCCTCCGCCTCGGTTCGACCGGAGGGGCGGAGTGGTCCCCGCCCCCGACGACCGACCGGGTGGTGACCGGCATGCACTGCTGCGGGCTCGACGAGGTCACCGCGGCGGGTGCAGCCCGTCGGCTGGCTTCGCTCACCGATCCGGAGGACGGCGCGTCGGCGGCGTCGGCCATTGTCCACCAGCTCCGCTTCGCCGACCTCGATCGGCCCGAACCCGGGTACGCCGACTCGCCGGACCCGCAGCACCGGGGCGTCGATCACGTCGATCACATCGTCGAGCGCTGGCGATCCGGCGGTGTCGATCCCGCACCGTGCACCCCGATCGGCCTGTCGGCCGACGGCATCGTCGACCTCGATCTCGTGCGCGACGGACCGCACGGGTTGGTCGCCGGGACGACCGGCTCGGGCAAGAGCGAGCTGCTGCGGACGCTGGTGCTCGGGCTCGCCACGCGGTGCAGCCCCGACCATCTCACGTTCGTGCTCGTCGACTACAAGGGCGGCTCGACGTTCGACGCCTGCGCCCGGTTGCCACACACCGTCGGGCTGGTGACCGATCTCGACGAGGGGGGCGCGGCGCGCGCCCTCGTCAGCCTCGAGGCCGAGTTGCGTCGCCGGGAACGGGCGCTGCGGGCGGTCGATGCGGCAGACCTCACCGACTACCGAGGCCGCAGCGGTGTTCGCCCGCTCCCGCGCCTGGTGGTGGTCGTCGACGAGTTCGCCGCGTTGGCCCAGGAGCTGCCGGGCTTCCTCAGCGCCCTGGTCGGCATCGCCCAGCGCGGCCGGAGCCTCGGCGTCCACCTCGTCCTGGCGACGCAACGGCCGGGGGGTGTGGTGAGCGACGACATCCGTGCCAACACCAACCTGCGGCTTGCGCTGCGGCTGCACGACACCGCCGATGCCCGCGACGTCGTCGACGACGACCTGCCCGCCACGCTGCCGCGCGGTGTCGCCGGGCGGGCCGTGCTCCGGCTCGGGCCTGGCGAGCTCCTCGTGTTCCAGGCGGCCCGCTGCACCGGCCCGGTTCGGCGGGCGGTGTCGGAGCTGGTCGTCACGGTGTGGCACGGCGTGGGTCACGCCGGGCCGGTGACGGCGGCGGACGGGGAGGGTGCGCGGACCTGTCCCGCTGGTGCCAGGGGTGAGCCGAGCGAGCTGTCCGAGATGGTCGCCGCCGTGCGCACTGCCGCAGCGCGGCTCGGGCTCGCTCCACCCCGCGCGCCCTGGTTGGAGCCGCTTCCCGCGGTCCTCGACCCCGGCGCGGTCGATCGGGTCGCCCGAGCCGAATCCACCGCCGGCCACCCGACGACCGCCGCTCCAGACGATCCGGCTCCCGGCCCTTCGACTGCCGACGACTCGACGGCCGACGCGTCGACGGCCGACCCTTCGACTCCCGCCGACTCGGGTCACGATGCCGTCGGCCTGATCGACGATCCCGACCACCAAGCCCGGCGCCTGTTGCGCTGGGACGCGGCGGGCAACCTGGCGCTGATCGGACCACTCGGCGCCGGGCTCACGTCGACGGTCGTCGCGCTCGTCGCCGCGCTGTGCCGGACCCGAACCCCGGAACGACTGCACGTCTACGTGATCGACGCGGTGGGCGACGCGTTGCTCGACGGGCTCGAGGGGGTGGCCCACTGCGGCGCGGTCGTGCGGCTGCGCGAGACCGAGCGGCTCGACCGCCTGCTGCTGCGCCTCGGCGAACTCATCGACCGGCGGGTCACCGATGCGGCCCGCGCCCCGCAGGTCGTGCTCGCGATCGACGGGTACGGCGCGCTGCGAACGTCGATGTCGTCGATCGAGCGGGTCGAGACGTTGGCCGTGCTCGACCGTGTGGTCGCCGACGGGCCGGCGGTCGGCGTGTGCTGCCTCGTCACGGGCTCGGACCTCGACCGGGTCGAGGCTGCCGAGCGGTGGGTCTTCGGCCACCGGGGAGCCGGTGCGCCGGGCCGGTTGCGCGTCGGCTCCTCGGGCTTGGAGGCGCAGGTCGCGCGCGGTGCGCCGGGGCTGGCTGCGCTTCCCGATCGCACCGTGGGCCGTGGGCCGGCTCCGGTCGAGGTCCTGCCCGAGCGGATCGACCACGCGCTGCTCGGACCGAGCTGGACCACCGGCACCGGGCCGTCGGCCGCCGACCATCTCGTCGTCGGTCGCTCGGCCGCCGACCTGGCCGACGTCGCGCTGGTCGTGCCCGACGGCGACCATGTCTTCGTCGGCGGGCCGTCCCGGTCCGGGAAGTCGGTCGCGCTGCGCGTGCTCGTGACCGCATGGCGAGCGCTGCATCCTTGCGGGCGGGTCATCGAGGTCGAGCGCCGACGACCGCTCGACGTCGCTGCGTTCGACCCGGTGCCGACGCTCGTGGTCGTCGACGACGCCGACCGGGTCGACGACCCGGGGCTCGCCTCCCTGGCCGCCGAGCATCGCAGCGGGGTGACGCTGGTCGCTGCGGCGCGGATCGAGGCCGTGCGCACGTTGTACGGGCACTGGACCCGGGACGTGGCGCGCCGTCGCTGCGGCATCGTCCTGACATCGGCCGGCGAGGTGGACGGCGACCTGCTCGGGGCGACGTTGCCGCAGCGAACGGCGATCCCACCCCGTCCCGGCCTGGCATGGCTCATCGATCCGGTGGGCCGGCGGCTCGCCCAGGTCGCATCGGTGGGACCCGTGCCGGTACCGGGCGCTCAGCCGGGCGACTCGTCGCCCAGGAGGTAACGGGGGCCGGCGCCGCGCGCGGCGGCGACGTCGTCGGGGTTGTAGAGCGCGCAGGTGTCGAGGCTCAGGCATCCGCAGCCGATGCAGCCGTCGAGCTTGTCCCGCAGCGCCTCGAGCAGCGCGATCCGCGCATCGATGACCGGTCGCCACGCCGACGCCAGGCGGGTCCAGTCCGAGCGCGTCGGGGTCCAGCGCGTCGGGAAGCGAATCGACCGCGGTGCGGATCTCGTCGAGGGTCAGCCCGACCCGCTGCGCCACCTTGATGAACCCGATGCGCCGGAGCACGTCGGTCCGGTACCGGCGGTGTCCGGCCGCGGTGCGCTCGCTGGTGATCAGGGCGTTGGACTCGTAGAAGCGCAGCGCAGAGGCGGCGACGCCGGCGCGGCTGGCGACCTCGCCGATCGCCAGGGTCTTGACTTGAACCATGGTTGAAGTCTTACGGTTGGCGCTCATGACGACAACCGGGACCGACCTCGCAACGACCCGCGCAGTCGACCGCGCACCGATCGCCCACCTCGACGACCTCGCCGATGGCACGATGAAGATGGTCAAGGTCGACGGGCACCGGGTGTGCCTGGTGCGCACGAGCACCGGCGTGCACGCGATCGACCATGCCTGTCCGCACGAGGGGTACGGCCTGACCCAGGGCGACCTCGACCTCGACGGCGACCTGCTCACCTGTGCGTGGCACAACTGGAAGTTCCGTGTGAGCGATGGCGAGTGCGTGCTCGGCGAGGAAGCCGTTCGCGTGCACGAGGTGGAGATCGACGACGGCGGGGCGATCCGGGTGGTGCTCGCCCGGCCCGATCCGGAGGCGATGCGACCGCGCCTGCTCGAGAGCCTGCGAAGCGGGATCCGTCGTGACTATCGCGGCCAGGTCGCGCGTGACGTGGTCCGCCTGCTCAAGGTGAGCACCGATCCGGGGCAGATGGTTTGGGAGGCGGTCGCCCACGGCGCGCCGCGCGCCGAGTTCGGCTGGGGCCACTCGATCGCGTCGGCGACCGATTGCCTGGCGATGGTCGACCTCTACGAGGGCGACCAGCGGGCGTTGCCGATCGTGCAGGGAATCGTCGGGATCGCCGAGACCGAGCGCGATCGGCCGGTCAACGAACTGCCGAGCCCGGCGGTCGGCGGGCGGGTCGACCGGCCCTCGTTCCGAGCAGCGGTCGAGGCCGAGCGGGTCGTCGACGCACAACGGCTCGTGCTGGCGGCGATCGAGCGGGGTGACACCGCCGACGACCTCCGACCGTGGTTCTCCGGCGTGGTCAGCGATCATCACCTGTCGTACGGCCACGGCGCGATCTACAGCCAGAAGGCGTTCGAGCTGCTCGACATGATCGGCTGGGATCGGGCCGGAACGGTGCTCCCGCACCTCGTCCCGACGATCGTGTACGGCACGCGCGAGGACAAGCTGCCGTACATGCGCCCGTTCATGAAGGCGCTCGCTTCGGTCGATCTTGGCGACCTCGCGGCGGTCGACGCCGATCCCGGTTGGGAGGACGACGGCACGCTCCTCGGCGCGCTGCTCGGCGACGATCGGACCGCGCCGCTCGACGCCTCGGTGGCCGCGCTGCGGGCGGGTGCCGGCGTCGACAACGTGCTCGACGTCGTCGTGACCGCGGTCAGCGAGCGGATGCTGCGCTACGACACCGCCGGTGAGTTCGACTTCGCCGACGACTTCGGTTGGCTCGACATCACCCACGGGATCACGTACGCACACGCCGTGCGCTGGCATCACCGGGAGGCGCTCGAGCGGGGCGCCGGACCGGACCCCGACCTCGTCCGATTGGCGCTGTTCACCGCGTTCCTGGCCCACTGGACCGGACGCCACGAGTGGCACACGCGAGTCGGCGAGCGGGCCGAGGTCGATCCGGGCCCGGCGTCGCTCGTGGCGTACGGCGAGCGCGTTCAGCGGGAGTCGTTGCTCGACGGCACGACGGCGTTCATCGTGCACGCCCATGCGGTGAAGACGAGCAGGGCCGCGGCGATCGAGGCGCTGGGGATGCGTTCGGCGCTCCCCCTCGACGCCGTCGCCCGGTTCCTGGCCGCGCCGAGACTCGAGCGGTTCGTCGCCGCCACGGTCGAGCGGTCGATCGACTTCCTCAACGGCCGAACCCAGCGCGAATGAACCTTGTCGGTGGTTCCCTCGCCCCGACCTGGACGGCACTGCCGATCCGCCCGACCTGCTCCGCCGGGTGCCAGGCACCGGACGGGTCAGGTGTCGGAGTCGGCGGTCGGGTCGGGGGTGACCACGTCGTGGTCGGCTTCGCCCGGCGTCGTGGCGTCCGTGTCGTCGGCGAGGATCGCGTAGAGCTTGCGCTTGGCATCGTCGAAGACGTCGACCGCCCGGTCGATCTGCGCCGACGTCCCGAAGCGGGCGAGTTGGCGGGCCTGACCGGCGAGCTCGGCGATGTGGCCGCGCAGGTCGCCGCGGCTGCCCCGGCCCGACTCCTCCCACGGCGCCGGAGCGTCGGCGGTCCGGGATGCGCGCAGCTCGGCGAGCGCCTCCTGGCCCTGCGGCGTCAGCGTGAACCGACGCTTGCCGTCGATCTCCTCGGAGGTGACCAGCCCGCGCGCCTCCATCTTGGTGAGGGCGGGATAGATGGCACCAGCGCTCGGGCGCCACCGGCCCCCGCTGCGCTCCTCGAGTTCGGTGATCAGCTCGTAGCCGTGCATCGGCCGCTCGTCGAGCAGCGTGAGCACGGCGGAGTGGATCGCACCGCGTCTGGCCCGCTGGCGGTGGTGCCCGCCGCGTCCGCCGCGCCGGGCATGGCCGCGGTCGTCGTGCTCGTGGAGGTCGTGGTGGTCATGGTCGTGTCGGCTCATGTGAGCCCCTCTCTCGTGGGCCGCGACGTGCAGGCGGCGGGCGACGCGGCGGCGCCGCGTGCGCAGTGGGGTGCATCGGATCGGTGGGTACGGGGTCGATCGTGGCATCTGGCCACTCCTCTCGGATCGGTCGTCGGATCGATACTTGTAACGATATGTCGTTAAGATAGCGATAGGCATGCGCTCACGCAACGTGACGTCGGTCACCGCATCACCGTGACGGAGCTCGCCGGCAGACGCGACGAACCCGCCCGTGCGGGGGGACTCGGGCGGGTTCGCGGTGGGAGGAACGCTGCGTTGTCGTCGCTTCGACCGGGCGGGTGCCTCGCCCCCCGGGGCCGGGTGCCGGGGAGGCGGATCCGGTCAAACGGGGTCGGGCGTGCTTGCGCTCACCGGTCGACCATCCCGTACGCGTACGTGGGCCGGAGCTGGACGATCAGGCGCTGGTCGGCGACCATCGCTCGCCGGTACTCGTCCCAGTCGTCGTGCTCGCCCGCGACCGCGCGGTAGTAGGCGACCAGTTGGTCGGCGGTGTCGTCGTCGGGATCGGTGGCGACCGGCGTCAGCTCGGCGTCGCCCTCGATGACGGCGTAGGCCCAGAAGTCGTCCCGGTTCACGTGCAGTGACGCCCGTCCGGTGCGACGCAGGTTCCTCGTCTTGGCCCGCCCGGCGGTGACCGAGAGACGGATCACGTCGTCGTCACCGACGAAGTACGCGACGTTCGACGACTGCGGCCGCCCGTCGGACTTCTCGGTGATCAGGATCCCGTGGTGCTTGTCGCGGATGAAGTCGAGCGCGTCCGTCACCTGCATGCCGCCGTGCAACCGCGCGTCCGCCGCCGATGTTCCATGATGGGAGGGCAGGCCACATCGACGACCGGGATCGACGGCGGCAGAACGAGGAGCGCAACCGATGGACAGCACGGGATGGGACGAGCGGTATGCCGGGAGCGACTACGTGTGGACGGTCAAGGTCAACCAGTTCGTCGAGCGGTATCTCGCGGAGCTGGAACCGGGCTCGGCGATCGACCTCGGGGCCGGCGAGGGACGCAACGCGGTCTGGCTGGCACAGCGCGGGTGGCGGGTCATCGCGGTCGACTTCTCCGAGGCGGGACTCGACAAGGGCCGCCGACTCGCCGCCGACCATGACGTGAGCGCGGCGATCGAGTTCGTGCGTGCCGACGCAACCACCTGGCAGCCGGCGGAACCCGCCGACCTGGTCGTGCTGTCGTATCTCCAGTTGCCTGGCGGCGCGCAGCGCACCGTGATCGAACACGCAGCGTCGTGGCTGCGCCCCGGCGGGATCGTCTTCGTGATCGCCCACGACCGCAGCAACGTCGAGCACGGGTACGGCGGACCGCCGTCGGAGGAGGTGTGCTACGACGTCGACCGTACGGTCGAGGCGGTCGGCGAGCTCGAGGTGCTGACCGCTGAGATCGCCGAGCGTCACGTCGACACACCCGACGGTGAACGCACTGCGCTCGACACGCTGGTCATCGCCCGCCGCCCGAGCGGCTGATCCGCTCGCGCCGGCCACGGCCGAGGTTCCGCGATCGATCCCGTGCGCCAGGACTCGCTGGTGCCGGTGCCTCGCTGTCAGCCGGCGTGGACCGCGCACCGTCGGCGAACCTGCCGCGAGCGAGTCGCACGACGTGGTCCGGTGACCCCGGGACGCGGCGCTCTACCGCAGGGTTCCCGCTCGGCGACGCAGAGTACGACGTACTGGACGGCGTCGTCTCGAAGGGCGCTGCCGTGGCGCGGCCGGCCGGGCGCCCCGGGCTCGACACGGCGCATGTGGCGAGTGCTTCATCGCAACAGTCGGCGGAGCCACGACTCGCCGTACCGGAGTCGGCGAGCGAGCTGGTCGCTGGTCGCGCTCGCAACCCGGGTGACGCCGGCCAGGCGATTCATCTCGCCCTGCACCCGAGCATGGCTCCACCCGGTGACGTCGACCAGCCGCTTGGCGACATGGGCGTTGCGGGTCCGCAGTTCGTCCTTGATCTCCGAGGTGCTCAACGCGCCGGGCGGGACGAGGCCGGCCGGGGTCGGGATCGCCGGCAACTCGAGGTCGAGCTGGGGGTCGGCGTCGAGCGACGGTTCGGGCGGGTCAGGCTCGTCGTCGAAGCCGCCGAACACGTGGGTGAGCACGAACGCGTCGGCACCGCCGTCGCCGGTCACGATCCCACCCTCGGCGTTGACGGTGTGCACGGCGACGTCGGTGGCCTGTGACCGCACGACCGAAAACAGCACCAGTTGCTCCGCCCCGTCGTCGGCGCGGGTCGGCCGATCGAGCTCGCCCTCGTCGTCGCGGAAGCCGTCGTCTGTTGCAGGTGGCCGAAGCACGTGGCGCCGAGCCTCGGCGATCGCGAACGCGTGAGCCCGCAGGCGGGGATCGTCGGGGATGAACACGTACGCCTTCTGGCTCGCCCGTCCGGCCTGCCAGCGCACGAACCGGCCGACCGCCTGGCGGAAGAACAACTCCGTCGCCGTCGTCGTGGCGAACACGCCGACGCGCAGCCGCGGGATGTCGACGCCCTCCGACACCATCCGCACCGACACGAGCCACGGTCTGGCGTCGGTCGCGAACTCGGCGATCCGCTTCGATGCGCTCGGGTCGTCGCTGACGACGACGTCGGCCGGCACGCCGAACCGATCCCGTAGCAGCCGCGCGATCTGCTGCGCGTGGTCCTGGTCGATCGCGATCACGAGGCCGCCGGCATCCGGCTGGCCCTCCCGGATCACCCGCAGTCGTTCGACCGCCTTGGCGAGCACGGCGGGCATCCACTCGCCCTCCAGGCTGAGCGCGGTGCGCAGCCGCATCGACACCTGGTCGCCTGCCAGCTCGTCCTGGAACGAGGCGGCGACCGTGTCGCCGCTGGCGGTCGTCCACTCCATCTCGCCGTCGACCCGGGGGAAGTAGACCGGCCGCACGACGCCGCCGTCGCGCAGCGCGTCGCCGTACCCGTAGGTGTAGTCGGCCCGGGCGAGGTCGCCGTCGGAGGTCGCCTCGTAGCGGACGAACGGGATCGGGACGGCGTCGCTGCGGAACGGGGTGCCCGAGAGCGAGAGCCGTCGGTGGGCGTGACCGAACGCCTGCCTGATCCCGTCGCCCCACGCCTTGTCGTGGCCGGCGTGGTGGACCTCGTCGAGGATCACGAAGCCGTCGGCCGACAGCCCGGCGAGCTTGGACGCCGCGTTGCCGACCGCCAGCTGCTGGTAGGTCGTGACCAGCCCGTGCACGTCGCGGGCCAGCCCGTCGCCGGGCGACCAGTCGGGATCGAGCTGGAAGCCGAGCCGGTGGGCCGCGCGCGACCACTGCACCTTCAAGTGGCTCGTCGGGGTCACGACGACGAGCGGGCGCGGCTGCGCTGCCAGCACGGCGTGTGCACAGGCCAGGGCGAAGGTGGTCTTGCCTGCGCCAGGCGTCGCGACGGCGAGGAAGTCGGCCCGGTCGACGGCACCGCCACCCCGGTTCGCGGCCATGAACAGGTCGAACGCGGCGCGCTGCCACGGCCGTAGGGAGATCGTCGTCATCGGAGGGGGTCGCACCGCGGTCGGGGGATGATCGCGAGCGAGGACCGCCGACCTTACTGCCGCCCAACCCGCCCCCTCGCGTTTGCGTGACCGAATATCACCACCCCCGACGTTTCCGGTCACACAGGTCGATCCATCCCGGATCCGTGTGACCGAAGGTGCGCGAACTCGCGATCTTCGGTCACACAAACCTGGGCGGGGGTCGCGGGCGGAGCTGCTCGTCAGGCGGTCTCGGTGTTCGCCGCGGCGGCGAGGCCGAGGTCGGCGATCGCCTTCTCGCGCATCTCGACCTTGCGCACCTTGCCGGTGACCGTCATCGGGAACTCGTCGACGAAGCTGACGTAGCGCGGCACCTTGTAGTGAGCGATGCGCCCCCGGCAGTAGTCGCGCACCGCGTCCTCGTCGAGCGATGCCCCCGGCCGCACCTTGACGCACGCCATCAGCTCCTCGCCGTACTTCTCGTCGGGTACGCCGATCACCTGGACGTCCTCGATGTCGGGATGGGTGTACAGGAACTCCTCGATCTCGCGCGGGTAGATGTTCTCGCCGCCGCGGATCACCATGTCCTTGATCCGTCCGACGATGTTGACGTACCCGTCCTCGGCCATCACCCCGAGGTCGCCGGTGTGCATCCAGCCGTCGGCGTCGATCGCCGCTGCCGTGCGCTCCGGGTCGTTCCAGTACCCGGTCATCACCGAGTAGCCGCGGGTGCAGAACTCGCCGGGTTCGCCGCGGTCGAGGGTGACGCCGGTGTCGGGGTCGGCGATGCGGATCTCGACGTGCGGGTGCACGGCGCCGACGGTCGCGGTGCGGTGCTCCAGCGTGTCGTGCGGCAGCGTCTGGGTCGAGACCGGTGACGTCTCGGTCATGCCGTAACAGATCGTCACATCGGTCATGTGCATCTTCTCGATACACGCCTTCATCACCTCGACCGGGCACGGTGAGCCGGCCATCACCCCGGTCCGCAGGCTCGACAGATCGAAGTCGTCGAAACGCTCGTGGGCGAGCTCGGCGATGAACATCGTCGGCACGCCGTAGAGCGCGGTGCACCGCTCCGCCTCGACCGCCTCGAGGACCGCGGTCGGGTCGAACGCGTCGCCGGGGATGACCATCGTCGCGCCGTGGGCGGTCGAGCCGAGGTTGCCCATCACCATCCCGAAGCAGTGGTAGAAGGGCACCGGGATGCACAGCCGGTCGTCGGCGGTGAACCCCTGCAGCTCGGTGACGAACCGGCCGTTGTTCAAGATGTTGCGGTGCGACAGGGTGGCGCCCTTGGGGAAGCCGGTCGTGCCCGACGTGTACTGGATGTTGATCGGGTCGTCGGCCGCGAGCCCGGCCCGCCGATCGGCGAGGTCGGCGTCGGTGACCGTGTCGTTGCCGGACGCGAGCGCCTCCCACTCCGGGGTCCAGAAGAAGACCGCCGACTCCAACGCCGGGCACTGCGGTGCGACGTCGGCGACCATCGCTCGGTAGTCGGACGTCTTGAACGTGGGCGCAGCGATCAGCATCCGGCAGCCCGACTGGTTGAGCGCGTACTGCAGTTCGTGGGTCCGGTAGGCCGGGTTGATGTTGACGAGGATGACGCCGATCTCCGCGGTCGCGTACTGGACGAGCGTCCATTCGGCGTAGTTCGGGCTCCACAGCCCGACCCGGTCGCCGACGTCCAACCCGGCGCCGATCAGCCCGCGGGCGAGCGACCCGACCCGCTCGCCGAACTCGCGGTAGGTCCAGCGGACGTCCTGATGGCGTGACACCAGCGCCTCGCGATCAGCATGCTCGGCGACGGCTCGGGCGAGGTTCTGCCCGATCGTCTCGTCGAGCAGCGGCGGGCTGGTCGGTCCGACCTCGAGCGCCAGGTTCCCCATCTGTCTCCTCCTCGTTCGGCGCGGACTCCGTCCAGTCTCGCGCGCCGGGAGTCGTCCGGTCGCCGCCAGCCGCCGCACCCCCGCGACCAGCGTCAACACCCGGTGTCAGACACCAGGTGTTGACGATCGGTCGTAGGGTTGGGGGATGGTGCAGAGTGCTGCGGCCGACGTGGAGGAGTACATCGCCGGCTTACCGCCGGACCGGGCCGAGGTGATCGAGCAGGTCCGTCGGCTCGTCCTCGACCACGTGCCAGACGGTGTCGAGGAGACGATGAACTGGGGCATGATCTGCTACGAGATCCCGCTCGAGCGATATCCCGACACCTACAACGGCCAGCCCCTGATGTACGCCGCGCTCGCCGCGCAGAAGCACCATTACGCGCTGTACCTCAACTCGGTGTACACCGACGAACAGGTCGAGCAGACCCTGAAGGACGCGTACGCCGAGGCCGGGATGAAGCTCGACTCCGGCAAGAGCTGCGTCCGCTTCAAACGGCTCGACCAGCTCGTCCCCGACGCGTTGGCCGACGCGATCGCGGCGGTCACGGTCGAGGAGTACATCGAGCGCTACGAAGCCGGCCGCCGCTGACGCCGGTGCGCCGCTCGGTCTGTCGCGTCATGCGTCGGAGGTCGCCTCGGCGCGGGCCGCTTCGATCTTGGCGGACGTGAGCTTCGGCGCGGCGAACGCGAACAGCACGAGGTACAGCCCGCCAGCGACGAAGAAGGGCATCCGCAGGGCAAGGTCACGCGACCCGAACGCCTCGGTGACGACGACCACGACGCCGCCGATGATCGAGCCGATCGGCATCATCCCCCAGGCGAAGAAGCGGTACACGCTGTTGACCCGGCCGAGCAGCTGGTCGGGGATGATCGTCTGGCGCAAGCTCACGGTGATCACGTTCCACAGCACGGCCAAGCTCATCGAGATGGCGAACATCAACCAGACGAGCGGCCACCAACTCATCAGTCCGATGGCGAACACGGTGAAGCCGCTGCCGATCATCGTCAGCCAGAGCGACGGTCCGGATCCGATGCGCTTGGCAACGCTCGACGCGGTCCAGCCGCCGACCACACCACCCACGGCGCCACCCGTCGTGACGAGGGCGAACTCGGTCGCGCTGGTGTCGAGCACCTCCTGGCCGAACAGGACGAGCACGGCGCCGGTCATCATGCCGAGCGCGTTGAGCAGGCCGAGGATGATCGCCATCGGTCGCAGCAGCTCGTGGCCCCACAACCACGCGAAGCCTTCTTTCAGCTCGACCCACCAGTGCCGGCGATCCTCGGTCTTCGGCGGCGCCGATCGCGACATGTCGGGGATGATGGCGACCAGCGCGGCCGAGACGGCGAACGTCGCGGCGTCGACGTAGAACGGCAGCGAGAAGGCGACGGCGATCAGCAGTGCGCCGAGCGGCGGGCCGGCGAACGTGTTGGCGATCATCTCGGCGCTCCACAGCCGGCCGTTGGCTTTCTCGAGATTGTCGCTGTGCACGATCGACGGCATGAACGTCTGGGCGGCGTTGTCGTAGAACACCTCGGCGACACCGAGCAGGAGCGTGGCGACGAGCACGAGGAGGTACAGCGAGAGATCGGTGGTGATGACCGTCGCGAGATCGTTCACCTGGTCGGACCCGGGCAGCCCGTCCTGGCGGCCGAGCACCACGAAGGCGACGAGCAGCGTGATCAACGTCCGCACGACGTTGGCGCGGACCATGATCGTGCGCCGGTTCATCCGGTCGGTGATCACGCCGGCGGGCAGGCTGAAGACCAGCCACGGCACCCGCTGGACGACGGCGACCAACGCGATCAGCAGCGGGTTGCGGGTGATCGCCGACGCCAGCCACGGGTACGCGATCATGCCGATGCCGTCGCCGAGGTTGGAGATCGTGCTCGCCCCGAACAACTTGAAGTAGTTCCTGCCGAGCCGATCCGGGGGTCGTGCCGCCGATGTCGGCGCCGTCGTCGGCTCGGGCTCGGGGACCGGCCCCGTCTTCGTCTCGGTCATCGCGTTTCCGCATCGGGAAGGGTCGGGTGATCGGTGGGGTAGACCGCAGCGACGAACCCGTACACCACGTCACCCTCGCGTGGCAGCGTCGTGAAGTCCTCGGCGATTTCGGCGACGCGCGAGAAGAACTCCTCGGCCCGCTTCTCGGGGATCCGGGCATGGCGGAGCGTGGAGAGCGTGTGCCCCGGTTGCTCGACGCGTGCCTCGGCCTGGGCCTCGGACAAGAAGTCGGGTCCGGTCGTGCCCTCCGGCAGCGCGCCGTCGCCGAACACGATCGTCCGGCCGACCCGGCCGTAGAAGCGCTCGTCGATCGCTCGCACCTTGCGGGTCCGGACCACCTTCAGCAGGCCGACGTCGACCAGCGTGTCGACGTGGTACGCAATCGATGACTTGGGTCGGTCGAGGGCCGCGGCCAGCTCGGTCACCGTCGCGGCCCGCTCGAGCACGAGGTCGAGAATCCGGCTGCGGACGGGATCGGCGATCGCCTTCAGCCTCGCCGGCGTGTCGGCGGCAACCGAAGGTTCGAGCGGGTAGTCGGGGCTCACCGGGTGACAGAGTATCCGAAATATCCCGAACGATCAAGAAGTACCGGACAAAAACCCCGTCTGGGTCGCGTGGGCGATCGGAGCATCCCGAGATCGCGACGCAAACGGGGCGGACGGGAGGGTTGACGCGCAACGGCCGACCCTCGGGGGGAGAGGGCCGGCCGTTGCGACGTGATTCCGCGATCGCGGGCTTACGCAGTGCGGGCGTGGGATCAGGCGTCGGTGGACGTGGTCTCGACCGCGTCGGCCAGCTCGCCCTTGGGTGCGCCCTTGATCTCGATCTTGCGCGGCTGGGCCTTCGCCAGGACCGGGATCCGCAGCGTGAGCACGCCGTCGGAGTAGTCGGCCTCGACCGCCTCGCTGTCGAGGCCGTCGCCGAGGGTGACCTGGCGGCGGAACGCACCGCGCCGGCGCTCGGCGACGTAGAGGCGGTCTCCCTCCTCGCGCTGCCAGTTGCGCTCGCCGGTCACGGTGAGCACGTTGCGCTCGACGGAGATGTCGAGGCTGTCGGAGGCGACGCCGGGGAGGTCGAGGTGGACCCACACGTCGTCGCCGCGGCGGTAGGCGTCCATCGGCATCGTGTTGATGGTGGGGGCGGTCGTGGTCTCGAGGAACCGATCGAGGTCACGGAACGGGGAGTTCTGGAAGAGCATGGTGATCTCCTTGATGTTGGTTCGTTGCTGCATCGTCGTGCGGCACGATGGTGCGTTGTCGGTTCGGACAAAGATGATGCTACACACCCTCATACAACTTGACAACAACGCACTCAGGAAATCTTCTAGCGCTGCGCGATACGCCCGCGCAACGCGGTGCTGGCCAGCGTGAAGCTGACCGCGCCGACGGCGCCGATCGCCAGCAGGCCCTCGGCCAGATCGGTCCAGACCCACCCCTCGCTGACCAGGCTGCGCAGACCGCGCAGCACGTAGGTGACCGGGTTGTACTTGGCGATCGTTGCCAGCCAGCCGGTCAGCGCCTGCTCGGGCAGGAACGTGCTGGTCAAGAACGCGAAGGGGAAGAACAGCAAGAAGCTGGAGTTGACCGCGGCCGGATTGCCGGTCTTCAGCGCGATCGCGTAGGGGAACCCGGCGAACGCCAACCCCCAGGCTGCGCCGTACAGCAGGAACACGACGATGCCCAGCAGGCCGGCCTCGAAGCGGACACCGAGGATCAGGCCGAGCGCGGTCACCGGAATCGCCAGGAGGATCACCGCCACGACGTCGGCTGCCATCAGGCCGAGGAGCAACGATGGCCGGCGGATCGGGGTCAGCAGCAGGCGATCGAAGTAGCCGTCCTGGATGTCGGTGACCAGCGCCGCAGCTCGGGACACACCGGTGACGGCGAAGACGATCGCCACGGGGAGCTGGAAGGCCTTGAAGTCGGCGACCACGCCGGTGGCCTCGGCGACGTCCTGCAGCGCGCCGACGTTGACGACGAAGAAGAACACCGGGATGATCAATGCCGGGCCGAAGAACTCCGGCTCGCGGAACACGCCGCGGATCGCCCGCTTGGCGACGGTCCGCAGGTCGTGGAGGAACGACGACCGGCGGGCGAGCGGCTCGTCGCCGGGCCGGACCGCAAAGGTCTCGGTCGAGGTCATCGTGCGACGTCCTCGTTGCCGAGCGGCCGGCCGTCGTGGCCCGCCGCGAGGTGCGCCCCGGTGACGCTCAGGAACACGTCGTCCAACGTCGGCGTGCGCAGTGTCAGCGAGGTCACCGGCACGCCGCAGCCGTTGAGGGCGACGGCGACGTCGGCGATCACCGCCGCGCCATTGGCGGTCGACACCGACAGCTCCTGGCCGTGCGCCTCGACGTCGTCGATCCCGCGGATGCCCCGGACCGCGGCGACGGCGGCGGCCGGATCGCCGTCGACCTCGGCGACGATGAGGTCGGTCCCGATCGTCCGCTTGAGCTCGCCAGGCGTTCCCTCGGCCTCGATTCGCCCGTTGGCGATGATCCCGACCCGGTCGGCGAGCTCGTCGGCTTCCTCGAGGTATTGCGTCGTCAGGAAGATCGTCGTCCCGCCGTCGGTGTTGAGGCGGCGAACCTCGGCCCAGACCGCATTGCGGCTCGCCGGATCGAGCCCGGTCGTCGGCTCGTCGAGGAACAGGATCTGCGGTCGGTGGATCAGCGACATCGCGAGGTCGAGCCGCCGCTTCATCCCGCCCGAGTACGACTCGACCCGGTTGTCGATCGCCGTGCCGATGTCGACGAGGCCGATGACGTCGTCCATCCGCCGTTTGATGTCGGGTTTGCTCAGCCCGTAGAGCTGGCCCTGCAACTGGAGCAGCTCGCGCCCGGTCTGCTTGCCGTCGATCGAGGCGTCCTGCAACGCCACGCCGATCCGCAGCCGGATCGCACCGGGGTCGGCGACGACGTCGAACCCGGCGACGCTCGCCGAGCCCGACGTCGGCGACAGCAGGGTGCAGAGGATCTTGACCGTCGTCGACTTGCCGGCACCGTTCGGTCCGAGGAAGCCGTAGATCTCGCCGGTCGAGACGTCGAGGTCGATCCCTGCGACGGCCTCGTTCGCCCCGAAGTTACGCCGCAGCTCGCGAGCCGCGATCGCTGTACTCATCAGTTGCTCCATCGTTCGAGGGGGTTGGCCCCGCCACGGTACCGGCCGCTCCCACCGCCGGGTCCGTCCGTACGCGAAGCCCTCCGGTGAGTCGCGGCGCGATCTGTTGGCACCGGATCTCGGCGGTCGCGATGCCGGCCGTCGTCGTGGAGCACTCCGTCGGCACCGACCGAACCACCCCCGCCCGGGGTCGGGTTCACTCGCTGTAGCGACGGATGCGGACGGGCTTGCCGCGCATCGACGCCGATTGCATCGAGCGGATGACGTCGTCGACGGACTCCGCGGGCACACCGACGACGGAGTAGTTGTCGGCGATCCGGATCGGGCCGATCTGGCGCCCGGTGAGGCCCGACTCGTTGGCGATCGCCCCGACGAGGTCGCCGGGTCGAACACCGCCCTTGCGACCCAGGCTGACGTACAGGAATCCGGTCTCGTCCTGGCCGCCGGGTCGCCGGTCCCCGGTCTCGGACCGCCGGCCCGGTCGCTTCAACTGCCGCTCGTCGCGCGGCGACCCGGCGCGCCGCGAGCCGTCGCGCCCGGACCCTGCGCGCTGACGGTCGTCACGCTGCATCCACTCGGATGCGTCGGGAATCTCCTGTTCGTCCATCGTCGCGCCCCGTCCCTCGTGGACGAGGCGGATCGCGGCGAGCGCGATGTCGCGTTCGCTCCCGTCACCTGCGAGTCCGTCGAGCACGCCGGCGAACTCGTCGAGGTCGTCGGCGGCGAGCGACTCCCTGATCGCACTGACCGTCAACTCGATCTGGCGGGCCCGCAGGTCGGCGACCGTCGGCACGGTGGCAAACGTGAACTTCTGCTTGGTCAGGCGCTCGATGTTGCTCAGCAGCCGACGCTGGCGCGGCTCGGCGAGCGTGATCGCGACGCCCTCGCGGCCGGCTCGCCCGACTCTGCCGATCCGGTGGACATAGCTCTCCGCCGCCGGCGGCACGTCGTAGTTGACGACGTGGCTCAGCGTGTCGACGTCGAGCCCGCGGGCAGCGACGTCGGTGGCGATCAGGAGCTCTGCGGTCCCGTCGCGCAGCCGGGCCATCACCCGGTCGCGTTGCTGCTGGTCCATCCCGCCGTGCAGGGCCTCGGCGCGGTAGCCGCGGCCGTTCATCGTGACGGTGAGCTCGTCGACCTCGGTGCGCGTGCGGCAGAACACGAGCGTCGACTGCGGCGATTCGATGTCGAGGATGCGCCCGAGGGCTGACGCCTTGTGAGAGCGCTGCACGACGTAGACCTTCTGGTCGATGAGCGCCCGGCCCGGGTCGGTGTCGCCGCCGCCGGTCTGGATGTGGACCGGGTCGCGCTGGTACTTCTCCGCCAGGCGGCGGATGTGGCGGGGCAGTGTCGCCGAGAAGAGCACGGTCTGGCGGTCGCTCGGCGTGTTCTCGAGGATTGCCTCGATGTCGTCGGTGAAGCCCATGTCGAGCATCTCGTCGGCCTCGTCGAGCACGAGCACACGGATTCCGTCGAGTCGGAGCGACCCGCGCCCGATGTGATCCAGCGCACGGCCCGGCGTGGCGACCACGACGTGGGCACCGCGGTCGAGGGCCTGGAGTTGACGCTGGATCGGCTGCCCGCCGAAGACGGGGACGACCTTCACGCCGAGCTGCCGGCCGTACTTGAACATCGCTTCGCTGACCTGGACGGCAAGCTCGCGTGTGGGCACCAGGACGAGGGTCGATGGCTTGGCGGGCGAACCGGGTTCGATCGCCTGTAGGGCCGGGAGTGCGAACGCCGCGGTCTTGCCGGTCCCGGTTGCCGCCTGCCCGAGCAGGTCGGCCCCGGCGAGCAGGACCGGGATCGTCTGGCGTTGAATCGCCGTCGGTTCCTCGTACCCCAGCGACTCGAGCGCGGCGAGCAGCTCGGGTCGCAGCCCGAGCGCGGCGAACCCGGTCGGCTCGTCGGTGGGCTCGTCGATCGACTGGGCGGTCGGCTCGTCGGTGGGCTCGTCGATCGACCGGGCGGTCGGCTCGTCGTCGTGTTCGGTCATCGGTGGCGCTCCTCGGGCAATCCGCCACCCTATGAGCGAGTGGTGAGACTTGGCGCGGACGGGTCGCGTTGAGCCTCACCGGTGGGGATTCAGGCGGCGAGTTGGCCGTCGATGATGTGGACCTCGCGATCGCAGAACTTGGTGATCCGCTCATCGTGCGTGACCACGATGCAGGCGATCCCGCGCTGCTTCATCTCGTTTTGGATCAGCTCCATCACCTGCTCGCCGAGCTTGGTGTCGAGTGCCGAGGTCGGCTCGTCGAACAGGACGAGTTTGGGGTCGTTCATCAGTGACCGCCCGATCGCCACCCGCTGGCGCTGGCCGCCGGAGAGCTGTGACGGAAGGTTCTTCTTGCGGTCGGCGAGCCCGAGCTCCTCGAGCAACTGGTCGGCCCGCTGCCGCGCCGGCGCACCGGTTCGCCGGCCCAGTTCGTCGACGACGAGCAGGTTCTCCCGGGCGTTCAGGAACGGCACGAGGTTGACCGACTGGAAGACGAACCCGACCGACTGTTGGCGGAACTTCGTCAGTTGCTTGTCGTTGTAGCCCGAGATGTCCTCGCCGCCGACCACGATCGTGCCTTCGGTGGCACCGAGGATGCCGCCGGCGATCGAGCACAGCGTCGTCTTGCCCGATCCGGAGGGGCCGACCAGCGCGACCATCTCGTTCTCGCCGACGGTGAGGGTGGCGTGGTCGAGGGCGACGACCTCGGAGCCATCACCCATCGGGTAGATCTTGCGGACGTCGGACAGTTCAAGTGCGTTCATCATCGGGTTCCGTGGGTCGGGGGAGGCGGGATCGGTGGTCGGTCGGTCGGTGGTCGGTGGGCGGCGGTGTAGGGGGCCGGGCCGTGGGGACTCGCGTCGGGGCCGACCGACGTGTCGTGCGCGGCAGGGCGAGTGGTCACGACGTCGTGCCGATCGCCGAGGCCGGATCGATGCGCAGGATCCGGCGGAGGGAGAACGCCGAACCGACGACGGCGGCGACGAGCAGGAGGAGGATGCTCGTGACGATCCGGCCGGCCGTGATGTAGATCGGGATCGAGCCGGGCGGGATGAGTAGATCGAGGACCACGACCAACACCCCGGCGACCGTCGAGGCGACCAGCGTGACGACGACCGCCTGCGCGACGAGCCCACCGAAGATCGTCCTCGACCGCGCACCGAGCGCCTTCAGGACGCCGTACAGCGCGGTGCGCTCGACGGTGAGCAGCGCGAAGAACAGCGCGATGACGACGAACGCGATGACGATCGTGACGCCGATGATCTGGTTGAACGTCGAGCTCTGCTCCTCGACGCCAGGGATCGCACGGACTGCGGCGTCGATCGTGTAGCTGTCGGTGCGGCCCGCAGTGGCGAGGTCGATCCGGTCCCCGACCCCTGCGTCGCCGCGCACGACCAGCGCCTGGAAGACGCCGTCGCCGAGGGCCGCATCCGGTCGGTTGGAGTTGAGCACCTCGCGCCACGTGTCGGCCGACGCCCACAAGGCTCCCTGCCCGTTGAAGCTCGTGTCCTCGACGAACCCGATCACCTCGACCGGAGAGCGGGCGGGTCCGAGCAGCAGCGTCATCCCGATCTCGACACCGTCGGCCTGGAGGACCTCGTCTGCGTACACCTGGCCGGCGGGTGGTATCGCTGGCACTCCCTCGGGCGGGATCTCGAAGCCGAACAGCGCGACGTTGGCGAGGTCGCGCGGCCCGTTGCCCGGCACCCGTGCCCCGAGCTGGACGAGGCCGAGCCCGCCGACCTCGTCGACACCGTCGACCGCCTCGACCTGGGCGCGGAGTTCGGCATCGATCCGGCTGCGGGCGAACGAGGCCTGTGCGGTGTCGGCGTACACGATCACGTCGGCGTCCTGTGCTCGGATCGCCCCGGTCGAGGAGCGGATCAGCCCGTCGAGCAGGCCGCCGAGGAACATCAGCAGCAGGGCGATCAGCGTCAGGATCACCGCGGCGGTGGCGAAGCGGCCCGGCTTGCGGACCAGTTCGATCAGGGCGATCTTCATCGCTGGTCCTCGCAAGCGGGGAGCGGGCACACCGCCGGCCGAGTCACCGGCCGACCTCGCCGCCGGTCGTGGCGTCGATCGGGTCGATCTGCAGCACGCGGCGGGCCGCGATCAGCGAGCTGAGGATGCCGAGCGCGATCAGCAGCACCGACCAGAAGGCGACCGCCCCGGTCTCGAAGCGCAGTTGCAGCCCGCCGAGCGTCTGCTGGCTGAGGGGGTAGTAGAGGAGCGTCCCGATGCCGATTCCGGCGATCAGAATGATCAGCGCCTGGACCAGCAGCGACGAGACGAGCCGCCTGGCCGGGGCGCCGAGCGCCCGGAGCAGCGTCAGCGCGCCCGCCTTCTGGAACGTGACGATCAGGAAGAACAACCCGGTCACGCACGGCACGACCAGCGCGTACAGCAGGAAGATGATCGTGAACGATTGCTGCACCTGGGACACACCGGGTGTTTCGGCGGCGGCGTCCTCGCGGGTCAGCGCGTCGAGTTCGAGCGATTGGGCGTTGATGCTCTCGACGAGTTGATCCTCGCTGACGCCCTCGGCCGGGACGACGCCGATCACGTTGGGCAGTGGTTGCCCGGCATCCGGATTCACCGACCGCAGTGCGGCGACGTAGGTGTCGTAGGACGTGAACAGCGTGGGCGCGACGTTGAGCTGCACGTCCTCGGCGATCCCGACGATCGTGATCTCGAGCCCGCCGGGCAGCAGCGTGATCGTCTGGCCGATGCCGTACCCGTTGGCGACGTCGGCGTCGCTGGCGACCGCCTCACGGTCGTCGAGCGGAAGTCGACCCGCGACCAACGCGGCCGGTGCGCCGATGCCGTCGCCGTCCGGCCCGAGCTCGTAGCCGATGATCGTGGTGTCGAACGTCTCGCCGTCCTCGGTCTGCCCGGTGAAGGTGCCCTGGCCGATGCGACCGACCTCCGCGACCCCGTCTGCGCTGCGCACCAGGGCCTCCAGATCGGGGGTGATGACGCTGCCCTGGATCACCCGTTGGCCGTCGACGGCGTACACCAGCACCGGCGTGTTCTGGTTGCGGATCGCCCCGATGAACGACGTGATCAGCCCGTTCTGGAGCGACTGCTGGAACAGGATCAAGAAGACGAGGAGGGCGATCGCCGCCACCAGCATGCCGAAGCGCACCTTGGCGCGTGCCATCTCCTTCAGCGCGAGAAACATTCCGATCGGCAACGTATACGGCACCGCCCGCCGACTGGATGATGGCGGGTCGTGTCAGCGCGACCCGGCCGTGAGCCGGTGATGCAGCGAGCGCCCCGGCGGCGGACGACGACCGGTCACGGCCGTGTCGGCGGTTGTCGGCGAGAGGTCGGGGTGCTCAGCTGCAGCCGGTCGCTTCGTCGGCGCGACCGAGCGAGACGTTCTGGAGGACCTCGGAATCGCCGGTCTTCACGTACCACTCCCACCGCGCCTCGTCAGGGCGAGTCGACCCAGGTCTCGGTCTTCTCCGCGAAGCAGCACCGGGTGTCGTCGACCCCGATCGTCTCGAGCCCGGGCGCCGCGAGCCGTGTCTCGGCCGCGAGCACCTCGTCAGCGGTCTGCGCTTCGACGCCGAGATGGTTGAGGTGGTGGAACTCGCCCGGAGCGGCCGCTTCGGGTTCGTTGCTGCCGACCTCGAAGAGCACCAGCTTGAGCGGTGGGTCCGCGATCGCGAAGTTGGCGTAACCCGGGGCGGAGCTTTGCCGGCGCGGTTACGAACATCTTTGAGTAGAAGTCGATCGCCTCGTCGAGGTCGTGCACGTTGAGGGCGAGTTGCAGGCGCATCGGGATCGTTCCGGCCGGGAGACGTATTGATGATCATCGAGATGATGGCGACGGGCAGGTTCATCCGCAACCTCGGCTCGCGCGCCCGGGCTCAAGCCGGCGGTTCGATCTACCGAAGACAAGTCATCCGCGTCATCGCTCGCGGCGACTCGAATTCAGGAGAACGCAATGAACCATCCATCCGACGAGACGAGGGAGCGCCGGCGCGCCGGCGGTCTGATCTTCGGCTCTGCGCTCATCGCCGCACTCGGGGTCGGAGCGCTGGCCTACACCTCGACGAACGCAGCCTTCACCGGTACGACCGGCAACACGGCCAACAACTTCACGGCGGCCGCGGTGACGCTGACCGACGACGATTTCGGTGGCACGAACCTCACCCTCGCGAACATGATCCCGGGCGATGTCTCGAGCGGCTGCATCGAGGTCACGTACAACGGGACAACGACCGACCTGGCGGGTCTGCGGGTGTACGGCTCGTCGACGGGTGCCCTCCTGCCCGACCTCGACGTTCTGATCCAGCGCGATGGCGCCAGCAGCAGCTGCGCGACGCCGGGGGCGTTGACCACGGTCTACACCGGTTCGCTCTCCGGGCTCGGCAACGACTGGACGACCGGCAGCGCCGGCCTGACCCCGGCGGCTACCGGCGAGACCGTCGCATACCACTTCGACGTCACGCTCGACGCACTGACGCCCAACGCCCAGCAGGGCGCGACCGCGTCCGCCGACTTCACCTGGGAGGTCCGGTCCAACTGACCGGCTCGTCCAGCCATGAGCGCCTGGCCCGCCCCGAGCGCGTCGGCGAGCCTCCTGCTCGCTCCGGCCCGGCGGCGGGCGTCGGCTCCGGTCGGCGCGCTCGCGCCGCCGGCTGCTGACCGGGCGGCACCTCCACGGGAGCCGGCACCGCACGCACGATCGTCGGAGGACACGACCGCGGGCTCGCTCGCGTCGCTGGTCGGGCGCTTCCTCGCGCTGGCCTGGTGCTGGTTGCTGATCTGGTGTCTGGTGTGGAGCTTCGCTCCGGTCGTCGTCGGGTGGTCGCCGACCGTCGTGACGAGCGGATCGATGCAGCCCAGCCTCGGCGTCGGCGACGTCGTGCACATCGACGATTCGGTCGACTTCGATTCGCTCGGCGTCGGTTCGGTGATCGCCTTCGACGACCCGGGGATTCCTGGGATGCGGGTCACGCATCGCGTGACCGGCGTCGAGTTCCAGGGCGACCGGGTCGTCGGCTACCGCACGAAGGGTGACGCCAACGAGGCGGCCGACTCGACGATCGTTCCGACCGCCAACGTTCATGGCGTCGGCCGGCTGGTCGTCCCGTATGCCGGTCTGCCCCGGATGTGGGCGGCGGGTGGCGAGTGGATTCAGCTGTCGACGTTCCTGATGGTCACGATCGTCGCCGCAGTTCTTGCCGGTGACACGGTCCAGCAGTACATCACCGGCCGCTCGCGTCGCGGCCGACGCAAACGCCTCGCAGCGATCGCTGTCGCGGTCGCCGCGATGCTTGGCGCCCCCTCGACGTCGGCCGCCTTCACCGACGCCGCCGACGAGGCGGGCAACGCGTTCTCGATGACCGCGCAGTGGTACCTCGACACGATCGACCGGGACGGTCCGATCGCTCACTGGCGGCTGGGCGAGCCGGCCGGTGGCCCGCCGGTGACCGTGTTGACCGACGACTTCGAGAGCTTCACCGGGTACAACACCTACGGCTCGGGGAACTTCGTGTCGTCGACGGCACAGGCTCGGTCCGGCGCGCGATCCGGGTTGAAGACCAGCAACAACGATCCGAACGGCGGGTGGAAGCCGCTGCCGGCGACGGTGACCGGAAGCTTCGTGCTCGACATCTGGGTCTACCGGCCGAGTGGTTGGGGCGGCGGGTCGATCGACCGGATCGGGCTCGAGGATGCCGGGTTCAACGGCTACAGCTTCCGCGTCGACCACGGCGGGAACACCCTGCAGATCGACCGGCGGACCGGCGGCGCGGCGAACGGGATCGGTACGTCGGTGGCGCTCAACCCGCCCGAGGATGCGTGGTACCGGCTCCGGCTCGTGCGCAACGGCTCGTCGATGGTGCTCAGCGCGTACGACGGAATCGGGATGCTCCTCGCCTCGACCTCGGCGACCGACGCGACGACGACATCGTTCGACCGGTTCGTCGTGCACGGCGGCTGGGACTACTACGTCGACGACCTGACCGTCAGCCAGTCGAACCCGACGACGTCAGCGGTCGACCGCATCGGCACCCTCGACGGGGCCTACGCCGGGGGGCCGACGCTCGGCGTACCGGGGCTGGTCACCGGCCAACCGGACACGGCGGCCGACCTCGACGGGATCAACGACGGTGTGCTGATCGGTGACAGCGCGTCGATCAACCTGACGACGCGTGCCGAGCGCACGACCGAGCTGTGGTTCGAGGCGGACACGCTCGCCGGCCGGCAGGTGCTCTACGAGGAGGGCGGGACGGTCAACGGGCTGAACGTCTACCTCGACGGCGCCACGCTGTACGCGACCGCGTGGGGCAGCACGCTCGGTTGGAGCAACGACCTGGTGACCAGCGCGACCGTGGCGGTGAACACCCGCTACCACGTCGCCATCACCCTCGATGCCGTGGGCACGAGGGCGCTGGTCCTCTACGTGAACGGCACCCCGGTGTCGAGCGCGACCAAGACCGACGCCAACCAGTGGAATGCCCACTCCGACGACGGCGCCATCGGCTTCCTCAACGGTGGGACCCGGTTCCACGACGGCAACTCATCGGGCACGGGGAACTTCCCGTTCGACGGCACGATCGACGAGATCGTGCTGTTCAACGGCATCGTGCCCGCCGCCAACATCGCCAACCACCACGCCGCCGGCGTCTGACCGATGGCCTGTTCGGGGTCAGGCACCGAACAGGGCACCGAACAGATCAGCGGGCGCGGAGTTCCAGACGGTCACGCTGGGTGACGCGGTAGGTGCGGTCCTGCTGCTCGAGCCACCCGAGCCTGATGAAGCTGGCGATCGCCTTGTTGACCCGCTCGCGCGAGGCACCGACCATGCCCGCCAACTCCTCCTGCGTGACCGGCAGCGTGAACTCGTCGGCCCCGTCGGCCAGCTCGAGCAGCCGCTTCGCGGTGCGCCCGGTCACGTCGAGGAAGACCGAGTCGGCGAGCGCCTCGTCGGTGACCCGGATGCGCTGAGCCAACAGTCGGGTGACGTTCCAAAGCAGCTTCGGGTGCTCCTCGAACATCTTGAGGATCGGTGCGTACGGGATCTCGAGGACAGCGGTCGGTTCGAGCGCCCGCGCCATCGCCGATCGAGGACCGTCGTCGAGCATCCCCATCTCGCCGAACAGGTCGCCGGCCTCCATCAACGCGACGACGCTCTCGCGGCGGTCGATCGGGTTGGCGATGGCGATCGCCAACCGACCGCGCAGCACGAGGTAGAGCGCGTCCGGCGGATCGCCCTCGTTGAACAGGACATCGCCCCGGATCAAGTGGCGCTCGTGGCCCATCGCTGCAACGTCGCGCAGCGCCTCGGCAGCCGCGTCCGCGAAGAAGTCGGTCCGTGCGAGGGTCTCTTCGTGCGCCATGACGGACGTCACGGTACTACCCTGCGGCGACGTGTCGCGTCCCGAGCGTGTGTGGACCATCGTCGTCGGTGGTGGGACCGGCCAACGGTTCGGTCGGCCCAAGCAGTACGAGTCGGTCGGTGCTGAACGGGTCATCGATCGGTCGAGGCGGATCGCGGAGGGCTGCTCCGAGGGCGTGGTCGTCGTCGTGCCCGCCGCTGATGCCGTCGCCGAGCGCGGTGTGGCCGGCGGATCGACCCGCAGCGAGTCGGTCCGGGCGGGTCTCGCAGCCGTGCCCACCGAGGCGACCGTGATCTGCGTGCACGACGCCGCGCGGCCATTGGCGACCGCCGAGTTGTACCGCCGGGTGGTGGGCGCCGTTGCCGCCGGAGCCGACGCAGCGATCCCTGGGGTGGCGGTGACCGACACGATCAAGGTGGTCGACGCCGGTCGGGTGGTCGCCACGCCGGACCGGTCCACACTGGTGGCCGTGCAGACCCCGCAGGCATTCCGCGCCGGGGCGCTCCGGTCTGCCCACGGCGGTGCGCCGACGGCGACCGACGATGCCGGGCTCGTCGAGGCTGCCGGAGGGATCGTCGTCGTCGTCGAGGGCGATGACCGGAACCGGAAGATCACCACCCCCGACGACCTCGACTGGGTCCGCAGGATCGTCCGCGACGAGGAGTCGGCATGAGCGAGTCGTTTCCCGAGTTGCGGGTGGGACAGGGGTTCGACGTCCATCGTTTCGCCGACGACGCAGGGCGCCCGCTGGTGCTCGCCGGTTGCGTGTTCGCCGGCGAGGTCGGTCTGGAGGGGCACAGCGATGCCGATGCGGTTGCCCACGCCTGCGCCGATGCGCTGCTCGGGGCCGCGGGCCTGGGCGACATCGGGACGCACTTCCCGGATACCGACGAGACGTGGCGGGGTGCCGACTCGATGGTGCTGCTGCGTCATGTGGTGACGTTGCTCGCCGAAGACGGGTGGCGGGTCGTCAACATCGACTGCGCGGTCGTCTGTGAGCGGCCGAAAATCGCTCCGTACCGGGACGAGATGCAGCGCAACCTGTCAGCGGCGACCGGTGCACCGGTCGGGGTGAAGGGGAAGCGCGCCGAACGGCTCGGCGCCCTCGGCCGTTCCGAAGGGCTGGCGTGCCTCGCCACCGCCCTGATCCAACGCTTCGCCGAGGACCGCCGGTGAGCCGACCGCCGAAGCGGTCGGGCGGCAAGCCCGGCGATGGTCGATCCGGCGACGGCCGGTCCAGTGGCGGCCGGTCCAGTGGCGGACGGTCCGGCGGCGTTCGGTCCGGGGGGTCGCGGTCAGGTGGCGCAGGGTCGGGCGGCGGTCGGTCGTCTGGTGGATCGGGGTCGCCTCGATCGGGGTCGGGTGGATCGGGGTCTGGTGGATCGGGGTCGGGTGGCGGCCGGCGGTCGGGAAGCCGGCGGGGCGGAGGACCAGCCGCACCACCGACGCGCTCGTCGACCACCGGCAAGGGCCTCGGGGGGCGGCAGGTCGAAGGCCGTCAGGCGGTGCGCGAGTTGCTGATCGCCGAGCGTCGCAAGGTGCACGAGATCTGGATCGTCAGCACGCTCGAAGGCGACCCGGGCGTCGACGACATCGTGGAGATCGCCGCTGCGCGACGGGTGCCGGTCAACTATGTCGGACGATCGAAGCTCGAACACGAGGCGCGCAGCGAGGCGCCCCAGGGCGTGCTCGCATTCGCCGCCGAGCTCCCCGAGGCCGATCTGGGGGAGCTGGTGCGCGGCCGTGGCGGGCTCGCCCCGTTCCTGGTCGCGGTCGACGGCGTGACCGATCCGGGCAACCTCGGGGCGATCATCCGGAGCTGTGACGGAGCCGGGGTCAGCGGCATTCTGCTCCCTCGGCATCGAGCCGTCCACGTCACGCCCACCGTCGCCAAGGCCTCCGCGGGAGCGGTCGAGCACGTGCCGCTGGCGCTCGTACCCGGTCTGCCTGGGACGCTCCGGCAGCTGAGCGACCACGGGATCTGGATCGTCGGCCTGGACGACGACGGCGATCGCAGCCTGTTCGAGATCGGCCCGCTGGCGACCGAGCCCGTGTGCCTCGTGCTCGGTGCCGAGGGGACCGGTCTGGCCCGTCTGACGCGAGAGCGCTGCGACTCGCTCGTGTCGATCCCGATGCTCGGTGGCGTCGGGTCGCTCAACGTCGCCGCCGCCGCTGCACTGGCGGCGTACGAGATCGCTCGCGCCCGGCTCGGTTCCTGACCGCGCAACCCACGTCGCCCCCGGGTTCGGCCGACGCCCTCCCGGTTTGCGTGACCGAACATGCCGGCAGTCGCGATGTTCGGTCACACAGATCGCGAGCCGACCGACGCAACTGCACCTCCCCGAGGCTCCCGCGAGCTGACCTCCCCTCGGGGAACGCGCCGGTAACGTTGGGCACCTCGCCGGGTTAGCTCAGTTGGTAGAGCACTTGACTTGTAATCATGTGGTCGCGAGTTCGACTCTCGCACCCGGCTCCGAGAGAAACCCTGCTCGACCGCCCAGCGGGCGCCGACGTCGATGCCGACGTGGTTGTGGCGGTGACGGTTCTTCGAGACGAGCCGGGTGCTGTTGCCCATGCCTTGTCCCGAGCGGATCGGCTTTCGCGAGTCGTCGCGTTCTGAGCTGCATGTTTTCCCGGCGGTCGTTGACGGTCAGCATCAACGCGCCGGCGATCGCGTTCGCGTCGTCGCCGACCGCCAGAGTGGATGGTCGGGAGGTTGCTCAGCAGCCCTCGCCGGCGGTGCCGGAGGTCAACATCAGAACGGGCGCGTGCGTATCGGGCGGGAGGGGAAGCCCGAGTGCCGTCCACGTGGCCCGGTCGAGCGTGTAGGTGACCGGGAGGCCGAGCATCTGCTGCACCGTCGCGAACAGGTCGGAGCACATCACGTCGTACCGGCACGTCGCGCCATCCGGGAACCCGAGATCGACGAGGGCCTGATCGAGCGAGGCCCAGGGGTCCTCGATGCGGACCGAGCCCCGCAGCCCGTCGAAGCTGTAGTCGTCGCCCGGGTCGCCGATGCGGAAGCTGGCCGGGTCCCACCAGGCGTCGCCGCACAACCCCTCGGGCCAGTAGCCGAACCTGGCGTCTGGGCTGACCGCAAGCACGTCCGCGGCAGGCGAGCCGAGGGTGATCCCATCCGACGTCGCGAGGTCGATCCCCGTCAGGCCGCCGTAGCCGCTGAGCCGCCACCCGGCGAACACGAAGTCGCCGGCCGTGGCGTGGAAGCGAACGGTGAACCGAGCGCCCCCCACGCCCTGCCACTCGACCGTTCGCGCTCGTCCCTGGCACCATCCGTCGCCGCATTGGAAACCGGCCTGGTAGGTCGCATCCGACGCCGGCGTCCCCAGCTCGGCGGTCACCCGGGTCACGATCGCGTCCGGACCGTCCCCGAAGTCGAAGGGTCCGAGCCCGTCGACGCGCAGCGTCAGTGGCCGGGCGGGCTCGACGATCGGGAGGATCTCGCCGTGGAGCAGCGCCGCCCACGTGTTGGGGCCACAGAGACCGTCGACCTCCAACCCGTGCGCGGCCTGGAACCCGAGCACCGCGGCCTTGGAGGCGGGGCCGAAGATCCCGTCGGCTTCGATCGCGTAGCCGTGCCGGCGCAGTTGCTCCTGCATGGTGACGACCCACGGCCCCCGGTCGCCGCGCTGCAGGACCGGTGGGATCTGCGGGGCGGGGCCACCGGGTGGGCTGACCACGACGGTGGGCGCGGTCGCCGGAGGCGTGGTGACGGCCGGCGCCGCTGTAGTCGTCGCTGTGGAGCTCGGCGCAGTCGACGACTCGACCGGAGCTGCGTTCGTCGTGGTCGACGTGTCGGCCGCCGTCATCGCCGGCGCGTCGGCACCGGGTGCCGACGGCGAATCGCCGGCCTGTCCGCACGACGCGATGAGGAGACCCGCCACCACGACCCCCCGAGCGAGCGACCACATCAGGACCACCTCCCCGCGTTCAGCGTCACCCACCTGTCCGGCGCCGACAAGAGGCCTTGGTTGGATTCGATCGGCGAACCGCATCGGCCGAGCCCGGCAGCCCCCTCACCCGACCACCGGGTACGGGGCGCGGCCTCGCCAAGGGGACCCTCGAAACCCGGAGTCGATCCTGCGGTCGGCTCAGCCGGGGAACGGTCCGCCGGGCGGTGCGGACCACTCGCTCGGCGGCGGCTGGCCGCGCTGGTACGCGGGCGTCCGCGGTCGGCGTCGGGCGCGCGACCGCCGCGCGGCGGTGACGATGATGATGACGACACCGGCGGTCACGCCGACCCCGCCGATCGCGAACGCGCCGACCAACGTGCGCACGAGGTCGCCGGCGAACGAGGGGCCGACCGCCAACTCCTCGGCGAACCCGGAACCGGCCCCGAGCGCAGCAACTCGGTAGGCGCCCGGTGCGGGGGCGTCGAAGGTCGCCACCGCCGTTCCCGAGTGTCCACCCAAGTCGTAGGTCAGCGATCCGCCGTAGGGCGCAGAGGCGACCGGTTCTCCGTCGGGATCGGCGACCACGATCCTGGTTCCGCCCGGCACGAAGACGTCGCTCCCCTCGGCGTAGACGACGTAGCCGCCGGCGTCGTCGAGCATCACCGTGCCACCGTCGGGGAACGGGACCCGCTCGAGGTCTCCGATCGCGTTGGAGAGGGCGATGAGCCCGCCGACGAACCAGAACGCGGCTCCGACCACCCCCGTTGCGATCAGCAGCCCACCGATCCAGAACCAGTACGTCCGTGGCCGGAGCGGCTCCTGCGCGAACGGGCCGGGCGTCGATGCCGGACCGGTCCACATGGCAGCGCCTCCTCTCGGCTCGTCGGTCGTCATTGTCGCGCCACGCCGTGGCGGCGCACGAGTTCCGACCGCCCACATCGTCGAGGCCGCACCGGGCAGGCGCGGCGCTCGAACCGCACGTCGGGCGAGGTCGGGCGCCGCGTTCGGGCTCAGCGGGCGCGCCGCGATCGGGCTCAGGGTGCGGAAGGCGCGCCGAGTGCGCTGCGCACGGACTCGGCCGCGCTGCTGACCGCACTGCCCACGTCAGCCGCGGTGCCCTCGTCGAGCTGGCCGGTCCACTCGTCCATGTAGATCTTCTTCACCTCGACGGCGATCGAGCACCCGTTGTCGGGATACCGCTCGTGGATCCAGCGGGTCATCCGGCCTCCCTTGAACTTCACGTTCTCGCGCACGTCGAGATGCCCCTGGTCGAACGGATGCGCGCGCATCGCGTCCGCGAAGACGTCGACGAGATGCCGCCCGGCCGGTGGCACCGACTCGGTCCCGAGATTGATCTCCGGATTCGCCTCGGGATCGTCGACGGGGCGGTCGGCGCCGAGCCGGCGGTGGTTGTACGAGTGGAGATCGAGCACGACGAAGTAGCCGTGTGCCGCCACCAGCTCGTCGCACAGCGCGCCGAGCTCGAGAAAGAACCGGTCGTACAGATCGAGTGAGGCCGCGACGAACTCGTCGGACGGGGTCGACGCCCACACGTTCAGCCCCCATGCGTCGGCGGGTTCGCGGTACACCGCCTTGTCGCGCGGGCGGTTGATGTCGACCTCGAAACGTGATCGCGAGACGACGATGGAGTTCTTCGCTGCGGTGACCCAGCGGTCGGTGAACGGGTCCTCTTCGCGCAGGCGCTCGTCGTCGGCGAGGGCGGTCAGCGCCTCGGCCTCCGGGCGTAGCTCGTGCCCGGCGTGGATCGCGGTCGCGAGGATCGGGTCGTCGCCGCGGACGATCTCCCAGGCCCGATCGCTCACAGCGTGTTCATTTCGGTGTTGTTGAAGTTGCGGCGGTAGAAGCCCATGTAGTCGACCTTGCGTTCCAAGCTGTCGATGACCGCCTCGCTGAAGTTGACGCCCTCGAGCTTCTGCGCCGAACCGAGGCCGCCGGGGCTGAACACGTTGATCTCCATCAGCTTGTCGCCCACGATGTCGATGCCGACGAGGAACATGCCGTCCTGCACCAGCTTCGGCCGCACGATCTCGGCGAGCCGGAACGCGTCGTCGTCGAGGTCGGCCCTCGCCAGCGATCCGCCGGCGTGGAGGTTCGACCGCATGTCGCCACCGCGAACGTCGCCTCCGGAACGCCGCGTACCGACCCTTGTGCCGCAGCGGCGCGCCGTTCATGAGGAACAGCCGCGTGTCGCCCTCCTCGGCCTTCTCGAGATACTGCTGGACGATGACGTAGCCGTCGCGGGCGACGGCGTCGATCATCTGGTTGAGGTTCGCCGTGTCATCGGCGCGCACGAGGAAGACGCCCTCGCCGCCCGAGCCGTGCAGCGGCTTGATGACCGCGCGTCCCTCCGACATGACGAAGTCCTTGATGTGCTGCCGATCGCGGGTGATCAACGTCGTCGGGCGGACCTCCTCGGGGAAGAGCTGGAAGTACATCTTGTTCTCGGCCTTGGCGAGGCCGTTCGGGTCGTTGAGGACGATGACGCCGTGCCGCATCGCAACTCGCCCGAAGTCGAGCGCGGCGGACTTCGCCCATTCGCGCCGGCCCTTCTCGTCCGACGGCACGTTGCGCAGGAACAGCACGTCCAGATCGTCGACGGTGACGCGTTCGGAGACGGCCGCCTTGCCCTGGAGATCGCGGAGGTAGCCGATCCCGTCCTTGTACCGCGGCCTGGGCACTCGCCTCGCCCGCGCCCTGACCAGTTCGTCGGGGTCGTAGGCCAGGTCACCGACGCTGATCGTCCATGCCTCGTGACCGCGGTTGGTCGCCGCGACCCCCAGGCGCGTCGTGGTGAAGCCCGCCTCCTCCGTCATGACGTCGTTGACGACGAACCCGATTCTCATGTGCTCTCCGTTGCTCCTGGCAGCACCCTGCGCGGGCGGGTGCTTCGTTCGTTGGGCCGGGGGTCGGACCGTATCAGACCCCCAAGCCCGCCCGTCCTGCCGGCGCCGGCTGCGATGCCGCCATGACGGTCCACGCCATCGGTGGGGGACCGCCAGTAAGATCCGCGCTTCGCACCTTCGAGAGACCGACGTCGGATGACTGCACATCGAGATCCAGCGCTCACCCCGGGGCTGCTCGACACCATCTCCGACCGGGTCGAGCGTGGGCTCCAGGTCCGACGGAAGCTGGCGCCGGACGGGCGTGTCCACATCGACCGGCAACTGCCGTTTCTCGTCGTGTACCGCCAGCCGGAACGCGGCGCCGACGAGGCGGTGCGCTCGCTGGTCGCCAGCCAGGCCTCCTATGTGATCGCTCCCTCCGACCCGGCCGCGAAATCGTTCACCCACGAGCTGGTCGAACGTGTCGCGACCGTGCAATCCAAGACGTTCGGCGGATTTCTGATCGTCGAGATCTGGGTCAAGGCCGATGCCACTGGCGCGGCAACCGTCGCCGACGACATCAGGCCCGATTTCGAGCTGGTCGTCCCGGCTCGCCTGCAGGGCACGCCGACCGTCGATGCGCTCTCGGCCGGCCTCAGGAAGGTGAAGATCCTGGGTCAGCGAGCCAAGGTCGTCGTCCGCCCGTCGGGGCCGATCGCGCCCCACGGGCAGCGTCGACTGGTCAGTCCGGCGGTCGCCAAGGCGACGAACACCCAGCTCGTCGGCATCGCGGCGTACGCGGCCTGGCGATCGTCGGAGTCGGGGGAGGCGTATCCGCTGGTCCGACAGGCGATGATCCGACAGGTCTCGCGGTCGCTGGCGAAGGCGGCGTTCGTCTTCGCTCGCGAGGAGACGTCGTCCCGCCCACTCCACTACCACTCGCTGGGTCGCCGCGCCGTGGTCCGGGCGGTCCAGGAGATCGACCACGAGCTCGCCACGGTCGCGGAGTCGTTCGACCTGCTCCTCACGATCACCCCGGTGAACGCGGAGGCTGCGTTCCGCAGCTTCCGACGATCGCGCAGCTCGAAGCCGCCCACCTTCCAGTATCGACCGCACACGGTCGACCCGTCGCTGTTGAAGCGACGCCTGTTCGGCATCCGGATCGAGCGCATCGAGGACCCGACCCTGGAGAGCCTGTTCCGCGAGAAGCAGAACGAGCTCGAGCTGAAGTTGTCGCTGATCGCCGATCGGCTCACCAGCAGGTTCCTGCCGACGAGCGTGGCGCTGTACGGCCGGGTCGACGACACCGCCGTCGAGCTGGCGCGGGCCGTGATCGAGAGCCTCGACGGCCGCGACCGAGCCCGGCGGTCGCCGACCATCTCGGGCGAGCAGTTCGCCGCCGCGGCCGAGATCGAGCTCGCCGGGTACCGCGACGTCGATCCGTCGATCACCCCCAGGGTCGATCTGCGCGACGACGTGTCGTCGCTGATGGTCTCGGCCGGCAACCTCCTCGTCGGTCGGGGGATGGCGATCCCCGCCGATCGGGTGGAGGCGCTCCTGCAACACGAGGTCGGCACGCACGTCGTCACGTACTGGAACGGTCGAGCCCAGCCGCTGCGACTCCTCGCATCGGGACTCGCCCGGCACGACGAGCTGCAGGAGGGCCTGGCCGTGTTCGCCGAGTACCTCGTCGGCGGGCTGACGGCGGGCCGGCTGCGCACGCTGGCGGCGCGCGTGCTCGCGTCGCGAGCCGTCTCCGACGGCGCGGAGTTCGTCGAGACATATCGCCTCCTGATCGAGGAGATCGGGCTGAGCGAACGCAACGCCTTCATGGTCGCGATGCGCGTCCATCGCGGCGGGGGCCTGGTGAAGGATGCCGTCTACCTCCGAGGGCTGCAGGGCGTCGTCGACTACGTCCGCCAGGGTGGCCGTCTCGACACCCTCCTCGTCGGCAAGATCGCACCGGCGCACACCGCCGTGATCGAGGAGCTGCAACGGCGCAAGGTCCTCGGACCGCCACCGCTGCGACCCAACTTCCTCAACCTGCCGGACACCCACTACCAGATCGAGCGCGTGCGCGGCGGTGCCGGCCTCCGGGAGCTGGTCGACCCGGCGTGACGCAGGAGCGGGCCACAACCGACGCGGCGCGGGGTTACGCGGTGCGCAGGTCCTTGCGGAGGATCTTGCCGGACGCGCTCTTGGGGATCGCGTCGAGCACTTCGAGCTGGCGGATCTGCTTGTAGCTGACGAGGTGCTCGCCGACCAGCGTCTGGATGTCCTCGAGGGTGACCGTCGCGCCGGGGGCCGGGACGACGAACGCCTTCGGGATCTCGCCGGCCTCGTCGTCGGGCACACCGATCACCGCCACGTCGGCGACCGCCGGGTGCGTGATGATCAACGCCTCCAGCTCGGCCGGCGCCACCTGGAAACCCTTGTACTTGATCAGCTCCTTGAGCCGGTCGACGATCGTCATGTGGTGGTGTTCGTCGATGATCGCGACGTCGCCCGTGTGGAGCCAGCCGTCGCCGTCGATCGTCGCCGCGGTCGCCGCCGGGTTGTTGAGGTATCCCTTCATCACCTGTGGTCCGCGCACCCACAGCTCGCCCCGCTCGCCGACCGGCTGGTCCTCACCGGTGACGGGATCGACGATCCGGCTCTCGGTGTTGGAGATCGTCACGCCACTCGTGCCCGGCCGGTACTGGCCCTCGACCGTGCAGTGGCTGACCGGGCTCAGCTCGGTCATCCCGAAGCCCTGGACGACCTCGCAGCCGAGCCGGGCGGCGGCGTCGGCGGCCAGGTCGGCGCCGAGCGGCGCGGCGCCGGAGAACACCTGGCGGATCGACGACACGTCGTACTGGTCGACGATCGGGTGCTTGGCGAGGCCGAGGATGATCGGTGGGACGGCGAAGAACCTGGTGATCTTCAGCGACTGCACCGCCTCGAGTGCCTCGACCATGTCGAACCGGGGCATCGTGACCGCGGTGACGCCGTTGGCGAGCAGACCGTTCATCAGCACCTGCATGCCATAGATGTGGAAGAACGGCAGGGCGGCCAGCGCGACCTCGTCGTCGCCGTACTTCAACGCGTGCCGGCACTGCTCGATGTTCGCCACGAGGTTGTGGTGGGTCAGCATCACACCCTTCGGGAGACCGGTCGTCCCCGACGAGTAGGGGAGCACGACGGTGTGCTCGGCGAGATCGACCGGCACCTGTTCGATCGGGTCGCCGAACACGTCGCTCAGCGCGGTCGTGCCGGCGGGCGCGTCGCCGATCACGATCACCTCGGAGACCGCCGTACCCGTGGTCGCCGCCAGCGCCGTCTCGAGGAACATGGGAACGGTGACCAGCATCGTCGCGCCCGCGTCGGTGAGCTGGTGGCGAACCTCTTCGGCCCCGTACGTCGGGTTGATCGTCGTGACCGCGCCGCCGGCGACCGCAACCCCGTGGAACACGACCGCGTACTCCGGGATGTTCGGCGCCATCAACCCGACCACCGAGTCGGTGCCCACGCCGCGCGCCGCGAGCCCGCCGGCCAGCGAGTGGATCGACGCCCGCAGCTCGGCGAACGTGTACGAGCTCGTGCCCGCAGCGTCGCGGATCGCCACCCGGTCGGCGAGCTGATCGGCTCGGCGCAGCACGTGCGCAGTGATCGTGACGTCGGGGATGTCGACCTCGGGGAGCGGACTGGCGTGGATGATCATCGCCCGATCCTTGCGGAAGTGTTGGCGGACGGGCGAACGCAGGCCCGGTTCCGGCGGAACGCCACACCGTGGGCGCATCGCTGACGGGACCGTGCGCGGTCGGAGCCCGACCCGCGGATGCGGCGCGTGCTGTGGCTGGACTGATGCGCGCACCGAGTTCGGCTGGCACCGAAGCGCGGCCGGTTGGTCACCGGTCAGCCGATCGGCTTGGTGTACACCGCCTCGTACTCCTGAAGTTCGAAGCCGAGTCCCGTGTAGAGCTGGAACGCGCCGCCCGGGTTGTTGGTGTCCACCCCGAGCGCCGCCTCGGTCATCCCCCGGTCCCTCACCTCGCGCAGGCTCATCACCAGCAGTGCGCCGGCGATCCCCCGGTTGCGCCAGTCCCGGTGGGTCGAGATGAACTCGGTGTAGCCCCGGCGGTAGCCGCGCGCTTCGTTCTCCGTTGCGTTGATGTACGGCTTGACCTGTCCGACGACGGTGTCACCGGCCCAGGCGACCTTCCAGAGCGTCTCGTCGCGGTCGGGGTGGTCGATCGCTTCGACGTAATCGGCTTCGGTCGGCTCCCGGAAGTCCCACTCGCCGCGGAATGCCTCGAAGTGCGCTTCGAGGATCGTTCGGATCTGGTCGTCGGACACCGGGCGCGTCTCGGCGCCGGCGGGCAGCGACCGGTCGGGGATGTCGTCGAGGTGCGGTCGGACGAGCAGGGCGCCCCATTCGGTCGCCGCGTACCCGCGGGCCTCCAGCCACTCCGCCTCGCCGGTCGGCGCGATGTCGGGGCCGGGATGCTGGGCGTAGGCGCGGTACCGGGCAGCCTCGACCTGCTCGGCCCACGGCAGCATGTGCGACTCCTGGGCCTCGGCGAGTGCGTGGAAGAGCGGCGGCGCGAGGTGTCCGGGGCGAACCGGCGCGAACAGCACGCAGTCGCGCACGCCGCTGTCGAGGTCCTCCCACGACGTCCGGCAGTAGCCGACGACGTCGGCATCGCACTCGACGATCGCGATGTCGGTGGCCGGGTCGCAGTCTCCGAGGTTGCCGTAGGTGAGGTCGAGCTGTTCGACCGTCGGCAGCTCGGGGTTGCCCTTCGCCTCGCGATAGCCGGCGAGCACCTCGGTCATCGCCTGATGGTCGGCGCGGCCACGGTACGCGCGTGCGCGATACGGCGGGGGGAACAGCAAGCGCTCGGCGAGGTGCACGCGATCACGCTACGCACGCCGTCCCGGACCGGTCGACCCGGTTTCGCGCCGCCAACCCCCTCCCCCGAAGTGTCTGCGGCAGTGTTGCGCTCAGCGTGAACCGGACGCGCGATGCCGGGTGCGGGTCAGGTCCAGTCGAGGATGACCTTGCCGCACCGGCCGTCGGCGACCGTCCCGAACGCCTCCTCGAAGTGGTCGGCGGGGAATCGGTGCGTGATGATCGAGTCGATGTCGAGGCCGCTCTGCAGCATCGCCGCCATCTTGTACCAGGTCTCGAAGATCCGTCGCCCGTAGATCCCCCGCAGCTCCAGGTTCTTGAAGATGACGTCGTTCACGTCGAGCGTCATCGGGCCGGACGGGATGCCGAGCACGGCGACCCTGCCGCCGTGGTTCATCGCGTCGAGGAGCTGGTTGAAGGCCGACTCGGCACCCGACATCTCGAGCCCGACGTCGAAGCCCTCCGCCATGCCGAGGTCGGCCATCACCGCCGGCAACTGCTCGGCGGACACGTCGACCGCCCGCGTGGCACCGAGCCTGGCCGCGAGGTCGAGACGGAAGCGGTTGACGTCGGTGATCACGACGTGGCGGGCGCCGACGTGGCTGACGATCGCCGCGGCCATCGCCCCGATCGGCCCGGCGCCGGTGATCAGTACGTCCTCGCCGACGACGTCGAAGCACAGCGCCGTGTGGGTCGCGTTGCCGAGCGGGTCGAGGACGGCGGCGATGTCGTCGCCGATGTGATCTGGAACGGCGAACACGTTCTGGGCGGGGAGTGCGATGTACTCGGCGAACGCACCCGGACGCGTCACCCCGACGCTGACGTGGTTGTGGCAGAACTCGCGCCGACCGCCGCGGCAGTTGCGGCAGTGCCCGCAGGTGATGTGGCCCTCGCCGGCCACCCGCTGGCCGAGCTCCATGCCGGCGACCCGCCCGCCGACGTCGACGATCTCGCCCATGAACTCGTGGCCGACCACCATCGGCACCGGGATCGTCGCCTGCGCCCACGCGTCCCACCGATGGATGTGGAGGTCGGTGCCGCAGATCGATGTCTTGTGCACGCGGATCAGCACGTCGTCGTCGCCCGCCGTCGGGATGTCGACCTCCTCCAGCCACAGGCCGGGTTCCGGCTCGGCCTTGACCAACGCCTTCACGGCACCAGCCCCATCGCCCGCCCGACGCGGGCGAACGCGTCGACCGCCATCGTGATGTCGTCGTCGGAGTGACCGGCCGACATCTGGGTTCGGATGCGGGCGGCCCCCATCGGGACGACCGGGAACGAGAACGCGATCACGAACACCTGTTCGGCGAGCAGGCGCTCGGCCATCTCGACCGCGACGCGGGCGTCGCCGAGCATCACCGGGATGATCGGGTGTCCGGCACCGGCGAGCGTGAACCCGGTCGACTCCATCCCGGCTCGGAACCGTTGCGAGTTGCGATCGAGCTGCCGCTGGAGATCGTCGGCCGACGTGAGCAGACCGAGGACGTGACGCGTCGTCTCGGCGATCACCGGCGCCAGCGAGTTGCTGAACAGGTACGGCCGCGACCGTTGGCGCAGCCAGTCGACGATCTCCTGGCGCCCGCTGGTGTAGCCGCCGGATGCCCCGCCCATCGCCTTGCCGAGCGTTCCGGTGATGATGTCGACCCGTCCCGCTACGCCGCAGTGGTCGGGGGTGCCGCGCCCGCCCGCCCCGACCAACCCGACCGCATGGCTGTCGTCGACCATCACCAGCGCGTCGTAGCGGTCGGCGAGCTCACAGATCGACGCGAGGTCGGCGATCACCCCGTCCATCGAGAACACGCCGTCGGTGGCGATCAGCCGGTACCGGGCGTCGGCGGCCTCCCGGAGCCGCAGCTCCAGCTCCGCCATGTCGTTGTTGGCGTACCGCAGCCGCCTGGCCTTGCTGAGCCGGATGCCGTCGATGATCGACGCGTGGTTGAGCGCATCGCTGATCACGCAGTCCTGCTCGTCGAGGATCGTCTCGAACAACCCGCCGTTGGCATCGAAGCACGAGGAGTAGAGGATCGTGTCGTCGGTGCCGAGGAACGCGCTCAACTCCGCTTCGAGTTGCGTGTGCACGGTCTGGGTGCCGCAGATGAATCGCACCGACGCCATTCCGTACCCGTGCTCGTCGAGGGCACGGTGGGCGGCCTCGACGATCGCCGGGTCATCGGCCAAGCCGAGGTAGTTGTTGGCGCAGAGGTTGAGCACGCTGCTGCCATCGGCGAGTTCGACGTGGGCCGACTGCGGCGAGGCGATCACCCGCTCGCGTTTGAACAGGCCCTCGTCGGCGAGCGCGGCGCAGCGCGCCGCCAGGTCGTCGAGGACGGGGGAGCGGACCGTGCTCATCCCCGGAGTCTACGAAGCGGCCGGGCCGGGCCCCGGTCCCACCGCCAGGCCTGGCGCTCGCGGGAACCGAAGGGTGGCGACCGAGCGTCTGACCGACATGCGAGCACTGGCCTCCGCGTTGGTCATCATCGCCACCGCAACGCTCGCGGCCTGTGGCAGCGACGGTGGCGGCGTCGACGTCACCGATCCCGGCGGCACCGCCCGCATCGAGATCGTCGCCCAGGCGGGTCCGACGTGTCCGGTGCAGCAGGACCCGCCGGCCGGGGAGTGTGGCCCGGCCCCGGTCGCTGGCGCGGTCGTCGTGCTCACCGATCCAGCCGGAGCCGAGATCGCCCGCGGAACGACCGATGCCAGTGGCGCACTGGCGCTCGAGCTCGCCGCCGGTGCGGTGACGGTCGCGCCGCAACCGGTCGACGGCCTCCTCGGTACGGCGCCACCGATCGACATCACGATCGTCGCCGGCCAGACCCTCGTCGTGACCGTCGACTACGACACCGGCATCCGGTGAGCGACGAGCCGGCCGGCCCCGCGCGTCGACCCGCGGCGTCTCCGAGGGCTGTGACAGCCCCTCACTATGCTCGCCCGCATGGATGAACGTGACGGCCGGACCCAGACGTCGGCCTTCGGTGTCGGCCGTCGCGAGGGCCACGACGCGTCCGCGTTCTACGCCCGGTTCACGCCGCCGGTCATCTCCGCCGACGAGACGGTCGAGCGGCCACCGGAGCTGATCGTGTCGCTCGGGTCGGGCCGGGTCTTCCACGGCTCCTCGACCGACATGTCCGCGCTGCCCGACAACAGCGTGGCCCTGGTCGTCACGTCGCCGCCGTACTTCGTCGGCAAGGAGTACGAGCTGGCGGTCACCGGCGAGCTCGACGGCGACGATCGGGTGCCCGGCACCTACATCGAGTTCCTCGAGCTGCTGCACGACGTCTTCGCCGAGTGCGTGCGGGTGCTCGAACCCGGTGGGCGGATCGCGGTCAACGTCGCCAACCTGGGCCGCAAGCCGTACCGCAGCCTCAGCGCCGACGTCATCACGATTCTCCAGGATCGGCTCGGGCTCCTGCTGCGCGGCGAAGTGATCTGGCAGAAGGCCGAGTCGTCGTCCGGCTCATGCGCATGGGGGTCGTTCGCCAAGGCGTCCAACCCGGTACTGCGCGACATCACCGAGCGCGTGGTCATCGCCTCGAAGGGCCGGTTCTCCCGGGCGATCGCTGCCAAGGACCGCAAGCGCATGGGCCTCCCCCACGAGTCGACGCTGGCCAACGACGAGTTCGTCGACGTCACCAAGGACGTGTGGCAGATCGACGCCGAGTCGGCGACGCGCATCGGTCACCCTGCCCCGTTCCCCGTCGAACTGCCCCGCCGGCTGATCGACCTCTACACGTTCGAGGGTGACCTCGTGCTCGACCCGTTCGCCGGAGCGGGCACGACCCTCGTCGCCGCAGCGCGCACCGGCCGCATCGGCATCGGGTACGACACCGACCCCGAGTACGTCGCCCTCGCCGAACACCGGCTCGACAACGAGCGCCGTCGGGTTCAAGAGCTGGCCGAGACCGCGGAGTTGTTCGAACCGCAGCTGTTCCAGCTCCAGCAGGAGGTCGTCTCCGAGCAGCTCCGCAAGGTGCCGCCCGACCATCGCCAGGAGCACTTCCAGGCCCACGCGGTCAGCGAGGGGAAGAAGGCCCAGGACATCGCCCGCGCCAAGCTCGGCCCGGACGGTGCCGGGTTCCTGATCGAGGAAAAGGTCAGGCACCCGAGGGGCATCGTCGAGTTCAACTTCCAGGTGACCAGTCAGAACGGCGAACGCCAGTGGTGGGTCGACGTGTCGGGGGCGTTCACGTCGAGCCGCCCCGGCCTGCAGCGCATCGACACGGTCTGGAAGCTGCTCGGTCGGCTCCACGTCCTCGCCTCGATCGGTGACGGGCAGGGCCACGAGCGGGCGCTGGTCCTCACGTCGAACCTCCCCAAGCCCGGCTCACCGGGTGACCGTGCGCTGCGCTCGGTCGGACCCGGGGTGCTCTTCGACGCGATCGAGCTGTACGACCCGGAAGGACTCGATCGGCTCCGGCGGTACGCGACCGATCCGGACCCGACCCCGATCGAGGGGTTCTGGCGCAGCGACGACCTCGACGATCACCGCAATCGATGGTCCTGAAGAGCATCGGGGCGTACGCCGTCCGCCGGAGCGACCCCGAGCAGCCGCTGCTCGCCGACTCGCAGGACACGCTGAACAAGGTGATCGCGCTGCGCTGGATCGCCGAGTGGGTCCCCGACGACGAGCGAGCCGCCGACCCGGTGCGCGCCGCGCTGCTCGACGAGCGGTGGGACGATGCGGTGCTCGGCTGGATGGAGGCGACCGGCGAGGTGGTCGACATCTTCCCCCACGGCCTGCCGATCCACGAGGCCCGCGACTACCCCGACGGCGAGTTCGGCCCGAGGGTCCAGACCAGCCCGCTGTTCCGCCGCCCGTAGTGTCGAGGCGATGCCCAGCGTCAGGACCGAGATCACCGAGATCACGACCGGCCTCGCGATGCTCGGGTACCAGGACCTGAACCGGGCGCTCGAAGTCCGCCCGAGGCACATCACCCACGTCGACGAGGCGGTGTTCGATCGTCTCCAGGCGGCGCGCGACGGCGGGAGGCACGACGCCGATTTCGACATCGCGTGGTCGAACGGCGTCGCCTTCGCCAAGTCCGATCTCGGGCTGCGCGGCCGCCCGCCGTGGTCGATCGAGTGGAAGGGCCACCACAAGCCGGCGAGCAAGAGCATCGAGACGATCCCGGCCGACCTGCGCGTCGACCACGTCTTCCTGATCTCGTGCAAGTACCACTCCAAGATCCTCCACAACTCGGGTCCGGTGCCCCTGTTCGACCACTGCCTGGCCCCGACCGGGCCGATCGAGCGGAGCAACTGGTTCGAGACGGTCAGCCCCGACACGTTCTGGTCGCTGTGGGGGCCGATCTACCAGCGCGCCGGCCTCCCGCCACGGGTCACGCCGGCGACCGCCACCATGCAGCAGCGCGAAGCGGTCAAGCGGGTCCTCGACGCCGAGCCGATCGATACGAAGTCGCTGACGTACCTCGGCTTCATCGACGAGGCGTCCCGGCGGACCGCGGCCCGGTGGGAGGCCAACGTCCATGGGGCCGAGGGCCGGACCGAGCTGTTCTGGCGGTTGTTGAGGATGCAGGCCGCGCCGTATTTCGTGCTCGGCGCGCGGGCCGGCAACCAGCCGGTGTCGTACCGGGTCGGGACGCCGTGGGACTTCGCCCAGCTCTTCTCGGTCGAGGACTTCGACGTCACGCCGGGTGGCCGTGGCCAACCGTCGGTCGACTGGTGCTTCGCGCTCGCCGACCGCTCGGGTGGCTCGTACACGGTCGAGGGGCACGTCGAGGTGCGGTGGTCGCACGGCAAGCTCGCCGGCCCCCCGGAGGCCAAGGTGTACCTCGACACCGACCCGGCGGCGGTCCCGGGCTACGACCCGCTGTGAAATGATTCGCTCGCCGCGTCCTGCGGCTCGCTCATGTCAGGATCGTGAGCGCACCGGGGTCGAGGCGCCGGCCCTCGCTCGGCACGCGTTCGACGTGCCCGTCCCACTCGATTTCGTGGAGCAGTTCGGCGTACCGCTCGGGCTGGCGGGCTGCGCCCCAGCCGAACACCCGCTCCGCCCCGAGGATCGCCGCGACGCGAGCCCGCGCCTCGAGGAGGTCGAGGTAGTCGTTGCGTGCCAGCTCGCCCTCGTGCGCCGACAGCGCGTCTCGTGCCGCTGCGAGGTGGTCGGACGAGACCGGGACGAAGAGGTTCGGATCGGCGAGGTCGGCCCACAGCCCCCACTGCCAGACGCGGACGGGGGCACGCTGGCGGTGCACTGCGGCGACCAGCGCCTCGCCGGTGATCTCGTGACCGTGGTGGCCGTCGGTCGGGGACGGGCCGACGACGACCTCCGGCCGGAGCTCGCCGAGCAGCGCCGCCAACCGGTCGGCCAGGGCTCGGCGGTCGTCGGTGGTGCTGGTGCGGGAGATGTCGGCCGGCGGATCGAGCAGTACCAGGTCGAACCCGGCGCGCCGGCAGGCCTCCTCCAGTTCCGCTCGGCGGCGGTCCCGCTGATCGGGCCGCCCGAGGCCGACCGCGACGTTGACGACCCGCCATCCCGCGGCGCGCAGGGTGAGCAGTGTGCAGGGTGCCCCGAGCGATTCGTCGTCGGGATGGGGCGCCACGTGGACCGCCAGCGGTGTCGATGCGATGCGTCAGTATGGAGCGATGGCGCCGACCGGTCCACCCATCGAGCCCGGTGACATCGACCGTCCGCCGAGACGGGTGATCGTCTGCGACCGGCCCGAGATCCCCGACACGGTCGAGCGGCTGATGCGAGGGTTGCTCGCCGATCGCGAGCGACCGTCGATCGGGCTCGCGACCGGGGCGACGTTCCGGAATGTCTACCGGGTCGTCGCCGAGCGGGGCACGCTCGAGGGCGTCCGGTGCTTCATGCTCGACGAGTACGCCGGGCTCGACAGCGGCCACCCGGACAGCTTCGCGGCGACGCTGTGCGCCTGGCTGCCGGGCATCGCCGAGTGGCTCGACGTGCTCGACGGCGCGGCACCGGACCCAGATGCCGAGTGCCGGCGGTACGAGGCGGCGATCGGCGCCTCGAGGGTCGACCTGCAGTTGCTCGGCGTCGGGGTCAACGGGCACATCGCATTCAACGAGCCGGGGAGCGCGGTCACGTCTCGGACGCGGGTGGTCGAGCTCACCGCAGCGACCCGCGAGCGGAACCGGGCGAACCTCACCGCGCTGGCCGCCGTGCCCGGGCGAGCGCTGACGCAGGGGGTGGCGACGATCCTGGCAGCCCGTGCGATCGTCGTCGTGGCGATCGGCGCCTCCAAGCTCGTGCCGTTGCAGCGCCTGCTCGACGGTCCGCCCGCCGCCGACGTACCGCTGTCATGGCTCCGCCGCCACCCCGCCGTCACCGTCGTCACCGATCTCGCGCCGGTCATCTGATCCGGTGGTTCGGTCGCCGCGTCCTGCGGCTCGCTCATGTCCGGCTCGTCGCGGGCGCTTCCCTCGCTGGGTTCGAGGGAACAGCAGCATCCCAGGGTTACGCCCGTCCTGGTCCCCCATCGAGGTCGGATCCGGCGCGCCTCGCGCGACGAGGGGGCACCCCGGGTGGGATGCCCCCTCGTCGTTCAGGTGTTCAGGTTCGGGTGTTCAGCTGGCGATGTAGTCGCCGGCGGTCATCCCGCCGCCGCCGAGGAACGTGCCCTGCGGGCCGTCGAAGACGACCTCGTCGGGCGTGGTCCCCTTCGGCGTCTTACCCGGCACGCCGTTGACCGCTTCGGTCGTGGACGCGACGTTGTAGATCGCGTAGGCGATCGCGTCGATGTTGACCTCGAGCGCTTCCTCGCTCACGTTGTCGATCGTGTCGCACGCCAGGTGGTAGCACGGGTCGTACTGGTCGCCGGCGGTGCCGCCCCAGATCGCCTCCTGCTCGGGCGTCTTGATGCCCTCGGCGCCGGTGAACAGGCCGCTCGCCGGGATGCCGACGCTGATGAACGCCTGGTAGTCGGAGCGACCCGAGAACTCGGTGTCCTCGTACGGGATGCCCTCGATCGAGTAGTACGCCTCGAACAGGTCCTCGAGCGCTTCGGAGCCGGGTGGGATCGCCACCGGAGCGGGGAACGTGGACTGGTCCGCGTCGTAGACGCCGTAGATGAAGTTCGGCGAGCCGACCATGTCGAAGTTGAGGTACAGCGCGAGGGCGTCGTACTCCTCCTGGGTCAGGCCGAACACGGGGTCGAAGACGTACGCGTTCGAGCCGATCAGGCCCGACTCCTCGGCGCCCCACCACGCGAAGCGCAGCGTGTTCTCCGGCACGTACTTCTTGTTGTTGCCGAGCACGTCGGCGATCGCCAGCAGCGCGGCGGAGCCGGTCCCGTTGTCCTGGATGCCCGGACCCTCGAGGCGTGAGTCGAGGTGGGCGCCGAACATCGCGACGTTGTCGGGGTTCTTGCCCGGCAAGTCGCCGATCACGTTCTCGGTCGTGTTGGTCACGATCGTCGTGTCGGCGGCCAGGTCGACCGGTCCGGCTCCCCCGGCGATCGCCACCCCGTCGCTGTACGACGTGTCGAGCACCGGGATGGTCAGCGTGCCGACGACACCGGCGCCGAGCGTGCCGCCGATGATGTCCTGGCGGCCCGGGTCGGCGGTGTTGCCCTGGTTGAAGATGATGACGCCTTCGGCGCCGGCCAGTTGGGCGTTGACCGCCTTGGTGCCGAACGCGCACGCGCCGCGCTGGATCAGCGCGATGTCGGACGATCCGGACCAGTCCCCGACGAAGTCGGAGGCTTCACACCCGGAGGTCGAGGAGTTGCCGAGCCCGAGATCGAGGTCGACCGGGATCACGTTCCCGCCGGTGATCACGCCCGAGCCCGAGTACTGCATCGTCTGGGTCGCGATGGCGGCCGAGTCGACGGTCAGCGAGCTCGAGTTCTCGGTGAAGAGGCTGAAGCTGAACTCCTGGCGCTCGACGATGAAGCCGGCGTCCTCGAGCAACTCGGCGACGTAGTCGGCGGACTCGTCGTAGCCGGGCGTGCCCGAGGCCCGGGTGCCACCGTTGGCGTCGGCGATGTCCTGCAGCGCCTGGAGGTGTTCGAATGCGTCCTCGGCGTCGACGCAGGCCAGCAGCTTGTCGATCTGGTTGAGGTTGCGGTTGACGCAGGCGTTCTTCGACGGCGCGGCGGCGGCGGCGGTCGGGACCGCTGCTGCCACGAGTGCGAGTGCAAGGGCGGCGCCGACCAGGCGACCGCGATGGCGTTGTCTCATGTTGGTGGTGAACCTTCCGACATGACACGGCGGGACTCTCCCGCATCGTGTGTCCCGCCCCCCGGGACGGTCGACCGTAGACCATCCCGTCGCCTGTCGCCACTCAGAGCGTCGTGTTCTTGCTACCGAGCGTCATCTTGAACCGCTGCTGCGCTGAAGCGTGCGAATCGCTCCGACAGCGAGCTCTTCAGGCCATGCTCAGCGGTGGTCGCGGTCGCGGTCGTGATCGTGTCGGTGGTGGAGGTCGGGGACGTGCGGGTGCGCATGGTTCATGTCCCGATGCCCGTGCGGATGGGAATGGCGCCCGGCGACCGGTTCGTCGTGTGGGTGGTCGTGCGAGTGATCGTGATGGTCGTCGTGCTCGTGGTCGTGGTCGTGCACGAACGGGCCGTGGTGGTGATCGTGCAGATGATCCGAGCGCAGCGAGATCCCGACCCCCGCCGCGGCGAGCGCGACCGCCACCAACTGCAGCGCGATGACGGGCTCGGCGAGCACGGTCCAGGCGATCGCCGCACCGATGAACGGGGCGGTGGAGAAGATGACCTGCCCCGCGCGGCCCCGAGGTCGCGGGCGCCTTTGACCCAGAGCGTGATCGACAGGCCGTAGCCGAGCGCGCCGACGAGCAGCGCACCGGCGATGCCGCCGATCCCGGTGCCCGCGCCGATGCCGGCGAACGCCAGCCCGATCGCCAGGTTGGCGCCGCCCGCGACCGCGCCCTTGATCGCAACGACCTGTTCGGGCGACAGCTGCTCGATGCGCGCGGTCACGCCGTTGTCGAGCCCCCAGCAGGCGCAGGCGCCGATGATCAGCAACGCCCCGACGTCGAACGCCGCACCCGGCTCCCAGGTCAGCAGTGCCCCGGCGGCGGTGATCAGGGCGGCACCGGCCAGCAGCCGGCCGCCGAGGTGCTCGCGAAAGAGGACCGCGGCGAACACGATCGTCGCCGCAAGCTCGGTGTTGAGCAGGATCGACGCGGTCGCCGCGTTCGTGCGTGACAGCCCGATCACGAGTAGCAGCGGGCCGATCGCCCCACCGACCACGACGGCGACCAGGGTCGGCCGCCACTCTGCGGCGAGCGCCCGGCGGGTCGGCCGCGCCCTCGTCACCTGAGGCGCCACCGCCGCCGCGGCCCCGAGGTAGAGCAGGCCGGCCAGCGTGAACGACGGGATCGTGCCGGCCAGCACGGTCGCCGCCGGTGTGGTCGCGCCGAACAGCACCGCCGCCAGCAGGCACCGAATCACGCCGGTACGACTCACCGCGCCATCATGGCGCGGACTGCAGCGGCCCGACTCGCCACCGGTGAGTTTCGGTGTGGGCGGGTTGCGCTGAGTCTCACCGGTGGTCGTGTGAGCGGCGGTTGGGAGGCGCGGTACGGTGTGGCGGTGGGAATGAGCCGGCGGCACTTCGTCCTCGGCGCTTCGGCGCTCGGAGGGCTCGCGCTGGTGCCGAGCCGATCGTGGTGGCGCAGCGCGGTGTTCGCCGCCGGCCCGGCCCAGCCCGGCGGCGGGCCGTACGGACCCCTGCTGGCGCCAGACGCCAACGGATTCCAGCTGCCCGTCGGTTTCACGTCCCGCGTCATCGCGACGACCGGTCAGCCCGTCGGTCCGTCCTCGCACGTATGGCACAGCGCCCCCGACGGCGGCGGGTGCGTGCCGAGAGCGGGTGGCGGCTGGATCTACGTGTCGAACTCGGAGGTCCCCAACGACCTCGGTGGCGCGTCGGCGGTGGCGTTCGACGACACCGGCGCGATCGTCGATGCGTACTCGATCCTCTCCGGCACGAGCTGGAACTGCGCCGGCGGCATGACGCCGTGGGGCACGTGGCTGTCCTGTGAGGAGCGGGGGAGCGGCGGCAAGGTCTACGAGTGCGACCCGCAGGCGCCCGGCCAGGGCGTCGTGCGGCCGGCGCTCGGCTCGTTCAACCACGAAGCGGCGACCGTCGACCCGGTGACCGGCGACGTCTACCTCACCGAGGACCATCCCGAAGGCCGCCTGTACCGGTTCGTCCCCGACACGCCCGGCGACCTCTCGGCCGGTTCGCTGTTCGCCGCCACGCTGACGGGCGGCGTCGTGTCGTGGCTACCGACCTCGCCGCTCGTGCCAGATCGGCAGCCGACGACGACGGGCTTCAACGGTGGTGAGGGCATCGAGATCGGCGACGGCGTCGTGTACTTCGCGACCAAGGGCGACCGGCGGGTCTGGGAACTCGACACCGCCACCCTGGCGCTGGGGGTCGCCTATGACTGCCTCGCCAACCCGTCCGGTTCGCTCGACGCGGTCGACAACGTGACCGTCCACGACGCGACCGGCCGCGTGTTCATCGCCGAGGACGGCGGCAACATGGAGCTCGGCGTGATGGGCGAGGTCGACGGCGTCCGCGAGGTGGCCGCGTTCTGCCGGCTGAACGGCCACGGCGGGTCGGAGATCACCGGGCCGGCGTTCAGCCCCGACGGCACCCGGCTCTACCTCTCCTCGCAGCGGGGCACCGACGGCGCGACCGGGGTCACGTTCGAGATCACCGGCCCGTTCGACCGCGCCGAGCCGCCCGAGGTGACCGGGATCCCGGTCACGCTCCCGTTCAGCGACGACACCTACGTCCGCGGCGGCACCTACGAGGCGACCAACTTCGCCGGCGCGTGGCACCTCCAGGTCTGTAACAACGGCAACGACCAGTACACGAAATGGGCCTACGTGCGCGGCGACACCGCGGCGGTCGGTGGAGCGCTGGCCCGGGTCGTCGTGCGGATCAGCGCCCACGTCTGGACGGGAACACCGACGCCGATGGCGCTCTACGCCGTCGCGACCGGGTGGTCGCAGACCACGCTCACCTGGCTCAACCGCCCGTCGCCCGAGCCGGACCCGGTCGCGCTGTTCACGGTCCGGTCGGGCGACGACGAGTGGTACGAGATCGACGTGACCGATCACGTCAACTCCCGCCGGGCGCTCGGACAGACCGATGTGGGCTTCGTGATCCGCCAGCTCGAGTTCAACGGAAAGGTCGTGTACGTCAACTCCAACGCGCACCCGACCGACGCGCCGCACCTGGTCCTCACGCCTGGCCCGACGACCACGACGACCACGACCGCGAGCCCGCCGACCACGACCACGACCACGACCACGACGGTCCCGCCGACCACGACCACGACGACCACCACCACGACGACGACCACGACGGTGCAGCCGGTCGGTGATCCGATCGTCGTCGGCGTCGACGACGCGTACGTGCGCGGTGGGACGTACGCGGCGTCCAACCTCTCGGGAACCTGGTTGCTCCAGGCCTGCAACAACGGCGACGACCAGTACACGCGGTGGGCGTACCTCGCTGCCGATGTGAGTCCCGCTGCCGCCGGCGTGGTGCGGGCGACCTTGCGCCTGAACGCGCGGATGTCGTCGGGCGGGCCGTCGCCGATGGCGGTGCAGGCGGTGGCGACCGGCTGGGGCTCGTCCACGTTGACGTGGGCGAACCGGCCGCTGCCGGACGCGGTCTCGCTCGCCGAGTTCGTCGTCGCGTCGACCAGCAACGAGTGGTACGACGTCGACGTGACCACCCACGTCGCCAACGTGCTGGCCGCCGGAGGAACCGGCGTGGCCTTCGTCGTGCGCCAACTGGAACGCAACGGCAAGCTGGCCTACATCAACTCGGGGAGCACCTCACTGCGCGCCCGGCTCGTGCTCGTGCCTGGCGGCTGAGCGGGCGATCGTGCACCGCTCGGGGCTGCCCGGTCCCCGCCGGAAACCCGACGACGTCGAGTCGTCACCGGCACTTAACAGATTGTAAAGCCGGGTGGTACTCTCGTCGCGTGTGAGCGCCGTCGCAGCCGGGTTGAGGATCGACCGTGAGCGGTTGCTCGGGCGAATCTCCGAGCTGGGCGAGATCGGCGCGATCGACGGCACGACCGGCTGCTGCCGGCTCGCCCTGTCCGACGAGGACCGCGCCGGCCGGGACCTGGTCCGCACGTGGATGGAGGACCTCGGGTTGGTGGTGACGATCGACGGCATCGGCAACGTCGTCGGCACGATGCCCCACCCGTCGGGTCTGGCACCCGTGATGACCGGGTCGCACATCGACACGGTCTCGACCGGCGGACGCTACGACGGCAATCTGGGCGTGCTCGCGGGTCTCGAGGTGATCGAGACGGTGCTGACCGGCGGCCTCCCGCTCGCCCGCCCGCTGGCCGTCGGCTACTTCACCAACGAGGAAGGGTCGCGCTTCGCCCCCGACATGCTGGGCAGCCTCGTCTACGTCGGCGGGCTGCCGGTCGAGGACGCGCTGCTCGTCCAGGACGCCGACGGGGTCGTGCTCGGTGACGAACTCGACCGCATCGGGTATCGCGGTGGGGCGCCGCTGCCCGGGCCGATACCCCACGCCTACGTCGAGTTGCACATCGAACAGGGTCCGGTGCTCGAGGGTGCGGGGGTCCGGATCGGTGCGGTCGAGGGCGTCCAGGGCATCTCGTGGACCGAGCTGACCCTCACCGGCCGGTCGTGCCACGCCGGGACGACGCCGATGCACCTGCGCCACGACGCCGGTCACGTGGCGGCGCGGATCAACGTCTTCGTCCGCGAGCTCTGCGCTGAGTTGGGCGGGACCCAGGTCGGCACCGTTGGAGCGACGACGGTGGTCCCGAACCTCGTCAACGTCGTCCCGTCGGTGGCGACGATGACGATCGACCTGCGCAACACCGAGGAGGCGACGCTGCGGGTGGCCGAGGCGCGCCTCGCGGGCTTCGTCGCCGAGGCCACCGCCACCGAGGGCGTTCGGGTCGAGTCGCGGTCGCTCGCCCGTTTCGAGCCGGTCGAGTTCGACCCCCGCGTCGTCGAACTCGTCGAGCGGGTGGCCGGCCAGCTGGGGTGGTCGGTGCGCCGGATGCCGTCGGGGGCGGGCCACGACGCCCAGATGTTCGCGCGGGTGTGCCCCGCCGGCATGATCTTCGTGCCAAGCGTGAAGGGGATCAGCCACAACGTCGACGAGTACACCGAGCCGGACGACGTCGAAGCCGGGGCGACCGTCCTGCTCGAAACGATGCTCCAGTTGACCGAGGAGCGCTGGTGACCGCCGGCCGGCCCGCCGACGGCACACCGGCGCGGGAGCTGGTCGTCGGCGCGGGGCAACTCGGGCCGATCGCCCGTGACGAACCCCGCTCGAAGGTCGTCGCCCGGCTCGTCGCGCTGCTCCACCGGGCGCGGGACGCGGGATGCGAGCTGGTCGTGTACCCCGAGCTGGCGCTGACCACGTTCTTCCCGCGGTGGTACCTCGACGAGTCCCGCGACGAGTTGGACGCCTACTACGAGACCTCGATGCCGAACGAGGAGACGCAGCCGTTGTTCGACGAGGCTCGGCGGCTGGGCGTCGGTTTCTGCCTCGGCTATGCCGAACTGACGCCGGACGGGCACCGGTACAACACGTACGTCCTCGTCGAGCGCGACGGTTCGATCGTCGGGCGCTACCGCAAGGTGCACATCCCCGGCCACGAGGAGCACGAGCCGTGGCGCCCCTTCCAGCACCTCGAACGGCGGTACTTCGAGGAGTCGCCCGACGGGTTCGGCGTGTACGACGCGTTCGGCGGCGTGATGGGGATGGCGCTGTGCAACGACCGCCGCTGGCCCGAGACGTATCGAGTGATGGGGCTGCGCGGCGTCGAGCTGGTGATGATCGGGTACAACACGCCGCTCCACTACGCACCCGATCCCGAGCAGAACCCGCTGCAGGCGTTCCACAGCCACCTCGTCATGCAGGCCGGCGCGTACCAGAACGGCACGTGGGTCGTCGGGGTGGCGAAGGGCGGCATCGAGGAAGGGGTCGAGTCGCTCGCCCAGTCGGCGATCATCGCGCCGTCCGGGCAGATCGTCGCGCAGGCGACCTCGACCGGCGACGAGTTGATCGTCGCCCGCTGCGATCTCGGCCGGTGCCGCTACTACAAAGAGACGCTGTTCGACTTCGCCCGCTACCGGCGCCCGGAGATGTACGGCCCGATCACCGAGCAGAAGGGTGCCCGCGTGCCGTGGGCGCGCGATGCGGCGCCTGCGGGCGATGCGAACGGGGAGTGATGGTCAGGTTCCGACTGAACGGCCAGGAGGTCGAGGCCCGCGACGATCACCCGCACCTCCTCGCCGCGCTGCGCGACGAGCTGGGGGTCAGCTCCCCGAAGGACGGGTGCTCGCCGACCGGGCAGTGCGGGTGCTGCACGGTGTTGTTCGGCGGCAAGGCCCGGGTCTCCTGCCAGACCGAGATGGCCGAGGTCGAGGGGCTGGAGATCACCACGCTCGAGGGGTTCGACCCGGCCGAGGTCGATCGGATGGCCGACGCCTTCGCCGCCTGCGGTGCGCTGCAGTGCGGCTTCTGCACGCCCGGCATCGTCGTGCGCACCAAGGCGCTGATCGACAGGAAGGGCTCGGCACTGACCAGGGAGGAGGCATCGAGGCACCTCGGGGCGCACCTGTGCCGGTGCACCGGGTACGTCAAGATCCTGGACGCGATCGAGGCGCTGGCGCGCGACGAGGTCCCCGCCGTCGTGCAACCGCAGGGCGTCGGAACGCCGGGGATCAAGTACGAGGGTCGCGAGCTCACGATCGGCGCCCGCGACTTCATCGACGACATGACGCCGCCCGGGTGCCTGCACGGGGCGCTCCGCCTCGCCGACCATGCCCGGGCCGACGTGCTCGCGATCCGCATCGCACCCGCCCTGGCGCTCGACGGGGTCCACGCGGTCTTCACCGCCGACGACATCCCGGGCGCGCTGCGGGTCGGGATCATCCACAAGGACTGGCCGGTGATGATCCCGGCCGGTGGGCGGACGTCGTATCTCGGCGACGTCCTGGCGGTGGTCGTCGCCGACGATCGGGAGACCGCCCGGCGCGCCGCGGCCCTGGTCGAGGTCGACTACGAGGTGCTGGCGCCGATGGTCGATCCGGTGCGGGTGGTCGACGCGGACGACGACGCGGTGTGGGGGCTCGACGGGAACGTCCTGTCCCGCACGGCCTACGCCCGCGGCGACGTGGAGGGCGCGCTCGAACGGTCGGCGTACCGCATCGAGGAGGTGTTCCAGACCCAGCGGGTCGAGCACGCCTTCCTCGAACCCGAGTCGACGCTGGCGGTCCCGATCGCCGACGGCGGGAATCGGGGGCTGTACGTCTACTCGGGTGGCCAGGGCATCTGGGACGACCGCGACGACATCGCCCGGATGCTCGGCGTCGGCACGGCGGCGGTGACGACCGAGCTCGTGTCCAACGGCGGAGCGTTCGGCGGCAAGGAGGACATGTCCAACCAGGCGCACACCGCGCTGGCCGCCTGGTTGCTCGACCGCCCGGTGAAGATCACCCTGTCGCGCGAGGAATCGCTGCTGATGCATCCGAAGCGGCATCCGATCCGGATGCACTACGAGGCCGGCTGCGACGACGGGGGACGGTTGACTGCGGTGCGGGCGCGGATGCTCGGTGACTCCGGCCCGTACGCGTCGGTCGGGATGAAGGTGCTCGAACGGGCGGCGGGGCATGCGACCGGCCCGTACCTGGTCGACCACGTCGACGTCGAGGCGGTCGCCGTGCGCACCAACAACTCGGTCTGCGGTGCGTTCCGCGGGTTCGGCGCGAACCAGGCGCAGTTCGCGATGGAGGGGGTGCTCGATCGACTCGCCGAGCAGGTGGGGATCTCGGGGTGGGAGATCCGCAGCCGCAACGTCGTCGAGCCGGGCGGCGTGTGGGGGCCGGGCCAGGTCATGGACGAGGGGAGTCTCGGCGCCCGGGCCTGCCTCGAGGCGGTCAAGCCCGCCTACGACGCAGCGGTCGCCGCCGGGCAGCCGGTCGGGATCGGCCTCGGCCTCAAGAACTCCGGCCTCGGCAACGGGATGACCGAGATCGCCAAGGCGGTCGTGCACTTCCACGGGGACGGGATCGTCGACGTGCGCCACTGCTGGACCGAGATGGGTCAGGGCGTCCACACCGTCGCGCTGCAGGTCGCGGTCGAGGAGCTCGGCGTCGAGCCCGAGCGGGTCCGGGTGATCGTCGACACGACCCGCGAGCTCGGTGCCGGCCAGACCACCGGGAGCCGCGGCACCCTGATGGGCGCGGGATCGGTGGCCGAGGCGTGCCGCGCGGCGCGGGCCGACGGCTGCCGGGTCGGCATCGACTACGAGGGCGAGTACCGCGTCGACTGGACGGACTCGCTGAGCGAGGGGCTCGAACACCCGGTGATCCACTCGACGTTCGGGTATGCCGCCCAGGTCGTCGTGCTCGACCCCGAGTCCGGTGACGTGGAGTACGTCGTCGCCGCCCACGATGTCGGCCGGGCGGTCAACCCGCTGCTGTGCGAGGGGCAGATCGAGGGGGCCGTGCACATGGGTCTCGGGTACGCGCTGACCGAGGGCTTTCCGTGCGACGAGCAGGGGCGCCCGACCAACACCACGCTGCGCAGCCTCGACATCATCCGCCCGAAGGACATGCCTCCGGTCGACGTGATCCTGGTCGAGGCGCCCCAGCCGGGCGCGCCGTACGGGATCAAGGGGGTCGGTGAGATCGGGCTCGTCCCGACGGCGGGGGCGGTCGCGGCGGCGATCCGGGAGTTCTCCGGCGTGTGGCACCATGAGCTTCCGATGCGTAACGAGGCCAACCGCGAGCGAGCGAGCGCCTGGACATGAGCCCCGGCGTTGACGTTCGGTGTCAGACGCCAGGTGTTGACGCATGACCGGCGGGGTCACGCCGGGGATGGTGTGTGCGCATCACCATCTCTACTCCGCGCTGGCGCGGGGGATGCCCGCTCCCCCACACGATCCGACGACGTTCCGCGAGATCCTCGAGAACATCTGGTGGCGACTCGACCGTGCGCTCGACCTCGAGATGCTCGAGTGGTCGGCCAAGCTCGGAGCGCTCGAAGCGCTCGAAGCCGGCTGCACGGCGATCATCGATCATCACGAGTCGCCGAACGCGATCGAGGGCTCGCTCACGACGATCGCCGACGCCTGTGCCGAGGTCGGCGTGCGGGTGCGCTGTGCGTACGGCGTCACCGACCGTCACGGCCGAGCCGGGGCGCAGCGCGGGCTCGAGGAGAACGACCGCTTCCTCTCCGCTGGCGGGGACGGGATGGTCGGCGTCCACGCTGCGTTCACGTGCGACGACGAGACGCTCGCCGCTGCCGCCGCGCTCGCTGCTCAACATGGCGTCGGCGTCCACATCCATGTCGCGGAAGGGCCTGACGATGTCGAAGCCGCCGGTCGCCTCCGCTCGCTGACGCGCGACGACTGGCTGCTCGTCCATGGGGTCTTGCTCCCCGACGACCACGGGCTGCGCGGCACGATCGTGCACAACCCACGCTCGAACATGAACAACTCGGTCGGGTACGCCGACCCCCGGCGCTTCGCCAATCCGATCGCGCTGGGGACCGATGGCATCGGGGCCGACATGCTGGCCGAGTTCCGGCTGGCGTACGTCCGCGCCCGGGAGGCCGACGTGTCGGCGACGCCCGAGGTGATGTGGGGTTGGCTGGGCACCGGGTGGGAGCTGTTCCCTGCTGCGGTCGGCGACACGGTGACCTGGTCGTACGATCCGATCGAGCCGTATCACGTTGCGTTCACCCCGACGATCCGGGCGATCGACGTCGTCGTCGACGGCGAGCGGGTCGTGGCCGATGGCGCACCGACCCGCGTCGATGCCGACGAGGTCCGGGCCAAGGCGCGTGAACAGGCTCGCCGGCTGTTCGCTGCGCTCGACGATCTCGCCTGACCCGGCCCGCGTACGCGCGCCGACGCCGACGTCGCCCGCCGACGTCGCGCGGGACGCGCCGTTCCGCGGACGTTTCGGTAGCGGCCGGGCGCGAACCCGGTGTCCATCACTTGGCTCGACCTCGTTTCGATCTGTTTCGCCCACGACCGTTGCTCGTTTCGCACGACCGCGCCGAGAGTGAGTCCGGTCGGCGCCGTTCGGGCGTCGTGTCCGAACCACTCCCTGAGGAGACCACATCATGAGATTTCGTCGAAGCGTCGTCGCCGCCCTGTCGGTCGCGGCGGCCGTTGCGATCGTTCCCACCGCCGTCGATGCGGGCCGAGGGCGAGGTGCCACTGCGACCTACCGCATCACGGTCGAGAACCTGACTCCGGCCGGCTCGCAACCGCTCTCGCCGGTCGGGGCCGTCGTGCACGGGAAGAGAACCGACGTCTGGAGCGTCGGATATCCGGCGAGCGCAGCGGTTGCGGCGATCGCCGAGGACGCTGGTCTGCCGATCTTCGTCGACACCTATGCCCAGACGCCCGGGGTCGATCGGGCGGTCGTCGGTGGCGATGGCCCGATCGCGCCCGGCCAGTCGGCGACGTTCGAGATCGAGGCGAGCCGCGGTCAGCGCCTCAGCCTCGTGAGCATGCTGGTCAACACCAACGATGCGTTCACCGGGTTGGACTCGATCTCGCTCGGTCGCCGCTGGCAGCAGTTCGAGGTCGGCGCCTACGACGCCGGGACCGAGGTCAACAACGAACTCGCCGCGTTCATCCCCGGCCCGGTCGGCGGCAGCGGCGGTGTGCGCGCGCCCGAAGGCGGCGTGATCCGGCCGCATGCCGGGATCGTCGGTCAGCCCGGCGGCATCGACCCGGGCGTCTACGGGTGGGACGACCCGGTCGCCCGGATCACGATCGAGCGTCTCGACTGATCGCCCTTCCGGCGAGAACGCAGCCCGCCCGGCTCCCCCGGCCGGGCGGGCTGGGTTCTGTCTGCGGATCGTTGCGCCGGGCGCGATCGCGGCGCGCGATGTCGGCGTGGACCCGGGCGGGCGGCTCAGTCGGCAGTGGCGGCGGTGAGGGCCGGGGCGACGCCGACGCTCCAGTTGGCGACGAACCGGTAGCGGTCGCCCCGGATCATCGTCGTTCGCCACTCGATGGGCCGCCCGTCGGCCACGCTCCGCCGTTCGAGGAAGAACGCCGCATCACCGCGGCGCATCCCGAGCCGCTCCCGGTCGGCGGTCGTCGGGTTGGTCGGCGCGATGCGCTCCCACCCCTGTGTCGGCCGGACCCCGCAGCTTCGTTCGAGCTCGTCGTAGAGCGCGGTGTGGCCGAAGTCCGCGCGCAGCAGCGGGGCGGCGAGCTCCATCGGCAGCCACGCCCGATCGATCGCCAGCGGGTCGCCGCCGGCGAATCGGATTCGCTCGAGGTAGAGCAGCGGTGCGTCCGGCGGGAGGTCGAGGCGCTCGGCGATCACCGGGTCGATGTCCTCGCGGAGATCGACCACCGTGCTGCGCTGCTCGGCGCCGGACGACTCGACCGAGTTGAACAGGCTGTAGAGCGCACCGAGCGGCTGTTCGAACTCGGCGCGCCTGACCACGGTGCCGCGACCGCGCTCGCGGTGGAGGATGCCGGTCTTGTTCAGATGCCGGATCGCTTCGCGGACGGTGTGCCGGCTGACTCCGTACTGCTCGACGAGCTCGCTGTCGGTCGGGAAGCGCTCGTCGAACTCGCGATCGTCGAGCCGCCGTCTCAACTCGTGCTCCAACTGCGCCCACAGGGGCATCGGACTCGTGCGGTCCAGGCCCACATGCACCCCCTCTCCGCCGCTGTCGGCTTGTCAGTACAACCTAACAAACGGTCAGCTCAGCTTGAGGAACAGCCGCTCGAGCTCGTCGAGTTCGGTGCGCCGTTCCGGGTCGGCCAGCGCAGCCGCCATCAACTTGAAGCCGATGCGGTCGAGCGCCCCCTTGGCCGCGGCGAGCTGGGTGACCACGTCACGGCACTCGCTGCCCTCCTCGACCAGCCGCTGCAGCCCGCGGACCTGGCCTTCGAGACGGCGCAGTCGGACGACGACATCGTGGCTGGTCTCCTCTGGGAAGCGCATGTTCTGATGATACCTCCGGGGGTATATGTTGCAGTCGCTGTTCCAATGTACGTATATTCGCACCTATGGACTTCCTCCGGCGCGTGCTGCCGATTCTCCGGTGGGCACCCCAGTACAACCGGGGCGATCTTCGCAGCGATCTCGCCGCCGGATTGACGGTGGGTGCGATGCTCGTGCCGCAGGCGATGGCCTACGCGCTGCTCGCCGGGCTGCCACCGCAGGTCGGGCTCTACGCGGCGACGGTCCCGCTCGTGGTGTATGCCTTGTTCGGAACGTCGCGGCAGCTCTCCATCGGCCCCGTCGCCATCGTGTCGTTGCTGACCGCGTCGGCGCTCGGCGGGCTGGTCGACGAGGGGACCTCGGGGTACCTCGCTGCCGCAGCCTTGCTGGCGTTGCTCGTCGGCGCGATCCACATCGTGCTCGGCGTCGTCCGGCTGGGGTTCCTCGTCAACTTCCTCTCGCACTCCGTGCTGGTCGGCTTCACCGCAGCCGCAGCGATCATCATCGGGTTCTCCCAGGTCAAGTACCTCCTCGGCATCAGCATCGAACGCAAGGACCACTTCTACGAGACGGTCGGCGAGGTGGTCGACGGTGGCTCGCGCACCCACGGGACGACGCTCGTGCTCGCCCTGGTCGCGCTGGTGGCGCTCCTTGCGTTGCGCAAGGTGATGCCCAAGCTCCCGGCGGCACTGCTGGTGATGGCCGGTTCGATCGTCGCGGTGAAGCTGTTCGACCTCGAGGCCCGCGGCGTGGAGACGGTCGGCGAGATCCCCGACGCCCTCCCCGCCTTCGGACTGCCCGGCGTCGACGGCTCGCTGATCGGTCGCCTGCTGCCGACCGCGCTGGTGATCACGCTCGTCGGGTTCACGCAGTCGATCGCCGCGGCCAAGGTCTACGCCCGGCGCAACCGGTACGAGGTCGACGCGAACGGAGAGCTGGTCGGTCTCGGCGCGGCCAACATCGCATCGGGCCTGTTCGGCGGCTATCCGGTGACGGGCGGTTTCTCGCGCACGGCGGTCAACGATTCGGCCGGTGCCCGCACCCCGTTCGCATCGATCGTGTCGGCGATGATCGTGCTCGCCACGATCATCTTCTTCACCCCGTTGCTCTCGTCGCTGCCCAACGCGGTTCTCGGGGCGATCATCATCGTCGCCGTCCTCGGCCTGATCGACGTCGGGGAGATGCGCCACATCGCCAAGGTCAAGCCGACCGACCTGATCAGCCTGAGCGTGGCGTTTGCGGCCACGCTCGCGCTCGGGATCGAGCTGGGGATCGCGGTCGCGGTCGTCGCGTCGATGCTGGTCGTGTTCGCCAGGATGTCCAAGCCGCACGCGGCGGTGCTCGGCCGGGTCGAGGGGACCACGAACTACCGCAACATCGAGCGCTTCCCGGAGGTGGTCACCCGCGACGGCATCAGGGTGGTGCGCATCGACGCGGCGATCTCCTTCGTCAACGCGACCGTCGTCAAGAAGCTGGTGATCGCACAAGCGGACCTCATCGAGGAGGCCCCGCACGCACTCGTGCTCGACGCGTCCGGGATCAACGACCTCGACGCGACCGGAGTCGCCATGCTGGAGGAACTCCTCCCCGAGCTGGAGCGGCGGTCGGTCGATCTGCACCTCGCCGACGTCAAGGGTCCGGTGCGCGACGTGCTGCGTCGAGCCGGCATCTGGGATGCTGCCGCCGGTCGGATCCACGCCTCGACCAGCGATGCGGTCGAGGTGATCGTCGCCGGCGTCGGTGCGCCGGGCGACCAGCGCCGTCACGGCATCGACGAACGGCCTCCAGCGGCGACGGGCCGCGAGGTCAGCCATGCGTGACGCGGACCGCGCCAGCCCCACCCGCCTAATGACCCGACGAACCACCCGACAACCATTGGAGACGACCACATGAGCATGATCACCATTCCGGACACCGACGTCATCGACGTCGCCACCCTGCGCGGACTGCTGGAGCAGGATCCGTCGCTGCGCATCCTCGACGTGCGCACGGGCGGGGAGTTCGAGTCCGTGCACATCCCCGGCTCGTACAACGTGCCGCTGGACACGCTCACCGAGCATGCCGCCGACCTGGCCGATGTCGATCACCCCGTCGTACTCGTCTGCCAGTCGGGCGGCCGCGCCACCCAGGCCCACGGCACGCTGCGCACCGCTGGTCAGCAACGCACCACGGGCAAGCAGCGGCTGCACATCCTCGAGGGCGGAATGCTCGCATGGCGGGCGGCCGGCGGCGACGTCGTCGAGAGTGCGTCCGGCAAGTGGGCGATGGACCGCCAGGTCCGGCTGGTCGCCGGGTCGCTCGTGCTTGCCGGCTTGCTGACGAGCATCGCCGTGCCGCGGGCGAAGTGGCTTGCCGGTGGGGTGGCGAGCGGGCTCGTCTACTCGGCGCTCTCCAACACCTGTGCGATGGCCGACGTGCTCGCCAAGCTGCCGTACAACCGCTCGGACGCCTGCGACATCGCCGGGGTGCTCGACGAACTGCGTGCGGTGGCCTGAGCAGACTGCACGTGTTGCGCTGATACCCCTCCGGGTATAATGTACGTACAAATCGACCGACCATGACCGACATGACCGGACACCGAAGGGAACCCCGATGAAGTTCACGCAGTACTACCTCGACTGTCTCTCGCAGGCCTCGTATCTGATCGGTGACGAGACCACCGGGCGAGCCGTGGTCGTCGACCCGCGACGCGATACCGATGAGTACGTGCGCGACGCGGCTGCTGCCGGCCTGACGATCGAATTCGTCATCGAGACCCATTTCCACGCCGACTTCCTGTCCGGCCACCTCGAGCTGGCCGAGGCGACCGGCGCGGAGATCGGCTACTCGTCGGTGGCGAGCCCCGAGTTCGTCGCACGCCCGTTGGCCGACGGCGAGCGGATCTCGCTCGGCGAGGTCGTCCTGGAGATCCGCCACACGCCGGGGCACACCCCCGAGTCGATCAGCGTCGTCGTCTGGGAGCACGCGACGGACGAGGAGCCCTACGGCGTGCTGACCGGCGACACGCTGTTCATCGGCGACGTCGGTCGGCCCGACCTCCTCGCGTCGATCGGCTTCACGCGCGACGAGCTGGCCGACCAGCTCTACGACAGCCTGCACGACCAGCTGCTGACGCTGCCCGACGCGACCCGCGTGTTCCCCGGGCACGGCGCCGGCTCGGCGTGCGGCAAGAACCTGTCGACCGAGACCTGGTCGACGATCGGCGAGCAGCGCCATTCCAACTATGCGCTCCTGGCGCCTGACAAGCAGACGTTCATCGACCTCGTCACCGAGGGGCAGCCGCCGGCGCCCGAGTACTTCGTGTACGACGCGATGCTCAACCGCCAGGACCGTGGGCTCCTCGACGAGCACGAGCCACCGCGCGCCCTGGACCTCGACACGTTCCTGCAGCTCGTCGACCAAGGCGCGATGATCGTCGACGGCCGCGATCCCGACGAGTTCGCTCACGGCCATCTCGTCGGCTCGGTCAACGTCGGTCTCAACGGTCGCTACGCCGAGTTCGCCGGTTCGGTCGTTCCCCATGACGTCGACATCGTGCTGCTCGTCGACCCCGGGTTCGAGCTCGAGGCGAAGAACCGGCTGGCCCGCATCGGCTTCGACCGCGTGGTCGGGCACCTCGCCGACCCGCTCCAGGTCATGGTCGATCACCCGAACCTGGTTCGTCACGCATCGCGCATGACGGCGCAGCAGTTCGACCACCAGCGACCGGAGATCGAGGGCCTCCAGCTGGTCGACATCCGCAACCCCGGTGAGATCGCGCTCGGCATGATCGCCGGCGCGATCACCATCCCGGTCGGACAGCTCCCGGGTCGGCTCGACGAACTCGACCCGTCGGCGCCGACCGTCGTGTACTGCGCGGGCGGCTACCGCTCGTCGGTCGCCGCCAGCATGCTCCGCCAGGCCGGGTTCACCGACGTGTCCGACATCCTCGGCGGCTACGGCGCCTGGCTCGAATCCGTCGTCGCCACCGCGTGACGTCCCGGTGGGATCCGGCGCGCGGTCGCGCCGGGCTCAACGGAACGGGTGGGGGACGAAGCGTGGGGTGCGGGCGGCGTAGTCGACGTAGCCGGGGTAGCGGGCGGCGAGACGGCGTTCCTCCCAGCGCGCCTTGACGCCGAAGAAGACGAGCGTCGCGGCACCGACCGCGACAACGATGAAGCTCCCCGACCGCACTGCGACCGCGACGACGATGACGATCACGCCGGTGTAGATCGGGTGCCGTGCGAACCGGTACAGCCCGCCGGTCCGCAGCGTCGCATGATCGGTCGGGACGGGGGTCGCGGTCAGCGCCCGCCCGAGCGAGATGGCGGCCGCCACCGCGATCGCGCAGCCGGCGACGAACGCGACGTCCGCCGTCGTACGGAGCCAGTCCGGAACGGTGAAGCTGTCGCCGGACGGCAGCGCGATCAGCGTGACGAGCAGCGCGGCCTGGGCGCCGACGAACAGCCACCCGATCGTCCGGTCGCTCATGCGGTGACGGTCAGGCATCGTCGTTCGGAGGCGGGGATCGCGTCCGGCGCGTTCAGCCCGGCGTGACCGGCAGGCCGGCGGCCTGCCAGGCGAGGATGCCGCCGTCGACGTTCTGGACCGACCCGAAGCCGAGTTGCTCCATCATGGCCAGCGCCTGGCCGCTGCGGTTCCCCGACCGGCAGTACAGCACGTACGGCACCGTGGGGTCGAGTGCCGCCAGGTCGTCGGCGAAACTCGGCTCGTAGAAGTCGAGCATCGTTGCGCCGGCGATGTGGCCCTCGGCGAACTCGTCGGGCGTGCGCACGTCGAGGATGACGAGTCCGTCCGGCGGATCGGCGATCGTCGCTGCTGCTTGCTCCGCCGGCACGGTGGCGAGATCGGTGGCCGCGGCGGCGGGCGCCTCCGGCGACGCCGAGGTCGTCGCGGGTTCGGCACCGCCGCTGGCGCAAGCGGTCAGCGAGGCGAACGCGAACACGGCGATCAGGGACCCGCGAGCAGTCATCGGGCACATTGTACGGTCATGACGGGCGGCGCGATGGTCGACGTTCCACGGCCGAGCGGGATGGTCGCCGGGCGTGCTGATGCTTGACCCCAACATGACGGTTTGTCACGGAACCGTCATGTTGCTGTAGTCTGCTGCGGATGCGGACCACCGGTGTGACCTCCTCGTGGCGGCTGCGCGGAACGGCCGGCTTCATCGCCGGCCTGCTGGTGCTCGTCGCGCCGGGCGCCGCCGGCGCCGACCACGGCACCGAGGCCGCCAAGCAGGCCGCGCGCGAGATCCAGGCCGCTCAGGACCGGGCCAACGCCGCGGCCCAGGCGCTGTTCGACGCCGAATCCGAGATCGACACGTTGACCGTCGAGATCGCCGCCGCCGAGGCCGACCTGGCCGTCGTCCAGGCCGAGGCCGACGTGATGCGAGCGGCGCTCGAGGAGCAGGCGGCGCGCCGGTTCGTCAACGCCGGGGCGACGACGTTTCCGCTGCTGATCGACCTCGAACACACCAGCGACGCACTGACCGTCGACGTCTTCGCCGCCGTGTCCCGGTCGTCGGGACTGGTCGAGCTCGACGACTTCGACGCGGTGATGACCGAGCTCGACGAGATGACCAACGCCCTCGAAGCTCGCAAGCAGCAGCAGGCATCGGCCAGCGAGCAGTACCTTGCGTTGCGCGAGAACGCCGAGGCCGAGGTCCTCGAGCTGCAGCGGGTCGAGGAGCAGCGCCTCGTCGACGAAGCGGTCCAGCATGAGCTCGAGCGCCAGCGCCGCGAGCGCGCCGACCGCGAGGCGGCCGAGGCCGCGGCCGCGGCAGCGGCGGCGCAGAGCGCGGCGGCCGCCGCCGCCAAGAACTCGTCGAACGCGAGCGGTTCCGGTGCCGCAGGTGCCGGTTCGGGTGGCTCGGGTTCGGGTGGCTCGGGTTCGTCGTCGTCGACCTCGAGCGGTTCGGGCGCGGGTTCGGCTCCGGCTTCGGGTGGTGGAGGTGCGAGCGCGCCGGCCCCGACCCCCACGCCCACCCCCACGCCGACTCCTGCCCCGCCGCCACCTCCGCCCCCGACTGCGGGCATCGTGTGCCCGGTGAACGGCCCCCGGGCCTACTCGGACACGTGGGGCGCACCGCGCTCGGGCGGGCGCCGGCACAAGGGCGTCGACATCATCTCCCCGAGCGGTACGCCGCTGGTCGCAGTCGAGTCCGGCTCGGTGCGCTTCTCGACCAACAGGCTGGGTGGAAACGCGGCCTGGGTGACCGGCAACAGCGGGACGAAGTACTACTACGCCCACCTCAGCAGCTTCGCCGGCGGGAACCGGAGCGTGTCGCAGGGCGAGGTGATCGGCTACGTCGGCCAGACCGGTAACGCCGGAACGCCACACCTCCACTTCGAACTGCACCCCGGCGGTGGGCAGGCGGTCAACCCGTACCCGTACGTGCGCCAGGTCTGCTGACCGGACGGACCCGCCGGCCCGCTTGACGGCCAACTCCGAATGTCCGTACTATTCGGGCGTCGTACAGGGGGCCGTCCATGATCTTCGAGCAGCACTACCTCGAATGCCTGTCACAGGCGTCGTACCTGATCGGGGACGAGACGACCGGGCGGGCGGTGGTCGTCGACCCCCGCCGCGACATCAGTCCCTACCTCGACAGCGCAGCCGAACACGGGTTGACGATCGAGTTGGTGATCGAGACCCACTTCCACGCCGACTTCCTGTCCGGGCACCTCGAGCTCGCAGCTGCAACCGGCGCGGCGATCTGCTACGGCTCGGCCGCCGAGACCGAGTTCGAGTCGAGTGCCTTGGTCGACGGTGAGCGCGTCGAGCTCGGTGAGGTGGTCCTGGAGATCCGCCACACGCCGGGACACACCCCCGAGTCGGTCAGCATCGTGGTCTGGGAGCACGCCGACGACGACGTGCCGTACGGCGTGCTGACCGGCGACACGCTGTTCATCGGCGATGTCGGCCGCCCCGACCTGCTCTCGTCCCGCGGGGTGACCAGCGAGGAGCTGGCGGCGAGCCTGTACGACTCCCTGCACGGCAAGCTGATGACCCTGCCGGACGCGACCCGCGTGTTCCCGGGGCACGGGGCCGGGTCGGCGTGCGGCAAGAACCTGTCGACCGACACGTCGTCCACCATCGGCGATCAGCGGGCCTCGAACTACGCGGTCCAGACGATGACGAGGGAGGCGTTCATCGGCGTGGTCACCGAGGGCCAGGCCGCTCCGCCTGCGTACTTCGCCTACGACGCCAACCTCAACCGCGAGCTGCGCGGGATGCTCGACGACTCGGCACCGCCCGCGCTCCCGCTCGACGAGGTCGTCCGGTTGCAGCGGACCGGCGTCGTCGTGCTCGACACCCGCGACCCCAACGAGTACGCGGTCGGTCACTTGCTCGGCTCGATCAACATCGGGCTCGCCGGACGCTATGCCGAGTACGCCGGCGGGCTGATCCAACCCGGGGCGGGCATCGTGCTGGTCACCGATCCGGGGCAGGAGACCGAGGCCAAGATCCGCCTCGCGCGGATCGGCTACGACCGGGTGATCGGCTACCTCGCCACGCCGCTGGCGACGTTCGAGAACCACCCCGCCGACGTCGGGCACTGCGCTCGACTCGACGTCGCCGCGCTCGCCGCGCTGCTCGAGTCGGGTGACGACGTTCAGCTCGTCGACGTGCGCCAACCCGGCGAGACCGCCCAGGGCGTCATCGACGGTGCGATCGAGATTCCCCTCACGCGGCTGAACGAGCGCCTCGCCACGCTCGACGCCTCCAAGCCGACCGTCGTGTACTGCGCCGCCGGCTACCGCTCGTCGATCGCTGCCAGCCGGATGCGGGCCGCCGGTTTCGGCGCGGTCTCCGATCTGCTCGGTGGCTACGGTGCGTGGGCCGCTCGCCCGCGGCCCGTCGAAAGGACTCCATGACGCGACTCGGCTTCCTCCTCGACAGCGACTCGTGCATCGGCTGCCATGCCTGCACGGTCGCCTGCAAGAGCGAGCACGACGTGCCGCTCGGCGTCAACCGCACGTGGGTCAAGTACATCGAGACCGGCTCGTTCCCCAACGTCAGCCGGCACTTCTCGGTGATGCGCTGCAACCACTGCGACGACGCGCCGTGCATGACGATCTGCCCGACCTCGGCGCTGTTCCGAGCGGACAACGGCGTCGTCGACTTCCAGGATGACAACTGCATCGGGTGCAAGGCCTGCATGAACGCCTGCCCGTACGACGCCCTGTACATCAACCCGGCGACGAACACGGCGAACAAGTGCAACTTCTGCAACCACCGCATCGAGGTCGGGCTGGAGCCGTCCTGTGTGGTCGTCTGCCCGACCGAGGCGATCAAGGTCGTCGACCTCGACGACCCGCAGGACCCGGTCGGCAAGATCATCGGTCGCCAGGACGTCGCGGTCCGGGCGCCCGAGCAGAACACGAAACCGAAGGTGTTCTACAAGGGTGCCGACCAGGCGTCGCTCGATCCGACCCGCACGGCGATCGCCGCCGACGGCTTGATCTGGGCCGACACGACCAAGTACCACCCGACCCCGCCGACGACCGACGGGCACGTGGACGCGGGGATCGTCGCCCGGACCGCGTACACGACCCCGCACAAGACGACCTGGGACCGGATGGTGTCCGGCTACCTCGTCACGAAGGCGATCGCCGGCGGGGTGATGATCGTCGCCGCGCTGTTGGTGCTGCTCGGCCACTCCGACGACCAGGCCGCGGTCGGCATCATGCCGCCGGTCGTCGCCGGCGTGTTCCTCGCCGCGACCGGTGTCCTGTTGGTCGGTGACCTCAAGCAACCGGGCCGGTTCCTCTTCCTCCTCACCCGATCGAACTGGTCGTCGTGGCTGGTCAAGGGGGCCTACGTCCTCGGCGCGTTCGCCACCGGCGCCGCGATCTGGTTCCTCGCCGGGGTCGCGGACGCGGGCGGCATGATCGAGGTACTGGCGATCCCGGTCGCACTGCTCGGCGCATCGACCGCGGGCTACACCGCGTTCCTGTTCGGCCAGTGCGAAGGCCGGGACCTCTGGCAGACACCGCTGTTGTTGCCACTGCTGCTCGCCCGTGCGGTCGTCGCCGGCGCGTCGGCGTTTGCCGTCGCCGATGTGTTCATCGACATCCCGTCGCCGCGCGCGGTCTGGTGGGCGCTGCTCGCCGGCGTCGCCGCAGTCGCCTTCCTCACCCTCGTCGAGATGGCGGCCCACGGCAGCCGGCACGTCGAGCTGGCGGTCCAGGCGATGACCCGCGGCGAGCACGCCCCGTGGTTCCGCGCCGGCGCCGCGCTCGGCATCGTCGTGCCGGCCGGGCTGGTCGTGCTGGCGCTCGCCGGCGACGTCAGCTCGCCCGGTCTGGCCGCGCTCGCCGGTGTGAGCGCGATCGCCGGGATGTTCCTGTCCGAGACCGCCTTCGTCCGCGCCGGCCAGTCCGTGCCGCTGTCATGACGCGCATCGCCCCGCTCGGCGGCTCCGCTCGTGACCGGCTCCCCGCCCGTTCGTCCTCCGCCGGTGCCCGCCCGTTCGGCTGCGGCCGATCGCGGTCGGTGGTGCGGGCGACCACTCCGACCGCCGGCGAACGTCCGTCCTCGACCGTAGGGAGTCTGCGATGACCGATCTGCACAAGTACCCGCCCCACGATCGTTGGCACGACTGGACCGAGCTCGACGCCAAGGCGTGGCCGGACCGGGTGGAGCGCAACTACACGATGGTCCCGACCACGTGCTTCAACTGCGAGGCGGGCTGCGGTCTCGTCGCCTATTTCGACAAGTCGACCGGCGAGATCGCCAAGATCGAGGGCAACCCGGAGCACCCGGGGAGCCGCGGCCGGAACTGCGCCAAGGGTCCGGCGACGCTCAATCAGGTGTACGACCCCGAGCGGATCCTGTTCCCGATGAAGCGCGTGGGCGCCCGCGGCGCCGGCCGGTGGGAGCGGATCGGCTGGGGCCAGGCCCTCGACGAGATCGGCGCCCGGCTGCGCCAGGCGATCATCGAGGACCGCCACAACGAGATCATGTACCACGTCGGTCGTCCCGGCGAGGACGGCTACACCGACCGCGTGCTCAAGGCGTGGGGTGTCGACGGCCACAACAGCCACACCAACATCTGCTCGTCCAACGCGCGCATCGGCTACCAGTCGTGGATGGGCCACGATCGCCCGTCGTCGGACTTCGCCAACGCGAAGGTCATCTTCCTCATCTCCGCCCACCTCGAAGCGGGTCACTACTTCAACCCCCACGCGCAGCGGATCATCGAGGCGCAGCAGCGCGGGGCGAAGATCATCTGCGTCGATCCGCGCCTGTCGAACACGGGCAGCAAGGCCGACTACTGGCTGCCGACGTGGCCCGGTACGGAGGCCTACCTGCTGTTGGCGATCGCCCGCCTCCTGATCGCCGACGGGACATGGAACGAGGCGTTCATGCGGCGGTGGACCAACTGGGAGACCTACCTGCGCGCGACGCGACCCGACCTGCCGGTCGAGTGGGCGTCGGTGCGCACCGCGCTCCTCGACGAGTACGCGGAGTACACCCCGGAGTCGGCCGAGCACAAGACCGGCGTCGACGCGGCGACGATCCGGGAGATCGCGGAGCTGATCGGCGCCCATCCGACCAGGTTCGCGTCGCACAACTGGCGGGCGGCCGGCGCCGGCAACCTCGGCGGCTGGCAGGTGGCCCGCTGCCTGTTCTTCCTCAACGTGCTGACCGGTTCCGTCGCGACCAAAGGCGGCACCGCCGGCAACGGCATGAACAAGTTCGCTCCCAAGCCACCGATCGGCGCGCCGGGCAACACCCGCTGGAACGAGCTGGAGTGGCCCCGCGAGTACCCGCTGTCGTACCACGAGATGTCGATCCTGCTCCCGCACTTCCTCAAGGAGGGACGGGGCAGTCTCGAGGTCTACTTCTCGCGGGTGTACAACCCGATCTGGACCAACCCCGACGGGTTCACCTGGATGGAGGCGTTGACCGACGAGGACAAGGTGCGCTGTCACGTCGCGCTGACCCCGACGTGGTCGGAGACGTCGTGGTTTGCCGACTACGTCCTCCCGATGGGGGTGGCTGCCGAACGCCACGACGTGCACAGCTACGAGACTCACGCCGGGCGGTGGATCGGCTTCCGCCAGAACGTCTTCCGGCGGTACGCGGAGATCCAGCAGGGCAAGCCGGTCGCGCCCGAGTCGCCGCGGGTACGACTTCAATCCCGGCGAGGTCTGGGAGGAGAACGAGTTCTGGATCGACCTGTCGTGGCGAATCGATCCCGACGGGGCGCTCGGCATCCGCAAGTGGTTCGAGAGCGACGAGCGGCCGGGCGAGCCGGTCTCGATCGACGAGTACTACGCCCGGATGTTCACCGAGAGCGTTCCCGGGCTGGTCGATGCGGCCGACGCGGTCGGTCAGACCCCGCTCGAGTTCATGCGCGACCGCTCGGCGTTCGCCGTGCCGACCGACCCGTACGAGCCGTACGAGCACGATGTCGGACCCGATGCCCTCGATGGGTGCGTGAAGGGCGACGACGGCGTCTACCGCAAGCCGGGCACGCCCGGTGCGTGGTCGGGGGCGCTCGACGACCTGGACGGCCTGACGCTGGCGCCGCTCGGCGAAGGCTCCCCGGCGGTCGACATCGACGGTGAGGCCAAGGAGGGGTTCCCGACGCCGTCGAAGAAGCTGGAGCTGTTCTCGACCACACTCGCCGAGTGGGGTTGGCCCGAGTACGCCACCCCGAAGTGGATCCCCTCCCACGTGCACTGGGAGGATCTCGACCTCGCCGGCGACGAGCGCATCCTGCTGCCGACGTTCCGCATCCCGACACTGATCCACACCCGCTCGGCCAACTCGAAGTGGCTCAACGAGATCAGCCATCGCCACCCCCTGTGGATCCACCCCGACGACGCCGAGCAGCTCGGCATCGAGGAGGGCGGGCTCGTCCGGGTCTCGACGCGCATCGGTCACTTCGTGATCAGCGCGTGGCGGACGCAGGGCATCCGGCCCGGCGTGGTCGCCGCATCGCACCACATGGGCCGGTGGCGGCTCGAGGAGGACCAGGCCCGCAACTGGAGCTCGGGCAAGGCGTCGATCACCCACGACGGATCGACCTGGAAGCTCGAGCGCGAGCATGGCGCCCAGCCGTTCGAATCGAACGACCCCGACAGCGGGCGCATCTGGTGGAACGACACCGGCGTCCACCAGAACGCGACGTTCTGCGTCCAGCCCGACCCGATCTCGGGGATGCAGTGCTGGCACCAGCGCGTGCGCGTCGGACCCGCGCGGTCCGGCGACAACTACGGCGACGTCGTCGTCGACACCGACAAGTCGCGCGAGGCCTACCTCGACTGGCTCTCCAAGACCCGACCGGCCGGCACACGCGGCGGTGATGGTCTGCGCCGCCCGCTGTGGTACGCCCGCCCCCTCAAGCCGGCCGCCGCCGCCTACCGCCTCCCCGGCTGACGCCGCCCTGTCCGGTTCGGTCCCCAGCTCCCTGCGCAGGCGCGACGTGAGCGCACCTGTGTGCGGGGCGGGTGTGTCCGGGGGACGAGCGTCAGGGGGACGGTGACGTGCTCCGGCGGACCTGGGCGATCAGGTCGTCGACGCTGGGGCGGTCGTCGGGACCCGCGCTCCAGAACCCCCAGGCGAGTGTGCCATCGGGAGCGACGACGAAGTCGCCGCCGAGTTGGCGGGTGTCCTCGGTGGGCCTGGTGAGCCGGCCGATGCCGGTCTCCCGGAGGATCTGGCCGTAGCGCCGCATCGTCCTCCACCCCCAGACCCGTCCCAACGACGCTCGTCCGAGGCCGAACGCCCGGTACGCCGACCGGTCGCTGTCGACCAGGATCGGGAACGGGAGGTCGTGCAGCTCCTGGTAGGGACCGAGGTGCTCGGGGTCGCTGAACGTGATCAGCGCGATGTCGGTGTCGTGACCCAGTTCGTCGAGGCGGTCGCGCACGGCGACGGCGTGAGCTGCGCAGGGCAGTCAATGGATGTGCCGATGGAAGATCAGGACGACCGCTCGGCCCGCACGTTCGTCGAGCCGCCAACGTCCGCCCCCGAGCGACGGGAGATCGATCGGCGGGCTCGGCGCGCCCACGGCCGGCCGGTCGCTGTCAGTCACGATCGCCGATGCTCGGGTCGCCGTCGCCTGCGTGGCCGCCCGGGTCGTCACCGTCCGGATCGTTTCCGTCCGGATCCTCTCCGTCCGGATCGCGGGCGTCGGCGGTCAGCTCGCGGACGCGGGCGAGCAGGACCTCGATCGCCGGCCGGTTGAGGCCACCCTCGGGGATGATCACGTCGGCGTACCGCTTGCTCGGCTCGATGAACCGCTCGTGGGCCGGCTTGACCGTCTGCAGGTACTGATCGATCACGCTCTCGACGCTGCGGCCCCGCTCGGCGATGTCGCGGGTCAGCCGGCGGATGAACCGCACATCGGCGGCGGTGTCGACGAAGATCTTCAGGTCGAACCGTTCGCGCAGCGCCCGGTCGTACAGGACGAGGATCCCGTCGACGACGACGATCCGCGCCGGCTCGACCAGCCGTACGTCGGCGCTGCGGTTGTCGGCCGCGTAGTCGTAGATCGGTACGGGCACGGAGGCGCCGTTCGTCAACGCCGCCAGATGGTCGTTGAGCAGGTTCCAGTCGAACGCGTCCGGATGGTCGTAGTCGATCGCCCGCCGTTGTGCGGGCGGTTCGTCGGAGCGGTCGAGGTAGTACGAGTCGAGCTCGATGCGCGACACGTGCTCCTCTCCGGTCAGCTCGACGAGGCGCTCGGAGATCGTCGTCTTGCCCGAGCTGCTGCCGCCGGCGACACCGATCAGGAACGGGCGGGCAGACATCGACGGTCAACCTATCTGTTCCCGTCCGGCAGGAATTCGCCGGGGTGCTTGTAATCCGGCCCGCTGAGCAGGCAGTCTGTTCCGGATGCTCAGCGAACGTCATGCCGCCATGCTCGACTTCGAACGCTCGTGGTGGAACAACGACGAGCCCCGCGACCAGATCGTGCGGGCGCGCTTCCAGTGCTCGCCGGAGGAATATCATGCCGAGCTGACCAAGGTGCTCGACGACCCGGCTGCGATGGACCATGACCCGCTCGTGGTACGCCGCCTGAAGCGGTTGCGTCTGCGGGCCCGCAAAGCACGGATCGACGCCACAGCCACTGCGGCGGCCGGAGAGGGACAGCACGCATGACCAGCGAAGACCCGAGTGCGGCAGCGGCCGCGGGCGGCGGGCGCCGCAAGCCTCGACAGGGATCGGGTGGATCCCCCGTCGGATCGACGCTGAGCATCGTGCTCGCCGTGGTGGCGGTCATCGCCGGCTTCCTGATCCTGCGCAACCTCACCGACGATGGCGGTTCGGGCGGGAGCACGCTGGCGCCGAGCGGTGAATCCGGTGCCGCCGGTTCGACGACGTCGACGACGTTCGACATCGGCGGAGCGGTGACGACGACCACGTCGACGACGATCCCGCGGGTGACCGACGGGGCGACCGTCGTCGTCGCCAACGCGAACTCGGTCGGAGGCTCGGCGGGCCGGATGTCCAAGACCCTCGAAACGGCCGGCTACACGATGGGTTCACCGGTCAACGCGTCGACCGGAGCCCAGGACGCGACCATCGTGTACTTCGACGCGACCGTCGCCACGGCCGAAGCGGTCGCGCAGTCGGTCGGCATCGACATGGGCTGCATCACCGTCGAGCCCGTCCCGACGCCACCCCCGACCGAGGACGGGACGCTCGCCGGGGCCGGGGTCCTCGTCGTGCTCGGCGACGACCAGGCCGACAAGACGCTCGAGGAGCTCGCCGCCGGCTGCGTGACGACCGCCGCGGCCCCCGCCGTGTCGGGTTCGTCCGACTCGACGACGACCACGACCACGGGCTGAGCGAACCGGGCGGCGCCCAGCGCGCCACACGGGTGTGCGCCGTCACCGCCGCACCGGCCGGCCGAATCGACGTCAGCCCTCGCGCCGCCGGGAGATGAGCTCGGCGGCGGCCCGCTCGATGCACGCCCGCGGCTCGGCGAACGCATCGTGCTCGCCGTAGCGATCGACCAGCGACACGATCTCGAGGCGGCTCGCGCACGACTCGACGGTGACCGGGTCCGCCGACCCGACGATCGCCGCGACTGCGATGCCGTCCTCGGCGGCCAGTGCGCACACACCTCCGACCACCTTGCCCGCGAAGCTGGTGTCGTCGAGGCGCCCCTCGCCGGTGATCACGAGGTCGGAGGTCGCGATGTGGTCGTAGAGGTCGAGCTCGTCGGCGACGAGCTCGAAGCCCGGGAGCAGCCGCCCGCCGAGCGCGGCGAGCGCCCCGCCGAGCCCGCCGGCCGCGCCACCACCGGGGATCGCGGTGACGTCGACGCCGAACTCCTCGTCGAACATCTGGGCCAGTCGGGCGAGCCGCCCGGACAGCAGCTTGACCGCGCTCGGCGTCGCGCCCTTCTGCGGCCCATACACCTCGGCTGCATCGAGGAAGGTCGTGCTCACGTCGCAGGCGACGAGCAGTTCGACCTGCTTGAGCCGGGAGATCGCGCTGATCGCCCTGATCGCGCCGAAGCCGCCGTCGGTCGTGGCGGAACCGCCGAGCCCGACGATGATCCGTCTCGCCCCTGCGTCGAGCGCGTGATCGATCAGTTCGCCGGTGCCGGTGGTCGCGGCGTCGATCGGGCGGTTTCGCTCGGCGCCGCCGACCAGGGTGAGCCCGCTCGCCCGCGCCATCTCGATCACCGCAGTGTCCTTGGAGAAGCGCCACGCCGCCTCGACTGGATCGCCGAGTGGGCCGGTCACCGTCGAGGTGCGGTTGGGTCCGCCGAGCACGTCGAGCAGGCCGTCACCCCCGTCGGCCATCGGGATCTCCACGCAGTCGATGTCCAGCTCCCAGCAGGCGTGCCCGATCGCCCGGGCGACCTCGGCGGCCGACGCGCTGCCCTTGAACTTGTCCGGTGCGGCGACGACGCGGGAGATGCCCACGCCGGGCACCGTAGCCCCACCCAGATTCCGGACGGCACGGCTCCGTCCCGATTCCCGACCTCACCGGTAGGGTTTCGGGCATGGCTGTGACCGTTCGAATCCCCACCACCATGCGCCCGCTGACCGGCGGCGAACGCCAGGTCTCCGTCGACGCGGGCACCCTCGACCAGGTGATCAAATCGCTCGACGCCGCCCATCCCGGCCTGGGCGAACGGCTCGTCGACGACGACGGGAGCCTGCGCAAGTTCGTCAACGTCTTCGTCGACGACGACGACGTGCGGTACCTCGACGGGCTCGGCACCGAGGTCGCCGACGGCATCACCGTTTCGATCATCCCTGCGGTCGCCGGCGGCTGACACGCGGGCGGTGGCGTTGGCTACCGTCGTGAGATGAGCGTCACGATCAGCGATCGGGGTCCGGTCCGGGTGGTGACGATCGCCCGCCCCGAGGTACGCAACGCGGTCGACGGGCCGACCGCGCGAGCCCTGTACGACGCCTTCGTCGACTTCGATGCCGTCGACGGGCTCTCCGTCGCCGTGCTGACCGGGGCCGCCGGCACGTTCTGTGCCGGTGCCGACCTCCACGCCATCGCATCGGGAACGGGGAACCGTGTCGTCGAGGATGGCCCCGACGACATCGTCGGCGGGCTCGGTCCGATGGGTCCGACCCGGCTCGTGCTCGACAAACCGGTCATTGCCGCGGTCGAAGGGCATGCGGTCGCCGGCGGGTTGGAACTGGCGTGCTGGTGCGATCTGCGGGTCGCCGCCCGAGACGCCACGTTCGGGGTCTACTGCCGGCGCTGGGGCGTGCCGTTGATCGACGGTGGCACGATCCGCCTGCCGCGCCTGATCGGCCAGTCCCGGGCACTCGACCTCATCCTGAGCGGCCGGGCCGTCGGCGGCGACGAGGCCGAGCGGATCGGGCTGGCCAACCGCGTCGTCGCCCCGGGGACCGCGCTCGCCGAGGCGGTCGCGCTCGCCGAGCAGCTCGCGGCACTACCGCAACGGTGCCTGCGTTCCGATCGGCGATCGGCGATCGGCCAGTGGTCGCTCGATCTCGGTGCCGCGCTGGCGGAGGAGACCCGGCTCGGGATGGCGACGATTCGCAGCGGTGAGACCCGGGATGGGGCGAGCCGCTTCGCGGCCGGCGCCGGCCGGCACGGCTCGCCGGCGTCGGGCTGAACGTCGCCGGCTCGGCGGCGACCGATGTTGCACCGTTAGCAGTCTCAGCCGTAGAGTGCTAACCAGCCGATCGGGGATCGATCGGCTGATGTACACACACGTCTCACGTCCAACGGAGGACTCTCAAGATGGCGAAGATGATCGCGTTCGATTCCGAGGCCCGCCGGGCACTCGAGTCGGGGATGAACCAGCTGGCCGACGCCGTGCGTGTCACGCTCGGCCCCAAGGGGCGCAACGTCGTGCTCGACAAGAAGTGGGGGGCGCCGACGATCACCAACGACGGCGTCTCGATCGCCAAGGACATCGAGCTGGCCGATCCGTACGAGCGAATCGGCGCCGAGCTGGTCAAGGAGGTGGCGAAGAAGACCGACGACGTCGCAGGCGACGGCACGACGACCGCCACGGTGCTCGCATGGACGATGGTCCACGGCGGGCTCCGCAACCTCGCCGCCGGGGCGAACCCGATGGGCCTCAAGCGCGGCATCGAGGCCGGTGTCGAGGCGGCGGTCGCGTCGATCCAGGCGAGCGCGATCGACGTCGACTCCAAGGAGCAGATCGCCCAGGTCGCGGCGATCTCCGCCGCCGATCCCGAGATCGGGCAGATGATCTCCGACGCGATCGACAAGGTCGGCAAGGATGGCGTGATCACGGTCGAGGAGGGCCAGACCTTCGGGATGGAGATGGACCTCGTCGAGGGCATGCGCTTCGACAAGGGCTACCTCTCGCCCTACATGGTGACCGACACCGAGCGGATGGAGACCTCGTTCGAGGACCCGTACGTCCTGCTCGTCTCGTCGAAGATCTCGACGATCAAGGACCTGCTCCCCGTGCTCGAAGCGGTCATGCAGTCCGGCCGACCGCTCGTGATCATCGCCGAGGACGTCGACGGCGAGGCGCTGGCCACCCTGGTCGTCAACAAGATCCGGGGCACGCTGAAGGCCGCGGCGGTCAAGGCGCCGGGCTTCGGCGACCGCCGCAAGGCGATGCTCCAGGACATGGCGGTCCTCACCGGTGGCCAAGTGATCAGCGAGGAGGTCGGGCTCAAGCTCGACGGTGTCACCCTCGACCTGCTCGGGTCGGCCAAGCGGATCGTGATCACCAAGGACGAGACCACGATCGTCGACGGCGGTGGCTCGCACGAGGACGTCCAGGGTCGGATCAAGCAGATCAAGGCCGAGATCGAGAACACCGACTCCGACTACGACCGCGAGAAGCTGCAGGAGCGCCTCGCCAAGCTGACCGGCGGCGTGGCGGTGCTCAAGGTGGGCGCGGCGACCGAGGTCGAGCTGAAGGAGAAGAAGCACCGGATCGAGGATGCGGTGTCGACGACCAAGGCAGCGATCGAGGAGGGCGTGGTCGCCGGTGGCGGCGTCACGCTGCTGCGGGCGCAGTCGGCGGTGCTCGAAGCGGCCGACGCGCTCGAAGGCGACGAGGCGACCGGCGCCCGCTTGGTCGCCGACTCGCTCCAGGGTCCGCTCGCCCAGATCGCCCAGAACGCGGGGATCGAGGGCGGGGTCGCCGTCGCCGCGGTCCGCGCGCTCAGCGGCAACGAAGGGCTGAACGCGGCGACCGGCGAGTACGAGGACCTGGTGGCCAAGGGCATCATCGACGCAGCCAAGGTGACCCGCTCGGCGCTGCAGAACGCGGCGTCGATCGCCGCGCTGTTCCTCACCACCGAGGTCGTCATCGTCGACAAGCCCGAAGAGCACGCCGCCGGCGGCATGCCGGGCGGCGACATGGACTACTGACCGCCGATCCGGCCGCCGCTCAGTCCGCGACGTCTGTGTGACCGAACGGGTCGAGTTCCGCGATGTTCGGTCACACAGACCGTGGAGCGCACGATCCGCGACGGTCTGTGTGACCGAACGGGTCGAGGTCCGCGATGTTCGGTCGCGCAAACCCGGCAGGGGACTCGGAGGGTTCGGGTGAAGCGGCGGGGACGGTTCGCTGGGCGCGGTCAGTCGGGCGTGCCGTCGAGGAGGTCGGCGGCGTCGTCGAGGATCGTCTCGTCGAACACGGTGTCGTCGACCGTCGCCTCGTCGATCGCCAGCCACACGAACACGGCGGCCGCCGCGCCGACCAGCGGCACGACCAGGAACACCCACACCTGACCGAGCGCGTTCGGGTCGGTGTCGGAGAAGATCGCCGAGCCGAGCGATCTCGCCGGGTTGAGCCCTCCGCCGTCGATCGGGATGAGCACGAGGTACCCCACGGTGAACGCGAGACCGGTGAACCCGGCGATCGCCGAGCGCGACAGCCCCTGGCTGATCGCCGACAGCAGCACGACGACGACCACGACGGTGAAGACCAGTTCGGCGGCGACGACCGCCCCCGGCCCGCTCAGCCCGTTGCGGTCCCAGCCATTCGAACCAGCGGCGACGCGCACCTGATCGTTGATCCCCCAGATCATCGCCGCGCCGACGATCCCGCCCAGGAACTGACCGATCCAGTCCCCTGCGGCCTCGGCCGGGCTCACCTCGCGGGCGATCAGCATCGACAGCGTCAGCGCGGGGTTGGCGAGCGCGCCGATCACGCCGATCGCCAGCGCCATCGCCGCCCCGAATCCGATCGCCGCGCCGAGCGTGCCCACCTCGTTCTTCGACAGGACGAGCACCCCCGGTCCGGCGAGCATCACGATCGTCGTCGCGACGAGCTCACTGCCCACGTTGCGCATCGCCGGCGTCGTGCCGCGCCCGTCGCCGACCGCGTGTTCCTCGACGGTGGTGTCGACCATCTCCGAACCGTACCCTTCGCCCGATGTTGGGGCTCGTGACCTCGGAGCTCGCGGCGCCATGTCGTCGTTGCGCTCGGGTCAGCTCCCGTCGGCGAGTCGACGTGGACGCGAGCGCTGTCACCCTGTGGTGGGGTGGCCCCCTCGCTTTCGCCGCCGTGACTCGGACGTGAGACGATGAGCCGATGAACGCCAACATGATGGTCGATCGGCTCGGGCGACCGCTGCTCGTGCCGCGCAAGGAGCGTCGCCGGCTGGGTCGCGAGCGGCGTGAGGTCGTGCCGCTCGAGTCGCACGCGTCGACCCCGGACGCCGGTGGCCGGGGGGACACGATCGGGATCTTGACGGCGCAGGACGCGGCGCGACTCCCCGAGCTCGTCCCGATCCGCCACGGTCGGATGAGCGCGACGCCATTCACGTTCTACCGCGGCGCGGCGGCGATCATGGCTGCCGACCTCGCGGCGACGCCCTCGACCGACATCAAGGTGCAGCTGTGCGGCGATGCCCACCTCGCCAACTTCGGGCTCTTCAACGGACCGGATCGCCGGTTGCTGTTCGACCTCAACGACTTCGACGAGACCCATCCCGGCCCGTTCGAGTGGGACGTCAAGCGGCTGGCTGCGAGCGTCGCCGTCGCCGGGCGGAACAACGGACTGCCCTCCGACCGGATCGAGCGGGCGGTCCTGGCATCGGTCGCGGGGTACCGGACCTCGGTGGCGCAGCTCTCCCGGATCGGTCCGATGGCCGTCCACTACCAGCGGGTCGAGCTCGACCAGATCGCCGGGATCACCACGTCCAAGGATCGCAAGCGCCTCGAGCAGGCCACCAAGAAGGCGGCCGGCAAGAACAGCCTGCGGGCGCTCGACAAGCTGACGGCCGTGGTCGATGGGCGCAGGACGATCGTGCCCGATCCGCCGCTGGTGACGCGCGACGACGAACGGTTCGAAGCCGAGCTCCCCCGCGTGATCGAGTTCTTCGACCGGTACGTCGACTCGCTGCCCCCATACCGCCGGCGGCTGCTCGAGCGGTTCTCCGTCGTCGACATCGCCCGCAAGGTGGTCGGCGTCGGCAGCGTCGGGACCCGGTGCCTGATCGTGCTGCTCGAGAGTGGTGACGGCGAGCCGTTGTTCCTGCAGCTCAAGGAGGCGACGGCGTCGGTGCTCGAAGCCCATCTCGGAGCGAGCGAGTACGAACCCGGCCAGCGCGTCGTCCTCGGTCAGCGCCTGATGCAGACCGCTGGCGACATCCTGCTCGGCTGGTCCCACTTCGACGGATCCGCTGGGGTCGTCTACTTCTACTTCCGCCAGCTCTGGGACGGCAAGGGTTCGGCGGTGGTCGAGGAGATGGGAGGAGGCAGACTCCAGCGGTACGCAGAGATCTGCGGTGCGGTGCTGGCACTCGCCCACGCCCGCGTCGGCGACGCCTCGCTGATCAGCGGGTACCTCGGCGAGGACGACACCTTCGACCGGGCGATCGCCCAGTTCGCCGAGGACTACTCGGACCTCAACGAGGACGACTTCCGCGCTCACGCGGCAGCGATCGCCGGCGGCGTGATCACCGCCGAGCGCGACATCTGACACGATGATCCGCTCGTCGCCTGCGGCGGCTCACTCGTGGCGGGCTCGCCGCTGGTGGATCGCTCGTCGACCGGGAGCGAACAGCAGAGCACCACAGTGGCGGCCGTGTCCGCCCAACAACGTCTGACCCGACGCGGTCTCGGCGTCGCTGGTCCCGTGATCCGGAGCGGGCGACGCCGAGCGGTGACCCAGGCCCCGGGTCTCCAGCGGCCGGTGCATCCCGGTCGCAGCCGAACGTCGGATGTGGCTGCGTAGGGTGGGGGGATGGCGCGTCGCCGTTCGGAGCGGATGATCGTGACGAGGGTCGAGGGCGACGGCGAGCAGCGGACCGCGGCCCGTGGCCCCGACGAGCTGATCGTCGAGGAGCCGATGTCGATCCAGCTCGACGGGACGCTCGTCGCGACCACCATGCGCACGCCCGGCCACGACTACGAGCTGGCAGCCGGGTTCTGCCTCACCGAGGGGATGCTCGCCGGCGCGCCGGTCACCGGGGTCCGCTACTGCGCCGACGGTGGCGCGGTCGAGACCGAGTTCAACGTGGTCACGGTGGAGACCGGCGGTCGGGCGCCGACGCCGACGCCGCGGCTCGGCAACGTCTCGTCGAGTTGCGGCTGGTGCGGGAGCGAGCAACTCGATGCCCTGGTCGAGCGGCTGGCGCCACTCCCACCGTCGGCGCGGTTCGACCTGGATCTGCTGCGCACCATGCCCGAGACGGTCCGCGGCCAGCAGGGTCTGTTCGCGACGACCGGTGCCGTGCACGCCGCCGCGGCGTTCGATCACGACGGCGCGGTGCGGATGTTGCGCGAGGACGTGGGCCGGCACAACGCGGTCGACAAGGTCGTCGGCGCGCTGCTCCTCGAAGCCCGCTCGCACGTTCCGGCGGCCGGGCTCGGCCTGTTCGTCAGCGGCCGGGCGAGCATCGAGATGGTGCAGAAGGCCTGGGCTGCGGGGTTCTCCGCGCTGGTGGCGGTCAGCGCCCCGACCGCGCTCGCCGTCCACGCCGCTCGCCGCGCCAACCTGTTGCTCGCCGGGTTCGTGCGCGGCGATGTGATGAACGTCTATGCGCCCGAACGGCTCTGACGATCAGCGCATAGCCTGAGCGCATGCGCATGGAAGCCGGACTCGGTGTCGTCCACCTCTTCTGCAAGCGAGGACCAACGATCGATCGTGCTGCGATCTCCGACGCGGTGAGCCGAGCCGAGGCCGGCGACTGCCAGGTGATCACGGCAGCGATCCTCGGGCACAAGGCCGACCTGTGCGTGATGGCGCTGTGCGCCGATTGGAACACGCTGCGCGCCTTGCAGACCGCGCTCGCCGGCGCCGGGCTCGACGTCGTCGACAGCTACGTCTCGATCACCGAGGTGAGTGAGTACGCCAAGGGGATGCCCGACGAGATGCTCCAGGCCCGTCTCCACCCGCAGATCCCACCCGACGGGCTGAACGCCTTCTGCTTCTACCCGATGAGCAAGAAGCGCGAGGGGCACGCCAACTGGTTCGCCGCCCCGTACGAGGACCGCCTGGAGATGATGATGGAACACGGCAAGAGCGGCCGGACCTTCGCCGGTCGGGTGGCCCAACTGGTCACCGGGTCGACCGGCCTCGACGACTACGAGTGGGGGGTCACGCTGTTCGCCAAGAGCCCCGACGTCATCAAGGACGTCGTGTACACCATGCGCTTCGACAAGGGCTCGGCGCTCTACGGCGAATTCGGCGCGTTCTACGTCGGCTACCTCGACTACATCGACAACGTGGTCTGAGCACGAATCCACCGAACGGTGGATCTGGAGATCACGTCTCGACGACGATCGACTCCTCGATCTGGTCGCGGCCGGTGTCGTCGAACGTGAACAGCTCGAAGCGCGCCCGGCGCGGATCGCCGCGCTGGAGCAACTCGGTGATGCCCGAGGGGCCGTTGTAGTTGATCTCCAGGCCATCGTCGAGCCGGGCGACACAGGACTCGAAGGTGCGGCACAGCCGTCCTCCGGCACTGACCGACTGCATCTGGGATCGGATGACCCGCGGCGTGTCGACGCCCCCTTGGACGGCGGCGAGGGCGATCAGGTTCACGCAGTCGAACGCGTTGACGGCGTAGGGACCGAAGTCGTTGGCCGGGTCCTCGGGGTCGCGGGCGATGGCCTGCGGCGCGACGCCGGTGATCCGGCTGCGGAGCGCATCGGGAAGCGCTTCGATCCGCGTGGCCGACGCCGAGTTCCGCAGCGCGTCGTTGACCACGATCTCCTCGATGTTCTGCAGGTCGGGCTCGACCGCCTCGAGCAGGCTCAGCGCATCGGCATCGGAAGCGAGCAGCACCCCGACCCTGGCCTCCGACGCGGCGAACGAGGCGGCGAGGTCGATCAGATCGGGGTCGTTCCGGCGGAATTGGATCGACGTGACCACGGAGATCCCGCGCTCGGCGAGCGCGGCTTCGACCGCGGCCGCGAATTGCTGCCCGTACGCGTCGTCGACGGACGCGATCGCCGCGCTCCGCGCACCGGTCTCTTCGACCACCTGCGCGATCGCCAGCGCCTGCAACGAGTCGCTGGGGATCGTGCGGAAGAACAGCAGATCGCGGGGGTAGTCGTCGAGCGCGAGCGCACTCGCCGTCGGCGAGCAGCTCAACACGCCGGCATCGACGATCTCGGACAGGGTGTTCAGGGCGATGATCGACGACGACGGTCCGACGATGGCGTCGACGTCGGCGGCGAGCAGCTCGTCGATGGCTGCCGACGCCGTCTCCCGCGTCGTACCCTCGTCGGCCAGCTCGACGGTCACCGGCTGCCCGAGGACACCGCCAGCGGCGTTGATCCGCTCGACGGCGAGGAGCGTCGCGTCGACCAGCCCCTGGCCGAGCAGCGTGTCGGTGAGCGGGAGCAGGACCCCGATCTTCAAGCGCCCGTCGCCCTCGCGGGGAGGCACGGTCGTGGTGGTGGCGACGGCGGTGGTCTCGGGTGTCGTATCGTCCTGGCCGGTGCACGCCGCCGCCACGACCAGCAGCGAGATGAGTCCGGCCAGGGGCGATCTCAACGGGTGACGCACGATCCGCCACAGTACGGGAGATGATCGCCCGCGACTCGACAGCGAGCACGCCGCCCGAGCGGTGCCGCTCGATTCTCAAGATCACGTCAGCATCGGCCGATCATCAGGGGAACCCATCTCCCGCAGTCAACGTCGAACCCGTCACCCCCACCGTCACCTGACATCGTCACTCTCGCACCGTCACCCCCCACCGTCATCCCCTCATGGAACTCGCTCAACCACTTCCCAGCGACGGACAGCTCGTCGACGCGGCGCGCCGCGGCTCGACGTCGGCGTGGGACGAACTCGAGTCGCGTCACGGTTCGGCGGTGATCGCCGTCGCCAAGGCCCAGCGCACTCGACGCCCGCGGCGCGTGGCCGAGGAAGCGATGGATCGTCTGCGCGCCGCTCTCGGCGACGAGCCGCTGCCACCCGACGGCGCCGCCGCGGTGCGCGCCGTGCGCCCGCGGGCGATTGCTGAGCTGACCGACGGGAGCTACGGGGCGGCCGAGTCCGGTGCCGCGTCGGCCGACCGCGAGGCCCTCGCGGCAGCCTTCGCCAAGCTCCCCGAGCCGTGGCAGACCGTGCTGTGGCACGGCGTGGTCGAGCAACGATCGGCCGGTGAGATGACGCCCCTGCTCGGGCGCGGCGTCAACGACGTGATCGCGCTCCAGCACACCGCGCGATCCGGTCTCCACCGGGCCTACCTGCGAGCGATCGCCGAGGGCGGTGGTGCCGGTGTCGCCGAGGAATGCCGTTCGATCGTCCCGCTGCTGGCAGCAGCCGGACGCGGCACGCTCGCGGCCCACGACCAGCGGCTCGTCGATGCCCACGTCGCCGCCGGCCGGAGCGGCGACCCGTGCCTCGACTGTGGCGCTCGCCTCGATCTCGTGTCGACGATCGACGACCGGCTGCCCGAATCGATCGTGCCCGGCATCACGCGGCTCACCGTCGACCGGTACCGCACGGTCATCGGCGCCGGCAACCGGTCGTTCGGCTCGGCGGCCTTGCTCGCGTCGCGTACGAGCCGCCGTCGCAAGTTGGCGGTCGTCGGCGCGGTGTTCGCCGTCGTCGTCGCCGCCGTCGGAGCGCTGGTGCTGATCCGCCGACCGTTCGAGGCGTCCCCGGCGGCGTCGGATGGTCAATCCCCGGCCGGCGTCCCGGCCGCGACGGTCGAGGGGACCGAGCCGCCGACGGCCACCGAAGCGTCGAGCCCGACGACCACCGGCTCGACGCCGACCACGTCGGAACTGCTGCTGCGCCCCACGCCAGCCGGGCCGGCGAACACGGTCGAGTTGGTCTTCGGGTCCGGCACGCGGGCCCTGGGGGTCGCCCCGACGGACGCCGGGCTCATCGTCGAATTGGCGAGCGCCGGCCGGGTGTTCGCCGGTGGGACCGGCACGATCGACGTCACCGCGACGAACACGTCCGACGCACCGCTCGATGCGAACTTCGAGGTCCGCACGCCCGACGGGCTGGTCTTCGATGGACTGGTTGCCGGCGAAGCCGAGTGCCGTGGCGCGCTCGACGACGCGGCGTTCTGCAACATCTCGCTCGCCGCGGGTGAGCGCGCCGAACTCAGCCTGCGACTCGGGCTCGAGTCCTCGGTCGTCGGGCGGTTGATCGTCGATCCCGGGCCGGTCGGCGTGCCGCTCGAGGTCGCCATCGAGCGCGGTGCCCCGCCTGCTGCACTCCTCGGTCGGCCGCGGCGAGATCCTGTTGATCGGCAACACGGTGATCTCCTGCGCCGACGCCGCGCCGGAGTGCGCGGGGGTCCGCGACCTGACCGGCGACGTCGTCAACCGCTGGGACGTCCCGATGGAGTTCGTCGGTGCGTTCCCGTCACTCGGGTGGCGCAACTCGTCGTCGGCCGACCTGGCACTCGCCCCGGGGGCCGAGGTCCTGGCGGCCTACCTGTTCTGGTCGGGAGACCTCGACGAACGCGGGCAGCAGGTGCCGCCCGGGTCAGCTCGCGAGCGGGTCTCGATGCTTCCTCCCGGCGCCGAGGCGCCGATCGGCATCGACGCCGATCGCCTGCTCCTCGGCGACGTCGACGCCACCCAGTATCTCGGCGTTGCCGACGTGACCGAGGTCGTCGCCGCGGCCGGAGCCGGCGGCTACCTCGTTGGCAACGTCGAGTCGGTCGAAGTCCAGGGTTCCTACGCCGGCTGGGCACTCGTCGTCGTGACCGCCGACGACGCAGCGCCACGCCGGCAACACCTCGTGACGACGCCGTTCGCGTGGATCGCCCCGGAGTTCGAGTACCGGACGGGGCTCCCGATCCCGTCCGGTGCCGGGCTGGCCGGCATTCTCGACGTGCTCGCCTTCGAGGGAGAGCCGGGGTTCGCCCCCGAACGCCTGACCGTCGGCGGCGTTCCACTCGGCGGCGACAACGAGTTCGACGGCTCGATCACCGGACCTCGCGATCCGGCCTTCGTCAACAACCTCGGGATCGACATCGAGGAATATGATCTGGGCATCGACGCACCAGACGGCAACCTCACCTTCGATGCCACGTCCGCCAAGGACGGGGTCCGGCTCGCGGTCTTCGGCCTTTCGGTCGATCTCCCGACGTGACCCCGGCTGATCGGCAGCGACAACTCGTCGAGGCGGCCGGTCCGACCGGTGATCGGCGCGGGCGGCGGTACTGCCGCGCGCTGGCAACGATCACCGACGAGTGGGTGGCCGGCATCTTCGATGCGGCGGTCCGGGCGCACGAGCCGGACGGTGTCCGCCTGGCGCTGTTGGCGATCGGCGGGTACGGGCGCGGTGAGTTGTGCCCGCACAGCGACCTCGACCTGCTGCTCGTCCACGACGTCAAGCCCAAGCGGGTCGGCAAGCTCGTCGAGCCGGTGGCGAGCGCGATCTGGTATCCGCTGTGGGATTCGGGGGTCAAGCTCGGCCACGCGGTGCGCAGCATCGACGAGCAGGTGGCGCTCGCACGCGACGACCTCGACAGCGCGACCGCGATGCTCACCGCCCGCCCGCTGGCGGGCGACGACGGCCTCGCCGCTTGCGTGATCGACGAGGCCGCCGCGCTGTGGGAGGAGCGCGGTGCCGGCTACTTCACCGAGCTCCACGGCCGTGTGGCCGAACGGCAGCGGTCGGCCGGGGACGTCGCCTACCGTCTCGATCCGGACCTGAAGGACGGCCACGGCGGGCTGCGCGACGTCCAGTCGTTGTGGTGGGCGGGGGCGGGTGGCCTGAACATCGTCGCCGCCGATCTGATCGACCTGGACGCGTGCTACGACATGCTGCTGCGCGCTCGCGTCGCGCTGCACCTGGCGACCGGCCGACCGGCCGAGATCCTCCGGCTCGAGGACCAGGACGGCACGGCCGTGGCCGGTGGCTGGACCGATGCCGACGCCCTGATGGCCGATGTGGCATCCGCCGGGCGCACGGTCGCCTGGCTGGTCGACGAGAACTGGGGTCGAGCGGTCGGCGCGCCCGATGCCGGCCCGAACCGCCTCGTCGCCCCGGGCATCATCCTCCACGGCGGCGAGATCCAACTGACCGACGGTGCCGATCCGACGACCGACCCGACCCTCGTGCTGTCCGCCGGGGTCGCCGCCGCCCGCCACGAGTGCCGCATCGGCCGCGAGTCGCTCGAGCGCCTGCGGGACGACACCGCCCCGTGGCCGGACACCTGGCCGGTCGGCGCGATCGATGAGCTCATCGCCCTGTTGCTCGAGGGCCACCGGGCGATTCCCGTCCTGGAGGCGCTCGACCAGCGCGAACTCATCGCCCGGCTGCTGCCGGAGTGGGCTCCGGTGCGGTCCAAGCCGCAGCGCAACGCGTACCACCGGTTCACCGTCGACCGCCACCTCTGGGAGGCCGCGGCAAACGCCGCAGCGCTCGCCGACCGGGTCGCGCGCCCCGACCTGCTCGTTGTCGGTGCGCTCTTCCACGACCTGGGGAAGGGGTATCCCGGCGATCACACCGAGGTCGGCATGGAGCTGGTGCGCGAGATCGGGCCGCGGCTCGGGTTCAACGACAGCGACGTCGAGATCCTGGTCACCCTCGTCGAGCACCACCTGCTGCTCGCCGATGTCGCAATGCGCCGGGACCTGACCGACCAGGGGACGATCGAGCAGGTCGCGGCGGCGGTCGGCTCGGTCGAGGTGCTCGACCTGCTCCACGCGCTGACCGAGGCCGATTCCCTTGCGACCGGCCCATCGGCGTGGGGGCCCTGGAAGCAGGGCCTCGTCGCCGAGCTCGCCGGCCGCGTCCGCCACGTGCTCGGTGGCGGCGACGTCGCCGAGGTCACGTGGCGGCTGTTCCCGGACGCCGCGACGCTGGCGTTGATGGCCGCCGGCGAGGTTGACATCGCCCACCACGACGATCTGATCACGGTCGTCAGCCCGGACACGGCCGGAACGTTCAGCCAGGTGGCGGGCGTGCTCTCGTTGCACGGCCTCGACGTGGTGAGCGCCCGTGCCCACTCCGACGAGCACGGGATGGCCGCCTCGCAGTTCCGCATCGTCGTCCCCGAGGCGGGGGTCGAGTGGCGGGCGATCAAGACCGACCTCGAGCACGCCCTCGAGCACCGGCTGGCGATCGAGGCCAGGCTTGCCGAGCGTGCCGCGACGTACCGCCGCCGGCGCCAGACCCAGGCTCGCCAACCGGGCCCGCCGACGGTCCGGTTCATCGACGGTGCGTCGAGCAACGCGACCGTCATCGAGGTCCACGCGACGACCAAGGTCGGCATCCTCCATCGCATCACCAAGGCGCTCGGCGAGCTGGCGCTCGACATCCGGCATGCCACCGTCCAGACGATCGGCATGGAGGTCGTCGACACGTTCTACGTGCGGACCTCGTCGGGCGATCTGGTCACCGACCCGTTCCACCGCAAGGAGACCATTCGCGCCCTGCTGCACGCCGTCGAGTGAGGGCGGCTCGACGGTGATCGTCCCGGCCCGCCGTGCCGGTGCTTCGTCGGCGGATCGCGTAGCGTGCGACACGTGACCGCGAGTGCACGCGACCTGGCGCGGTGGAGCGAGACGTTGGCCGCCATCGCCCGGACCGGCATGGGTTTCACCGACAACCTCTACGAGCGCGAGCGGTACGAGGAGGTGCTGCACGTCGCCGCAGACATCAAGGCCGCGGCGCGCGAGCTCGACGAGCAAGAGCACGAGCGGGCAGCCGTCGAGCGCGAGACCGACCATTTCGTGCAGGAGTGGATGACCTCGATCGGCGAGGGGGTGCCCGGCTACGTGACGCCGAAGGTGGCGATCGGCGCGATCGTCGGCAACGAGCGCGGCGAGATCCTCCTCGTCCAGCGCAAGGACTCCGGGATCTGGCTGTACCCGACCGGCTGGGCCGACGTCGGCTACTCGCCGGCCGAGGTCGCGGTCAAGGAGGTGGCCGAGGAGACCGGTATCGAGTGCGAGCCGACGCGCCTGCTCGGCGTCGTCGACGGTCAGCGGATGGGGTTCAGCCGGTTCGGGATGTACATGTTGCTGTTCCACTGCAGGGCGACGGGTGGCACGCTGCGCCCGCACCCGCTCGAGACGGCCGATGTCGGGTGGTTCGGGCCGAGCGCGCTGCCCGAGGCGACGGCCGGCGCCCAGTGGTGGGGTCCGATGGCTTTCGCCGCGATCGAGGGGGTCGACGCCCCGGCGACGTTCGACGCCGTACGCACGCAGGTCTGGCGCACCTGAGCCGCCGGATTCACCCCGCGGTGAGTCCGGGCGCGACCTCTCGGCGGCGGGACTCGCCGGAACCGACGACTGCGGATCAGTCGTCGTTGCGGTCGCGCAGGAACTGCTCGACCTCTTCGACGAGCATGTCGGGGTCGACCGGGACGCCGTCGTCGCCGTTCTCTTCCTCGTCGGCGATCTGCTCGAGGCGGCTGAGGTACTCGACCAGGTCGTCGTCGTCGCCGATCAACGCGGCGACACGGGCGTCGTACTCCGCGGCACCCGATGCGAGCGCGGCGAGCGGGGCCGGAGTGCCGAGCATCGAGCACGCCCGGTCGACCAGTGCCATCGCCGCCTTCGGCGAGGGGACCTGGGACGCATACCCCGGGACAGCCGCCCACAGGCTTGCCGTCGCCAGGCCGGCGTGGCGCAACGCCTCGTGGAGCACCCCGACGATCCCGGTCGGACCCTCGTACTGGGATCGCTGCAGTTCGAAGCGCTCGATCAGCGAGTCGTCGCTCGCCGTGCCGATCAGCGGAACGGGTCGCGAGTGGGGGACGTCGGCGAGCAGCGCCCCGAGCGTGACCGCCATACCGGCGCCGAAGCGCTCGGCGATTCCGACGACCTGCTCGCAGAACCGCCGCCAGCGCAGCGCCGGCTCGGGACCGAGCACCAGGATGACGTCGCTCCCCGGAACCGACACGGACCAGACGCCGACCGTCGGCCAGATGATCGAGCGATGGTGGTGCTCGTCGAGGCGGATCTGCGGACGGACGGTGGCGAAGTCGGTGAACAGCTCGGGATCGATCTCGGCGAGCGGCTGCGCCTGCCAGGACTCGATCATCGTTCGCATCGCCGCCGATGCCGCATCGCCCGCGTCGTTCCAGCCGGTGAACCCGGCGAGCACGACGGGACGGGTCAGCGTGGGCTCCGCCAACCAACGAACGTGCTCGGTTCCCACGCGGGAAACGCTATCGCTGTCCACCGCAGATGCCCGCCGCAGCGCTTCGCGGCGCTCTGCGGCGCTCCGGGCACCGGACGATCGCAGTAGCGTCGCCGGTCTGTGAGCGACTCGACCGATCCGACCCCGGCGATCACGATCATGCCGGCGACCACCGTCGACGACGAATTGGTTGCTGCGTTCGATCGCCTGATCCCTCAGCTGTCCTCGTCGTCGCCGCCGCCGACGGCGGACCAGCTCGCCGATCTGGTCGGCAACGACCACACCGTGCTCTTCCTTGCACGGCTCGACGGCGCGATCGTCGGGAGCTTGACGCTTGCCTTCTACCGCATCCCGACCGGGCTCAAGTCGTGGATCGAGGACGTGGTCGTCGACGAGTCGGCGCGCGGGCACGGCGTCGGTGAGGCGCTCAGCCGGCGCGCGCTCGACGAGGCGCGGCGGCGCGGAGCGAAGGACGTCGCGCTGACCAGCCGGCCGTCGCGCGCGGCCGCGAACCGGCTGTACCGCCGCCTCGGGTTCGAGCCCCGGGAGACCAACGTCTACCGCTACCGGCTCTGACCACCCGTCGTGTCGTGCTCGGGTTGCGCGGAGCACAAGAGATCCGCTGACGCTTCGGGCGGGCGGTGGTCAGCGGCTCGCGCGGCGCAGGTCCTCGGCGGCCTGGCGGACCTGCCAGTCGCGGTCGTCGAGCGCGCGTTCGATCGCCGCTTCGACGTCGTCGCCGTCGAAGGGGGCGAGCGCGAGCACCGCCCGGCGGCGTACGGCAGGCTTGTCCGCGGTTGCGGCGATGATCGTCGGGATCGCACGCGGCGCGCCGATCGCGCCGAGCGCGGCGACCGCGGCCTCGCGGACGAGCGCGTCGGCGGCGTGCGCAGCGCGCTCGATGAGTACATCGACGACGTCGCTGCGGTCCGACTCGTGTTCGCCGCACGCCCAGCACGCCATCTCGACGACAGCGCGGTCGGGGTCGTCGAGCGCGGCCAGGAGATCGACCGCCGGGTGCCGTGCGGCGATCTCGGCAGCGCGTCGCCGCACGCTCGGGTCGACGTCGACGAGCGCCGCGGTCAGCGTCGCGTCGTCGAGGGCACCGAGGCGTTCGAGCGAACCGAGCGCGGTGGCGCGCACGCCGGGGTCGCCGGCGGTCAACCCGGCCCGCGCGGTCGCGGCATCACCGGTGTGGCCGGCGAGCGCGATTTCCCGTCGAGTGTGCCCGCCCGGCGCTTCGCTCACTGCTTGAGCAGGTCGGTCAGCGTGATCACGATGTACGCCAGACCGAACGCGGTCACGGTCGCCACGACCGCGCCCATCACGACGGCGATCGCGGAACTGGCGACGATCGACCACACCCGTCGGAGGAGACCGGGTCGCTTGTACAGTGGTGTTGTGGTCTCGGCGATCCCGATCGGGACCCATGGTCGGCGAACAATCGGTGCCCTGCGGGGAATTCGCGGTGTCGCTCTGGCATTCTTGCGCCAGCCAGCGAGCACCAGCGCCACGACGGCGAGACCCGCCATCCAGCTGGCCTGAGTGGTGAGATCAGTGACCGACACGACAACGTTCATCGTACCGACCGCCTCGGCTGTAACCGTGTGCACCCCTCCGCCCCGCAGGTGGTGGCTCTGGGTCGTCGCCGCGCTCGGCCTGCTCGTGCTCGTCGTCATCGCCGTCGCCGCGGTGCTCCCGGCGACACTGGTCGCCGAGAAGGTCAACCAGCGTCTCGGTGTCGTGCAGCCGGCGCCCTACGCGCGCACGCCCGCCTCTGCCGAGCCGGTCAACGACCGCGTGGTGTTCGGCGACCTGCCCGACGGGGTCGAGCGGTACGAGCCGACCGGCGCGTTCTACTTCGTCACCGTGACCGCGCCGGCCCAATCGGTGCTCTCGCACTACGTCGGTCGGGACGATCCGGCGGTCGACCTGCTCACCGAGGAGGACAAGTTCGGGTTCGAGACACCCGAGCAGCGGCGGGAGTTCAACCTCCAGGCGATGCGCACCGCCGAGCAGGAGGCGCAGTACGTCGCCCTGACCACGCTCGGCTTCGACGCCGAGATCACGCCCGGCGAGGTCGTCGTCGCCGAGGTGCTGTGCAAGGTGACCGCCGACGACGGCTCGTGTGCGGAGTCGTTCCCCTCCGATGACCAGATCGATCCGGCCGACACGATCCTCGAAGCGGACGGGATGGCGCTCGGGTCGGTCGAGGACCTGTCGGCCGTGCTGGCGGAAAAGCGGCCGGGAGACACGGTCGACCTGCTGATCGAGCGGCCCGGATCGGAGCCCTTCGAGGCGACGGTCGAGCTGTCCGCCTCGCCCGACGACGCCGAACGGACGATCGTCGGGTTCCGCCCGTTCGACACCCGGGCGATCACGCTGCCCTTCGAGGTCGACATCGACACCGGACTGATCGGGGGGCCGTCGGCCGGCCTGGCGTTCACGCTGTCGCTGATCGACGACCTGAGCCCCGGGGAGCTGACTGGTGGACAGAACATCGCCGTGACCGGGACGATCAACCTCGACGGGACGGTGGGGCCGATCGGCGGCCTGGCGCAGAAGGTGTCGGCCGTCCACCAGCACGGCGTCGACGTGTTCCTGGTCCCGGCGTCGCAGAGCGAGTTGCAGGATGAGGAGAAGCTCGACCGGCTCCGGCGGGCCGGACGGGACGAGGTGCGGATCATCCCGGTCGCCACGCTCGACGAGGCTCTCGCCGTGCTCGAGGAGTTGGGCGGCGACCCGATCGTGCGCGTCGGAGGCTGAGCCGGTGAACCCGTAGGAGCAGGCGTGCTCATCGATTGCCACCATCTCGTGCCCCGAGATGCGTAGCGTTGGCGGGATGGCCATGTCGTTCTCACGCCCCGACCCCTCGTCGCCGGCGTCGGTCGCCGAGGCGGAGTTCGGCACCGGTCGACGTGGCTACGACCAGGGGGAGGTGCGCGACTTCTTGCGGATGGTCGCCGCCGAGCTGGGCCGATTGCAGGAGCGCGAGCGGTTCCTCGAACGCGAGCTGCGCGCCGCGCAGACCAACCCCGACCTCAGCTCGGTCGCGCTCGACGACCAGGCGCTCACCCGGTTGCTCGGCGAGGAGACGGCGCGCGTGCTGCACACCGCGCGCGAGAGTGCGAGCGAGATCAAGGAGAAGGCCGAGCAGACCGCTGGTCGGCTGCTCGGCGAAGCGAGCGACGAAGCGCGCCGGTTGCGCGAGGAGGCCGAGGCCGAGGCGGCGCGGCGCAGGGCCGACGCCGCGGCCGACGCCGAGGCCGAGCTCGACATGGCCAAGCAGCAGGGTCGCGAGATGGTCAACGAGGCCCGGGCGTACCGCGAGCGCGTCCTGAGCGAGCTGGCCCGGCGCCGCGAGCTGGCGCGCGAGCAGATCGAGCAACTGATCCACGGCCGCGATCGGCTGATGCAGGCCTTCGAGCGGGCCCGGCTGGTCGCAGCGGACATCGTGTCGGAGATGCAGCCGCTCGGTGAGCCCGACGAGTACGTCAACCTCGCGCCGACGACGGGGCCGATTCCCGTCATGCTGGTCAACGCGGCCCGCCCCGCGGCAGGGGAGCCCGCAGCCGAGCTCGCCGAGGAACCGCACGCCACCGCCGGGTCCTCGATCGACGGCGGCTCGGAGGGCGACGTGACCGCTGATGGCGCGGCCCCGGATCCAGGGTCTGATGACGCCTGGTCCGCCGGTGACGACACGGCGGTCGACGACGACACCGCGGTCGACGACACTGCGGTCGACGACACTGCGGTCGACGACACTGCGGTCGACGACACTGCGGTCGACGACACTGCGGTCGACGACACTGCGGTCGACGACACTGCGGTCGAAGACGGCGATGACGGTGACGCACACGATGCAGCAACCGTCGATGCCATCGATGACGGCGCGGTGGAGACCGAGGATGCAGCGGTGGTCGCCGATGCATCGGTCGACGGCGACGCAGTCGACGCGGTCGACGTCGCGCCGGTCGAGGCGGATGGCGACTCGCTCGACGCGGGTCAGGGCGCCGGCGGCGATGCTCCGGGCGCCGATCGGTCGTCGGATGACGTCGTGGTCGACCTCTTCGCCCGGATCCGGGCCGACGCCACGGTCCCCGAGGGGCCGGATGATTCCGCCGATCAGGCGTCCGGCGACGGCAACGACGATGACGATGACGATGACGTCGACCTCGGCGGCGAGCCCGGCTCGCCGCCGATCGTCGACGGTGACGACTCGATCTGGCGGGTCGAACCCGAGGACCCGGCGCCCGGCGCTGACGAGTACCCGCCCCCGACGCGCTTCGAGCTGCGCGACGAGGAGCTCACCCCGCTGATCGTGTCGAGCGCGAAGAAGCTCAAGCGGGTGCTCGCCGACGAGCAGAACGGGGTGCTCGACGCGCTCCGGCGGAACCATCCGGTCCGTGACCTCGATGCCGTACTGCCATCGGCGAGCGACCATGCGGCCCGATACGCCGACGCGATCGCCGACGACCTGCTGCTCGCCGCGCACGCCGGTGCGGCGTCGGTCACCGACGACCAGGTGACGACGCTGCCCAAGGCGGCGGCCAACCAGGCGCTGGCCGCGGCGGGCGCCGTGCTCGAGCAGTGGCTCGTCGCACCGCTGCGCGACCGACTCGACCGCTGTGTCTCCGAGGGCGACGGCGACAACGACGTGATCGCCAAGAAGGTGCGCGCCTCCTACCGGGAGTGGAAGACCAGGCACATCGACGAGCAACTCGACGACGTCCTGCTCGCCGCCCACGGGCGCGGGGCGTTCTCGGCGATCGAATCCGGCACCCCCGTCGATTGGACGGTCGACGACCGCCATGACGTGTGCCCGGACTGCGACGACAACGCGCTCGCGGGTGCAGTCGCCGCCGGATCCCCGTTTCCGACGGGTCACCTCGCCGCCCCGGCCCATCCGGGGTGCCGCTGCCTCTTGTCGCTGACCGACCGCTAACGTCGGCGCCGATGCGGCGTGCAATGGATCTCCCGATCGACGGTCGGCGCCGGCGGGTGAGCGGGCGTGGGCTGCTCATCGTGCTCGGCGGGCTGTTCCTGTTCGTCCTGATCTTCGGCCGTGCGATCGCCCGCTTCTACGTCGACTTCCTGTGGCACCGCTCGCTCGGTCGCAGCGACGTCTTCTGGGGCGTGATCGGCGCCAAGCTGACGCTGTTCGTCGCCTTCTTCCTGATCTTCATGGTCGTCGCCGCGGTGAACCTGTTCGTCGCCGACCGCACCGCCCCGTCGTCGTTCCCGGCCAACGTGCATCCGTACGTGGAGCGCTTCCACGAGCTGTTCGGTCGGCGCCTCAAGCTGGTCCGCTACGCGGTGGCCGTGCTGTTCGCCCTGCTGCTCGCGCTGCCGGCGGTCGCCCGCTGGCAGGAGTGGCTGCTGTTCCGCAACGCCAAGGAGTTCGGTGTCGCCGACGAGCAGTTCGGTGCCGATGTCGGGTTCTACGTCTTCCAGCTCCCGTTCCTGACGTTCCTGCTCGATTGGCTGTTCATCGCCGTGATCATCGTGCTGCTGCTGACCGTCGCCGCGCACATCCTCAACGGCGGTGTCGTGTTCGTGTCGCCGGTACCGGTGATCCGCCAATCGACCAAGGCCCACATCGCGGTGTTGCTGGCGATCCTCGCCGTGCTCAAGGCGGGCGACTACTGGCTTGATCGGTACGAGCTGACCAACAGCCAGCGCGGGATCGTGCAGGGCGCGACGTACTCGGTCGTCAAGGCCCAGCTGCCGGCGATCATGCTGCTCATCCTGATCGCGCTCCTGACCGCCGGCCTGTACCTGTCCGTGGTCAAGACCGGGTCTTTCCGGCTCCCGCTCGTCGCCTCGGCGCTCTGGCTCGTCGTGTCGATCGTCGGCGGCGTGATCTATCCGGCGGTCGTGCAGTCGCTCGTCGTCAACCCGAACCAGCAGACCCGCGAGGCGGCGTACATCAAACGCAACGTCGAGGCCACACGCCAGGCGCTGGGGCTGACCAATGTCGAGGTGCGCGAGGTCGAGTTCGGCACGCTCACCGCGTCGGAGGTCGAGGCCGATCTGCAACCGCTGCAGAACGTGCGCCTGCTCAACCCCACCGAGATGAAGACCCGGTTCCTCGTCGACCGAGGGGAGGTCGCCGGGCTGACGATCGACGACCTCGACGTCGACCGTTACGAGCTCGACGGCAAGGTCCAGCAGGTGCTCGTCGCTGCGCGCGAGCTCCAGCTCAGCGGCGTGACCAACCGGAGCTGGCAGGGACTGCACCTCATCAACACGAGGGGCTGCGGGCTCGTGCTCGCACCGACCGGTCAGGTGTTGGCCAACGAGCGGCCCGACTACCGCACGGTCGAGCTCGATCGTCCCGAGCTGTACTTCAGCCCGACCCTGACCGGCTACGCGATCGCCAACACCGAGTCGACCGAGCGGGAGTGCGACGAGGTCCACGTCTACGAGGGCACGAGCGGCGTCCGGATGAACAGCTTCGCCCGCCGCGCTGCGTTCGCCCTGGCCTTCCTCGATTACAACGTGCTCGGCTCCGGCGCGATCAACGACGATTCCCAGATGCTCTGGGTGCGCGGCGTCAACGATCGGCTCGGCAAACTGGCGCCGTTCCTGTCCTACGACGCCGACCCGTACCCGGTGGCGATCGACGGCAAGGTGCTGTGGGTGGTCGACGCCTATACGACCACCGGGCGGTACCCGTACGGCCAGCGCATCGGCGAGATCCAGCGGACCCGTCCCTCCGGGCTCGGCGACAACGACAACTACGTGCGCAACAGCGTCAAGGCGGTCGTCGACGCGTACACCGGCGAAGTGACCCTCTATGTCGTCGACGCCGAGGACCCGATCCTGCGGGCCTGGCGCAGCGCGTTCCCGAAGCTGTTCACCGATGTCGAGGAGATGCCCGACGGGCTGCGCGAGCACCTGCGGTACCCGGAGGACCTCTTCCGCGTGCAGACCGACGTGTACTCCAAGTACCGCATCGACCCCGCCTTGTTCTTCCAGCGTGACGGAAACGCCTGGTCGGTGGCCCAGGCACCCGGCACCGAGCCGACGCAGCGCTCGGTGACGCCGGCGTCGTCGAACTCCACGTCGAACCCGACCGCGGCGGAGAACACGTTCGCCACCGAGTCCGACGCGGCCCGGTTCGTGCCGTACTACACGATGTTCGACACGAGCGAGCGCGGAGACGACAAGACCGAGGAGTTCGTGATCTTCCGGCCGTTCGTGCCGTTCTCGACCGGGGACGAACGCACGCAGCTCCAGGCCTACATGACCGCGTCGAGCGACCCGGAGACGTACGGCAAGCTGACGACCTACATCATCGACGACAGCGTTCGCCAGCTCCCCGACGGGCCGATCCGCGTGGCCGGCAACGCGGAGTCGCAGCAGGAGATCTCCCAGCGCATCTCGCTCGACAACCAGGGCGAGGGCGGCAGCGCGGTGCGCTTCGGCGACATGCAGCTCATCCCGGTGGCCGACGGCTTGATCTACGTCCGGCCCTACTACGTGTCGGTGCCGCAGAACTCCGGCGACGTCAACGAGGTCACCGAGTACCGCTCGGTCATCGTGTCGTACAACGACCGCTCGGTGCTCGAACCGACGATCGGCCAGGCGCTGGCCCGGCTGTTCCCCGGCTTCGAGGGCGAGGTGGGCGACCGCGTGGGCGCGCCGGCCGAACCCCTCCCCGACGATCCCCCCGTCGAGGAGCCGGCCGATTCCGGTGCGGTCGCCATCGACGGCGACGCCGGCCAGTTGCTGGCCGAGGCCGACCGTCTGTTCGTCGAGGCCGACCAGGCGTTGGAGGCCGGCGACCTCGGCGACTACCAGGCCAAGGTCGACGCCGCGCGCCTGCTGGTCAGCGAGGCGTTCGACCTGCTCACCGCTCCCTGAGCGAGGGCGTGTTTCGCTCCGGCCGGCGGTCAGTCGATGCGTGGCCGGCGGATCCGTTCGGCGAGCTCGGCAAGGTCCTCGCGGAACTTGATCTCGTAGCGTGCCTGTTCGGCCGCGAGCCGCTGCTGGCTCTCGCGCACGTCGTCGATCGCCATGTCGAACTTCTCCGCGAGGCGGAGCTCGAGCTCGTCGGTGTCGAGCTGTGCGGTGTCGAGCTGTGCGGTGTCGAGCTGTGCGGTGTCGAGGGCGATGGTGGCCGGCGGAGGCAGGGTCGGCGCCGGCCGCTCGGCGATCGTGTCGATGTCGCGGCTCAACTCGGTGAGCTGGTTGGCGAGCTCGGTCGACACGTTGGTCAGGCGGCGGTCGAGTGAGGTCATCCGTTCGGCCATCTGGCCGAGCTGCTTGCGCATCTCGTCGACGATCCCGCGGGTCTCGTCGGCCGCAGGCTCGCCGGCCGGCTCGATCGCGTCGACTCGCTCCCGGGTCGCCGCGAGCTGGGTCGTGTGGGTGGCGACCGCGACCGACAGGTCCTCGAGCCGATTGGCCATGTCGCTCAACTGGGCGGGGTCGATCGCCTCGTCGTTGGCCAGCGCGTCGTGCGCCTGACGGCTGACGGCGACGGACAGCGCATCGAGGCGCTCGTTCACCGCGTCGAGGTCGGCCAGCCGTTGCTCGATCTCCTCCACGCGTTCATCGACGCGCGCACCGGCGTCGGCCGGCGGTGGCGGTGGCGGGGCATGTGGCTGCGGGGGAGGCGGCGTCGCCGGCGGTGCGTCGAGCCGTTCGGTGAGCTCGTGCACCTGCGAGCTCAGCGCGTCGACATCGTCCGCCTGTGTCGTGAGCCGCTGGCTGATCGCCTCGATCGAGCCGACCTTCGCGTCGAGCTGGGACCGTGAGACGGTCTCGGCGACACGCTCCTCGAGCCTCGCCTTCGCCGCGTCCGCTTCGTCGAGCCGCCGGCGGAGGAGGTCGAGTTCCGCCTTGAGCTCCTCGATCCGCTCCGCGTCGTTGTTGTTCTTTCGGAAAAAGCCCATCGATCCTCCCCGTCGGCGCAGTCCGCCTCCACCCCGATGAACGGTACATGACTACGGTTGCGGCCCATGGCCGCATCCACCCCGCCCAAGAAGATTCTCCTCGACGAATCCGAGATGCCGACGCAGTGGTACAACGTGATTCCCGATCTGCCGTCGCCGCCGCCGCCGCCCTTGCACCCGGGCACGCACGAGCCGGCCGGACCCGACGACTTCGCGCCGCTGTTCCCGATGGCGCTGATCGAACAGGAGGTCAGCGCCGAGCGGTACATCGACATTCCCGGCGAGGTCCTCGACGTCTACCGCATCTGGCGGCCGAGCCCGCTGTTCCGAGCGAGTCGCCTCGAGCGCTTGCTCGACACGCCGGCGCGCATCTACTACAAGTACGAGGGCGTGAGCCCGGCCGGTTCCCACAAGCCGAACACCGCCGTGCCGCAGGCGTACTACAACCACCAGGAGGGCGTCACCAAGCTGACGACGGAGACCGGGGCCGGTCAGTGGGGGAGCGCGCTGGCGTTCGCGACCGCGCAATACGGCATGGAGTGCGAGGTCTGGCAGGTGGCGGCCTCGTACCGCCAGAAACCGTACCGCCGGACGATGATGGAGGTCTGGGGCGCGACGGTGCACCCGAGCCCGTCGGACGTCACCGAGTACGGCAGGTCGCTGCTCGCCGAAGATCCGGATCATCCCGGTTCGCTCGGCATCGCGATCTCCGAGGCGGTCGGCGCGTGCGTCGCCGACCCCAACGCCCGGTACGCGCTCGGATCGGTGCTCAACCACGTGCTGCTGCACCAGACGATCATCGGCGAGGAGGCCCTGCTGCAGCTCGCCAAGGTGGGCGAGACCCCCGACCTGCTCGTCGGGTGCACCGGCGGCGGGTCGAACTTCGGGGGGCTGGCCTTCCCGTTCCTGCGCGAGAAGCTGGCCGGCAGGATGTCGCCGGTGATCCGCTGCGTCGAGCCGGCGGCGTGCCCGACGCTCACCAAGGGCCAGTACCGCTACGACTTCGGGGACACCGCCGGCATGACGCCGCTGATGAAGATGCACACGCTCGGCCACACGTTCATCCCCGAGCCCATCCATGCCGGAGGTCTGCGCTACCACGGGATGAGCCCGCTCGTGTCGCACATCTACGAGCTGGGCCTCGTCGAGGCGATCTCGATCCCCCAGCGGGAGTGCTTCGCGGGAGCGCTCGACTTCGCCCGGACCGAGGGGATCATCCCGGCGCCCGAGCCGACGCACGCGATCGCCGCCGCGATCCGTGAGGCCCAGGCGTGCAAGGAGTCCGGCGAGGAGAAGGTGATCCTCACCGCGCTCTGCGGGCACGGCCACCTCGACCTCGCGTCGTACGAGAAGTACCTCTCGGGCGAGATGGTCGACTACGACCTGCCCGACTCGGTCATCGCAGCGGCGATGGAGTCCGTGCCGGTGCTCGCCTGAGCGCACGACCGCCCCGAACGCGACCGGGGTCACGGCGGTTGGCGGCGTCTCGACTCACCCGGGATCGACCCGGGTATCGACTCACCCGGGGATCGACTTGGCGGCGCGTGTCGGGACCGCCTGGCCGCGCACGATCATCGCCAGCGCGGCGATCACGGCGGCCATCGCGACGATCTGGGTCGACGACAGTGACTCGTCGAGGAAGACCCAGGCGAGCAGCGCCGAGAACCCGGGGATCAGCAGCGTGAACGTCGAGCCGACCCAGAGCGGGATCCGCACCAGCGACCAGTTCATCAGCGCGTGCCCGACGATCCCGGATCCGACGGCCATCGCCACCAGCAGTGCCCAGTTCTTGGCCGACGGCCACGACATGTCCTGCCCGAACGCGAAGCCGAGCGGGGTGCAGATCAGCGCGGTCCAGATCGCCGTGCCGGCGGTGAACTCGGTCGAGGTCATCCGCTTCTTGGAGTCCTTCGAGGCGATGAAGTAGGCGCTCCACGAGAGCATCGCCGCCGCCGCCAGCAGGTCGCCGCGCAGACTGCTCGTGTCGTCACCACCGGCCGCGGAGACGACGACGAACACGCCGCCGAGGGCGACGAGCGACCAGAACGCGTCGCGCGGGCGGATCCGCTCGCCGAAGAACCGGGCGGCGATGACTCCGACCACGATCGGCTGAAGCGACCCGATGATCGTCGCATTGACGACGCTCGTCTCCTTGATCGCCGAGAAGAACAGCGCGATGTCGGCGCCGAGCGCGATCCCACCCCACTTGGCGTCGCGCAGGACCCGGAGGCGCAGCGGGGTGCCGCGCGCCATCATGTAGGCGACGATGAAGCCGCTGAACATCCAGAAGCGGTACGCGCCGATCGCCAGACCGCCCATCTGGATGCCCTTGGCGAGCACGGTGCCCGTCGACCACGCGCACACGGCGATCAGCGCGCCGATCAGGCCGCGCGGCAGGTCGTCGTACTCGACCTCGGGCGACGTGATCGCGGTCGCGTTCGTCACGGGCAGAACGTAGCTGCCCTACGCTCCCGCCATGCCATCGATCGACGAGTTCCGAGCGGCGGGGTTGTACGACCCGGCCGCCGATGGGGACACCGACCGGCTGGAGCTGCTCCGCTGGCTCATCGAGCAGGGGTTCACGCTCGACGAGCTGGTCCGGGCGCATGCCGCCGGGGTGCTCGGAGCGGTCGCCGCCGACCGGGCGATCGTGCCCGGCGAGCAACTGACCCGCGACGAGGCGATCGAGATCTCCGGGCTCGATCCGATTCATTTCGATCATCTTGCGACCGCGCTCGGCTACGCGCCCGTCCGCGAGTCACCACCCGGTGAGGTCGGCTTCACCCGTGAGGACGCACTCGCCTTCGGCGTGCTCGACGCGATCGGTTCGATTTTCACCCACGACGAATCGTTGAGCCTCGTGCGCGTGTTCGGCGCTTCGCTGACGAGGATGGCCGAAGCCTCGGTGTCGCTGTTCCTGTCCGACATCGAAACCCGCCACATCGCCGCGCGGGGCGGTGAGCTCGAGCTGGCGCTCAAGGCGCAGCAGGCGGTCGGCGTGCTCGGCGGCCTGCTGGAGCACCTCACCCCGGTGCTGCGCCGCCAGGTGCTGCAGGCGGTCGAGCGGACGCGCCGGGCGTCGATCGACCTCGACGAGCGGTTGATCTACCGGTACGCGATTGGCTTCGTCGATCTCGTCGGCTTCACGTCGCTGGCGGGCGAGCTGGCGGGACCGGAGCTGGCGACGTTCCTGCGCGAGTTCGAGGCCAGGGCGTTCGACGTCGTGACGACGGCGGGGGCGCGTGTCGTGAAACTGATCGGTGACGAGGTGATGTTCGCGGCGACCGACCCGGAGGTCGCCTGCGCCGCGGCGCGCGGCCTCATGGATGCGTTCTCCGCCGAGGACGCCACCGTGTTCCCTCGCGGCGGGCTGGCCTACGGCAATCTCCTCGTGCGCGGTGGCGACTACTACGGGTCGGTCGTCAACCTGGCCTCACGGCTGGTCGACCAGGCCGTACCCCAGGAGGTGTTGGTCACCGCGGCCTTCGCCGAAGCCGCACGCGGGTGCTGGTTCGCCCCGGCGGGGCGACGCATGGTGCGCGGCTTTCGCGACCCGGTCGTGGTCTTCTCGCTCGAACCGTGAGGTGGTCGCGATCGCAGGCGTCGATCACCTGATCGTCGAGCCGGTCTTGCCGTGCCAGTCGTTCGCTCGCGACGGGCGACGAAGCCCGCGACTCCCGGGCGCCGGCGGGCGTCCCTTCTCGACGACTTCGCAGTGTTGACATCGAAAACGAGGAGTACCGACATGACCGCGATCACGAGGATCGAAGGGCTTGGCGCGGCGGACGCCGACAGGCTGCGCCGTGCGGGCATCCGCACCGCCGAGCGCCTGCTCGCCGCGGGCGGGACGCGCCAGGGCCGAGCGGCGATCGCCGCAGACTGCACGGTCGGCGAGGCGCAGGTGCTCGAGTGGGTCAATCGTGCCGACCTGATGCGGGTCCGAGGGATCGGGCCGGGGTATTCCGAGCTGCTCGAACAGGCCGGCGTCGACACGGTCAAGGAGCTCGCCACCCGCCGCCCCGACCATCTGCACGCCGCGTGCCTCGAGGTCTCCGCCACCAAGGGCGTCATCCGCCGGGTGCCGTCCGCCGGTGACGTCGAGCGCTGGGTGGCGCACGCCAAGACCCTGCCGGCAGCCGTCACCCACTGAGCCCTCCCGCGACCCGGCGAACGACCGCCGGCAGGACGAGGGGGCGTAGGGGTCAGCCAACCATTCGAGATCGCAGCAGCTCGCCGAGCGGGTGGAGCACGCGCGACGCGTCGGATCCGGGCGCAGCGTGACGAGATGCACGAGCATCGACGAGCCGCTCGAACATAGTCATTCACAGCTAGGCACAACGACGACGAGCCGGAAAGAGTCTTGGGCCCCTTTCCATCCGCTGCGGCAGCTGGTGCGGTGGAGTGAGACCGGAAGAACGATCGCGAGGGGGCGACTCATGGATCGTGTACGGACTGTTGGCGGAATTCGGCCGCGGGTGTTGCGGACCGGACTCACGGCGCTGATGGCACTCACGTTGCCGAGCGCGCTGGTCACCACGCCAGCCGTTCGTGCCGAGCCTCCCCCGCCGCGGTTCCAGGCGTCGACGGCGTCGCCGTTCGATGATCTGGTGCAGGGCGATGGGTGGGTGCCGGATTCACCGTTGACGATCGAGGTGAATCCGGGTGTGCCGGGTCCGGTGGTCGATTGGTCGACCGACCCGGGTGGTAACTGGCGGGTGAACCCGGCGTCGGAGTTGGGTGTCGTGCCGTTTGATCTGGTGCCGGGTGATGTGGTGCGGGTGACGCAGGATCCCGACGGTGATCCGGGGACGGCGAACGACATCGTGAAAGAGACGGTGTTGGTCGGGTTGACCTTTGACGTGTTCGATCCTGACAGCGACGTGGTCGGTGGCAGCTCGGATCAGCCTGATGGGACACCGGTCGAGGTTGGGGTCGGTAACGAGTTTGCTGGGGCGAACGCGTCGACGACGGTGTCGTCGGGGTCGTGGTCGGTCGATTTCGGTCTGGAGTCGCCGCCGTTCGATCTGACCGCGGACATGGGTGGTCAGGCGGCCACTCCCGAGGCGGCTGCGACCGATGGGTTCCCGCCCGGTGACGCCACCGCAGCCGAACCGATCCAACTGCCGCGGTTCCAGGCGTCGACGGCGTCGCCGTTCGATGATCTGGTGCAGGGCGATGGGTGGGTGCCGGATTCACCGTTGACGATCGAGGTGAATCCGGGTGTGCCGGGTCCGGTGGTCGATTGGTCGACCGACCCGGGTGGTAACTGGCGGGTGAACCCGGCGTCGGAGTTGGGTGTCGTGCCGTTTGATCTGGTGCCGGGTGATGTGGTGCGGGTGACGCAGGATCCCGACGGTGATCCGGGGACGGCGAACGACATCGTGAAAGAGACGGTGTTGGTCGGGTTGACCTTTGACGTGTTCGATCCTGACAGCGACGTGGTCGGTGGCAGCTCGGATCAGCCTGATGGGACACCGGTCGAGGTTGGGGTCGGTAACGAGTTTGCTGGGGCGAACGCGTCGACGACGGTGTCGTCGGGGTCGTGGTCGGTCGATTTCGGTCTGGAGTCGCCGCCGTTCGATCTGACCGCGGACATGGGTGGTCAGGCGGCCACTCCCGAGGCGGCTGCGACCGATGGGTTCCCGCCCGGTGACGCCACCGCAGCCGAACCGATCCAACTGCCGGCGATTCGTGCCTCGCTGGTCGGTGATTGGATCGAGGGCAGCGGCTTCCCGCCGAACTCGCCGGTGGGGATCACGATCGACGGCTCCACGCCCGGTAGCGAGTGCTGCCTCGGCACCGACGCCGGCGGCAACTTCAACGCCGATCCTGGGACGCTCGAGTCCCTGTTCGGGCCAGGGTTCGACCTGGTTCCGTCCAACGCGATCACCGTCGACGTGCTCGGGGTCGCCAAGGATCTGACGCTGATCGACCTCGCGGTGGTCGACGTCGACTTCGCGCTCGATACCGTCAGCGGGTCGAGCGACCAGACGGTGCCCGAAACCGTCCGGGTCGATACGGACGGTGCGAGCCTGACGGTGCCGGTCGACGATGGAACCGGTGGCGGCGCGGCCGGCTCTTGGGCCGCCGATTTCTCCACGATCCCGTTCGACCTCACGCCGGCCAAGTACCTCCAGGCGCAGCACTTCGACGCCGAGGGTGACGCGACCGTCGCCGAGCCGAGCTTCAACCGGATCTCGGCATCGGTGACCAACGGCTGGATCCAGGGTGAGGGCTTCCTCGTTGACGCACCGCTGGAGATCGACATCAACGGCACGTGCTACCCCTGGGGAACCGCACCCGACGGTGGGTTCTTCGCCGACCCGGACTCGCTCGGATCGCCACCGTTGAACCCCGGTGACACCATCACGGTGAGCGACGACGTGGGTCTCGAGCCCTGTGTCTCCATCCCCGGAGCAGTCGTCGCGACCAACGGTCTGGCGCACCACACGCGGATGCTCGTGGTCGATGACCTGAGCTTCGACGGCCTGCGGGCGGACACGGACACCGCCTTCGGGAACACCGGACCCATCCCACCGGACGGGGCCGGCGTCGAGGTCAACGTCGGCGCAGGCGGTCCGTCAGGCGGTTTCGGCGCGCTCGTGCTCACCGATTCGGACGGCAACTGGTCCGCCGACATCCTCGGTGACTTCGGTCAGGACGTCGAGCAGGACTGGGAGGGTCAGGCCCAGACGTTCGAGGACGACGGCGACTTCACGGTTGCCGAGAAGTCTGCCGCGCCCGTGGACATCGAGGTCACGAAGGGCGGTCCGGCCACTGCTACCGCGGGGAGCGGCGACGTCGTCCAGACGGTCACGGTGACCAACGCCGGCCCCGCATCCGCGTCGGGCATCGAGATGCTTGACGTGGTGACGTCGCTCCCTGCGGGCGTCACGGTCACCAATGTCGCCGCGAGCCCGGGCTCGGTCTGGGATGGCGTTGACACGTGGATGATCGACGAGCTGGCCAACGGTGACACGGCGACGCTGACCATCACGTACGACGTGCCGTCATTGGCCCAGCCCGGGCTGATCGCCGACGAGGCGACGTTCGTCTCGGCGAACGAGGAGGAGCTCGGCGACGTGCCGGACCACGCCGCCAACAGTGCAGCGTTCTCCACCGCCATCGGGCGGGTGGTCGACATCGCCGTCACCAAGACGGGCGACGTCAACCCGGTCAGCGCCGGATCCGGTGCCGGGAATCTGGTGTACACCGTGACGGCGACGAACAATGGGCCATCGGCCGCCACCGATGTGACGATCGCCGACGTACTGACCCCGCTCGCAGGCGTCACCGTCGATTCGGTCGTGGAAAGCGCCGGCAGCTGGACGTCGCCGACGTGGACGTTGCCGACGCTCGCCGCCGGCGCGACCGAAACGTTGACCGTCATGGTGACGGTCGGGGCGTCTGTGGCCCACGGCGCCGTCGTCACCAACACGGCGACGTACACCGGGTCGGTCGAGCCCGATGGCAACGGGAGCAATGATTCGGCAACGTTGGAGACGTCGGTCATTCGGGCTGTCGACATCGTCGTCACGAAGACCGCGTCTGCCTCGTCGGTCATCGCCGGCGCGCCCGGCGGCGTCACGTTCACCGTCACGGCGCAGAACGTCGGTCCCTCCGATGCGACCGGAGTGGCGGTCACCGATGTGTTCGTACCACCGCCCGGCGTGTCGCTGACCGGCTCGGTTGCGTCGAAGGGCGCCTTCGACGGGGTCACCTGGACGATCGGGACGCTCGCCGCCGGCGGCTCGGAGACGCTCACCTTCACCGTGTCGGTGGCCGGTAGCACCCCCGACGGCGCACTGATCACCAACTGGGCGTTCCTGACGGCGGTCAACGAGTCCGACCTGGTCAACCTGAACAACTTCGACTCGGCCACGGTCACGGTCGTCGCTCGGGAGGGGTACATCGGGTTGACGCCGTTCCGGATCATCGATACGCGTTCGGGTGTCCCGGGTGGGATTGCGACGCCGTGGACGGCGGGGTTGACGCGGTCGGTGAAGGTGACCGGTGGGGCGGTGCCCGGGGATGCGTCGGCGGTCGTGTTGCAGCTGACGGCGGACTCGCCGACACAGCAGAGCTTCTTGACCGTGTTCCCGAAGGGTGCGGCGATGCCGATTGCGTCGTCGTTGAATGTTGCGCCGGGTGAGGTGCGGAGTGGTCAGGTGATCGCCACGGTTGGGGTGGGCGGTCAGGTCGACATCTACAACTTCGCTGGTGATGTCGATCTGATCATCGACATCGTCGGCTACTTCGGCCCGGGCGTGGGTGACGGATACGACGGGTTGACGCCGTTCCGGATCATCGATACGCGTTCGGGTGTCCCGGGTGGGATTGCGACGCCGTGGACGGCGGGGTTGACGCGGTCGGTGAAGGTGACCGGTGGGGCGGTGCCCGGGGATGCGTCGGCGGTCGTGTTGCAGCTGACGGCGGACTCGCCGACACAGCAGAGCTTCTTGACCGTGTTCCCGAAGGGTGCGGCGATGCCGATTGCGTCGTCGTTGAATGTTGCGCCGGGTGAGGTGCGGAGTGGTCAGGTGATCGCCACGGTTGGGGTGGGCGGTCAGGTCGACATCTACAACTTCGCTGGTGATGTCGATCTGATCATCGACATCGTCGGCTACTTCGGCCCGGGCGTGGGTGACGGATACGACGGGTTGACGCCGTTCCGGATCATCGATACACGTTCGGGTGTCCCGGGTGGGATTGCGACGCCGTGGACGGCGGGGTTGACGCGGTCGGTGAAGGTGACCGGTGGGGCGGTGCCCGGGGATGCGTCGGCGGTCGTGTTGCAGCTGACGGCGGACTCGCCGACACAGCAGAGCTTCTTGACCGTGTTCCCGAAGGGTGCGGCGATGCCGATTGCGTCGTCGTTGAATGTTGCGCCGGGTGAGGTGCGGAGTGGTCAGGTGATCGCCACGGTTGGGGTGGGCGGTCAGGTCGACATCTACAACTTCGCTGGTGATGTCGATCTGATCATCGACATCGTCGGCTACTTCGGCCCGTAGGCCGCCAGGACATCGTCGGTGCGGGCCGCAACGGGCGGGCGGTCCGTACCGCACCCGGCGGGCGTCGACCACCGCTCTGTCGACGCCCGCCTGCGCTGGGCGCAAGCACCTGCGGACGTGTCGGGGGTGTCCCGCGGGGCGAGGTGTGTCGGGGCGAGGAGCATTGGCGTGAGGGGTTCGCCGTGATGAGTTGGGGCGTGAGGACGTTTCGGGGTGAGGGGATCGGGCGGCGGTGGGCTCAGCAGAACCGGACCGAGTTGATCGGCGGCAGGTTGGCCGACACCAGCTCGAAGGAGTCGCCGCCGTCGCCGGTCCACCACGATGAGCCGGTCGTCGAACCGAGCAGCAGTCGCTCGCCGGTTGCGTCGACGTCGAGGCCGTGGCGGTAGACGAGGTCGTAGGCCGGTGACCGGGGCAGCCCGTTGTCGAGCACGTCGAACGTCGCGCCGCCGTCGCGCCCCACTTGGCTCGCGCCGGTAGGTTCCACAGCGACTCGACCAGCTCCCACGAGTCGCCGCGGTCGTCCGACCGGAACAGCCCGCCGGGGATCGTCGCGCACCACAGCACACTCGGTTCCTCGGCATGTCCCGGTTCGATGACCCATGCGAGCTGGGTCGACCAGGCGATCTCCTTCCGATGGGAGCCGGTGCTCAGGCGGTGAAGGCCTGGAGGTGGCCGCCGTCGTCGGCCAGGCGCTCCAGGAGCGGTGACAGCTCCCAGTGGCGGCCGCCGAGCGAGTCGGCGTACCCCCTGATCTTGTCGACGATCTCGCTCAGCCCGATCGAGTCGGCCCAGTACATCGGGCCTCCGCGGTAGACGGGCCAGCCGTACCCGTTGACCCAGACGACGTCGATGTCGCTGCCCCGGATGGCGATGCCCTCCTCGAGGATCTTGGCGCCTTCGTTGATCATCGGGTACAGGCAGCGCTCCAGCACCTCCTGATCGCTCACCGTGCGTTGGTCGACGCCCTTGGCGATCGCGAAGTCGCGGATCAACTGCTCGACCTCGGGATCGGGGGTCGAGGCGCGGGTCTCGGGATCGTAGGTGTAGTAGCCGCGGCCGTTCTTTTGTCCTCGCCGCCCGTTCTCGCACAGCACCTCGCGAACGGTCGAGCTCGACGATCTCCCCTCGTTCCAACCGATGTCGAGGCCGGCGAGATCGCTCATCGCGAACGGCCCCATCGGGAAGCCGAAGTCGTAGAGCACGCGGTCGACCTGCGCCGGTGTGGCGCCCTCCAGGATCATCCGCTCGGCCTCGGCGCCGCGCATGAACAGCATCCGGTTGCCGACGAAGCCCGGACAGACCCCGACCATCACGCAGACCTTGCCGATCCGCTTGCCGATCGCCATCGCCGTCGCGACGACCGTGTCACTCGACTTCGCGCCGCGCACGTTCTCCAGCAGTTTCATCACGTTGGCCGGCGAGAAGAAGTGCATGCCGATCACGCTCTCGGGGCGGGACGTGACGGTGGCGATCTCGTCGATGTCGAGCGCCGACGTGTTCGATGCGAGCATTGCACCCGGCTTGCAGATCACGTCGAGCTCGCGGAAGATCGACTTCTTGAGCTCCATGTCCTCGAAGACCGCTTCGATCACGATGTCGCACTCGGCGAAATCGGACTTGTCGGTCGAGCCGGTGATCAGGCCCATCCGCTCCTCGACCGCCCCGGGCGGGATCGAACCGCGCGAGGCCGAGCGCTCGTAGTTCTTTCGGACGACACCGAGGCCGCGGTCGAGCGCGGCCTGATCCCGCTCGACGATCGTGACCGGGATACCGACGTTGGCGAAGTTCATCGCGATGCCACCGCCCATCGTCCCCGCGCCGAGGATGCCGCAGCGCTGGATATCGATCGTCGGGGTGTCTCTGTCGATTCCGGGGATCTTGTTCGCTGCGCGCTCGGCGAAGAAGTAGTAGCGCTGAGCCGCCGACTGAGGGCCGGTGACCAGCTCCATGAACAGCTTCGTCTCGACCTTCATCCCCTCGTCGAACGGCAGGTTCACCGCCGCCTCGACGCACCGCACGATGTACTCGGGGGCGAGGAAGCCGCGGGTCTTGCGGGCGATCGACTTCCGGAAGTTCGTGAAGACCTCGGTGTCCCCCGCGGCGGCCTCGATCTTCTCGTTGCGATCCCGCACCCGGGCAAGCGGCAGGTTCTCGGCCACGGCCCGTTGCGCGAACCCGATGGCGGCGGCTCGCAGCCCATCGAGATCGTGCCCGCCGATCTCGTCGACGAGGCCCACCTCGAGCGCCTCGTCGGTGCCGATGTGCCGTCCCGAGGTGATCATCTCCAGCGCCTTCTGCACCCCGGTCAGGCGGGGCAGGCGCTGGGTGCCGCCGGCGCCGGGAAGCAGGCCGAGGTTGACTTCGGGCAGGCCGAACTTGGCCGTCGTCACTGCCACCCGGTAATGCGCGCAGAGGGCGACTTCGAGGCCGCCGCCCAGCGCAGTCCCGTGGATCGCAGCGATCACGGGGATCGGGGCATCCTCCATCGCTGCCTGCACGTCGTGGAGCCCGGGACCCTTGGGGGGGCTGCCGAACTCGCTGATGTCGGCGCCGGCGATGAACGTGCGCCCATCGCAGATCACGACGATCGCCGTCGCGCCGCTGTCGATCGCCTGCGCGATGCCATCGAGTAGCCCCTGCCGGACGTGCCAGCTGAGGGCGTTGACGGGCGGGTTGTCGATGACGAGGAGGGCGATGTCGCCTTCGGTCTCGAGACGGACGGATTCGGTCAGCGCAGCCATCGCGACAGTGAAGCAGTTGGGCCACCGTCGGATCGAACCGCCGACGCCGGGTCGAATCGCCCGCCGACGTTGGTCGACGCCTCGACGCTCGGTCCGACACCGACCGGTCGCGCGCTGCGCCCGTGCGGCTGGCGAGGGGCTCGGTTCGTCTGGATCGTGGCAAGGTCTCCCGCCGCGCTCAACCCCGCTCGCCCGCCGACCGAAGAATGGGCGTGAGCGTTCAGCGCGATTCCGTCGCCGAAGCGCGGGCCGATTGTGAGATCGGACCCGGCACGATCCTGGTCAGCCCATCGGGTCAGGTCCGGATCGTCCGCTCCCGCACTGCGGACCAGACCGGCTGGAACTGCGCCGACGGTGCGGCGATCCGCGACGAGATCGCCCTCGATCCCGACCGGTGGAACGTGTTCACCCCGGCGCAACTGGCCGCCGATCTGGCACTGGCCGCGGAGCTTCGCGAACTCGGCGGTCATCGCGCCCTCGGCGGTGGTCTGGCGACCTGGGACGCGTGTTCCGGCCGCCCGTGCGTGCTGCCCAGGCTGGCCAAGCTCGCCCTCTGATCCGACTCGCCTCACCGCCGCCTCGGCCCGCGCCGATGGCCGTCGTGTGCCGCTACCGCGGGATACGGTCACGTCACGTACGCCAACCAGCCGACGCCGGCTCACCGCCGCCCTGCCATCTCCCTCCTCGAGCGTGCCGATGCGCTGTCCGCACGCTCGACGTTGACCATCGCCATCGGGCTCGGGCTGGTCGTCGTCCTGGCCGACCTGATCACTGGCGAGGAGCTCTCGTTCTCGATCTTCTACGTCGCGCCGATCTCGATCGTCGCCTGGCGGCTGGGTCGGATCCCGGGTCTCGTCGCTGCGGCGGTCGCCGCCACCGCCTGGTACGTCGTCGAGCTGCTGAACGAGCGGGTGTACTCCCAGAGTTTGATCCCCCTCTGGAACGGGCTGGTCCGCCTGGGCTTCTTCGCGATCATCACCCAACTGCTGGTCACCATCCATGAGGCGCTCCGGCTGCAGGAGGTGCAGGCCCGGCTCGATCCGCTGACCGGCCTGCTGAACCGGCGGGGGTTCGTCGAGCGTGCCGAGATCGAGTTCGCCCGTTCCGAGCGAGCGCAGTACCCGGTCACGATCGGCTACTTCGACATCGACGAGTTCAAACGGCTCAACGACACCGCAGGTCACGCCGCCGGCGACGAGGCGCTCCGGGAGGCAGGTTCGATCGCGATCGCCCTGCTCCGGCGGGTCGACGTGGTGGGCAGGATGGGCGGGGACGAGTTCGCGCTGCTGCTCCCTGAGACGGCAGGGGCCGAGGCCCGGCTCGTCGTCGAGCGGCTGCGCATCGGTCTGGCGAAGGTCACCGACGAGACCGGGGTCGGCTTCTCGTTCGGTGTGGTGACCTTCGAGCGGCCGCCCGGCACGGTCGGTCTCGCGCTCGACCGAGCCGATGCACTGATGTACGCCGCGAAGGTCGCCGGCCCCAACGCGGTGCGCTACGCGACCGAGCCGGTCGCCGATTCGTCGTGACGATCCGGCCATGCTGATCGCCTCGCGATGATCGGTTGACGTTGATCGGATGACCCTGATCGGTTGGCATTGATCCGTTGACCCGGAGATCCGTTGACGACGGTTCGGTCGTGCGGATCCGGTGACGATGGTCCAGTCGCGATGGTCGGGTCGTGGCGGCCCCGGTCGTGATCGTCGGGTCGGGAAGGTCCGGTCGTGATGGTCGACGGGTCCGGCGCCGTTGCGATCGCCGCGCTGATCGATCGGGGTGCGATGATCGTGCGATGCATGACGACCCTCGCCGTCGACCGCTCGGGACGGTGACCGAGCCGGCGCGAGAGATCGATGTCGTCCACGAGACCGACGTGCTCGTGGTCGGATCGGGGCCGGCGGGGTTGGCCGCAGCTCTCGCCGCGGCCCGGGCTGGCATCGAGGTGTCGCTCGTCGAGCGGTTCGGGTGCTTCGGCGGCAACATCACGACCGTGGGCGTCGAGGGGATGGCGTGGTACCGCCATGAGGAGACCGTCGAGGCCGACGGCATCGGCCGGGAGTTCGAGACGCGGGCACACGCCATGGGCGCGGCGGTGCCCGAGAGCCAGTCGCAGTCGTTCGAGATCGACGCCGAGGGGTTCAAGGTCGTCGCCGACGTGCTGGTCGAGGAAGCCGGCGTCCATCCAATGCTGCATCGCAGCTTCGTCTCGCCCCTGATGGACGGCCGGCGGGTCATCGGGATCATCACCGAGTCGAAGGCGGGTCGCGAGGCGATCCGCGCCCGGCGGGTCATCGACGCGACCGGTGACGCCGATGTCGCCCATCGCGCCGGCGCACCGACGCACCTGACGCCGCGCGAGCAGATGATGGCGGCGTCGGTGATGTTCCACCTCGCCGGGGTCGACAAGCGGGCGTTCGTCGAGGGCGTGGCCGCCGACCCGCAGACCTACCGGGATTGGGAGGGTAATGGCGCGTGGGACATCGAGACGTCGGGCAAGGAGGACGAGATGTTCTCGCCGTTCCTTCACAAGCCGTTCGCCAAGGCGATCGCCGACGGCGTCATCCCGGACAACCTGGCGACCCTTGCGGGGACGTGGGGCGCGATCCACGACAGCGGCGAGCTGACGTACCTGAACGTCGTCCACCTGCCGGGGATCGACGGCACGGACCCCGACGATCTGACCCGCGGCGAGATCGAAGGACGCCGCCAGGCGATGGCCGCGGTCGAGGCGCTTCGTCACGCGACCCCGGGCTGTGGGTCGGCGCGGTTGCGCAACTTCGGGATGACGCTCGGCATTCGCGACACGCGCAAGATCGACGCGGTCTACAACATGACCGAGCACGACGTCCGCGAGCAGGCGACGTTCGACGACACGATCGGCATCTATCCCGAGTTCATCGACGGCTACGGGATCCTGATCCTGCCGACGACCGGGCGGTACTTCCAGCTGCCGTACCGCAATCTGCTGCCGAAGGGCGTGGACGACCTGCTCGTCGCCGGGCGCTCGTCCGGCGGTGACCGGGTGTCGCACGCGGCGACGCGCAACATGTCGTGCTGCGCCGTGCTCGGCCAGGGCGCAGGTGTTGCCGCGGCCGTGTCACTGCACACGTCTCGCCCGCTGGCCGAGGTCGACGTGGAAGCCGTCCAGCGCGAGCTCACGCGCCAAGGAGTTCGCCTGCGCTGACAGCACACCAGCGCCGAGAGGGATGTGTCAGACGATCGACACCGTCAGCTCGAAGGTGGCGTTGCCTCGCGTGCCGCCGACGACGATCTTGTACTCGCCGCTCTCGGGCAGGACGATGTCGGCGTCGGTCGCCTCGAGCTGAATCGGTGGCCCGCTCGGCGGGTACACGTCGAACACCGCGTTGTCCTCGAGCGACGTGATCGCCAGCGACATCGTCTGACCGGCACCCGCGCCGAGGAAGTACACATTGCGGTCGCCGCGCACGACACCACCGCTGATCGTCGTGCCCGATGTGCCCGGGTCGAAGCGGACCACCTCGGCCTCGTAGTACCTGCCGACGAAGAGCTCGAAGTCGGCGTCCGCCGCGGTTGCGGCGACCGGGATCCCGTACGTGCCGGACTCGGGGAGATAGCTGATGCTGTCGGTGGTGTCCGACGCGAGCAGCGCACCGCTCGGGCTGATCACCGAGTGGACCACGCCCGAGTCGCTGGGCGAGACCGAGACGAACAGGGCCGAGCCGGCATCCGCGTTCAGGAGGTAGGTGAGTGCCTGGCCGGCCGCCAGGCTGCCGTCGGTGATCGAGGAGGAATCGCCGGGGAAGAACTCGACGACGGCGAAACCCGGGGCGATCGTCCCGCTGCTGTCGGTGTCGAGCTCTCCGTCGTCGCTCTCGGACAGCTCCTGGCAGCTCGACACCAGCGCGTCGGCCACCGAGCAGAAGACGATCCACCCCGGGCCGAGCTGCACCTGGAACGCGAACTCGTCGCGGTATTGGGACGCGATGTCCGGCCTCGGGTCCCAGGGATCGAACAGGGAGATCGCTTCCTCCGGGGCAAGGGCCTCGGCCGCCCCGCGGTCTCCGGCGGCGAGCGCGGCGAGGAACGCGTCGATCGCCTCGTCGTTCGGGGTCACGCCGAGGTCGATGTCGTCGTGCGGTACGCCACTCGGGTCACCCTCGAACAGTTCCTCGCACGACAGGACTCGGCCATCGCCGACCGTGCAGGCGACGATCCAGCCGGGTCCCGGTTGCACTTGGAAGAGGTTGCCGTCCCGGTAGTTCGTGGTGATGCCGGGGTGTGCTTCCCAGGGTTCGAACGGGATCAGCGCCTCGGGCGGAGCGAGTGCCTCGGCGGCTGCCCGGTCGCCGGTGTCGAGCGCAGCGACGAAGGCCGCGACCACCTCGTCGTCGGACGCCGTTGCCGCATCGCTGGCCGGAGCTGCGCCGGTCGCCGCAGGGGGCGCGCTGGTCGTGCCACCGCCGTCGGATCCGCACGCCGCGGCGACCATGACGAGCGCGGCGGCAACGGCCGGGATGCGCGCCGAAGCTCGTGATGTGTGAACGCTGTTCGCGCGCTGAAACATGGTGCTCTCCTGCCTTCGAAGTATCGGCACCCTAACCGCCACTTTCTGCCGCTTCGCGGCGGCCCGCATCGGGGCTCATCTGCCGAGGCGGTGAGCGGTCGGGCGTGTTCGTGCTGTGCAAGCGGGAAGGTCGTCGCGTCGCACCGATGTCCGGGACCGCAGGGACGTTCGGCCCTGAGCGCACGATTGCCGGCGGCGCACGGTGTTGGTGTGGCTGGCGCCGCGCTGGTCGCAGGAAGGCGCAGTGATCTCGCATCCCAGCGCGACGAGTACGCCTGTGGCCGGCCACCGCTGATGTGTTTCTCGGCCGAAGTGGACCTCGTCGCCGGCATCGCGATCAGTGCAATCGGCATCGATGCGCTGCGCCACGTCCACCGGAGGGCCGAGTGGCCGCTCGCCGCACTGCCCGTCGTGCTCGGTGTCCACCAGTTGATCGAGGCGGCGCTGTGGCTCGGGCTCGAGGGGCGGCTCGACGAATGGGTGGTCGAGCCGGCGCGATTGGTCTACCTCGCCATCGCGTTCGGCCTCCTGCCCGTGCTCGTACCGATCGCCGTCGGGGCGGTCGAGCCGGTGCCGGACCTGCGGCGGACGACGATCTTCGCAACGATCGGTGCCGGCGTCGCGATCGCCCTGATGTACGCCGTGGTGCGGGGTCCGATCACGGCACGCATCGATGGGCGGCACATCGCGTACCACGTCGAGTTGTGGCGCGGCGGCATCCTGGTGCTGCTGTACGTGGTCGCCACGTGCGGGTCGCTCTTGCTGTCGACGCACCGTCATGTGCGGTGGTTCGGAGCGGTCAACATCGTCGTCGTCGCGCTGCTGGCGTGGCTCGACCAGAACGCCTTCATCTCGCTGTGGTGCGCCTGGGCGGCGGTGACGAGCGTGGCGATCGCCGTCCATCTCCGAGCAGGCTCCGAGCCGGCCTCGCTCGGAGTTGGTCACCCTCGAACCGGCGTGAGCGCTGTGTTCTGAGGCCTCCAGGCGGCGTTCGGGCGGTGCCGCTGTCGTAGCGTGGGGCATCCGCCGATGGGAGCTGCCGAAGGGAGCTATCGATGCCAACGATCACCGTCACGCTGTCCGCGTCGGGTGACGACACGATGTCCGACGCCACGATCCGCGACCATCGCATCGTCATCGACCGCCCCGCCGCCAAGGGCGGGCGCGATGCCGGGCCGATGGGCGGGGAGCTGCTGCTCGCCGCACTCGGTGGCTGCTTCGCGTCGAACCTGCTCGCTGCGGCGCGCGAGCGGGGCTCCGACGTCGGGAACGTGTCGGTCTCGATCGTCGGCGAACTCGCCGCCGCACCGGCCCGCTACGAGTCGATCGCCATGCAGGTCAGCAGCGACGCCTGCCCTCCCGACGAGTTCGCCCATCTCGTGTTGATCTCCGAACGGGGCTGCATCGTCGCCAACACCCTCCGCCGCGACGTGGACCTGTCGGTGGTCGCGGCTTCGACCGCCGGCGCCTGACCGCCGGCTCGGGTAAGCGGCGTTCGACGGCGGTCGCATGGTCGTCCGGTTCGGGGTCGGGGTGGTTCTGTGGGTGTCGGCGCCTGGCCGTCGGTTCGGGTTGCGGCCCGTGCCCTCCACGACCGCCGCCGTCCGCGCCAGGCCCAGCAACGGGGGAAGAACGCACTGAGCCGGTCGGGTGGGGAGCTCGACCAGCTCACCCACTGACCGGGGATGCCCGATCGACGGTTGTGAAGCGCGAGGACGGCACGTAAAGTGGGGAGGCAATTCGACGCGGGGTGGAGCAGTCCGGTAGCTCGTCGGGCTCATAACCCGAAGGTCGCAGGTTCAAATCCTGCCCCCGCCACCAACGAAAGCCCTGGTAGATCGCAAGATCTGCCAGGGCTTCTTCGCGTCACGGGGCCGATCTTCTAACCATTCTTCTAACCATGTGGTTAGAAGCTGAGTGCGCGAAACGGCGATCCGCGGGGAGTTTCTCCATAACGCGCCAGCGCACAATCAGCTTGGCCGGCCGCGTCAATCAACCGGGCGTTGCGCCAGGTTCGAGGAGCTGATGCCTGGACTCGACCCGGCCGACTGCGATCCCCTACTGATACGGCTGCCGAGTACGAACGCCTCTGGGCCAACGCCCGCGTGGCTGTGTGTCGGCACTCCATGACGCTGCGAAACTTGGGAGTCCGCAGGCGGCGGTCGAGGCCTACCCGAGCCAGCTCGACGTGCTTAGAGCCCCGCTAGTCTCAAGATGCCGGACTGATTGGCGGATAGGAGCAGAATGGCTGAGTTCGAGGGCAAGATGGAGCGCTTGGCAACGACGGCCCGCTCTGTCGTGTACCGGGCTCGGCGGACCGACGGCTCAGCCGTAGTGGTGAAAGTCTCGCAAGATGAAGCAGGCGACGCTGACATCGAGCCGCGAACTCTCACTTGCGACGCGTCTCGGCGGTGTTCCTGGGGTCGTCCCGGTGCTCGAAGGAGGTGTCGGCATCGAGGTAGCACCTGGGCGCCCGTTCGTCGTTCGACCCTACTATCCCGAAACCCTGCAGGACGTGGGAAGGGTTCCGTGGACGCTAGCGACTGAGATCCTCGAGAAGATCGCCAGCGCAGTGAGCCGCATTCACGCGGTCGGAGTGGTGCACGGCGATCTCAAGCCATCGAACGTTGCGCTCGATTCGTTCCATCAGCCGATGATTTTGGACTTTGGGTCCGCGCAGGTGAGCGAAGGATTGCCGCCAGACGACGAGCGTCACACGTTCAGTCTTGGCTACGTCGCGCCGGAGGTCTTGACGGAGGCTCGAGTAGGCATGGCCGCCGATGTTTATTCGCTTGGCAGCATCTACTTCTTCCTCCTGACCGGACGATCGCCCCATCACACCCACCAAGGCGAAGGTCTCCGCGACGTAGTCCGGAGGATTGCGGGCGAGCCGGTCTCCTACGACGGAATCCCGCCTTTCGTGCCCGACGAGGCGGTGAACTTGTTGGTTCAGGCTCTAAGTGCGAATCCCGATCAGCGGCCAACCGCCATAGATCTTGCCAGCGCGTTGCGGACTGTCCTCACCAGCTACGAGGCGAGTGAGGAGATCTATCGAGAGAGCATCGAGTTGCCGGCCAGTTCCGCTCGCGATCGAAGGGTGTCGTCCGATGCAGACTGGGACTTGTTCCCTCAGGAGAAGCGGTCACGTGGTCCAATCACAGGTCAGCTACAAGCTCGCCTGGACGGTGTCGCCGAAGAGCAGATGGCGTCGACCTGGTCCCGAAACGTACCGGCTCTGCTAGGTGGCGTTGCCTCGGTAATCGCAGCTGGTCTGGTTTCGTTGTGCCGCTGGCCGCCGTGGCTGCTGCAGCCGCTGCATCGAGCGCGGTCGTTGCCGTTGCCCAGGACCGGCGACGGTCGCAGCGTGATCTGGATGCCGATACGCGGTTCCTGCTGCGCGCGGCAAAGGACGCCTGGCGACGAGCCGAGATCTCGACCGACTCGCTGACGGATCCTGTCCTCAGCGTTTCGCTCGAAGAGGACGTCTGGTAGAGATGGCCAACGAGCAACCCCGGCTTGAGTCCGCCGCGCGTGACATGGGGCAAGAGATCATCGATAGCTACTCGCTCGACCTCCTGGAGGAGTCTCGCAGAATTGCGCCGGCGCGCCGAGTCGAGCTCGATCTCGACGGCCTACATGCAGCAGGCCGCCCTGAATCTGAAGCTTCGAAAGGCTGGCGGTGCCTCGACGGACCTACTCCTGACCATCGGCGTTGCCATGTTGGCAGGCGCTATCGGTGTACTCGTGACGATCCGGACTGCTTCCGTCGAAACAGAGACATGGGTTGAGGTTGTGACGATTGCGGCAATCGTCGTCGGGGCGGCGATGTCGGCGATCGGGGCAACACTTCGAATTCTTGAGCGTCGTCGTTGAAAGGCGCTGCCGCCGCTGTCATAGAGCGCCAACTCGGTGCCTGCCACCATGGTTCAAGCTCCCGACGCGGACGGTCGCTGACGTGTCGGCTCCGCAGCTCTCGGGCGGTGAGTGCAGAGTCAGTCGCCGAAGACGGCGTCGCCGAACGCGGCTGCGGCGTCGGCCTGCATGCCGGGGAGGACGTGTTGGTACACGGTCATCGTGAAGGCCGGGCTGCTGTGGCCGAGGCGTTCGCTGACGACCTTCACGGGGACGTTCGCCTTCAGCAGGATCGAGGCGTGGGTGTGGCGGAGGTCGTGGAGGCGGATGCGGCGCGGGCCGTGCTCGGCGACGAGTTGATCCCACATCTTCGAGAAGCGGTCGGGGTGGACCGCCTCGCCGGTCTCGGGGTGGGTGAACACGAAGTCGCCCTCGTTGCGCGTCCCGTTCGCCATCAGCTGCTCGAGCTGCACTCGTCGCCACGTCCGCAGCACGGCGACCGTCCGCGGGTCGAGGTCGATCGTGCGCCGGCTCGTCGACGTCTTCGGGACGCCGACCTCGGCGCCGTAGCCGACGGAGAGCAGCTGCTGGTCGACGACGAGGCGGGCCTCGTCGAGGTCGACCTTGCGCCACGTCAGTCCGAGTAGCTCGCCGCGCCGCATCCCGGTGTTCGCCGCGAGGTAGATCGGGGCGAACCAGGCGGTGTCCTCGATCGCGTCGAGGAACGACCGCAGCTCGTCGGCCGACCACACCTGCTGCTCCTTCGCTCCGGCGTGCCGCACGGTCGGCGGGTCGGCGAGGTCGGCGACGTTGCGGTGGACGGTGCCCTTGCGGTGCGCGTCGGCGAGCGCCTTGCGGAGCATGCCGTGGATGTTGCGCACCGTCTTCGGTGCGAGCCCGCCGCCGGCGCCGTTGAGCTTGCCGTCGACGAGCAGCTCGGCGTACAGCGTGTCGAGGTCCTCGGGCTGGAGCTGACGGAGCTGGATCGCCCCGATCCTCGGCGCCACGTGCAGCCGGACGTTGTTGCGGTACGAGTCGAACGTCGACCGACTCAGCTGCGACTTCTTCAACGGCAGCCACCGGTCGGTGAGGTACTCGGCGAGCGTGATGCGATCCGGCGACCGGTACTCGCCGTCGTGCTGACGCTTCGTGATCTCGGCAGCGGCGCGCTCGGCCTCCTTGCGCGTGGCGTAGCCGTCGTGCCAGTCGCGCTTCGCCTTGCCGGTCGCAGGGTCGATGCCGCCGTACACGACGACGTAGAAGCGGTCGCCCTTCGGTGCGATGTGAGCCATGTGGACCTCTCCGATCGGTCGTGCGCGCCCCTCGACTCAACGTACCGAGGTCGGGCCGTCGAGGGAAGTGGTCGCATTTCTCATGTAACGCGCGGCGCGGAGATGGGCCTTCGTGAGTGGGGTGAACAACGAGGAGTTCCGATGGCCCGAATCGAGACGATCTGCAACGCAAGCGCTCTTCGGCGGAGTGTCGGGAGGGTGATGTTGTCAATTCGCGTTGAACCCGTTGCCTCGCTCCTGCGCCGCACAGCGATCGTGCGCTGGCCGTCCGCGTCGACACGCGCGTCGAACTGCAGGAGGCGGCCGTGAGCGACACCCGGCAGGAGTTCCTCACCGTCGAGCAGACGGCCGCCGTGTGCGGCATCGGCCGCACGTCCGCCTACCAGCTCGCCCGGCGCGCCGCCGACCACGGCGACGGCGACTTCCCCGCCGTCCGCTTCGGCAAGCAGCTCCGCATCCCCCGCCGGAAGCTCGAAGACCTCATCGGCGGACCCATCACCCTCCCCACCGATCCACCACCACCCGAACCCACGACCACCACACCGACCACCACCTCCAACAACGACCACCCCCGAACCACCACACCGAACAACACCACCACGACCACCACCCACCCCCACCAACCACAACTCCCACTCACCACACCATGACCACCAACCGAACCAACCAACCCCTCCACCCAACCAAAACAGACGAGTGCACAGTCGCGTCTGGGAACCGATCCGGGAGCCGGTGATGACCGTCCGGGTGTCGACGCTGAAGGGGCTGGGAGCCGGGCGCTACTACGTCGAGAAGCTCCCGCGGTACTACCTCGACGCCAACGAGCCCCGAGGCCAGTGGCTCGGGATCGCCGCCCACGAACTCGGCCTCGCCGGCGAACTCGACGACGAGGACTTCCTCACGATCATGGACGGGCGCGACCCGAACCGGCCCGACCGCAACCTCGGCCGGGAGTACGGCGACACGTCGGTCCGAGGCTTCGACGTCACCTGCTCGGCACCGAAGTCCGTGTCCGTACTCTTCGCACTCGGTGACGACGAGGTCCGCCAGCGAGTCCTCCAGTCACACGATCGAGCCGTCGAAGCACTCGTCGACTGGATCGAACGACACGCCCACACCCGCTACCGCATCGGCGGCGAGGTCGCCGTCGTCGACGCGAAGGGGATCGTCGCCGCGCTCTTCCGACAGCACACGAGCCGCGCCCTCGACCCGCAGATCCACACCCACGTCGTCATCCCGAACCGGGTCAAGTCACCCGACGGCCGCTGGCTCGCCCTCGACGCCCGACTCATCAAGCGCGACCAGCGCACCCTCTCGGCGCTCTACCACGCCGCCCTCCGAGCCGAACTCACCCAGCACCTCGGCGTCCGCTGGCGCACACCCGAGAACGGCATCGCCGAGATGGCCGACATCCCCGACGTCGTGCTCACCGAGTACTCGAGCCGCACCAACGACATCCGCCACCGCATCGACGCCAAGCTCGACCGCTTCGTCGCCACCATGGACCGCGACCCGACACCACGGGAGCGGTGGCGACTCGAACGCGAAGCCGTGCTCGACACCCGACCCGGCAAGGAACCGAACGTCAACGCCGCCGTCCTCCACGCCGAATGGCGCGAGCAGGCATGGCAACTCGGCACGACGCCCGAGGAGATCGTCGCCGACGCCGTCGGCCAGGTTGCCGCCACGTCGTTCGCTCGACCAGCACGAGACCGCGGCACTGATCGACCGAGCGATCGCAGCGATCAGCGAACGCCAATCCACGTGGCGACCGACCGAGCTGCAGCGCGAACTCGCCGGCCTGCTGGCGACCGATCTCGGCATCGACGCCGCACGTGTCATCGACGCGCTGGATGAACTCGCCGACTGGATCGCCACACACCGCTGCGTCGACATCTCCGCGCCGGTCCCGACCGACGCGCTGCTCCGTCGCGATGGCCGACCGGTCTCGGAGTCGGCCGTCGACCGGGCGCTGACGACGCAGGCCATCCTCGACCAGGAGCACGACCTCCTCGACTGGGCCGAGCGCCGCCTCGACGCCGGCGGCGACGTCGAACCCGCAGCGATCGACCGATCCGACGTCGACCTCAACATCGCCCAAGCCGACGCCGCCTCCCGAGTCGCCGGCGACGAGCAACTCGTCCTCATCGTCGGCCCCGCCGGCACCGGCAAGACCACCGCCCTCCGACCCGCCGTCGCCCAGCTCCGAGCCGACGGGCGACCCGTCTTCGGCGTCGCCCCTTCCGCCGGAGCAGCCGAGGTACTCGAGGACGAGACCGGTGTCGCCGCCGACACCCTCGACAAGCTCCTCATCGAGCACCGCCTCGACCGCCCGCCCGACCACCGCTACGACCTGCCCGCCGGGGCGACCCTCATCGTCGACGAAGCCGGCATGACCTCCACGCCGAAGCTCGCCGAACTCGCTGCGCTCGCCGACCGGAAGCGGTGGCGAGTCGTGCTCGTCGGCGACCCGATGCAGTTCTCCGCCGTCGGCCGAGGCGGCATGTTCGGCCTGCTCGTCGACACCTACGACGCCGTCGAACTCGACCGAGTCCACCGCTTCGACAACGACTGGGAACGCGACGCCAGCCTCCGACTCCGCCGCGGCGACACCGACGTCGCCGAGCTGTACGACCACCACGGCCGCCTCCACGGCGGCACCGAGCACCGCATGCGAGCCGCCGCGATCACCCGCTGGTGGATCGAACGAGAAGCCGGCCGAACTGCGCTCCTCATGGCGCCGACCAACCACGCCGTCGACGAACTCAACCACTACTGCCAGCTCGTCCGCATCGGCGAAGGCCAGCTCGACCCGACATCGCCGAGCATCCGAGCCGGCGCCCACACGATCTACGTCGGCGACGAGATCGCCACGCGCGACAACGACCGACGCCTCCTCACCGACCGGGGGAGGATGGTCCGCAACCGAGCCGAGTGGACCGTCACCGCCATCCACGCCGACGGCTCGATCAGCGCCGAAGGCCGCAGCGGCCGCGTCCGACTCCCGAAGGAGTACGTCGCCGAACACGTCGACCTCGCCTACGCCCGCACCGGCGCCGGCGCACAGGGCCGCACCGTCGACGTCGCCATCCTCTACCTCGACGGACCCACCGACGTCCGCAACCTCTACGTCCCCATGACCCGAGGCCGCTCGACCAACGAGGTGTTCGTCGCCACGACCGGCGAGCAGACCGCCCTCGACGTCGTCGCCCAATCCATCGCCACCGACTGGATCGACCGCCCCGCCCTCGCCCGCCGAGCCGAACTCAGGAAGGTCGACGACATCCGACTCGAGATCGCACGATCGCGCCAGGCCCGACGTCGTGGCGTTGATCGCCCCGAGCCCGATCTCGGCATCGATCACGCAGTATCGCCCGAGCGCCGACCGGCCAAGCGGTGGAGCGAGCTGCGAGAGACCGAGCGGACACTGGCCAAGTGGGCCGGGAGAGGCCCGGAGGACTACCTGCCCGAGCCCGACACCGACCCGAATCGCCCGACGACGCCGTGGAGCGAGATGAGCGACAACGAGCGGCTGCGAGCCGAGTTGTCCAGACTCAAGTCCGGCGGAGCCGGCGGTGGCGACTCGTCGGTGGGATCGGTCGCAGAGGAACCGACAACACGAGCGACGGCTTGGTCGCGACACCCCAGGCATCGACCTGCCGGGACTGTGAATACCGGCTCCGGTGGGCGGAGCGCTCAGGATGAGCCATTCGACGGAAGTTGATACGTCCGTCGGCGATCGAATCGAACTACTCAACTTCGCGCGTTCGCGTGCGCCCGCGATGCCACGGTTCCTGCACGTGAGCGATCCCCGTCTTGGGGCTGCATTCAAGGATGAAGATGGCACCACCGGACGGGATCAGCGACGCCTCGGGGCGCCTCGGGCCGCGATGGCACCACCGGACGGCATCAGCCGAGATCGGCGTTCCGGCGTCCTGCTGTCAGACCTCGTACAGTTGCCGCTGATGATGGCGGACGATCCTGGCGACTACATCGCCCCGGAGAACAAGGCGCGCGTCCGGATCGACGACATGTTGACCCGGGCGGGGTGGGTCGTCCAGGACTACAAGAGCGTCAACCTCTACGCGGGTGAGGGCGTCGCCGTCCGGGAGTTGGTGACCGCCGCCGGACCGGCCGACTACGTGCTGTTCGTCAACCGCCAGGCCGTCGGCGTGATCGAGGCCAAGAAGCAGGGGACCACGCTGGCCGGGGTCGAGTGGCAGACCGTCAAGTACCAGTCGAACATCCCCGACGAGCTTCCGGCCCACCGCACCGAGGATGGCCGTCTCCCGTTCGGCTACGAGACCACCGGCGACGAGACCTGGTTCACCTGCCGCTTCGATCCCGAGCCCACCGCACGCCGGGTGTTCTGGTTCCATCGCCCGAGCACGCTCGGCGACATGATCGAGGACCGTGTCGAGGGGCGGCGTGGCTCGCTGCGTGCACGCGTCCACGACATCGAACCGCTCCCACCGAAGGAGCAGACGCCGTGGCTGCGCGACGCCCAGCACGCGGCGATCACCAACCTCGAACAGTCGCTCCAGGACAACAAGCCCCGCGCCCTGATCCAGATGGCGACCGGTTCGGGCAAGACGTTCGCCGCAGCCAACATCGCCGAGCGGCTGATCACCCAGGGCGGGGCGCAGCGCATCTTGTTCCTGGTCGATCGGGCGAACCTCGGCAAGCAGACGCTCAAGGAGTTCCAGGGCTTCGACGTGCCCGGAACGGGCCGCAAGTTCAGCGAGCTCTACAACGTGCAGCGGCTCGGCTCGAACCACGTCGACCCGGTCGCCAAGGTCTGCATCTCCACGATCCAGCGGGTCTATTCGATCCTGCGCGGCGACGACACGTTCGACGACGAACTCGACGAGCACTCCACGTTCGACCACGAACCCGAACGGACCGTCGAGGTCGACTACAACGAACACCTGCCGATCGAGGCGTTCGACGTGATCATCGTCGACGAATGCCACCGCTCGATCTACGGGGTGTGGCGCCAGGTCCTCGAATACTTCGACGCCTTCCTCATCGGCCTCACCGCGACGCCGGGCAAGCAGACGTTCGGGTTCTTCAACCAGAACCTGGTGATGGAGTACGGCTTCCCCCAGGCGGTCGCCGATGGCGTGAACGTCGACTTCGACGTGTTCCGGCTCTCCACGGCGATCACCGAGGCGGGCTCGACCATCGAAGGCGGCCAGGGTTACATCACCACGTTCCGCAACCGCGAGACCCGGCAGGAACGCCTCGAAGCCGTCGACGAGGATCTCGCCTACGACGCCCGAGCCCTTGATCGAAAGGTCGTCGCCAAGGACCAGATCCGCACGATCGCCAAGGCGTTCCGCGACAACCTGCCCGCGATGTTCCCCGACCGCGAGGTCGACGAGCACGGCCGGCTGGTCAACATCCCCAAGACGCTGATCTTCGCCAAGGACGACTCCCACGCCGAAGACATCGTCCGCATCGTGCGCGAGGAGTTCGGCAAGGGCAACGACGTGATCTGCAAGATCACCTACAAGTCCTCCGACGGCAACAAGCCCGAGGATCTCCTGCAGGCGTTTCGCACCAGCTACAACCCGCGCATCGCGGTCACCGTCGACATGATCGCCACCGGCACCGACGTGAAGCCGATCGAGGCGGTGCTGTTCATGCGGATGGTTCGCTCCCGGAACTTCTTCGAGCAGATGAAGGGCCGCGGCGTCCGCACCATCGACGACGCCACCCTGCAGAGCGTCACCCCCGACGCCGCGTCGAAGGACCGGTTCGTGCTCATCGACGCCGTCGGCGTGACCGAGACCAAGCTGATCGACTCCACCCCGCTCGAACGCAAGCGAGGCGTCCCGCTCGCCAAGCTGCTGCACCAGGCTCGCCTCGGCCACGTCAGCGAAGACCTCGTCTCGTCGCTCGCCTCACGGCTGTCCCGACTCGACTCGCGCATCGCCGCCGACGACCGAGCACACCTCGAAGAGATCGCCGGCGTCTCGCTGCGCGATCTGTCCCACCAGCTGGTGGAGGCGATCGACCCCGACCGCCAGATCGCCACCGCCCAACAGGCCAGCGGCGTCATCGATCCGGACGCCGACACCGTTGCCACGACGCAACGGGAGATGTTCGAGAAGGCGTTGCTGCCGATCGCGTCGAACCCGCAGCTGTGCGAGGAACTCGAGAACGTGCAGCGCAGCGTCGAGCAGGTCATCGACGAGATCAGCCAGGACACCATCACCCGCGCCGACTTCGTCGTCGACGCCGAATCCCGGGCCAAGGAGACCGTCGAGTCGTTCCGCCAGTTCCTCGACGACCACCAGGACGAGATCACCGCGCTCCAGGTGTACTACTCCAAGCCCTACGCCCAGCGCCCGACCTACGCCGACATCAAGGAGCTCGC
>CAWGTW010000011.1:0-212054 GCA_963825565.1 Ilumatobacteraceae bacterium
ACGACGGTCGCGTTCTGGCTCGTCCCGCCGAACGTGTTGACCGCACCGGACGGGAGGTCGGTCGTCGTGATCGTCACCGTGTAGTCGCCGGGCGCCAGGCCGGTGAAGTCGTAGAGACCGTCGACGTCGGTGACGTCGGTGATCCCGCCCGGCGGTAGCGCCCCGCCGGTGAGGGTCACCGTCACGCTCGCGAACCCGGGTTCACCGGCGTCGAACACGCCGTCGCCGTCCAGGTCGTCCCACACCAGATCACCGATCGACGCCGGCAGGTAGTACCCGAAGTCGGCATCGTTCTCGTCCTGGCCGGAGATCACGGTGACCACTCGGCTGACGCCGCCGAGGGTGTTGACGACGCCGGGCGGGAGGTCGCCGGCGTCGACGGTCACGGTGTAGGTCCCGGGCGCCAGGCCGGTGAAGTCGTACGCCCCGTTCACCGTGTCCTGGGTGATCGGCGTCACGCCGTCGTCGAGGGTCACCGTGACTCCGTCGAACCCGGGCTCACCGGGGTCGAACGCGCCGTTGCCGTTCACGTCGTCGAACACCAAGTCGCCGATCGTCGCCGTCGTCGCGTACCCGAGGTCGACGGTCAGGATGTCGGTGTCCGACTCGAGCGTGACGCTCCGGCTGTCGGTTCCTGCGGTCACCGTGTAACCCGGCGGGACCGTCGCCGTGTTGACGGTCACGGTGTAGGTGCCGGGGTCGAGGTCGGCGAACAGGTAGTTGCCGCTGCCGTCGGTGGTGTCGGTCGTCCCCGGCGGGATGCCCGGGCCGCTCAGCGCCACCTCGACACCGGGCAGTCCCGGCTCGCCCGGGTCCCAGCCGCCGTCGCCGTTCAGGTCGTGGAAGATCAGGTCGCCGATGTCGGCGGTTCCCCGGTAGCCGAAGTCGGCGGTGAGGATCGCTCCCCCGGACGCGACGACCAGGCTGCCGATGCTGTCGCCGCCGGTCGAGCTGACGTAGCCGGCCGGCACGGTCGCGGTGTTCACGGTGACCGTGTAGGTCCCCGGGGGCAGGGTCGAGAACAGGTAGGCGCCACCGCCGGCGGTCGTCACCGTCACGCCGGGCGGGAGACCGCCGCCGGCGATCGACAGCTCGACGCCGTCGAGCCCGGGTTCGCCGGGCTGGCGCACCCCGTCGTCGTTGAGGTCGTGGAAGACGAGGTCGCCGATGACCGCCGGGAACAGGTACCCGAAGTCGGCCGTGTTCAGGTCGTCGGTCGACGCGACGGTGACCGAGGGGCTGGCGCCGTCGAAGGTGGTCGTCGTCCCGGCCGGGAAGCCCGACGTGTCGGGCACGACGGTGTACTCACCCGGGTCGACGGTGACGTCGTACGCGCCACCGCCGGCGGTGACCACCGTCGTGCCGAGCGGGAAGCTCGGCCCCGTGAGGGTGATCGGCACGCCGTCGATGCCGGGCTCGCCGGGGTCCCAACCGCCGTCGCCGTTGAGGTCGTCGAACACGAAGTCGCCGATCGTCGCCTGGGTGTAGAACCCGAAGTCGACGTCGACGAACACGTCGTCGTCGAGCACGGTGCGCGATTGGACGAGGCCGCCGGGCGTGCTCGCGTCGTACCCGAGCGGCAGGTCGCCGGTGCCCTCGCTCACGGTGACCGTGTAGTCGCCCGCGTCGAGGTTGGAGAACAGGTAGTAGCCGTTCGCATCGGTCGTCGTCGTCAGCCCGCCGACCGGCAGGCCGGTCCCGGTGATCGTGACCAACACGCCGGTGAAGCCCGGCTCGCCGGGGTCCTGTACGCCGTCGGCATCGAGGTCGTGGAACACCGTGTCGCCGAGCGCGGCCGGCAGCACGTAGCCGAAGTCGACCGTGAGGTCGTCGTTGCCCGAAGTCAGCACGACGACCTGGCTGTCGCCGCCGGTCGTGCTGTACGCGGCGACGCTGAGCGGACCGGTGTCGATGTCGACGGTGTACGTGCCGGGCAACAGGTTGGAAAACCCGTACGTCCCGCCGGCGGTCGTCGTCGTCGTGCCGGTGGGATGGCTCGGCCCGGTGAGCGTGACCGTCAGGCCGTCGATGCCGAAGTCGGTGCCGTTCTCGACGGCGTCGCCGTTGACGTCGGCGAAGACCCGGTCGCCGAGGGCAACCGGGACGGCGTACCCGAAGTCGGTCGTCGTGTCGTCCTCGCCGAACCCGAGCGTGATGGCGGTCGACTCGTCGAGCCCACCGTCGAAGTCGAACGTGGTTGCCATCCCGGCCGGGACGCCCGACGTCACCGCGACCGTGTAGTCGCCGGGATCGAGATCGTCGAACAGGTAATTGCCGGACCCGTCGGTCACGTCGGTGGCGATCGGCGTCAGCGTCGCGTCGTAGAGCGTCACGGTCACGCCGGACAGGCGCGGTTCACCGGCATCGACGACACCGTCGCCATCCTGGTCGTGCCAGACCGTGTCGCCCACGCTGGCGCGGGCGATCGGATCGGTCGCCTGCGAGACCACCGGCGACGTGTTCTGGATGCTCACCGCCGAGGAGTTGTTCGTGATGAAGTCGGTCGTCGGATCGACGCCCGGATCGAGCTGGACGGTGACGGTGGCGACGAGGCTCTCACCGGTCAGCAGCTCGCCACCGGAGTAGATGTTCGGCGGGGCGCCGCCCGGCACGACCTCGAGGACGCGCCGGTTGACCGCCACGGCGACACTGTCGACGAAGAACCGGTCGTTGGTCGCGCTCAGCCCCGGCGACGTGACCCACCGGAGCACGACCGCTTGCCCGAGGTACCGCGTGAGGTCGTAGAAGTTGTTGACGTAGGCGGCGTCGGTGCCCGGACCGACGAAACGATCGAGCTCGATCCACGACGTCCCGGCCGTGGTCGAGATCTGCAGGCTGGCCCAGTCGTCGGCGCCGTCGAAACTGTCGCGCCGTGTGCTGAACGTGAGGTACGCCTCGTCCCAGTTCGTCCCATCGAACGTGCGCCTGATCTCCCGGCTCGCTCCCTGGAATCGCAGTCGGTTGTCGCCGAGCTCGGAGAGGATCCGTACGTCACCGGCTCCGGGTCCGGCCCCCGCCGGATCGGTCTCGATCCAGTTCGTCGACCAGTCCGCGCTGTTGTTGTTGTAGGCGACGGTCGTGAAGTTGTCGCCGATCACCTTGCTGCCGCCCGGAGCCGGGTCGTCGATCGGGCGGCTGACCGAGGTCGAAAGCCAGGTCACCTCGGCCGGCAGGGTGTCGGTGACATCGATCCCCGTCTGTGCCGAGACGTCGATGTTGGCCACCTCGATGTCGTAGCTGAAGATCTCGCCGGGCATCAGCGGCCCGGGGGCGTTGGAGTTCTTGGCGATGTAGAGGTTCGGGATCACGACCGGAACGATCGAGGTCGCCGCCGAGTTCGCCTGGTCGGATGTGACAGCGACCGAGTTGCGAACGGTCTGGGTGAAGACGGGGAACGGGTCGATCAGCTGCGCCCGGAACGACACCTCGACCGCCTCGCCGGCGTTGAGCAACGGGATCAGCACGCCGGTCTCGTCGACGGGGAAGACGGTCGCGCCCACACCGTCGTCGGCGACGGGCACACCGTCGACCGTCGTCGATCCGGGCACATAGGTGAGGGTCGACGGCAATGTGTCGATCACGCGCAGGTTGGTCAGCGCCAGCGCGCCGGCGTCGACCGAGCGAATCGTGTACTCCAGGGTGTCGCCCGGGTTGACCAGCCCGTCGCTGTTGAGATCGACGACGATGCGCGACTTCTTCGTCGTCACCAATGACGTGGTCGGCAGCACCGCGGTCCCGAGGTCGTACGCGTCTGCGGCGTCGGCGGTGTTGGGGTCCTGCCCCCACGCGACCGAGAGCAACGCGCCGTTGGAGGACGAGATCCGGGCACCGGTCATGTCGGCGTCGACACTGTCGAAGACCGTCACGCTCTCGAACTGGCTGACACCGAAGATCGTGTCGTCGATCGTGCCGTCGGCGTCGTAGTCGATCAGCAGGTCGGTGTCCGCGAGCGGCGCGACCCACACCGGGCTGTAGTCGAAGTCCGGCGGGCCGGTCGGGCTGCTCGCGGCCCAGCCGACGACGACCCCCGGCGTGAGCGCCGAGGTCGGGACGAGGCTGTAGCCCCAGTCGTACGTCCGGCCGTCTCCGAAGAGCGACACGGTCGCCGAGATCGCGCTGAAGGTGTTGCCCGGCGAGGAGAACTGTGCCCCCGATCCGGCCGGCAGCGTGTAGGGCACGGTCCCTCCGGGGACGATGCTGAGGTTCGTGTCGTTGGCCGTGCCCTCGGCGTCGACGGCGACGTTGATCGTGGTCGTTTCGCTCGGGTTGTGCACGAACACGGAGACCGGCTGGCTGGCGAGCGTTGTGCTCGCCGCCGCGACGTACTCGTCGCCGAGCACCTCCTCCGGGAAGACCTCGTACCAGCGGCTGGCGACGAGCGAACCGACGTCGCCGGTGAGGAGGTGCACCTGTGTCGGCTTGGACGACTCGAGGAACGCGCCGGCGTTGATGCCGCCGTCGACCCAGGCGGTCTCGCCCTCGTCGAGCAGATGTGTCTCGTCGACGGACCCGTCGCCATCACGGTCGATCTCGACGTACGTGTTGTCATCGGAAGCCATCACCGTGAGCGCGGTGTACTCGAATGCCTGGTTCGAGTAGATGTTCTCGCCGATCGGGATGTCGAACTGCGTGCCGTACTTGGAGAGGTCGGTGGTCGCGACTGCGCCCGCGTGCACCGTGCCGAGCGTCGTGTCCCAGCCGGCGCGGGTCATCGCGAACCCGCGCGTGGCCGCGACCTTGTCGCGACCGTCGAAGAAGATCTGGGCCGAGTTGCGCGGCAGGACCACACTGTTCTGGAGGCGGATGACCGTCCCGGCGTTGATCACGTCGTCGGCGGCCACCGTCACGCCGGGCGCGGCACCGTTCGACAGATCGGCGTCCCCCCACGTCTCGGTCGTCGACGCGCCGGGTGCGTTGGCGATGTCGATGTCGTAGCCGTCCTCCCAGTGGTCCCAGTAGAGGATGGTGTTGTCGGCGGCCGCGGTGATCGTGATCTGGCTCGTCACGTTGGTCGGGCTGTAGCCGCCCGAGGTCAGAATCGAGAACAGCCCGTCGGAGATCTGTTGCTCCTCGAACGGCACGTACATCGTGAAGACCGGCGGCGGACCCGCCGACGCGGACCCGGACGGGAACGCGAGCACGACGGGCAGCGCCGCAAGGGCGATCATCGCGGCGAGCGCGCCTCGTCCCATCCGGGATGCGCGCGAGAGGAACGGCATACGTCATGTTTCGGTCATCCTCGATGTCATCTTGAGGGTTCACGAACGTTCACGCGGCGACGCCCACCACCGATCGTGACCGAGCGGGACCGTCCGCTGCAGCGGCGCTGACGCCGGGTGGTTGGTCGACGTGTCCGGATCGGCTGGGCGGTACCGTTGCCGACGTGGACGGAGCCGGCCTGCGCGCACGCAACCGCTCGAGCAACATGGCCGCGATCCAGGAGTCGGCGGTCGCACTGATGCGGGACTCCGGGTTCGACGGCGTGACGATCGCTGACGTCGCGAACGAGGCCGGCGTCTCGCCGTCGACCGTCTACCGCTACTTCGGCACGAAGGAGGCGCTCGTGCTGACCGGCGACTGCTTCGAGCGGCTCGCTACCGTGCTGGCCGCCGACTCCCGACCCGACCCGGCCGCCTCGCCCGCGCAACTCGTCTCGCGAGCGCTGGCGACCGTGCTCGCCGAGGTCGACCTCGAGTCGCTCCTCGGTCGGCTGCAGATCGTCTTCGCCGACGATGCGCTGAGGGCCGCGTTCGAGCACGGTGTACTCGGCCAGCGGTCCGCCATCGCTGCCCGGCTCGCCGCCCACCGCGGCGCCAACGGCCCCGGGCTGCGCGACGAGGCGGCGGCCGGTGCCGCCCTCGGCCTCGTGGTCGCGGTTGTCGATCGGTGGCAGCGCACCGGCGGACGAAAGTCGCTGGCCAAGACGCTGACCAAGGCGTTGGACTGCGTGTTGTGAAAGAGACCCGCATCTTGAAAGTGACTCTCACATGATGGCTCACGACCCGTTCGAGGTCGTCGGACAGGTACGCGACCTCGAGAGCGAGCTCGATTTCTACCTGCAGCGTGCGGGTTTCCGGATCGAGGCCGTCTTCCCGGCCGACGATCCCAGCACCGCGATCGTGTCGTCCGGCGGGATGCGGATCCGACTCGTACGCGGCGACGCCGACCACCCGCTGCGGCTTCGCCAGACGGTCCGTGGAGGCAGCCCGCGCTGCCTGCACTCGCCCGGAGGATCGACGATCGAGATCGAACCGCCGGACGACGCGATCGTCGTCCCGGCCGGGGACCCGTCGTTGGTCGTCACCCACGCCGGTGCCACGTCGTCGTGGGTGACCGGACGCGCCGGGATGCGCTACCGCGACCTGCTCCCCGGCCGGTGGGGTGGTCGGTTCATCGCCTCGCACATCCACATCCCCGACGGTGGCCCCGTCCCCGACTACGTCCACTACCACCGCATCCGGTTTCAGATGATCGTCGTCAGGTCCGGATGGGTCGAGGTCGTCTACGAGGACCAGGGGCCGCCGTTCGTCATGCACGCAGGGGACGCGGTCCTCCAGCCGCCGGAGATCCGCCACCGGGTCCTCACCAGCTCGCCGGACCTCGAGGTGATCGAGATCGGCTGCCCGGCCGAGCACCTCACGCTCGCCGATCACGACCTCGACCTGCCGACGCCGGACCTGCGGCCCGATCGCGATTTCGGTGGGCAGCGCTTCGCCCGCTCGGTCCTCGCCGACCGACCGACCGCGCCGTGGCGGTGCGACGGATACACCGCCCGCGACACCGGGTTCGGCGCGGCGACCGACGGATTGGTCGGGGCGCGGATCGTCGAACCCGATGCGCCGTCGAGCGACGCGGTGTTCGACGGCGCCGCCGAGTTCTCGATGCTCGTCGTGCTCGACGGCAGCGTCGACATCGCGCCCGACCGCCGGGCCGCAGTGGCGCTCACCGCCGGCGACAGCGTGGCCGTACCGCCCGGCGGGGTCATCGGCCTCCGGCGACCGTCGCCCGACCTCCGCCTGCTCGACGTCACCGCCCCCGCCTGACCGCCGTCGGGCGAGTCACCGCGCGCACACCTCGCGCCGAAACCCGCCGCAGCGGACGATGCAGGCCGGTTCGAGATCTTCAGGCGACCTTCAGGTGCCGATCAGCGTCGGCGCGAGATCCGGCTGACAAGCTGTGACGGTGAGCGCGCCACCGTCGATCCTGATCGTCGAGGACGACCGGGGTGTGCGCGAGTCGCTGGCGATGGTGCTCGAGTACCAGGGCTACAACATCGCGCAGGCGTGCTCCGGGGAGGATGGCCTGTCGTTCGCCGCGGACCACGGGCCGGCGGTCGTCATCCTCGACATCAACCTCCCGGGCGTCGACGGCATCGAGACGTGCCGCCGTCTCCGCACCCGCGGCTACGACGGCAAGATCCTGATGCTGACCGCTCGCCACGAGGTCACCGATCGCGTGCGCGGCCTCGACGCCGGTGCCGACGACTACCTCGCCAAGCCGTTCGCGCTGGAGGAGCTGCTGGCCCGGGTGCGGGCGATGCTGCGCGCGGCGGGTACCGCGCCGGCCGCGCCGACGACCATCGCCCTCGACGATCTGGTCGTCGACCCGGCCGCCCGCACCGCCAGTCGCGACGGCGACCCGATCGAGCTGACCAAGATCGAGTTCGACCTCCTCGAGCTGCTCATCGCCAACACCGGCATCGTCCTCACGCGCGACGTGATCCAGGAGCGGGTGTGGGGCTACGACGACGACCTCGGTTCCAACTCGCTCGAGGTGTTCGTCTCCGCGCTGCGCAAGAAGACCGAGGTCGGTGGCCGCCCGAGGTTGATCCACACCGTACGCGGCGTCGGTTACGTCGCCCGGGTCGACCGGTGAGGAGCGGATCGTGAGGCAGGGATGCGTTCGGAGCGAACCGGCACCGAGCGAACCCGTTCCGACCGAACCGGTACGGAGCAGGCGAGAGCGGAGCGGGCGGTGAACATGCGGCGCCGGCTGGCGCTGATCCTGGGGGGGCTGTTCGCCGTCGTCGTCGTGACGTACGGGCTGGCGACGTTCTGGTTGGCGGCTTCCAACGTGCAGGGGGCGACCGACGACCAGCTCGCCGAACAGGCCGACTCGCTCGCGATCCTGCTCCGCGAGAACCGGCGCCCGCCGGTCCCCGACCTCGTCAACCGCACGGCCGACCGGCTGAGCGAGACGACGTTCCGCTTCCAGCTCATCAGGCCGGGGGGCTCGATCGACGGTGACTCCGAGCTGCCGTTCGACGACGAGATCGTCCGCCGCGCCCTGGCGCCGGGTCCGGACCGATACCGCACGATCGACCTCGACGGGCGCCCGTATCGCGTGCTCACCCGCGGCATCGACGGCACGGTGCTGCAACTCGCCACCGACGTCCAGTCGATCGACGACGGTCTGCGCGGGCTGCGACGCGCCCTGGCGCTGATGGGGTTGGTCGGTGTCGGCGCGGCCGGCGTGATCGGGTGGTTCGTGGCCCGGAGTTTCACCCGCCCGATCGTCGACGTCACCCGCGCCGCCGGCCAGCTCGCGGAGCGACGCGAGCTCCCGCGCCCGATCCGGACCGATCGCCGGGACGAGGTCGGCCAGCTGGCCGAGAGCTTCAACGAGCTGCTCGCCGAGCTGGAGCTCTCGCAACGCCAGCAGGAACGACTCGTCGCCGACGCGAGCCACGAGCTGCGGACGCCGCTGACCAGCCTGCGGCTGAAGATCGAGTTCCTCCGCAGCGAGCCGGGGCTCCCACCGGATCAACGGGCGGCGGTGATCGACGGTGCTGCTGTCGAGTTGGAGGCACTCGGGGAGTTGGTCGCCGAGCTGGTCGACCTGGCGGCGAACAGCTCGGCCGACGAGCCGTCGCAGCCCGTCGACCTCGGGGCGCTCGTCGAGGACGCAGCGCGACAGTCCCGGGCGACCACCCATCGAACGATCCACACCTCGACGAGCGGCGTCGTGGTCGAGGCCCGACCGACGATGGTCCGCCGGGCGATCGCCAACCTGATCGGCAACGCCGACAAGTACAGCCCGGCCGGTACGCCGATCGAGATCGCCGAGTTCGGCGGCGGTGTCGAGGTCCGCGATCACGGCCCAGGATTCGGTCCCGGCGTCCGAGAGCACGCGTTCGAACGCTTCTTCCGTGCCGACGACGTGCAGCATCTGCCTGGCAGTGGCATCGGGCTGGCGATCGTCAAGCGGGCGGCCGACATCCACGGCGGGCGGGTCTGGATCGAGGACGCGCCCGATGGAGGTGCGGTCGTCGGCTTCTCGCTCGGCGAGCCGGTCGACGCGGGATCGCCGAGCGACACCACATCGGCTCTCGCCGATTCCTGAACCGGTTCTCACCCAGTTCTCGTACAGCGATCAGCTTCGCTTCATGACCGGGTCCGAGAGTGTGGTCAGTGCAATCAGCACGACCGACTCAACAAGGAGAACCCCCACCATGATCAAGCTCAACAAGAAGATCGCCGCCGGTGTCGCGGGGCTGACGATGGCCGGTGCGGCGTTCGTCGCCGGCCCGGCACTCGCCCAGACCGACGACGGAACCGACGTGACCGACGCCACCGAGACCGAGGCACCCCGCCCGCAGCTCGGTGACGCACTGCAGGAGCTGGTCGACAACGGCACGATCACCCAGGACCAGCTCGACTCGATCGTCGAGCAGTTCGAGGCCCGGCGGGCTGAGGGCGAGGGACGGTTCGGCGGCCACCACGGGCACGGCCCCGGCGAGGCGAGCGAGGTCGTGACGTCGCTGCTCGGCATCGAGGAGGACGCGCTGCGCGAGGCGCTCCGTAGCGGTCAGACGCTGGCCGAGGTCGCCGAAGCCAACGGGGTGTCGAGCGACGCCCTGATCGACGAACTCGTCGCGGAGCGCAACGCCCGCCTGGACGACAAGGTCGCCGACGGCAGCCTCACCGCGGAGGAGGCCGACGAGATCCGCGCCAACATCGAGGAGCGGGTGACCGCCAGGGTCAACGGCGAGCGCCCCGAGCGCCCCGAGGGCTTCGGGGGCTTCCCCGGCCGCCCCGGTCCGCCGATCGACTCCGAGGCGGGTGACGCCTGACCCCTCCACGAACCGGCGGTGAGCGTTGGCGCAACCCTCCCCCCGAACGCTCGCCGCGGTGGATGACGGTGCCGCACCTCCGGGTGCGGCACCGTCGCGTCCGCGCGTCGTCCTCCGTCGCTGTCCGATCCTCGCGCTCGACGCAGCCCCCTGCGCGATGCCGGGGACGGGTCACCAGGTGGTGGCGATGTACTGGGTCTCGCAGAACTCGTAGATGCCCTCGCTGGCGCCCTCTCGTCCGAGGCCGGACTGCTTCATCCCGCCGAACGGCGCGGCCGGGTCGGAGACCGCGCCGCGGTTGAGCCCCACCATCCCCGCCTGGATGCGTTCGGACACCGCCAGCCCCTTGGCGAGATCGCGGGTGTAGACGTAGGCGGTCAGCCCCATCTCGGTGTCGTTGGCCATGTCGATCATCCGGTCGTGATCGGTGAACGGGATGATCGGCGCGACCGGGCCGAAGATCTCGGCGTGGGCGATCGGCGAGTCGGGCGCCACCGAGCCGAGCACCGTCGGCTCGTAGAAGAAGCCGGGACCCTCGATCGCGTGGCCGCCGAGCGTCACCTCGGCGCCGGCGCCAACGGCGGCCCCGACCAGCTCGCGGATCGTCTCGACCGCACCGGCGTTGATCATCGGCCCGCAGGTCACGCCCTCGTCGAAGCCGTTGCCGACCTTGATCGCGCCCATCGCGACCGTCAACCGCTCGCCGAACTCCTCGGCGACCCCGGCCTCGACCAGGAACCGGTTGGCGGCGGTGCAGGTCTCGGCGGAATGGCGCATCTTGGCGACCATCGCCCCCTCGACTGCGGCGTCGAGGTCGGCGTCGTCGAAGACGACGAACGGCGCGTTGCCTCCGAGCTCCATCACGGTCTTGAGAACCCGGTCCGCACAGCGCCGAAGGAGCACTCGCCCGACCTCGGTCGACCCGGTGAACGACACCATCCGTACCGCGTGGTGGTCGACTGCCGCATCGAACCAGTCGCCCGACCTGAGGGTCGGCACGACGTTGACCAACCCGTCGGGCACCCCGGCCTCGGTGAGCAGCTCGGCGATCCGCAGTGCGGTCAGCGGCGTCTCCTTCGGCGGTTTGACGACGACCCCGTTCCCCGCCGCGAGTGCAGGGGCGAGCTTGCGCGTGATCATCGCCGCCGGAAAGTTCCAGGGGGTCACCATCACGACCACGCCGACCGGCGGGTGGCGCACGATGATCCGGTTCGCTCCGCTGGGCGCCAGACCGAGCGAGCCGTGGATGCGCACGGCCTCCTCCGCGTTCCAGCGGAAGAACTCCGCCGAGTACGCGATCTCGCCCCGGGCGTCGGCAAGGGGCTTGCCGTGCTCGCTGACGATGAGACCTGCCAGCTCGTCGGTGTGTTCGATCAGCGTCGACCAGCAGCGGCGGAGCACCTCGCTGCGCTCACGGGGCGCGACGCGAGCCCACGAACGCTGCGCGCGGTCGGCGACGTCGCACGCCGTGACGGCGTCGTCGGGAGTGCCGGCCGCCACCTCGGCGATGGCATCACCGGTCGCCGGGTCGACGACGACGATCCGCTCGCCACCGGAGCCCTCCCGCCAGGTGCCGTCGATGAAGAGTTGGTTGCGCATGTCGGACCTCCGCGTCCACGTCGATCCCCTCATCATGACGCACCTGAGGCGCGTCCGACCGCAGCAACGCCGGGCCGGGCATCGAGTCCGATCTGGCGCGATGGTCGCCGGTGGCGCCAGGTGGTCGGACGGTGGAGCGATAGCCTCCGCGCCGATGCCCGATCGCCCGTACGACTTCGTCATCGTCGGTGGGGGGTCAGCGGGCTGCGCGCTCGCCAACCGGCTGAGCGCCGATCCGGCGAACCGGGTGCTCGTGCTGGAGGCGGGGCGCCGCGACTGGCGATGGGACGTGTTCATCCACATGCCGGCCGCACTCGCCTACCCGATCGGCAATCGCCTGTACGACTGGAAGTACGAGAGCGAGCCCGAGCCGTACATGAACGGTCGGCGGGTGTACCACGCCCGGGGCAAGGTGCTCGGCGGTTCGTCGAGCATCAACGGGATGATCTTCCAGCGCGGCAATCCCGCCGACTACGAGAAGTGGGCCGCCGAACCGGGGATGGAGGGCTGGGACTACGCCCACTGCCTCCCGTACTTCAAACGGATGGAGACATGCCTCGCGGGGGAGGACGAGTGGCGGGGCGGCGACGGCCCACTCCTCCTCGAGCGCGGGCCGGCGGCGGACCCGCTGTTCCGAGCCTGGCTCGATGCCGGCGTCCAGGCCGGGTTCCGGCGCAGCGACGACGTCAACGGGTATCGCCAGGAGGGGTTCGCAGCCTTCGACAAGAACGTCGTCCGAGGCCGCCGGTTGAGCGCGGCCCGGGCGTACCTCCATCCGGTGCTCGACCGGTCGAACCTCGACCTGATCACGCTGGCGACCGCCACCCGCATCGTGTTCGATGGCAACCGAGCGATCGGCGTCGAGTACCGGCGCGGCGCCAGAATGCACGTCGTTCGGGGCGCCGAGATCATCTCGTGCGGAGGGGCGTTCAACACGCCGCAGCTCCTCCAGCTCTCCGGCGTCGGCGATCCGGATCATCTCGGCGAGCTGGGGATCAGCACCGTTGCGAACGTGCCGGGCGTCGGCGAGAACATGCAGGACCACTTGGAGGTGTACATCCAGTACGCCTGCACCCAGCCGGTCTCGATGCAGCCGCACCTGGCCAAGTGGCGGATGCCGTGGATCGGCCTGCAGTGGCTGTTCCGCACCGGCCCGGCCGCGACCAACCACTTCGAAGCCGGCGCGTTCGTCAAGAGCAACCCCGACGAGCGGTACCCGAACCTGATGTTCCACTTCCTCCCGATCGCCATCCGCTACGACGGATCGGCTCCGGCGGGGACGACCGACAGCAGGCACGGCTACCAGGTGCACGTCGGGCCGATGTACTCGGACTCGAGGGGCACGGTGAAGATCACGTCGACCAACCCGCGGGTCAAGCCGGCGGTGCGGTTCAACTATCTGTCGACCGAGCGCGACCGGCGGGAGTGGATCGAGGCGGTGCGCACCGCTCGCCGGATCCTGAGCCAGCCGGCGTTCGATCCGTACAACGGCGGCGAGATCTCGCCCGGCCCGTCGGTGGACACCGATGAGCAGGTCATCGACTGGGTGGCGCGTGACTCCGAGACCGCGTTGCACCCGTCGTGCACGGCCAAGATGGGGGTCGACGAGATGGCGGTGGTCGACCCCGACACGATGCGGGTCCACGGCGTCGACGGGCTGCGGGTGGTCGACGCTTCGGTCCTGCCCGTCGTCACCAACGGCAACCTCTACGCGCCGACGATGATGATCGCCGAGCGAGCCGCCGACATCATCCTCGGGAACCGGTTGCTCCCGCCCGACGATGCCGAGGTCTACCTGCCCTGACCGGCAGGCTCGGGTCGACGCCGCGGTCGCGATTTTCGCGTCTCGGCGGCCGTAGTCCCCTCCCCCGGCACCAACGACGCCGAGACAGCGCGTGCGGTCGATCACGGTGTCGTCAGGGACGCAGCGCCCGACCGCGCAGGAACGCGCGGCGCTCGCGCTCGCAATCGTCGTGGACGAAGCAGGCGGGATCGTGATCGTTGGTCAACCCTTCGGATTGCATGAAGGCGTAGGCGGTCGTCGGGCCGAAGAACCGCCAGCCGCGCGACTTCAGCTCCTTGGCCAACGCGCTCGACCGGGCGGTGCTGGCGGGGACCAGCGAACCGTCCGGACCCTCGTCGCGCTCGGGCGCCTCCACGGCCCACGACCAGATCCAGTCGACGAGTGAACCCTCGGCGTCGACCAGCTCGCACGCTCGTCGGGCGTTGTTGATCGTCGCCTCGATCTTGCCGCGGTGGCGCACGATCGCTGCGTCACCGAGTAGGCGCTCGACGTCGCGGTCGCCGAACCCGGCAACGACGTCGAAGTCGAAGCCGGCGAACGCGTCACGGAACGCATCGCGCTTGCGCAGGATCGTCAGCCAGCTCAACCCACTCTGGAATCCCTCGAGGCAGATCTTCTCGAACAGGCGGTGCGGATCGGTCGTCGGCCTTCCCCACTCCTGGTCGTGGTAGGCGAGGTAGTCGTCGTGTCCGATGCCCCAGCCGCAGCGCGTCTCCTCGTCCGGCACGTCTCCCATCAATGCCAGTGTCCCAGATCGACCGATCGCCGGTCACCCGCCCACACCCGATCCCTGCTGGAAGTGAACGAACGGGTCGGCACCTGCGATGTTCGGTCGCACGGCTACGTGACCGGAATCCGAGGGGGTCGGGTTGGGTACGATCGTGGGGGCCGCACCGGCATCGACGCACCGGGGGACGCGATGAGCAGCGCCAACACCTACCATCGGGCACCCGATCGGCTGACCGCCGCACCGGCGGGCTGCCCGGTCCACCAGCACTGGTCACCGCTGGACGACGACTATCTCGCCGACCCGTACCCGATCGCCAACGCGCTGCGCGCCGAGTTCCCCGTCTTCTACGCCGACACGCTCGGCCACGTGGTCGTCACCCGGATGGCCGACATCGACCACGTCTTCATGAACCCCGACGTGTTCGCCTCGACCAACGTCCAGGACCCGATCTACCCGCTGGCCCCCGAGGCGGCGGCGATCCTCGCCGCCGACGACTTCGACCCGATCGCGGTCATGTCGAACCGGCCCGAACCGGACCACGGCCGAATTCGGACCTACACCCGGCAGGGCTTCGGCAACCGGCGGCTGAAGTCGCTCGAGGGCTACCTCCGGTCGTGGGCAGCAGACCTGCTCGACCAGATGATCGACGACGGGTCGCCGGCAGCGTACGTGCGCGCGCTCGCCTTCCCGCTCCCGGCTGAGATCGTGTTCCGGTTCATCGGGTTCCCGCCCGAGGACGACGCCCTGATCAAGTCCTGGTGCGTCAACCGCAAGGCGTTCTCATGGGGGAAGCCGACCGTCGCCGAGCAGGTCGAGATCGCCAGCGGGATGCTCGACTACTGGCGCTACTGCCGCGCGTTCGTCGCGCGTCGGCGCGACGAACGCGCCGACGACTTCACGTCGGAACTGCTCGCCGCCCACGAGGCCGATCCCGACCCGGACAACGGCACCGGGATCAGCTACCGCGAGGTCGAGTCGGTCGTCTACGGGATCAGCTTCGCCGGGCACGACCCGGTCACCGCGCTGTTGTGCAACACGCTGCTCTGCCTGCTCCCGCGCCGCGAGCAGTGGGAGGCCCTCGTGGCCGACCCGAGCCTCGCGGCCAACGCGGTCGAGGAGACGCTCCGGTACGAGTCGAGCCAGGTCTCGTGGCGCCGGGTCACAACGAAGCCGACGACGCTCGGCGGGGTCGATCTACCGGCCGGCACGCGCATCCTGCTCAACTTCGCGGCGGCCAACCATCAGCCCGACGTGTTCCCCGACGCCGAGAGGTTCGACATCCGCCGTACCGGCGCCAACCGCCACATCAGCTTCGGCAAGGGGATCCACTTCTGCCTCGGTTCCGGCTTGGCCCGGATGGAGGCCCGGATCGCGCTCGAGCTCCTCGCGGCGCGGCTGCCCTCGCTCCGGCTGGTCGACGGTCAGCGGCTCGACTACTTCCCGAACATCACGTTCCGCGGGCCGAGCGAGCTGCACGTCGAGTGGGACCCAACGGAGTGATCTGCCGGCTCCGCCCGCCGGCCCGGGTCGCCCAAGCGATCCCGGTGAACGCCGCCGAACCGCAGCCGTGACCAGACGGCGTCCCGGACCCGGTGCCCGACCGACGATCCGCCCCGAGGCAGCCGACGACCACGCCGCGATCCGGCGCGTCGTCGCCGACGCATTCGGGTCCGACGGCGAGGCAGACCTCGTCGAAGCGATCCGGGCGTCACCGGAATACATCGCCCGCCTGGCCCTGGTCGCCGTCGTCGGCGGCGAGGTCGTCGGCCACGTGATGATCAGCGGAGCGACGCTGCGGACCTCCACCGGCGACCGGCCGATCGTGATGCTCGCGCCGCTCGCCGTCGCGGCCGCGCATCGGCGGGTGGGGATCGGCGGCGCGCTCGTCCGAGCGGTCACCGACCTCGCCCGCGACGAGCCACTCATCGTGCTCGAGGGCGACCCCGCGTACTACTCCCGGTTCGGGTTCGAGCACGCCGCCCCGCTCGGGATCGACCTGCCGTTGCCGGACTGGGCGCCGTCGGAGGCGGGCCAAGTGCTTCGCTTCGCCACCTCTGACCCCACGCTGCGGGGCACGGTGGTCTACCCGCCGGCGTTCGACGGGCTGGGTTAGCGCCGACCGCTGGAGCTGCACTCGCCGGTGGCGTCCCGGGCGGGCACCGCACCGTGACGGCGCCGGCCCGCAGTCCGGCCGACTGGCACGACCTCACCGATCGGTCGGCACCTCCCGATCCGTGCCGATGCGGTAGACAGGGCGGATGTCCTCGCGTGAGCTGGTGGTGCTCGGGACGGCCAGCCAGTCGCCAACCCGCCACCGGAACCACAACGGCTACCTCCTCCGCTGGGACGGCCAGGCGATCCTGTTCGATCCGGGCGAGGGGACACAGCGCCAGTTCACCCTCGCCGGCGTGTCACCGGCGTCGATCACCCGGATCTGCATCTCCCATTTCCACGGCGACCACTGCCTCGGCCTGCCCGGCGTGATCATGCGGATGGCGCTCGACCAGGGCCACCTCCCGGTCCCGATCCACTACCCGGCGAGCGGCGAGGAGTACTTCCAGCGCCTGCGATACGCATCCTGCGGGCAGGAGCAGGTCGAGGTCGATGCCCGGCCCGTCGACGCGCCGGCGGTGGTTCACGCAAACGACGACCTCACGATCAGCTGCGCGCCACTCCGGCACCGGGTCGACGCGATCGGCTGGCGGGTGGAGGAGCCCGACGGTCGACACATGCTCCCCGATCGACTCGCTGCAGTCGGCATCGACGGACCGGACGTCGCCGCGCTGATCGAGCACGGCCGGATCGACGTCGACGGACGAACAGTGACCGTCGAGGAGGTCAGCGAACACCGACCGGGGCAATCGTTCGCGTTCATCATGGACACTGCATGGTGCGACGGCGCGCTCGAACTGGCCGCCGGTGCCGACCTCGTCGTCTGCGAGGCGACGTTCCTCGACGAGGACGAGGACCGAGCCGAGCACTACGGCCACCTGACCGCCCGCCAGGCCGGACGGCTCGCCGCTGCGGCCGGGGCTCGCCGGCTGGTCCTCAGCCACTTCTCCCGGCGGTATCCCGACGTGCAGCCGTTCGCCGACCAGGCCGGCGAGGAGTTCGACGATGTGATCCTCGCCGCCGATCTCGATCGCATCGCGGTGCCGCCCCGCGCCGTTCGCTGACGATCCCGCCGGTGCGGGATCACTCCGCACAGAGGGCGCGCTCGTTGCGGTGGCTCAGGGCCTCGGGCCATCTTCATGCTCCTTCACTGCGGGCGCGGAGGGCCACGAGACCTGCCACGAACGGTTCGGCGTAGTTGGAGATCCAGCGATCGTGGACGTCCCGGATCGGGACGGGGTTGAGGTAGTGCAGCCGCGTCCGGCCGACCTTCTCCGTCACGACCAGGTGGGCGTCGACGAGCACGGACAGATGCTTCATGACACCGAATCGCGTCATGTCGGGAAGTGCCGCGGCGAGCTCGGTGGTCGTCTGCCCATCCCGCTCTCGCAGCCGGTCGAGCAGCAGCCGCCGACTCGGATCGGCGAGCGCTCGAAACACCTCGTCCATCGGCGCGACAATAGGTGATCATCTGGTCACCTTTTAAGCCGATCGGCGGAGGGTCGGCGCGAACGGCCACCTGTCCGGTCGCGCGCCGCAGTCGCCGAACCGCCCCGCCGGGCGGCCGGTGCGCACGGCCGGTACGATCGAGCCGATCGGCGATCACCTCCCCCTCGATGCAATGGTCCCACCGGCGCGCTGGACGCCGTCCTGGATCGTCGGCGGACTCCTGTGCGTGCTCTCGGCAGCGGCCATCACGGCGTGCGGCCTGTCCCTCGGCGACGATGCGGAACCGGCTGCCTCCCCCGCTGCCACGCCTGACACCGCGGTGATCGGTGCGGCCGGCCCGGCGACGACCGCGCCCCAGGAGACCGACCCGGCAGCGACTGCGCCCCCGGAGACCGACGGGGCAACGACCCCCGCGCAGCCAGCGACCACGATGGCCGAGCCCGCCGGCCGGCTCGGGGCGCGAGCCGTCTCGTTCGCTGCCGACGTCCAGCCGATCGTCACCGAGGTGTGCGCCCGCTGCCACACCGGCGACGGACCCGGGACACAGCACGTGCGCTTCGACACCGCCGCCGACCTCGCCGAGACGTCCGGGTTCATCTCGCTCGCGGTCGAGACCGGGTACATGCCACCATGGCCGGCCGGTGGCGACAGCGTCCCATTCGACCACGACTGGAGCCTGACCGACGAGGAGATCGCGGCGATCGTGCGGTGGGACGAGGCGGGCGCGCCGCTCGACGTGCCCGCCGACGAACCGATGATCCCGACGTTCGGAGTGCTCGGCATCCAGGACCCCGACGTGACGATCGAGACGAGCGGCAGTTACGACGGCGAGCTCGGCCAACCCGACGAGTACCGGTGCTTCGTGTACGACCCCGAGGTCACCGAGCGATCCTTCGTCCGATCGATGGAGTTCATCCCGCAGCAGACCCAGGTCGTGCACCACGCGGTCGGCTTCCTCGTCAGCGCGAACGACCGCGCCGAGATCGACGAGCGCGACGGCGCCGACGGCCAGGGCGGGTGGACCTGCTTCGGCTTCAGCCCCGGCCGCTCCGCGGAGATCGTGTTCACCTGGGCACCCGGCCAAGCCGCGACGACCTATCCCGACGGCAGCGGCCTGGAGCTCGAGCCGGGCGACTTCTTCGTGATGCAGACCCACTACCACTACGACGTCGAGGCTCCCGCCGACCGATCGGCGGTGGCGATCGACTGGGCCGACCCGGGCACCACCGACCCGGTCGAACTGGTCACGTACCTCGCGCCGGCGGAGATCCCGTGCGGCCCGGACGAGCGCGGACCGCAATGCGATCGGGACGTGGCGCGCGCCGCGCTGGTCGAGGCCTACGGGCCGGAGGGCGTCCTGGCCGATGCGCTCGTCAGGCTGTGCGGGTACCAGCTGTCCGACTTCGCCGGGATGACCGATGGAATCGCGACCGCGAGCTGCGACCAGCCGGTCCAGGCGTTCGGCGAGATCGTGTCGGTGTTCGGCCACCAGCACGAGATCGGAAAGAGCTTCCGCATGACGCTCAACCCCGACACGCCCGACGCGCTGATCCTGCTCGACATCCCGGTGTGGAAGTTCGACTGGCAGTTGATCTACGAACCGGCCGATTCGATCGTGCTCGAACCGGGCGACCGGATCCGCATCGAGTGCACCTGGGATCGGGCGCTGCGCGACGAGACCCTGGAGCCGGCATACGTCATGTGGGCCGACGGGACCAACGACGAGATGTGCTTCTCGGCGATCGTCACCCGCCCCGGCTAACACCTGGTGTCTGACACCGGTTGTAACGTCGGGCGGGAGGAGGTGAGCGACGTGACCGCTGGGTTGACGATGGCAGACGGGCCGACGACGGAGGCATCGATCGTCGTCGACGCCACACCGGCCGAGCTGTGGCCGCTCGTCACCGACATCGACCTCCCGGCCCGGTTCTCCGACGAGTTCCAGGGCGGCGAGTGGCTCGACGGCGCCACCGAGGCGGCGCTCGGCGCCCGCTTCCGCGGCACGAACGAGAACCCGCGGGTCGGGCGATGGCAGGTCATCTGCACCGTCGTCGAGTTCGAGCACGAGCGGGCCTTCGGCTGGGTGGTCAACGACCTCGATGCGCCGGCGGCGGCGTGGAGGTTCACGCTGAAGCAGGTCGGCGAGGGCACCCGCCTGGCGCAGTGGGTGCGGCTCGGGCCGGGTCCGAGCGGGCTGACGGCGGCGATCGAGCGGATACCCGACCGCGAGCACGACATCATCGTTCGCCGGCTCGACGGCCTGCGCTCCAACATGGAGGCCAACCTCCGCGGCATCGCATCGCTGGTCGGCTGAGCGCCGACCGCGTCGTCACCGGCTACGGGAAGATCACGTCGTCGAGCTCGTGCAGGACGCCGTTGCCCGCGGAGACGTCGAACCCGACGATGTCGACGACGTCGATCGTCGGCGGGTCGGACTCGGCGTCGATCTGCCACGGCCCGCTGAATTCGACGGTGATCTCCGCGAGTGCCAGCAGCTGCGTCGACATCAGCGCGTCGCCCCGATGCACGTGGGTGAGCAGTAGCTCGCGGACGAGCTCACGCTCGGACGTGTCGAGTAGCTCGGGCACGAGGTCGTTGGCGATCAGCGCGTCGTTGTTCGGTGCGAACACGGTCAACGTCGCGGCCGGGTCGGCGAACGTCTCGCGCAATCCGGCGAAGTCGATCAGATCGCTCAACGCCGAGAACTCCGGGCGGGCGTCGATCACGTCCATCAAGCTCTGCGCCACCGGGGGCTGCGTCGTGCCGGGCTGGGTCGATGACGTCGGTGTCGTCGTGCCGGGCTGGGTCGAGCCGGGTTCGGTCGTGCCCGGCTCGGTCGTCTCCGTCGGGGTGGTCGAACCGGTCGGCAGCGTCGACTCGGTCGGGAGCGTCGAGTCGGTCGGGAGCGTCGTCGTCGGCAGCGCCGGGGTGACCCCGGTCTCGACCGTGACCGACCCGTCACCCGCCGCCACGCCACCGTTGGCGATCACGCACGTCGTCACGTCGCCCCCCTCGAAGCGGTAGCCGGCGAAGCGATACACCGCGGTGCGCGGGGCACGCAGGTCGCCGCCGTCGAGGAACGACACGCGCAACACCGCCCGCCCCTCCGGTTCGCCGTTGCGCTCGTACGTGCACTCGAATTCCCGCGCGCCGAGCGACTCGGCGCTCCCGAACTCCTCGAACACGACTGCGTCGGACGTCCATTGGTCCGGGTCGACCACGTCGCCACTCGGTCCCCACCGGAACTCGGCCCGACCGGTCGATGCGCTGGTCGCCTCGATCGCCGGTTGCGACGGGCGTAGGCCGACCGGGAGCAGCCACACGAACTCGTCCTCGTCCCCGTCCGCGCCGGCGACCACGACGGTCAGCTCGCGGGCCAGCGGCTCGCCGAACTCGTCGACCCGCTCGATCCGCAGGACGGTGACCGGGCTCGCCGACGGCTCGTCGCTCCCGTTGAAGATCAGCAGCCAGCCGACGACGAGCACCGCCACCGCGCCGAGGACCACAGCAAGCAGCGGCCCGCGCCGCTGGTACCAGGGGCGGGTATCGCCGCCGTCGACCGGGTCGGCCGGGTCCGCGACGGGAGTGCCGTCCTGCCATTCGATCGTCGAATCCGGCAGCGGGGGGTCGACCGGCTGGCTCATCCGGGCGAGTGTACGGTCGTGTCCCGATCGACGCGGCGCGGCAGGGTGGGTCGGCCTGCGAGAGCGGCCGTGCGCGAAGGTTGGGCCGATGGACGGCAACGGACTCGCACCCACGTACTCGATCGCCCGCGAGCGGTTCCTGGAGGCGGCCGGTGCGGCCGGCGCGCAGGTGACGACGTTCGACCACCCTCGTCTCGCGCCAGACGGCGGCGCGCTGGCGATCGATGTCGCCGAAGTCGGCGAGGAGGGGGCGGTGGCGGTCCTGCTCGTCGTGTCGGGCACCCACGGGGTCGAGGGGTTCGCTGGATCGGCTCTGCAGACCCACTGGCTGCAGCACGATGCTGCGGGGGTCCCGGCCGACGTCCGCGTCGTCCAGGTCCACGCATTCAACCCGTACGGGTTCGCGTGGATCCGCCGGGTGAACGAGGACAATGTCGACCTCAACCGCAACTTCGTCGACTGGACCGAGCCGGCACCGGTCAACGAACGGTACGGCGGGATCGCCCACCTCCTCGTGCCCGATGCGTGGGACGACGCAACGCAGCAGGCGACGACGATCCGGCTGATGGAGGTCGCCGGCGAGATCGGGCTCGACACGATGCAGGAGGTGGTCAGCAGCGGCCAGTACTCCCACCCGACCGGGGTGTTCTACGGCGGCGACGCACCGGTGTGGTCACACCGCTGGCTCGAACGGGAGGCCGGGCGGTTCGTCGGCGGCGCCCGGCGTGCCGGGATCATCGACCTGCACACCGGCCTCGGCCCGTGGGGGCACGGCGAGCTGATCTCCCACGCCGGCCGTACCGACCCCGGGTATCGGCGGGGGACGGCGTGGTGGGGCGACGTGCGGTCGATGCTCGACGGCGAGAGCGTGTCGTCCGCCCTGAGCGGTGACTGGCTCGGCCGGATCGACGACTTCCTCCCCGGCGTCGAGGTCACCTCGGCAGCCCTCGAGTTCGGAACGGTCGACCCGATCACCGTGCTCCAGGCGCTGCGCGCCGACGCCTGGCTCCACGCCAACGGCGACCCGACCGGTACCGAGGCCGCCGACATCCGCGCCCAGGTCCGAGCTGCGTTCGCCGACGACGACCCGGCGTGGTTCGACGCGGTCCGGGCGCGCTTCGACGAGGTGATCAGCGCAGCGCTGACCCACCTCGGCGACGGGTGACGGCCGGTCAGCCGCCGGGCCGATCCGACCGGTCCGGGTCGGGACGGAACCGCGTCGTCAGCTCCTCGGTGATCTGATGATGACGCAGCAGAAAGGAACGCTCGTCGAGGCGCTTGCGACGCAGCCAGCCGGTGACCTCGGCATTGCACTTGCTCGTGTTGCAGGAACGGCAGGCGGGCACGATGTTCTCGAGCGTGTACCGCCCTCCCCTCGACAGCGCCAGCACGCAGTCGCGCTGCAGCGGCGTGCCGGTCACGCCGCAGTACGCACAGCCGCCCCACGAGGCGCGGAGCGCGCTCCACTGGTCGTCGTCGAGGTCGTGCTCGACGCGGTCCATCCGGCGCTTGCGGCGCCGGGAGGCCCTGGCGCTGCGGGTCCGGCTGGCAGCCACCGAGCCAGCGTAGGGCACCACGGAGCGCCTCCCGGGTTCTCGATCCGAAGGGTGCCGAACCGACGATGCCGCCGCCGATCATCGTGAATCACGGCCGGTCGCCCGTCTCGCGCATCGCGGACATCCACGAATGGGCCGGAACCGCCGTCGAGAGCGGGGGCGGCTCGTGCAAGCTCACCGGGGGACCGGTCGGCGACTCGCTGGCGTAGGTCAGGACGAACTCGTCGAAGCGGTGCCACCACCCGGTGAACACGCCGCCCTCGGCGCTGATCACCTCCAGCGGATGCCAGCCGGGGCCGTCCAACGAAAGCTGGAGCGACACCTCGACCGAGCGCGTGTCGTGCCGCAAGCCGGTCCGCAGCACCTTGAGGGCGCTCTCCTTGGCCGACCAGATCAGGTTCGCCAGCAGGTCATGATCGGCGGGCAGGGAGGCGACGAACTCGCGCTCGGCCGGCGTGAACCAATCCGCCACGAACGCCGCGCTGCGCGGTTCGACCAGCTCCAGATCGCACCCGATCGAGGTGATGCCGGCCACGACCGCGCACACCGCCCAGTCGGCGCGGTCGCTCATCGAGATGCTCACCCGCGCACGGCGATCGTCGATGAAGACCTCGGGGGCGCCGTCCGCGGCATTGCGCACGACCAGGCCGCGCAGCGACGCCGGCTCCTCGTCCACTCCGAGGACCAGTGCCAACGCACGCTTCGCCGTCCAGCGGCCGAGCCGCGCCTCCTCGCGCCGCTTGGTGTAGGAGAAGCTGCGCAGGCGGGCCGCCTCGGGTTCGGTCAGCCAGCGATCATGGGTCGGCAGGTCGTCCATCCCGACCGCCAGGTAGCTCGGCTGGCCAACCGGGTCAGCCGGCTCCGACACGCCGGATGCCTCGCTCCACCGCGTCGATCAGGTACGGGCGCAGCTCGCCGGGCGGGATGATGTAGTCGACCGATCCGACGCGCTTGGCCCGCTCGATGTTGTGGATCGCGTCGAACTCGTCGGCGACCTCGCCGAGCTTCTCGGCATGCGCCTGCTCTCGTACTGCTGCCAACTCCCCGCGCAACCGGCCCCGCTCGGCGCCGTCCGCCGACGCCAGCGCTGCTTCCAGTTCACGCACGCGCGGGTCGGCTGCGGTGCGATTCTGCACCTCGCGGGCGAACACGACCGCGGCAGCCGGGGCACCGCCGATCACCGAGGCGTGCGAGCCCTCGATCGCGGCGACCTCGAAGTTGTCGTTGAGCGCACCGGAGAACACGACGAACGCGCCGCCGTGATAGCGCGACACGACACAGAACACGATCGGCCCGTCGAAGTTGACGACCGCCCGGCCGATCTCGGCGCCGTACTCGAGCTGACGCTCGCGCATCGACTCCGGCGACCCGTCGAAGCCGGAGAGGTTGGCCAACACGACCAGCGGCCGGTTGCCGCTCGCCGCGTTGATCGCCCGCGCCACCTTGCGCGATCCCTCGGGGAACAACGTGCCGGCCGTCCAGTGCTCGGGGCCATCGGCGGGCACGAGTCCGGCGCGCGGCAGGTTCTTCGACTCGAATCCGATCATCGCGACCGGCCGACCGCCGAGGAACGCATCCCACACGACCGGTACCTCCGCGTCGCGCAGGCCGAACCAGCGTTCCATCGTGGGGTGGTCCTGGTCGACGACCGCGGCCATCACCCGGCGGATCTCGAACGGCTGCTTGCGCCCCGGATTGGTCGCCTCGTCGAACACCTCGCCGACGGTGACGAAGTTCCCCCCGTGGGGCGCGAGCCGAATGTCTCGATCGCTCGGGTCGCGGGTGGCGACCGGCCGGGCGAACCGCTCGCCCGGCGCGACGTAGGTGTACTCGTAGTGCTGGAACAGCATCCGGCATGCGTCCGCGAGGTCGCGGGCGAAGTACTGCGCCTGCCCGTTCGGTCCCATGATCCGCTCGTAGCCGCCGATGCCGATGTTGTCCTCCGCCGAGACGCCGCCGGAGAAGTCGAGCGCGTCCTTGCCGGTCAGCACCATCGCGCTCTCGGGCAGCATGATCAGGATGCCCTTGGTGTGCATCAGCATCGTCGCTTCGGCGTTCCAGTACGGCTGCGCCCCGACGTTGATCCCGGTGACGACGACGTTGACCTCGCCGCCGCGCTGCGTGAACTCGATGATCCGCCGCAGGACCCGCGAGATCCAGTCCATGTTCTCCGTGCCGCTCTCCATCGAGATCAGCGCACCGGCCGAGACGGCGAACCACTCCAGCGGGACGCCCAGTTCCTCGGCGAGATCGAATCCGGCATTGATCCGGCTGCACTCGGCCTCGGCCAGGTTGCCCATCCCCCGGCTCGGATCGCCGATCAGGATCACCCGCCGGACGCCCTCGGGGTAGCGCTCGGTGGCGTTGCTGATCACCCCGACGACGATGTTCGCCGAGTTTCCTCCGGGCGGCCGCTCGACCGGCACCAGCCGGCTCGTGTCGTCGTCGGCGAAGTCGTACTCGACGAACTCCCCCACAGGGAGCCCCTGGCGGGATTCGCCCCCGCTCGGTGCGAGCATGCGCACGAGCTCGTACGGGTACGTGAGGCCACGCTGGCGGAGCCGGACCACGTTCTGCTCGTACGCCTGCAGTGGGCGGATCGGCTCGGTCGAGGGCTGGCGGACCCTGAGGCGGGCTTCACCACCACTCGGGTTCGACGCTTCGAGCATCATCGGCTGCGATTCCTCGGCCGTGCCGATCCGGGCGAGCACCTCCACCTTCTGGATCCCGAGCCCGGCGGCGTCGGGCGTGAGCCGCTCGACCATGACGGCGATGTCGTCGTTGGCGAGGTCGAGCAGCGGCCAGACGTAGAGGATCACCCGGTTCGACTGGAGTCGCTTGGAGGCGTCGCGATGGGCCTGGAAGCGGCGGATCACGCCGAGCACCTGGTGGATCACCCGCTCCGCCTCCGGGAGCCTGAGGATCGTGCCGTCCTCGTCGCGCAGCGGGGTGAGGTCGCGCACCTCGGCCAGCGCGAACAGCCGCTCGTCGCGCGGGTTGTCGCGGGCGTACCCGTGGAAGACGTAGACGTCCTCGGTCGTCGGCATCCGCTGCACGTCGAACTCGCTCAACCGCCACAGCTCGAGGCGCTTGCCCATCATCGGGTGGAGGTCGCGGTACAGCGCCTCCTCGCGATAGCCGCCCTCCCCGTCGGGCCGGAAGGTGAAGTGCATCACGCCCGACATCCCGACGCTGGCACCCGGCCGGGACACCGCCACCACGACGCGGCGCAGGGCGAAGCGCCCGAGGGTCGACGAGAGCACGCCGGCGATGTCGTCGCGCAGCGCATCGGGGTCGGGCGTCGCCCGATCGCGCCACGCGTAGATGTCGATCACGACATCGTCGCCGGGGTCGATCGCGTCGACGATCGTCGCGAGGTCGGCGGTGGCCTGCTCGAGCTCACCACTGCTGACGTGGGTGGCGATGACGTGCACACGCCGACCCTCGAGGGTGTAGTGGGCCGACGCGTAGGGGCGTCCACCCTCCTCCGCGACCCCGACGTCTTCCAGGTCGCGGATCCGGTAGTACCGCCGCATCATCACCTCGAGCATCGCCCCCTGGAGCGCCGGCGGAGCGTCGGGGAACCGGTTGGAGAGCCGGGTCTTGAGCGGCTGTGGGCACTCGACCAGCGCCCGGATGCGGGTCGCCCGCTCGGCGGCCGGCGGATCGCCGGCGAGGACGTCGAGGTCGTGGTCCGCCGCGGCGAGCACCCGGACGCGCACCTCGGCCAGGAACGGCTCGTCGAAGACGCGATAGCGCAGCTCGTCGGCGAGGTCGTGGATCGCCGGGTACCGGTGGCGGGCCTCGTCGACGACCCGGTCGAGGAGCTGACGGAGCGCCGCGTCGCCGCCGACACCGGCGTGCTCGAGACGGTCGTCGAGGATGCTGCGGACCGCAGGGAGCTGCTCCTGCATCCGGTGCTGCGAGACGACGATGCGGTACAGCGCCACGTTCAGGGGGGTGCTCGGCTCGAGGCTGTCGACGCCGAAGTGGAGCAGCGTGCGCTTCAACTGCTCGACGAACCGCTCGGGGAGCTCGCTCCCCTTCGACTCCGGGTGGCGGAGGTAGTCGAACAGGTACTCCTCGCTGCTCCGCCGGCCGAGCTCACCGAACTCGTCGTCGAGGTCGGGCTCGCGGCGGAACAGCGCGACCACGTCGGCGAAGATCCGAAGGATCCCGTCCTCGCGCTTGCGGATCTCGGACTGCTCGAGCGGGTCCGGGCACGGGGTGACGCCGGCGCTGGTCATCGCCGCGACCTCGGCCGGATCGACGTCGAAGCCGAGCAGCATCTGGTGGATCGCGTCGAGCAGGTGCCGGCAGCGGCCGTGGGCGGCGCCGGACGGTGTCGCGATCGCGTCGAGATCGATGCGGGTCCCGCCGCCGACCGACTCCTCACCGGTCGGCTTGATCATCAGCAGCGGTGCGCCCGCCCCGACCTGGGCGTTGGCCGGCACGAACACCTCGTCGACGACCCCGGCGAACTCCGCTTCGATCGCGGTCTCCATCTTCATCGCTTCGATCACCATCAGGCGATCCTTCGCCGCCACCTCGTCGCCGACCTGGACGTCGATCGACACGACGACCGCCGGGGCCGGGGCGCGCACGATGCCCCCCTCGTCGTGGGTGATCCGGTGCGGGTAGCCGTCGACCTCGACCAGGTGCGTGACCCCGTGGGAGGTGGCGAGTACGCGATGGGTCCGGTCGCCGATCTCCAGCCGAGTGCCCGCCCGGCCGAGATCGTCACGGCGCACGTCGACCGAGCGCCCGTCGAGCTCGGCTCGGTACCGGTCCGTCGACAGCCGGAACACGCTGACGGCGTAGCCCTCGCCGCGGTAGCGGAGGTTGACGGTCCGACCGATCGTCGTGTCGACCTCGGGGCGACCGCGGATGGCCGAGCCGCGGAACTGGCGCCGCTCGGCGCCCATCATCTCGCGGTGCGATTCGATCGCAGCAGCGACGATCGCAACGTCGGCGTGCAGCACCGGCGGCTGGCGACCCGCTGCCATCATCCGGTCGACCCACCCGACATCGGCGGTCGCCTCGATCACCTCCGGCTCGCGCAGCAGCGCCTGGAGGAACGCCTTGTTGCTCGTCCCGTTCTCGATCGCGATCGCAGTGTCGCCCAACCCGCGCTGCAGCCGGGCGATCGCCTCGGACCGATCGTGACCGAACGCGATCACCTTGGCGATCATCGAGTCGAACTCGGCGGCGATCTCGTCGCCCTCCTCCACACCGGTGTCGATCCGCAGCCCGGGTCCGGTCGGCAGCCGCAGCAACTGGATGCGCCCGGGTGAGGGGGCGAACCCCGCGTCGGGGTCCTCAGCGTTGACCCGGGCCTCGATCGCGTGGCCGGTCGTCGGCGGCGGCTCGGCGTCGAGCAGTCCCCCGGCGGCGACGTGGAGCTGGAGCTTGACCATGTCGACCCCGGTCGTCAGCTCGGTCACCGGGTGCTCGACCTGGAGCCGCGCGTTGACCTCCATGAAGTAGAACTGCCCGGTCGTCGGTTCGAAGAGGAACTCGACCGTCCCGGCGTTCGTGTAGCCCGCCGCCGCGCCGAGGCGGGAAGCCGCCGCGCGGACCTCGCGATCCTGCTCGGCGCTGAGGGACGGCGACGGCGACTCCTCGAGCAGCTTCTGGTTGCGGCGTTGCACGCTGCAGTCGCGGACGCCGACCGACCAGACCGTGCCGGCGGAGTCGCCGATGATCTGCACCTCGATGTGCTTCGCCTGCGGGACGAGAGTCTCGAGGAACACGGTGTCGTTGCCGAACGCGCCGAGCGCTTCGGCTCGCGCCGACGCGAACGCCTGGTCCAGATCGTCCAGTGACTCGACGCGGCGGATCCCGCGGCCGCCACCCCCGGCGGTCGCCTTGATCAGCAGCGGGTACCCCAGCCGGGCGGCCTGAGCGTGCGCCTCCTCCAAGGTCGCGACCGGTCCGCCGCTCCACGGGGCGACCGGCACGTCGGACGCCTCGGCGACCTGCTTGGACGTGATCTTGTCGCCGAGGCGGCGCATCACCTCCGAGGAGGGACCGATGAACGTGACCCCGAGGCGTTCGCACATCGACGCGAACTCGGGGTGCTCGGCGACGAAGCCCCACCCGACCCACGCCGCGTCGGCGCGTGTCCGGACCAGCGCTTCCTCGAGCCGCGAGTAGTCGAGGTAGCCGACCTGCCGGTTGCCGTGCCCGTCGGTGAACGTGGCCGTCCCGAGCGAGTAGGCCTCGTCCGCGCGGCGCACGAACATCGCTCCGCGATCGGGCTCGGTGTACAGCGCGATCGTCGTCAGCGCTGGCCCCCGCGCTGCGTTGTGCTCCTCGACGGCGTTGATCAGCCGCATCGCCGGCTCGCCGCGATTGACGATGGCGATCCGTGTGAACCCCCCCACGGCCATCGTTCAGCCCTCGTCGCTCATCGCATCGCGCAGCGGAGCGAGCTGGTCGCCGTCGATGGCGCCGGGGAGCTGGATCGTGCGGTAGCCCTCCAGCCGCAGCAGGACCCGTCCGTCGTCGTCGACGACCTGCGCCTCGAAACCCCCGTCGACCGGGCGGACCACCGAGTACGTCGCGCCTCCGGACGGTTCGTGGCCGACGGTCGGCACGACCCGTCCGACGTGGTTCGGAAGCGCCATCGAGCCGGTCGTACCGATCTCCCACACCCCGGCGGTCTGGAAGCACAGCTCGGTCAGACGGGGCGCGGACATCAGCGGGGCGTCGGGTGGCTGCTGGTTGGGCAGGAGCTCGTCGACCATGCGACCGACGGTCTCCTCACCGCTGCGCCAGACACCCTGGAGCACCTGGTACGCCGGCCCGTGGAAGTAGATCTCGTAGACGTCGTCCGCCGACGTCGTGCGATCGCTCTGCGTGGGCACGTCGGCCGTCGTCTCCGTTACCGGTTCGGTCGCCAGCCGGACCCGGCCGGTGAAGTGCGTCGTCCGCTGCGGCTCGTCCTGGTTGGCCAGCAACCGCTCGCCGACGAGCGTGCACTCGGCCACGACCTCGTCGCCGTCGGTCCGGTACTGCGCCGTGATCCGCAGCGAGCGCGGTTCGTCTCGGTAGAACTTGAACGGTGCGAGGAAGTCGACGTCCTCGATCGCAACGACGTGATGGTCGGGGAAGGCGAGGTGGGCGACCTCGGCGAACAGCTCCATCCCCATCACGCCGGGCAGGACCGGGGTGCCATCGATGCGGTGATCGTCGAGGAACGGCTGCTCGGCAGGATCGAGCGTGGCCAGGACGACCAGCCCTTCGGTCATCGTAACCCCGTGGACGGCGGCGAGCAGCGGGTGGGCGGCGATCGCCTCGTCGAGCGAGCCGGTGTCCATGCCGCCGGTCTCGTGGAACTCGGCGAGCAGGACGCCGAGCCGCTGTCCGGCGAGCATCTCCCGAGTCGAGCCGTCGCCGGTGACCTCGCGCCGGACGATCGGGATGCCGGCGGCGGCCGGCAGCATGTCGATCCCGGCCGCAGCCATCACGGTGGGGATCGAGCCGCGCGTCGCCATGCCGATGTCACCCCAGGCTGTCCAGTCGATGGCGACACCGAACGTCTCCGGCCGGCTGACCCGCAGGTTGGACGTCAACTTGCAGAGCAGGTCGTTGGCCGCGCTGTAGTCGGTCTGCCCGCCGTTGCCGAACCGCCCGGCGATCGAGCTGAAGACGACGGTCGCACCGATCGGCAGCGAACCGAGGCCCTTCATCAGGTTGAACCAGCCGTCGGCCTTCACATCGAACACGAGGTCGTACTCGCGGGGCTCCTTGTCGGGCATCAGCCGGCTGATCTCCAAGCCGCCGGCGTGCATCAGCACGTCGACCTTGCCGCTCGTCTCGGCGATCGAGTCGGTCACCGCGGCCATCGCCTCGGCGTCGAGCAGGTTGACGCTGTGGTAGTGCACCGTGCCCCCGTGGGACTCGATCGCCTGGACGCCGGCGAGGGCCTCGTGCGACCGCTCGATCCTCGCCAGTTCCCTGTCGACGATCACCGGCGTCGCCCGCTCACCCGCCGCGCTCAACCGCTCGAAGATCGTGCGCTTGAGCCCGTCACGGTCGGTGTCGAAGGCGATGATGTCGGGGTCGTTCGGGTCTGGCTCGGGAACCAGGTCGAGCAGGTGGAAGGTGCCGCCCGACGCCGCTGCCAGGTCGGCGACGATCGCCGACACGATGCTGCCCGCGGCACCGGTGACCACGAAGACCGAGTCGGGGCCGAGTTCGAGCCCGGTCGCCTCGTCGGGCATCGGGGTCTCCCGCAGCGTGATCGTGTAGCGGCGGTCGTCGTGGTGACCGACCTCGACGACGCCCGGGTCGCGCAACGTCTCGGCGATCAGGACCTCGGCGAGGCCGGCCGTCTTGCGGCTGACCCCGAAGTCGACCGCCTTGACCAGCGCGTCGGGGCGCTCCCGCTTGAACGCCTTGGTCAGGCCGACGACACCACCGCCCATCGGCGCAGTGGCACCCTCGCCGCCGTAGCCGTGCAGGCCGCCGAGACGGGTGGCGCTGACCAGGAAGCCGCCGTCGCTGCCGACCTGCTCGTAGAGGTGCCGGAGCACGCGGTAGAGGAGCTTGACTCGGTGCCGGAGACCGGAGCGCCAGCCCTCGAGATCGAGATCGGTGAGATCGGGCTCGACGTCGAGCGCCGGGAGCCAGTACACGCCCTTGACCGCGGCGTAGCCGCGCCACGCGTCGATGCGCGCCAGCAGCTCGTCGGCATCCGGCGCATCGTCGATCGCCAAGACGTTGACGCCACGCTTGGCCAGCCGTTCGACCAGCGCCGTGCCGACGCCGCCGCCGTCGAGCATCACGATGACCGGGTCGCCCTCGGCGAACTCGACGTCGGTGGGCACGCACGAGTCGAGGTCGGGCCGGATCGCCGGCGTCGGGATCCGGCGCGGGATCGCTGCCGCCTGCTCGTCGTCGCCGGCGACCGCCTCCTTGAGGTGTGGGGCGGTGGCGAGGGAATCGGCTCCCGGCGCCGCGCCGGCGGTCGGCAGGTCGGTGGCGCGCTCGCGCACGAACCCGATCACCGACGCCAGCGTCGGGTAGTCGCGCAGCGACAGGTTGTCGTCGCGCTCGATGCCGTAATGCTCGCGGATCGCGGCGAACGTCTCGGCCTGCTTCACCGTGTCGACCCCCAGGTCGGCCTCCAGATCGAGCTCCAGGTCCAACATGTCCGGCGGGTACCCGGTCTGCTCGGCCACGATCCCCAGCACGACCTCCTCCACACCGTCGAACGACGGCGCTCCGCTACTCGGTTCGGTTGTCGGTGCGGGACTCGCCACATCGTCGGTGGGCGCGGCCGGCAGGCCGGTGGCGCGCTCGCGCACGAACCCGATCACCGAGGCCAGCGTGGGATACGACCGCAACGACAGGTTGTCGTCGCGCTCGATGCCGTAATGCTCGCGGATCGCGGCGAACGTCTCGGCCTGCTTCACCGTGTCGACCCCCAGGTCGGCCTCCAGATCGAGCTCCAGGTCCAACATGTCCGGCGGGTACCCGGTCTGCTCGGCCACGATCCCCAGCACGACCTCCTCCACACCGTCGAACGACGGCGCTCCGCTACTCGGTTCGGTTGTCGGTGCGGGACTCGCCACATCGTCGGTGGGCGCGGCCGGCAGGCCGGTGGCGCGCTCGCGCACGAACCCGATCACCGAGGCCAGCGTGGGATACGACCGCAACGACAGGTTGTCGTCGCGCTCGATGCCGTAATGCTCGCGGATCGCGGCGAACGTCTCGGCCTGCTTCACCGTGTCGACCCCCAGGTCGGCCTCCAGATCGAGCTCCAGGTCCAACATGTCCGGCGGGTACCCGGTCTGCTCGGCCACGATCCCCAGCACGACCTCCTCCACACCGTCGAACGACGGCGCAGCAGCCTGCGCGGCAGGAGCCGGCGACGATGGTTCCACCACCGGGGCGGGCACCGCCGGTGCCGGCGCAGCGGGAGCCGGCGCCGTGGCCGGTGCGACGGTCGGCAACCCGGTCGCCCGCTCGCGCACGAACCCGATCACCGAGGCCAGCGTGGGATACGACCGCAACGACAGGTTGTCGTCGCGCTCGATGCCGTAATGCTCGCGGATCGCGGCGAACGTCTCGGCCTGCTTCACCGTGTCGACCCCCAGGTCGGCCTCCAGATCGAGCTCCAGGTCCAACATGTCCGGCGGGTACCCGGTCTGCTCGGCCACGATCCCCAGCACGACCTCCTCCACACCGTCGAACGACGGAGCAGCAGCGGCGGGAGCCGGCGCTGCGGCGGAGGCCGGCGCTGCGGCGGAAGCCGGCGCCGCAGCCGGTGCGACGGTCGGCAACCCGGTCGCCCGCTCGCGCACGAACCCGATCACCGAGGCCAGCGTGGGATACGACCGCAACGACAGGTTGTCGTCGCGCTCGATGCCGTAATGCTCGCGGATCGCGGCGAACGTCTCGGCCTGCTTCACCGTGTCGACCCCCAGGTCGGCCTCGAGATCGAGCTCGATATCGAGCATGTCCGGCGGGTACCCGGTCTGCGCCGCCACGATCCCGAGCACGACCTCCTCGACACCGTCCCCGGCCGGGGCCGGCGTCGGCGCAGGGGCGGGCTGGACAGGCGGGGCCTGAGGCGCGATGACGGGAGCCGCCGCAGGAGCGGGGACCCGGACCGCAGGAGCGGCGGTCACGTCGACCGGCGCCCCGGAGAGCACGGGTGGTGCCGCCGCCACCGCGGGGCGCGGGGCTCCGGTGGAGCGCGCCGGCGGGCCGTCGTCGCGAATCCGCAGCGCGCGGTGGTCGACCTCGACCTGGGCGGCGTCGTATCCGCTGACCTCGCCCAGCCACCGGTCCCACGCATCGCGGTCCTCGACGCGATAGGCGAAGCCCAGCTCGTCGGGCTCCTGGTGAACACCGGTCGGGTTCGGCACCCAGCGCATCAGCGACATGCTGATCTGCGAGCCGAAGCCGGCGCCGAGACGCAACGAGTAGCTGACCGGGTATGCGCCGCCCTTGGAGAGGTTGAGATGGCCGAGGTCGGGGTCGACCTCCTTCACGTTGGCGATCGGTGGGACGATGCCGGTCTCCAGCGACTTGACGGCGAGGACGTCCTCGATGCCGACGCCCATCGCGTGGCCGGTGAAGCCCTTGGTGTTGGCCACCACGATCGAATCGGCGCTGGTGCCGAACACGTGGCGCAACGCCTCCACCTCGGCCTGCGCGCTGCCCCCTCGGGCCGGGGTGTACGTCTCGTGCGACACGAACACCGTCGCCGGCGCGATCTCGTGGCGGTTGATCCCCCACCGACGCTCGGCGTCGGTGACGAGGCGCTCCATCACGTCCTTGATGTGGGTGACGTCGAGCCGGCTCCCGTGGAACGCGCTGTTCGCCGTCTGGGTGCTCAGCACCTGGCAGATCGGCCGGATGCCGCGCTCGCGCGCCGCCGCCGCGCTCTCGACGATGATCGCCGCGCCGCCCATCCCGAGCAGCATCCCGTGGCGACGACGGTCGAACGGCAGCGCCGCCTCCTCGACGACCTCGTCGGTTGCGGCCGCGCCGGTCGAGAGGAACCCTGCGCCGACCCACTCGATCAGCTTGTCGGTGGTGACGTCGTCGCCGGCGATGATGATCACGCGGGAGCAGCGGCCCAGCCGGATCCAGTCCTCGGCGACCGCAACCGCCTGCGTCGTGCTCGCGCACGCGGAGTTGAGCTGCGTGTTCGGCCCGCGAGCGCCGATGTGCTCGGCGAACTGGGAGTGCCCCATCGACAGCGCCTTGAACAGGAACCGCCGGTCGAACTCGTACCGGTTGTCCTCGATCTCGGCGCGCAATTCGTGGATCATGTGGTCGAGTTCGGCCGCCGCGGAGTTGTCACCGTCCATCCGCGACCGGAGGTGTTCGAGGCTCTGCAGCCGGGTGCGGCGAGCGCGGTCCTGCTCGTAGCGGCTGACCTCGTCGATCATCCGATCCGCGCCGGGGAAGGCCGACGCGAAGATCACGCCCGTCTCGTCGCGCAGCGCCTCTGGCAGCGCCCAGCCCTCCGGCAGCTTGCTCCCGGTGCTCGTCGTCTTGTACCGCATCGTCAGCGGGATGCCCGCGTCGCGCAGCGCGTCGATGCCGGCGCCGATCGCCAACTCGGTCGCCGGGTCGAGCGCCAGCTTGCGGGCCTCGTCGATGGCGAACTGCTCGACGATGTCGAAGTGACCAGCCCGACCGGCGAGCTTCATCACGTCGTGCTGGCTGTCGATCGACTCCCAGCTGCCGCCGCCCGACTCGCTCTTGACCAGGCGGGTGATGTGCTTGTCGACGATCGCCTCGCGCAGGTCGACCGGGATCACGTCGATGAACGACTCGCCGTCGAGCAGCCGCTCGATGTTCCTGTCGTCGAACACCTCCGCGGTGCCCGGGAGCCCGACCGCCGCCCCGGTGACGACGACGGGCTCGGTCGTCACCACACCGTCCCCAGCTCCCTCGGCCGAGCCGCCGTAGATCCGGTACCCGCGGTCGAGGAAGTCGGCGAACAGCTCGCCGAGCTGGCGGACCTGCTCGGGGCCGCGGACACCGGGCGCCGGCGCGGCAACCGCGGCGGGCGCGGCCGGGGCGGCAACCGCGGCGACCGCGGCGGGCGCGGCCGGGGCGGCAACCGGGGACGCAGCGGCGGGCGCGGCGACAACCGGCGCCGCTGCGCGCGCCGCGGCCTGCCGCTCGGCCTCGGTGGGCGTTCCCGCGCCGAGCCCGGCCGCGTACAAGCCGCACAGCGCCTGGTTGAACGTCACGATGTCGCCGCCCTTCGGGTGGTTGCTGTAGAGGTTGGTCACATCGTCGTGCTCGCTGAGCACGTCGTCGACGAAGCCGTTGAGTGCCCGCTTCGGGCCGACCTCGACGAAGACGCGGGCGCCGGCGTCGTAGAGGGTGTGTAGTCCCTTGATGAACTGGACGGGGGACGCGACCTGCTTGCCGAGGATCTCGATCATCTCCGGCACCACCGCCGGGCCGGTCGGGTAGAACTCGCCGTCGACGTTGGCGACGATCGGGATGTGCGGCGGCTCGAGGTCGAGACGGGCGAGCACCTCCTTCAACGGCTCGGCGGCGGGTGCGACGATCGAGGTGTGGAACGCGTGGCTGACCGGGAGCATCACCGCCATGTGGCCGGCGGCCGAAAGCGCCTCGACTGCGGCGGTGACCGCCGGGCTCGCGCCCCCGATCACCGCCTGCTGCTCGCTGTTGTTGTTGGCGACCACGACGTAGCCGTCGATCGTGTCGAGCGTGCGCTCGATCTCCTCGAGCGGCGCGAACACGGCCGCCATCAGCCCGTTGTCGTCCATCGAGACGTTGGTCATCTCGCGCCCGCGGGCGGCGACCGCTTCCAGGGCGTGAGCGAACGGCAACGCGCCGGCGGCGACCAGCGCGCCGTACTCGCCGAGCGAGTGCCCCATCACCATGTCGGGGGCGATGCCATACGCGCCGAGCACCTCGGTCAACGCCCGGTCGACGGTCAGCACGGCGGGCTGGGTGATCTCGGTCTGGCGCAGCTGCTCGTCGGCGGCGGCGACCGCGGCCTGGTCGACGGGATCGACGAAGATCACCTCGCTCAACGGGCGGCCGAGGATCGGCGTCATCACCGCGTCGGCCTCGTCGAACCCGCGCGCGACGATCGGCTCGGCGGCGCGCAGCTCGGCGAGCATGTTGACGTACTGCGACCCCTGGCCGGTGTAGAGGAACGCGACCTGGTGGGGCTTGCCGTGCCCGCGGAACACCCCCTGGTTCTTGAGCACCTTCCACGCCGCCGGGTTGCCACCTTCGATGGCCGCGCACGCCTTCTGTGCCCGCGCGGCCAGCTCCTCGGCATCGCCGTAATCGATGGCGACCCGGACCTCGGCGGTCAGATCGTCGCGCGATGGCGGCGCCGGCTCCGGCGCCCGCCCGGCCGCCGCCTCGGCCTGAACCTCGCGCAGCCGCGCCAGCACGGCCGCGTCATCGGCACCACCGACGACGAGCGCACCGCGCAGCGGGCTCTTGAGCTCGACCTGCCGGTCGACGCGCGCCGGAGCGGCGACCACGACCGCGTCGTGGGCCGTCGTCGCGATGCGGCCGGGAACGTACTCCTCGATCACCGCATGGAAGTTCGTGCCCCCGAACCCGAACGCGCTCACCCCGGCGACGCGCACCGCATCGGCCGGCACCTTCCACTCGGTCAGGTCGGTGTTGACCGCGAGCGGCGACGTCGAGAAGTCGATGTTCGGGTTCGGGTCGGTGCCACCGAGCGACGGCGGCAGCGTCTTGTGGTGCAGCGCGAGGGCCGCCTTCAGCATCCCGGCCGCGCCGGCCGCCCCCTTGAGATGCCCGATGTTCGACTTCACCGAGCCGAGCGGGATCGACCCGACCGGCAGGCCGAGGTCGGAGAATGCGTCGGTGATGCTCGCCACCTCGACGACGTCGCCGACCTTGGTCGACGTGCCGTGGCCTTCGATGTAGGTGGACGGGCCGGGGACGAGTCCGGCGTTGCGCCACGCCCGCTGGACGGCGAGCGTCTGCCCGACCGGGTTCGGTGCGGTGATGCCCTTGCCCTTGCCGTCGCTCGCCCCGGCCAGGCCGCGGATCACGGCGTAGATCCGATCGCCGGCGGCCTCGGCATCCTCGAGACGCTTGAGCACGAAGAGCGCCGCGCCCTCCCCCATCACGAAACCGTCGGCACCGTTGCCATAGGGGCGGGTGCCGGTGGCGGAGAGCGCCCCGATCTTGCAGAACTTCACGAACGTGCTGGCGCTCATGTTGGCGTCGACGCCGCCGGTGATCACCGCGTCGTAGTCGCCCTCCTCCAGCCCCTCGATCGCCGCGTCGATCGCCGCCATCGCCGACGCGCAGGCCGCGTCGGTCACGAAGTTCGGACCGTGCAGGTTGAACAGGTTGGCGATCCGGCCGGCGATGATGTTCGCCAGTTCGCCGGGCATCGTGTCCTCGGTGATGCTGGGGAACCTGTTCCGGACACCTGCTTGCATCTCGTGGACGATCGCGTCGCGGGTCGCTTCGGGCAACGCGGCGAACGCCTCCGAGCCGCGCAACTCCTCGGCGTACTCCGGGAAATACACCGGGAGCGCGCTGTGATAGTGCTTGTCGCCGCCCATCGCGTTACCGATCACGACGGCGGTGCGATCGGTGTCGAGGGGGCGCTCGGGGTAGCCGTAGTCGAGCAGCGCCTCACGTGCCGCGCCGACCGCCCACTGCTGGGTGCGGTCCATCGCATCGGAGACCTTCGGCGGGATCGGGAGCCGCCATTCGAGCGGCTCCCAGGCGAAGTCGCGCACCCAGCCCCCGATCTTGGAGTAGGTCTTCTCCGGCGCCTGGCGATCCTCGTCCCAGTACAGGTCCGCGCGCCACCGGTCGTCGTCGACCTCGGTGATGCTGTACCGCCCTTCGACGAGATTGTTCCAGAACGTCGGGGCGTCGGGTGCGTCGGGGAGCACGGCGCCGACGCCGACGATGGCGATGGCGCGTTGCGAAGTGCGGGGCATGGCGGGATCTTTCCGGTTGGGACGTGGGCGAATGGCGGTCAACGGTCGGGCTCAGCCGACCGACTCGTACACGGCCTGGGCGACCGCGTCCATGTCGGAGGCGAGCCCGCCTTGCGCGGCGAGGATCTGATCGAGCCCGACCGCAGCGTTGAGCTGGGCGGGTTGCAGGACGCCCGGGTCGGCGGCGGCGAGGAGGTGTGCGATGCCGTCGCTGCCGGCCCGCCGGGCGGCGTCGCGAGCGAAGACGCGGCTGGCGACCGCGAGGGTCTTCTGGTCGAGACGCTGATCGGCCTTGGGCGACAGGGTGCCGTCGGCCGCTCGCGCGGCCCGGCGGGCCATCGACCCGGCGCACTCGACGAACGCGATCAGCTCGCCGAGGCGGAACAGCAGATGCTGGTTGCGGGTCAGCCGGTTGACGCGGGCGGTTTCGAGCACCGCGGCGAGCGCCCGGGCGGCGAGCGCGGCGACATCGGCGCCGACCTCGGGGTGGTCGACGTGCAGCGCGTCGAGCGACGCCGCGAGGTCCTGGTAGTAGCCGCCACGCGTCTTGAGGTGATGCTGCCAGCGGTCGCGCGAGATCGTCATCTCCATGATCTCCGAGGTGCCCTCGTAGATCGTCGTGATCCGCACGTCGCGCTTGTACTTCTCGACCATGTACTCCTTGGTGTAGCCGTAGCCGCCGTGGGCCTGGATGGCGGCATCGGCGGCCGCGTTACCGGCCTCGCTCGCCATGTACTTGGCGATCGCCCCTTCGGTGTTCAGCATCTGCTCACCGCTGTCGATCCGCTCGGCGGTCTCCTCGATGTACGAGCGAGCGGCTTCGAGCCTGCACACGTGCGGCACGATCAGCTTGTGGGTGAATCCCTGCTTCTCCGAGAGCGGACCGCCGGCCTGGATGCGCTCCTTCGAGTACGGGATCGCCCGGTCCATCGCCGCCCAACCGCCACCCAGCCCGAAGGCGGCAACCATCAGCCGGGTGTAGCCGAACACGGCCTGGGCCTGCTGCAGCCCGAGCCCCTCGGCCCCACCGACGAGACGATCGACGCCGACCTCGACGTCCATCAACGACAGCGCGGCGGTGTTCGACGCGCGGATGCCGTGCTTGTCCTCCGGCTTTCCGTGGTCGAAGCCCGGCGTGCCACTGTCGACGACGAACCAGCTCGGCCCACCCGGGGCGAGGGCGAGGATCGTGTAGAGATCGGCGTAGCCGCCGTTGGAGATCCACTGCTTGTTGCCCGAGATCTTGTAGCCCACCGTCTCGCCGTCCTCGACGATCGGCTCGGCGACGGTCTTCATCGACGCGAGGTCGCTCCCCGCCTCGGGCTCGGTCGCGCCGTACGCCATCAGCAGTCCCTGTTCGGCGATCGCGCCGAGCCAGCGCGCCTGCTGCTCCTCGGTGCCGCCGAACACGATCGGGTCGGAGCCGAGGAACGTCGCCAGCACGCCGGTAGCGATGCCGAGGTCGACGCTGGCGAGCAGCTCGCACACCCGGTAGACGTCGAACGAGCCGCCGCCCATCCCGCCGTAGGCCTCCTGGATGAACAGCAGCGAGACGCCGAGCTCGTCACCGCACATCCCGCGGACGATCTCCTCAGGGAAGCGGTCCTCATGGTCGAGTTCGATGAGCACCGAATCGGTGAGCTTGTCGCGGGCGAACATGCCGATCGAGTCGAGGACCATGCCGAGCATGTCCGGGTCCAGGCCTGCAGCAACCATGTGGAGGGGCTCCCTTGTTCGGATTCGAGCTGTGGCGGTTTCCACCAGTCTCGATGACCTCCAGGCTTTCAGACAGGGGCTTTCGACACAAGGGGGAGGACCTGGCGCGCGCGTGGTGACCCGAGGATTCGGGTCACCACGCGTCGGCCGTGTCGGCGTCAGCTCCTCTTGATCTTGATCTTGCCGTCGTCGAGCACGATCGTCGGTCGGTCGAACCGGTTGAGGTCGGGTTCGGAGTCGAAGATCACCGCGCCCGGGTCGCCCGCCACCGTGATCTGGAACCGGATCAGGTCGGGGCCGTCCGGCGTCGACAGCTCGCCGTCGACGGCATGGATGAACCACTCGACCGCGGTGCCGTCGTCGAGGACACCCGTCCCGCTCGCGTATGCCCAGTCGCTGAAGACGAGGAACAGGTCGAAGTCGGTCGCCTCGAACGCCAGATTCGCGCCATCGTCGCCGTCGCCGCCCTCCCCGAACTCGAGCTCGGCTTCGAAGTCGCCCTTCAGACCGCCGTCCTTCTCGCGCTTGATCTTGAACCCGAACTCCGCGTTCTGGTCGTCGCCCAGTTCGAGTTCAGCCTTGCCGGACATCTGCTTACCGTCCGCGTCGTAGACGACGGCGTACTCCTCGAGCGGCTCGGACTCGGATCCGTCGGAGCCGATCGCCGTCACCGACACCAGGAAGACGTCGGATTCGTCGAAGACGTGGACGATCGTCAGATCGCCGCCGACCGGGACGGTGGCGACGTCCCCGTCACCCCAGTCGACGCGGGCGTCGGTCGTGTCACCGGCGAACGTGGCGTGCGCGGCGATCGTCGTACCGACCGGGACCGGCTCGTTCGGCGTCAGCCCGAGCGTCACGACCTGCGGCGGCTCGACGTGCCAGCCGATGTAGGTGAAGTCACCGTCCTCGTCGAGCTCGGCGGCCGAACCCTCGTGACCGGGCGTGAGGTCCAAGTAGCCCGAGAAGTCCGCGGTCCAGTTGCCGGACTCGTCGGCGATGACCGTGAGCGACGGGCTCTGTTCGGACTCGAACCCCTCGGCCCGCACGTACAGCGGGATGAAGACGACCTGGTCGGCGAGGATCTGCTCCGCCTCGGCGGAGTAGGCGACGAGCTCGACCGGATCGTCGGTCCCGTGCATCAGGCCGAACAGCTCGGCGAACCGCTCGGTGCCGGCGTTCAGGACGGCGGAGTCCGGCGTCCCCCAGCGGTAGAAGTTGTCGCTCCACCGCTGCTCCGGATCCATGGGCGCGATCGCCTCGCGCAGGCCGTCGAAGGAAGTGGTCTCGGACGCCCATGCCCATTCGCCGAGATCGAACGTGCCGTCGGGGACCGTCGACTCCAAGAACTCCGACGCCGGCTCCAGGTCGATCACCATCTCGATGCCGGCGGCGGCCAGCATCGGCTGCAGCAGGTCGGCCAGCAGCACCCGGTCCGGGTTCTCCTCGGTCGTCGTGAACACGACGACCGGCGGGTCGGTCGCGCAGTCGCGCGCCAGGTCGGTGCACATCTGGTCGACGAGGCCGGCCGCCAGCACCGGGTCGTACGGGTACTGCGCCCAGGCGTGGGTCGACAGCGGCGGCAGGACCGCGTCGAGGTAGCTGTCGATCGCGTAACCGGCGCCGGGGATCGCGGCGACGAGCGCATCGCGGTCGATCGCGTGGGCGACCGCCTGCCGCAGCTCGAGATGCTCGGTCAGCGAGTCGGGGTTGCGATCGAACCGGCCGGGGCCGAACTGGAACGCGACCTGCTCCCAGATCGGGGTGATCGACGATGCGTTGACCCGCACCTCGACGGTCGCGCCGGGCTCGGCGGTTCCGCTGACCGTGTCGGCGTCGCCGTCGACCTCGATGACGGCGATCCCCGTCACCTGGTGGGTCTTGGTGTCGAACCCGTCGGTGACGGCGACGAACTGTCCGATCTCGAGGTCGAACTCGTCGCCGAACTCAATCTCGAAGTGGCCGTCGCCGCCGGTCCACGCCGTCACGACGTGGAGGACGCCGTTGCCCGGATCGTCGTCATCGTCGATCGTGATCGTGATCTCGGCGTTCGGGGGCCACCCGTCGCCGTGCTCCGCGTCGTCGGCGGCGGAGACGCCGAACCGCGGGGTCCGGATCTCGATGCCGCGATGGGTCGAGTCGGCGTCGTCGTCGAAGACCTGCGCCGATCCACCGACACCCGGTCGGATGTCGATGATGTCCGGGCTGCCGGGGCCTGGACTGGCGAAGTCGGCGGACCAGTTCCCGTCACCGTCGGCCTGGACGCTGCGGTGGGCACCGCCGAACTCGTCGCCGACGTCGACCTCGACCCAGTCGTCGACCGGCGCGGTGCCGAACACGACGTCCTGGTCCTGGTCGACGTACGTGACCTGCAGGTCGACCACCTCGAGGGCCTTGGTCGCGTCGCCGTCGGTCACCGTGACGACGTGCCCCGGCTCGATCACGAACGGCGAAGTGTCGAGCTGGAAGCCCCACCCCTCGATCGTCGCGGTGCCCTCGAAGAGCACGCCGTCGCCGATATCGGAGTCGTCATCGACGGTGATCGTTGCGGTCGCGCCGACGGTCCAGTCCCCGTTCGAGGCCCAGACCTGGCTTGGCGTCTCGACGCTGAACGTCGGGTTGGCGACCTGCCAGTTGATCCACGTGCAGTCACCGTCGTCGTCGCACTGGGCGGCGTAGCCGCCCTGTCCCGTCCCGACGTCGAAGGTCCCGCCTCCGTCGCCGGGCATGTCGAAGTCGGTGTCCCACACCCCGGTCGAGTCGGCGGTGACCGTCCGCCCGGCATCGGGGACGTTGTGGACGTCGACCCAGACCTCGGTGTACGGGTCGGCCATGCCGGCCACGACGTTGGTGTCGGCGTCGACCAGCTCGACGGTCAGCCGCGTGATCGTGTGGTCCTTCGTGCTGCTCCCGTCGGAGACCTCGACGACGTCGCCCTCGGTCAGGTCGAGCTCGTTCGGGTCGAAGCCGGTCCCGAAGTTCCCGTTACCGTCGGTCGGGAACGGCGAACCGGGAACCTCGACCGGTCCCTCACCGTCGTCACGGTCGATGGTGACCGTGACCTGCGAGTTCGCTTCGAACTCGTTCACCCACAACCCCTCCGAGGTCGGATCCACCTGGAACCGGGCATTCGGGACGCCCCAGATCACCTGGGTGCAGTCGTTGTCGGCGTCGCAGTCGTGGGCCGAGCCGTTGTCGCCCGGCCCGAAGTCGTAGGTGCCTCCGCCGTCGCCCGGGTCGTCGAAGTCGGTCGACCAGTAGTGGAACTGGTCGGCGATGACCGTCCGGCCGGACTCCCCCGGACCGCCGTGCACGTCGACCCGGACCTCGGTACCGGGTTCGGCCGTGCCCTCGACGACGTTGGTGCCGGGGTCGACCGCGTCGACGGTCAGGCTGGTGATCGTGTGGTCCTTCGCGGTCACGCCGTCGAACACCTCGACGAAGTCGCCTGCCGCGAGGTCGAGCTCGTTCGGGTCGAACCCGAGGTTCGTAGAACCAGACCCGTCGGTGCCGAACGGCGACCCCGGGGCCGCGGTCCCGTTCACCGTCACCGTCACGAACGAGTTCGGTTCGAACTCGTTCGCCCACAGGCTCTCCGTGAACGGATCGACGGTGAAGGTCGATCTGGGGATCCACCAGGTCAGCTCGGTCGCGTTGCCGTGCTCGTCGACGACGATCGCCCGGCCGCTCGAGCCCGGTCCGATGTCGACCGTCTGCTCCTCGCCCGGCTCGGTTCCGCCGACGGAGAAATCGGCGATCCAGGAATCGAACTGATCTGCGGTCACGTAGCGCCAGTTCCCGTCGGCCTCGACCAGCACCTCGGTGCCGTACAGCGCGGTGCCGATGACCTGATCGGTGTCCGGGTCGACGAGGTCGATCGTGAACGCGATCGTCTGGTGGGTGATCGTGCCCGCCGGCGTACCGTCGCTCGCGACGACGGTGACCTGCTCGGGGATCTGGTAGTCGACGATGTCGAAGACGATGATCGTCTCGCAGGGGTTGTCCGGGTTCGGCATCGCGATGCCGGTCGCGGTGTAGTCGGGCGACTCGGTCGTGTTCGGGTCGTCGATCTCGATCGTCACCGTCGTGCCCTGCGGGTAGTCGTAGACGGTGACCCGGTTGTCGAACCGCGACACCTCGATGCGCGGGACCCCCTCGCAGTGGGTGGTCTCGACACGGTCGTTGTCGTCGTCGTAGATCTCGAGGCGGACGTTGCGCCCGAGGCCCTGCGGGCCGCCGAGCTCGGCGGTCCACTGCTCGCGCCACCCGGTGCCCGGGTTGCCGAAGTCGGCCGTGAAGTCGCCGACCGCGTCGGCGTTGACCCACCGCTCGGCCCACCGGCCGCCGACGCTCGCGTTCACCTCGACGCGCACGTTGCGGTACGGGTCGGCGCTGCCGTCGATCGTGTTCGGCGGGAAGTCGGTCGAGAAGTTGACCTGGTCGATCCCCAGCGGTTCGACCGTGATCGACTTGGTGTCGTTGCCGTCGCTGAGCGTGACGACGTCGCCCGGCTCGATGTCGATGCCGGGAAGCTCGATCGTCTCCTGGTCGTGCTCATTGCCGCTCACCACGATGTCGGCGACGAACGACCCGTCGATCGTCAACGTGACGACCGGGCCGATCCAGCTCTCCGCGCGGACCTCGTCCGGCCACAGCGGCTCGCCCGCCACGTCCTCGGGTGCGAGGTTGACGACGACCCATGGCGGCAGGTTCCACCAGAAGTGGGTCCGGTCGCCGTCGTCGTCGTACTGGCTCGCCTCGTTCCAGTGGCCGGGCGCGACGTCGCTGCCGACGCTGCCGAAGTCGGCGATGAAGTCACCAGTGCCTGCAGGGCCGGTGTCCCAGGAGAAGCCGGTCTCGTCGCTGCACAACTGCGCGTCCTGGCTCCAGACACAGAGGTACCCACCCTCGGTCGCATCCGCGTTGCCGCTGATCGTGTCGGCGTCGGCGTCGACGTCGGTGACGACGATGTGCGACACCTCGAGGTACCGCTCCTGACCGGTGCCGATGGGCTCCCCGAACGGCCGGTTGCGAACGGTCAGCGTCATCCCCGCGTACACGTCGTAGGTGCCGAACGAGCGGTCGCCCGCCTCGGTCCCCCACGGCGTGATCAGCAGCGGCATGTCGCCGCTGACGTCGATCCCCGGCGTCGCCGGGTCGTCGAGCTCGAAGAACAGCAGCTGGCCGAGCGGGTCGTCGGGCCAGTTCTCGGCCCAGATCTCGTCGTGGCTGACCGATGCGATGATCCGCGGGTCGGCGACGTTCCAGTTGATGTGCGTGCAGTCACCGTCGGCGTCGCACTGATTCGCGTAGCCCCCCTCGCCCTCGGTGAAGTCGTACGCGCCACCCTGGTCGCCGGGGTCGTCGAAATCGGTTGTCCAGTACCCGGTCGCAGGGTCGGCGGTCACGGTGCGCCCGACGTCGGCTTGACCGTGGACGTCGACCCACACATCGCTGCCGATCGCCGCGTAGCCAGCGACGACATTTGTGTCGTCGTCGACCGACGTGACGGTCAGCGCGGTGATCGTGTGGCCCTTGCTGTGGTTCCCGTCGGACACGTTCACGACCGCGCCAGCGGCGAGATCGAGCTGTTGCGCGCCGAAGACCGCCTCGAAGTTGCCCCACCGGTCCGCGATGAACGGCGAGCCGGGAACGGCCAGGGTGTCGACCGTCACGACGACAGACGACCCGGGCACGAAGTCGTTGCCCCACAGCGTCTCGGCGGTCGGGTCGACGTACAACCTCGGGTCCGGGACGTGCCAGTCGAGCCGCGTGCAGTCGTTGTCGGCATCGCACTGCTGGGCGGCACCGCTGTCGCCGAGACCGATGTCGTAGCTCTCGCCGTGATCGCCCGCGTGGTCGAAATCGGTCGTCCAATTGCCGCCGCCGTCGGCGTAGACCGTGCGGCCGGCGTTCGCGTCGTGAGCGTCGACCCACACCGCCGTCCCCGGTTGCGCGGTGCCGGAGACCACGTTCGTGTCGGGGTCGACGGAGGTGAGCTGCAGCGTCGTGACGGTGTGCTCCTTGATGGTCGAGCCGTCGGTCAGCACGACGTCGTCGCCGGCGGCGAGGTCGAGGGTGGCCGGGTCGTAGTCCGGCGTCGCCATCGTGCCGTTCTGGTCGGTGGGGAACGGCGACCCCGGGGCGACGACACCGTTCACCGTCACCACGACCGAAGAGTCGGGCGTGAACTCGGTGCCCCACACGAAGTTGATGGTCGGCTCGACGTAGAACGCCGGGTCGGGGACCGACCAGCTGACCTGCGTGCAGTCGTCGTCGAGATCGCACTGGTTGGCGTAGCCCGCTGCTCCGGCGACGAGGTCGAAGCTGTCGCCGTCGACGCCGAGATCGTCGAAGTCGGTCTCCCAGTGGCCGACGCCGTCGGCGGTGACGGTGCGCGCCGCCCCGCCGTACCCCCATACGTCGACCCAGACCTCGGTACCCGGGTCCGCGGTCCCGGAGATCACGTTGGTGTCAGGGCTGACGACGTCGATCGTCAGCGCGGTGACGACGTGGTCCTTGGCCGTGACTCCGTCGAAGGCCGCGACCACGTCATCGGCGACGAGATCGACGAGGTTCGGGTCGAACCCGGTGCTGAGCTGACCGAACTGATCGGTCTGGAACGGCGAACCGGGCAAATCGACACCGTTGACAGTGACGTCGACGGTGGACCCGCCCAGGAAGTCGTTGAGCCACAACAACTCGCTGTTCGGGTCGACGGCGATTCGTGGATTGGGGACGTTCCAGTCGAGCGTCGTGCAGTCGCCGTCCGCGTCGCACTGTTGCGCGTGCCCCCAGTCGCCGGGCGCGAGGTCGTAGGTCTCGCCGTAGTCGCCGACGTCGTCGAAGTCGGTGGCCCAGGAGCCGTCGACGGCGGCGACCGCGTTCCGTCCGGCATTGACACCTTGAACGTCGACCCACACATCGGTCCCAGGGGTCGCCGTGCCCTTGACCACGTTGGTGACCGGATCGGCCGAACCGACGGCGACGTCGGTGATCACGTGGGTCTTGAGGATGGATCCGTCATCCGCCTCGATCAGGCCGCCGGGCGCCAGATCCAGCATGGCGACGTCAAACGACACGCTGACGTTGCCAGACGGGTCGGCGGTGAACGGCGAGCCCGGGACCGAGGTGCCGTCCGCCGTCATCGAGATCGATGCGCCGGGCGCGAACTCGTTGAGCCAGACCGTGTCGGTCACGGGGTCGACGTTGATCGTCGCGGTTGCCGCTTGCGCCGTGGCCGGCGACGGCGCAGGCGCGACCCATGGCAGGAAGGCCAATGCGAGCACGGCCGCGACGAACGGCTTCAGGTACTGGCGGTGTGGGTGCCTCGACATGGCGGCGCTCCTTGGCAGGCAGGGCGCGTACAAGCCGGAGGTCGAGGGCTGGTCATGAGGGTGGCGCAGTCCTCGCGCGAGGTACGCGTGGAGTTCGTGGTCCTGATCTGGGAGGAGCCACCGAGATCATGTTCTGAGGGATTGCCGCTACTCGCAGCAGTCATCGCCCGGTCCTCCCGACCAGTCGAACACGCCCCGCTGCGAGCGGACAGGGTCGTCGGACCCTTTACCGACCGATCGGTGGTGACCCGCCGTCGGGTCCGACGACCCGTCGAGCCCACGCTACGTGGTCAGACACGGTCGCCGGGTCGAAGCAGGGCACGGCGATCGACGTCGCGCCGATCGAGCGCGCACGGGCGGCGACCGATCGTGGTTCGGGGTCGGCGAGCACGAGGTCGTCGTACGCTGCGTCGGATACGAGATCGATGGCCGCGTGGGTGCCGCCGGCGACAAGTGCCGCCCGGATCGCCTCGACGTCGGACGAGGTCAGCCCCCACGTCTCGCGGATCGCCGAAGCAGTGTTGATCGCCGCGTACACCGCGGCATTGCGGCTCGCCCGCCTCGTCGCGGCGTCGTGGGCGACGAGTGGCGCCCACACGATCTCGAGTGGGCGCCGCCGACCGATCGCGCCGGCGTGCACCGCCGCCGCGCTGCGGTCGAGGTCGCTGCCGGGCACACACCACAGCAGGACGCGGTCGGCGCGTGCTCCCGCCGCGTGCAACATCCGGTCCCCGCGCGCCGCGACCAGGATCGGCAGCGGTGCGAGCGGCACCTCGAGGCGCCGCCCGCTCGCCGGATCGAGCGCGCCGCCTGCTGCCACCGATCGGAGGAGGTCGACCATGGCGGCAACCCGATCCGGTGCGTCACGGCGCTCGATCCCCGCAGCGCCGCTCACCTCCGAGCCACCGGCAGCGATGCCACAGAAAACGCGGCCGGGCGCCAGCTCCTGCAGCGTGGCGAGCGCCGACGCGGTGTGGAACGGGTGGCGGAGGTACGGGTTGGTCATCGCCGGGCCGATCCCGATCGTCCTCGTCGCGCCGGCGACGGCGACGAGCTGCATCCACACGTCGCGCCACCAGAACGCATCGGCGAGCCCGATCCAGTCCGCGCCGGCGCGCTCGGCGGCGACCGCCATCGCAACCGCATCGTCAGGCGACGGGTTCATCACGTGCCCGATCACCCCGACCCCCATCAGCGGCCTGCCAGCCGGCGGTGCATCGCGTCGAACGCCTCGGCCGCCATGTCGACGCCGCCGATCACGTCGTCCTGCAGCAGGGCCAGACCGATCGCCGACGGATGGTGCAGGCCGACCAGCTCGGCGAGTGTCGCGCCGACTCGATCGGGGCCGCCGATCAGCAGCAGCTCGGGCAGCAGTTCGTCGGTGACCACGCGTGCCGCCGGGCGCGGGTCACCGGCGCGCAGTGCGATTGCCGCTGCCCGGATCTCGTTGCCGTCGAGACCGAGTCGCTCACGCACGTCGCCGGGCGTGTCGTGCAGCGCCCAGATCAGCTCAGGGCGATGCTGCTCGGCCGCCTCCTCGGTGAACGCCACGCTCGGGAACAGCTCGATCGGGACCGGCCGCACCGATCGCGCCCAGCCGATCACGTCGGCGTAGCGGAACGGGGGCATGCCGGCGACGAACGCTCCGTCGGCAACCTCCGAGGCGAGCCGGTTGAGCCGCTCGCCGCGCGCACCGACGAAGATCGGCAGCGGCACGCCGACCGACTGCTCGGTGACCGCCAGATCGGGCGGGTCGTACCCATCGGTCGGCTGGTGGGCTCCGACCGCGCTGGGCGATCCGGATCGCGTCGCGCACCGCCTCGACCGGGCGGTCGGACGACAGCCCGAACGGGCCGAGCGACATCTGGCCGCCGGCACCGATCCCGAGCTTGGCGCGACCGCCGCTCAACTCGTGAACGGTCAGCATCGCGGTCGCCATGACGCCCGGCCGGCGCAGGTACGGGTTGGTCACCCCGACACCGAGGGTGATCGACATCGTTCGCATCGTCGCCGCGGCGAGCACTGCGAACGGTTCGCGCGCCGGACCCTCGTCGCCGAGCCAGACGCCGTCGATCCCCAACCGATCGGCATGGGCGATCGCGTTGACCAGGAGGGGCGCCGGCTGCTCGGGGAAGAACCACACGCCGGTCGGGATGCGGCTCACGGCGCGCGACCGGTCGTCGACATCGACCTACGATCGCGGCGATGAGCTGGATCACGACCATCCCGTCGGACGAGGCGACCGGCCAGTTGAAGGACGCCTACGACTGGCAGGCGGCGCGCCTCGGCGAGCCGGCCGAGTTCACGATGCTCGGCAGCCTCTATCCGGCGATCGTCGAGGAGCGGCTCCGGTTGTACCGCGTCGTCGAGGCATGCCCGTCGGGCCTTGCGCCGATCGAGCGCCAGGGCGCGGCGTACGTCGTGTCGCTCACCAACGGGACCGCCCACTGCGCCTCGGGGCTGCGCCTCAAACTGTTGTCGCTCGGGACCGATCCGGCGGTGGTCGCAGCGATCGAGGCCGACCCCGCTGTGCCGGCCACCGGCGACGCCCGCTTCGACGCGATCTGTGCCCACGCTGCCAAGCTCACCGGCCGGCCGACCGAGATGACCGAGGTGGACCTCGACGTACTTCGTGCGCACGGGCTCTCCGATCTCGACCTGCTCGACCTGAACAACATGATCGCGTACTACAACTACATCAACCGCGTGGTCAACGGCCTCGGCTTGCACACGGCGATCATCGGCGAACACGAGGCCACCCACGCCGTCCCCGACACCGACCTCGACCCCCCAACACCGTTTGTGTGACCGAACACATCCACTGCCGCGACATTCGGTCACACAGGCTCTGGCCGCCGAAGTCTGCATGACCGAACACATCCAACACTGCGATCTTCGGTCACACCAGACGTGGCCACCCCCACGTCGTTCGAGTGACCGAACACATCCAACTCCGCGATCTTCGGTCACACAAACTCTGGCGCGGGATCGGGTGTGGTGCGCGGCTCGGGGCGTCAGCGGAGTTGGGGGACGACGTCGGTCGTGAGGACCTCGAGCGTATGCCGCGAGGTGTCGTCGTCCTGCCCGGGGACGATCGACAGGTCGGTCACACCGAGGTCACGGAACCGCCCGAGCGTATCGACGAGCCGATCGGCGGAGCCGGCGACGACGTGCCAGTCGAGGTCGCCGTGCCCGCCGCGCTCGCTCGTCGCCTGCACCCGCACCCGATGGGCGAGCGCAACGCCGCCACGGTCGTAGAACTCGGCGGCGATCGGCGCCAGCTCTTCGGGAGTCGCGCGCGACGACTGGAACGTGAGGCCGAGCCCGATCGCCTTGGACATGGTCGCGGTGGAGCCGGCGAGCCAGACCGGCACGTCGGTGCCGATCGGCGCCGGCGAAAGCCTGCCGTCGGCGGGGATGCGCAGCGTCTCGCCCTCGAACCCCCGGCCGGACAGCGCGGCCTGCAGCGCGGCGAGGTGCTCGTCGAACAGCTGGCCCCTGGTCCCGAAGTCGAGCCCGCGGTGCTCGAAGTCGCGAGCCCAGAACCCCGGTGCCACCACCAGCACGAACCGACCGTCGCTGAGGTGATCGAGCGTGTTGGCCTGCTTGGCCAGCCACCGTGGATCCCGCAGCGGGAGCACCGCTGCGGTGATCCCGACCCGGGCCGCAGGGAAGCTCCCCGCGAGCCAGGCGAGCTCGGTCATGCTCTCCATCCCGCCGGCCCAGCCGGGGAACTCCTCTCCCGCGACGTACCCGTCGCCGAGCCACAGCGTGTCGAGCCCGCCGTCGACCGCGATCGCCGCCAGTTCGACCACGACCTCCCGCGTCGAAGCGAACGGCGAGATCCCGAGCCTCATCGTCGAGATGGTACGCACCCGCCGAAACGTCTGCGAACGACCGCCCCGAGCGCGCGAGTTCGGGCGGGGGCGTGGGGTCAGAGGTGGACGCCGCCGTAGGCGATGCCCGTGAGGTGGGCCATCTCGCGGTCGAAGGTGGTCAGGTCGTCGGTGCAGAACTCGGCCAACGACGTGTGGCCGCACGCCCGGGCGAGCACCCCCATCAGCTCGACCGTCGCTTGGAAGAAGCGGTGCAATCGCCGCGCCGCGTCGTCGACGACGAGCCGCGACCGCAGGTCGGGGCGCTGGGTCGCGATGCCGACCGGGCAGTTGTTGCTCGAGCACGCCCGCATCCCGAGACAGCCGATCGCCTGCATCGCCGAGTTGGCGACGGCGATCGCATCCGCACCGAGGGCGAGCGCCTTGGCGAAGTCGGTGTGGGTCCGCAGGCCGCCGGTCGCCACCAGCGTCACGTCGCGACGCCCGCGGGCGTCGAGATGCCGCCGGGCGCGGGCAAGCGCGGGGATCGTCGGGACCGAGATGTGGTCGCGGAACAGCGTCGGCGCCGCACCGGTGCCGCCGCCCCGGCCGTCGAGGATGATGTAGTCGACACCGATCCGCAGCGCGGCGTCGATGTCGTCCTCGATGTGCTGCGCCGACAGCTTGACACCGATCGGGATCCCACCGGATTCCTCCCGGACCTGGTCCGCCAGCCGCCGATAGTCGTCCTCACAGTCGAACTCGGCGAACGTCGAGGGCGAGATCGCGTCCTTACCCTCCGGCAACCCGCGCACCTCGGCGATCTTGCCGGTGACCTTGTGGCCGGGGAGGTGACCTCCTGTCCCGGTCTTCGCGCCCTGGCCGAGCTTGAAGTGGAAGGCCTGCACGTCGCGCACCTTGTCGAGCGACCACCCGAACTTGCCCGAGGCCAGCTCGTAGAAGTACCGGGAGTTCTCGGCGTGCTCCTCGGGCAGCATCCCGCCCTCACCGGAGCAGATGCCGGTTCCGGCCAACTCGGCACCCCGCGCCAGCGCGACCTTGGCCTCCTCCGACAGCGCGCCGAAGCTCATGTCCGACACGAACAGCGGGATCTCGAGCCGCACCGGCTTCACCGCGTTCGACCCGATCACGACGTCGTTGGTGACCGCGACCTCGTCGAGCTGCGGCCGACGGGCGAGCTGAGCGGTCACGAACTGGATGTGGTCCCAGCTCGGCAACTCGTCGCGCGGAACGCCCATCGAGGCGACCGGCCCGTGATGCCCGAGATAGTCCAGCCCCTCCTGTGCGAGCTGGCGGATCAGACCGACGTGGGGCTCCTCGGGCACGCCGTGCGGATCCTGGTAGGCACCCTGGTAGGCCGATCGGTCGTACGGCTGGGGATGCTCCTTTTCCCAGGCGAGCACCTCCTCGGCGTCGATCATCAGCGCGTCACCGTCGATCCACGACGAGAACTTGTGGAGCCGCTCGGCGTTGTTGTAGCTGCTGACCCCGGTATGGAAGACGTAGTCCCACCCGTGCAACCCGCAGATCAGGTCGTCGCCGTCGATGTGCCCGTCGGCCATCAGCGCTCCACGGTGCAGGCACCGCCCGTACAGCACGGAGTGGTTGTCGTCGAAGCGCACGATCACCAGGTCGACGTTGCCGACCAGTGCGCCGACCGGCTGCCGATCGGGGACGTCGCTCCACACCGCCAGTTGCATCGGTTGCATGGCCGGAACCTAGCGCTTTGCTCCGCCCGGCCGCCCGGTGCGCAGCGGACGACCGAGCGTCGGCCGGCATGGCGCCGCCCGCGTGCACACTGGGATGCGAGACCGCGCCAGAATCTCTGGGCAACGACCCCCGACGACGGAGGACCGATGTCCGTACAACTGAGTCCCCAAGCCCGCCAGGTTGTGGAATCCGGGCGCCTGGAGCACTTCACGACCGTGGCCAAGGACGGCCGCACCCACACAACGATCGTCTGGACCGGCCTCGATGGTGACGACATCGTGATCGCCAAGCTCAACCCAGATCAGAAGACCGCCAACATCGCTCGTGATCCGCGGGTCTCCCTGTCGATCGAGGCCGAAGGGGACCGGCACGGGATGCAGTACTACCTGGTCGTCGAGGGGACGGCGAGCGTGACCGAAGGCGGAGCGCCGGCGCTCCTGCACGAGCTCGCGCAGCGCTACATCGGACCCGGCGCCGAGTTCCCGCCGTTCCCCGATCCGCCGGAGGGTTTCGTGATCCGCGTGACGCCGACGAAGGTGCGCGGCATGGGTCCGTGGGGGAGCTGACCGTGGCTGCAGCCCGGCGCGCAACCGACCGGCCGGCGGAGTGCGACCTCGCCGCAACCGGCACCGGGGAGTGCCGGCTCGATGACCGGTGATCGGACGATCCGGTGGGACGGCCCGGCCGTGGTCGTGATCGACCAGACGCGCTTGCCCGGCGAGGCGGTGACGGCGACGTGGAGCACGGTCGACGATGCAGCGCACGGCATCCGCACGATGCAGGTCAGGGGCGCGCCGCTGATCGGGATCGCCGCCGCCCACGGGGTGGCGCTCGCCCTCGCCGCCGATCCCGAGGCGCTCGATCCCGCGTGCGCGACACTCGCCGCGACCCGCCCGACCGCGGTCAACCTGGCCTGGGCGCTCGATCGATGCCGCCGCCACCTCGCGCCGGTCGAGGCGCGCCAACGGGCCGCGGCCGCCCGGCGGTTGGCGACAGCGCTCGCCGACGAGGACGTCGTCGCCTGCCGGGCGATCGGCGACGCCGGGGTGACGCTGCTGGCCGACACGCATCGGCGGACCGCGCGGACGGTCCAGATCCTCACCCACTGCAACGCCGGATTCCTGGCGACGATCGAGTGGGGTACCGCGACCGCCCCGATCTACGTGGCGCAGGAGCTCGGCATCCCGGTCCACGTGTGGGTGTCGGAGACCCGGCCCCGCAATCAGGGTGCCGCGCTGACCACCTGGGAGCTCGGACGCCGCGGCGTCCCCCACACCTTGGTGGTCGACAACGCGGCCGGCCACCTCCTGCGCACCGGAGAGGTCGACCTCGTCATCACCGGCGCCGACCGGATCGCGGCGAACGGCGACGCAGCGAACAAGATCGGGACGTACCTCAAGGCGGTCGCCGCACGCGACTGCGGCATCCCGTTCCACGTGGCGGCACCGGCCTCGACGTTCGACCGCCGATGTCCCGACGGTGCGGCGATCCCGATCGAGGAACGCTCGCCGGACGAGGTACTCATCGTCAACGGCACGGCGATCGCCCCCGCGGCCACCGAGGCTCGGAATTGGGCGTTCGACGTGACCCCGGCGCGGTTGATCACATCGTGGATCACCGACCGAGGCGTACTGCCCGCCGATCGGCTGACGGCGGTGTTCGAGGACGATGACGATGGATGAGGACGCCGCACGCCGCGCGCTCGTCGATGCCGGGCGTCGCCTCGACCGGATGGGGCTCAACCAGAACTCCTCCGGCAACCTCAGCGTCCGCGTCGGCCACGATCTCCTGGTGACGCCATCCGGCATCCCGGCCGCGGCCCTCGGCGCTGACGACATGGTGCTGCTCGATCGCGACGGACAGCCGGCACGCGGCGGCCAGCGCGTCCCGACCAGCGAGTGGCGCCTCCACGCCGAGATCGCCCGCCGCCGGTCCGCGGTCGGCGCGATCGTCCACACCCATTCACCCGAGGCCACCGCCGCGTCGACGCTCGGTCGATCGCTGCCACCGGTGCACTATGTCGCCGCACGGTTCGGACCGCGGCGGGTTGCAGTGCTCGCCCTACGCAACCTATGGCACCGAGGCGTTGGCCGTCCACGTCGTCAACACGCTGGGGCACGACGGAGCGGCGTGCCTGATGGGGAACCACGGCGCGATCGCGGTGGCAACCGACCTCGACTCGGCGATGGCGCTGGCGATCGACATCGAATGGTTCTGCGGCGTGTTCCGCCGCGCGAGCCAGTTGGGCGACCCGCTCGTCCTCGACCCCGGGGAGATCGCCAACGTCGCGGCGCTGTTCAACCGCTACGGCCAACCCGCCGATGGCTCCGAGCGACACGGGAGCTGAGCGATGCCGGACGACGAATCGAGCCCGCCGGCCCCCGACGACGAGCCGGTCACGTCGCCCGAGATCGTGATGTTCTTCCTGGGTCCCGACGGTCAGCCGCTCGACGGCGACCCCGATACCGCGACCCGCCAGCGCACGGTCGGCGAGCTGTACCGGGCGTGGCGGGCCGCGCTCGACGACGAGCGCGAACGCGAGGACTACCGCCGACATCGGCCCGGCGACCGCAAGGTCCAGGGGATCGGCCGGCCGGCGCGGACCGGGTACCGCGACGAGATCGTGGTCACGCTGCGCTCGGACCCGATGCGGGCGGTCACCGAGGCGATCGGCGGCGCCGGCGTCTTCCAGCCACCGATCGCCCGCCTCGACGTCGACGAAGCGTCCCGCGCGACCACCCGCTACGAGCTCCGATGGCCGGTGACGATCCGGGTCTGGCCGTGGCAGCGACGCCGGGCCGTCCTGCGCCTCTACGCGTCGCCGTCGCTCAACGTCTCGGTGCTCTCGTTGCTTCCCGAGCGCCCGCGCAGCATTGCCCGCACCCGCTTCCTGCGCGTCGGACTGCGGGTGATGAACGAGCTGCGCGATCGGGTCGACGCCCGCGTCGATGCCGGCACCGCCTCCGACGGCCACACCGCTGCGGCGGCCACCGCGCCAAGGCCGATCCAGCGCTGATCGCCACCTTGTCGCCCCTGGCGGCGGCGGGACCACCGTCGCCAGGCCGTCGACACCTGCAGTACCTTCGCCACATGCACGACGAGCCGATGCAACCCGATTCGCGCCCACCGACCGCCGGTGGACGATGAGCGGGCCGTCGTTCCCCCTGCAGGCCGTCGCCGGGGTCGACCCGACGCCGACGCCGCCCGATCCGCCCGATCGTGTCATCCTCGGCGTGTGCCTCTCCGGTGGCGGCTCGCGGGCGCTGACCGGAGCACTCGGTGCGCTCTCCGGCCTGCGGGTGCTGCCCGATCCGGACGATCCGGCGCGCTCGGTCATCGACCGTGTGGAGCACGTGTCATCGGTGTCGGGTGGAAGTTGGGCGGCGGTCACCTACACCTTCCTGCCCGAGGAGGTCGACGGGCAGCCGATCGACGACGACACGTTCCTGATCGCTCCGGTCGCGCCCGATCGACTCGTCAAGGCCGGCGAGCGGCAACAACCCGACAACGTCGAGTACATGGACCCCCGCTGCCTCGGGACCAGCCCGCAGCGGTTCGCCGCGCTCCCGATCGCCCGTGTGCTGCTCAAGTACTGGCGGTGGGGGTTCTTCGGCGACAAGGCCAAGTGGAACTGGTTCTGGGTGGCGGCGATCGGCGAGCTGCTGCTCGAGCCGTTCGACCTGTACGACGCGAAGTACCGGCGGCGCAGCACCGTCACCGAGCCGACGAAGTCGTTCAGCGCAAGCGCCGAGTACGTGCGCGACGACATCACGACGCGCAACCCGGAGCTGACGGACGACCAGTTCCATCTCGTGCGCGCCGGTCGACCGGCGCTGGTCGTCAACTTCAACCTGCTCGAGGACGAGCGCGCGGTCGATCCGATCCAGATCCCGGTTCAGGCGACACCGACCCACGTCGGTGCCCTCGGGCACAGCCCCGACGGCACGATCGTCGGGGGCGGGAGCGTGCAGTCGTTCGGCTTCGCCACCGAGTTGCTCGGCCGCGGGCCGGCGGGTGAGGACGCGCTGGTCAGCATGAACCGGCGCTACTCGCTGTCCGACATCACCGCCTGCTCCAGCGCGTTCTTCGCCGAGCAGCTCCTGCAGTTCGTCAACCACCGGATGGATGTCGTCGAGCGGGCGATCATCGGCGAACTGCGCCGCCGGCACCTCCCGGCCTTCATCGGCAAGCTGTTCACCCGCTGGCTGCAACGCCGGTGCGAGCCCCTGCTCGGCGCCGACCTGTCCGACCTGATCCCCCGCTACCCGTACTGGACGCTGGGCGAGCTCGACGCTGCGCATCCGACGACGGGAACCTCTGGGTTCTCCGACGGCGGCAGCTTCGACGACACCGGCGTGCTCGGCATGCTCGCTCGTACCGACGTCAACCGGATCGTCGCCTTCGTCAACGGTGCCGGCGCGCTGCGCCGGGACAGCCGCACCGACGAGATCATCGTCGAGGCCGACTTCGCCCGGCTGCTCGGCTACCACTTCGACTCCGCGACCGGCCGGTACGTGTCGTACGGCGGGCTGAACCCGGCGGTGCCCCTCAGTTACGTCCAGGTGTTCGACGACACCGGCGGAGCGTTCGACGCGCTCCGCCAGGGGCTCTGGGACGCGAGCACGGGCCACGGCGCCGATCCGCTCGGGACGCACACCGTGGCGTTCCTGCAGCCCCTGACGACGATCCACAACCCGGTGGCCAACATCGCCGCCGGCCGCGAGGTGACCGTGCTGTGGGTGGACAACAACCGGGTCAACGTGTGGCAGGACCAGATCGGCGACGCAGCGATCCAGGCCGACCTGGCCGTGGGCCAGGCGGGTCAGCACACCGACGGCACCCCGAACGACGCCGGCCGCGGGCGTGGCCCGCTGGCGAACTTCCCGCTCTACACGACCGGACCGCAGGTGTACCTGGACAAGGAGGCGGTCAACATGATGGCCCAACTCGCGGCCTGGAACGTCGGGCAGCTCGAGGCCGAGATCACCGAGCTGCTCCGCTGGACTGGATGACTCCCGCGCCGCGTCCCGCGACTCGCTGAGTCGACGACTCGCTCGTTCAGGCCGGGTCGACGACTGCGGCGAGGGCCTCGAACCCGGCACGATGCGCGGCGACCATCGACGGCGTGCTGTTCCAGCTGCTGACCTCGACGAGGATCGATCGCACGCCGGCACCCTTGGCCGTCCACGTCTCGGCACCGCCGTGCTGGTCCAGGCCGTCGCGCCGGCGGAGCCCGACGACGCGCGCCCAGGCGTCGGCGTACGCCAACGGGCACCCGGCGAGCGGCGCGACATAGGCCAGCGGCTGGTGGATCCACACGACGAGATCGGGGCGGGTGTTCAGTACCAGGTGCATCAGCGCCTGTGTCTCGGGTGCCGACGCTGGATACGGCCCGCCGTCGGACGCCCGCCAGCGCCAGGGGAAGTTGCGGTTGAGGTCGATGCCGTTCGCGTTGCGCCGGGTGTTCGCCGCCCAGCCGTCGGGGTTCGCCGTCGGCACCAGCGACAGCGTCATGTCGTCGGGGATCTCCGCTCCCTGCAGCGCCTCGACGATCGGGCGGGTCACCGGTTCGTTGCCGTGGATCGCACCGATGACCACGACGTGCGTGCGGGGGGTGAACGAGACGCTGTGCAGGATCGGGGTTGGCCGCCCCCTGACCGTCGTCCCGATCGACTCGGTGATCCAGTCGGCGCGTACTGCGGGCGGCGGCGGCACTTCGGGGAGCGGTGGCGGCGCGACGCGTCCTCGCCGGGTGGAGCCCCGGGTCGAGCCTCGTGTCGATCTGGTCGACCCGGGCCGGGACGAGCGCCCGCAGCATGTTGTCCCCGAGCGCCGCTGCGCCCAGCCCGGCGATCGCTGCAAGCGCGGACCGACGGGTCGTCCTCCTGTGGTCCCCCGTCCGCATACCGCGACGATACTGCACGGCCACTGCCGCCCGCAGGGGATGGTGCCGCTGCCGGGCGGCTTCGTTCAGCCCGCTGCCGGCGGGCTCGACGCCCACGCCGGCCCGCGGCGGAGGCGGTAGACCCGGACCTCACCGATGTGCCGGAGCGACCACAGGCCGATGCTTCGGGGGGCGAACCGGCGGTCACCCGCGAGTGACTCGCGCAGGGACTGGTTGATGTTGATCGCCCCGGCCCGGCCGATGCCCGCCAGCCGGCTGGCGAGGTTGACCACCGGACCGTACAGGTCGCCGTCACGGGCGAGCACGGCGCCGCTCGCCATGCCGATCCGCAGCCCGGACAGCACGTCGTCGGACGCCACCTCCTCGGTCAGCTGCAGCGCGATCGACGCTGCCTGGACCGGATCGACGGCGGTGAACATCGCCGCGTCCCCGATCATCTTGACGATCCGTCCCTCGTGACGGACGACGGCGGCGTTGACGACGTCGTCGAAGCGGCGCACGAGTTCGCCGAGCTCCCGATCGTCGAGTTGCATGCTGAGCTCGGTGAACCGGACCAGATCGGCGAAACCGACCACCTGCCCGGCACCGTCGTCCGCGGTCGCAACGACGACCCGGCGCCGAGCGGCGGCGCGCAGATGACGCCGGAACGAGTAGTCGATCACGTCGGACAGGAACGGCAGCAGCTCCCCGGCGCGCACCGCCAACGATGCGGCCTCCTCGCCCGGCACCGGGGAGTCGTCGTCGACCGCCGCGCGTCGCTCGACCGAACGCGTCTCGGTCGCATCGACGACGGCGGTGGCGAGCTGCGCCATCGCCAGCCCGAGCACGCGGCGTGACCTGCAGCGCGACCTCGGCGTCGATCATCCCGTCGCGCGTCAGCGCGACGAGCGACCTGAGGATCGCCACGTCACGGCGGTTGAACGATCGCTCCCCCTCGACGGGGTCGACGAATCCGAGCCCGCGCCAGAACGTCCGCACGACGCCGACGTCGGTGCCGACCTTGGCCGCAAGCTCATCGATCGTGAACTTGCTCTTCTCGGGCAGCACCACGCCGTCGATCGCGAGCAGCTCGGCGGTGCCGGAGCGCTCCGCTTCGTCGATCTCGGCGGGTTCCAGTCCGAGGTCTTCGAGCACGTCACGGACCGTGCGCGGCCGACGGCGAAGGAACTTTGGCACGGGCCGATCGTACGGAGGCGGGGTGGTTCGGGCCGCAGCGAGCGCGAAACGCTGGGCGCGTTGCGGACGGCGGTGTCACGACGGCGACGTCGAACTGCGACGCGACGGCGACGTCACGCACGGTCGGATGCTCGCCGATCCGCCGCCCCACCGGTGGCATGTCGGGGGGCGACCGCGCGACGATGTGCGGGTGAGTGGTGACCCGGCCCACCCGGACGAGGCGAAGGGTCGCCTTCCGCCCGACGCTCCCGGATCGTGCGCGAGCGAGCTCGATGCGGTGCCCGGCGAGCTCGTCACCGTGCATGTCGGAGCGGCCGACCTCGCCCGCCTGGACGAGCTGGCGGCCAAGCGGGCCGTCTCCCGGGAGCAGTTGCTCCGGCAGGTGATCGACGAGGTACTGGCACAAGAAGCGCTGCGCGGGGGGTTCGGCGTCGGGAAGGCCGCACGCAACGGGCCTGGCCTGGTGCCGGCCCCACCGCGGCCACGTCGGACCCGCCATCGCCGGTTCCGACGCGCCCGCAGGTGATCTGTTCGGGTGCCTGACCCCGAACAGATCATCGGTGCCGGAACCGATCGGCCACCCCGTAACGTCCAATCTCCGAGGCCAACCACCATGTACCGATCCGCCGTGCTGCTCGCCGCCATCGTCGCCGCCACCGCGGCGTGCGCCTCCGACGCGGCCGACCCGGCGGCGACCGGGCCGCCCTTTGCGACCGGCGAGCCGAGCGCCACCGGGGCACCGCTGACGACCGGGGCACCGATCACGACCGACGATCAGCCGGCGTCGCCTCCGGCAACCGAAAGGACGACCACCACCGTGGCAGGACCGACCCCATCGACTGCCGAACCGCTGTACACCGCCGGCGACATCGCGAACGGGCTGCAGCCGTTCATCGACCAGGCGGTCGCCGACCTGGCGGCGCGACTCGAGGTCGAGGCGAGCACGATCAGCACCCACGCCGCCGTCCTCGTCGTGTGGCCCGACGCCAGCCTCGGCTGCCCGCAGCCCGACATGTTCTACGCCCAGGTGATGACCGACGGGTCGGTGATCGAACTGGAGCACGACGGGCGGTACTACCGGTACCACACCGGGGGGACCCAGGGTCCGTTCGTCTGCCCGCAGCCGCTGACCAAGCCCACCCGCCCCGAGCCGATCGACCTCACCGGCGGCGACGTCGTCGAGGACTGATCGCGAACGGGGGGCCCGGCCGGGCGCCCCCCGTTCATCGGTCGTCCGGAACCCGTCTACGACTGGACGTTGACCAGGGTCAAGCCCAGCAGGCCGGCGTCGTCGGCATGTGAGACCGCACCGAGGTACGACAGCCCGGGTGTCAGACCGCTCCAGCTCGCGGTGACCGTCGCGCTCGTACCGTTGACGGCCGAGGCCGGCGCACTGTCGATGCTGAGCGAACCGCCGCCCGGCGTCAACGGCACCGACCACGTGTCGACCGCATACGCCAGCGGTGCGAGGGCAATCGGGACCGACCAGCCGTGGACGACGAGGGTGTACGTGTCGTCGGGTGGCAGGACGAGCTCGATCAGCTCGTCGGTCCCGCCGTTGGTGCTGGCGGCGATGATCGTGCCCGCGGAGTTCTCGAGGAACAGGTCGATGTCGCTGTCACCGGGTATCGCCAGCGAGATCCGGAGGAACGCCGAGTCGGTGACGACGATCGGGTACTTGTCGACACCACCGGCGGGGCCGGGGGCATCGTCGCCGCTCGGGTACGTCTGGTCGGGATCCTGGCCGATCGAACCCGCGAGGACCGTCGACGGGACGAGCCCGTGCGGAGCAGCGGTGTAGCTGCCGGTGTACCCGAAGAGCACCTCGACATCGACGCTGCCGTCGGTACCGCTGCCGGCGACGTCGGACGGAGCGTCGAACAGCGCGCCGTTGACGGCGATCGGACTCGACGACCTTGTAGCCGCTTGCCCTTCAGCTCCAGCTCGCCGAAGCGCCACTCGCCGGCGGGTGCGCCGTCGTTGACGATCGTGACCTCGAACGTCACGGTCTCGCCGGGCGCGATCGTGAACTGGCTCGGCGTCACGGTGACGTCGTAGCCGTCGAGGTCCTTCACCTTGGCCTTGTACTTCACCGTCCTCGTCGGCCACGCTCGTCACCGAGCGGATCACGGTCTGCGATCCGGCCAGTTCGGCGACACCGATCGACGCCATGTTGAGGTCGCTGGCGTCGAACGGGATGCCGAGTCCGTCGAGGAAGGAACACGAGCCGGGCGTGAAGACGCCGAGGTCGGCGCCGCACGTGAACGCGGCGTACTCGAACAGCCCGGCGTCGTAGACGAGCCCGGGTTGAACGCCGAGCCCTTGCTTGTCGACCTCGACCCGGGTCGATCTCGCCGGCGCCCATCTCGAACGGCGTGGCCTGCGTCTTGCGGTCCTCGGCCGTGACCTTGGTGTTGGCGGTCGTCATGATCGCCGACTTCGCCATCGCCGCGGTCCAGTCCGGGTGGGCCTGCTTGATCAGGGCGAACAGACCGGCGACGTGCGGGCTCGACATCGACGTGCCCGAGATCGCCTGGAACGAATCGCCGAAGGCGTTCACACCGGGAGAAGTCGCCGGCCAGGATCTGGTGACCCGGGGCGGTGATGTCGGGCTTGATGATGTCGGGCACCGGGCCGTTGGGCCCCGCGACGAGAAGTACGTCATCGAGGGCGCACCCTTGGCCTTGGTCCGTTGCCGGTGTTGCTGGATCGCGACCTCGGCGTCCTTGCCGGCTTCGCGGCCTGCTCGTCGATGTACTCCTTCAGCTTCAGGCCGTCGGTGTAGTTGACGTGCACCGCCGGGATGACGTGGGTGTCGGTGAACAGGTTGTCGTTGTCGTCGAAGTTGAACAGCACCATGCCGATGCCGCCGGCAGCGGCGACGTTCTCGCCCTTGGCCGCACGCCCGATCGCGCCGCGCTGGCACAGCACGACCTTGCCGGTCAGGCTGCCGGGAGCGAACGTGCCGGGCAGGCACAGCTCGTTGCCGTAGTCCTCGGCGTCGACGAGCGGCGACTTGCCGAGCTCGGGCGTCAGCGAAGCGCCACTGACCTTGCCCTTCTTGGCACCGCGGCTCCGACCCCACCAACCGTGGTGGTTGTCGTCACGCTTGTCATCGCCCTTGTAGTAGACGACGTCGCCCTCGAAGAAGCGGGGCTGGGTGTTGGCGCCGACCGTGGTCAGCCACGGGGCGTTGCCGGGCGAGCCGACCGAGTCGGCGCCGGGTCCAGCGTTGCCGGCGGAAGTCGCGACGAACACGCCGGCGTCGGCGGCGAACAGGAACGCGATGTCGTCAGCGCCGGTCGGGAGGCTGGCGCCGCCGCCGATCGAGTAGTTGATGACGTCGACGCCGTCGGACACGGCCTGGTCGATCGCCGCCGCGAGGTCGGACGTGAAGCCGCCGAGTGCGCCCAGGCCCTTGTAGGCGATGATGCGCGCCCGGGGCGCGATGCCCGAGATCTCGCCGAGGTCCTCGCCGTACATGGTCGCGTCGACCCCCGCGTTGCCGGCGGCGGTCGACGCGGTGTGCGTCCCGTGGCCGTCGTCGTCGCGGGCGGAGTCGTACTCGAACGGGGTTGCTCCGATGAACGTGCGGTACGTGTCGAGCATCTGGCGGGCGCCGAGCAGCTTGTTGTTACACGTGAACGGGTCGTCCGGACCGATGCTCGGATCGGTGACGTGCGCGGCGTTGCCGAACTCGCAGTTCGGGCGCGCCGTGTCGTCGAGCGGCGGGATCGGGGACGGGCCGTACGAGCCGTCGTCGGCGAAGCTCGGGTGCTCCGGCCAGATGCCGTTGTCGATGATCCCGACGACGACGTCCTCACCGGTGATCCCCGAGTCGTACGCACCGCCCCGGCGGGTCAGCCCGAGGTAGTCGGGACTGGAGTCGGTCGTCGCCTGGTGGAGCTCGTCGGGGAGCACGAGCTGCACCTTCGGGTCGGCCGCCAGTTCCTGCGCCTCCTCGTAGGTGAGAAACGCCGAGAACCCGTTGAGCGCGTTGGTGTAGGTGTTGACCTTGTCGCCGGCGTCGGCGCCGATCTCCTCGAGCACCTCGTCCTGGGCCTCCTCGAGGTCGTCGGCGATCGCCTCGGCGGCGGGCGTGTCGAGGGCGTCCTGGCCGACGGTGACGACGACCGGGTCCCCCTCCATCACGACGATGTAGCTGCCGGTCTCACTCTCGACGACGTCCTTCGACGTCCCGTCTGGTGCGAGCACCAACTCCTCGGCCGACACGCCGGTCGCGAACGTCGCAGAGACGGTCGCAAGGGCAGTCAGCAACACCAATGGTCGTGTGCGCATGTGTCACTTCCCCTTTGAAGATTGTCCGAGACGGCCCCTCCGCCGAACCGGTAGGGGCACCATAGTCCGATGGCCAAACCACGGCAAGCGGGACGGACACCACACAGCGCAGTCGCCGGACCGGGGTCGCGGGACCGCCGCTGACCGCCGGGCCGGGTTTCCTCGGCGCCGGCCCTGCGGTTGCTTCGACGGGTTCGACCGGTCATGACCGGCCCGCGGCCGACACGGCGGTTCGGGTGCTACGTCCAGCGGCTCGCGTCGTCCGGCTCGGGGCGGGCAGACTGGTCGGGGTCTGACGACCGTCGAAGGGTTGATGTCCGTTGCAGCGCCGGAGCAGGATCGTGATCACGGCTGCCGTGGTCGGCGCGGTCCTCGCCCCCGCCGCGCTCGACGCCGACGGATTCCCGTTGTCGACGTACCCGATGTACGCCGGCGTCCGGGCCACCGAGGTCGAGTTCGCCACCGCCTACGCCGTCGACGATGCCGCGCTGGCGCAGCGCCTGTCGCTCGAAATCATCGGGGCGAGCGACGATCCGCTGGTCGTCGCCGGCGAGCTGCGGGCGGCGATCCGCTCCGGTCGCGCCGACGCTCGGTGCCGTGACATCGCCGAGCGATGGCAACGCCGCGGCGACCGGGCCGGCGGCGGCACGATCGAGGTCGTGACCGAGGTGCACGACGTCGTCGCGCTGACGACGGGCGACGACAGCCTCCTCGGGCGGACCGTGCACGCCGTGTGCGCCGTGAAGCGTGACGAGGAGCCCGGCTGATGGAGCGCCTGCCGGTCGTCGACGCCACGGCACCGCCCCAACGGTTGGCGATGTTCCGCATCCTGACCGGCGGGTTCGCTGTCGGCTACCTCCTCGTCCGGCTGCCGGCGTTCGCCGAGCTCGCCGACCGCGATCCCGCCGGGTTCGAGCCGATCGGCGTCCTCACGCCGCTCGACGGTGCCCTGCCTCGCCGCCTCGTGCTCGCCCTGATCGTCGTCACGCTGGCGACCGGCCTCGCGCACACCGTCGGCTGGCGGTTCCGTCTGACCGGCCCCGCGTTCGCCGCCGGTCTGCTCGTGCTTGACCACGTACCACAGCTCGTGGGGCCAGCTCCTCCACTTCGAGAACCTGATCGTCCTCTACGCGATCGTCGGCGCCGCCTCCCCCGCCGCCGACGCATGGTCGTTCGACGCCCGCCGACGCCGACCGTCACATCGCGACCCGACCGCGTACGGCTGGCCGCTGGGGCTCGCGTCGCTGATCCTCGTGCTCACCTACCTGATCGCCGGTATCGCCAAGCTGCGCTACGGCGGACTCGACTGGATCGTCAGCGACACGCTCCGCAACCACGTCGCCTACTCAGCGGGCCGGCTCGAGCTGCTCGGTGGCACGCCGTCACCGCTCGCGCGCCACGTCGTCGAGTACGCCTGGATCTTCACGCCGATGGCCGCCGCCGCGGTGCTCGTCGAGCTGGCTGCACCGGTCGCCCTGGTCGGCGGTCGCGATGCGCGACGTCTGGGTCGCCTCGGCGTGGCTGCTGCACGCCGGCATCCTCGCCCTGATGCTGGTCGGCTTCCCGGCGCCGCTGTTCCTGGTCGCCTTCGCCCCGCTCTACCCGCTCGAGCGGCTCGCCCCGCCGCGCTCGCGCCCCGCCCCCGGCATCGTCGAGGTCGGCGACGTGCCCGCCGTGATCGGGGACGACGTGCCGGCCAGGTTGCCGAAGCGGTGGAGGGTGACCGACAGCGACTGCTCGCGGACGTAGTGCTGGAGCTCGATCCGGCCCGCCGGGGTGACCGGGGCGTCCGCGAGGTGGATGCCCGCCGCTGCGGCGAGCCGCCGGAGCACCTCGTCCGGCGGGGCGCCGACCACCGGACGCGCTCGACGCCGAGCGACGACATCCGCGCAACGAAGTCCTCGTCGCGCTCGGCGTCGGCGTCGGAGCTGACGACCTCGACGCCGGCGAGGCCGGCGGCGCGCCGGACCGCCGCGACGTCGGACTCGGCGGCACCCGGTCCGAAGCCGCAGGCCGATCCGGCGCAGCGGCCGGTACCGGAAGACGTTGGCCTCGCAGAACAGGCCGGTCTCGTCCCGGGCGACGGCGAAGTGGTCGTGCCACTGCTGGGCGTAGTCGTCGGGGTCGGCGGTCGGGATCCAGCGGCCGAGCTGCATCACGTAGTTCGGCCCGCCGGCCTTGGCTCCCGGCCCGACCGAGCTCCGCTTCCACCCACCGAACGGCTGCCGGCGCACGATCGCCCCCGTGATCGGCCGGTTGACGTAGCCGTTGCCGACCTCGATGCGTTGCGACCCATCGTTCGACCTCGGTCGGGTCGAGCGAGTGGATGCCGCCGGTCAGTCCGAACTCGCCCGAGTTGGCGATGTCGATCGCGGCGTCGAGGTCGGGAGCCCGCATCAGCCCGAGGACAGGACCGAAGCACTCGGTTCGGTGGAACCACGAGCCGGGTTGCACGCCATCGCGGATGCCGGGGCTGATCGTCGCCCCGTCGACCACCGGTCGGACGAGCCAGCGCTCCCCCGCGTCGAGCCGGGTCGCGGCTCGGTGCAGGCGCTCGTTTCCGCCACCGACCAGGGGTGGGACATCCGTGCCGAGATCGAGCGACGAGCCGACGGTCAGGCTCTGCACCGCGTCGACGAGCTGGCGGCGCAAGCGCGGCGACTCGTACGCCTCGCCGACCAGGATCGCCAGGCTCGCCGCCGAGCACTTCTGGCCGGCGTGGCCGAACGCCGAACGCACGAGGTCGTGGGCGGCCAGGTCGAGGTCGGCGCTTGGGGTGATGATCAGCGCGTTCTTGCCGGACGTCTCCGCACGCAGTTCGATGTCGGGCTTCCAGGAGCGGAACAGGTCGGCGGTCACCGTCGAGCCGGTCAGGATCACCGCGTCGACCGACTCGACGAGATGGCGCCCGACATGGTCGTCGGGGGTCCGTACGAACTGCAGCGCGCCCTCGGGCACACCGCCGGCCCAGCACGCCTCGGCGACGATCTCCGCGCACCGCGGTGTTTCCGGTGCCGGCTTGAACACGACGGCGTTCGCCGCAGCGAGCGACGCGAGGACCCCGCCGGCGGGGATCGCCACCGGGAAGTTCCAGGGCGGGACGACCCCGACGACGCCGAACGGTTCGAACCCCGCGCCGTGCACCGCGCCGAGCTCGGCCCCGCGGTCGGCGTACCAGCGGGCGAAGTCGATCGCCTCGGACACCTCGACATCGGCCTCGGAGAACACCTTGGATGCTTCGTGCATCATCGCCGTGATCAGCTCGCCGCGCCGCCGCGCCAGCTCGTCGCCGACCCGGCGCAGGACGGTTCGCCGGGTCTGCGCTCCAACCGCTCGCCACACCGCAGCCCCGCGGCGCGCGGCGTCGATCCGGCGGTCCAGCTCCTCGACATCGGTCGTGAGCGGTTCGCGGCAGGCGGTCGGGGCATCCCCTGCCACCGACGCGATCCATGCCCGGTTGGCGCGCAGGACCGGATCGGTGTCCGGCTCGTTCCGGAACGGCTCGTCGACCGACCATGGCGAGATCGGCGCCGCCCGATCCTGCGTCCGGGCCGGGCCGCTGCGCAGCGTGTGGCGCATCGCCATGCCGTCCCGGAACAACGCCTCCTGCTCCTCGAAGTCGCGCGAGCCGGGGCGGAGGTCGAACAGCGAGCGCAGGAAGTTGTCGGCCGACGCGTTCTCCTCCAAGCGCCGGAACAGGTAGCCGATCGCGACGTCGAAGTCGTCGGCAGCGACCGCCGGGGTGTAGAGCAGCAGCGCCGACGCCGCGGTGCCAGCGGTCGACTCGTTGACCGCCCTGGCCTGGCCCGGCGCCATGCCCTGGAGCATCTCGAACTGCACCCGCGACGCGACGCCCCGCTCGTCGGCCAGGAGCTTGGCCCATGCGACGTCGAACAGGTTGTGGCTGGCGACCCCGATCCGGACACCGCGCAGCCGCTCGGGTACGAGCGCCCACTCGAGGCAGCGCCGGTAGTTGGCATCGGACTCGACCTTGGTCGAGTAGGTCACCTGCTCCCACCCGTGCATCGCCGCATCGACCCGCTCCATCGCCAGATTGGCGCCCTTGACCAGGCGAATCTTGATCGTGCCGCCGCCGTCGTCGTGGCGACGACCGGCCCACCCGACCAGCTCGCCGAGGATCTCGAAGACGTCGGGGAGGTAGGCCTGGAGCACGATGCCCGCGTCGAGGTGTCGGCGGCCAGGCTCGTCGAGCACCGCCCGGAACGCGGCGACGGTGAGCTCGAGGTCGTGGTACTCCTCCATGTCCAGGTTGACGAACGTCGGTGGGTCGACGGCGGCGGCGGCGTCGACCAACCTGGCGATTCGTTCCCGCACTCGGCGGAGGCTGCCCTCGTGGTCCCAGTGGTTGAGCTGAGAGGCGATCGCCGAGATCTTGACCGAGACGTAGTCGACGTCGGGCAAGGCGAGCAGCCGGATCAGGCGGGTCAGCCGAGCCTCCGCCTCCCGCTCGCCGAGCACCGCCTCGCCGAGCAGGTTCACGTTGAGGTCGTACCCCGACTGCCGCTGCCGAGCGAGATGGGCGGTCAGTGCCCCGGTCTCGGCAGGCGCGACGAGCAGGCCGACGATCGCCCGCATCCGCCGCCGAGCCAGCGGTACCACCAGATCGGGCGCACGCGGCGCGAGCCGCGCTCCGATCCGCAGCATCGCCCGGTCGATCGGCGTGAGGAACGCGGGGAGCCGCGTGCCATCGACGATCGCCGCCAGCTGATCGGCGGCGGTGCGGTTGCCGTCGGGGCGGGCCACCCGGTCGACGAACTGCATGACGAACTCCACGCCGTGCTCGTCGTCGATCAGCGCGTGTAGCCGCTCCATCGCCCGCCGGTCGCTCGCGCGCCTCGATCTGGGCGGCGCGTCGGAGCCACGCCTCGACCTGGGCGATCGCCGGTTCGATCAGGTCGTCAGCGGCGAGCGGCGGGGCGGCGGCGTGCTCGGTCACCGGTCGAGTGTTCCACGTCCGGGCGCGGCCGCGCAGCGGACGCCGGCGCCGAAGGTGCCCGTCGCCGCGCCGGGCGGGCGCGTGAGGCCGCGCGCGAAGGCGGCGCCGCCGACGGCGAACCACTGCACCACACGTCTCATGCCGATCGACTCCCTCGTCGGGTCTCGCTCGGTCCATCGTCTCGCACGGGACCGGGCGGTCACAGAGCCGTTCGGCCCGGTCACCGGCCGGCGATGCCGTCCGGCTCAGGCGCGGTCCGGCCGCACGCGTCCCGGCGGCGAGCGACCTCGGAGCGACCCGTCGGGCCGTCGGCCGTGGCCGGCGAGCGAAACGGTGGGCGTCGGCCATCGCGACGTCCTCTCGGTTGCGTGCGGTCGGCTACGACGGGGCTCGGTTGTAGTGGAAACTACATAACGCGGTCGTAGCGGGTGCTACGGTCGATTCGTGGGGTACCGGCACGATCGAGCGACGATCCTCGCCGCGGCCGCCGCGCTGGTGACCACCGACGGGCTGACCGGACTGACGTACGGGCGTCTCGCGAAGTCGCTCGGCATCGCCGACCGCACGATCGTCTACTACTTCCCGACCAAGACCGACCTGACCACCGAGGTACTCGGGACGTTCGCCCTTCGCCTGCAGTCCCTGCTCGACTCGTCGCTCGGACCCGAACCCCGGGCCGTCGAGGAGCTGCTGGCCCGATCGTGGCCGATCCTGACGACGCGCCAGGCCGACGAGGTGATGGCGGTCTACTTCGAGGCGGTCGGGCTTGCCGCGGCCCGGGATCGCGCCGTACGACTCGATCGTGCCGGCGATCGTCGGCGCCTGGGTCGACTGGCTCTCGGCCCGGGTGGCGGCGGGCTCGGCGGCGGACCGCCGGGCCACGGCCCTCGGGCTGCTCGCCCAGCTCGACGGGCTGCTCCTGCTGCGAACACTCGCCGGCGCCGGCGATGCCGACATCGCCGCCCGGGCGCTCGGCCTGCGGTTCGATCGCCCGACGCCTGACCGGTAGCCGACCGCGGTCGGCGGGGATCGCGGTCCACCGTCGGTCGCCGCCGCACTGCGCCGGACCCCCACATCGCCCCCGCAGGTCCAGCCGTCGAGCGACCCGACGAGCGGCGGCATCTGAAGCGATCGCGGGCGGGGTCACGCGGACGCCCAACCGTGCACCGCGCGGGCGGGACGCGCGGTCAGTCCGAGACGCTGGTGCCGCGTTCGAGCGCGCGGGCGATCGCCGGGCCGAGGTCGGCGGGCGCATGGGTCTCGGTCGGGCTGCCGGCGGTCATGTCCTTCAGCGCCAGCACGTCGTCAGCGTCGACGGTGATCGCAAACCGGGCGCCGCGGGCGTTGGCGTACTTCATCTGCCGCTTGTGGGAGTGTTCGCCGGGATACAGCTCGACCCGGGCGGGCAGCGACGCCCGCAGCTCGGCGGCGGTGCGCGCGGCGACGGGGCGCAGCGCCGGGTCGTCCGGCGAGAGGACGACGACCAGCGGGGCCACCTCGACCAGCGAGGTGCTCAACTGCCCCCCGGCCAACGCGCCGAGGATGCGGCTGATGCCGATCGATCCACCCACACCGGGGAGATGGGTCTTGGTGAACGAGCCCGCCAGGTTGTCGTAGCGCCCGCCCGAGGAGATGCTGCCGACGTCGGGCGCGGCGTCCAGCCTGGTCTCGTAGACGAGGCCGGTGTAGTAGTCGAGGCCGCGGGCGACCGACGGGTCGAACACGATGCGGCGAGCCGGCACACCACCCGCTTCGAGCAGCGCGAAGACGTCGGCGAGCCCGGCGAGGGCCTCGGCCCCCTGACCGTGAGGTGCGACGAGCCGTTCGACGCCGGCGAGGTCGAGCGTCGCTCCGTCGCGAGCACCGACGAAGTCGAAGATCGCCGACGTTGCCGCCGCATCGAGACCGAGGGCGCGCAGCTCCTGCTCCACGCCGGCGACGCCGATCTTCTCCAGCTTGTCGATCGCCCGCAGCAGTGGGGCCGACCCGCCGTCGACGCCGAGCCCGACGAACAGCGCATCGAGCAGCCGGCGGTCGCTCACCCGCATCTCGAACTCACCGATGTCGAGCCGGTCAAGGGCGGCGTGGATCACCTGGAGGATCTCGGCGTCGACCACCGGACCGGTCGCGCCGATCACGTCGGCGTCGCACTGGATCAGCTCGCGGTACCGGCCCCGCTGCGGCCGGTCGCCGCGCCAGACGTAGCCGATCTGCGTCGCCCGGAACGGGAAGCGCAGCACCCCTTCGTGCTCGGCGACGTACCGGGCGAGGGGCACGGTGAGGTCGAAGCGCATGGCGACTTCGCGACCACCCTTGTCGACGAACTCGAACATGTTCTTGTCCGACTCCTCGCCGCCCTTGCTCTTGAGCACTTCGAGGTACTCGAGAGCCGGCGTGACGATCGGCGAGAAGCCGTGGCTGGAGAAGGTGTCCTCGATGCGCCGCAGCAGCGCGGCGCGCACGACGGCATCGTCGGGGAGCACGTCGTTGAACCCGCGCAACGTGCGCGGTTCGATGATCCTGTTCGTCGTCGCTTCGTTCAACGGTCGGGTCCTCTCGGTTCCTGTCGCCGCACGACCGTACCGATCCGAGTTCGGAATCACGACCGCCCGGGTCCCGGTGAATCCCAGCGCGACACCAAGTTCAGCCGTCAGATGTGGCCGGTCCAGATCGACCTCGCGGACCGCCTAGCCTGAACGCGGCGATGAGAGAAGCGGAGGGCGCCGTGGAGAAGCAATGGCCGGGTCGTCTGACCCGACGAGGATTCCTGGCCGGCACCGTTGCGGTGGCTGTTGCTGCCTGCAGTGACAGCGGCGAATCGAGTCAGCCGACATCGGGCACCGCTCCGCCGACCGACCCGACGACGACGACTGAGGCCACCACCACCACGACGTCAACCGTCCCGGTGACCACCACGACCGAGGTCCCGCCCCTTGCCTCGAATCCCTTCACGCTGGGAGTCGCGTCGGGTGACCCGCTCCCCGACTCGGTGATCCTCTGGACACGTCTGGTCCCCGACGAACAGCTCGCCGAGGATGTGGACGTCGAGTGGGAGATCGCGACCGACCAGGGATTCGGCGAGATCGTCAACAGCGGTGTCGCAACTGCACCGACCTCACTAGGTCACTCTCTCCACGTCGAAGCCGGCGGGCTCGAGCCGGACCGCGAGTACTGGTACCGGTTCCGGGTGGGTGAGTTCGAGACCGATCCGGCGCGCACCCACACCTTCGCTGCGCCGGGCACGACCCCCGATCGTTTCCGGTTTGCCTTCTCGTCGTGCCAGAACTGGGAGCAGGGGTACTACGCCGCGTACCGCGACCTCGTCGAGCAGGGCGACATCGATGCCTTCGTCTTCCTCGGGGACTACATCTACGAGTACGCGAGCGGCGGCTACGCCGACGAACGGGGCCGTACGACCGGGCAGGACTTCGAGTGCGAGACCATCGAGCAGTACCGCGCTCGCTACGCGTTGTACCAGTCCGACCCGCTGCTCCAGGCCGCCCACGCCCTGGTGCCGTGGATCATCACGTGGGACGACCACGAAGTCGACAACGACTACGCCGGCGACGACAGCGAGACCGACGACGAGCGCACGGCCTTCCTCCAACGGCGGGCGGCCGCGTACCAGGCATGGTACGAACACATGCCGGTGCGCCTCGACCCGCCGAGCGGGCCGGACTACGAGATCTACCGCTCGTTCGCCCACGGGGACCTTGTCCGCTTCCACGTCCTCGACACGCGCCAGTACCGCTCCGACCAACAGCGCAGTGCGCCGTTCGTACCCCAGCTCGGCGAGGCAGTCCAGGTCCGCGACGAGGAACTCGCGTGGTCGCCCGAACACACGATGCTCGGTGAGGCACAGCAACAGTGGGTCACCGACGGTGTCGCCGATTCGGGTGCGATCTGGGACGTCCTCGCCCAACAGGTCTTCATGTTCGGCGGGAACGCCGTCGTCGGCGCCGAGCCCCCCGTCATCGTCGTCGACACGTGGGATGGCTACGCGGGCGTGCGCAAGGATCTCCTCGACGCGGTCGGACGCGATGCCGACAACCTCGTCGTCTTGACCGGCGACTTCCATTCCGCGGCGGTGGCCGACCTGCGGTCGGACCCCTTCGACACCGATCTCCCGGTGATCGGTACCGAGTTCATGGCCAGCAGCATCTCGTCGTCGTTCTTCGACGACGACGACGTCGTCGAAGCGCTCGTCTCGGCCGCCCTCACCGCCAATCCGCACCTCAAGTGGTTCGACGCCCAGCGCGGCTACACCGTGTGCGAGGTCACTCCCGATCGCTGGCTGGCGGAGTTCCGCGCCGTCGCCGACCAGTTCGACGAGGCGTCGCCCGTCGACACCGTGAGCACTTGGGAGGTCCAGGCCGGCACGGCCGGAGCCACGCAACTCGAGTCGTAGTACCCGATCGCGTCGTCGACGGGAGCCCCCTGAGGGTGTGTCGCCCGCACGAGGTTCACAACGGCTCGCCGAACAGGACGTCGTCGTCAAACGACTCGTCCGATCACCAGGACACCAGCGGACCGACGCTGAACGTGACGCTCGACGACGTGTTCCCGGTGATCGGTCCGGTGATGATCGGCCTCGGCATCCTCTCCGAGATCTGATCGCGTCAAGACCCCAGAACGACGACGACTCGAGGACTCCAAGCGATCCCAGTCGACGATCCACGATCGACACGAGGTCCACCACCTGGGCGCGGTCGATTCATCTGGGCGATGCTGGGCGACATGTTGCGACGACTCATCCAATTCCTTGTCGGCCTCCTTTTCGTCCTCGGGGTGTTCTTCGGGGTCATCCTCGGCGGCATGCGGTCGAAGTCACCGCCCATCCTGAACGCCGTTCGACGGTTCAACCGCAGCGTGTCGAACCCTCGGCAGATGGCCACCGCCGGGTCGGCGGGTGCGTACGCGTCAGTGATCCGCCACGTCGGCCGCACCTCGGGGCGGGAGTACGAGACGCCGATCGGAGCAGTCGCGACCGAGGACGGCTTCGTCGTCGCGCTGCCGTACGGGACGAGCGCAGATTGGCTGAAGAACCTGCTCGCGACCGGGTCGGCGACGATCGTCGACGAAGGAAGCAAGTACCGGATCGACCAGCCCGAGGTCGTCCCGATGGCCGAGGCCATCGGCGACTTCCCACCCAACGAGCGGCGCATGTTGCGTGTGTTCGGTGTCGACGAGTGCCTCCGGGTGAGGCGGACCGAGTTGCGCGACACCTGAGCCGAAACCGCCTCACCCGGGGATCCTCATGGGTTCACCTCGTTCTGGATCCGACCGGTGAGTATGCAGTGCCCTCGGGACGCCGGGACCTCCAACATCTCGCCGGAAGCGCGGCGCCTGTCAGATCGAGTCGACCCGCCATTTCGATTGGGTGGAATCAACGCGTCGAGCCGAACGAGCCCGCCGCAGGTCGCCGACGCCACCTGTCGGCCGGTCGGCCAACGCCCTACCGCCGACTGTCGATGGTCGCGTTGCGAGCGGCCGCTCGGCACCGTCGACCCGACTCGGTGCGCCGGTTCCCGAGTGACGGATCGCGCCGCTCGAGTCGCGAGTGCCCAGTGGTCGTCACAGGTCGAGGTGGAGGCGGAGCGCATCGTCGAGTTGGTCCATGAGATGGAATGGAACGATGCCGATCAAAACTCCGACACGTTCGACCGCCACGGAACGGATCTGTTCGGCTTGCGCCTTGGAGTCGACGTCAAGGCCGGTCTCGTCGGCGGGAAGCAGGGTCTGAAACGGGTAGACGCGGTCGATGTTGGACGTGACGGGAACGACGGTCACCACGCCCTGCGCGAGCCGCTGCGCTGTCGTGTTGGCGCCGTCGTTGCTGACGATGACGCCCGGGCGCGTGCGGGCAGCTTCGCTCCCGACAACGGGATCGAGGTTGACGAGGCGGATCTCGCTGCGGCGCATCAGGCGTCCGCAGTTGCGGTGTCCCAGGCGTCGCTGTCCGGATCGTCGGACCACTCCGCGAACGCAGCGGCGTACGAGTCGGTCAGTTCCGATGCTCGCAGCAGACGGATCGCGCGCTGCAGCGCTGCCGAGCGCGACGCGAACCGGTGGGTCTTGACGTAGTTGTCGAGAAACTCGATGTCTTCGTCGGGAACGCTCACGCTGACTTTCATACCGCGAGACTACCCGAGTAGCAAGACTGATGCTACCCCGGTTGGGTGGTCGGCCAGTGCTGACGAGCGGCACATGGTGCGCGTAGATCCTGCACGCCGACACGGACTTCACCGTCCTCGCAAGACACACGAACCTCAGGACTCACGCGGCATGTCCGCAGTGACCTCGCCGACCGGGGAGGCGCGTCAGCTGGGGATCCACTACCGGACGCGCGGTGCGAGCCACGAATCGCGTCTACGCGGCAATCGCGAGCGTCCGATTGTCGTTCCCCGATCGGACGCCGAGCGGGACCAGCGCGATATTTGGGTGCCCCCGACCGGCAGAGCTGTGGAGCTCAGCACTCAAGCATGGCGAATTCGGTTGCCGAGAACGAAACCGAAGAGGCCGACCAGCGTGATGCCGAGAGCGGTCGCTGCGACGATCAACCATTGCGCAGCGGAGGTGGTCGCCAATCCATCTGGTGGGGTGTTGGTCATCACACGGGCGCTGAGGAGCAATGCGTCCGAGAACCCCTCCACCTGCTTGCCGTCCGCTTCGAAGCCGTCGACTGCGAGCATCGCGAGACTCAGGCCCACGACGAGACCTCCGAGACAACCGATGACCCGCAATGGTCGTTCGCCGTGTCCACACGTCCAACCAGCCACGAGAGTGGCGATCCACCAGACCGTTGACCGGGCAGTGCGAGCAAGGCGACTCAGGTACGCCTCGTGTGCGCTCCGCCGCCACACCCGCCAGGGTGCGGTTGCCCGGGCCTCGTCTTGTCGAGCCGCAAGGTAGGCCCAACTGGCGTCGCGAAATCGCCCTCTGCCCTCCCAATGAGACGAGACTGTGCGCCAGATCCGCGCGGCTTCGGCGTGACGACCAGCGAGAGCCCTCTGCATCGTCTCCGAGTTGATCGAGTCCCGCTCTGCTGCCCGTGAAAGGAACGCTTCGTACGCTTGACCATCCTCTTGTAGGAGCGGAGTGATCAGAGAGCTGCGCTCCAAGTGCGCGCCATCCAAGTTGAGGAGGTTCAAACTCGATCGACGGATCGTCGAGCGAGACAGGTCGACGTCATTGCCAAGCGTGGCTCGGTACAGGTCACAGCCGTCGAGGCTGGCGTCTTTGAAGCTCGATCTCGTCCAACTGCTGTACCGAAGGTCGCATCGGAGGAAACGGGCACCCTGCAACGCCGAGCCATCGATCTCCGCGCCCACCAGCACACAATCGATGAGGCTCGCTCCACGCGCAGAAAATCCCTTCAGCAGTGTTCGGGAATCCCGATGAGCGCTGAACACGACGCCTCGGATCGTGCGCCCGTCGAGATCGATCCCGACCATGGTCTTCCCGCTCAGGTCAAGTGGCGCCTCCCCATCGAGGAGCTTCTCGAGCTCCGCTTGGTTCACGATCTCGCTACTCATCGAGAAGGCGTTGGATAGCCCGCACGATCAGGTCGGGCGAGTATGCACTCACGCGTGCTTCCGGTGGCTCATCCCATTCGGGTGGTCGGGAAGCTTGACCATCCCTCTCGAGAAGGAGAACGGGCATCCCTGCCCGATGCGCGCCGACGACGTCGTCAAGTGGGTTGTCGCCGACATAGACACAGTCCTCGTGCCCTACGTTCATGAGCTCGAACGCTCGTTGGAAGATGCGCGTGTCCGGCTTCGCAGCTCGAACATCCGAGCTGAACACCACTGCGTCGAACAGGTCGTACAGACCGAACATCCTGAGCTCGGGCTCGGTGTAGGCGCGCTGCGTGTTCGACACGACGCCCAGCCGGCTATCTACAAGCGAATCCAGCACGCGATGCATCCCCGGGGCCACACAGATCGAGCGAGTCGTGATCTGCCGGAAAACCAGCGCAGCCTCGGCCACCACGCTGCTCGCCGGGTCCTCGCCGAGTAGCGCTCCCCAGACCTCGCGGACATCGATGTCAGGGGGCGTTCCCGCGCTCGACGAGGCCAGCTCCATGCTGGTGGTCTCGTACGAGTGTGACAGGTTGTCCGCATCGACTCGCACCCCTCGATACCCGCACCAGTCGCTCATGAAGTCCCAGGTCTCCTGGGTGACGTGATCGCCGTCGAACTCGACGAGAGTCTGGAAGACGTCGAAGATCACGACGCTGCGGTGTCCCACGGACCGAACGTAGCAGCGCGGTGAGTTGTGTCGGCGGCGTACGCCCGTTCGCCCGGCCGATTGGCGACACGCGGCAAACCTGGCAGCGGAGGTGTTCGGTCTCCCGGACCTGCGTTCGCTCGCCGACGCTCGCAGCTCCTGGCCGGTCACGATGGACGAGCCGTGCTGGCGACGGCTGACACGAGACTGGCGGAGGTGCCGAACCTCAGCATCCCGGTCGAGCTCGTCGACCCAGGCGCACGAGGCCGGCGGTGCGACAGCCACCGCGTGGCGAATCCCTGCCCGAACGGAGAGCGTGCGGCACTGTCTCACGCGTGATACGCTTGTCACATGGGAGATGTCTCGATTCGCGAACTTCGGAACCATGGCGGCGAGGTCATCGACCGGGTAGCGCGAGGCGAGCGCCTCACGATCACTCGTAACGGCCGTCCGGTTGCCGAGCTGGCGCCGCTCCGCAATCCGCCCGCGAACTGCGAATCGCTCATCGCCCGCCGGCGCTCGCTTCCGCACGTCGATCCAGCTGCGATGCGTCGCGACCTCGACCAGGTTCTCGACAGCTCGGTGTGACGATGGCTCAAGGCATTCTCGACACGAGCACACTCATCCTGCTCGGTCGGATCTCCGACCGCGACACGCTTCCCGAGGAACCACTGATCACCGCCGTCACGCTTGCCGAGCTCTCGGTCGGCCCGCTGGTCGCCGCGACCGAAGCAGAACGCTCGGCCCGGCAGGCCCACCTGCAACTGGCCGAAGCGGACTTCGAGCCGCTGCCGTTCGACGCAGCCGCAGCCCGCTCATTCGGGGGCGTTGCGACATCCTTGCGACGTTCGGGCCGGAGACCCGCAGCCCGCGCTTACGACGCCTTGATCGCAGCGATCGCCCTGTCGAACCACCTTCCCGTGCACACCTGCAATCCGACAGACTTCGAAGGCATGGACGGCCTTGAGGTTGTTGCGGTCCCGCACCCGGAGAACGCGTAACGAGCCACCGGGCCCGGCCCTGATCGGACCCGAATGCAAACGAGACGCGGACGGTTTCACCCTCGATCCTCGTGAGGGCCGTGTCACGGCCATCTGAGTTGTTGGTCGTTGGCCTGAAGCCGGCAGCATCGGAGTACTCGTAGCTCCAGGTCGCCAGAGTGATGTTTGAGTTCGCCAGGGTGAAGGTGCGCAGGCCATTTGCGGCGTGCACCGTCTCGGCCGGCCGCACGGCGAGCGGAGCGAACACGCGAGGATCGTCGTCCACACGCGGACGCCTGAGCCTTCAGCAGACGGCGTTCGTGTCGCACGGCACGGGGTGTTCGGTGGCCACGTCGTGTGAGCGGTGGAGCGTGTCCCCGTGAAAGGGGCGATCGCCTCTTCCCAACCCGAAACAGGGCGACGACGGTAGGGGCCAGGAACGCGCGCTGGCGGAAGCAGCCCGCGACATGTCGAGAGGACGGTCGTCATGATGTCCAGGTCTGTCTCCGTGGTTGCCGGTGCCGTGCTCGTCGCAGCGGTGAGCGTCGGGCCGATCCCGACGCCTCGGGCTGCGGCTCAGACGGGACCCGGAATGATCGTCGACACCGTTTCCGATTGGGTGCGAGGTCTCGACTGGCCGGCGGACTCCTCACTGACTCTCACGATCGGCGACCCGGGGACGCCGGAGTACACCCAGGGTGCGACGGCTGACCCGCAGGGTCAGTCCTGGTTCGATCTGGCCTTCGACCTGCAGCCGGGGCAGCGGGTCACGCTCACCGATGAGACGACGACCATCTGGACCGTTCCGACACCGTTGCGAGTGACGGCGGTCGATGCCGATGCCGACACGGTGTCGGGAATCGCAGCTGCGGATCGCCCCGTGGGGGTCGAGGTCTTCGGCGGCCCGGCGCAGGAGGTCACACCGAACGAGTTCGGCGCGTGGACCGCTGACTTCTCGCCCGGCAGCGGGTTCGAATTCGACCTGGTTCCGGGTGTCGGTGGAAACGCTCACCAGGACGACAACGGTTTCTGGACGCACGTCAACTGGCGGGTGCCGAATCCGCACTTCTGGGTCAACACCGATGGGTTTGGTTCTGCTGGGGTGGTCGGAAACGAGTGGGCGTCGAATGGGTCGGTGACGATCGAGGTCGAATCGACCGTCGAGTCGCCTGACGCGACGTGGCCGACGGGCCCGGACGGGTCGTTCAACATGCCGCCGCAGGTGATGGTGGTCGAGGGTGATCTGGTGACGGTGACCGATGGGTCATCGACCAAGACATTGATCGTGTCGTCGCTGGGGGTCGCCGTCGACGCCGAGGCCGACACGGTCTCCGGTTCCGCTCCCGAGGGCACCGTGGTCTCGGTCGACGTCTTCGGTGGCCCGAATCAGGAGGTGGTCGCCAACAGCTCCGAGGTGTGGACCGCTGACTTCTCGCCCGACAGCGGGTTCGAGTTCGACCTGATCCCAGGCACTCACGGAAGCGCGTTGCTGTCCGACAACGACGGTGACGCCACCAACCTCGGCTGGCGGGTGCCGAATCCGATCTTCTGGTTGTTCGTCCTGGGCGATGGGTACGCCTGGGTGAGCGGTAGCGGGTGGGCGTCGGACGGCTCGGTGACGATCGAGGTCGAATCGACCGTCGAGTCGCCTGACGCGACGTGGCCGACGGGCCCGGACGGGTCGTTCAACATGCCGCCGCAGGTGATGGTGGTCGAGGGTGATCTGGTGACGGTGACCGATGGGTCATCGACCAAGACATTGATCGTGTCGTCGCTGGCGGTCGTCGCCGACGCCGAGGCCGACACGGTCTCCGGTTCCGCTCCCGAGGGCACCGTGGTCTCGGTCGAGGTCTTCGGCGGCCCGAATCAGGAGGTGGTCGCCAACAGCGCCGAGGTGTGGACCGCTGACTTCTCGCCCGACAGCGGGTTCGAGTTCGACCTGATCCCGGGGACCAACGGAAGCGCAGCACACACCGACGATGACGGCGACACCACCTACGACATGTGGCAGGTGCCGAATCCGATCTTCTGGTTGAACACCGGCGCCGATGGTACCGCTGGGGTAAGTGGGAGTCAGTGGACGCCGAACGGGTCGGTGACGATCGAGGTCGATGCGACCATCGACTCGCCCGACGCGACGTCGCCGATCGGGCCGGACGGGTCGTTCAACTTGGGGTCACCGGCGATCATGGTGGCCGAGGGTGATCTGGTGACGGTGACCGATGGGTCATCGACCAAGACATTGATCGTGTCGGTCCTGGTCGTCGCCGTCGACGCCGAGGCCGACACGGTGTCCGGTTCCGCTCCCGAGGGCACGGTGGTCTCGGTCGGGGTCTTCGGTGGCCCGAATCAGGAGGTGGTCGCCAACAGCTCCGAGGTGTGGACCGCTGACTTCTCGTCCGGCAGCGGGTTCGAGTTCGACCTGGTCCCGGGGACCGACGGGAACGCTGTGCAGACCGACGACGACGGTGACGCCACCAACATCTACTGGCGGGTGCCGCCGGGGCCGTCGCTGCAGGTGGTCCTTCCGTCGGGTATCTACGCGCCGGCTGGTTGGCCGGACGGCGAGACCGTGGTCGTGGAGATCGACGACCCGGACACTCCCGCCGGCCCCGACTTCACCGGCACGTCGGGTGTCGTGGGGCAGCCGTGTGGATCGGCCCCGTGCGGTCCGGGCGGCTGGGCCGTCTCCGCGGCTCCGTACGTGATCCAAGCCGGGGACGTGGTGACCGCCGAGGTCGTCGGTGATCCGGCGATCTCGGTGACGCACGTCGTGCAACTCCTGTCGATCACCGAGGTCGACTTCGACGACGATCTCGTGACCGGAACGGCCGCTCCTGGCACGACCCCGCAGGTCACGATCGGCCCCTTCGCAGCTGGTCGGAATCCGACCGCCGATGGAGCAGGGAACTGGACGGCGGACTTCTCCCCGGACAACCTGGGGGGCGAACCTCCCTACGACCTGACCGCGGCCGACACGATCGTGGCGATCGCGCGCGTTGGTCAGGGTTCGACCGTGGTCGTCATCTCCCCGCCGCCGCCGCCACCGATCGATCTGTCGGTGACGCCCAACGTCGGCCTCGCTGACGGTCAGATCGTCGCGTTGGACGGCACGGGCTGGCCGGGCGGCGAGACGCTCACGGTGAGCGAGTGCCGGCTCACGGTCCCGTTCTCCCCCGCGGCGTGCGACACGAACACCTCACAGTCCTTCACCGTCGGACCGGCAGGCACGATCACCGCAGGGTCCTATCAGGTGACGCGCGAGTTGGAACTCAGTTCCCCTGAGGGTGCGTACACGTTCGACTGCGGCGAACTGGTCGGCAACTGCGGCCTGGTCGGTGTGGTGTGGGCGGGCGCACCGTTGACGTCGCCGCTGCTGGCGATCGACTACCCGCACAACAATCCGATCGATTTCGCCGGCGCTCTGCCGGGTCCGACGATCTCGGGCACGGTGCTGGGCGATGGCGGTGTCGTCGTCGCCGACTCCGGGGTGTTGGCCTGCCCGGGTCCCGACCCTGGTGCGGGTCCCTTCGACATTGGGTGTTGGTTTGGATTGTCCTCGACCGTCGACGAAGCGGGGCACTTCGAGATTCAGCTCCCGCCAGATCCGGTGCGCACGATCGCCGCAGTCGAGTTCGGCCCGGACGGTTGGCCGTCGGCGCAGCTCTCACCCGAGGTGATCCTGGAGATGGTCCCGGGAGAAGCGTACGAGTGCGCGTTCACGATCGGGACCACCCCGAGTGCCGCGTGCTCGATCGCGGACGATGACGGGGTTCTCGGCAGTGTCGAGGACGACGCCCCCAACAATGGCGACGGAAACGCTGACGGGATCCGTGACGCCGTGCAAGACAACGTGGCATCGCTGCCGAGTCAAGCAAGTGGCAACCCGTACGTGACGATCGCGTCTCCGGTTGGAACGACGCTCGCGAACGTGGTGGTGATCGACCCGGCGACACTGCCGCCACCGCCAGGCGATGCGGCACTGCCGGTGGGCATGCTGGCGTTCGAGGTGCACGGTGTTGCGCAGGGTGCGACCGTCACGGTGGACGTGTTCACGCCAGCGGGGACCGCCCCGAACTCGTACCTGAAGTTCCAGAACGAGGTGTGGATCGGCTTCACCGACCACGCGACGTTCGCGGGTGACGTCGTCACGCTCACACTGACCGACGGCGGCGCCGGGGACGGCGACCTGTTGGACAACGGAGTCATCATCGACCCGGGCGCGCCGGCGGTCATGACGTTGCCGGTGGTCATCGTCGACACGGGACTCGTCCCGGTCGAGCCGATCCAGGTCGGCCAGGCCGCGGCGTTGACCGTCGCGTTCACCGGGGCCTCGGAGTTCGTGGTCGTCGACTGGGGCGACGGTTCGACCCCGGAGCAGTTCAACGCCGGGCAGAGCCCCGTGGCCGCCGTCCACACCTACCTCGCGCCGGGTGTGTTCACGGTCGAGGCGACCGTGACCGGGTACGACGGGTCGTCCGACACGGTGTCGCCAGGCTTCGTCGTCGTGTACGACCCGGCGGGCGGGTCGATCTCGGTCAACGGGGAGTTCGCCTGGCCCGACAATGCGATCCCAGCGGTCGCAGGAGAGACCAAGATCGGCACGTCAGCGAAGTTCAAGCACGGCCAGCCCGAAGGCGACTTCAAGTTTGAGTTCAAGCCCGACGACGGTTCGGACAAACTGAAGTTCAAGGAGGAATCGATCGACACGCTCGTCGTCGGAACCGCCTTCACCTACCTGCACGGAACCGGAACCTTCGAGGGCGATCCGACCGCGTACACGTTCCGGATCACCGCCATCGACGGCAACGTAAGTGGAGGAGAAGGCGACTACGTGCGGATCGTCATCCTCGACGGCGCCACCGTGGTGTGGGACACCCAACCCGGGGACAATGCCGGAGCGATCCCGACCACCCCGATCGAGCACGGCCAGATCAAGGTGCGCCCCGAGTGACAACTTGAACCGCCCCCGGCACGTGGATCGAGCTCCCACGCTCAACCGACCGATCCTCGGACCGCGGAGGAGCTTCAAGGTTTGGGCAACCGGTACCGAATCCCCTGGGGCAGAAGCCGCCACGCCGCCTCACATGGGAGGACGGGTCCCTGAGAGCGGCGTGGCCGGCTTCTGCTCCACTACTGAGTTGTCCGCTCCCCTTCGGTCAGCTACACGTTGCAGATGCAACGAGAGGTGTCGTAGCCCGAGCCGTTCGAGTCCTCGACATCCCGACAACCGCCTGAACGACTCCGGACTACTCAGGGCAGCAGGACCGGATTTCGCACCGATGCGGTCACGTCGGACGAAGTACACCGATCTTGTGGCAGCGCGATCCTCATCATCGTCATGGACGACTCGGGCGCCACGATCAACACAGCCGCGACGTCGGGCGAGTGGATGCAGATCTTCGATGTCGAGTCCGGCCTCTCGTGCCAGAGCTTCCTCGGAGTTCCCGACTGGGCCGGTTGGGAACTCGAGCCCGTACGGCAATGGCCCGTCGCCGAGCTGGTCCTCGCCTATTGGTTCCTCGAGGGCGAGCCCGGTCGCCTCGACATCGACGCCGACGGCGTCCCGTGCGAGGAGCTCTTCCAACCCGGCCTCGTCACCGATGTGATGGCCAGCGCGAGTTGAATGCCGGACCCGCCGGTGCTCGTCGATGCCGAACGAGCCGAGTCGCGAAGCCCCAGTCCACTCGACGCGGGCGCCGGCGTCCGTCTACCGATCGCCAACCGGACGGCCGAGGATGGTCCTGGCGGGCATCGGATCCTGCGCGCTCCGGTAAGCCGCCGAGAGCTCGATCCGGCGCTCGTCGACGTGGAGTGTGGCCCGTGGGTCGATGACCGGCGGTTACCGCCCGGGTCTTCGATGGTTGGACCGTTGCGTCTCGCCGCTTCTTCAGTTCAGTCAGCGGTTCGGTGGGTGGGGCTGAGCAGGTCTCTGGCGATGTGGCTGATCTGTAGTTCGTCGGTGCCGCCGTAGATCTGGAGGGCTTTGGCGTCGCGGGCGAGCTGTTCCAGGCCGTACTCGGCCATGTAGCCGTTGCCACCGAACAGCTGCACGGCTTCGAGGGCGACCTCGGTGGCGGCGCGGGCTGCGTACAGCTTCATCGCCGAGGATTCGGCGAGGCTGGGCGGCTCGTTGGCATTGATCGCCTCGATGTAGCGGAACACCAGGTTCGACACGTTCAGCCGGGCGATCTCCATCGCGGCGAGTTTGTCCTGGATGAGTTGGAACTCGCCGATGGGACGCCCGAACTGCACCCTGTTGTTGGCATAGTCGATGGATCGCGACAGGCACTGCTCGATGATGCCCAGCGCCATGGCCGCCACGCCGGCCCGTTCGGTGGCGAAGGTGCCCTTGGCGCCTTGTCTGGCGTCGATCGGCGAGTCTTCGGTCTCGCCGATCAGCCGGTCGACTCCCGCTCGAACGTCGGTGACGAAGATCTCTCCGGTGGGTGACGAGTGCATCCCCATCTTGCGCAGCGGACCGGACTGTTCGAGGCCGGGCATGCCGCCGTCGAGGACGAACGAGACGATCTTGCGTTCGTCGATCGGGTTACCTTCGTCGAGCTTGCAGATGAAGACGATGGTGTCGGCGTACGGGCCGTTGGTGATGAACGTCTTGGACCCGTTCAGGATGTAGTCGTCGCCATCTCGGCGTGCGCTGGCCCGCATCGCGCCGAACGCATCCGAGCCCGAGCCGGGTTCGGTCAGCGCCCACGCCCCGATGCGGTCGAGTGTGAGCAGGTCGGGAACCCACCGCTGACGTTGTTCTGACGTGCCCCGGTTGTCGATCGCCGATGCCGTGAGGCCGACCGAGACACCGAGCGCTGTCACCATGCCAGGGCAGTGTCGGGAGAGCTCGATGAGCAGGATCAGCATCAACGCCGGGTCGAAGCCGGACGCCTGCGACGCCGACCGGGATTCGGGCGATGCCGGCGATGCGTCCCGTTCGAGTCGTCTGGTGAAGCCGTCCCGTGCCATCTCGTCGATACCGAATGTCCTGAACATCTTGCGGAGGACTTCGTAGGGAGGAAGGTCGCCGTGCTCCAACTCGTCGCGCCGTGGAACGATCTCGTTGTCGACGTAGGAGCGGATGGCGTCCCGCAACATCTTCTGTTCGTCGGTCCAGTCGAGCATCGGTGCTCCCTTCGGCCGCATCCAGGTGGGGCGGCTACTCGTTCCAGCTTGCGCCACCGCGGCGCCGGTCGCTCAAGTCTCGTGCTGGTCGATCACCACTGCGGCGTTGTAGCCACCCATGCCGATCGACGATTTCAATGTCGGACCAGGTGTTCGGGGCGTGATCCCGTCGAGGACGCGCGGATGCGCGGTCGCGACCAGCGCCGGCGCGGGGATCTCCCCGCGTTCGTAGGTCAGCGCCGCGATCGCCGCCTCCAAGGCCCCGCCCGCGCCCAGGCCGTGCCCGGTGAGCATCTTGGTCGAGTACAGCTTCGTGGTCGCCGGGAACAGCGCATCGGCAACCCCAGCCTCCACGGTGTCGTTGAGGAAGGTGCCGCTGCCGTGGGCGTTGACATACGCAATGTCGTCGGGCTCGACCCCGGCGTCGGCCATTGCCTGCGACCACGCTGCGGCCACCTGCAACCCGTCGGGTTTGATGGCGATCGGATGGAAGGCATCGTGGGTGAACCCGCCACCGAACATGTCCACGTACGCGTCAACGTCTGACTGGAGGCTGACCACCAGCGCCGCAGATGCCTCGCCGGCCAGAAATCCCTGACTGCCCTCCTGGAACGGGCGGCACGCCTGTTCGGGCGCGCCGTCGGTCGCCAGCACCTTGAGCGAGTCCATGCCCCACGCGTTCTCGGCGGTGACCGACAGGTCCGTACCGCTCACCACCACATCGGTGGCGAACCCGCTCGACACCCACTGCCGCGCCAGGATCAGGCCAAGCACCCCCGACGCGCACGCCGCGCCGACGTTCATGGACGGTCCCGTGAACCCGTACTCGGCCATCAGCATCGATGGCGCCGTCGACGGCAACAACTGCAGGTAGTGACGGCGTCGGCAGCGACCACCGAGCTCGAGATACAGCTCGCGCCACCCCTGGACCTCTCCGAGCGAAGAGCACAAGATCAACCCGACCCGAGCCCCGGGACGCCAACCCCTACCCTCGGCGTCGCGCAACGCCTCACGTCCCGACCCGTACAACGCCCGGCCGAACAAAGTGACCGAGTCCTCCTCGTTCCCACCGTCGGGCACCATCGCGGCAAGGCCGCTGAACTCCTCGAACGAAACAGGCCGCGCCGCCGACTTGCCCGACAGCAGCCCGCTCCACAGCGGGTCAATGCCCCAGCCGTACCCGGACACGGCTCCCAACCCCACGATCGCGGCCCGCTGCGTCACCGCCACGACCAACGGCTTCCCCCGGAACTCACATCACGAGCCACGACAGCGCTCATCGTGTACCAAATCGAGCCGGACGACACTTCATTCCCCCAGCCTCGATCACTCGCCGCACAAGCACTAGGGGCCAACGTCCGCCGCCATGCGCGGTCTCGGGAAGGGAACTCTCGAGCGGACGGTTTGCAGGCGCCTGCGAACTGGCGCGGCCGGTGGCTCGACCGCGTACGACCCGTCGCGGCCGTCGCACAGCGACCTCGAATGTCCTGAGCCTTATCAGATGCGGATCCCGATTCGACACGGCTGACTGCCCAATCCATCGGGCAAGTGAGGCTTCGCGAACTCGTGAGCGCCAGCAAAGGGCCGCCGACGCTCTCCAACATCGGAGCGTTACCGCGGCAGGATCCGGTCTTGTGGCAGTCGGAGGCAGCACGGCCCACGCGGCGGTATGGGTGGCGATGACCACGGGCTGACGGCGGTGGCTTCGAAACGAGGGCAACGCCGCTCGATGGAGCCCGTGGGCGGCGTCACCGATGTGCCGCACGGTGACGATCGCGATGAGGCACCAACCGGGTTGGCGCGGCGCTCGAGGCGTCTTCAGCCGCCGAGCGGCAACGTTTCGCAGTGGTGCCATGAGCCGGGTTCGGCTCTCCCGATGTAGGGGGGGACTTCCGGAACAGCGACGGCCGAGGAGTTGGCGACGGCCGAGGAGTTGTGGTGTCCGGTCCGCAAGCGGGCTCCGGTCAGGAACCTCGTCGACGCCGTTCAGAGCAAGACGTCGACATACACCGGGCTGGAGCGCACAGATGTGTTGCCCGCTGCATCGGTGCACGTGAGCTGGAACCAGGCGTCACCACGCGCTGTGTACCAGTCGACGACGAGATACCGAGACGCGTCGTTCGGGTCCGGCTGCGGCACGAACGTGCCGGTATTGGACGGGCCGAGATTGCGCAAGAGCGTGCAACTCGCCACGTCGTCGGGCCGCGGGAGCGTGAATCGAATGAGCATCCTCGTCGTTGCGCTGATGTAGCTCGGTTCGACGGTGACGTCGACTGGCGCGGACGGAGCGTTCGTGTCGACGGCGACCCTGATCGGTGATGTGCGAACCGAGACGTTGCCGGCCAGGTCGACTGCGTCCATCTGAAGCCAGTGTGCACCGTGCGCGACGTCGAAGGTCGTGGTGCGAGCGGTGGATGCGACTGAGAACTGGTACGTGCCCCGGTCGTACACGCGGTACTCGCCGATTCCGGTGTCGTCGGTGGATCGCCGCCATGACAGTTCGATGCGGCCCGGAGATGGGGACGACGCTGCGAACTCGCGTGGAACCCCCCGGCGCTGCGTCCTCGCGGACCTTCCCCTGAGCGAAGGTCACCCCCATCGCGGAAGAGGCCAGTAGACACGCTACGAGCACTCCGATCAGCCGCCTGAGCATTCGTCCATCATGTCAGAGACTGCAGTGGTGGTCGTCCGACCCGTTCGTCGGTCGGGCCGAAAAGCAAAGGGCGCAGCCTCGTCTACTTGATCGTGAACGCTGACGGGACCACCTGGAAGGTGGGACAGACCGGACAACTTCGTGACGGCGCGCGCTCCAAGAACCCTGGTTGGTCTCGCCTCGCCTCCTACCGAAGGGATCTTGCGGGAAACTGCGGCAACCGGAGCCACGAGACCGAGAAGGGCCGGCGCATCGTGCGGGAGGTGCACGAGGGGCGCGGATGTACGTCCGGCTGACAGACGGCCCGATCGACGATGAACACATCATCACGGAGTGGCTCGGTCCAACCGAGACGAACCGCCAGCACACCGAGACGCTCTGACCGTCGCGCTTCGTGGGCCCTTACGCAGCACGGCCAACACTGCGTCGGCCGTACCAATGTCGGTCTCAGCACGATTTCGACTTCTCACACCTTCGGCGCGAGCGGTACCTCAGACGGTCGAGTCGATGAGGATGTCGGAGCGGTCCTCGGAGGTGACCAGGATTCGTTCGAGGGTGGAGGTGGGGAGCGAGGTCGCTCCGGTGACGTTGGCGCGACCGGTGGCGGTGGGGCCCCAGGTGGCGGCGACGCTCCACGTTCCACGCTTGTCGACTCCCCAGAGTTGGTAGACGGAGCGGTTCGGAAGGCCGGCGGCGCGTACCGTGATCTCGGTCCCCCAGCTGCGTTCGCTGGTAGTGATCTCGCTGGTCGCGGCTTGGGAGGACCTCACGGTTGCGGAGACAGCTGGCTGCGATGGTGCATCGTGGTCTACGACCCGGATGACGGTTGCCGCTGAGACGACGACGAGTGCGACTGCGGCAATGCCGACAGCCGCAGCCCTCCACCGGTTGCGGCTCGATCGCACTGCGAGGTAATCGCCGACTGCTCGCCGACTGATGGCGTCCGCGGTTTCGGTTGATGCGTAGTGGAGATCGTGGAGGTCGACGTGGGCGAGCAGCCCGGGAATCGGGGCGAATGCGTTCACCTCGTCGGCGCAACGCTCGCAGACGTTCAGGTGGCGTTCGAACCTTCGGCGGTCATCGGGATCGAGCGACCCAAGTGCGTAGGCACCGGCCCACTCTCGCAGCTCGGGGTGTTCGTGTCGTGAGTCGTCGGTCATAGCACCTGCCGTTCGTCGAGGCCCGCACGCAGGATGCGCAACGCGTAGTAGAGGCGAGACTTCACGGTGCCCTCCGGGATATCGAGCTGCTCCGAGATTTCGCGTGTTGACAAGCGGCCCCAGTATGCAGCGACGAGGACTGCTCGGTGTTCGCCCGACAGCGAGCGAACACTGTCGGCAATGAGCGACCTGTCCACGACCCGATCGAATTCGGCGTCGTCGCGGCCGCGGTCCGGCGTGTCGGCGGTCGGGACGGACGCGAGGTGTCGATGGTTGCGCCGGTACCTGGTGGCCGCGACGTTGCGGGCGATCCCGAACATCCAGGCCCGTTCGGATCCTCGATTCGGATCGAACTGTGCGTGTTTTCGCCACGCTGCGAGCACGACTTCTTGGACGACTTCCTCGGCGGCCTGGCGATCCCCGAAACGCCGTTGCGCCCAGTTCTCGATCGCGGGGCCGTGTTCGAGGTACAACGCGCGTGCCCTGTCATCGCCGCTCGCGGTCGGAGACGGTTCAGTCGCCATTGGTGCCCATGCTCGCGGAGAACCGGTGGGTGTCAGGTGACGATTGCTTGTCCGGCAGCGTCGATGACGTACCACACGTCGCCGACTCCCTGGCCGTTCACGTCGCCGGGGGCGGCATCGTTTGCGAAGTAGTAGAGGGGCCAGCCGTTGTAGGTGGCTTGCACGTCTCCGTTCGTTCGGGTGGTTGTTCCGAGCAGCGCCGGATCGAGGCCTTCACCGACGTCGGTGACCTCTCCGAGGATTGGCCATGTCGCCTCGCACTGGTCGTAGCAGGTGCTGTCGCCCGCCGAGTCCGGACTGAACAAGTAGAGCGAGCTTCCCTCGCCGTCGACGATGAACTCACCGATGTCGGTCGACGTCAACTCGATGGCTGTACTGCCCGGGGCGGCCTCGTCATCGCCCAAGACCTCGTAGCTGATCGGAAGGACAGCGACACCACCTGCAGCGGTGAGTGCGGGGATGTCGATCGTCACGTCCGGTGGCATGAACTCGTACACGCCGTTGCCGTTGGCGTCGACGTGGGCCATTGGGTACACGGTGGCGCTGTCGCCGATCGGGTCGTTCAGCGTGACGGTGACGTCGGTGCTTTCACCGGCAGGAAGCAGGTCTGACCAGCCGAGGATGGGGCCGGGCGCCCCGTCGGCGTCGGCGTGGATCACCACGAAGCCATCGGTTGGGAGCTCGACATCGTCGACGGTGACTGTCGTGCCGTCGCCACTCTGGTCGCTCGCAGAGATCGTTGATGGGCCGGTCACGATGTCGTCGACCGCTTGGGTGTCGACGGGCGCCTGGGTCGCCGGGGCAGCTTCGGTCTCGGCTGGGGCTCGGGTGCCAACGGTGTCGGAGGACGCGTCGTCACTCCCGCAGCTCGCAGTGATGAGTGTGAACGTGAGCAGTGCAATCGCGGATCGCTTCATGGTTGTGGGCTTCCTCGCGGCTTGGATCGGTGGGGCACCCATCACTACGTCCTCCGCCGTCGTCTTGGTTCACTGCGTGCGCAGGCTCGTTGTGATCAGGAAATGGCCCTGTCAACGGAACCGGGTCAGCTCCAAAGATCGGCACGACGCGCAAGGGCTTCGGGCGGCCCTCCAGGGGTGTAGCAGGACTCGGTGTGCGAGAACGTCGCTCGCCGAACCGCCGCGGGTGAGACCGACATCGCGACGGCGGAAGCGTCGGAGGTGGTGACCATGACCGTCTTGTTGCGTGGATTCGCGTCGTGGACGAGCAGCGTCAGTGACAACATGACCGCATGAGAGGCCTGGTCGCAGGGTTGACGGTCGGGGCCCTGGCGATGTCGTCAGCCGCCTGTGACAGCGAGTCGCCAGCACGCGAGACCGGCCCAGAGTCTTCGAGTGGAGTCACGCTGGGCGCTCCGATCGACGAGAGCGGCTCGAACGCGCCGGCTGGCTCGGTGGACACGACCAGTTCGACATCGTCGACGGCGGCGGTGGTGACGGCGACCACGAACGTTCCGTCGCCGACTTTGCAGGTTGTTCCGTACGGTGCGCGGAGCGAGTTCGAGTCGTTTCGTGTTGCGGCGCGCGACGTCCGGTCGGCGTCCGACGCCGAGTTCGTCGGTGACGTTGTGCTCACCTACGAGCTCGAGTTGGGGTTCAGCGCCGAGGGGCGGTCGGGAACCGTCGTCGCGCCCGACTCCACGAGCGACGGTCAGTTGGCGATCGAGGTGGGCTGCGTCGTCACGGGTTGCCTCGACTTCGTGCCGGTCAACGACTTCCGTCAGACCTCGATCACCATCACGGCGAGCCGTACCGACGAAGACCTTCTCCAGGGTTCCCATGACGCTCCGTTCGTCCTCCGGTTCGACGACGGCACCGAAGAGGACTTCGACGTGGTGTTGTGGGCCAACCCGGGCCCCTCGCCCGACATCTCTGATGCCGTGATCGCATCAACTGGTTCGCCGAAGCTCGTTCAAACCGTGTTCACCGAACAGAGCTTCGCCTATCACGCGATCTCTGCGTTCGGTTCGGTCTGGGTCCTCAACAAGAACTCGGGCACGGTGTCGCGCATCGGCGCAATCTCTGGCGAGTTGCTCGCGACGATCCCGGTCCGCGAACCACCGTTCGGAGGCACACTCAATCGACTGACTGCGACCGACGACGCCGTGTACGTGACCGCCAGCCCAGCGGTGAAGATCGAGCCGAACACCAACGAGGCGACCGAGATCGCCGGTGACGTCGACGCCACCGGCATCATCGCCAACAACGACACGGTCTGGGCGGGCGGCCTTCGCGGGCCGATCGTGCGCATCGACCCCGACGACACGATCACCGAGCTGCTGTCCACCGGCCGTTGGGTGGATCTGGCGTTCTCCAACGGGCTGGTGTGGGCCGTCGAACAAGTTCGAGACGGTGGCCGCCTCATCGCCTTCGACGGCACTACGGGTGCGATTCGCCACGATCTCGTCGTCGGCACCGACATCAACGGGTTCGCAGTGCGCCTCGTCGCCGATGACGCCAGCGTTGTCGTCGGACTCGACACCAGCGGCGGAGGAGGCCGCACCGGACAACTCGTCCTCGTCGACCCGACAAGCGGTGCGATCACCGACACCGTCACGCTGGACTCCCGGCCCGAAGGCATCGTGCTCACCCCGAACCACATCTGGACCAGCGGAGCCGTGCTCGACCGCCAAACACTCCAGATCCTGGAGACCAACCTGTTCGGGTTCACCATCACCCAAGGACCCGACGGATCCATCTGGGGAACAGCCGGGATCCCCAGCTCACACACCGGCGAGTTCATCGTCAACCGCTACACACCGGGCGACCTCCGCGGCTGACAGCAATGGACGAGCCCCGGGCATTATCGGATACCCGACGACGACATCCGCCAGCGCAACGCTGGTGTCCAACCCGATCAGCAGCGGACGACCTCAGCAGTGTGGACGGTCGGGGTGTTCGTGGTGTCGGCCATCGTGGCCTCCTTGGGTGACCCAACCTCCCGAGGAGGCGGGGCCATCCGCGCTCGCGCCGATTCATGCCGCAACCGGCGGGATTATCGGGTGCCACGAGTTGGGTAGATATGTTGCGCGGTTGCCGGCGTGGCGAACGGGATCATGCGTGGTGAAGTCTGCGGTACCGGTGGCCGCGACGCACGGTCCCATCGAGCGCTTGAATAGGGCGTTTGCCGTCCGTTCGCTCAACGCGTGGAGAGCATCTCCAAGGGTGCGAGCGGCACGATTCCTTCAGCCTTCGCGGCCAGCGTCGGGTCGATCGTGATGAGTGCGTCAGCCTGGAGTTGGCACACCGCGAGATACTCGGCATCGAAGGTCGTGTCCCACCCGTGTGCGCGTGCGATCTTCCAGGCTGTGCGACGTGACACGCGATCCCCGAGTAGCCGCATCTTGAGCTCCGTGAAGCGTTCGTGGTGCCGGAGCGCCACTTCCTCGGTGATGTCGCCGTTCCGCACGTCCTCGAGCAGCAGGGTGAGTGCTTGGGAGCGGACGAGGTTAGGAGCGACGAGTTGATGATCAGAATCGATGTCGAGGTCGTTGGCCAGTATGTGGAGCAAGGTTCGAGCGTCGATCACGTAGCGGGCCACGTGCGCACCGTACATCCGGCAACTGTTGCGCGATCCACATGTCGTGCCAGTCGCGAACCCGGCCCACCGGCGAGCCGTCAGCGTGGTTTCGTGGCCCAGCACTGGGGCTCCGCGGTGTGGCCCGTGCTGCCCGTCGGGGATCGTGATTGCGAGCAGCGGATATGTGGCGCCTGAGCCCGCATCGCCCGTCCGAGGTAACCGGGCGGGAGCAACTAGCGGTTGCCCGGTCTCAGTCCGGTTTCGTCACTCGCCACGGTGCCAGTTACCTCGTCGCTGGCTCTCACATCGTCCTCCCAGGGTTGGTGCCCGTGGACACTGAGGTCAACACGATCGTTACCACGTGGCGGCTGGTCGTAACCCCGACCGAGGCCATATCCAAGTAGCGCTGCTCCGATCACCCCGAGGACGAAGGCGAGAGGAATGGAGGCGGTGATCCATATGGGATAGCAGCCGCCCTCGGGGTCTGAGGTGGCAACTGGTCCGACCGCACCGAAGCAGTTGCCGTCGTCTCGCGGCTGGCTTGCCGAGACGAGCATGAGTGGCGTCGCCGCAACGAGCAGCATGAGGCCGACGCCGGCTCGTGTCCCAGAGCTCCGTGGTCCTTCTCCTGGGCGAAGTAGTACACGGTTGCGAGCCCGAGCGTTGCGACGACGTAGGCCAACACCACCCAACCGAGGTCGGCAGCGGCAGTCACAGCGATCACCTTCCCAACGCTCACAGTGATCCCTGTTGTGGAGCGCCGCAAGAGGACAAGGACTGGAGCGACTGGGCAACGATGCGTCCGGAGAACGTAGTGAGGTGTGAACGGCACTACGTGACCGTCCGTTCAACGATCCTCAATCGGGCGGGCCTCGGCACCCCGCTCCCGATCGAGGCACGAACTCATCGAACCAGCGGCTGGCAGCCAGCTTCTTCTCCTCTGTGACGGCTGAAACCACGCGTCGGGGCGTCAGCCCGGGCGGTCAGATGCAGAGGGCGGTTCGGTAGTCCTGGTGGCCCCGCCGTGGTTGGCAGCTGTTGGCCCACGTCATGGCGTCCACTGCACTGAGGTCCTGCCTGATGGTGAACGTCCATTGGACACCGAAGACGGAATCGTCGGGCAAGCGTTCGTTCGTGACCACGACCGTGTGGCCCGTGTCGTCGGTGCGGATGTGGTCGATGATGACGAGCTCGGCCGGCGATGTCGGCATGCCGATCACGGCCGCGGTGAACGCGACGGGGTCGATGCCCCACGATCCCACGAGGTCGTCCCGGTCGAGCGCAGAGAGGTCATCGTTGAGATCTGTGACATCAACGGCACCGGGGTCGAAGTTGATGTCGAATCGGCCATCCCACGCACGGGACGACTCGAACGGCGACGCTCGTACATAACGGCCGTCATTCACGAGGAGCACGGTGCCCATGGGTTCGGGCACGATCGACCATGCCGTTCCCGAGTTGCCCGGCACCGCCCACTCGTCGACGGTGCCGTCCGGCCAGCCCCGGACAACGACCGACCAGTATTCGTTGACGACCTGGTCGTAGCGCGCGATGAAGCCGCCGTCGAAGGTCCGAGTGATCGGGGGCATTCCCGTCGGCGGGTACTCGGCTGCGAGCCCGTCGAGGGTCCAAGTGAGGTCGTCGACCGTCACGGTCCGTTCGTAGGCGTCGATGGTGATCGAGGCCACGCCGTTTGGGTTGCTCCCGTCGCCTGGATTGCGGTCGACCCAGGGCATCACGAGCGCTCTGTTGGCCGCAGGTCGTTGACCCTGCCCGTACCAATCGGTCGTCACCAGCCCCTCGGGTGTGACAACGAAGTCGAAGTCGACGCCCGGATTGCCGCCGTCGACGGCCCGGCCGACCTCACGGCCCGCGTCGCCCGAGGCGAGCGACACCGCAACCAGATCCGCGGACCCTTCCGCTCCCGGCTCGGTGGTCGCGTTCAGATAGACCGCGTCATCGGGACCGGCGGCGACCAGCCAGATGTCACCGAAGGAGTCCGGCACGGTCGCTGAGACGAACTCGCTCCAGGAGCAAAGAAGGAAATTCTGCTACCCAAACGGTCGACTCTCGTCAATCGAGACCAGTTAGAAGCCATCTACCTGGTGTCTTGCAGCGCCCCTGGCAGGGATCGAACCTGCGACACACGGTTTAGGAAACCGATGCTCTATCCACTGAGCTACAGAGGCGGGGCCGGCGCAAATGGTGGGAGAAAACCCCCACTCGCTCCGCTGGTGCCGACTGAACCCGGATTCTACGCGGCCACTACGGATCCGAACCGGCTCTCGGCGAGCCGATTGCGACGTCGAGCGACCCTGCAACCGATTGCGAGCGCGCCGCCTCGGCCAGAGCCGGCGCCATCGCGGTCGATCTCTTCGAATCACGGTTCGGTCTCGGCCGTCTCCTCCAACAGTTGGCGGATCACCCGACGAGGTTCGGTGTAGGTGCTCGGCTGGTTGGCGAACATCGACATCACGATCGAGCCTCGTCTGACGACGGTCGGGCGGCCCCTACACTCCCCGCGGAGGGATGACGTTCATTGCCGTCGTCTCCGCGTTGACTCGTTCCAGATCCGTGACTCTCTCCGAGCTGAAGCAGGCGAACATCCAGCACGCGTCGCGGTCGATGGCAGACGGCTTCGTACCCCTTCACGCCTCCGCCGTCGACACAGCAGCCGGTGTTGTCGCGTTGTCGGGCCGGAGCGGTGCCGGCAAGTCGACGTTCGCTGCCGCAGCGGTGCAAGCCGGCTGGCTCTATGTCGCCGACGAGATCGCGGCCGTGCGCCCCGAAGACCTCACGGTTGCCTCGTTCCACCGCCCCATCGGACTTCGACGCGGCGGCGCCGAGGTGCTCGGCATCGAGATCGGATCACACGTGTCCTCCATGTCGATGTCGGTCGACCCGATCCGGCGATCGCCTGGCGGCCGCCTCGCCGCCGTGGCGCTGCTCGACCGCCGGCCGGACGGTGCTGGCCGAATCGCTCGCCTGGCCGACGCTGCGGCCTTGAGCGAACTGGCGCAGCACATGGTGATTCCCGATGGTCATCTGGCCAGCTCGTTTGCGGGCCTCGACCGCATCGTGCGGGCCACCACCGTCGTCCGCTTCCACTACGACTCGGTTGCAGCCGGGCTCGACCTCCTCGCAGAACTGGTCGAACGGCTCCGGAAATGACCACCACGGACGCGCTCATCCACCTCGCAACGGCCGGACTCGGACTCACCCAATCCGAGCCGTGCACCGTACCGTCGCTCGACGAGTTGGTCGTGCTCGCCGAACGCAACCGCGTGCTCGCCCCCGTTGCGCGAGCTGCGCGCGATGGACACGTGGCGAACGCAACTCCCGAGTTCCGAGCGCACCTGCGCCGGCAGGCGATGCGAGCCGCCGAGAGCACACTCACCACCCACGCCGCTGCCGCAGAGACGATTCGGTGCCTCACGGGGATCGACGGAATCCGGATCCTCAAGGGCTGTGCGACCGCCTACCTCGACTACGCGCACCCGGCCGACCGGTTCGCAGCAGATGTCGACGTCCTCGTCCCCGCCGACCGGTGGGACGAGGCGATCGCAGCCGTGGGCGACACCACGCTGCACGCCTTCCGACCGACCTGGCGCCGAGAGTTCGGCCACGCGGCGACGGTCGTGCGGCCCAACAGCGTCGAGATCGACGTTCATGTCCGTCTCGGACCGGGTTTCGTCGGCCTCGCCGTGCCGGCCGAGGAACTGCTCGACGACTTCGATCACCTGGTCATCGGCGGCGAGGCGTGCCAAGCGCTCGACGGCCCCGGACGGTTGGTCCACGCCGCGATCCACGCCACCTGGTCGGAGCACCGATCGCTCGCATCGGCACTCGACGTACCAGTCCTCGTGCAGCGCTCTGGCGTCGACTGGCGTGAGGCCGTCGAACGTGCTCGCCGATGGAAGATCGACGGATTCTTCGCGGTGGCGATCGGTCGCGCGTGGCGATCACTGCAGCTTGCCCCCCACGAGTGCAGCGAATGGGCCGACCACCACCGGCCGGACGATCGTCAACGACGAGCACTCGCGCTCGCTGGTTCGCGGGCACGCGGCAACCGCCTTGCCGCGACGATGGCACTCCCGATACATCGCTGGCCGGCGTATTTCGGCCCGATGCTCGTCCCCTCACGCAAGTACGTCGCCGAGCGCGGGTATCGAGCCATGCACCGAGCGCGGCTCACGCTCGACGAGATACGCGGACGCCCGATCCGACCGCGCTGACTCGACGAGCACCGCACCGCCTCGGCCTGAGCGCACTCGATGTCACCGAGCCGACGCCTCGGGCGGTTCGAAGAGGTCGAGCGCAGCGAGCTGCCGCAGAGCGTCGAGCAGCCACGTCTCGACCGTCTCCTGCGCCGCCCCGGTGCCGGTCATCACCTCGTCGACGACAGACCTCGACGAGGTGTGCCCATCACAGGCATCGAGCACCAGCGACAGGCCTTCGTCGAGGTGATGGGCGCGACGCTGCCCGGGAACCAGCACGACCAGCTCGGTGTCGAAATCCGCGACGAGAACGTCGGGTCGCTTCGAAGGGAGCAACGGGCTGAGGAATCCGCTCATGTCACCGGGAGCGTGCCTCGAACCGAGCGTCACCCTGGTCGGAGAGGCCGGCGGCGCCCGGCGCGACCGCGGCGGTGTCGAGGGCATCGCGGTCGAGCTGCGGGTAGTAGTAGTCGTCGTCCGTGGACGGGTTGAACTGGTTCAGCACCGTGCCGAGCACCGCCACGTCGGCTTCATGCAACCGCGCGATCGCCCGTGCGATCCGGCGACGATCGGTCGAGTTGGCCGATGCGACGAGGACGACGCCGTCTGCCGCCACGGACAGCACAGATGCATCGGTGACCGGCAACAGCGGCGGCGCGTCGATGATCACCAGATCAGCGTCGGCCGCGATCGCTTCCAGGAGTCGCCGGGCGCGTTCGTTGGACAGCAACTCGGACGGATCGGGCGGCAGCGGACCTGACGTGAACACGAGCAGGTTCGGTTCACCGGTAGGCCGATGGACTGCGTCGCGCAGTGTCGAGTCCCCCAGGATCAGCGATGTGAATCCGCACGTGTTGGGGAGACCGAAGAAGCGGTGGACGCGCGGCCTCCGAAGGTCCGCATCGACCAGCACCGTCCGCTGCCCCGCCCGGGCTGCTGCGACGGCGAGGTTCGCGGCCGTTGTCGTCTTGCCTTCGCCCGAACTCGGGCTGGTCATGAGGACGACGCGCAGCCGGCGATCGAGCGCCAGGAATTGCAGGGCTGTCCGGAGATGCCGGTATCCCTCGGCCGACGGCGACCGAGGGTCGTCGCGAGTGACGAGTTGCGGGGGATCGCCTTCGTTCCACCCCGGCACGGTGTGAATCACGGCCAGGTTCCGCACTCCCGACGCCAGCACGAGGTCTTCCTCGTTCCGCACCGAGGTGTCGACGTAGTCGACGACGACGACGGCGACGATCCCGATCATGAGTCCGACGACGGCCGCGAGCATCGTGATGCGGAAGACCTGCGGTTCGAACGGTCGGCCGGGCTCGGTCGCCTCGTCGATCAGCACCGAGCCGCCGCTGCGTGCCAGCTCGACCGACACGGCCAGGTTCTCGAGATCGCGCAGGTAGCCGCCCCGGCGCGACGCGTCACCGTCGCCCCGCTCGATCGCTGCAAGCTGGTCGCCGATGACGGCGGCGCGCGCTTCGAACTCGACGATCAGTTCCGCTCGCTGACGCTCGATGTAGGCGCGAGCGAACGCGTTCGCGGCGGCGGCGGCATCGCTCGCGCTCGCGCTGGTCGCGTTGAATGCGAAGACGTCGGACTCCTCGCTCGCCGACACCGAGAGCGTCGGCTCCGAGCCGATGATCTCGCGGACCTGTGCATCAAGTTCGGAGCCCCGCGCCGTCTGCAGCTCGTTCTCGATCAACCGAGGACTCATCACTGAGCCAGTCGTGCCGACCGACGTAGCCGTCGGTGGGAGCTTCACCAGCACGTCGGCGCTCGCGCGGTACATCGGCGTGCTCATCGAGGAGAGGCCGAAGGCGGTGAGTGACGTCGTCACGACCGCCAACACCACGATCAACTTCCTGCGCCAAACGAGATCCGCGAAATCACGCAACGTCAGTTCGTCGGGCGACGCCACTTCTGTCACGTCGGCATGGTACCCAGCGGCAATTCTCTCCCGGCCCCGCGGCTCAGATGAGCGTCGACGTGGGCACGTTGTCGTACGTTCCCGCGATCCGGTACGTCTTGACGACTCCGTCGCCCGGAGAGCACTGCCAAGAGATCTGCACCGTCACCGTGTACTGGTCACCGGACTTCAACTTCTTTCGCTGCAACGACCCGTCGTTCTTCACCTGGAACCGCTCCAGGCGCACCGAATTCGATGCCAGTTGCGTCATGACGACGATGTCGGTGAGCGTCCCCTGCAGGCTGTAACTCACCAGTGTCCAGTTGTAGGTTCGCGTCAGCCCGCCACAGTTGCAGACGGGTGCATCAGAGGCGGTCAGAACGACCTGGTCGTCTGCGCCGCTGTACCCCAGCGGCAGCGTGGCCCCTGGCAGCGAAGCTGGGTCGAGACACGGACCAGAACCCCCGAGCGCGACCGCAGTGGACGACACGACCACCGACGCACCGCTGGCCAAGGCCGTGCCTGCGGCCAGCTTCTTGAGCGCGCTCCGTCGGTCCATCGGTTCTCGACCGTCAGCCTACGACGTCAACGGCGACCGCAAGCGGGTCGAGGACGATGGAATCGCCATCACCTTCGACGGCCACCCTCGCGGTCGTGAGGATGCCAGTGGTCTCCGGTCGGGTCGCCAATGGAAGTGGTAGCCGTACGGGTTGGGGGGATCTCAGCGCGCGGGAGCGCTGCCCGCGAGGTGCCCGAGCTCGAGTACCCGGTCGCGCCCGGACGATGACCGACGACGAGTGCGAGCCACTCCGGGTACCCCCGCGACGGGTCAGCGAAGCTGCCGATGAGTCTCGGGAGTACCGGGCCGGCGGCGAGCGCCAGCCAACACGCCCCGAGTGCGTCTCGGCGGCCATCGATCGGGCCGAATGCGGCAAACGCGAACGTCCACGCTTCGATTCCTCCGACCGTGACCTCGGCAACCTCCACGTCGACTCCGGATCGGACGAGCGAATCCGTGGCAGCGGCGTAGACGAGTTCTTCGCCTCTCGTCGAGAACCTTCGCTTGATGACCCGCTTGTGGACATCGATCCAACGCGCGTCGTGGTCGGTCTCGACGAGATCATCGGCCGGGCTCCACTTCCGCCAGTTCTCGAGACGACCTGCCAGACCGAGGGCCGGCGTGAACCGTGCGCCGACCGACTGCCGGACCTTGAGCTCCAGCGTCTCCTGGAAGCGGGCTTTCACGCCGATGTCGGAGCGGCCATCGAGGCGGTAGCTGTCGCAGCGTTCTTCGAGCGCGCCCGACCGGCCGTCCCGGGTGAACCAGGCGCTGACCTCGGGCGGCAACGGTTCGCGGGCGAACCAGCGGAGCTCTGTGGTGTCGACGACCGCCGGCTGTTGAGTCTCGTGGATCGATGTCAAGTTCGGGCTCTCCTCAACACACTCCATGTGGTCCAAATCCTACGGAACGCAGGGAGCGGCCCACACCGACCAAGGTCCCGATGCGGGCGCCGGGTTGCGCCCGTCGCGCTGCGCCGCCAGCGGCGCACCGGATGGTCATGAACACCACGCGATGCGCCGGGTCGGTGCGCGATGCGCGGAACGCCACTGGCGATCATGGCTCCGGGCCGGAACATGGCGTCAGGCGGTCGGCTGGCGACGTTTGAATCGTCCACACCTGCTGGTGCCGCCACGACGCTCGCCCCATCTAGATGATGACGTCCCGACTTCGGTGATCGATGGTGTACGGTCGGCGCTCCACTACCAGGGAGAGCCCTCATGAACCGTTATGTGATCGAACGGGCGATTCCCGCAATCGGTTCCGCCGAGCGCGCTGAGCTGAGGGGCGCAGCCGAACAGTCGAACGGAACGCTGAGCGCAATGCAGTCCGAAGGCAAACACATTCAGTGGGAGCACAGCTACGTCACCGCCGACAAGACGTTCTGCATCTACGTCGCCGACAATGAACAGTTGATCGAGGAGCACGCCGAGCGCAGCGGCTTTCCTGCCACGGTCGTCACCGAAGTCGGAAAGATGATCGACCCGACGACCGCCAACGGGTAACCACTGTACGCGTCAGCGTCGCACCCATCGCCACCGACGACTTCCCTCCACCAGCACGACAGGCGGCCGGAGGGAAGTCGCGCGGCGGTATCGCTGTGGGTCGAGGCGAATGCACGGACCAGCGAGTACACGATCGACGACCTCGACGAGCTGTTCCCGGCCGCACTGGGCCGGCATCGCCTCGGGGTGTGCAAGGATGCCGGGGCACGAACGACTTCGCCGTCGGAGGTCCCACCTTCGGGCAACCTGAACTGAGGCTCACCATGACATTCATCCAGTCGATCGACTTCTCGACCGACCAGAGAGCCGAGGTCCTCGAATTCATGGGGCGGTGGACCGCCGATGCCATGGGCGACGGCACGGCCCAACGCGCAACGATGCTCGAGGATCGCTCGGCTCGCGGCCACTTCGTGATGGCCGTCTGGTTCGAGTCGGCTGAGACGGCCGCCAGGAACTCCGAGCGCCCGGAGACCACGGCGTTCGCCGAGCAGTTCGCTGCGCTGTGTAGCGCCGGCCCGACGTTCGGCGAGTTCGATGTGGTCGAGGTCTACGGCGGCTGAACGCATCCGGGCATGCCCCGCATGTCCGCAGGAGCGACCTGATCGCCGGCACCGGCGATGGTCGCGCCTCAAGCCATCCGGCGAGCGCGACGATGGTCTTCGTATGGGAGGCAGCCGGACCAGCGTCCAGCACGCCGTCGCGTTCGCCCTCACGGCGGCGATCGCCGCGCTCGGGGCCGACGTGCATCGGGCCGGCGCCCCCGTCGCCGACGCCGCGCCCATCCAGACCGGCCCGCCGGCCGCGTTCGAACCGGTCGGTCCGGTCCGCATCGCCGACACCCGCCAACCGGACTGCGGGTGCCATCGGGTCGACGCTCGGACGATCCGTGTGGCGATCGGGGGAACGTCCCACGTGCCGCAGCCGATCACCGCCGCGGCGATCACGGTCACGATCACCCGGTCGACGCTCGACGGGTTCGCAACGGTCCACCCCAGCGGGTCGGGACGGCCGAACGCGTCGACGGTCAACTACGTCGGCGGGAGCGACGCCGCGAACTCGGCCATCGTGCGCGTCGGCGACGGCGGAGCGATCGACGTCTACACGAGCAGCGCCGCCGACGTGATCGTCGACGTCACCGGCGTCTTCACCAGCGCGACCGAGGCGACGAGTGGCCGCTTCGTATCGCTGACACCACGGCGAATCCTCGACGGGAGGGAACCGGGGGCGATCGCCGGCCTGATGCCGCCGGGGGCGTCAGTGACGATCCCGATGCCATGGTCGGTGCCGACCGACGCCACCGCGGTCGCGGTCAACGTGACCAGCCTCGAGGCTCAGCGTGCCGGCTACCTGGTTGGGTTCGCGGCGGGCAGCGGGCAACCGGAGACGTCGTTCCTCAACGTCGACGGCAGCGGCTCCCCCGTCGCCGCTGCCCTGATCCTGCCGGTCTCGCCGACGGGCATCACCATCAGGAATTCGGCGGGCGGGCGGATCCTCGTCGACCTGAACGGGTACTTCAGCGGCCCGTCGGCAGCGTCCTCGCCGGACGGCCTGTTCGTCGCGACCACGCCAACCCGCCTGATCGACACGCGAGGCCAGAACGACCGATTGTGGAGGAACGGCACCCTCGAACTCCCGTCACCCTTCCCGAACGCCTCGGCCCTGGTCACCAACGTCACCGCCGTGATCACCGACGCGCCAGGGTTCGTCACCGCCTATCCGGCCGGGGTGCCTCGACCCCTGGTGTCGGCACTCAACGCAGCCCGCCGCGACCACACGATCCCGAACGCGGCGATCACGCCGGCCTCCGGCCGTGGCATCGCCTTCTACTCGTCGATGAGCACGGATCTCCTCGTCGACCTGAACGGCTACTTCGCGGGCCAACCGGAGCCGGCGACACTGCCCGTCCCGGCGAACACGCCGGTGCCGCGGCGGGTCCTCATGGTCGGAGATTCGACGCTCGCGATCGTGCGCAACATCCCCGAGACACAAGCGCTGTTCGTCGGATTCGACCCGGTGCTCGACGCACAGGGCTGTCGCCGTCTCGTGTGGCCGTCGTGCTACAGCGATTCGGACCACCGCATCCCGAACACGGTCGAGGAGGCGATCCTCGAGACGCCGGGGGTGCTCGACGTCGTGGTCGTGATGGCGGGGTACAACGACTGGAACGACCCTTTCGGGATGTTCGTCGACGTGATCATGGGCGCCGCACGATCCAAGGGAGCGCGCCAGGTCGTCTGGCTGACCTACGCCGAAGGGAGATGGCCGGGGTCCGGTTGGACGGCGATCGCGGCCTACGCGCAGAACACCGACGACCTGTGGGCCGCCGCGCCGTCGCATCCCGATCTCGTCGTGGCCGATTGGCGGACGTACACCTCCCGGTCGGTCGGTTGGATGGCTCCCGACGGCGTGCACCTCAGCCGCCGCGGGGGTTACGGGCTCGCCGATTACATGGCGCGCTGGATGGCCCACCTCGACGGCCGCGCCTGCACCGCCCCGCTCGCACCGGGGGGTGTCACGCAGGATCCGTGTCCGAGCCCCAACTCGGCGACCGGCGTCCCCGACATCGCCGGGCTCTACGGCGTCTGATCCGGGCATCCCGGCGCGTCGGGAGTACCGGGGAGCTGCCGGTACACGGTCGAGCGCACCGTCGACGAAGTCGTCGAGTGGATCGCGGACCTGCGGGAGATCTCTGCCGGTGTCGCGATGCGGCGACTCGACCGATCACACGCCGCTACCGTCACGGCTGCATGACCCAGATCCACCCCACCACCGAACCCTTCGCTCGGGTACCCGCCAGCGGGATCCCCGCGGCCCGCTGATGTCGATCGAACGCATCGCCGTCATGGGGCTGGGCAAGGTCGGCCGCCTCGCCGCCGAACTGCTCGTCGAGGCCGGCCACGACGTGACCGGTCACGATGCCCGATCGCTCGCCGATCCACCGGATCTGAGAACCGTGACGACCGACCTCGGCGACGAGACGTCGATCCGGACGGCGCTCGGCGACGTCGACGCCGTGCTCTCCTGCCTGCCGTACACGCTCAATCGGACGTTGGCCGAGATCGCCGCCGAGGTGGGCGTGCACTACTTCGACCTCACCGAGGACGTCCCGACCACCGAGCGGATCATCGAGCTCGCCGCGACCTCCGACCGTGTGATGGCACCGCAGTGCGGTCTGGCACCGGGGTTCGTCGGCATCGTCGGCGCCGCGCAGATCGAGTCGTTCGACCGGTGCCGATCGATCCGGATGCGTGTCGGAGCGCTGCCCCAGCACCCGACCGGGCTGCTCGGCTACGCGTTCAACTGGTCTCCCGAAGGTGTCGTCAACGAGTACCTCAACGATTGCGAGGTGATCGAGGACGGCGTGCACAAGGTCGTCTCGCCGATGGAATGGCACGAGACGATCTACGTGAACGGGACCAAGCTCGAAGCGTTCACCACGTCGGGCGGTCTCGGCACGATGTGTTCGACCTACCTCGGTCGAGTCGACAACCTCGACTACAAGACGATCCGCTACCCCGGCCACATGAAGCAGATGAACTTCTTCTTCCACGAGCTCCTGATGCGCAGCCGTCGTGACCTGGCTGGGGAGATCCTCACCAATGCCAAGCCACCGGTCGACGAGGACGTCGTCTACATCCACATCGCGTCGGAAGGCACGGTCGCAGGTCACCTCCAGCGCCACGAGTTCGTTCGCGCCTACCGGCCGGTCACCATCGCCGGGCGGCAACGAACCGCCATCGCCTGGACGACGGCGAGCTCGGTCGCGGCGGTCATCGAGATGGTCGCCGCCGGCCTGCTCCCCCAGCGCGGGCTGATCAGGCAGGAGCACATCCCGCTCGGCGACTTCCTCGCCACCACATCGGGGCAACGATTCGTCTTGCCGACGACCTGAGCGGTGCACGGGGGTCCTACCCACCCCGGCATGGCGCCGCACTCACCGGAGCGGGGGCCGAACCGCCGTCCGTCGAACCGACACCGCCCCGACGGCGCGACCGTTCCCGTCGACCTCGAGTCGTTCGACGCCGGCACGTCACGCACCGGGCGGATGGTCCCGGGTACTCGCCGAGCCGCTGCGGGTGCTAGCAACGGCGTATGCCGAACATCGCCGACGACACCAGATGGCTCGATGCGACCGACCAGGCCGAACTCGTCGCGCGGGGTGACGTGTCGGCGGTCGAGCTGGTCGACGCGGCAATCGAGCGAATCGACCGGCTCGACGGCGCCCTCAACGCCGTGATCATGCGTTGGTACGACCGAGCCCGCACGCAGGCGGGCGCGATCGATGCCTCGTGGTCGGTCGAGAGCACCGACCGCGACTGGGCGCCATTCGCCGGCGTCCCGTTCCTGCTCAAGGACCTGTGGGCCCATGACGCCGGCACGCCGATGACCAACGGGAACGCCGCGCTCAGGGACGCGCAACCGATCTCGACGTTCGACACGACGCTGGTCGCACGCTGCCGCGAAGCCGGACTGATCAACGTCGGCCGGACCAACAGCCCCGAGCTCGGCAGCCTCCCCGTCACCGAGCCGACCGCCTACGGGCCGACGCGCAACCCGTGGGACACCAGGCGGACGCCCGGCGGGTCGAGCGGCGGCGCGGCTGCGGCGGTCGCCGCCGGCATGGTGCCGATCGCCCACGCCAGCGACGGGGGCGGCTCGATCCGGATCCCGGCGTCGTGCTGCGGGCTCGTCGGGCTCAAGCCGTCGCAGGGTCGGATCACGCTCGGCCCCGAGCGCGACGAGTCCGGTCTGAGCACCGTGCTGTGCGTCAGCCGGTCGGTGCGCGACACGGCCCGCCTGCTCGACGCCGTGCACGGTCCCGGGATCGGCGATTCGATCGTCGCGCCGGCACCGCGGCGGCCGTACGCCGACGAACTGCGCGCCGAGCCCGGCCGGCTGCGCATCGGCCTGCTCGACACGCACCCCCAGGAGGGCCGATCGATCCATCCCGACTGCACGGCTGCCGCCCGAGCCGCGGCGGCGATGCTCGAAGGTCTCGGGCACGATGTGGCGGTGGCCCACCCCGCCGTGCTCGGCGACGCCTCGTTCACCGGACGGTTCATGGCGATGTGGGCGACCGCGATGGCGGTCGGGGTGGACACGATGTCGAAGATGGCCGGACGGGAACTGAACGCCGACGACGTCGAGCCGGTCAACTGGGCGCAGGCCGCCTTCGCCCGTCGGCTCTCCGGGGTCGACTACGCCGAAGCGCTCGCCGCGGTCATGGAGTTCCGGCGCGCGCTCCACCAGTGGTGGGCCGACGGCTGGGACCTGCTCCTGACGCCGACCCTGGCCGAACCGCCCGTCATGATCGGCGAGCACGACGCCACGCCCGACGATCCGCTGGCCGGGATGAAGCGCGCCACACAGTTCGTCGCGTTCACGCCGCCGTTCAACGCCAGCGGTCAACCGGCGATCAACCTGCCGCTCCACCGCAACGCCGAGGGTCTGCCGATCGGTGTCCAGCTCGTCGCCGGATACGGACGCGAGGACCTGCTGATCGCCGTCGCCGCACAGCTCGAAGCCGCTCACCCGTGGGCCGATCGCCGGCCGCCGGTCTGACGTTGCTCGACCGCGGCGCGGAATGCCGGCGTCGCGACATCGGTTCTGAGATGACATGAGATCAATCACCGTCAGCCGGAGCATCCCCGCCCCGAGATCCGCCGTGTGGGCCGTGCTCGCCGACTTCTCGAACATCGCCGACTGGAACACCGGGGTCAAGAAGAGCTTCGCCACCGGTGACGCGCCGGTCGGTGTCGGCGCCACACGCCACTGCGATCTGGCACCGATGGGCGAGCTCGAGGAGACGATCGCCGAGTGGCATCCCGAGGAGAAGCTGGTCGTCAGCATCGACTCGGCGACCAAGCTCCCGCTGAAGCGGGCGGTCGCGACGTTCACGCTCGAAGGCGGCGACGGCGACGACCCGACGACCGTCGGCGTCGATTACTCGTACGAACCCCGCTTCGGCCCGATCGGGAGGCTGATGGGCGGGCTGCTGGACAAGCAGTTCACCAAGGGCTTCACGGGATTCCTCACCGATCTCGACACCGCCGCTCGGGCGAGTGCCGCACCGTCGGCCCCCGGGTGACCGGCGCAAGTAGCGTCACTGCCATGAGCGTCATCCCCGCATCCCATGCCGACCTCCTCGACAAGAAGGTGTTTTGGCACATCGCGACCAACGGCCCCGACGACGAGCTCCAGTCGAGCCCTGTGTGGGGCGGTTGGGACGGTGAGCACTTCATGTTCTCGCTGACCCACGGTCGCCAGAAGTACGAGAACCTCGTCCGCAACCCGACGATCGCGCTGTCGGGCATCGATCCGGACAACCCGTACCGCTACCTGGAGATCCGGGGCACGGTCGTGCGCATCGACGACGACAAGTCGAACACGTTCATCGACTCGATGGCCAAGAAGTACATGGGTGTCGACGCGTACCCGTTCCACCAACGCGGCGACCACCGGGTCGTGATGGTCGTCCAGCCGTCGCACACCACCCACATGGGCTGACCGAGGAAGTACTCGCCGGCGGCAACAACGGCGCCGAGATTCCGGGTGGTGCTACCGGGGTTCGAGGGCGAGGGCTTCGACGACCTCGGCGTTGGGGAGCGCGGTGAGCAGCGTCGGCGGCCCGACGACCTTGCAGGCGCGGCTGCCGCCGCCGAGCACGATGCGCTCGCGCTCCATCACCCGGCCGTCGATCCACAGCGGGAGGTCGTCGGGCAGCGCGAACGGCGTGACCCCACCGATCTCCATCCCGGTCACCGCCCGCGTGTCGTCGGCCGCGGCGAACGAGCACTTGCGGACGCCGAGCTTCTTCTTCACCGCCTTGTTGACGTCGAGCCGCGTGTGGGCCAGCACGACGCAGGCGACGAACACCGGCGGGTCGCTCTTGCCGATCACGACGATCGTGTTCGCCGACTCCTCCAGCTCGTAACCGTAGGCCTCGACGAACTGCGCCGTGTCGGCGAGCGCCGGGTCGCAGTCGACGACCTCGTGGTCGATGCCGAGGCCGGCGACCACCGAACGCACGCGAGCTTCGATCTCGTCCATCGGCGGATCGTAACGAAGCCACCCGTAGCCTGGCGGTGTGGAACGTCTCTCAGCTGCCCAGGCACAACTCACCAAGACGGCGTTCCGGACGCTCAACTCGGTCGTCCGGCCCGCAGTCGAGGCCGGCGTCGGCAACCCGTTGCCGGTCGGCGCGGGGCCGTCGTGCTCGAAACCGTCGGCCGCGTCTCGGGTCAACCCCGGCGCGTGCCGCTGCTCGCCTCACGCGTCGGCGACAAGCTGTACGTCAGCACCGTCCGGGGTGACTCGCAGTGGCTCCGCAACGTCGAGGCCGACCCCGCGGTCCGGGTGTGGCTCGGCGGCAAGCCCCGCGCTGCGCAGGCGACCGTCGCCCGAGGTCCGCTGAACATGGTCGACGTCGAACTCGACTGACGCAGACATCGCCACCGCCGCCGCCGCCGGCGCCGCCCACGACGCTCCTCCCCAAGGATTCGCGTGAACAACCCGCGCACACTGTGCGCAACATCATCACGCAATCGGTCGGGGCGAGGTCGGGGACGGGGTCAGCGGGGGATGACCGGGGCGCAGTCGTTGGCGCAGCCGGTGACCGAGCCCGCCACGCCGTCGGCGGCCTGACGGTGGAGCACCGCGCCGGTCGGCGCGAACCGCACCACCCGGTCGTCGCCGACCGCTGCGGTGCCGTCGATGATCAGGCTGTACCCACCGGCCTCGACCGGCGGGTAGCACAGCGAGATCGACGGTCGCGCCGCCGCGTTGGCCGTCGACCCACGGCCGAGCGTGACCACCAACTCGTTGCCGTCCCACACCGGGTGCGTCGCCACGATGTGGGCGCGCTGGTCACCGCCGACCGTGAGCACGTAGGCGTAGTCGTAGTCGGCGATCGCCCGCGCCAGGTCGGGGAGTTCGACGGGGATGCTCATCGCCCCACCGTACCGTCAACGCCATCGCCGGCGAACACCGTCGCGGTGGTCGTCCCCGCGCCGTCGCCCACGTCTCGGTCGTCGCCGTGGGCGGTTGGCGCTCGTGCCGTGACCGTGAACGTTCGAGGTGTCGACGCCGAGTCGGGTGCGTCGCTCGCAAGGCGTGGCGACGACTGCGTAGCCCTGCCCTACGGTGAGGAGCCGCGACGCCGCGAGCGGCGGTGCCGGCCGGCGGAACACCGCAAACGTTTGCGGTCAGGGCACTAGCTAGACGTCGACGTCGACCCAGACGAGGCGGTGGTCCGAGCTGGGGAACGGGAACGTGCCGACGAGCGCGAACAGCGGATCGGACGCCAACGGCCAGAACACTTCGGCGTCGGTGATCTTCATGTTCTTCGACGGCAGCACGTAGTCCGCCCGGAGGTTGCCCGGGGCGAAGTCGGCGAAGTCGGCGGTGTCGAACGCCGGGTCGCTGAGGTGAGTCGTGTTCGCGCCGCCCTGGAGCACCGCCTGCTCGGGCCCGCCCAGGCTGTCCGGGGTGACCTTGGTGTTCACCTTCGGGCTGTCGAGCAACTGCTGGACCGCGCCGGGGATGCTGTCGCCGTCGAGCGGATCGGAGTTCTGGTCGCCGGCGATGACGAACCGATCACCGCCCGCGAGCCCGCCGAAGTCGCCGGCGTCGTCGTAGATGTACGCACGCGGTGCCGCCACCCTTGACGTAGTCGGCCCAGAAGCGGATCTCGTCGAAGTTGCGCTTGCCGTTGCGGTCCTCCGGGCCGTCGAACACCGGCGGCGTCGGGTGGCTGACGAGGAAGTGCACCTCGCGGTCACCGATCCACATCGGCACGTCCCAGTGGCTCTTCGACGACAGCCGGACCACGTCGAGCTCGTCCGGTGTGAACCACGGGGTGCCCGGCGGGTCCTCGGGCAGCAGTGCACCCGGCATGTCCTTCCAGAGGAAGTTCTGGAACGTGCGGATCTCATCGACGTCGATCGGGTGCATCGAGTACACGACCATGCCGAACTGCCCCGGGAAGAAGCCGAAGCCGAATGCATCGTCGGGTCCACCGATGTTCCCGTCGTTGTTCAGATCGAACCCCGACGGGATGCCGGTGTTGGACGGCGCGACGTAGCGGAACGGGTAATCGATCGGATCGGCGCCACCTTGGCCGATCGACAGGTAGTTCTGCTGGAACCGCGCCGCGCCGACGCCGCCGGCGTCGTAGTCGAACTCGTTGATCAGCAGCACCTCGGGCCGCGCCCGCTGGATGATCTCGGCGATCGTGGCCGGCTGGGCGCTGCCGGCGGTCGCCAGCTCGAAGGCGAGGTCGCCCTCGTTGAACCGGTTCAGCGACGCGTTGAACGTCGCGTAGCGGGCGTCCTCGACGGCCTTGACCGCGTGCTGCCACGCCTTCTTGTAGTGGTCGATCGCCTTGTCGAAGTCGCCGTCGGCGATCTCGTCGGCGGCCTTCGCGAGCTCGGACTGGGCCTTGGCGATGTCGCTCGCCTTGCCGCCGGTGTTGATCGCGATGTCGAGCGCCGCGTTGGCCAGCAGGTCGTCGGCGGCGAGCAACTGGTCGATCGCCGCTTGCGCCGCAGCCGCCGCGGAACCCGTGACCTTGTCGAGCTCTTTGACCGCCTTCTTCTCCTCGTCGAAGACCTTGTTGCCGTCCTTGCCGTTCAGGTACGAGTCGTCGAGCCAGCGATCGGGGTCGAGGCTGTCGTCGATCGCGTCGATCGCCTTCTCGATCGCCTTGTCGTCCTTCGAGCTGCCGGTCGGGAGGAGTGCTTCGAGATCGGCGCGGGCCGCTTCCTTCAGCCCGCGGGCCGTCTCGGTCACCCCCAGCTCCAGCCCGATGATCACCGGGTCGTGGTCGGACGAACGGTAGGCGTCGGGCGCGTAGATCGCGTCCTGGGCAGGCTGCTTGAACGACGTGTCGTAGTCGATCAGGTCCGCCTCGTCGGCGTTGATGTGCCAGATGGTGACGCCGGTGACCTGGTCGACCAGGTCGGCGTTGGCCAGCGCGTGGTCGAGGTAGCCGGTCTGGCCGTCGAACACGTAGGAGTAGGCGTCCTCGCCGAGGTACTGGAACACGAGGTCGGTGTAGTCGTCGCTCGTGCCGACCGTGTCGTCGCCGCCGGCGATGATCGCATCGATCGGCGGCTCCTTGTCGTACGAGTTGAGGTCGCCGATGATCAGGAAGTCGGCGTCGCCGCTCCCGGTCGGGTCGGTGGCCAGCCAGTCGACCAGCGCCTCGGCCGCCATCGTGCGGGTGATGTTGCAGTTGCCGGAGCCGTCGCCGGTGTCGGGGTCGCCGACGTCGACGCAGGCCGAGCCCTTCGACTTGAGATGGTTGACCGCCACGGTCACGACACCCCCGGTCGCGTTGTCGGCGAACGTCTGGGCAAGGACCGGACGGCTCTTGGTGTCGATGAAGCGGGGGTCGACGCCGCTGTCGAGGATCGCGTACGGTCCGACGGGCGACACCGATGTCGGCTTGTAGATCATCGCCACCTTGATCGCGTCGGTGCCGATCGTGCCGGTGTCGATCGCGTCATACGTGCCGGGAGCGGTCGCCGCGTTGAGGCTGTCGACGAGGTTCCCGACGGCGTCGACGTTGACGCCGGCGAGGTCGTTGTTCTCGATCTCGATGAGCCCGAACACGTCGGCGTCGATCGCTGCGAGAGCAGCCACGATCTTGTCGCGCTGGCGCTTCAGCTCGTTGGGGTCGTCGGCGCCGCGGCACTCCTGATCACCGTTCGGCCCGCAGATGTCGTTGACGCCGTCGTCGATCGTCGTGAAGTAGTTCAAGACGTTGAAGGACGCGACAGTGATGTCGCCGCCGACCGGGTCGGGGGCCGCGGTGCGCGGGTTGGCGTTGGTGTAGTCCGCGCCCTGCGTGGGCTGGATCCGGTACAGGCCGAAGCCGTAGTCCATCACGCCGGTCACCTTGGCCACCGTGTCGCCGCCACGGAACAGGTTGTTCAGGTCGAAGTCCGCTCCGTTCGGGTGGATCGCGGGGTCGGGGTTCTGGCTCGTGCGCCCGTCGTCGAGCGTGATCCGGTTGAGGAGGAAGTCGGCCGCGGCCGCGATGGCTGCCGGTCCGGGCTCGAACTCCGCGGTCGGCGTCAGCCGCCGGTCGGTCGTGAGCACGATCTCGCCGAACCGGTCGAAGTTGAAGTACTCCGAGATGACCAGGTCCTGCGAGAAGACGACCGACATCCCCTCGTACCGCTCGAAGTCGTCGACCGACGTGACCGGCAGCGACGGCGCCGCGGGTGTGGGCAGCGGCGGCGGCGGGTTGTTCTCGCTACTCAGGACGGTGACGCCGGTGAACGAGGTGATCTCGGTCAGGCCGTTGAACTCGGACACCAGCCCTTCGACACGCACCAGATCGCCGATCGCCACGTCGACCGCCGGACTGCTGCTACTGCTGCCGTCGAAGACGAAGATGCCTTCGGAGGTGAGCGGATCGGTGTCGGCGTCGGCGTCCTCCTCCTGGACGTGGAACCCGTTCAGGTCGCCGTTCGCACCGGCGGCACCGTTCTGGAAGTCGCCGACGACGATCCCCTCGACGACGACGGTGGCGCCGACAATCGGGCTGACCAACCCCGGACCCTGGACGTCGTGGATCAGCGTGATCCCGACGACCTGGATCTGCAGGTCGCACGTCGTCGTGTCGCCGGTGGAGTTCTCGGCCACGACGGTCGCCGTATAGAACCCGACATCGGCGAGCGCGTCGAGGTCCAACTCGAGCGTCGCCGGGTCACCGACACCGGCCGACGGCGTGAACGTTCCCGTGAGGTTGCCGCCGGGCGACACGTCGTCGGAGGCCAGCGTCATCGCGTCGACCGTGTCGTCGGCGTCGCTGGCCGAGACGGTCGCCGAACCGGCGACCCCCGCGTCAGTGACCAGCGACGGCCCACAGTCGATGATGATGGCCGCGCCGCCACCGCCGCCGCAGTTGGCGATGTGGGCGCCGAGGCCGTCGAAGGTGTTGTTGGCGAAGCCGTCCCACTCGATCACCGGATCGAACACATCGTTCACGACAGTGTCGCCCGCACAGACCGACGCCATCCGGCGCAGCGTGTTGTCCTGCGTGCTGACGAGCCCCGACCCCCACTCCGAACCCGGATCGAACCCGACCTCGCCAAGTGAGTCGACGACCGCCGCGCCCTTGCGAAGCACGATCGCATCATCACCATTGAAGAACCCAGCGCCACTCGTCTGATCCGCCTGCGCGAGGATCAGCGGGTCCGCAGTCGACTGCGCCAGCACGAACACGTCACCATCGGCAACGGTCCCGGCAAGATTCACCGTCAGCCCCGCCGAGACATTGCCGTTGAAGTACATCTCGATGCTGTACCCCCCCGCCGCAAGATCGATCGCCGCACCCGTGCCGTTGTAGATCTCGATCGCCTTGTTGTTCGACGACCCCTCGACATACTCCGAAATCAACAAGTCGGTCAGCAGCGGCCCGCCGCAGTTGGCGATGTGGGCGCCGAGGCCGTCGAAGGTGTTGTTGGCGAAGCCGTCCCACTCGATCACCGGATCGAACACATCGTTCACGACAGTGTCGCCCGCACAGACCGACGCCATCCGGCGCAGCGTGTTGTCCTGCGTGCTGACGAGCCCCGACCCCCACTCCGAACCCGGATCGAACCCGACCTCGCCAAGTGAGTCGACGACCGCCGCGCCCTTGCGAAGCACGATCGCATCATCACCATTGAAGAACCCAGCGCCACTCGTCTGATCCGCCTGCGCGAGGATCAGCGGGTCCGCAGTCGACTGCGCCAGCACGAACACGTCACCATCGGCAACGGTCCCGGCAAGATTCACCGTCAGCCCCGCCGAGACATTGCCGTTGAAGTACATCTCGATGCTGTACCCCCCCGCCGCAAGATCGATCGCCGCACCCGTGCCGTTGTAGATCTCGATCGCCTTGTTGTTCGACGACCCCTCGACATACTCCGAAATCAACAAGTCGGACGTCGCGGCCGTCGCCACCGGTGGCGACGACGTCAAGGCCAACGTGCCGGCGACGAGTGCGGTCGCGACTACCGCCCGGAAGACGGAAGCGGGCCTGGTGCGTGCCGTGCGGATCATGTGGTTCCCCTGTCTTGTCTGCGCTGCGGGCGGGCGGGCCGGTAGCGCAACCTCGAACGATCGAATGATCGGCAGCTCGGATCTTCTCGACGCCGGTCTGAACAGCGACTCGACGCTGATCGACGACACTCTGCCACGTCACGCGGCCGAGTGTCCACCGACGCCTGCCCGGAGGGTCCGCCGTTCAGACCGCAGATCCTTGCGCCGAGCGCCACCCGGGCGCGCGATTTCGGGCGGGAGTCAGCGGACGCCCGGTCAGAGCCAGTGGGACTCGACCCAGGCGCGGACGGGTGGGGCGAGGCGGTCGAGGTGACGACCGGGTGACTCCCTGATCATCGTCGCGCTGATCGGGACGGTGGTCCGCTCGGCGTCGACGACCACGGCCACCGCGCCGAGGCGGCGGGCCAGCTCGTCGAGGTAGTGGTCCGACGAGAACACGGCGTGCGGGCCGACCGGATGAGGCCAGCGTGCGCGGAACAGGTCGATCCACCGCTGCCACAGGTCCTCGTCGTCGAAGTCGGTCCGCAAGGCGTGACGGACCTCGCGCACGTCGACGTCGGGGTGCAGTTCGGTGAGCCACGACGCACGCAACGCACCGGGTGCGACATCGCGCGCCACCGACGAGTTGACGAACACGACCAGCCGGTCGCATCGCCGAGCCGCCTGCTCGATCATGAACGAATGGCCGAGGTGCGGCGGGTCGAAGCGACCGACGATCAGGCCGGTCGGGTACACGCGCGCAGCGGCACCGACCTCGGTCACGGCAGCAGCGGCAGCGGGTTCTGGTTCGGGTCCGGGTGCGGGTCCGCCCCAGGGGAGTCCGTGCCCAGCTGGGAGTTCGGGTCAGGATGCGAGTCGGTGTCGGCTTCCGGGTGCTGGTCCGGGGCGGGTGGCTGGCCTCGGGCCGGAGCCGGGTGCGCGGCGACGGCGAGCTCGGCGATCACGCGGTGCCAGCCGGTGCCGAGGTGCTCCTGCTCCCCCTCGTCGACCTCGCCGACCAAGGTCGTCGCCGCGCAGCCGGCCAGCGCCCGCGCAACCGCATCACCCGCTTCATGGGCGGTGTGCCTGGCCCGCTCGAGGCGCTGGACGGCCAGGTCGTGCTCGTCGCCGCGGAGCGCAGCGGTTGCCGCGGCGAGGTCGGCGATCACGCGGTCGAGGTACGTCGAGCCGGCCTCGGCGTGCACCGCCGCGGCGTCGGCGCGCGCCGTCGCATCGTCGCCCACCATCACCGCGGCGAGCGACCGGACGGCATGGCCGTAGGGGAAATCGACCTCGACGTCGAGGAGCAGCGCCATCGCCTCCTCGGCACGGCCGACCTGGCACAGACCGAGCGCCAGTGTGACCCGCACCTCGCTCCCCTCGGCGCCCATCGCCGTGATCCGCTCCAGCGCCGACTGGCCGAGCACGACCGACCGCTCGCCGAGGCCGAGGTGCACCGCGGCGCCCGCCGCGGCCATCGTCGGGAAGGCGAGGTCGCCGAACGCATCGCTCAACGAGAGGGCCTCCTCGAGCCCGCGCTCGGCGTCGTGGGTCCGGCCGAGCGCGATCAGCGCCCGGATGCGCGGGGCGAGCGCCTGCACCATCCCGAACCGGTCGCCGAGCTCGCGGAACCCGGCGAGCGCACGCCGCGAGAGCTCCTCGGCCTCGGCGAAGCGGCCGGTCCAGAGGCGGATCGACGCGAGGAGCGAGTCCATCATCGCCGGCGCCCACCGCTCCCCGAGCTCGATCGCATCGGCGCGGACCTTCATCGCCATCCGCTCGGCTTCGGCGAAATTGCGCTCGTAGAAGAAGAGGTAGGCGCGCAACGCCTGGGCCCAGCCCTGGCCGGAGCGATCGCCGAGCTCCTCGAAGTGCGCGGCGGCGGTGTCGAGCCGGGTCTCGGCGAGCCCGACATCCCCGGACAGGAACGCGACCCACGCCTGATGCTCGGTGACCCATGCGCCCGACCGCCGATCGCCGAGGCGTTGGGCAAGCCCCTCGGCCTCGCCCAACAGCCACTCCGCCTCGCGCAGCGAGCCGCCGAACACCTCGATGAACCCGCGGTCGGCGAGCGAGCTCGCCAGCTCCGAGTCGTCGCCGAGCTCGCGGAAGATGTCGACGCTCGCACCCAGCTCCCGTCGCGACGTGGGGAGATCGCCGGCGATCTGCGCGTGGACGCCGAGCAACCGTCGGGCGATTCCCTCGTCGCGCCGATCGCCGGCCTCGAGGGCCGACTCGAGGACCATCCGGGCATCGGCGCCCGCAGGCCCGACCTCGCGCCGCTCGGTCGCCGCGCCGGCGCGCAGCAGGAGCAGCTCGCGCCGGACGTGAGGGTCGTCGGGACCGAGGTCGAGCGCCCGCGTCGCGCTGCGGATCGCCTGACCGAACGCGCCGATGTCGAGCGCCCGGCGACCGGCGTCGCGCAGATACGCGATCGCCTGGTCTGCGATGTTCGGTGGCACCGAGCGAACCGGACCGATCTCGGCGACCAGCTCGGCGGCGGTCGCCGCGTGGTGGGCGACGCGCTCGATCGGGATGCCGGCGATCCCGGACATCACGCTGGCGGTCGCGGCGTGACGCTCGGCGCGCACCAACTTGGTCAGGGTCTGGTAGGCGACCTCGCGCACGACGTCGCTACGGAACCGGTACCACCCGCGGTCGACGCGCAGCAGCCCGTCCGCGTCGAGCTGAGCCACGTCGTCGAGCGAGAACGACTGGTCGAGATGGTCGGCGTACATCGCCAGCGCATCGACCGGCCCGTCGGCCCCGAGCACCGCCGCATTGTCGATGATCGCCCGGGCCGCCGGCGACAACCGGTCGAGCCGCGCCGCGATCAGCGCCCGCAGCGAGCGGGGCAGCTCGGTGCTGTCGGGGTCTGCGCACGCCAAGCCCGCGAGCTCGGTGAGGAACAGCGCGTTGCCCCCGCTGCGCTCGTAGAGCTGGGCGGCGAGCACCGGGTCGGGGGCCGCCCCGAAGACCGCATCGACGACCTGGTCGGCCTCGGCGCGCGTCAGCGGATCGAGCGGCATGCGGACCGTGATCGGGTGATCGGTGGCCGGCGGCCAGTCGAGCTCGATGTCGTCGCGCTGGGCGGTGATGATCAGCACCGGCCGATCGACCAGCGAGCGCGCCAGCCGGTGCAACAACTCGATCAGCAGGGAGTCCGCCCACTGCAGATCGTCGATCCACACGACGACCGGGCCGACGTTGCTCCGGCGCCGGATGCCGTCGACCATCAGCTGGAACAGCGTCTCGCGGGCCTGGGCCGGCGGCACGTCGTCGAGCTCGGACGGATGGCCGCTGAGGTGGAGGACCGCCTCGACGAACCAGCCGAGGACCGGGTCGTCCGCGTCGAATCCGTACAGTTCGACGCCCTTCTCGCGGCTGAGTGCGCGCAACCGCTCGACCGAGACCTGCTCGTCGAGCTCCATCCGCTGGAACAGCGCCGACGCGATCGGCGACCACACGTTGGTCTCGCCGTAGGGCGCGCAGTGGCCGGCGAACACGACGCCATCCGGCCCCGGGAAGTCCTCCAGCGCCTCGGCGATCAGCCGGGTCTTGCCCGCGCCGGCCTCACCGCTGACGGCGACGACCGCGCTGCGCCCCGAGGCCACCATCGCCATGATCGACGCCAGCAGCTCGCGCTGTTCGACGCGGCCGACGAACGGGGCGTCGGTGCGGACACCGACGATCGGTGTGTGGCGGCGGCGCCCGGTGACCCGCCACACCGTCTCGGTCTGCTCGCGGCCGCGGACGTCCAGTTCGTCGACCCGCTCGCGCAGGATCTCGGGCGTGGCCAGCGCTGCGGTCGAGTCGCCGATGAAGACGCCGCCGGGCGGAGCGAGCGCCTGCAACCGCGAGGCGACGTTGACGACGTCGCCCATCGCCGTGTAGTCGTCGGTCCCGCGGATCCGCCCGACGAGCACCTCGCCCGTGTTGACGCCGATCCGCACCTGCATCGGGCGGTCCATGTCGGTGTCCTCGACGAACGCGGCGAGCGACTCGTGCATGGCGAGCGCCGCCCGGATCGCCCGATCGGGGTCGTCCTCGTGGGCGACCGGCGCGCCGAACAGCGCGATGATCGCGTCGCCGAGGACCTTGTCGACGCGGCCGCCGTACTCGACGATGTCGGCGATCAACCGCTCGAACGCGGCGTCGACGAGCCGCTTGGCCCGCTCGGGGTCGAGGTGCTCGACCAGCCCCGTGTACCCGACGATGTCGGCGAAGAGCACGGTCACGACGCGCCGTTCCTCGCTCGCCGCCGACACGACCTCCAGCCCGCAGAACGGGCAGAACCTGGCCCCGTCCGGCAACGGCTGTGAGCAGGAGGCGCAGGCCATCAACCGGTGATCGTACGGCAGATCCCCCCGGAGGCGGACGGCCGGCGAGCCTGCGATCGGTAGCGTCGGTGACGATGCGGCTCATCCACCCGATCCAGTGGTTGCGGGACCATCCGCGAAGCGCCGACCTCCTGCTCGCCATCGTGGTGACCGCGCTCGCCGTCGGCGCCCATCTGGTCGGCGACGCCAGCTCGACCGACCCCGACCCCGTCGAGCCGACGTGGTGGTCGGTGCTGCTCGTCGCCACCACCACGTTCCCGGTCGCCTGGCGCCGGACGTTCCCGCTGCGCTCCGGGCTGGTGGTCGTCGCCGCGCAGTGCGTCGCGCTGTGGGTCGGTGTCAGCGGTGTCGCGTTCCTCGGCCCGACCATCGCGGTGTACTCGATCGGAGCGCACTCCAGCGGGTACCGGCGGTCGCGCGTCCTGGCGGCGATCGGCGGCATGGTCGGCATCCTGTTCGTCGGCGGGTGGATCGACGGCCAGAATCTGGTCGGGGAGTTCGTCGGCACCGTCGTGTTGCTCGTCACCGGGTTCGTGCTCGGCGACAACATGCGCCGCCGGCGGGAGCACGTCGACTCGCTCGCCGAGCGGGCCGAGCGGGCCGAGCGGGAGCGGGAGTTGCTCGCCGAGCAGCGGGTCAACGCCGAGCGCACCCGCATCGCCCGCGAGCTCCACGACGTCGTCGCCCACTCGGTCAGCGTGATGGTGATCCAGGCTGCCGCCGCCCGCCGAAGCCTCGACAACTCGCCCGAACTGGCCCACCAGGCACTGGCGGCGATCGAGGAGTCGGGGCGGCAGACGATGAGCGAGCTGCGCGCGATCCTCGGGATCCTGCGCAGCTCCGGCGACGGAGCCGACGAGCGAACCCCGCAGCCGACGCTCGCCGACATCGACACGCTGCTCGGTCGCGACGACGCGCTGCCGGTCAGCCTGACGGTCGGCGACGACATCGGCGAGCTCCCGCACAGCGTGATGCTGATCGGCTACCGCGTGGTCCAGGAGGCGATCACCAACGTGCGGCGCCACGCCGGACCGGTCGATTCGGTCGAGGTGCGCGTCGAGCGCGAGGGGGTCTTCTGACGATCTCGATCGACGACGACGGGCGCGGCGCGGCCGCCGACCAGGGCGCGCCCGGCTACGGACTGGTCGGCATGCGCGAGCGGGTGGGAGCGATCGGCGGGGACATCGAGGCCGGTCCGCGGGTCGGTGGCGGCTGGCGCGTCCGGGTCCGGCTGCCGATCGACCAGCACGCGGTCACCGCCCGCGCACCGATCTCGTGATCCGGGTGATGCTGGTCGACGACCAGGAGATGGTGCGCGTCGGCTTCCGGATGATCCTCGAAGCCGAGGCCGACATCACGGTGGTCGGCGAGGCGGCCGACGGGGCTGACGCGGTCGAGCTCGTCGCCCGGTCGAAGCCCGATGTGATCCTGATGGACGTCCGGATGCCGAACATGGACGGCATCGAGGCGTGCGAGCGGATCTGCCGAACGGCTCCAGCTGCGGGTCCGAGGGTGATGATGCTGACCACGTTCGACCTCGACGACTACGTCCACGCCGCGCTGCGCGCCGGAGCCAGCGGGTTCATGCTGAAGGACGCTCCGGCCGAGCAACTGGTCGATGCGATCCGGGTCATCGCCGCCGGTGATGCGCTGCTCGCCCCGTCGGTGACCCGCGCGCTGATCGACGAGATCGCTCGACGACCGGCCGGCCAGCCCGACGCCCATCCCGGGATCGACCGGCTGACCGAGCGCGAGACCGAGGTGACCAAGCTGATGGCCCGCGGGCTGTCCAACGCCGAGATCGCGGGCGAGCTGTACCTCGGCGAGGCCACGGTCAAGACCCACGTCGGCCGGATCCTGGCCAAGCTCGACGCCCGCGATCGCGTGCAGGCGGTCGTCGCCGCCTACGAGTCCGGCCTCGTCGTCCCCGGCGACCACTGACGTCGCGTCGACCGAGCGCGGTCCGGCGTCAGCCCCGAACCGCGGAGCGACGGTTCCTCCTCGGGAGGGACCCGATTCCACCCGGCGGGGGATGCGGGAGCGAGGTCGGCGAGCGACGATGGCACCATGACCGCCCCCATGCCTTCCGCCCCTCCGGCGCCGCCGTACGCGGCCGCCGGCGCCGTCGACGCCACGAAGCTGTACGGGATCGGCGACGCCCAGGTCCACGCGCTCGACGGTGTCACCGTCTCGTTCGAGAGCGGCAGGTTCTCCGCGATCATGGGGCCGTCGGGGTCGGGCAAGTCGACGTTGCTCCACTGCCTCGCCGGCCTCGACACCCTGACCTCGGGAGCCACCTACGTCGGTGACACCTACCTGGCAGAGCTCAACGACAAGGAGTTGACCGAGCTCCGGCGCACGCAGATCGGGTTCGTGTTCCAGGCGTTCAACCTGATCCCGACGCTCACCGCCGAGGAGAACATCCGGCTGCCGATGATGCTCGGCGGCGAGACCGGCGATGCCGCCTGGATCGACAACGTGGTGACCACGGTCGGCCTGGGCGACCGGCTCAAGCACCGGCCGAGCGAGCTGTCGGGCGGCCAGCAGCAGCGAGTCGCCGTCGCCCGGGCGCTCGCCTCGAAGCCGCGGATCATCTTCGCCGACGAGCCGACCGGCAACCTCGACTCCCACACCGGCGCCGAGATCCTCGACTTCATGCGCCGGGCGGTGCGCGAGTTCGGCCAGACGATCGTGATGGTGACCCACGATCCCAACGCCGCGTCGTACGCCGATCGGGCGATCTTCCTCGAAGACGGCAAGATCGTCGGCGAGCTCGCCGAGCCGACCGCCGACTCGGTGCTCGACCACATGCGGAACTTCGGAGGCTGAGATGGCCATCCGATCAACCGCGCTCATCGCCCGCAAGAGCATCCGCGCCCGCATCGGGCGCACGATCGCGATCGCCGTCGCGATCATGGCCGGGGTCTCCTTCGTCGTCGGGTCGTTCGTCCTCGCCGACAGCCTGCGCGCCGTGTTCGACGACCTGTTCGCCGAGCTCTCCCAGGACGTCGACTTCGAGGTGCGCAGCGCGCAGGAGTTCGACGGCGACAGCGCCCGCGAGCCGATCGACGTGGCGATCGCCGACGACATCGTCGGCCTCGACGGCGTGGCGGTCGTCGAGCCGACGCTGACCCGGTACGCCCAGCTGATCGACGAGAACGGCGACGCGGTCACGCCCGCGGGTGGGCCGACGCTCGGCGTGTCCTGGGAGGGCGACAGCGGCATCCAGGGTGTGACGGTCAAAGCGGGCGCTCCGCCGACCGGCCCCGGCGAGCTGGCGATCGACAAGGCCACCGCAGATCGCGAGAACATCGACGTCGGCGACACGGTGACCTACCTGACCGACACCGGTCAGCACCAGGGCACGGTCACCGCGACGATCGGCCTCGGCAACGCCGACAGCTTCGGTGGCGCCGCGCTGGTCGCGCTCGACCTCGACACCGCGCTGGTCAACTTCGGCGCCGATGGCAAGGTCGACGCGATCGACATCAAGTTGGTCGAGGGCGCCGACGACGCTGCGGTCCGGGCGTCGATCGAGCGGGTGCTCCCCGCGCAGACCGAGATCATCACCGGCGAGGAGCTCGCCCAGGAGAGCGCCGACAGCGTCAATCAGTTCATCGGCTTGTTCGGGACCGGGCTGCTGATCTTCGCGTTCATCACCGCGTTCGTCAGCGCGTTCATCATCAACAACGTGTTCCAGATCACGATCGGCCAGCGCCTGCGCGAGCTCGCACTGCTGCGCGCCGTCGGTGCGTCGCGTCGGCAGGTCGGCTCGATGATCGTCGCCGAGGCACTGATCCTGTCGGTGATCGCCACCGCCCTCGGGATCCTCGGCGGCGTCGTCGTCGCGCGCCTGCTCGTCGCCGGGTTCAACGCCGCCGGCGCCGGGTTCCCCTCGCCCGACACGATCCTCGCCTGGCGGACGATCGTCTTCGCGGTCCTCGTCGGCGTCGTGTTCACGATGATCGACGTCATCGTTCCCGCGTGGCGCGCGTCCAAGATCCCGCCGGTGGCCGCGATGCGGCCCGAGCTGGGCTACAGCGCGATGCGCGCCAAGCGGCTGATCCTCGGATCGGTGCTGACCGGGCTGGGGCTGCTGATGTTCATCACCGGGCTGTTCGTCCGGCCGGGCGGGGCGGTCGCGCTCGCCGTGCTCGCCGGTGGCGGAGGCCTGCTGCTGTTCGTCGGCGTCGCCAGCGTCTCGTCCACGATCGCCCGGCCGGTGACCAGGGCGATCGGCTGGCCGATCGAGCGGCTCTTCAAGGTGCCCGGTGCGCTCGCCCGGCAGAACGTCGCCCGCACGCCGCGACGCACCTCGTCGAGCGCCGCCGCGTTGATGATCGGCGTGTCGCTCGTCAGCGCGGCCGCGGTGTTCGCCTCGTCGCTGCGGGCGACGTTCGTCGACACCTTGGAGAACGCGATCACGGCGGACTACGTCGTGACCGACGACAGCTTCCAGGGCTTGTCGCCGGTCGTCGCCGACACGTTGGCCGCCGTGCCCGAGCTCGACGCGGTGACCCCGGTCCGCGGCATCGCCGGACTCGTCGACGGCGATCAGAAGGCGTTCGGCGCGATCGACCCGGTGGCGTTCGAGAAGTTGGTCAACCCCGACCTGCGGGCCGGGACGATCTCCGGGCTCGGACCCGACGAGCTCCTCGTGCACGTCGACCCCGCCGAGGACCTCAACCTCGAGGTCGGCTCGGAGGTCGCGGTCACGTACCAGAACGGGGTCAGCGGGGTCCTGACCGTCGCCGGCATCTACGGCGACGCGACGTTCGGCAACTGGTTGATCGGCCTCGACACGCTCGAGTCGGTGAGCGACGCACCGGCCCGCGACTTCTTCATCATCGGCAAGCTCGCCGACGGGGTCGACCCGGCGGTCGGTGACGCCGCGGTCAGCGCGGCGATGGCCGAGTTCCCGCAGGCCAACGTGCAGACCAACGCCGAGTTCCGGGCGTCACAGGAGGCGCAGATCAACCAGTTGCTGATCATCATCTCGATGCTGCTCGCGTTCGCGATCGTGATCGCCGTCCTCGGCATCTCGATCACCTTGGCGCTCGGAGTGTTCGAGCGGACCCGGGAGATCGGCCTGCTGCGGGCGGTCGGGATGAACCGGCGCCAGACCCGCCGGTCGGTGCGATGGGAGGCGGTGATCGTGTCGATCTTCGGGGCGCTCGTCGGCATCCTGCTCGGGACGTTCCTCGGCATCGTGCTGTCGCTCGCGGTCCCCGACGACGTGATCGACCAGCTGGCGTTCAACCCGACGATCATCGTGATGATCCTGATCGGTGCGGTGGTGGCGGGCCTGCTCGCCTCGCTGTACCCGTCGCGCAAGGCCTCGCGCATGAACATCCTCGAGGCGATCACGACCGAGTGAACCGTTCACCGGTGAGTCTCGGCGCGCACGGGTCGCGCCGAGACGCACCGGTGGCGATAGAACCGGGGGATGGCGCTCGATGTCGATGACCTGTCCGAGGAGGTGCTCGCCTTCCTCGGCGAGTACCACCTGGCGACGCTGACGACGCTGCGGCCCGACGGATCGCCGCACGTCGTCGCCGTCGGGTTCAGCTACGACGCCCCGGCGCGGGTGGCGCGGGTGATCACGTGGGACGCGTCGCAGAAGGCGAGGAACGCTGCCCGGATGGAGGCCGCCGGCCAGCGGGCGGCGGTGTGCCAGGTCGACGGCGGTCGGTGGCTCAGCCTGGAGGGTCCGGTACGGCTGGTGTCCGATCCCGAGGGCGTCAGGCCCGGCGTCGAGGGATATGCCGCCCGCTACCGCGAGCCCAAACAGCGCGACGACCGCGTCGTCATCGAGATCGACGTCGACCGCATCCTCGGCCGCGCGTGACGCGCGCTGTCCGGTGCCTGACACCGAACAGGGCACGTGACGGCGAGCGTCGACACCGGGTGTCTGACACCGGGTGTTGACGGTTAGCCGGTGCGGCGGTTCCAGGGGAGGTCGGCGAGGAACCGGGCGGCCGCCGGGTGCGGATCCATCGGGATGTCGTCGGCCGGCTCGGCCTTCGGGTCGTGACGGAGTTGGCAGCCCGGGCACCAGTACAGCAGCCGGTGGGACTCGCCGACCTTGCGGCTGGCGATCGTCTCACCGCAGCGGTGACACGGCTGGCCGTTGCGACCGTAGACGGCGAGCCCGCCTCGCAGCCCCGGCGCGGTGATGCGCTGCGCCCGGTGGAGGTTGGCGCGCAGCATCGTCGCCGCGGTGTTCACCACCCGGATCGCGTCGCGCTCGGCGAGCGCACCGACGGGAGCGAACGGGCTCAGCTCGTCGGCCCACAGCACCTCGCAGCGGTAGACGTTGCCGACCCCGCACATCACCCGCTGGTCGAGCAGCACGTCACCGAGCCGCGCCGCCTTGTCCGGGTACGAGAGCAGCAGGTTGACGACCAGGCCGAGATCGGTGTCCGGCTTGCACAGATCTGGGCCGAGCCGCCCCATGCCGGGGTGCCGACGCCGATCCGCGGCGCGGTAGGTCTCGACGACCGGCGCATTGAAGCACACCGCCACCCAGTCCGCGACCTCGATCGCCGCCCGCATCTGGGCGTACGGCTTCCGCCACTGATCGGTGGCCCGGTAGAGGTGCCACGCGCCGGTCATGCGCATGTGCGTGTGCAGGATCAGCCCGTCGTCCCACAGGATCTCGAGGTGCTTGCCATGGCTCTCGACCTGCTCGACGACGCGCCCGGCTTGCGGCGAGGGGCCGACGAGCCGTGGGGCGTCGAACCGCACCATCACCTTGCCCGCAAGCGCGGTACGCAGCGCGCTGGCAGCTCGGTGGATCGTGTCGCCTTCGGGCATCGGGACTCACGATAGGTGGCGCGGCAAACGCGACCGCGGCACTCCGCCGAAGGATCTCCCGGCCAGGGCTCGATCCGGGCTCGATCAGGGCAGCTTGCCGACGTGGGCCAGCGCCAGCCGGATCAGCCGATCGTGGCCGCCGGTCATCTCCATGCGGACCTCGGCGCTGACCGCCTCCTCGGGCGTGTACCAGTCGAGGTCGAGCGCCTCCTGGGTCGGTTGGCACTCGCCCTCGACCGGGACGACGTACGCCAGGCTCACCGCGTGGTGCCGGGGGTCGTAGAACCCGGAGCGATCCGGGTTCGGGAAGTACTCGACGACGGTGAACGGCGTGGGGTTGGCCGGCACGCGTGGCAGCGCAAGCGGGCCGAGGTCCTTCTCGCAGTGGCGCATCAGCGCCTCGCGGACACGCTCGCCGAACAGCACCCGCCCGGTGACCACCATCCGGCTGATCGAGCCGTCGGCGGCGACGCGCAGCAGCATCCCGACCTTGGTCACGTTGCCGAGCGAGTCGACGCGCACCGGCACGGCGTCGACGTACACGATCGGCACGTGCGCCCGGACCAGCTCGAGATCCTCCGGTGACAACCACCCGGTCGCCGTCTGGGTGTCGGAGCCCTCGTTGAAGTCGGTCACGTTCCCGATGATCGCACGTCGGCGGGTCACACGGTCGGACCGACGATCGCTCGCCGCCGGGCTGGCACACTGCAGCGATGGTTTCTGACCGGGCGCGATGGGACGATCGGTACGCCGGCCACCCCGCACCCGTGCCGACCGTGCCCGAGGCGCTCGCCGGGGCCGACGACCTCGTCGGGCTCGTGCCGGACCGCGGCCGGGCGCTCGACGTCGCCTGCGGTTCCGGCGGGCAGGCGTGGTGGCTGGCCGCACGAGGGCTGGACGTGGTCGGGTTGGACGTCTCACCGAAGGCGATCGAGCTGCTGCGGGACGCCGCCGAACGGGCGGGCTGGTCAGCTCGTGTCGACGCCCGCGTCCACGACCTCGACCATGGGCTGCCCGACGGGCTCGGCCGCTTCGACGTCGTGCTGTGCCAGCGGTTCCGCGACCCGAAGCTCTACCCGGTGCTGATCGACGCGCTCGGGGTGGGAGGCATCGGCATCGTCACCGTGCTGTCAGCGGTCGGCACCGACGGCGACCCGGGTCCGTTCCACGCGCCGGCGGGCGAGCTGGTGAACGCGTTCACGACGGCGTGCACCGAGGTGCTGGCCGACGCCGAGGCGGACGGCCTCGCCTCGATCGTGTTCCGGCGAACCGGCCTCCGCCCGTGATGCGCGGTCGCTGCGGTTCGCGTCAGGCGGGGGTGCCGTAGGACTTCAGCACCTCGCTCAACGGTTCCTTGGTCAGCAACCCCGCGTTGGTCACCTCGAGGAACTCGAGCAGCACCTCGGAGAACACCTCAGGCGCCTCGACGTGCGGGAAGTGACCGACGCCCTCGAGGACGACCAGCTGGCTGGTGGCGATCTTGCGGTGCGCTTCGTAGCCGTGCGTCACCGGAATCATCGCCGTCGCTGTCGCCCCACACGATCAGCGTCGGGACCCGTGCCGCGAGGTACAGCCGGTCGCTCGCGTTGACCGTCTGACCGCCCGGTTCGATCACGCCGCGCATCGTGCGGACGAACGCCCGCCGGTTGGGTGCGCCGGCCAGCGAGCTGTAGGCCCGCCAGAACTCCCCGAGCCGCGGCGATCGGATGCTGCGGCGGCCGAGCGCCTGCCCGACCCCGGTCGCCCGGTCGACGAAGGGCTTGGGGAACCAGAACGGCATGAGGTACTCCGCCCCGGGCAGCGTGAGGACCCGCAGCAACCAGCTCACCTCGCGGCCCAACCCGCCGCTGGCGACCAGGACGAGCCGGTCGACGAGTTCGGGGTGCTGGTAGGCCAGCTGCATCGCCACCCCGCCTCCGAAGGAATGCCCCACGATGGTGACGCTCGGTACACCGAGCATGGCCAGCAGGTCGCGGAGCCCGCTGGCGAACGCGCCGAGCGAGTAGTCGCCGGTCGGTTTGGCCGACTCGCCGTGCCCGAGCAGGTCGGGAGCGATGACGTCGTAGCGCTCGGCCAGGGTCGGGATCACGTCGTCCCAGGTCTTGGAGCTCCCCGCCAGGCCGTGGATCAGCAGGACCCGCTCCTTGTTGCCCTCCCCGGCGCGGCGAAATCCCACGTCATGGCCGTGGATACGCACGTGCTGCAGGGGAGGTCGCTTACCCATGGAGCCAGTATGCGCGATCGGCGACGATCGCCGGAAGCCTCGAAGGTCCCTAGATTTCGAGAGTGAGTCTCACAATCGACGACTACGCTGGAGGGCTTGGCCGCCGATGCTGCGCTCCCCCGCCCGTCGGACCGGCCGGATCCGGCCGCTGCCGCGGTGATCGAGGCGCACGGCCTGCGCGTCCGGCGGGGCCGGCACCTCGCCCTCGCCGTCGACGAGCTGCGCATCGCGGCCGGGGTGACGGCGCTCGTCGGGAGCAACGGCTCGGGCAAGTCGACGCTGCTCCACACGATCGCCGGCCTGCTCGAGCCCGAGGCCGGGTCGATCGACGTACTCGGTGGACGCCCGGCCGACGTGCGCGCCCGCGTCGCCTACGTGCTCCAGGCACAGCACGCGTCCGAGCACCTCCTGGTGACGGCACGGGAGGTCGTCGCACTCGCCCGCGCCGCGGTCCGCGGGCCGTTCTCTCCGCTGCGCGCCGGCGACCGAGCGGCGATCGACCAGGCGATGGCCCGCCTCGAGGTCACCGAGCTCGGCCACCGCCACCTCGCGGAGATGTCAGGCGGCGAGCGCCAGCGCGTGTTCGTCGCCCAAGGGCTGGCACAGGGCGCCGACGTGCTGCTGCTCGACGAACCGATGGCCGGCCTCGACCTCGCCTCCGCGCAGGGGATCGGGCGGGTCATCACCGAAGAGCGCGATGCCGGGCGGACGGTCCTCGTCGCCACCCACGACCTCGACCAGGCGGTCCACGCGGACAACGTGGTGCTGCTCAATCGAGCCGTTGTCGCCGCCGGGCGGCCGGAGGACGTGCTCGTCCCCGAGCGGCTGCGCCAGGCCTACGGTGCGCGCGTCCTCGAACTCGGCGGCGAGCAGATCGCGGTCGACGACGGCGTGCACCACGACGACCACGAGCATCACCACTTCGAGCACCACGACGTCGAGTCCGACCCCCACCAACCCGTCGCGCCCGAACCGGACGCCCGTCGCCGCTGAGCGTCGGCCGGTGCCCGCGTCGCCGATGCCCGGCGGTTGTCAGCGGCAGTCGGCGCAACGCCCGTAGACGTCGATCGTGTGACGGCGGGCGATGAACCCCTCCTCGGGGCCGAGCCGGGAGAACACGCCGTCGAGGGTCCGCTCCAGACCCGGATCGAGCGTGACGTCGCGCACGAGGCCACACGTCTCGCAGATCAGGTGGTGGTGGTGTTCGGTCAGCTCTTCGGCGAGTTCGTAGTGGGCGTGGTCGCCGCCGTGCACGAGCCGCCGGATCACGCCGGCCTCCTCCATCAGCGAGAGGTTGCGGTAGGCCGAGCTCTGCGCCAGGTCCGGCGACAGATCGAGCAGTTCGGGCAGCGTGACCGGGCGGTCGGCCGCGCGCAGGCCGCGAACGATCGCCTTGCGCCCGGACGTGTAGCGCAGTTCGCTCCGGGCGAGTCGTTCGTTGACCGCACGGTCGAGGTCGGTCGTCAGCGCCATCGCGTGATCACGCTATCCGAACGTCCCGGCGGCGGTCGCCGACCTCGGATCCGGCCTCGGACCGAGAACGATGCGCGAGCACGGTCCGATTCCGAGCCGGCCGTTCGTCGTTCTGGTGAGGCGCGGAAGTACCGCGACGACCAAGGAGGCAACGATGAGCAAGTTCGTGTTCGGTTACCACGGTGGCGGGATGCCGGAGACCCCCGAGCAGGGGGAGCAGATCATGGCCGCGTGGGGCGCGTGGTTCGAGACGCTCGGCGGTGCGCTGGTCGACGGTGGCAATCCGTTCGGCGAGGCGCGAACGGTCACCGCCGACGGTGTGGTCGGCCAGGGCGGCGGCGCCAACCCGCTGAGCGGGTACAGCATCGTCGACGCGCCGGACATCGATGCCGCGGTCGCCCACGCCACAGGCTGTCCGATCCTCGCCGCCGGCGGTTCGGTCGAGGTGGCCGAAGCGCTCGACATGTGAGCGCCGTCCTCGCACGGGGGTGATCGCCGGGTCCCCGATGTCGGGCCGGTTCAGCCGGTCGCGAACTCCCGGTCCCACGATCTGAGGAACTTGGTGAACCGCCGGTGGGCGTACGGGATGAAGCGGATCCGCTGGATCGGCTCCACCGCCAGCGGGAGCGCCGCCATGGCGTACATGTAGTCGGACAACAGCAGCGCGCGGCGGGTCTCGGCGAGCAACCGGTCCAGCTCGCCGGCCCGATCCGCTGCGCGCTCGAACTCGACGTTGTCGAGGTAGCAGCCGATCAACGCGGTGATGTCGTCGTCGGTGAACGCCGGTTCGGCGATGTCGAAGTGCGGCGGGTCGGGCAACCCGTGCACCATGACGGTCTCGGCGAAGAGGTTGGCGAAGTCGAACGCGACGTGGTTCCGGCACGAGAACTCGAAGTCGAGCAACTTGACCGTACCGTCGTCGAGCACCATCACGTTGCCGTGGTAGGTGTCGTTGTGGCAGAACACCGGCGGACGATCCGGCAGGCAGCGGAGCACCTTCGCCGCCGTCGCCGCGCTGTAGATCTCGGTGAGCTCGTCGCACAGCACCTGCTCGTCGGGCGGGAACGCCGACCGTTGCTCGCCGAGCACCGACCTCGCCATCTCCCCCCACTGCACGTGCAGCAACTCGAAGAACGTCGCATCCGGGAGGTCGGCCGGTTCGAGCTGGTGGAACCGGAAGAGCTGGTCGGCGATCCCCCGCTGGATGCCGCGGTCGACGACATCGGCCGCGGTCAACGCGCGGCCCGAGTAGAACTCCTCGATGCGGCACACGTCGTCGTAGTGGTAGCAGCGCGCGGCGAGGCCATGCTCGCCGAGCAGCAGGAACGTCGAGCGTTCGGCGGCGAAGTCCAGGATCGCGTTCTCCTTGCCCCCGAGATGGCGGTACAGCACCGAGCGCGGCTCGACCGCCGGCCGGGCGTGGACCCCCATCGTGAACGAGGAGAACCCCTTCGGCTCGTCGAACTCGACATCATGGAGGGTGAGGCCCTGCCAGCCGGGCAGCGCCGCCCGGCACCGCTCCAGCACCTGTTCACGTACCGCTTCGCGCACCCGACGATCTTGCCCGCACGCGCCACGCGAACCGAAAAGCCTCGCGATGGCCGCAGGTTCCGCCAGAGTATGAGGAGGCCGCCCACCGGGGCGCCGAAGGGAGAGCACGATGATGTCGATGACGAGGTGGGTCCCGCTGCTGGCAGCACTCGCCGTGGCCACGGTGGCCTGCGGCGACGGGGGCGGTCACGGCGGCGCACAAGCCCAGACCGAGGAGGGCGTGCTCGTCGCGGTGGAGGCGGCGACCGAGGGGGCCTTCCGCGGCAACGCCGGAGCGGTCCTCGATTTCCTGAACAAGGAGTGCCGCGACAGCATCGACGAACAGGAGGTCCGCCAGACGCTGCTCCTCGTCCGGGCGTTCTTCGGCGACGCCTTCGAAGGCTTCGCGCTCGACGACATCGAGGTCAGGGCCAACGTGGTCAGCTTCGACGAGGACACGGCCCAGGTCGACGTCACCTACGAGGCACCCGACGGCTCCGACCTCGACACGCTCGGCTTCTCCTCCGAGACGATCACCGTCGTCTACGAGGACGGCAAGTGGGTCGACTCGGGCTGCGACTTCGGCGATACAGGAGCCGCGGAGGCCGACGCCCTCGAGGAGCAGCTCGCTGCGCTCGGCTATGAGGCAACCCGCGACGACCCGATCCCCCGCGGCGTGGCTGCTCCGGTCGGTGCCGGCTTCGTCGTGTCGGTCGACGCGCTCGACCCCGACGCGGCGGCTGCACTCGAGGAGTCGGGCGGGTTCATCTCCGATCCCGAACCTGGCACGCAGTTCGTGCTCGTCTCGATGACCGTCGGCTTCGACGAACCCGACGAACCCCGCTCGGTGTCCAACCTGAGCGGCCAGATCATCGGCGGGTCGAACAGCGTCGGCATCGACAACTACGGCTGCGGCAGCTTCCCGACCCAGCTCTCGAACCGGGCGGTCAACCTGTTCGAGGGCGGGGTGGTGAGCGGCGACATGTGCTTCGCTGTGCCCACCGAGGACGTCGGCGGGATGCTGCTCAGCCTCACCGGCGACTACGGCGACCGCCAGATCATCTTCGACCCGACGGCCGTCGCCGACTCCCCCGTGCCGGTCACCGGCGCGACCGGACCGCAGCCCGACGCGCGGTTCACCGCTCAGCGCGAGGCGCCCGCCGCCCTCGGGGAGCCGGTCGAGGTCGGCAACGGGTGGACGGTCACCGTCCGCGGGGTCGACTTCGACGCCACCGACGTGCTCACCGAGGGGGACTCGAACGATCCTCCGCCGTCCGGCTACGTCTACACCCTGGTCGACCTCGAGTTGGCCTACGACGGTGACGAGCAGTCCGACTCCGGGTTCTCGGTCGACCTCGACGTCGTCGGCGACTCCAACGTCAGCGGCGACCGCAACTGCGACGTGTTCGACATCCCCGACGAGCTCGACCGGTTCGCCGACGTATTCAAGGGGGGTGCCGTCTCCGGGAACAAGTGCTTCCTGGTCGCCGAGAGCGACCTCGACTCGCTCGTCATGTTCGCCAGCGCCGACTTCTTCGGCGACAGCGGGTTCGTGCTCGCCTTGCGATGATCCCGCGGTACTGTCGTCGTCTCGGGGCGGTAGAGCGAAGGGGGCCCGGCGATGGCGCTGGCAGCGCGACTGGAGAATCTGGGAACCGAGACCGCGTTCGCCGTCTCGCTTGCGGCCGCCGACTGGGCGGCGAAGGGCAACCGGATCTACCCGTTCCACCTCGGCGACATCGACCTGCCGACACCGGCCAACGTCGTCGACGCGATGAACCAGGCGATCGCCGACGGCAAGACCGGGTACTGCCCGGCGGCGGGCATCCCAGCGCTGCGCGCCGCGCTGGCCGACGACATCGGCCACAGTCGGGCGATGACGCTGTCGCCCGACAACATCGTCGTCCAGCCCGGCGGTAAGCCGGTGATCACCAAGTTCGTCCAGACGCTGGTCGATCCGGGCGACGGCGTTCTCTACCCGACGCCCGGCTACCCGATCTACGAGAGCCAGGTCGACTACTACCGGGGCCGGCCGCTGCCGTACCGGTACCGCGAGACCCCCTCGGGATTCGCCATCGACCTCGACCAGGTCCGGGAGCTGGCCGCGTCGGGGGCCAAGGCGATCATCTACAACGACCTCCAGAACCCGCTCGGGTGTGAGAGCACCGCCGAGGAGCGCGAGGCGATCGCCGAGCTGGCGATCGAGCACGACCTGTGGGTGCTGTCCGACGAGGCCTACTTCGAGATGCGCTACTCGGGCAGGTCGAGCTCGATCGCCTCGCTGCCGGGCATGGCGGAACGCACGGTGATCCTCTACACGTTCTCGAAGAAGTTCGCGATGACCGGATGGCGCCTCGGCTGTGCGGTCGCGCCGGTGGCGGTCGCCGCGATGATCGCCAAGCTCAACACCAACAACGAGAGCTGCACGACGCACTTCGTCCAGGAGGCCGGGGTCGAGGCCCTGCGCGACCCGTCGGGTGCGGCCCCGCTGCTCGCCGAGCTCGAGCGACGCCGCGACGCGGCGATCGAGGGCATCGCGACGATCCCGGGGATGACCTGCGCCCGGCCGGACGCGACGTTCTACCTGTTCCCGAACGTGACCGAGACGATGAAGATCACCGGCCACGACGACGTCGGCGAGTTCGCGACGGCGGCGCTGCACGCCACCGGCGTGTCGTTCTGCACCCGCCGCCACTTCGGGCGGCCGCAGCCCGGCGAGACCGAGCAGTACATCCGGTTCGCGTACTCGGGGATCTCGGTCGGCGACATCACCGAGGGGCTCGGCCGTCTCGGGGAGTGGATCGGCTCGTCGTGAGCGGGCCGCCCCGCATCGTCGTCACCGGGCGGATCCCCGACGCCGGGCTCGACCTGCTCCGGCCGGCCGGCGAGCTGTGGGCCTGGTCGGAGGACCGGCCGATCCCGACCGACGTCCGCGACGAGCGGTTGGCGACCGCCGCGGCGGCGGTCACGCTGCTGACCGACCGGGTCGACGACGGCTTTCTCGATGCGGCACCGGAACTGCGCATCGTCGCCAACGTGGCGGTCGGCTACAACAACGTCGACGTCGCGGCGTGCGCGGCCCGCGGCGTGGTGGTGACCAACACCCCCGGGGTGCTGACCGACGCGACGGCCGACCTGGCGATGGCGCTGGTCCTGATGAGCACCCGCCGCCTCGGCGAGGGCGAGCGGCTCATCCGCTCGGGGGAGCCGTGGAAGTGGGGCATGTTCATGATGCTCGGCACGGGCATCCAAGGTCGGCGGCTGGGCATCGTCGGGATGGGCGGCATCGGCGTCGCGCTCGCCGAGCGGGCGCAGGCGTTCGGGATGGAGATCGTGTACCACAACCGGCGCGCCGTCGATCCGGCGATCGAGTCACGGCTCGGCGCCCGCCTGGTCACGATCGAGGAACTGCTGGCGACCAGCGACGTCGTGTCGCTCAACTGCCCGTACTCCCCCGACACGCACCATCTGATCGACGCCGCGACGCTGTCGCTGATGAAGCCGACCGCCCACCTCGTCAACACCGCCCGCGGCCCGATCGTCGACGAGGCGGCGCTCGTCGACGCGCTCGCCTCCGGGACGATCGCCGGCGCCGGACTCGACGTGTTCGAGCACGAACCCGACGTCCACCCCGGCCTCGTCGCGTCCGACCGGGCCGTGCTCGTCCCCCATCTCGGGTCGGCGACCGTCGAGACCCGCACAGCGATGGCGACCCTCGCCGCGCGCAACGTCGTCGAGGTGCTCGCCGGCCGCGCCCCGATCTCCCCCGTCGCCCCCTGACCACCGGTCACGGGGTCCGGATCGGTCATCATCTGAGGTGGTGAGTACCAGACCATGAGCACCGACCGGCCCGAGATCGTCCACCAGAACTTCCTGCGGCAGGTCGCGGCGCTCGACCTCCCGGCACCGGTGAGCGACCTCACGCCTGCAGACGCGGGGCTGACCACCGCCCAGCTCGTCGGGATCTTCCGCGCCCAGGCGATCAGCCGCCACCTCGATCGCACGGCCCGTCAGCTCCGGGCCCGCAACGAGGGGTTCTACACGATCGGATCGTCGGGCCACGAGGCGATGGCGGCGGTCGCGATGGCGTTCCGGCCGACCGACATGGCCCTCCTGCACTACCGGGACGCAGCGTTCCAGCTCGCACGGGCGTCGCAGGTCCCCGGCCAGGACCCGGTGCGCGACATGCTGCTCGGCTTCGCTTCGTCGTCCGACGATCCGATCTCGGGTGGGCGGCACAAGGTGCTCGGGTCCAAGGCGCTGATGATCCCGCCGCAGACGAGCACGATCGCCTCCCACCTGCCCAAGGCGGTCGGCATCGCCTCCTCGATCGCCCTCGCCCGGCGCCACGCGCCCGAACACCAGGTACTTCCCGACGACAGCATCGTCGTGTGCAGCTTCGGCGACGCCTCGGTCAACCATTCGACGGCGCAGGGAGCGTTCAACACCGCCGCCTGGACGTCGTACCAGGGGATACCGATGCCCCTGGTCTTCGTGTGCGAGGACAACGGCCTCGGGATCTCGGTGCGCACCCCGGCCGGCTGGGTCGAAGCGACGATGTCCGGCCGACCGGGGCTCGAGTACGTCCGTTGCAACGGGCTCCACGTCGTCGAGACCTACGCTGCGGCCCGGCGGGTCGCCGACCGCGTCCGGCAGACCCGACGCCCGGCGTTCCTGCACATGTCGTGCGTGCGGCTGTTCGGGCACGCGGGGGCCGACGCGCCCGGCGCGTACCTGTCGCCGGAGCGGATCGAGGCCGACGAGGCGAACGACCCGCTGCTGCACACGGCGCGGATCCTGATCGACCACGGCGGCCTCACCACCGCCGAGGTGATCGACCTCTACCGCGGCGAGCAGGAGCTGGTCGAGCGCACCGCGGACGAGGCGATCCTGCGGCCGCGCCTGGAGACGGCCGATGCGGTGATGGCGAGCATCGTGCCACCGCCCCGTCGATGCGCGCCGACGCAACGGCCTCCCGCCGACCTCCGCGAGCGGACGTTCGGTCCTGCCGACATGACGGCGATGGACAAGCCGCAGCACATGGCGCGCCTGATCAACTGGGCGCTGACCGACCTCATGCTCGAGCACCGCGAGATCGTCCTCGCCGGCGAGGACGTCGCGGTCAAGGGCGGCGTGTACGGCGTCACCCAGCACCTGCACCAGCGCTTCGGTTCCGGCCGCGTGATCGACACGCTGCTCGACGAGCAGTCGATCCTCGGTCTGGCGATCGGGTTGGCGCACAACGGATTCGCCCCGATCCCCGAGATCCAGTTCCTCGCCTACCTCCACAACGCCGAGGACCAGCTCCGGGGGGAGGCGGCAACGCTGCCGTTCTTCTCCGACGGGCAGTTCACCAACCCGATGGTCGTGCGCATCGCCGGGCTCGCGTACCAGCGGGGGTTCGGGGGCCATTTCCACAACGACAACTCGCTGGCCGTCCTGCGCGACATCCCGGGCCTGGTCATCGCCTGCCCGTCGAACGGGTACGACGCGGTCGGGATGCTCCGCGAGTGCGTGCGGCTGGCGCGAGAGGAGCAGCGGATCGTCGCGTTCGTCGAGCCGATCGCGCTCTACATGGTGCGCGACCTGCACCGGACGGGCGACTCGCTGTGGACCCATCTCTACCCGGCCCCCGGAGACGGGGCGATCGAGATCGGCGCGATCGCCCAGCACGGCGACGGGACCGACCTGGCGATCGTGACGTACGGCAACGGATGCCATCTGGCACGCCGGGCGGCACAGACGTTGCTCGACCTCGACGGCCTGTCCAGCCGGGTGGTCGACATGCGCTGGCTCGCCCCACTCCCCACCGACGCGATCCTGCCGCGCCGCGGCGCCGTGCGCGAACGTGCTGATCGTGGACGAGTGCCGAGCGACCGGGTCACAGAGCGAGGGACTGATGGCGCTGTTCGCCGAGCGGTCGGCCCAGCGACCGGCTCGCGTGTGCGCCCGGGACTCGTTCATCGCCACCGGCCCGGCCTACGCGGCGACACTTCCGAGTGCCGCTGAGATCGTCGACGCAGCCCGGGCGCTGGCCGCATCGGGCAGCGGGCAACCGACCGAACACGAGGAGCACTGAGCATGGACGACCGTCACCAGCAGATCCTGGCCGCGTGCGGCTTCACCGCCGGCGAGCTGACCGCCGGGAACCTCGCGGTCACCACCCCGATCGACGGCGCCGAGGTCGCCCGGCTGAGCGCCCACTCCGCCGACGAGGTCGAGGCGATGGTCGAGCGCGGTCGGCAGGCGTTCGAGCGGTGGCGCCTCGTCCCCGCGCCGCGGCGTGGCGAACTGGTCCGGCTGCTCGGCGAGGAGCTGCGAGCGGAGAAGGAGCGCCTCGGCGCCCTCGTCACGCTCGACTGCGGCAAGATCCTGCAGGAGGGGCTCGGCGAGGTGCAGGAGATGATCGACATCTGCGACTTCGCCGTCGGCCTCAGCCGCCAGCTCTACGGGCTGACGATCGCATCGGAGCGGCCGGGCCACGCGATGCGCGAGACGTGGCACCCGATGGGGGTCTGTGGGCTGATCACCGCGTTCAACTTCCCGGTAGCGCCCTGGTGCTGGAATGCGGCGCTGGCCCTCGTCTGCGGCGACCCCGTCCTGTGGAAGCCGTCGGAGAAGGCGCCGTTGACCGCACTCGCGGTGCAGAAGGTCTGCGACCGGGCGGTCGCCCGCTTCGGCGCCGACGCGCCGGCTGGCCTGATCCAGACCGCGATCGGAGGGCGCGAGCTCGGCGAGGCGATCACGGCCAACCCCGGCGTGCCGATCGTGTCGGCGACCGGTTCGGTACCGATGGGACGGAACGTCGCGACCGCGGTCGCGAAACGACTCGGCCGCAGCATCCTCGAGCTCGGCGGCAACAACGGCATGATCGTCGCGCCATCGGCCGACCTCGAGCTCGCGCTGCGAGCGATCGTCTTCTCGGCGGTGGGCACCGCAGGGCAGCGCTGCACGTCGCTGCGGCGGCTGATCGTCCACGAGGAGGTCTACGACGAGCTCGTCGCGCGCATCGTCAAGGTGTACGCGGGGTTGCCGATCGGTGACCCCCTCGCGGCCACCACGTTGGTCGGCCCGCTGATCGACGGCGCCGCGCTCGCGGGCATGGACCGGGCGCTCGAAGCGGCCGCCGCCGACGGCGGGGTGGTCCACGGCGGTGGGCGGGTGCTCACCGCCGAGTACCCGGATGCTGCGTACGTCCGGCCCGCAGTGGTCGAGATGCCCGGGCAGACCGCGATCGTCTGTCACGAGACGTTCGCCCCGATCCTCTACGCACTGAAATACCGCGACCTCGACGAGGCGCTCGCGCTCCACAACGGCGTGCCGCAGGGACTGTCGTCGTGCATCTTCTCGACCGACGTGCGCGAGACCGAGACGTTCGTCTCCGCCGTCGGCTCCGACTGCGGGATCGCCAACGTCAACATCGGCCCGTCCGGTGCCGAGATCGGTGGCGCCTTCGGCGGCGAGAAGGACACCGGGGGCGGGAGGGAGAGCGGTTCGGACGCGTGGAAGGGATACATGCGGCGACAGACCGTGACCGTCAACTACTCGCGCGAGCTGCCGTTGGCCCAGGGCATCACGTTCGAGATCTGACGGCACCGGGGTTCGGCCGCCGTAGTCGTGCGTTCTGACCGCGAGATGTCGGGCTGAGCGCATCTCCCGTCTGCCGTGTCGATGGGGCGTCCGGCGGATCGACTCGTGCGGTTCCTGCCGATTCTGAGAGGAACACTTGCCCAAGCCTTGATCGCCGATCCGTAACGAATCCGCCCCGTTGTTCGTTGTACTGGCATTGACGATGACGGAAACCGGAGACGCTGCATGAGATCGGCACTGGACGGACACAGACGGGCGAGGAGGCGCGGGCGACTCGCCGTCGCACTGACCGCGCTGGCGGGAATCGTCCTCGCCTCCACGGCGACGGCCGGCGGGCACACCGCAGCTGAGCAGCCGGCGTACCCCTCGTCGACGATCTCGCTGTCGATGGCCGTCAAGCCCGGTCAGCCCGTGCTGATGCGCATGGTCACCGAGAAGTCGAGGTCGGAGTATGCCGGCAAGGGCGCGACCGGCAAGGGGATCGACGTGGCGCTGATCGACTCCGGCGTGGCGCCGGTCGACGGCCTCGACCAGCCGGGCAAGATCCTGTACGGCCCCGACCTGTCCAACGAGGGTGGCCTCGACAACCTGGCGAACCTCGACACGTTCGGGCACGGCACCCACCTCGCCGGCATCATCAACGGCGACGACGGCGACATGGTTGGCGGCATCGCCCCCGACAGCCGCATCGTCAGCGTCAAGGTTGCCGGCGCGACGGGTGAGACCGACATCGCACAGGTGATCGCCGCCATCGACTGGGTCGTCGAGCACCGCAACGACAACGGCCTCAACATCCGGGTCCTCAACCTGTCGCTCGGCATGCCGGGCGTGAAGACCAACCAGGGAGACCCGCTCTCGGCTGCGGTCGAGCGGGCGTGGCAAGCGGGCATCGTCGTCATCGCAGCAGCCGGGAACCGAGGCAACGACGTCGGTGGGATCGACAGCCCGGCGGTGTCGCCGTACGTGATCGCCGTCGGGGCGCATGAGCTGTACGACTCGTCCGGCGCCCAGGACTTCATCGCGCCGTGGACGTCCGGCGGCAACGAGTACCGCTGGCCCGACTTCGTGGCGCCCGGCCGCTCGATCATGAGCTTCCGCGTCCCTGGCTCGATGCTCGACCAGAAGTACCCCGGAGCCGTCGTCGACGGCAAGTACTTCCTCGGCTCGGGCAGCTCGCAGTCGGCGGCGGTCGTCAGCGGCTTCGTCGCCGCGATGCTCTCGCGGTATCCGGAGCTCACCAACGATCAGGTGAAGTTCCTGTTCGAGAAGCGGGCGATCGAGCTGAAGGACGTCGGGGACCACATCGAGGGACACGGCAAGATCGATCCCAAGGAGTCGATCCGCTCGGTCAAGGACGCCCTGAAGGCTCCGGTCCAGGACTACCCGTTCGCGATGCCCTGGCTGGAGACCGCCGACGGCGTCAAGGCGAACGGTGCGTCCTGGTCGGGCGGTGGCTGGAACGGCGCCAGCTGGTCCGGCGGGACCTGGTCGGGAGCGTCCTGGTCGGGAGCATCCTGGTCGGGAGCGTCCTGGTCCGGCGGGACCTGGTCGGGTGCGTCCTGGTCGGGAGCTTCGTGGTCCGGTGCGTCCTGGTCGGGTGCGTCCTGGTCGGGAGCTTCGTGGTCCGGTGCGTCCTGGTCGGGAGCGTCCTGGTCGGGAGCGTCCTGGTCCAGCGTCTCGTGGTCGGCGGAGCAGTGGTCATGAGCTTCTCGTCAGCCCCGCCCCGCCGCCGTCTCGCCGCAGCCGCAGTGGCCGCGCTCTTCCTCGCAGCCATCCCCGGAACGGCGATCGCCGGCAAGGGGGGATCCAGGGGACCCGAGCGCACCACGACGACCACGACGACCACGACGACCACGACGGTCACGGAGAGTACGAGCACGCAGCTGAGCCTGGCCGACGTCGGCGCCAACGCTGACGAACGCACCAGCCTCGCCGAGCTCGCGGTGCAGATCGGCGCGGTCGAGATGTGGGCGTCGGGCTACACCGGCGCCGGCGTCGATGTCGCGGTGATCGACACCGGAGTCGCTCCGATCCCGGAACTGTCGAAGACCGACGTCTTCGTCGGACCCGATCTCTCCTTCGAAGGGACCGTCGATGGGGTCGCCGGGCTGGACACGTACGGGCACGGCACGCACATCGCCGGCATCATCGCCGGGCGCACGCCGAACGCCGACCCGCTGCGCCAGAAGCCCGGTGACTTCGTCGGCATCGCCCCGGGCGCTCGAATCGTCAGCGTGAAGGTCGCCGGCAACAGCGGCGCCGTCGACGTGTCCCAGGTGATCGCGGCGATCGACTGGGTCGTCCAGAACCGACGCTTGGGTGACCTCGACATCAGGGTGATCAACCTGTCGTACAACACGAGCGGTCAGCAGTCCTACGTCCTCGATCCCCTCACCAAGGCGATCGAGAACGCCTGGGACCACGGCATCGTCGTCGTCCTCTCCGCCGGCAACGAGGGCCGCGGCGCACACTCGCTGGCCAACCCGGCCACCGATCCTCGCGCCATCGCCGTGTCGAGCGCGGTGTACTACCCCGGCAAGTGGTGGGTCGTCCCCGAGTGGGCACCCGTGGGCCGGCAGCGTCCGCCCGACCTGGTCGCCCCCGGCGTCTCGATCATGAGCCTGCGGGTCCCCGGCTCCCGCATCGACGTCGAACACCCGGGCGGCCGCGTGGCGGGCGACGACCGGCTGTTCCTCGGCTCGGGCACCTCACAATCGGCGGCGGTCGTCTCCGGAGCGGTCGCGCTGCTGCTCGAGCAGCGCCCCGAGCTCACCCCCGACCAGGTCAAGGCACTCCTGAACGCCAGCGCCGATGCGACCGACATCTACAACAGAACCGCAATCCAGGGGAACGGCGTCCTCGACCTCGGGGCCGCGATGCTGATGAGCCCTCCGGTCGTCCAGCAGACGCAGACGCCGGCAACCGGTCTCGGTTCGCTCGAAGCGGCCCGGGGCGACGACCACGTCACGATCGGTGGCGAGCTGCTGTCCGGCGAGGTCACCGTGACGGGCGCGACGTGGAACCCGGAGGCGTGGGTCGCCGCCAGCGAAGCCGGCACCGCGTGGAGCGGCACCGACGACTGGTCGGGGTCGTCCTGGTCGGGGTCGTCCTGGTCGGGATCCAGCTGGTCCGGATCATCGTGGTCCGGGTCGTCCTGGTCGGGCAGCAGCTGGTCCGGATCATCGTGGTCCGGGTCGTCGTGGTCGGGCAGCAGCTGGTCCGGGTCATCGTGGTCCGGGTCGTCGTGGTCGGGCAGCAGCTGGTCCGGGTCATCGTGGTCCGGGTCGTCCTGGTCCGGATCGAGCTGGTCGGGTAGCAGCTGGTCATGACCGCGACGGTCGCGCTGACCGGCCGCCGCGGGCGGGCGATCGCAACGCTCGCCGCCCGCGTGCCGCCGACGGTCAGGGTGCTGACGTTCGGGTGCCTGTTGACCGTGGCCGGCGCAGCGATGCTGGCGATCACACCATCGCCGGTGACGGTGCCGGACCGGACGTGGTCGTTGCCGTTCTTCGCGCTGGTCATCGCCTTCGGCGTCGCCGAGGCGACGGCCCTCCACGTCGAGGTCCGCAAGGAGTCACACTCGCTCTCGCTCAGCAGCATCCCGCTGATGATCGGCGTGCTGTACACCAGTCCTGCGTTGCTCGGCCTCGCCTACTTGGTCGGGTCGATTCCGGCGCTGCTCTGGATCCGGAAGTCGAGCCCGATCAAGGCGGCATGGAACGCGTGCCTGTTCTTCTGTGAGTCGGCGCTGGTCGCGCTGATCGTGCGATCGCTGCTCGGCGATGCCCTCCCGGCCAGCGCGATCGAGTGGCTGATCCCCCTCGGTGCGGTGCTCGCCGCCGAGTTGATGAGCCTGCTCGCGGTGCCGCTCGTGATCATGGCCGTCGACGCCAAGTTCCGCCCCAACCTCTTCGCCACGGTCGGCCGATCCCAGATCGTGGCCGCCCTCGCCGGAACGTTCACCGTCACGGCGGTGTCCGCCGCCGTCTGGGATCCGTCGATGGTGTTCTTCGCGATCGTGCCGATCATCGGAATCGGCGCGGTTCTCAAGGCGAGCGGCAGCGTCTCTCAGCGCTACCAGGACCTGCAACAGCTCCACACCTTCACCCGAACCCTGACCAACGAACGCGGCCCGCGCACGCTCGACGCCGGTCTTGCGCGACTCGTGGAGATCATGCGGGTCAGGACCGCCGGCCTCGTCGTCATCTCCCCCGACGACGGGGAGGAGTCGACGATCCGCGCGCTGATGGATGACACGCTCAAAGACCTTCGGCCGGAACCGATCGCAGGGCTGCTGCGCGGGTTGCTCGAGGACGGCGGCGTCGTGCAACTCGCCCTCGATGATCACCGCCCGGACGTGCGCACGGTGTTGCGGCACCTCGCAGCGAACCGGTTGCTCGCCGTGAAGGTGCTCGGAGAAGTCGATCGGGAGGGCGTGTTGTTCGTCACCGACCGGTTGGGGATGCGCAGCGAGTTCACCATCGACGAGGTTCGGCTCTTCGGTTCGCTCGCCGACACGCTCAGCTCACGGCTCTCGAACGACCATCTCGTCGAGCGGCTGGAGGTCCAGGCGCAACACGACGCGCTCACCGGCCTCCCGAACCGGCTGAACTTCGAGATCGCGCTGACGTCCTGCCTGTCGACCAAGGACCGGCAAGGCGTCGTGCTGATGATCGATCTCGACCGCTTCAAGGAGATCAACGACTCCCTCGGCCACGAGACCGGGGACCGGCTGCTGATCGAGGTCGGCCGGCGGTTGCGCAAGGCGACCCGATCGAGCGACATGGTCGCCAGGTTCGGCGGCGACGAGTTCGCCATGCTGCTCACCGGACGATCATCGGACGTCGCGGGCGACCTCGCACGCCGGGTCAGCGATCTCCACCGGGTGCTCACCGCCAAGGTCGAATTGGACGGGCTGACCTTCGAGATCGGGGCGAGCATCGGTGTGTCCCAGTGGCCCGAGCAGGGCGCCGACAGCGCGAGCCTGCTCCATCGCGCCGACACCGCCATGTACGAGGCGAAGCGGAATCAACTCGGCGTGGTGTGGTACACCCCGGCGCTCGACTCCGACGCGCCACGCCGCCTCGACCTCTACCTCTCGGCCCGCGCTGCGCTGGAGGAGGGCGAACTGTACATCCACCTCCAGCCGAAGGTGTCGACCGGCGACGGCCGGATCACCGGGGCCGAGGCGCTCGTCCGCTGGACCCACCCGGTACACGGCCCGATCTCCCCGACGGAGTTCGTCCCGCTGATCTCCCAGGCGGGCCTGATCGGCAAGCTGACCAGGTTCGTCATCGAACGGGCGGCGGAGACCTCCGTGACGTTGCGCGACGCGGGGATCGAGATCCCGATCGCCGTCAACCTGACGCCGCGCGACCTGCTCGACCCGTCGCTTCCCGACGACATGGCGCAGATCCTCGCCGACGTCGGGGTCGAGCCCGGCGCGCTCGAGGTCGAGATCACCGAGGACGCGATGGTGGTCGACTTCGACACGAGCATCATGGTGCTGAGCCGCATCCGCGCCCTCGGGGTCAGCGTCGCGATCGACGACTTCGGCACCGGGTACTCGTCGCTCCAGCACCTGCACCGGCTCCCCGTCGATCACCTCAAGATCGATCGCAGCTTCGTCTCCCGCCTCGCCGAGGACGACAGCGCCGATGCGATCGTGCGGGCATCGATCAGCCTCGCCGACGACCTCGGCCTGCGGACGGTGGCCGAAGGCATTGAGGACGTGCGCTCGTTCAAGTTCGTCGCCGATCTCGGCTGCGACGAGGTCCAGGGGTTTCTGGTCAGCCGCCCGCTTCCGGCGATGGAGTTCATGCGGTGGGTGCACGAATGGGACAGCGGATCCCTCCGCGCCCAGTTGTGCAGCGCAAGCGTGCCGACCGCGACTCGTCGGCTCGTAGGCGAACGGCCCGGCGGCGGCACGATCGAGCGGCAACTCGGTTGTGTCGGTTCCACCCCAGCCGGCCGCTAGTGCACGACCCGGCTTCCCGAGCAGCGGACGACGCGGCCATCGATCCGGCACCGCCCGACACGGTCATGCCCGACCGTCCTGGCCGCAGCGACGGCGCAACAGATCGTCCACCTCCGTGGCGAATACCACCCATCCCGGCATGACCTTCCATCGCCTGTTCGGATGATCGGTTCAGGTGCACGGCTTTCCGGGCGATATCCCTCCGTGCACACCGATTCCGGGATCGCCGACGACGAGACGCTCCGGCGGGCGCGGAGCGGCGACGCCGACGCGATCGCCACGCTGTGGCGCATCTACCAACCTCAGGTGTTGCGCCTGCTGCGGGCCAAGCAGGCGATCGCCCCCGAGGACATAGCGAGCGATGTCTGGCTCGAAGTCGGCCGCGGCCTTGATCGCTTCCGGGGCGACGGCACCGCGTTCAGGCGCTGGGTCTTCACCCTGACCAGCCGCCGGGCGATCGACGAGTCGCGCCGCCGCCGTCGGCGAGGCGAGATCTCGGCCGACCTGTCCGGAGACGACTGGTGCGCGCCACACGCCGAGGATGACTTCGACGCCGGCGGCGCGCTCGACCGAGCGCTGACGCTGCTCCGTCGCTTGAAGCCGGCGACCGCCGAGGTCGTCATGCTCCGCGTCGTCCACGAACTGCCGGTCGCCGAAGTGGCCAGGATCACCGGGCGGAGCGAGGGAGGCGTCAGGACCATCGTGCACCGCGGCCTCGGCGAGTTGCGTTCCCTTTGTGGCGCCGACGCGGTCGAGATGATCAGGCCGGCCGGCGCTCATTCGATCGGCGGACCCGACGACGCCAACGCTCGAACTGGACCGGTCGCGCCTGCCTGACCATCGGCCGGCCACGGCCAACATCAGCCCGCACGATCCGTTTGGTGCCTGACCCCGAACGGTGCGGTGATCGGTTCGATGCCTGACCCCGAACGGGTCAGGCGCGGCGGGGCACCGATTCGAGCCAGGCAAGGCCGACGTCGACGCCGGGGCTCGCCAGGACGCGGGGCGGACCGAGCGGCGATGGCAGGCCGGCGGCCTGAATGACGTCCTGCTCGACCACGAAGTCGTCGATCCGGTGCAGCGGCCAGCGCTGGTGATGCACGCGCCCGTACCGCAACCCCCGACGCCGTGCGGTCAGCAACGACCAGCGGGCGCTGAGGAAGTGATCGAGCGCGCCGATCTCGGCGTCGGGCAGCCGGGCGCCAATCGTGAACTCGATGTCCGCCGTCGCCCGCGTCCCGCGCGGCCAACGGCGATCCATCCGGTATCGCCGGCGGTCGCCGTCAGCGACGAACTCGGTCCCGGACCAGCAGTACGGCAGGGCGAAGAACGAGCGGGCGACGGCGACGATCACCGAGCGCGGGACGTCGAGCGAGAAGAACCACACCGAGCGGCGACCGAGCGGATCGACGACGTAGGTCCGCACGTTGATCTCGACGAACGTCCCAAGGTACGGAATCGCCGGCGCCGGCCCGAGCTGCACGTCGCGCATCACGAACGGGATCAGGCCGACCCAGGCGGTTCCGTCGAAGGTGTCGACCGTGACGCCCGCCGGCAGGAGCCGCTGGACGTCGCTCGGGTCGTACGCCCAGTGGAAGTACGCGAGCTCGGTCCACCGCTGGCGCAGGATCGCGCGCCTCGACAGCGGCCGCGGATCGGCGACGACGGGTTCGGGCAGGGGCATCGGCGCGCTCATCGGCCGCGAGATCCGAGCAGCTCGTCGAGGAGCTCCGCGGCGACCACGGCGACGTGGGGCGACCACACCTCCCAGGCATCGACGTCGACGAGCGGTTGGCACACCGTCGGCGGACGGGCCGACGACCGCACCTCGGTCACGATCACCTCGCCATGGTGGCACAGCGTGGGCCGCCCACCTCGGGTGCAGCGGGCGCCGGCCGGCGGCGTCGACCGGCGGCCCGATCGACGGGCAACGGCGCACCCCCGGCGGGGACCGGCGACGCATGCCCGGCGACGCCCACGGCGGTCACCCGGATCACGCAACGGCGCCGGGGCTCGGGCAGACTTCGCCGGTGCCGACCGCCTCGATCCCGACCGTGTGGGTGCTCGGCGACCAACTCGCTCGCCAGCGCGGGGCGTTGGCCGGGCGGGAACCGGGTTCGTGCCGCGTCCTGCTGGTCGAGAGCCACGCCCTGGTCATGTCACGACCGTGGCATCGCCAGCGGCTGCATCTGGTCCTGTCGGCGATGGAGCACTTCGCCGCCGAGCTGCTCGACGAGGGCTTCGACGTCGACCACCGCCGAGCCGCCTCGCTGGCGGACGGGCTCCGGGAGCACACGACCGAGTACGGCGTCGATCGGGTGATCGCCATGGAACCGAGCAGCTGGAGCGGTCGCCGGCTGCTCGAGCGGCTCGGGGTCGAGCTGGTCCGCAACGACCTGTTCCTGTGCCACTACGACGAGTTCGCGGACTGGGCCGCCGGCCGAACGCAGCTCCGGATGGAGGACTTCTACCGCTGGCAGCGGCAACGGCTCGGCGTGCTGATCGAGGTGGGAGCCGACGGCCCCGAACCGGTCGGCGGGCGGTGGAACTTCGACCACGACAACCGCCAACCGCCGCCCAGGGACGGGCGGGACTGGCCGCAGGTCGAGCGGTTCGCCCTCGACGACATCGACCGTTCGGTGATCGCCCGACTGCCGGCCGGGACCGCCGGCACGGATCCGGACGGCACGTGGCCGGTGACGCGGGCGCAGGCGCAGGCGCGCCTCGCGGAGTTCGTCGACCACGGGCTGGCCCCGTTCGGCCCGCACGAGGACGCCATGCTCCGCAGCGAGTGGAAGCTCGCCCATTCGGTGCTGTCATCCTCGATGAACCTCGGCCTGCTCCACCCCGGGGAGATCGTCGCCGCCGTCGAGCGCGCCTGGCACGCCGGCGATGCGCCGATCAACTCGGTCGAGGGCTTCGTGCGCCAGGTGATCGGCTGGCGGGAGTACGTCTGGGGTGTCTACTGGCTGTGGATGCCCGGGTACCGCGGTCGCAACGGGCTCGACGCCGACGCGCCCCGTTCCGCCGGCGTTCACCGGTGCGGCGGCCACCGAGATGGCGTGCGTCGCCGGCGTCGCCGCGCATGTTGCCGACCATGGCTACGCCCACCACATCGAACGGTTGATGGTGCTCGGCAATCTGGCGCTCACCGCCGGCGTCGATCCGCAGGCGATGACCGACTGGATGTGGGCGTCGTTCGTCGACGGGGCCGAGTGGGTGATGCTGCCGAACGTCGTCGGCATGGCGCTGCTACGCCGACGGCGGGATGATGGCGACCAAGCCCTACGCCTCGGGCGGCGCGTACATCAACAGGATGAGCGACTCGTGCCGGCGCGTGCCGGTTCGACCCGAAGCGAGCGGGTCGGCCCCGACGCCTGCCCGTTCACGACGTTGTACTGGGACTTCCTCGCACGCAACCAGGATCGCCTGGCCGGCAACCATCGGATGGCCCGGCAGCTCGCCGCCATGCGCCGCCTCGGCGACCTCGAGGCGGTGCGGAACCGCGCCGCCGACGTGCTCGACCGTCTCGACCGGGGGGTGCTCTGAGGCCAGGGACCGACCTGCCCGGCATCGCGCCCGGGTGGATCGATGCCGTGCGGGTCCAGGCGAGCAAGCGCTTCGCCACGAGGCTCCGCGCGAGGTAGACGCTCCCGACCGCCACCGTGATCGACGGTTCCCGGAATATTTCGCGCTAAATGATGTTAAACGTCGGTAGATCAACCTGAAAGGTCCCCATCAATGCGATCCCTCCCGAACTCCCTGCGGCTCAAGTTGCCGTTCCTCGTGGCCGGCTTCCTGTCGTTCCTGTTCTCCGTCTACCTGTACTTCGTGCAGGACGAGACCACGGCCGGCATCTTCGTCGGGCTCTGGGTCCCCTCGATCCACTCGCTCGGCACCCTGCTCCTCGCCCCGACCGAGACCGCCGTGCAGCGCGACCGCGCCGAGGTGTCGTCATGAACGAGGTCGTGATCTTCGCCATCGGTGTGCTCGTGTTCCTGATCACCGTCTACGGCACGGTCGTCACCGGCGGGCTGCTGCTCACCGGGCGACAGCTCGACGAGCACCCCGACCTCCACCGTCGCCCCAGCGACGAGGAGCGCTCCGTCGCCGGCGTCCCGATTCCCGACGACTACTGACCCGGGCCGGACGGCGGCGTCCGAGCCCTGCCGGTCCGATCCCTCGCCATACCTGTGCGTCGGTGGGCCGGACAGCGTGTGACTCGCCGGGCCGCCCACTTGGAACCGGCCACCGTCGCGGATCAGCGTTGTTCAGCCCCATTTCGCCGTATCGTTGTCCTCCGAGTTCGGCATTGGTCGAGCCACCCACGCCAAGGAGTACACGATGGAATCGCCCGCACCGCTCATCGACATCGGGATCGCCGAGGCGGATCGCAAGGCCATCGCCGCCGAGTTGGGCCGCGTCACCGCAGACACGTACACCCTCTACCTCAAGACGCACGGCTATCACTGGAACGTCACCGGCCCGATGTTCAACACACTGCACCTCATGTTCGAGGAGCAATACAACGAGCTGTGGATGGCGGTCGACCTGCTCGCCGAGCGCATCCGTTCGCTCGGCGAGTTCGCTCCCGGCAGCTCCGCCGATCTTGCCGCCCTCACGTCGATCGGCGAGGCCGGCGGCGTCCCGACGGCCGAAGGCATGCTCGCCGATCTGGTCGCCGGCCACGAGGCGGTGGCCCGCAGCGCCCGCAGCGCCCTCCAGATCGCCGACAGCGCCGGCGACCAGCCGACCGCCGACCTGCTCACCCAGCGCCTCCAGGTCCATGAGAAGACGGCCTGGATGCTGCGCTCCATGCTCGCCTGACCTTCCGGGGGGCGACACGGCCGGCCCGATCGACGATGGCTCGACTGTCTACGTGTCACTCGCCGGGCCCGAACAACGGGCTCGATCCTGATCGGTGACCTCGGGGCCGACCACCATGCGCGCCACCCGCTGCGTCGGTCGGACCGATGCCGGGACGAGGGTCAGGCGCCGAGCTGCTCCTGCTGTTCGCGCAGCTGCTGCTCTCGGGCCAGCCGACTGCGGACTCCGATCGGAGCCGACACGGTGAAGCCGGCCAGGTGGCGATCCTCCTCGGACTCACCCGCCCAATAGCCATACTCCCGATTCTCTCGGGCGAACTGCCGGCACTGCGGCTGCACCGGGCACACGTCGCACAATCGCTTGGCCTTCGCCTCGCGGCGGGCACGAGCCTGGGGCCGCTCAGCCTTGGGTGCGAAGAAGAGCTTCAACTGGCCCTTGCACACCGCGAACTCTCGCCAGTCGACCGGTCGATCGACGTCGTCCTGGAGGATCTCGGCGGCACTCATCTCCATCATCCCTTTCGATCTCGAGCCGTCCCGGCGCCATGGGGGAGGGTGGCGCCGGGACGACTTCGATGCGGTGGAACCCCTGGCGGCGAGGTGTCCACGAACGTGATGACGATGTTAGCGGTCATTAGTCCGATTTATTACCGATCAGTGCGAATTTCCCACCGGCGCGGCTACAGTCGACGGAGTGGGCGTGATCACCGAACCGACACTCGACCTACGGGACGCCGCCGAAGCGCTCGGCGTCCACTACCAGACCGCCTATCGGTGGGTCCGCAACGGCCGGCTCAGCGCCCAGCTCGTCGACGGGCGGTACGTCGTGACCCAGCGGGCGATGGCGGAGATGGAGGAGCGCCGCCGAACCCCGTCGGCGCCGAGGTCCCCGAGCCCCAAGCGCCTCGCCCGCCAGGCCGAGCGGATGTCGCAGGCGTTGCTGGACGGCGACGAGGCCGACGCCCGCGAGATCGCCCGGCGGCTGGTCGGCGAAGGCACGTCGATCGCCGAGCTGATCCAGACGGTGCTCGCGCCGCCGTTGCGGGCGATCGGGCAGGCCTGGCACGACGGGGAACTGACGATCTGGGTCGAGCACCGGGCATCGGCGATCGTCGAGCGCATCCTCGGCGAGCTCGCGCCAAATCCGCGTGGGCGCCGCCGGGGCACTGCCGTGGTCGCCGCCGTCTCCGGCGACCTCCACTCGCTGCCGACGACGATGGCCGCCGTCGCGCTCCGGGAGGCGAACTGGCACATCCACCATCTCGGGGCCGACATGCCGGGGGACGAGTTGGTTCGGTTCTGTGACGAACACGAGGTCGACGTCGTCGTCCTGTCGTCGACCAACCCCGACTGCGCCGACGACGCAGCTGCGACCGCACGTGCGCTCGAGGCGGCCGGCACCCCGGCGATCGTCGGCGGTCCCGGTCGCTCGCTCGAGGCGCTCCTCGACGCGGCGCAGGCGGCCAAGGCGTCGGGCAGCGGTCGCGCGTGAACTCGCTCGAGCCCGGCGGTCACCTCCTCTGGGCCGAACGCCTGATCGACGCTCCGGCAGCGACCGTGTGGCGCCTGTTCACCGATCTCGATCGGTGGCCGGAGTGGGGACCCTCGATCACCGCCGCGGGCCTCGACGGCCCGCGATTCGAGGCCGGCACGACCGGCTGGGTCCGGACGGTCCTCGGCGTCCGGTTGGTCTTCGAGATCACGGGCTACGAGGAGGGCCACGAGTGGGCTTGGAAGGTGTCCGGCGTGCCGGCGACGACCCATCGAGTCGTCGAGCTGGACGGATCGTCGTGCCGTGCCGGGTTCGGCGTACCCGCCCTCGCCGCGCCGTACCTCCTCGTCTGCCGACAGGCGCTCGCCCGCATCGACCGCATCGCAACCTCGGCCTGACCGTTCGCACGCCAACCGGTCGGCCCCGAGCGGAGCGCCCGACCCGCACCGCAACGCCGAGCATCGACGACGCGTCTGCGGCGCGAGCAGCCCGCCGAGCCTCGCACACCCCCGAGATGATGTCTGGCGTGCGTTGCACCATGCGCATCGATCCGCGGCGGGTTCGGTCGTGTTGCGGCGTGGGAATGTCCCGAAGTAGGGACCTTCGTCCCTGCCGGAGCAAAGAGGTTGACGGCACAATGATCTGCAGCTTGTGAAAACGATCACAAGCGCTCTGAAAGGATTCCCCCAACAATGAACAAGCGTCTCAACCTCCTCGGCGCGTTCCTCCTCGTCGTGGGCTTCGTCTTCGTGGTCGCCGGTGCGGTCGCCTACACGAAGGTCCAGGACGGCTACGGCTCGCTCCAGGCATTCAGCGAAGCGCAGAACGTCACGCTCAGCTACAACGAAGACGGCCAGTTGACCGACCGCGGCACCACCGAAGGCGCCGAAGCGATCATGACGCTGCTGACCGACGACTGGAAGTACCCGGTGGTCGGAAGCGATCTCGACCCCAACGATCCGCTGGTCAACACGGGCACCGAGTACATGTACCAGATGGCGACCATCGCCCACCACGTGCTCGACGGGACCCAGACCGTCACCCTCGACGAAGCGGTCGAGTACGACGGCGTCACCTACGACGCCGGCACCTATGAGGTCGCCGTCGATGGCAAGTACTGGACCGACTTCGACCGCTCGCACCCGCTCGAGGGTCCGGCCCGCGAGATGGCGTGGAGCGGCACGGTCCACGGCCTCGTCGGTGAGCTCGGCGTCGGCACGGTCACCCACTCGACGCTGCAGCTGGCACTCGCACTCGCCGCACTGTTCGGTGGGCTCGGGCTGGTCTTCATGCTCTCCGGCGGCGGCGTGATCTGGGCCGCCCGCGGCAAGCGCGGCGACGCCACCGTCCCCGACACCATCCCCGAGGCCATGGTCGAGGAGCACGGCACGACGGCCACCGTCTGACCAGCTCCGCACCGATCACCATCCCCATCCCGCCGAGCGGGTCCTCCCTCCGGAGGACCCGCTCGGCGCGTCCCGGCGCCTCCCCTCAGGTCGACCGGAGCAAGCGCCAGCGGTCGAGGATGTCGCCGACGTCGAACAACTCGATCACGTCGGCCTCGACGAGGTTGAGGTTGGCGGCGGCGAGGGTGCGGTTCGCCGAGACGACGAGCACCTCGACCTCGTCGAGCGAGCCCGCCTGCCAGAACGCGGCACGCGCCCGACGCGCCTCGCCCTCGGCGGCGAGCCGACGATCGTGGCTGAGCTCACGCTCGACGAAGCGCTCGGCCCACCAGCCGGCCGGTCGCTGCCGGTCGAGGTCGCGAATCGGCTTGCCCTTGAGCGGCCCGCCGTCGAGCTCGCCGTCGCGCGCCGCGGCGGCCAGCCGCTGCTCCAACATGTTCTCGATCCAGCTCATCGAACGGACGATTCGGCCGGTGCGGTGCGAACCCGAGCGCTCGACGCAGCCTCGGCCCTGCTGACCAGCAACCGGGCCAGCTGCCGGAAGATGACCACGTGGGGCGGCAGCAGCAGCCACCAGTAGACGCGTCCAGCGATCCCCCGCGGGTGGAAGCGGGCGAGCTGCAGGAGCACCGTCCGACCGGTCGCCCCGTCGGTCTCGACTCGCCACTCGAGCCACGCCGCGCCCGGCACCCGCATCTCCGCCCTGAGCCGCAGCAGGCGCGGCGGGTCGATCGCGTCGACCCGGAAGAAGTCGAGCGCATCCCCCAGCCGGAGGTGATCGGGGTGGCGGCGACCGCGACGCATCCCGACCCCGCCGACGAACTCGTCGAGCCAGCCGCGCAGCACCCACAGCGGGGTGGCGTACCAGCCCCGGTCGCCACCGATGCCCTCGATCGCGGCGAACACGGCCTCCGGGGAGGCGTCGGTCGTCACCTCCTGGACGTTCTCCAGCATCGTGCCGCCGGCCCAGTCCGGGTCCTGCGGGTCCGGATGGGCCGGGCCGTGGGCGGGTGCGCTGTCCATCCAGCTCGTCGACACGTCGAGGTCCTTGATGCGGGCGAGCGCCCGGCGCAGCGCCGTGTCGAGGTTCATCGGCTCGTGGTCGATCAGGCGCCGGATGTCGCGGTCGGCGCCGACGACCACGTCGTTGATCAGGCTGTCGACGAGCGGTTTGGCCAGGCCGTACGGCAGCGGTGTCATCAGGTTGACCCAGTGCGACGACAGGCGCGGCGTGAGGAGCGGCACCGGCACCACGACCCGCCGGCGAAGCCCGGCTGCATCGGCGTAGGCGTCCATCATCTTCTTGTAGGTCAGCACGTCGGGTCCGCCGACCTCGAGGATCCGGCCCTCGGTGTCGGGCACGCCGAGCACGGCGACGAGGTAGTGCAGCACGTCGGCGATCGCGATCGGTTGGCAGCGGGTGCGGGTCACCCAGCGGGGGCAGATCATCACGGGCAGGACCTCGTCGAGGTGGCGCAGCATCTCGAACGACGCGCTCCCCGACCCGATGATCACCGCGGCGCGCAGCTCGGTGACCGGCACCGGGCCGCTGGCGAGGATGCGCCCGACCTCGTGCCGGCTGGCGAGGTGCGGCGAGAGGTCGCCGGAGTCCCGGCCGAGCCCCCCGAGGTAGACCAGCCGCCCGACGCCGGCCGCCTCCGAGGCGGCCCTCGTGTTCTCCGCGCCACGACGATCGGTCTGCTCGAAGTCGTTCGACAGGCCCATCGTGTGGACGAGGTAGTAGACCGCGTCCAGCCCCGCGAACGATTCCTCGAGCGTCGCCGGGTCGGTGACGTCGGCCTGCACCACGGTCACGTCAGCGCGCCACGGAAGCCGGTCGAGCCGGTGCGGGGAGCGAGCGAGGCACCGGACCGAGTGGCCGGCGGCGAGCAACTCGGGGACGAGGCGGCCGCCGACGTAGCCGGTCGCTCCGAGCACGCCGACCTTCATCGCCTGGTCCTCGCCGACCACGTCTCGGCGCTCGCCGCCGGCCGACCGGTCACGAGAACGCACCGGACGGGAGGTCGGCGACGTCGCCGTCGATCGCCGCGCAGATCACGGCAGCGACGTGGGCGGGCTCCAGGCCCTGGGGCATCTTCGGTGAGACACCGGCGATCGGGTGGTCGGCCAGGCCGGTCTCGGTGTGCGGCGGCCGAACGTCGAGCACCCGGATCTTCCTGCGCCGCGCCTCGCGGGCCAGCGCCTCGTCGAACGAGCGCACCGCCGCCTTCGACGCCCCGTAGGCGGCCATGCCGGGGAGGTTCTGCTCGGCGATCACCCCGGGGATGTTGACGATCACCCCACCCGGCTCCATCACCGCCAGCGCCGCGCGGGCGAGCATGATCGGCACGAAGGTGTTGGTCAGGAACAGCTCCTCCATCGCGTCGATCGACAGTTCCTCGATCGGACCGAAGGCGACCACACCGACCGCATTGACCAACGCGTCGAGCCGGCCGCCGTGGGCCACGGCCGCGGCCACAGCGTCGTCACAGCCCTCCGGCGATCGGAGGTCGAGCGCCCGCCGGTGTCCGGAGACGGGCAGCGCGTCGAGGCGAGCGGCATCGCGGGCGACCAGGGTCAAGACGTCGCCGCGGTCGGCCAGTTCGGCGGCGATCGACCGGCCGAGACCGCCGGTCGCACCGGCGATGAGCGTGGATCGTGGTGCCATGTCGTTTCTCCTCTGCACGGGGTGCGCCTCGTAGCATGACCCGTCGCGCCGGCAAGCCCACCGCGCAGCTCCCGGTTTCTCGTGCGATGATGCGTCGCCGCGACCATGCGGCTCGCTCGATTCCGGCCCGTCACCGGCCCGCGGTCGATCAACCGATACCCAACACCTGATCGGCGACATCGACGGTCCGACCGTCCCGATCGGCGACACGACGGGCGGCCCGGAGTTACTTCGTGCTGACGATCTGGAGCCAGACGTCCTTGGTCTTGGCCCGCTTCTTCAACGCACTCATCGTCGTGGTCTTGCCATCCGCGATGAACTTGGTCTTGCTGACAGCACCACCGGCGCGGCGGTTCGTCGACGCATCGAGCGGCCACAGGTTCTCGAACCGGTCCTCGCCACCGGTCTGGATCTCGAGCACATGGTCGCCATCGAGGTTCTCGGAGCTGGCGCGGAATCCGAACGGCTCGAACCGGGTGTTGATCTTGCCGCCGCCCGGCGTGCCGCCAGGATCCTGCTTCGGCAGTTGGAACGTCGTCCCCTTCTGCAGCCGGAAGCGTCCTCGAATGCCGACATCGCCTTTGGAGTCTCCGGGCAGCGAGGTCGTTGCGTCGGGTCGGATCTGGCGAATCGGAGAATCGGTCTTGTCCCATGCTTCGCCGCCGAGCGCTTCGGTCACCGCCGATTCTCCCGCCTTGAGTGTGGCCTGCGGCAGGTGCTTCTCGGTCCGCGGCCCGATCCAGATCGCCGGGTACCGGTCGTAGGCGGGCTTCGGCCACGCCATCGGATACGGGTTTTCCTTCGTACCCAGATCGGTCGGGAAGATCCGCGAGAGGATCGCGGCAAGTGAGCCGAGCTCCTGCTGGATCTTGGTCTTGAGCGGCTTGGTCAGCTTGCCCATCTGGTAGTCGCTGAGCCCGGGCTTCTTGCGAGTGGTATCGAGCTCCACTTCGAGGCGCCCGACCTCGCTGACGTGCTCGCGGGCGTTGTTGACATCCTTGCGGTTGCTGTCGTCTTCGATCTCCTTGAGCCGGGTCTCGATCGTGGTCGGCGTGCTGGCCACCATCAGCTTCGCTCGCGGGAGCTTGCCGCGGAACGACAGGGTGTGCGTCTCCTTGCCCGCCCTGAAGGTCCGCTTCGGGAACACGAACGCCGCCAGTTTCTGAGCGCCCTTCTTGACGGCCGTCTTGGCCTTGCCGAAGGCGCCCTTCGCCTTTGCCGCGAGCTTCTTGGCCGCCTTGGCGACCGTATCGATCACCTTGTCGACCACCTTGTCGATCGGTCTGCGGATCCGTTTGATGATCTTCATCACGGTGTTGCCGATCCCGGACAGGCCGATCAGCCGGGCGAGGAACGCCAGGATGATCGGGATGGTCATCGCCATCCCCTTCTCGACCGCCTTGGCCGCAGCTGACAGCCGTCCCATCGCGATGTCACCGATCGAGTCGAACACCGTCTTCACGAACTCGATGATGCGGCTCATGTTCTCGACGAAGAACATGACGACGTTGTAGATCGCGATGATCGCCTGGACGATCGCTCCGGCCGGATTGAGGAAGCTGACGAGCTTGATCACCGCCTGCTTCACGAGTTCGACGATGACCCAGTTGCGGATGCCTTCGATCACCTTCCGCTTGATGTCGGCCGCCTTCTCCTTGATCATCTCCCAGAGCGCCATCGGCCCCTCGACGATCAGGCGCTTGACGACAGCAACGCTCGTCTCGGCGACCTTCACGACCTTCTCGCCGACTCGTGCCACGAGCTTCTTGCGGATGCGGTCCCATGTCAGCCCGAGGATCTGCAGCACGAGGTCGAGGATTCCCCTGAGGTCCCATCTCGCCGGGAGCTTGATCGGCACGTCGGCCATCGCGCCGGTGAGCCAGCTGATCAAGCCACCGATCAGGTGCTGCTTGATGTTGGTGACGAAGAGCCCGATGCCCCGCTTGACCGCGGTGACGATGTTGCCGATGAAGGCGATCGGGTCGGTCACGATCTTCTTGATGACCGTCTTGCCCTTGTTGATGATCCCCATCAACTGCTCGGCCGAGTACCCGGCCTTCTTCAACGCCCACTTGAAGAACTTGATCATCGCGTCGAGGAGCAGGTTCCCGAGCTTCGAGACGAGGCCCGACATCTCCTCCTTCATCTTCTCGATCTTCTTGTCGATCGCCGCAATCGCCGCCTCGCGCTTGTCGGCGAGCTTCTTCTTGAGTGCCTGCTCCTGTTCGCTGATGTCTTTGTCGAGGGCGTCGAGCTTTCCCTTGACGTCGTTCAACGCCTGCGTGCCGGCCGCGCGCAGCTTCGGACCCAGCCCGTCGACGAACGTCTGGATCCGCTGGCGGGCCTTGGTCACCAGGTCCCGACACTCCTGCACGACGCGCTTGGACTCCGCGGTGATCGTCTTGACGCTGGCGTCGATCGACGTGACGAACGTGGCCCGCTCCGAATCGAAGATCTCCTTGACCTCCGGGAGCTTGTCCATCCCGAACAACTTGTCCTTCAGCCACTTCGCCGACCCGGTCAGCCACCCGCTGTACCGGCGGTCCTTGAACGCGTCCATGCGGCGCTTGACGTTGTTCTCGAACGCGGTCGTGGCCTGCTTCTGCGCGGTGTCGAAGTCGGCCAGCGAGCGCCTTTCGAGATCGGCCAACTTCGCCTTGACCGCGTCGTTGGCCACCTTGTAGATCCCGTTGATCTTGTCGGTGACCGCCTGCCGTTCGAGCTCGAGCTTCGACTTCGCCTTCTGTTGATCGTCCCTCGCCCCGACGAGACCCTTGCGGCGCTTGTTGCGCATCTCCGCCTTCGCGCCCACCTCTTCCTTGCGCAGGTCGGCGGCGACCTTGGCCTTCTGCTCCTGCTCGAGGACCTTGACCTCGCGCGGGCCGGACTTGGCCTTGCTCTTGATCGACCCGCGCGCCTCGCGAGCTTCGGCGAGCTCGCCTTCGTCAACCATGTCGAGCTGCTCGTCCTTGATCCCTTCCTTGGCCATCGCGTCGTCCGAGCCGGCCTCGAACTCGCTCAGGTCGGTGTGCTCGGCCTTGACCTCCCCGACCACGCCCTCGCCGGCACCGACAGCAGCGGTTTCCGTCGGCTCCTCGATCGCCGGCATCGTCTCGGGGGGCACGGGCGGCTTCGGCTCCGGAGGTGTCTCGATCTGCTGGTAGGTCGTGCGCACATCGTCGGTGTCGGCCGAGACGGTCTTCATGACCGCCTCGCCGACGACGGTTCCGCGGCCGTCCTCCTTGAAGTCGTCCATGTCCTCGAGGGACTTCGGGACCGCGCGTTGGAGTGCTGCGTCGAAGCTCTGCTTCGTCGCTGCTTCGTTCGGCTCCGGCGCGGGGGCACGCTCGACGGTTTCGACCTGGCTGGCCTTGGCCCGCGAGGCGCCTTCCTCGGACGGAGCGATGACGGCTTTCTCCGCCTCGCCGACCTTGGTCTCTGCCGGCGTCTTCTGCTTCTCGTTGGCGGCGAGCACACCGATCGCCTGGCGCCGCGACTTGAACGTTGCCGCGGTGGTCTGCTTCAGGAACTTGCCGACCGCACCGATGCCGCCCACGGGTGGCTTCTTCGCCGCCTCGGCGGGGCCGGCACGATCCGATGTGTCCTCCGCCTCACCCTTGGCTGCGGTCCCGTCATCCGCGGCCGAGGCCTCCCCGCCTGCGTCCTCCTCACCCCTGGCCGTCTCGCTCGACGCTTCGGCAGCCGGAGCAGCTCCCTCCCCCTCTGCGGTCGCGGACTCGGCGGACGCTGCGGGCGGCGGCATCATCGCATCGGCCGGCAAGTCGGCCTCCGCCGACTGCTGAACGCCGGCCAGGGCGGGTGACGCCTCCGCCTGAGCCGGTGCCGCGGGCTCTGGCACGGGCGCGGCTTCGTCCGGCGTGACGGTCGGCGTCGGCGTCGACCCGGCCGGTCCGGGTCCCGCGCCTGCGGTGTCCTGGTGGGCTGCACCCTGCTGAACGACGTGGGTCAACTCGTGGGCCAGGAGCCGGCTGCCGCGGGCGGTGCCCGGTTCGTACTTGCCGCTGTTGAAGAAGACGTTGCGACCGATCGTGAACGCGTGCGCCTTCAGCCGGCGGCTCAGCTCCGCCGCCTTGCTGCCGGTGTGGATCCGCACCGTCCCGAAGTCGGCACCGAAGCTCTGCTCCATCTCGGCCCGCGTCGCCCTGTCGAGCGGTGTGCCCTTGCCTTCCTCGGCGGCCAGCTCGCGATCGAGCGGCGCGGCCTCGGCCGGCTTCGATCGGGTGGATGTCGACATCGCGGCGTCCGTGCTGGCCCGACGCTGCACGTCGCGATCCACCGACGCCGCAGGCTCCTCCTCCTCCGCCTCGCGATCCACCGACGCCGCAGGCTCCTCCTCCGCCTCGCGATCCACCGACGCCGCAGGCTCCTCCCGCTCGGCCTCGCGATCCACCGACGCCGCAGGCTCCTCCCGCTCGGCCTCGCGATCCACCGACGCCTCAGGCTCCTCCCGCTCCGCCTCGCGATCCACCGACGCCTCAGGCTCCTCCCGCTCCGCCTCGCGATCCACCGACGCCTCAGGCTCCTCCCGCTCCGCCTCGCGATCCACCGACGCCTCAGGCTCCTCCCGCTCCGCCTCGCGATCCACCGACGCCTCAGGCTCCTCCTCCTCCGCCTCGCGATCCACCGACGCCTCAGGCTCCTCCTCCTCCGCCTCGCGATCCACCGAGAGCTGCGGGGTCCGGTCGGCCATCCGGCTGATCGACGGGGCGACCGGTCCGGCAGCAGTCGTGCTGGCGTGGACCGGAACACTGACTGCGCGCGATGCCACCACATCGGCAACACGGTCGGCTTCCTGCTCGCGCGCGTCGCCCGTTCGGCTCACACGGAGCTTGCGCTGCACTCGGGCGGCAGCCGCCCGCGACCGCGCGACGGTCGACTCCGATTGTGGCGGAGCCTGGGTGGCCGCGCCCATCAGACGGCCCCTCCGAGCACGCGACGTCGCCGGATGACGATCACAACGTCTTGCCGTCCTTCTGGAGTTCGCGGCGGATGCCGGCGAGCACGTCGCTCCGTCTGAGCACCTTGGAGTCCTCGCTCAGCGCCATCAACGAGGCGTACCGAACGACGTTCATGATCGCGCCTCCCGTCAGCTCGTACTCACGGGCGAGTTCACCGAGGTCGAGCCCGTCCCCCAGCTCGGACTGTGGCGAGAACGACGCCCGCCACAGCGCCTCGCGCGCCGTCGGATCGGGCACCGGGAAGTGCACGATCGACTGGAACCGGCGGTTGAACGCGTCGTCGATCAGGCTGCGGAAGTTGGATGCCAGGATGACGACACCGGAGAAGTCCTCGATCCGCTGGAGCAGGTACGAGACCTCCTGGTTGGCGTATCGATCGTGTGCGTTGCCGACGTTGGTGCGCTTGCCGAAGAGCGCATCGGCCTCGTCGAAGAAGAGGATGCACTCCATGTTCTCGGCGCGATCGAACACCCGTTCCAAGTTCTTCTCGGTTTCGCCGATGTATTTCGAGACCACGCTGGCGAGCGCGATGCGATACACGTCGCGGTCGACCCGCTTCCCGAGCAGGGTCGCAGTCAACGTCTTGCCGGTTCCAGGGGGTCCGTAGAACAAGCACTTGTACCCCGGCCGCAGCCGGCGCCCGAGGCCCCAGTCGTCCATCAACGCCCGCTCGTGACGAACCCATGCTTCGAGTTCGCGGAGCTGATCGAGCGTCGACGGCGGCAGGACGAGATCTCCCCACTCCATCTCCGTCGAGATCAACTTGGCAGGGAAGTCACGGCTGTAGTCCGGCTTGCGCAGCGTCCCGGTCGTCAGGTAGTCGATGATCTCGTCGGCCAGCACGAGCTGACCGCTGACCAGCGGTTCACCGGGCGGCGCCGACTCGAGCCGGAGGATGTCGTGCCGTGCGAAGAAGTGCTCCCGGTCGAAGAGCTTCTGGCATTCCATGCGCCGTGCGAGGTCGTTGCCGGCGAGTAGGAACTGGACGGTCTCCCCGGTCGGCAGAAACCCGCCGTGCATCCGCCCATTGACCCCTCCGAACTCGGTGAACCCGCGGCCACTCGACCCGCTCAGCCCGAAGAAGGGATCGAGCAACTCGGGACGAAGGTGAGGCGCCAGCGCCAGGACGACCACGAGCCGTTCGGCCGGTTCGAGCTCGTAGTGAGCGACGAAGCTGGCGTAGATCGACCCGTCGTGTCCCACCGAGGGAGGGGGACGGTCGGCGAGCGACCGGACCGCCGGACCATCGACATCGGCGATCCGAGCAGCGATGACGTCCGCCAGCCAGCGCAGATCGCCGTCGAGCGCAGCCGCGTTCGCAGCCGCGGGATCGATGCTGTCCCTGCTCACCACTCGACCATCACCACCTCGTCGATCCATGGCAGCGCGATCACACCGACGCCCCACGGAAGTCGATCGAGCAGGACGTCGAAGGCGCTCCGAGGCACCAGCAGCGTCCACCCCATCGCCTCGAGCGAGAGCCGCCCCTCCCGTTGCAGGAACGTCGAGCGAAGCCCATCGGCCGACGTGCTGCCGAGTGCTCCCCAACGTTCGATCACCGAGACGAGCAACTCGTCGACCTCGGCCCGTTCAATGTCGGTCGGGTCGAGCTCTGCGGCAAGCGTCTCGTCGAGCGGCCACCCGCACAGCAGCTTGTTCAGCGGGAGGTCCTGTTCCGGGCAGTCGGTCGATCCGGTGACGGCGTACTGCAGCAGGAGCACTCCGCGCTCCTGCGCCGCACGGTCGCGGAACCGGCGATGCTCGAGGAGACCGGAATTGCCGAAGAACGACACGAGGAACGGCCACAGCAGCACGAGCCCGGCATTGCCGACGTAGATGGCATCCCCGGCGCCGAGTCGGGCTGCTGGGATTCGGTCGCCGTCGATCGAAGCTCCCCCAGGCGCAGCACCGAGCCGCTGCTCCTCGGCTGGGTCGACGATGCCCGTGTCCGCGACATCGGTCGGCCGAGCGATGTCGGTCGGCGCCGCCGGCCGGTCGGCGCGGCCGTCGTCGGCGGTCGGCGCTGGCTGCTCGTCCTGGGCGGTCGCTGCGTCGGGTGGAGCGCTCGGGAGCACCTCCGAGGACCCCTCGGGTCGGACCGATCGCGGTTGCTCGGGGCGAGCTGGGCTGTCAGCGTCACGCACCGCCGCTGGGTGATCGCCGCTGACATCGCCGCCCGCATCTCGCGGCGACCGCTCCGCAACGAACGAATCGGTGATGCTGCGGGGCGCGGCTCCTCCCCCGGGAGCGGGCGCTCCGCTCCCCGGACGGTCGGGTTCGGTCGTGACTGCAGCGTCGGGCGCGGTCGGGGGTCTGCCCGACTCGACCGCCGGCGTGCCGTCCGCCCTCGACCTCGCCCCCAGCCACGCCAGCACGGCGGGCGGCAGTGACGGATCGCCTGCTGACAACCACCGATCGAGGTCGTCAGCCGCAGGCGACGCGGTGGAAACGAGCAGATGGTCGAGCAGCGAAGCGACCGACGCACGGTCCGCTGAGCGCAACCACAGCAACGCCCGCGTCCGGATCTCGCGTGCCGCAGCCGCATCGGGGGACGCTGTCGTGACCAACCCGATCCAGCCGTCGATCGCGTCGGTGATGTCGTCGGCACCGTCGGACACGAGCAACTCGACGGTCGATCGGTATGTCTCGCGCGAGAACTGCGCGACCAGCCGTTCCACCGCCGCGGCACCGGAGCGGCGCACGAGCCTGCCGACGTCCTCCGGTCGGGATTCGGTCAGCTCGCGGAACAACCGCTCGGGGTCGGCGCGCGACGGGGCGGACGCGTACCACGGCATCACCCCGCGATCGAGGAAGTCGGCGATCGTCCCGAGCGGGCCCGACGATGGTTCCACGGACTCGACCGTCGGCCGGCCGGTCGTGCGGGCCTGATCGAGCAAGGGGGGAAGAAGGGTCCGGAGCTCGTCCTCGAGGCGATCGGCGAGGTGCGAAGCGATCGACTCGGGCGCGATCCAGCCGACATCGACGACGAGACGATCGAGACGCACTACTTCGTCCTCGGCCACCAACGAGCTGAACAATTCCTCGAGCATCGGCACCACGGCGCGCTCGTGGACGTCCTCGACGGCCGACATCGCTCGTTGCGCGGCAAGGTCGGTCGGTGCGCTCACCTCGAGGGTCTGGACCTGGATCACGTGGTTCTGCACGTCGCGCTCTCTCCCGTTCGCCGCTTACGGCAACTCGATCCGCACATCCTTCAACCCGTCGCCGGCTGCGATCTCGACGCGAACCGGCGGCACCCGTTTCTCCGGATCCCGGACGAAGTAGACGCCGGGTTCCAGACCGGCGAGCTCGAACGCACCGCGCGCATCACCGACGACATTCGTGAACGGCGCCATGCGCGGCCCGCGGGCGATGTCGAGGACGACACCCGAGGCCCGGCCGGCTCCGATGTTCACGGTGCCACGGATGCCGGGACCCCGCTCCCCGAAGACGAGTGACCCGTCGACGGTCGTACCCGGGCGCACCTCGACGGTGCGCCTGGTCGTCGCATTCCGATCGATACGCCCACTGACCACGTGCCGCCCCGGTTGCACCTCGAAGACGAACTCGGGATCGGCAGTCTGCTCCTGCTCGCCGTCATCCACCCAGACCAACGCCTGCGTCGGCCGACCGTCGAGGGTGACCGTGCCGACGATGGTCCCCCGTTCGGGTGCTGGCTCCGGTTCGGGTTCCGGAACGATCGCCTCCGGTCGCTGCAAGATGACGACGACACCGCGGTCGGACCCGCACCTGTGAGCGAGCTCGTAGGAGAACCGATCGATCGCGCCGGGGATCGGGCCGTCGATCTGGTACCGGACCCGTCCCTCCTCGATCAGCTCGACGCGACCGCCCAGCTCCGACTCCTCCTCGGGCTTGACCTCGACCGCTCGGCCGGTCGGCTCGTCGATGTCGCAGTCGTTGGCGAGCACGTCGATCACGAACGACAGCTCAGCCCGATCCGCCTCGACGAGATCGACGACCACGACGTCGACGTGGGCGATCGGCGGGAGACAGAGGTCGTCGACATCGACGGGGCAGCAGCACGGCACCCTGCCCGCCAAGCTGAAGTCACCAACCACCTCGCCGTCATCGCACACGAGGACGAAGGTGCCGCCCTGCGCGACCCCGGCGAGATGCTCGAGACCGGGCGCCCGCCGCGCGTAGTCCGCGAGCACCGCCGCCCCGCGAGCGCGGACCTCCTCGTAACACGCGGACACCGCATCCAACGCGGGTCGGGTGCAGGCGAGCTGGTTCGACAGTCCGGCGATGCCGGCGCGGAGCGCTGCGAACTGATCGACGTGCTCGTCCGCACGACTGCTCGCGGCGGCGATCACGGTCGACCCGCTCGCCAGGAGGTCGAGGGCGGCGAGATCGGCGGCGAGGGTCACGAAGCGAGCCTTGAACGTCGCATGGTTGAACCCGCACAGCGCCTTGGGGAGCTCGTGCAGCATGCCCCCCGCCGAGTGACGGAGTCGCTCCGCCGACAGTACGAGCGTCGCCCAGTCCAGCCCCGAGACGACCGCGCCCTCGGGGGGCGCTTCCAGGATGTCAGGTCCGGGCAGCCTGCTGAGCAGCCCCTCGATCGCCCCGAGCGTGCAGAGCAGCTCGGCGCGGGCGACCAGATAGTCGGCCTCGAGGTGGCCCGTGTCGCACAGCAGCGGCCGGCGACACCGCCGTTCCCGCCACGCTGGGATCAGGTCTCCCGACGCCGCGTCCTGCGCCGCGTCGAGCTCCTCGAGCAAGCCGGCCACGATCCTGCTCGTCCCCACGACATCGATGTCCGCCGACCAGAGCTCGCGGAATCGTGCCCAGAAGCTTCGCCACAGCTGGTCTGCTCCTCGCAGTACGTCGAGCGCACCGACCACGTCGTCGGTCTCGGTCTCGTCGATCGCGTCGACCGACAGCGGGACGAGCTCGAACTCCACGTTGTGCTGACGGCGCAGGCCGACGATCTCGTCCGCTGCCTCGTCACACCCCATGCCGACGTGGCCCTCGATGCGGATCAACGAGCTCCTCGAGTAGTCGTAGTCCACGTCGGCGAGCTCGCCGTCACCGGCTCCCCAGACGGTCACCGCGGTGCAGCACGTCGTCGGATGCCACAGCTCCACGAGTTCCTTGGTTCGCTTGTAGAAGAAGGGGAGCGCGCGGTGCCCCAGTGGCGACCGCTCGGTCTGGCTCGGTGTGAGCCGGACCTCTCCTCGCCCGGCCTCCTCGCCGAACGACACCGCCCGGCCCATCGCCCCGATGCGGTCGAAGAGCTGACGGACGCGCCGACGGTCGCCCTCGGCGACATCGCGCACCGGCGACGCCGACCAGTGGTGCCGGTAGCCCTCGGCCCCACCGATCGCCCCGAGAAGCAGGTGGCGCGGATGATCGGTGGCGGGTGCGCACGTCCCGACGAGCTCGCAGGCAGCGGTGACCATCTCGTCGTGGGCGGTCGCCAGATCCTTGACGAAGTCGTAGGCGTACTGTCGCTGCGTGCCGTCCGCTTCGACGCCTGCGATCGCGTCCCGTACCGCGTCCGCCCCGTTCGATCCGATCCCGAGGTAGGGACCGTAACGGTCGAACGCCTCGCCGATCGCCTCGGCGAGATCGTCAGCCACCTCGCGGACGAGCCGTGCGTACGCGTCGGCGAGCGCGCTCGCATCGTCGATGTCGGTGGGCGGGAGCACCGTGTGCAGCCGCCTGATGGCGAGCGGCGCAGGCCGTTCGTGTCGACACTCGACCAACGCGGTGAGATCGCCCTGGTCGAGCAGCAGCACCCGCGGCTCGTGCACCACGTTGCGGCCCTCGTTGTCGCAGTCGGTCACCAGGCACGAGTCGAGCTCGACCGACGTCCGCTCCAGGTAGATCGCCACCACCTTGCCGGTCAGGACGACGTTGGTGAGCTTCCTCGCGTCGGACGGCTTCTCGCCACCGGGCCAGTCGCCCGAGTCGAGCAGCTCGACGAGCTTGAGTTGGCCGGCCAGGTCGCCGCTGTGCTGCCATGGCTCGTACGCGGGCGTCCCGAACTCATCATGTTCCGGGTCGACGTAGGGCCGGTAGTGATCGTAGGAGGCGCGTTCGACGACGTCGATCAGGTGGCCATCGGACGTGACGCCGAAGCCGGGTCCGACGTCGACGACGAGTGCCGACCGTTCGATGCTCAGTCCGCACGCGATCCCGGTCCCGATGAGGCGGACGCGGCTTCGCCGCGTCTGGTCGTCGAGGTAGCTCCGCAGCTGGTTGAGCTGCGTGCTCGTCAGGATCTGGTTCGGAACGAAGTCCGGATACACGGTCGGCATGGGTTCCATGGTTTCTCCCTCGCCCCTTTCAGAAGGTCCCGAGACTGGTGTGGTTCAGGGTCACCGCCGGCTCGTCGCCGCCCACGGCGTCGGCCGCGTGCAGGCGAGCGACCGGATAGACGTTGACGAGGCCCTCGATCATCTCGATCAGGCCGGCCAACTTTTCGCCGTAGGCAGGCGTCGCCGCCTCCCGCTCGGTCAGGCTCTCGACCGGCTTGACGAGGTCGGCGAGCGCGAGCGCCCATCGCTCGTAGGAATCCTCGAACCGGCGCATCTGATCGTGGCTGATCCAGCAGATCTTCAACAGCACGTGCGCCGGTGCTTCCGCCCGCAGCGTCCGCTCGACCAGCCGCCGGAAGTTGAGGTTCTGGAACCTGGCGGGCCACGAGGGCAGCACCACGGTCACGCGGAACGAGTACGGATCACGGGCTTCGGTCCGACCGGGCGCGGACTCGTCACGCAGCTGCACCGACATCATGCGATCGGCGGCGCGGCGCGGCCGGAGCAGCACGTGCTCCACCACGTGGAAGCCCTCGGCGGCGGCGCACTCGCCGAAGTAGCCGATCACCTCATCGAGGGCGTCCTCGCTCAGCGTGCCGATGACACCGCATTCCTTGTCGCCACGACGTACGACCAGCTCGTGGTCGGCGGCTCCGCCCTCGCCGTCGGCGGCCGCGGCGCGGTAGTTGGCGCGGTCACCGCCGACCGACAGCGCGAGGTCGAGCAGCACCTCGGTCGACTCGCGCGACTCACAGGAGATGCTCTCGAAGATCGGGCTCGCGGTCGGGTCGTCAGCGGCGATCTGGAACCGATGGCGGCCGTCGGGGGTGTCGATGATCGTGACGCGGGTGCCGGCGAACCTGCGGCGCCTGATGTCGTCGATCCCGAGCAGCCCGTACACGCGACGCTGGAGCCCGGTCAGGTTGTCCGGCTCGGAGCCGTCGAAGGCCGGGCGTCGATAGTCGAAACCGGTCGCCCGCCGACTGCCGATCTGGGGATAGTGCTCGAGGAAGCGCCGCTTGTCCGCGATCACGTCGTCGTGCTCTGCGTCGAGTGCCCGGCCGTACATCAGCAGGCTGTACTCGGTGAAGTCCTCGGCGAATCGGGCGATCAGATGATCGAGGAACCGCCCCCGCCGCTCACCGGCCTCGGCCGCAGTCTCGACCAGGTCGTCGAGGACGGCCTGCGGATCGGTGAGCACGTCCGCGGAATAGACGTCGGTCGCCCATCCGGCATCGAGTCCGACCGGCTGGGTGAAGTACGTGCGTCTGGCGCTGTCGTCCCACGAGAACAGGTGGCCGACGTGGGCGAGCTGTGCGAGGTAGTTGGCCAACAACTGCTCGAAGAACATCAGGTAGGCCTTGAGCTGTTTGGACTGGGCCGCACGGGTCTCCCCGAGCGAGGTCGGCACCTTCCTCGGGCCGGCGAAGTAGTTGCCTGGCAGGTCGTGCTGCATCGGGTGGTACGTGTCGACGTTGCGCGCCCGCCCGACCGGAACCGGCAGGTCCCGCTCGTGCTCGGTGAGCTTCCCCCGCAGCCTCGACGGTCGGTTCATCTCCAGCAGCTCGCGGAGCCGCTCGCGACTCGGGTAGTACGGGAGGCCGTCCTTGTACGCGACGAGCTTGGACCGTTCCACGGAGAAGACCGGCGACCGGTACCGGTCGGTCGCCAGGGTCAGCAGCCAGTCGGCCCGCGTCCGCAACTCGCCGTCGACGAAGCTGAGCAACGAAGCGTTCTTCACGGAGACCACGCCCTCTTCGTCCATGATGAGATCGATGAGGTCGGACATCCGGATCTCGCACATCCGCGTCATCGCTCGGAACTGCTCGTCGTCGATGAAGCCGTGATCGAGGATCGGACCCTCGAAGATCTCGGCGATCGACCGGCCCTCGTCGAGGAGCTCGTCGATGGTGAAGAAGTCGACCGCCGGCGACACGTGCGCACGCAATCGGGCGAAGACCCCTGCGACGACCGCCTCAACGTCGGCGTCCGGTCGGAGTTCGATGTCGGCACAGAGCGCGACCTCCTCGGTCGCCGCGTCCCTGACGGCGATCAGGTCCTCTCCGAGATTTCGATCGGCCTGGATCCGGTCGTACACGGCGCTGCGCACCCCCTGACGGGTGAGCGTGCCGGGATCGTCGTCGCCCTGCTCGGTGACGAAGTCGACCTCGACGTCGTAGAAGAAGTAGTGGTTTCTGGTCGGCTGACCGCGGTTCTCCGCCGCCGTGTAGCTGAGCGGTGCATCGGCGGGGGCCGCCCGGGCTCGGCGGTCCCGGAAGAGCTCGACGGTCGAGCCCTCGCAGTCGAGTTGGTAGCCGCCCCCGGCAGGGAGCTCGAAATCGAGTGGGATGCGCGTCTTCTCCTCGGCCACCGCGACCTGGTGAACGACCTGCTGCGTCGTCGCGCCCGACCGACGCAGGTTGACGACGACGGTGCCGGGACGTTGCGCGTAGACGCTCACTGCGACCAGCCGCAACGCACGGCGCGCTTGGAGGCGCATGACCCGGCCGCTGGTCCTGATGTACTCGCCCGTCGATCTGTCCTTCGGTTCGACGACGATCGGCTGCTGGGTCGCGACCGTGTCCTCGTACTCGATCAGCACGTCGTACAACCCGTTCAGTGGCGGGTTCTGGCTCGACGGCACACCAGCGCCCGGCTGACGACGGACCAGCTCGCGGCGCTCCTCGTCGACCCAGAAGGCGAAGTCGCTGCTCGTGTTGCGTTCCACCCAGGCGTTGCGGACGCCCGGGACGTCGACCAGCCGCTTGCGAAGATCGTCGAACGTCACCGGGTGGCACGTGAGCACGCTGAGGGCCTTGTGGAACTGATGCTCCTCCAGGCCGATGACCCGCTTGCCGCCAACCTCGTCGGTGAGGAGATCGGCCATGTCGTAGCCGGCGCGATAGCCGACATCGGTGATCGCGTAGCAGGCGAGTTCGAGCAGGGTGATGCCCGGGTCGTGGATGTTGTAGTCGGTCCAGAGACGGTGCCCGAGGCGTTGGATGTGTTCGATGCCCTCCTTCCGCAGGAGCGCGAAGTCCTCCGCCGGCAGCATCGTGCGGCCCTTGACCACGACGGGCGACTCGAGGTCGCCGGACGCGGCGCCCCTCGCCGCGGTCCCCGGAGCGGTCGACGCGTCGGTCATCGTTTCGACCTGTCCCGACCGAAACAGAACGCGCAGAAGTCGTACCCGGACGGCGCGCTCTCGGCGATCGTGGCGTAGTAGTACCGACGGTCGACGGCGATCTCGTCGACCTGGCAGCGCGACGTCAGGTTCCAGCGGTCGTGGAGTTCGCGCGACGTCGGGTTCCCGACGAACCGAAGACCCGGCGCCGGATCCGGCCGCGGGCCGGGAGGTCGACCCGGCGTCACCCGCGTCGGCGACTCGGTGAGGTCGGGCAGCGGGTCGGTGAGTGGATCGGACGGCAGCTGGCCGGAGCAGTAGGCGCAGAGGTCGTAGCCGAACGGCTCGCTGTCGGCGATGCTGGCGAAGAAGTACCGGCGATCGATGTCGATCTCGTCGATCTGACAGCCGACCGTGAGGTTCCGCCGATCGTGAAGCTCTCGGGAGTGCGTGTTGCCGAGGAAGCGAAGGCCGAGGTCGTGGTAGGCGCCCGACGGTCCCGACACCGACGGGGCCGACTGCGCCGTCGCTGCCTGATCGTCGAGACAGCTCTCGAGATCGTGGGTGACCTGGTGGCTCCGCGCGGAGACGAGCACGGTGCTCGATCGGGTGGCCTTCGCCTCCTCCACATCGGTCAGGGTGTCGCCGGACACGGGGTCGATCACGTGGTCGACCTCGAAATCGGCGACGAAGTCGACGTACTCGAAGTCCTCGATCGCGTCGAGGATCCACGATCGATGGATCCGGCCGCCGAAGGTCAGGTCGGTCGAGTCTCCGTGCCGCCACGGCGAGAGCAACTCGATGATGTCCTCGTTGATCTGCCTGGTGTAGTAACCGACATCGCGGCCGGCCTTGAACCGGACGCGGAAGCGGGTCCGGACCTCTTCGTAGTCCGGGTTGGTGACCTCGATCTCGGCGAACTCCGTCGCCAGCTCGCGGATGTGGCGTCCGATGCGCCCGAGCGTGCCGACGCTCACCGCGGGCGGAGCGGATCGGTTGCGGACTTGCCCCGAAGGTCGGGGATGACGACCACCCGCACCTTGCCCGGCGCGTACTCGCTCTCCGAATCGGTGTGGTTGATGCAGCGGACCTTGTACACCTCCGGGAACTGCTCGAGGACGATCCGCTCGTAGTCGAAGATGGTGACGGCCCGGTTCTTGTGCCGCAGCCGTTCGCTGACCCGCACGAAGTAGTTGGAGTCGTCCTCGGCCACCCGGCCGCCGAAGGACGCGGCCGGCTGGGTCACCGACTTGATCGCCGCACGCCGGGCGACGAGCTTGCCGATCGTCTCGGCCTCCAACGCCTCGCCGACACGGTCAGGATCGTTGTCGTCATCGCGAAACGTCGCCGTCACCGCCTGCGTCTGGAGCGAGACCGCCCGCACCATCGACATCGCGTCGCGGTCGACGCTCGCCTTGATCCAGTGCCGACCGCTGGGCAGCGCGGTGTGCTCCGCCGTCATCGCCGGGGGGATGGAGAACGTCAGCACCCCGGAGGTCGTCAGGTCGTGGGTGCCGTCGGCGAGGACCTCGCCGGCGGCGAAGTCGATCCAGCCGTCCTTGGTCAGGTAGGACCACACCACCGGCGGGGCGGTGACGTCGGGAGCGGCGGTCCCCTCCGCGAGCTCGACGAGCAACGAGAGGTTCGGCTGCTTCGCCGGTTCGAGGTGCTGCAACCCGACGTAGAGGGTTCCGGCGGCCGTGGTCGTGCCCGTCGATCCGTCGGCGTAGCGGATCGAGACGTCGAACTCGGGGAGCAGCCGCTCGTTCGCGCCGGGGTTCACCGGGCGCGTGCCGAACGGCCAGATCTGGAACAGGGTGGCCGTCGATGAGGACGCGGTCGCGCCGGCACTGGCCGGCTTCGACAGGTCGATCGTCTGCGTCGCCGTGTAGTCGATGCCGACGGTTTCGAGCAGCGGGGTGTACGGCAGGTTCGGTGGAGCCGCTGACGGCACGAGGGCCACGGTGTTCGCGTCGAGCGTCGTCGGCGTGTTGTCCGGAAGTTTGACGTTCGTCTCCTCGACGAGCGTGTAGGCGGCCCCGATCGCGCTCGCGACGTACCGATCGTGCAGGAAGTCCTGTCTGAGCCGGGCTCGCAGATAGCCGCGCTGGAGCGCAGGGGTGAACCCGGCGAGATCCTCGAGCCCGGATTGCGCCTCGGTGATCAGCGGCGCGATCGCCGAACCGGAGAGCGTGATCGTGCGCTCGTCGAGGAGCACCCCCTTCTCGCTCGCGAAGAGCTCGACACCGGTCGCGATCCCCGTCCATCTCCCCTTGTCGAGGATCTCGACATCGACCGTGAAGTCGTCGTTGCCCTCGATCCGGGTCGGCCCGACGTAGCCGGCGTAGTGGTCGTTGAAGCGCTTCGGCAGTCCGGCCCACGTGAGGTCGAGCTGGATCGAGGTCAACCGCTTCTGGAACACCTCGCCGCTTCCGACCAGGAAGTTGCTGCCGACCCGAGGGGTCGCTCCGAACGGGTTGAACGGCTTGGCCGGATCGACCGGGCTGGTGTCGTTCTCCAGCAGCAGGTCGGTGACTCCGTCCACATCGACGTCGATCTCCACCGATTCGATGACCAGTCCCTGGAGGTGCCGGTACGCGTACGACGGCTGCAGGTGCTGCCACAGGTTCGGATGGTTGGCGGGGCGGAAGCCGACGCCTTCGTAGGAGGCGAGCGCACGGTACACCTGACCGTCGTGTCGGACGACCGCGCCGCGTTCGTACTTCGACGTCGTGTCGAGGAACTCGGGCATCGCCGATCGATCCGCGAGGCGGATGCCCCCTTCGGCCGACAGACCGTCGTTGTCGACAACCAACTTGAGCAGCGGTTCGTTCGTCGCGAAGCCCTCCCCGAAGTTCTTCTCGACGTACGGGACGACGGGGTCGGCGTCACGTGCGAACTCGAGCGTGAACGTGATCCGCCGCCGACCACCAGCGACGTTGTCGACCACGACGGCGTCCGTGACCGCTGGGACCCAGCCCTTCTCCCCGCTGGCCGATGCGGTCACGTTGTCGCGCAACTCGACAGCGGCCGTCTCCAACTCCTCCTCGGAGAGCGGGCCGCCGCCGTGCCGCGCGCTCAGTCGCAGCGTGACCACTCGAGTGCCCTGCTGCAGCAGCAACACCGGTGCCGCGACGGCGAAGCCGACCTCGGCGTACGGCATCGAGGTGCTCCCGAAGGTGGCCCAGCTGCCGTCCTCGCGTGTGATGTCCGCACCGAGTCCGTCGGCGGAGTCCGCCTGGTCGGCGGCATGGATGTTTCGGACGACGGCGCCGTCGAGGTCGAGGAACACCGTCTTCAGGCCGTCGACCTGGACGGCGTTGACGATCAGGTCCTCGTCGGTCACGAAGGTGACGTCGTTGCCGTTTCGGTCCTTGCCGGCCTTCAACTCGGTCGCCGCCGGCAGGAGGTGGGGTTGGGCGTCGCGGGCGAGCTCGAACACGACGTGAACCTGGTCGGGCACGGCGGCTCTCCGGTCGAGGCGCAGGACGTCCTCGTAGTAGAAGCGCAGATGGCGAGCAGTCGTCTCGTTGATTCGGGCACGGGCATGGCGGAGCAGGATGAGGAACGCGAGGTACAGCGCGAGGTGTGGCTGGTGCGCCGGGTACTGCTCGAGCGTCTCGTCGAGGTACCCGGGAGCTTCGGTGCGAAGCGTGGTCAGGACGGTATGGAACCGGTCGAAGACACGCACGATCCGCTTCGTGGCATCGGCGGCGTCCTGGCGCGCGTCACCGGAGGGGACAAAGCTCCGATCTGCGGCTGCCGGGGCCTCGCCCCAGGGCTTGCGCAGGTGCCGATCGGGCACGACGTCGGCGATTCCGAGCTCCTCCAGGCGGAGCGCATATCCCCACGCCTCGTTGTAGGCCTCGGCCAGGCTGCCGTCGATGAAGCGATGCAGGCGGGAGCGGAGCTGGAGGCCCTCGATGCTCGCGCGGTACCACCCGTCGATCTCCTCCGCGACGACCCAGAGCTGCACCAGCACGTCGCCGAGATGCTGCGCGGCATCGGGTCCCGACCCGACCGACGCCGCCGCCTCGAGGAAGTCGACTCGGGTCTGATCGACGTCGTGGGCGCCGATCCGGGCGACGAGGGTACTGATGTCGGCGTCGATGAAGTCGAACCAGTTCGGGACGTCACCACCGGCGGGCGCGGTCGCGTCCGGGACGGGGTGGAAGACCAGTTGCTCGGCCAGGCCGCGCGCGTAGAGCACGAGCTCGGCGACGTCGCGTTCGTCGACGGGCGCGTAGCTCGGGTCGAGCGCGGCGACCAATCGCTGGTTGCGGTTGGTGCCGTCCCGTTCGAGCGGGTTGAGGGCCGTTTCGCATCTGCTCAACTCGGCAGCTCCGTTCCCTCTCGGAGATAGTACGGATACACGAAGTTGGACCGGTTGTTCGTGGCCTTGACGACGTAATCGACGGTGATCAGGAGGAGACCCTCCTGCGGGCGATCTTCGAGCAGCACCTCGCGCACCAGGATCCGCGGTTCGAAATAGAGGATCGCCGTCTCGACGAGGTCCTTGATGTCGGCTCGGAGGCCGACGTCGAGCGGCTCGAAGACCCGGTCGTGCAGGTCGCAACCATACTTTGGCTGCATCACCCGCTCGCCGACGCGGGTGGAGAGCAAGATGGCCAGGCTCGAGCGGATGTCCTCCTCGTCGGAGATCATGCCGACGGTCTTGGTGGCGGTCGAGAACGTCGGCGGGAACCCCCACCCGGTGCCCAAGAGCGAGTTCGTCGTGCTTGCCGGCCGTTCGGCCATGTCACCTCCCTGTCAGTTGATCTGAACGATGGAACCCTTGATCACGGTGCTCGCCCCGGACGAGATCTCGGCGCCGGAGCTGCCCTCCCCCTTGAGCTGCGCCGAGGCGGCGATCGTCACGTTGGTCCCCTCGATCGAGACGTCACCGCTCGCCGTGATCGCGATGTCGGCTGCGCTGTCGAGCGTGATGCCATCACCATCGAGCAGGACCTTGTTGCCGTTCTCGTCCTCGACGGTGATCGAGCCCTCGTCGTCGCTCACCAGGATCGTGTTGCCGTTCGGCGTCGTCATCGTCAGCGTCGACTTGTCGTCGTCGAACAGCAGCTTCATCCCGCTCCGGGTGACGAATCCCTTCTCGTGGTTGTCGTCACTCGCCGTCAACGGCGGCGGCTTCGCGCTGCTGTTCACCATGCCGAGCACCACCGGGGTGCGCGGGTCACCGCCGAGGAAGCCGACCACGACCTCGTCGCCGACCTCGGGGAGGAAGAAGCTGCCGCGCTCCTCGCCGGCGTCGAGCGTGGCCACCCGCGCCCAGACACCCTCCCCGGTCGCGTCGATCATCGGGATGCGCACCTGGATCCGGGGCTCACCATCCGGGTCGCCCTCGAGTGCGGTGACCAGTCCGACCTGGATGCTCCCGACGCCGGGCAGTAGGCCGTTTGCGTCGGCATCGACGATGTCGGGGGTGACCGCACCGAAGAGCTCGGCCGACAGGCCGAACACGATGTCGGTCTCCCAGTTCTTCGCGCTGATCTCGTGGTGGACGCCCGAGACGATCGCCGAGCCCGTGAAGCGCTCGCCGACGCCCGTGAGCTCGACCACGTCACCAGGGTTGATCGGTGCGTAGCCCTGGATGCGGACGCGGCCGCGCACCTTCGCGAAGCCACTCCGCAGTCGCTGGCCGTCGGCCCAGCTCTGGAGCTCGTCGTCGCCGATCAGCCCGCCGTGCTTGAGCTGCAACGCTTCGATGCCGATCACGTCGGCGAGGTCGTCGGCCTCGAAGTTGCCGGGGCTGACCACCGTCGCGTCGGAGGCCTCGACCTCGACGAGCTCCTGCTCCGCGGGGCTCCAGGCGAACGAGTGCACGGCCTTGAGCTGATCCCGCGCATCGACGACCGCTTCGAAGTCGAGCACGTTGCCCCCGTAGCCGAGCACCAGCACCGGGCTCGTGGACGGATCGGGCGCCTTGACCTCGACCGTTCCGTCGACGGTGGAGACCAGCAGCCCGTTCGCCTCGGCGCGGGTGACGAGGAAGTCCCAGTCGGTCGCGTAGTACTGCACCATCGTGTGGTGCGTGACCGGCGTGGAGCCGACGTCGGCGGTGAGCCCGGCACCGGAGCAGATCGCCCCGATGATGTCGGCGTCGGTCTCGTCGTAGAAGTACCCGGTCTTCCTGCCCACGGTGAGCTTGACGGCCGCGTCGCGGCACTCGACGCGCAGCACCGACGGCCTGTTGCGCCCGGCCTGCACGCCGTGGCGGATGACGACCCCTTTGAAGATGACCTCTTCGTCGCCGTGATAGCCGGCCTCGATCTCGATCTCGGTCCCCGGAACGAAGTCGGCGCCATCGCTGACCGGGAAGTCCTGCGATGCCGGGTCGCCGTCGAGGATGTTGATCTCGGCGGACGCGATGCGGTTGTACGCCCGGTCGACGACGATCGACCGCACCTGGTACTCGCCCTTGATCTGGCTTCCGTTCGCAGTGATCGTGAACGAGGGGCGGTCCGCGGGCGCGGCCGTCGGCACGATCTCGTCGCTCGTCATGACGTCGCCCGGCGCAACGGCGGGAAGCGGATCGTCTGCCCGACCTCGAGCCGTCGGTAGTTGTCGAGCCCGTTGATCTCCGCGACCTGGAGGTAGTACGACGGATCGCCGTAGATGCGGGCGCACATGAGGGTCAGATGGTCGCCCTCGCGGACGACACGGCTGTGGGTGAGATCGGGCGAGCTCTTGTTCTCCTGTTTGACGCGCAGCGCGTCCTCCACGTTCTCGGCGAACGTGGCCTTCACCTTGGCTCGCAGCGGATATCCGCTCGGCTCGAACAGCGTGTAGGTGATCTCCGCCGACTTGAGCACGCACTTGGAGACGAGGGCGCCCCAGATGATCCTCAGGTACATCGGACGATGGATCTCGCCCTCGAGCTTGCCGGTCACCGTCAGGAACCGATCGATCGTGGCCTGCACGTCTTCCTGCGGGGCGACCGCGCCGGTCCCGTCGAAGAGGAACTCGAAGGTGTACTCCTGGGGTTTGATGTTGCCGAAGACCTGCGGGCTGGCCGAATCGCCGGCGCCCTGGCGCGCCTCGTACTCCACGTCGTACTTCTGCGAGTACGTGTTCGGGTTGAACATGACGACGAACGTCTCGGCCGGACCGCCGGAGTAGTCGGCGACCGTGTAGGCCTCGATCTTCATCTTCTCGAGCGTGCCGAGCACGTCAGCGCTCCCGCTGTCGACGCAGCACGTCGAGCACCTGCTCGACGCACTCCGCGACGAGCTCGTCCCGGCGCGGCTGCGCAGGTGCTGCGTCGGATGCCCGCGACTCGCCGGGCTCGACGGTCGCCCTGATCACCAGCTCGCGGATCTCGATCGGCACGATCCTCACACCTTCCTGAACCGGCTGTACGCCAGCTCGAGCGACTCGATGGCCAGTCCGTTCTGCTGAGCGTTGAACGCGGACAACGACCACTTGAGGGGGTACGCACCGACGAAGCTCCAGGAGGCAAGCGGGTTGTGCTCTTCGTCCAGCAGTGAAACGGTGACGTCCTTCGGCGTGAACACGAAGTCCTCGATCGCGCTACGGCACCACTTCGCGAGGTTCGAACTCGACGTGTATCCCCGTTTCAGGACGAGGTTGCCGTACTTCGACCCGGTCGGCAGACGGTGCACGTACTCGTTCACGCCGCCCTCGCGGTACTCCTCGACAGCGACCTCCGCCGCCAACCCCGACACCTCCTGGAATCGCGTGTCGGCATCGTCGGTCTCACCGGCGACATCGACCGAGAAGTGGAACGCGACGGCGAGGTCGGTCATGTCCCCTGCACCTCGCCCGCGTCAACGGCGCGCGTGGACGAGCCGGTCTCCGCTGGCTTGCAGCGCCGCATCATCGGGTCAGCCGTTCTCGATGGTGAGGCCTTCGTGGGCCAACTCCAGCGTCTCGATCGCCGACTCGTTGCCGCTCGCCTTCAGATCGGGCGACGTGATCTTGGTCGGCCACGCGTTGACGACCTTCCACGTCATCACCGGATTGTGCTCCTCGTCGAGGAGGCTGATGATCACGTCTCGTCGCTCTGGCTTGTTGAGCTTGATCTCCGCCATCCAGTCGTAGAACTCGTTGTCGTTGGCAAACACGCCCCGCTTCAGCGTGATGTTGCCGTACTTCTTCAGGCCGGGCATCTTCTGGGTCGAGTATTCGGGACTCAGACCGTCCCGATATTCGATGATCTGAGCCTCGTAGTTGAGCCCTGTCACCTCCGAGAATGCCATCTGGGTTCCCTGCCAGTCGACCTGGAAATGGAAGGATGGGAGTGGGTACGCCATGTGTTTTCGAACCTCCGTCTTGTGCCGCAGTCAGCAGGCTGGATTGGGTCTTGCGATCAGTCCGTCAGGACTCTTGCATCTTGTGCGAGAACTTCAAGATGATGAACTCGGCAGGTCGGACGACGGCCATGCCGATCTCGACGATGAGGCGGCCTTCGAGAACGTCTTGAGCCGACATGGTTTCGCCAAGGCCGACCTTGACGAAGAAGGCATCGTCGGGAACCGCGCCGGCGAGCGCGCCCTCGCGCCATTTCTGGATGAGGTAGTTCTCGATCATGCTCTTGACTTTGGTCCAGAGCGGCGCCGCATTCGGCTCGAAGACCGCCCAACCGGTCGACTTCTTCACCGACTCCTCGACCATGTTGTAGAAGCGCCGAACCGAAACGTACCGCCACTCGTTGTCGTTGCCGGCGAGCGTGCGAGCCCCCCAGACGATCACACCCTTCCCCGTGAAGGCGCGGATCGCGTTGATGGACTTGCCTGCGTTGGCGTCGACGTTGAGGCTCTCCTGGTCGGCGTCGTCGATCATGATCGTGGGAGCATTGACCCGCGCCAGGCTCACGTTGGCCGGTGCCTTCCAGACCCCGCGGGTCCGGTCGACCGTGGCCATGACCCCAGCGATCGCGGGACTCGGTGGAAGCACCACGCCCGCAGCCTCGATCGCCCTGGCGATCTTGGCGTAGAGCGAGTTCGAGGTACGCAGCTCGGCGACCTTGGCGTCGACGACGGACTTGGCCGCGTCGGCGTCCAGCCCCTCGACCTCCTCGGCCGTCGCCTTGTCGATGCCGAGCGACTCCGAGGCAGCCGACAGCACGAGGGCGGCATCGAGCGAATCCGTCAGCTGGATGTCGCTGAACTGGTAGTTCATCGGGATCGACGTCCGCAGATGCGGGGTGTAGGCGGCCCCGTACTTGAGGTTGTTGATGCCGATCGTGTTGCGGAAGTCGTCGACGCCGGCAGTCCATGCGGCGACGTCGGCCGTCGGCTCGCGCAGGTCGAAGACCCCGATCCGGTCCATCAGGTTGCCGCACTGCGTCAGCGTTTCGACCTGGAGATCCTTGAGGTCGGCGTTGCTCAACCGGACCGCTCCCGGGAACAGGATGATCGTCGGCTCGTCGTACTTCTTCAGCGCCTTGATCCCCTCCAGGAACCGTGCCTTGGTCGGACTGGCGGTGTGCGCACCGACCGAGACGACGTAGCACGGCCCGCCGCCGTTGGCGTAGAAGAGCTTCAGCGCGTAGTACAGCAGGTGCTTGGGCTTGACGACCACCGACTGGACCTCGGGTGGAGTCGAATCGGCGCTCAGGTCTGCGGCGGCCGTGTCGAGCTTCACGACGAGCGAATCCGCCTGCGGGCCTGACCCACCACCGTACTTCTCCTCGAACTCGATCATGGACTTGATGCGGACGGGTTTGTCGACGAGCGACTCCCCTTTCCATTCCGTGAGTTGGCTGTACCCGATGAACGCGGGAATGGCGGTCTCGACTTCCGCCACAGAGGGCGGAAAGATGGAGATCTCCTCCACGTACACACCGGGTGTCTTGTAGGTGGGCATGTTCGGTATCCCTTCTGGTGGTCAGACGTAGACGTACAAGGTCGAGACAAGTTCGTCGAGGCTCGTTCCGGCTTCGAGTGGGCTCGAATCGACCGGGCTGGGCAAACCGACGAGCGATTTCAGTGAACCATCGATGACACCCTTGAGCATCAACGCGGCGGGCTTCTGCTTCACGACCCTCGTCTCATCGGAGATGAAGACCGCCCGGTCACCTTGGATCTGACGCGTGAACGTGAACGACGCCGGTGTGCTCTGGATCTCCAGATCGTTCACGTTCAATTCCTCAGGTCGGAACTTGTTCACCACCACGTATTTCCAGATCGTCGCCTTCGGCTCGAGCTGCAGTACGTAGGAGACGGGCGTCACCTGGTCGCCGGTGAGGAATCGGTACGCAGCCGGAACGCGATCGATGCCGTCCGGCGCCATGCCATCGGTTCGATCGAAGATCTCGACGACCCCGAGCGGGCTGCCCCTCTCGATTCCCGGCCCCTTGTACCGGCCGACGGAGGCGCCACTGTCGTCGGAGACGGTGTAGCGACCCGGAGCAAGTCGATCCCAGTCCTCGATCCGTGCCTCGGTCAGCGGCTCGGCCGGACCAGGCGACTCGATCTCGACGCTGAACATCTGCGCGCCGAAACGGTCGACGCACTGCACGTTCGTGCTCGCGATCGGTGGGTCGAACTCCTGGAGCAGGGTCGACCCGGTCTCGAGCACCAGTGGCGATCCGACACGGGTGCCGGCGACGCTGTCACCGAGATGGAGTTCACCATCGGTCACGTCCTCGCTCAGATTGTCGAAGGCGAACAGCTGACGGCCGGGGCGGATGTTCGGGAGATCGGTGACACTGCCGATGTACGGCGAACGAGCCAGCAAGGCGAACGCGAACCGGATGCCCCCAGCGCCGACCGGCCTGCGCAAGCTCGGCAGCGGGTCGGCCGAGGTCACCTCGGCGTACACCGCGACGCCATGGTCGGTGGCACGACACACGAATGCCCGTTCACGCAGCAGACGGGCGGTCTCCGGGGTGGGCACGAGGACGAGGTCCTGGCCCGGCCGTCCGGCCGCGTAGTAGCCATGACGCAGGTCGATCGAGAAGAGGCTGCTGTAGATCGTCCGCATCGGCGCTCACTCGTTGACGAGGATCTCCTCGACTCCGACGACGTCGGCCTCGACCTGGGTGTCGCGCACCTTGAGCAGACCGGCCTTGTACATCACGCACGGCATGAACTTCGACCCGATCGCTCCCCACAGGTGGTTCTGCTGTTCGAAGCTGAGCGTGAAGAGCTCGAACGCCACACGGGCGTTCTCGTCGGGGCTCCAGTCGGGGTCCTCGATCGTGAACACCGACCGACGTTGGAAGAAGCCGATGATGTGCGAGATCGCCTTCAACGCCTCGTTGTAGTCGCCGAGGTTGGCGATGAACAGCACGTACAGGTTGACGTTGATCTCCGGACGGATGAACTGGGCCGTTCCGTCGCCCGCCCGCTCGAACGGATCGACCGGCCGGTACACCCGGTCCTGCTCGACGTTGACCACCGAGGCGACGATCTTGTCGTTGGCGGCGGTGTTCGGTTCACCGCTGAGGTCGAACAGGCTGTCGGCGACAACTCGTTCGGGCGACATCGTGGGCGCCCGCCGGTTGAGGTACTCATTGAGCTCCGACACGACGCGCGACACGGTCAGGTGGATCACTGCGACAGACCCTTTGATCCATGTGGATCGAACACCGTGCGCTCCTCTCGGCCGACGTCGGCGCCACCGGAACCGGGTTGACGCTGACCCCTCGGCCTCTCTGCCCTCTCACCAGGCGCACAGGGGCGGTCGCTCCTCGCGCGCCGCTCCGCGATCGTAGGTCACATCACCCACACTGACAAGTGGTCTCCGCTCGGGCAGTGGCGGTCCCGCCGCCACCGGAGCGTGATCCCTGCGCCGCTGAGCCCAGTCGCAGCACTCGGGATCGCGAGCGCCTCCGACGACGCGGCGACGTAACGAGGCTCAGCGCTGCGGCCAGCGCGAAGCACGCCTGCATCCGGGTGGCGGACGAACGGCCGCCCGCGCGACCGGCCTCCGCGAGGACCGCTGAGCGACCGCCAGGTCGGCCGGCGATCCATCCTCGGGCATCGTGCGCTACCGTTTGGGCTCGGGCGGTCACGGAGGTTTCGGATGGCTCAGTTGGTGTGCAACACGGCGGCGTTGTCGTGCTCGTTCGGTACCGCGCCGGGAACGCTCCTCGTGCTTCCGGCCAATCAGACGATGACGAGCAGCCAACCCGCAGCGACGATCATGGATCACGCACCGCTGGTGAACGTGTTGCCCTTCGGCATGTGTACGTCGCTCGCCAACCCGCAGGTCGCGGCGGCGACAACGGCGGCATTGGGCGTGCTCACCCCGATGCCCTGCATTCCCGTGACCTCGGCACCGTGGGTCCCCGGATCGGCGACGGTGACGATCGGCGGCAACCCCGCACTGAACGACAGTTCACAGTGCATGTGCAACTGGGGCGGTTCGATCACGGTGTCGAGCCCCGGACAGACGACCACCGAAGTGCCGTAGTCGAACCCGTCCGAGTCGGGCGAATGGCGGCGGCCGCCACACCTGCCAGACGGAAGATGCTCATCCGCTACGCCGAGCTCATGGTCGAGGAGGCTCGCGGCGTGATCGAGAACGTTCGGGGTGTGGTCCGACCCGGGCTGCCGAGCCGGCCGGCGGAACATCGCAAACGTGTGCGGTCAGGGCACTACGGACCGGAACAGCCATCCGACAGCGGGCTGTTCCCGGAGGCGACCCACCTCAACCCGTACAGGGTCTGAGTGTCCGAGAGGTCCCACACACGAGCGCGCCCGGTGTCGCGCAAGTCACCACCCAGCGTGTTCCAGCAGGCGCTCTGGCGCACGAGTGCCCCCGACCCCTGGACGAACACGGACCACATGACGAGCGCGATGACCGCCCCCACGGCCGGCTTCCTGGCGTCGCCGGCCACACAGCACTCGATCGCGGGGACGGCAAGGAACGCAGCTACCGGTATCAGGTCGACGAGAAACCTCGGCCCATAGGAGTTCCCCGCCCACCAGCCTTCCGGGGTGCCGGCGACGAACAGGGTGAAGACCACCGAACCGCCCGCGAGCGCCAACCTCAACACCATGGCGTTGCGGGACCGCACGGACCGAACCAGACCCCACACCGCGAGGAGAACGGCCGCCGGCATGAAGAACAGCGCCCCGCGGGACGGCGAGAACAGAAGTCCGGCGAGTCCGTAGAGCAGGGGGTCGGGGCGGTCGGTCGGTCTGCTCGCTTCGTAGTACGGCATCATCAGCGATCCGAAGGTCGCCAGATTCACCGCCATGACGGGGACGGCCACGGCCGCTGCGCCGGCGACGGCGCGCAGGACGAGGCGGCGATGCTCGACAACGAGCCAGACCAACAGGGCGGCCCCCAGGATCACGAAGGTCGGACGGGTGAGGGCGGCCGCGGTGCTCGCCGCGCCGACGAGCACCGCCATCGGACGGGGCGAACGACCGACCTGCACGTACCACGCTGCGAGGAGCGCAGCCGTGAACCAGAAACAGGCCGGGCCGTGCTGCCACATCCCTCTGCTCGCAGTCGACCAGTACCCGGTCGACAAACCGGCGCCGAGCCCGACCACCGCTGCCACCAGAGCCCTCCGGCGGCTCGCGGCCGCCTGCTCCCACGCGAGCAGTGCACTCAACGCAGCGGCGGCCGCGGTCACCACCGCTGCGGGCACGAGCAGGAAGAGCGGCTCCCACGTGTCGCTGCGGACGACGGCGGCCGCGCCGTCCCCGAGGCCCACGGCTCCGGCGACCTCGACGACAACGGCGACCGGCAGCGCGAACACCGATCGGGTCCATGGGTAGAAGTCGTACGACGACCCATCCACGACCACCGTCTGGTACTGCCCGAACCAGCTCACGTCGGCGAACTCGTCGATGTCGAGGTCGCCCTCCGTGACGACCGATGCCACGGTGGGACCCGTGTTCCGACCGTCGCCGTACTCGACGACGGGCGAGACGAGATAGACCAAGACGAGCGAGACGAACACGGCTCCGACGACGACCGAGCGACGGGGTGCGCGTCCGTTCGGCCGGTGTTCCTGTGCCGTCACCTCCATCTGATCGTGCCCGTCGACTGGGTCGGCTCTCGATCTGCTGAGGTCGGCTGCACAGTGCGCAGTATGACAGTCCTGTGTGGTCCCAAGCATCGAGCGTGATGCCCGGGCTCGTCGACCTCGGCATCGTCGAGCGCCAGGAGGTTCCACCGTCGACGCAGCTCCAAACCCGCGTCCCGGTGAGGCAATATGGGTGTCGATACCGAGCGGTGTCCGTCCCCGCCATGCCTCATTCCTCGAGACGAGGTGTCGATCAAGGCCTCGACGTGTTCACGGAAGTTCCGGTCGCAGTCAGCTCACCCAGACCTGGGGCGGCCCGAGAACTCCGGCAGCCTGCATCTGTGCTCCGCGCTCGGGGTCGCTCATCATCGGCTCCACCATCGACGGGTCTCCTTCGAAGACCATCCAGACGGAGTTCGGCTTGTCAGCGTCGCGGAGTACTGCAACATCCGTGACGCCTGCTGCTTCGCGTCCGGGCTTGTCAGCGTCGAAGACCGGACGCCACGCTTCGTAATCTGCAACGTCGTGTTGGATGAAGATGTGAGCCATCGAGACCTCCTGAAGCGAAGCGTCGTGAGCTACGACGCCGATCGGATGCTAGACGACTCGCTTCCATCGGGGTTTCGACGAGGGAAAGACGACGGGCAAGGCCATCGGGGCCCAAGTGTGATCAGCCAGAGCTCGGAGTTGATCGGCTCCGCCGTTCTCGTCCGTGTGCGACACATCGGACAACCGTGACCACGAGCACCCCCGCGCCGGGGATCATCCACGGCGGGAAGATCATCGCGACACAGGCACCCACGGTTGCGGTATCGCCGATGTGATGTCGCCAGCGGAACGCGGCCACGAGAACCAAAGCGGCCGCCACGGCCCACCAGATCGACGAGTTCGCCAGCGAGTGATCAGCGATATCGGGCACGGTGCTCGTGGGCGTGAAGCCGTAGCCTGCCTGGACGAGATCGTCGACGACTCGAAGATTGCCGATCATCACCACCACGGTCATCGCGAACCATGCTGCCGCAGCGAGCACGACGTCGACCTGACGAAGCGCTCGAGGTGTCGCCCAGAACAGGATGCCGATCATCGCCGCTGCCATGAAAGGCACCGAGGCACTCGCGAGATGTTCAGCAGCGTGACCGCCAACGTCGTAGCGCGACACGAAGCGGATCTGAGCGACGAGACCGATGGCGATGAGCGTCGGCACGGGCCACCAGTGGCATAGCCCCCGCACGAACTGCTTGCGACGTGGCCTTTCGCACGGGAGTTCGATCGCTGTCATAGCCCTACAGACGATCGCTCAACGATGATGGGTGACGTCGCCATCGCCGTAGCTCAGGTAATCGAGCGGCGTCCTCGCCGACGCGTCCGAGGCGAGGTCTTCGAGTTCTCCACCGCCGGCGCCAATCGCAACGAACTCGGCGCGTTCCATGGTCGAAGCCGGACTGAACCACGTACATCGTGACCACCGTCGTCGTCGACGCCAGCCGCTGGCAACAGCCCGGAGAACCCTTCGACGGAACCTCCCCTCAGAATCGGCGTCCCGACGATTCAGGCAGCCTCAGGCCCGAAGCCGCTCGAGAACGGTCGGGCCGCGACAGCACCGAGCCAGCGCGCCATCGACGCTTTCGATCGGGTGATCGCCTGTCGGACCCACGCGACAATCACCGTCGAGAACGCTCGCACGCGCGCCGCACCGCCCGGCGAAGCCGCTCAGCGGAGTCGGGGAACATCGAGTGCTCGGCTTGGGGGCCGTCATGAGTGGGTCCACATCGACTGGGGTCCGGGATGACGAGCGCGTGATGCGTGCCGGCCTCGAGTTTCGGTCGTGGCACCCACCAACGGTGAACCGTCCGGGGGATGTTGGAGGCTCCGGCCTGCCGGTTCCGGGTAGTCGGAATGTTGCCGCAGCTACGCGATGTCGAACACTGCGCTCGGGAGGAGTAGTTGCTGTTTCGCTCAATCCGGAAGTCTGTCGACCGCGGCGGTGGCGATCCGGAAGAGTTCGCCGTCGCTGATCAACGGCTCATCGGTTGGCCCGTCGAGGGTTTCGACGGTCAGGATCTCGACGAAGACGTCACCCTCCGCAACCCAGACCCTTCTGTTGAGATCGAAGCGCCCGTCCGATGGCCTGTCGGTAGGAGACTGCACGGCGACCCGCCGATCTCCGATCTCGGGCGGGTCGATGGGCGTCCACGAGTAGGTATCGCCGTAGTCGGTCCATTTGACCCCATCGCACAAGGCGACGGCGGTTCCCAGATCCGTCATGAGCGTGTCGATGTCGTCAGACTCGACGATCCGCAGCGTTTCGAAGAGTTTCATCGGATCGGGGTCATCGGTCGGCCACATGAAACGGACGTCGACTCCGCCGACCTCGTTGAACTCGAAGTCCGAGTCCGGGCAGAAACTGATGACCACATCGGAATTCGCTCCGAACTGATCGCGTCCCTCCACTTCGAAGTCGCCACCCACGTCGTCAATCGTCAGCAACGATGGTTCCAGGGCCAGGGTCGCGACCGACGGCGGTTCGGTCGGCGGTGAGCTGCAGCCCGAGACGAGCCCGATGGCAAGGACTCCGATCGGCAACCAGCCCGAGACCTTCGGTAGACGGGACAATTTCACGTCACGAGTCCGACGACGCTGAGGATCGTGACCCCGACGCCGGCAAGCGCGCCGATCCCCAGTGGGAGCAGCCCAAGGAGATCGCCGCGACCTGCGGCGCGTCGACCGAAGTGAACAGCCGCCACGCACGGCACCAGCGACACCGCGAGGATTGGAATGGTGCAGATCAGATCCACCCAGAAGGGCGCGTCGTCGTTCTCTGGCTGGTAGCCGAACAGGTCATACACGACGTACCCCACTGCGATGGCCAGAAAGAAGAACACCGGGATCAGGACGACCGCGACCCACCCACGGCCGACCCACGGTTCAGAGCGAGATACCTCGCCGCGCCGATCGACATGCTTCGTGGCCGTCATCGCACAACCCTCGTTCCAACCTCATCGTGCGCTGCGAGTATCCGGACTCCCATGGCCCAAAGACCCGTCCGTCTGATCTCGTGGCGATGAACGACCGCCCGCGTTGATGCGGTGGATGACCTTGGACCCTGGGATCGCTGCAGGCCGCGGCATCCACCCCCGACACGATCGACGCCTTCAACCCGTTCACCGAGTGCACACCGCCGACGACGCCCATCGTGCCGATTCGACTGCGATGACGCGCGACGGATGAGGCGGCTCCAGCCCTGTTCGCGTCCTGTTCGCTCAGCAGCCGGGAATCGGACCTCTCGCCGTCAGCGAAGTAGCTCGGTACGGCATCCTTCGCTCGAGTTCTGCGAGGAGCGTGCAGTGGATGGGTCCCGGACCGTCCAATCGGGCGTTGACGACCTCCATGGTGTCTCGTGAACTCTGGAGGCGCTTCGCTCGCACCACACCGCCGCGATCGCACCGCGACGAGCAGCACCGCCTTGCGCTGTCGCCCGATCACAACACCGCCCCCGACTACGACCCCTTGGATCGCGAGATTTCGTCGAAGCGGAGCGGGGTCCGGCGCATGGGTCCCGCGGCTGGGGTGGTACGTCGCGAGAGCCAGAGATGGGTGCCACCTTGGTGGTCGCGAGCGAACTGGTAGCGACGGGTCACTCGCACTCCGCCGAGGGGAATCGCTTCTTCGGCCAGCAGGAACGGAGACGACGCCGAGAGCACGACCGATTCGACCGAGGTGGTTTCCACCGGGTCGTCGGTGGCGAGCCGTCCCCGTTGCAGTGCGATCTCGGGGAACGACCCCGGTCGGCGTACCGGGACCAACGGCACCCAGCTGGGCGGAACAGCGGTGGCGAGCGTAAAACTCCATTGCTCGAGATCGGCGTCGACATGCGGCGGCACGGCGGCGTCGCGGTCGACGGCTCGACCCCAGGCGGACTCGACGCGCCGTTCGATTCCCCAGGCGAGATTGGCCATCTCGTCGCGGCGGAACTCGATCACCTCGATCGGTCGGCCGACCTCGAGGGTGTCGACGACCGGCGGCAGCAGCAGCATCGGCGCCAGCGGGTCCACGGCGTCGGGGCCCGGGTCCCCCGTCACCTCGAACGAACGCCACGGTCGACCCTTGGGCCCGGTGCCATTTCGAGCCGCCATGGTGTCGGCCACTGCGGTGGAGGGGATCTTCCACCGACCGCCGAAGCCGTCGACGGCGTGCACCGCCCGCACGCGGGCCACACATCCCACCGGCAAGGTGACCGGGACCGATAGCCAGTCGTCGCCCGCCAGCGCTCCGAACGCGGCGATGATCGATCGGGCGACGTCCTCGGGTCCGCCGCCCAGGTCGCCGAACGACACGTCGCCGTCTTCGAACTCCCAGAACCGGGCGACGGGCTGACCGGCGTACCGCAGCGGCGACGCCAACACCTCGACCGTTGCAGTCGGGTTGGGCGGCGGCTTGTGCTCGTCACGCTTCGCGTTCACAATCGACATCGAGTACCAGTCGAGTGAGCCACCCGGATACTCGTCGGCCTCGAACAGCACCGCCTCGCCATCGCTCTCCGCGATGACCCGGAAGCGGTACTCCAGTTGGTGGTCGACCCAGGCATCGTCGCCGTCGGGTTCGTCGAAGAACTCGATCTCGGCGGCCGCCCATCGGTCGACATGGGCACCCACGTCGACCGCATCGGCGAGCGCCGCAATCTCGGGGATCGCCGCACCGTTCCGACCCGCTGCGATCCAGTCGTCGATCAGCTTGGCCGCATGCGGCGACCGAGCTGCGAGGAATCGCAGCCGTGCCGCTCCGACCGCATCGGCCTCGTCGAGCTCCGGGGCGACGACGCCCGGGCCAAGCGGATAGGCCGAGAGGATCGCCGTGGCGGCCGCGTCGCGTCCGTCCATTCGCAGCCGATCGAGGAGCGTCCGACCAGCCTCCATCTGGAGGCGAAGTTCGGCGCGACCACCTCGGACGGCCTCGGCCTCGACGAACGGTTCGAGTGGCGTCGTGGCATCCAGCGGCCGCGACGTGCCCCCGGCACGCACACCGCTGAGGGGGATCGTGTCGACCTCGGCTTGGACGAACAGCGGGGTCGCCGCGTCCTCACCGTGAAACTCGCCGACCTGCCACTGTCGGCACAGCGACCAAAGCGGATCGGCGATGCGGGCGCTGAGCCCCTCGGTCATCTCCGGGTCGACGTTCGTGGCTTCGAGGCGTCGGAAGTCGCTCATTGCTCGGCCTCGACCGCTTCTGCCCGGGCTCGGGCGTCGTCGGCGGTGTCGATGTCGCCGTCGACGTAGACGATCGGGAACACCTGGCCCAGCCCGACGTCGAGCGGCCCGACGGCACGGATCTTGGCGAGCTCCAAGGTGAACAGCAGCTGGTCGGAGAGCTCGTCGGGTTTGTAGGCGGTGCCCTCGGGCGTGGTGGACAACAGGATCGTCTGCGGTGGTCGAGCCGACGGAGCGTCGAAGTGCACGGCGAGACCGGTCACCTGATCCTTGCGGGGGATGGTCTCGGACCATGCGTCGACGAGCAGGCCCGACAGGCGTGTCGTCGACGGACCGAAGCCGGAAACGCTGACCGCCGACAGCTGGTCGCCACTCGTCGCCGGGGCATCGGTGGCGACCCAGGGTGTGACGGCGTTCGGCAGCTGCACGATTGCGGGTGGCACCGCGGCGCCACCCGCTGCGCGGGCCAGCAGCAACGCTTCGTCTGTCGCGCCGACCGCAGGGAGGACCCGCCCGACCTGGCGCATCCACGTGACGGGATCGGCGTCCGCGGCGAGGTCGGCCGAAACGCTGTCGTCCAACGCGACCACCGCGTCGAACGGCACCGTCGCCGGCAGACGGTTGCCGAGCAGCACCCGGAGCTGTTCGAGCACGACGGCGGCATCGTCGGCGTTCGTGAGCCGTTCGATGCCGTCCGAGGTGGGCGGTGGATCGGTCAGACGGGCGTCGAGCCCGTCCATCACCGTGGCGACATCGGCTGCGGACTCGTCGGTGTCGAGTTCCAGTGCGGCGACGGCACCGGCCACACCCAGGGCCGCGGCCTGGACCAACGCGGCTCGACGTGAGGGTCCATCGACGCCGCCGATCGCTGTGCGGAGATCGTCGAGCAGGGCGCTCGCTGCGGCAAGTCGATCGTCGAGCTCGCTCGCCACGTAGCGGTCGCCCGTGACGTCGAGATCCGGTGTGACCAGGTCGGCGGCGCGCAGCTCACGGCTCCGGCCGAGGGCGTCGCGCCATCGAGCGGCGATCAGTCCGAACTCGTCCAGGCTGACGAACCCGTCGCCGGCGACGGCCGAGGCGACCAGCGTTCCTGCCCCCAACGCTTCGGCGGCGAGTGCGGCGGCGACGCGACCCAGATCGCTGGTGCCTTGGCTCACACCATCGCCTGTCAGGAGCAGTGCGTCGACGGCCTCGACGCCGATCGTGTCGAGTGCATGGATCTTGAAGCCGTCGGCTCCTTCGGGCGCCCAGCCAAACGAGATGTGCTGCGGCGACGGCAGGAGCGACTCGAGCCAGGCGACCACGGCCGGGACGGCTGCGGCAGCCGGACCGGTCGCGACGACGGGGGCGGCGTCGTCGAGCAAGGCGATGACGCGATGGGCGACTTGCTGCCCGTCGACGGGCGATGCCGTGGCGGTGATCGGGGGGATCGCAGCGTCGGCACCCGACGAGATGGCCGCCGATGCGTTGGCGGTGGCGTCGTCGCCGCGCAGCAGCGCATGCACGCTCTGGAACAGCACGATGTCGGCAACCGAGTCGAGGTCGGCGCTGGTTTCCTGCGCTGCGCGTTGCACGCGTCGCCATCCCGCTCGCTCTTGGCCCGCGGTGGCCGCCATCCGCGCGGCGATCGCGTCGGCCACCGCCTGCTCGCGTGTGGTCCGATCATCGGCGTCGAAGCCGGAGGCTCGGGCCAGGACGAGTCCGTCGACGACAGCTCCGGGGGGACCTTCTTCTCCGGTCGCCTCCAGCACCGCTTCGCGCACTTGGTCGATGTAGACGTCGAGTCGAGCATCGTGCAGCAGCCGCTCGAACCGGGCGCCCAGCACCTCGGCGAGATCCTGTCCGTTGCGCAGCGCGTCGAGGATCCACTGCCCGCGCCGGATGCGTTCTGACGACAGGTCGACTGACAGTGGCGCTTCGGCGTCGGCCGTACCGAAGGCGCTCCACCCCGACCGCAACACCGCGGCGGTGGTGGCGTGGTTCAGCGACGGTGCGTGGATGTAGCCCTGCGAGGTGGGTTCGTGGCGCGGTTCGAGGTCGACCAGCCAGCCGTAAGCGCCCACGTGCGAACCGTACGGATGGTCCTTACGACGCTGCGCCAACCGCTCGTTGGCCAGCGAGAGCACCCACGCGTCGAGCCGGTACATCGCGAGGCCGAGCGACTCGCGCATCAACCGCTCGTAGATCTCGATGACGGTCGAGGTGGCGAAGATCTCGCCGCCGAACGGATTGGTGTAGATGCCGACCGTGTTCGGGTCCTCCCCCAGCTCCCACTCGGGTTGCTCCTCGTCGGGGCGGAAGACCGACAGGTCGAGTTGTGCGATCGACGACAGGATCAGAAACGCCAGCGCAACCGGGCCGAGCTGGTCCTCTGGGAACGACTGATAGGTGATGTCGAGCAGGTGCGCCAGCAGCGGATACTCGTCCGCGTGCGACGTGCGGTCGCCCAGTTTGTTGTCGGCGACCAGCTCGGTCAGTTCGTTTCGGGCATCGTTGAACCAACGTCGCATGAACCACAGGGGGTCGATGTGATCGCCGGCCACGAGGTACTGCAATCCGAGTGCGTCGAGTTGGTGCGACAGGCCCGTGAGGATCAGTCGTCCGTCGACGCCCAGGCCCTCGCGGCCGTGGACGTCGTCGAGGATCGTGGGCAACTCGTCGGTGGCCACGAGAAAAGGTTCGAGGTAGTCGATGATGTTGTCGGCGTAGGCGATCGAGTTGCCGATCTCATCGGTCAGAATCGACTGCGTGACCCGTAGCTCCTCCAATTCGGCGCGCCATTCGACGGCGTGGGAGTACTGCTCGTCGATGGTCGCGGTGCCACCTTGGAGCACCGCTTTGTGCGGAACCCACGCGGCGAGGCAGACCTGTGACGCAGCCCACTCCTGTGAGGCCATGGGCCCCAGGATCGTCAGGTTGTCGTCGATCTGTTCGATGTTGAACGTCATGGAGTCGAGGTCGCGGACGCCCCAGTTGTTCACATCGCGCAGTTGCAGCGCAGTCGGGTGCGGCACCGCGCCCAGCACGGCCGACACGTCGCTGATCGAATCGTCCGGGTTTCCGCCCGGGCGGCCATCGGTGGCGTCGGGGTCGAGTGACGGCACGGGGAGCGCCGCTCGCCACAGGTCGAGCATCTCGGCGAGCCGATCTTCGAGTTGGGCGCGGAAGTCGGTCGGCTTCTCGTAGGTGCGTGGTCGTGATGTGATCGGCATGACGCCGTAAGGCTGCTCGCCGCACCGGATGGTGGGGATCGCCGCACCGCCGCGCACCCACGCGGCATACCAGTCGCGGAGCTCGGCGATGGTGTCACCGGGGATCGACACTTCACCGCGTTCCCACTCGGTGTACTTGTCCTCGTCCTCGTTGAGGTTCTCCTCGGTACCTGGCGACTTCCGGAAGGGACCGGACAGGAACCCGCCGATGGTGGCGTAGCCGATCCCGACGTTCATCGCCCACGCGGCAGCACCGTCGGCCCAGTTCGCATGCTTGGTCCAGTCGAGCGCATTGGGGGCCACATGGCCGAGCGCCAGTGACACCGCATCAGCACCTTTCGCGGCGTACAGGGTGGCGGGAGCCTGGATGAGGTATTCGAGGAGCGCGCGTTTCGCGCCCGGGCCGGGTCGATCGGCGATGTCGAACAAACGGTCGAGGTCAGGCCGATCAAGCGAGAAGCCGGACCGGCCGGCATCGCTGTTGTTGGTCGGGGTGCCCTGCGGGACGACATCGAGCCCTCGTGTGAAGCGGTGGCCGTCGAACACCTCGAACAGTACGGTTGCCTCGGCGACCGGCTTGCGATCGTGGCGGACACCGATCACCAGCAGGGTCGAGAGCCGAGCCGGGAGCTGTGACCGCGGGATCCGGATCGCCATACCCGCCTTGCGCGCGTCGTCGAAGTCGACGACCCAGCGAAGGTCCTGGTCGTCGAGGAATCCGCGGACCGCACCGCGGGGATCCTCGGTGGTCGAGTCGTGGCCGGCGACGAGCGACGGCGCCATCACCAGACCGTCGCCCGGACCGGGCACGTACTCCTCGTAGACCAGTCCGCCGCCCGGACCGTAGGCCCGCACGAGCCATTCGTCGGGCATGAGGCGTGCCGTGATTGGTCCGGTCGGTGACGCCTCGACCTTGGGGAACTCGGGTGGGCCGACCGGCTTGTCGACGTTGGTCGGTCGGAGTTGATCGGCGACGTACACGGCGCGATGGTCCCCGACGTGACCCGCCAGCCACGACCGGGCCTCGGAGACGGCCTCGTCGGAGACCGGGTCGTCGCCATCGACGGCCCAGACGCTGTTCCAGTAGGTGATGCCGGCGTTGATCTCGCGTTCGGTCACACCGGGATGGTGATCGTCGGCGTGGATGGTGTCCGGGTAGATCCGAATGCCCAGGAAGCCCTGGTCGCCCTCGGCGAGCCAGCGGGTCTCCAGTCGCACCGGCAGCAACGCCAGCGGTACCTCGGGGTCGAGGTCGACGAAGGCATCTTCGCGTTTGATCACGTCTGCTCCCCGATGATGTCGACCACGTCGAACTCCTGGGCGAAGGGTCGTTGATGTGTCGTGGCCGCGAAGGTGGCGGCGTTCGTCTCGTCGACCTTGACGTCGTCGTCGAGCCCGAACCGCGGTTCGGTGGGCTGTTCTTGGAAGCGGATCTTCCACCCGCCGGAGTACACCTCGTCGGCGGATTCGACGTCGAACGCGAAGAACCGCGTGGACGGGGGGATGATCCCGCCGAAGCTCGGCGGCTGAAGGGTGCCCTTCGGGTCGCGCAGCAGGATCTGCATCGTCGGGTACAGCCGGAACACGTCACCGCGGGCCAGGAGGACCACCGATTCGTCGCCGCTGGTTCCGATCGATGTCAGCGTCGCGCCTCGCGGCCACTCGGACATGTCGTCGATGTCGGCGTCGCCGGCCCGCCGATCCCAGAACCGGTGGAACGTGGTGGTGCCCATATCGGCCGGGTACTCCCGCCACAACAGCTCGCGTCCCATCTCGTGGTTCGCACCGGCCAGGAACGCGGCGATGAACGACGGGTTCGCCTCGACCAGGCGGACGCTGTTGTTCGGGAGGTCCGATGCGCCGGGCATGAACAGCTCGACCGATCGTTCGATCAACGCCCAGACGAGTGCCTCGTCGATGGTGGGTCCGATCTTGACGCGCACCGGGACCTCGTCGTCGGGGAACTCGACCTCCGCCAGATGGTCGGCGAGCCCACCGATCCGATCGACCGTACGCGCCCGGGTGTCGTGCATCGGTCGGATCTTGCGGCGGCCACTTTGTGCGACATCGGCGAGTCGGACGTCGTCGGGCCGCTCGTCGGTGAATCGTGTGGCGGCGGTGCCGGTGTACGGGTCGGCCACCCCTTCGATGACGTCCATCGTGCTGACTGCCCGCGAGCCGGCCATCTTGGCACCCGGCGGTGCGTCGACCCGACCGAAGCCGATGCGTGTCCGCGTCTCGGGATCGCCGAGCGCGTCGGCCAGCGTGGCCCGTGTGGTGCGCACCGGTTTCGGCTGCTGGTCACCTTCGCCCTTCGGGCTGCGGCGTGCCACGCTGCGCGCCGCCACCGAACCGGGTCGCACGGCCCGCGTGAACGCAGGGTCGAGCAGTCCGTTCGGCACGCCGCTCCAGGTCAGCGCGGCACGGGGAGCTCGGCCGTCGTCGGCGCGCACGGTCGTGTACTGCGGGCGCAGCACGGCGACCTGGTCGCCGTCGTCGAGCCGATCTGTGCGCCGCTTCCAGGTGCGACCGATCTCGGCTTGCAGGCGGCTGGCGTTCAGGCTGCGCCGCATCTCCTGGATCTCGCCGGCCTGCTCCCACGCACGGGCCATGTAGCGCTCCTGGTTGATCCGCACGATCTCGGCGCCGAGGCCCGCCGCCATGCGATGGCGCGGCATCAGGTTGAGGAAACGGAGCCACCCCGTGGCGGTGGTGCCGAGTTCGTACACGCCCTTGGCGTCCGATCCGTAGAACGGTGGAGCGACGACCGGGTCGCCGCCGCTGGCCGGCTCGGCCCGATACTTGGCCTGGTCGAGCAGGCCGATCACCGTGTTCTGGAACGCCTCGCGATCCGGGATTGCGAGGCCCCCGGCGGTGACGTCGGTGTCAGCCAGTGCGCCGAGGTAGTCGACCGACCGCTGGACGCCGTCGTCTGGCCAAGGATCGGCGGCGCCGAGGTCGGTGATGTCGACGGCGCGGACGCCGAGGTCGAGCCCGAGGCTGGCGGGGACGGGTCCGAGCAGTCCGACCAACTCCTCGAACGTGGACGCGATGCCGGTGGTGAATTTCCAGGTGTCGAAGACCCGCAGGGTGACCTGGCCGCTGGATTCTGCCCAGGCCGGCTCGAGGTCGGCGTCGACCGGCGTGAACGCTGGCACCAGCGCGACCCGATACGTGGTCGAGGCGGCCAGCGTGACCGGCGCGACCAGGCGCGACATGACCGATGTGGATGAGGCGTTGGCGGCGACGTCGGCGGCGGGCACGGCAGATTGCACGTGGGCCCAGAGCGCCGAGTCGGCGAGATCCGGCAGGAGGGCTGCGTCGACCGCGATGGCGGCGGGTTCGGCGAAGAACGCTGCGCTGAAGTGGGCGGCGTCCTCGGGCACGCAGATCAACACCAGCCACGGTCGGAGGCGCCCCGTCGCCGGGTCGGCGACCAGCGGGGTGACCGCCCAGGGAAGGTCGGCGGTGCTGAACTCGATCGCCGGCCAGTAGCCCGTCTCCACCTCGTTGGCGTCAGGTCCCGGATAGCGCCGGGCGATCTGACCGAGGTCGATCCCGGTGACGTGGTCGGCGGGCCGGAGCTGCACCGATCCGTCGGCGACCTGCTCGTCGATCTCGACGCTGACCGTCACCGGTGCCGAACGCGGAAAGCTCGTTTGGCCGGTGTCGACGTCGGGCAGGTGGCCGACCATGCCCCGTCGCAGCCAGGGTAGAAACGTGAGGTCGGTCATGGCTCGGTCGGCTCCACGGTGAGTCGGGCGGTGGCTGGCACGATGGCGTAGGCGGGTGCCGCGGTGGGGTCGTCGCCGACCACGATGGAGACCGCCTTGCGGGCGATGGATTGCGAGACGCCCTTTTCGAACGTGTCGCCCGAGGCGACGCCACCGACGCCGTCGGGGAACGCCAGGGTGCCGTCGGCCGTCGACACGACCGTGTAATTGGTCGGCGCGACGGTGAACATCGGCGTGACCGGCGCGGAGCCGAACCGGTCGGCGAGGCCCATCCCGCTGGTGCGGATCGCCATCTCCAGGGGGTCGGTGTCGGGCGCCCACGTTTCGGTTTCGTACCCGGTGGGTGCGGTGGTGGCCAGGTCGGTGTCGACCTTGGGTTCGGTGGTGCCGAAGCTGACGCCGGCGACCATCATCTCGTACGAGGCGCGTGTCAGCTTCTCGGTGCGACCCATCGACTCGTACTGCGCCGGGGCGAACCAGTCGTCGACCAACTCGTAGGGCACCTCGGAGTCGCCGAAGGCCGCACCCGTGACGGTCAGTTCCTCGTGACCCGCTGCCGGCACACCCTGACCGACCACCTCGATGGTCCGTTCCAGCGGCGCGATGCCCTGGGTGACGGCCAGTTGGTGATCGGCGCGGACCCAAACGGTGTCGTCGGGCGTGGCCGGATCGAGCTCGCCGTAGACGATGCCCGCAGCGTCGCCGTCGACCGGACCGGCCTCGCTCCATGCGGACGCCGACTTCAACGCCTCGACGACCTGCTCGCGGATCGGCACCGACTCCTTGGGCTCGCCGACCGCCTGGCTGCCGACCTCCAGTTCGAACTTCACTTTCACGCCGAAGAACTTGAAGCTGGCGTTGCCGACCACGTACCAGGGTTCCGGGCCTTCCAGCTGCACGCTCAGCTCGACGCCCATCAGCTCCTTGTTGCCCGAGTAGATCGCCACGCCGGCCGACATGTCGGCGACGAGCTTGAACGGCGAGAACTGCAACAGGATGTTGAACTCGAACCAACCTCGAGCGGAGTAGGTGGTTGGCCAGATCTCGACTGACGCCTCGACGTTGATCGACGCACCGAACTGCACCGTGTTGGAGGTGAGGGCGAAGTATGCCCGAATACTCACCTCGACGTTGCTGGCGATGGCGATGGATGCGGTCATGCGACGCAGGTCGTGCATGGACGCCGGGATGTTCGCCGGTGGCTGGAACGACGGGTGGTAGCCGCCGACGCTGAGCAGGAAATACGGCTGGCCCGTCGCCCGCACGAACATCGCCATGTCGCCCGACAGGCTGATTGTTTCGAGCAGCCGCGAGTCGTACAGCGACGCGACGACCGAGATCTCGGCGGCGGGCAGGTCGATCACGCCCAGCACGTCCATGTTGAGGGTGATCAACGGCGCGGCGGGTGTGGGCAACAGCGCCGAGATCGAACCGAGGATGGTGATGATCCCGTCCGGCAGCGCGATGAGCACGCCGACCTGGGCGGTGATCAACGGGGTCGGCGCACCCCAGCCCAGCTCGATGACGGGGCCGAACACGGCGCTGCCCTGCTGCAGCGGGAAGTAGTCGTCGATCTGGGCGATCAGTGCGGCCGCGTCGCCGATCGGATCGTCGGGGAACATGAGCCCGTCGAGGGCGCCATTCAACAGCGCGCTTCCCAACGCTTCGGGGTCGATGGTGCGGTTGATGGCGACGATCCCGCCGACACCGGTCAGCACGAAGCCGAAGCCGAGCGGGATGCCGGGGAACGTGATCGTGAGGCTGGCGAAGACGGCGAAGCCGTCGGGGTCGCCGGGAAGCTGTGTGTCGATGACCGTGATGGCGGTGATGCCGACGCTGATGACCTCGAGCGAGAGCGCACCGGAGTAGCGGCCGATCTCGTGGTCGATGTCGAGGAAGCCGCCGCCGGACACGGCTTCGAGGTCGACCGCCAAGCCAATCGAGTTCGGTGGATCGATCGACAGACCGACGTCGATCGGTCCGGCGCTGCCGCCGGAGCCGGGGAACCCGAGCTCGAACCCGATGCCGACACCGCCGACGGTGGCCTGCAACACGTTGAGGTCGAAGTGCACGTCACCGACCACGCCGAGCGTGAACGCGTCGTCGCCGATGTCGAAGCCGAGCACGAGGTTGCGGAAGGCGAACAGGCCCCCGGCGATGAGAATCTCGTCGGCGAGTTCGATCTCGAGCGATGCCGAGCCCGCCAGCGTGAGCCCGTGGATCGACGACCATTCGATGCCGAGGTCGAACGGCAGGTGCAGGTCGAGCGGCAGGACCTTGGCGATGGCGCCACCGAAGTCGTGGGTGCTGATGCCGATGCTGGAGTTGCGGGCGACGATCCCGACCCGGAATTCGTCGGTGCCGCTGCCGAGGGTCCATCCGCCCGACAGCTCGATGGTGCCGAGGGTGAGGCCGGTGCGACCGACGCCGATGACGAGATCGAGCAGCCGGTTCAGGACGATGTCGAGATCGAAGACGCCGGTGCCGAGGTCGACCACGTTCGGGGTGAGCTCGATCGGTCCGCCGATGTCGAGCGCACCCGACAGCGACAGGTCCCACCCGCCGAGCTGCAGCGACGCCGCTCCCCCACCGAATGGCATGATCGACACTCCCGGACCGTTGCGCCCGCCGCTCGGCATGGCGACGTCCTTGGCGAACCCCTCGACCTCGAAGCCGAGGTCGATGTCGATGCCCGGAACGACCGGCAGAGGAAGCTGGAGGACTCCGCGCTCGAAGCGCTCGGTGATGTCGACGCCTTGCTCGTGCCGTCGTGGGTCGGCCCGCCATCCCCCACCGCCGAGCAGGGGGTCGATGATCGAAGCAATCGCCAGCAGGGTTGCACCGACGTGGGCCGGTTCGTTCCATCCGAGCGGTGCGAGCCGGGCGGAGATCTCACCGGTCGGGTCGCGCATCAGGGCGAGGAGTGCTTCCGGTGCGACGCGACGCGCGACGCCATCAAGTCGCGCTGTCCAGGCCAGATTGCGAGCGTCGACGTCGACCCACCGAGTCAGGCCCAACGCGTCGGTCAGGCCGAGCACGTCACCCTTGCCCGACAACCACAGGATCGCGAGGTGATGGAACAGGTCTTCGGCGAAGGCGGTGGCGTCGTCGGCCGTCGGTGGCGGCCCGTCGCCCAGCTCGGCGATCGCCGTGCCGATGTCCTGCACGCCTGCCACCACATCGGCGACCAGGTCGATCCGGTCGATCACCTCGAACAGGTCGTCGGGAATCGGGTCGGCCGCCAGGATCTCGACCGCCTCAATCACCGCGTCGATGGTCGAGGTGATGTCGTCGACGTCGAGGTCGGTGGTGACGAACCAGCCGCAGTCGGATAGGAGTGCCCGCAGGTCGGTCAGCGGATCGGGCGAGTAGGCGACGCGCTCGATAGGCCGCGTGAACACGCGCAGCTCGGTCAGGACGGCGGTGGCGAAGTCGCTCATGACACGATCGGTCCGTCCAGGACGCCGGGCTGTTCGAGCAGCGGGCTGATGGCGGGGTAGCCGAACCACGCCTTGTGCAGTGTGCGCATCCAGTCGACGCGCGGGTGGGGCCGGTCGAGGACGGCGCCGGGTTCGAGTGGCTCCTCGTACTCCCACGGACCGGGCAGCTTCGGGTCGTTGCGCGGGTCGGCGGGCAACGGGTAGAAGAGCAGGTGATGGGCGACGCCCATGCGGTTGGCCGCTGGGTCGTCGGTCATGGTGACGATGCCGACGTTGGCGCTACCGACAACCTGGACTTCTTGGAGGTGGCCGTACAGGAAGGTGTCGAGCGCCTTCGCCGCGAATCGTTCGCGGGCCCCGTAGTGCAGCATTCGGTCGCCGCGCAGGTCGCGCAGGTTCTGCTTCTCGACGGTGATGCCGTAGTACGGGTCGACGCCGATCGCGCGATATGCGTCGGACAGCTGTTGCAGCAGCACGTCGCGGGCGTAGAGATAGTGGCCGAAGATCTTCTTCTTCGGGTCGAGCACCAGCTCTTCCATGTGCTTCGACAGCGAGATGTCGAGCCACAGCGACTCGTGCCACCAGGCCCCGAACGTCGTGACTGGCGCCTCGGCCAACCATTCGAACGACTGGCCGATGTAGTCCGGCAGGTTCGCACCGAGATGCCAGACGGCGCGGTAGGCGGGCTGGTAGATCCACCGCTGTTCCCAGGCCAGGGCATCGCCCCAACTCCGGACCTGGGCTCGCTCCTTGACCATCAGCGCGATGTCGTCGACGTGGTACCTCTCCGCCGAGTCCACGAGCGCCTCCATCCCCATCTCCTGCAACCAACCCGGTAGGCTGGCGGCGACCTCCGGCGGACCAGGCATCGACTGTCCCAACCCGTCGGGGTCCCAGTAGGTCCACGGTGTGTCGTCGCGCAGCAGCGGTGCCGGGCTGAATGGCGATGCCTTGAACCGCCCGTCGCTGCGCCACAGCATGTCGGTCTTCGTGCCGATGTGCTTGTTGATCCCCTCGGAGTTCTTCGCCGCCGACGACACGAGCTGCACGTAACACGTGTCGAGCCCGACCGCGGGACAGGTGACCTGGTTGACCGTCGAGTACGCGTAGTGCACATCACCCGACAGCACCACCGCCCGCTCCAAGGCGCGACCGGACATCATCAGGTTGTCGAAACCCACCGGGTTGGCGGTCCACGCTTCGAACTCCCACTCCTCCGGGCCCGCCTGGCCGAGTGCGGTGGCGGTGACGACCAGCGCGCGTTGCACGAGGTCGACCACGTCATCGGCGAAGATCGGCGCCGGCGACAGGATGATCGTCTCGAGGTCGGGACCGACCTGTTCGATCGGCTGGGTGAACATCCATTCGAGAGCGGGCCCCGAGATGAGTTCGGGTGCCAGATAGCCCGAGCCGTCTCGGAAGAAGTAGTTCGACAGATCGTGGACGCCCAATGTGCCCAGGGCACCGATCATCAGCTGGGTGGCGGTGTCGATCGCCGGCAGGAGTTGGTCCGGGTCGTTGGGGTCGATGTCGATCAGCGGGCCGTTCGGGCCCGCCAGCAGCGCTTGGCCGCCGTCCAGCACGGCACGGTGCATCGCCTCGACCGCCTGGCGCGGCGACCCGCCGGCGATGGCCTCGACGTAGCGACCGATGGCCTGGAAGATGCGGACCCCCGGCTCGGTGGCGCCGTCGGCATCTTCGTCCGCGTAGGCGTCGGCGAGCTCACGCAGCAGCGCGGCAACACGCCACCGCTTGCGATCATCGGTGTCGAGGGTGAGACGAGCGGAGAACTCGGCGGTTCCCGCGATCTCGGCGCGGAAATCGGACACCGAACGCGACACTCGGAGTTGCACTGCGGCGCTGGCACCGATCTCGAGAACCAGACCGTCGATGGTGTTGGCGATGTCGTCCAGTGCGTTGTCGAGCGCCGAGCCGCTCTGGCGGACGATGTCGTCGACGGCTTGCAGCAGGGCGGCGTAGGCCTGACCGACGTCGGACGTGGTGCCCAGCCAGGCGTCGCGCCAGGCATCGAACGCGTCGGACACGTCGTCGAGGGCTTGGTTGGCATCGTGAGGGCTGTTGCTGTTCAGCGGCGGCGGGTTGGCGACCTCGGTCGGGAAGAACCGCCAGGTGCGCGTGTCCAAGGCGATCAGTCGATGGCATTCGAACGGGATGGCGTAGTCCCAGCGGAACCGTCCGAAGGTCTCGCGGTTCGAGGGGTCTTCGGGTCCGGGGTAGTGGCCCCATTCGTTTGTCGGGTAGTCGTCGATGCGCAGTAACTGATCGGCCAGGTGGGTGTCGGGATGAGCGACGCCGCAGCGGTTGATCCACTCGGTGTTCAACCGCAGCCAGTCGATCGTCGTGTCCGGATCCGTCGCGTCCTCGACGATCAGCCACCACGGATGGTTGCTGGCGAGATGCCACAGCAGGCTGAAGTCCTCGACGGGACCGGCCAGTGGTGGTCGATGGGGCGCTGCGACGCTGGGCGTCCACAACCCCAACAGCTGCTTGCCGACCGAGTCGGACTGACCCGGTGGTGGGGGCGTCGAGTCGTGCCATCCGGCGAAGTCATCAGGCTCGTTGCCCCAGTGTTGGAAGAACGCGTAGGACGACAACCCGTTGCGCATCAGCCGCTTGCCGACGTCCTTGGCCCAGAAGTCGCAGTCCTCTTCGTCGTCGTCCTCCTGCGCGAGGTCGTTCCAGTACTCGCCCTGGCGATACTCGACACCGAGGAGCCGGTCGGCCACCGAGCGGTCGACGTACCAGTCGTCGGTCACCTCGTGGTCGTCGAACATCATGTAGCTGGGTGTGTTGGCCAGCACCCGGCGCACGTATGGCACCGTGGCGCCGAAGTGCTCGGCGCGGCCGAGCTTCTCGGTCCACACCTCGTTGATGTTCTTCTCGAACGATTCGATTCCCTGCGCGAAGTCGAGCAGACGATCGACTTGTGTGATCCTGTCGGCGACCCGCTTGTACGGAACCCACTCCGAGACGAACTGCAGCGCGTCGATGGTCTCGGTCACGGGCAGCCGCGAGTTGGCGTCCTTGAGGCCGACGCCCTGGTGGTCGTCCGAGCGAGGCCACAAGGCTGGCGACCACGCGAACAGGTACATCGCACACCATTCGCCGAAGGTCAGCAGGTGACTCTGCGGGTAGTCGGTACTGCCGACCGGCACGGTCTCCTTGAGCCCGCACAGCGAGAGGTAGCGGGTGCGCCAGCCGGGCTGGATCAGGAACGCGTTCAGCAGCGGTGCGATGCCAGGCGGGTACTCGGTCCAACCCATCAACTTCTGGCCTGCGTCGGTCAGCGCGTCCAGCAGGCCGGGCGCCACGTCGTCGGCATAGATCTGATCGCCGGTCAGGACCAACTGATGGGGTCGCTCTGCCAGCTCGGCGGGCGGGAAGTCGGGCACCGGGTCGATCTCGTTGCCGAACGCATCGAGCCACGTGCCGAACGTGCCGGGGTCCGCTTCCGGTGAGCGGAGGCCGAGCGCGCGCTCGATCAACTCATCGAGAATGGGCAGTGCATCGGGTTCGAACGACTTCTGGTTGCCGTGTGGCTTGCGGCACGACGCGTGGGCGAGGCGAAGATCGTCGCGCGACGACGGCGGCGTCGGGAACGACGGAAGGCGACCGACCTCGTAGCCGAGCGGCACGTGCGCTTCAACCTCCAGGCCGGCGGGCGCATTGCCGCTGAAGCCGAGGAGACCCAGCGAGTCGAGCGTGATGGGGGAGCTGCCTTCGGGCGCCAGTTCGATGTCGTAGCTATAGACCTTGTCTGGCCCGCCACCGCCCGGAAGGGCGACGTGCAGCAGGCCGACGAAGAGTTGCGCGCCGATGGGGTGCAGCGTGACGGTCTCTCCGGAGGCGGTGGTGCCGCCCGTCTGCACGTCGTCGCCCTCGACGATCAGGATCCGGGCGGCGCACGACTCCTTGGTCGCCACGAAGATGTGCGCCTCGGTGGTGGAGACGCGCCGCACCATCGGGCCGACGAGCAGAAGGGGCCACTCGTCGACGGATCGATACTCCACCCCGGAAGCCATCCCGCCACACTAGGGTGGCCGCCTCCTGACGTGCCACGAGTTTCCTCGCCCTCCGCGACCCGGACACCGAGCGGATAGCGCGGAGATCCCGCCGGTCTTCAATCGTTGGTGCGACGAGTCCGGATGGGCGTCACTCACTCGGCCAAGGTCGTCTCTGATGGCCGGTGTCCACGTCCCATGATCAGTCGAGACTGGGCGACCTCGAAACCATCGGGTTCTCGACCCGAAGGTCAGCCCACTGTGCCCTCCAGCGACGACGGTCGAATCGCAAAGTCCCAGCGTGTGGGATGCCGTGATGACGCAGACACGCCAGTCGGAGCGTTCTCGACAGCGAGATCGTGTTCTCGCTTGTTCGCGCAGTGTTCGCACTGCAACGGCGAGAGGCCACGCCGGAGGCTCTCCGTCAAGCCCGGTCTGGTCCGTCGGCCAGGCCCGCACGACGGGCGGCGACGATCGCTGCAGCGCGATCGGCGATCTGCAGCTTGGTCAGGATGTTCGACACATGATTGGCGACCGTCTTGGGGGCGAGATGCAACGCCCGCGCAATCGCGGCGTTGTTCTCTCCGCTCGCCACGTGCCGGAGCACGTCACGCTCACGATCCGTCAACTGAGGGAACGCGGCAGTGCCGGCCGACGGCGAACTGAGGCGCTCGAGCAGGCGTTCCGCAGCACCGGGGCCGAGGATCACATGCCCTCGCGCAGCGGCGCGGATGGCGTGCACGACATCATCTTGGGGCGCACCCTTGAGGAGGTAGCCACGGGCGCCGGCCCGGAGTGCGGCATCGATCGAGTCCGCGTCTTCGTACATGGTGAGGATGACCACCGCCACGCTGGGCAGGGCCGCTGTGATCTGCCGTGTTGCCTCGAGGCCGTGGCCTCCGGGCATCTGGAGGTCGAGGAGGAGTACGTCGGGCATCAGTTCGGTGCTGATCGAGACGGCATCGTCACCGGTGCATGCTTCGGCCACGACGTCGATGTCCGCGATCGTGCCGAGCAACGAACGGATGCCCTGTCGAACGATGTCGTGGTCGTCGGCGATGACGACGGTAATCCGGTCGGTGTCGTACGCACCGGGGTTGTCCAGAGTCGTCATCCTGGCTCCACCGGCAGCGACGCGATCACCTGTCCACCGCCTGCGGGGTTCGGACCGGCAATCAGTTCGCCGCCGAGCTCGCGCGCCCGAGCGCACATCGACGTCAACCCCACACCAGGCTGCCATGGGTCCGTTCTCCGCCCGTTGTCCGTGATCGTCACCGCAAGTCGTCCGTTCACGGTGACGTCGACCGCAGCCTCGCACGCGTCCGAGTGGCGGGCGACGTTTGTCAGTGCCTCCGTCGCGATCCGGTACGCCGCGACCTCGACCGCCGCGGGCAGCCGCCGCTGCGGCAGCAAGTCGGAGACAGTCACGTCGAGCTGCGGAAGTCGTTGCGCGTGCTGGCGGATCGCACCGGCCAAGCCGAGCTCGTCGAGCGCGGGCGGGCGGAGGTCCTCGACGATGCGCCGGATCTCGTCGAGCGCTGTCGTGACGTTCCGGCGAGACGCGGCAATGAGCTCGGACGCTTCGAGAGGATTCGTGGTGACGAGGTTCGCTGCTGCGTCAGCCGAGAAGGCGACACCGGTGAGGATCGGGCCCAGGCCGTCGTGCAGATCGTGACGGAGCCGACGGCGCTCCTCCTCCCGCGCCTGGATCAGACGGGCGCGCGCCTGATGGAGCTCGACGTCGGCCCGGCAGGCGTCCGCCACCATGGCGATGTGCGGCACGAGCTCGTGCACGACCCGCTCCACGACCGGGTCGAGACAGACCTCACCGGGCCCCGGCGTGACATCGAGCCGCCCCGTGCTCCGACCGCGGTGCTGGAGCGGGATGGTCAGCGTGCCGCGATCAACTCCCGTCGCCGTCCCGGCCGAGGCGACCGTTCCGAGACCATCGAGGTGCACCGCCGCAGAACCCGCCCCGGTACCCAGCAGCAGGTCGGCGAGGAACCGCTCGACGAGCTCACGTGGGGCGAGCACCGTCGCCGCCTGCTGGGCCACGCCGCGCACGATCTCGCCAGCATTCGCCCGATCGCCGTACACGAACCGGGCGACACCGGCCGCGACCCGGTCACGAAGCGGCAGGACCAACAGGGCGACGACGGCGGCAGCGACCGGCCGAGCGGCACCTCCCACCAGTTCCGACAGCGCGGCAATGACCGCGGCGTACACCATCGTGAGGAGCGCTGCGAGCACCACGAAGCGCAACGCTCGTTCGAAGACGCGTTCGACGCCGAGCAGATGCTGACGCCGAATCGCCGTCACGAGGACGAGGATGCCCATCGCAGAAGCGACCTGCGCAGCGCCGACAGCGACGGCCGATGACGCGAAGGCCATCAGCGGCACGACCACGATCGTTCCGGCCACCTGGATGGAGACGACCCAGCGCAGAGCGAGTCGATCGGCACCGCCGCTCCGACGCCACTTCACGAGCAGGACGCCGAGTGCGATCAGCGCTGACGGTGCGATGAGGAGCGCCGTCCACGGACCCGGATCCAGCCCCACCGAAACGGGGTTGCGCGCCGGGGCGAACGCCGTGCCGGCCACGTCAGGGTCGGTGACCAGCTCGACGACGACACCGGCAGTCGCCATGACGACGGCCAGCCAGCCGACACGGTCGATCCCGGTGCTCGTCAACCGCCCGGTCGGCAGCGACACCAGCATGTAGATGCTGATCGGCATCTCGACCGGGAGCAACATCATCGTGAGCGCGGCAGCCGTCGCCGCCCCAGGAACATCGTGACCGGTGACGAGGCCGTGGACTGCCCAGGCATAGCTCACGGCCACGATCGCGTGGCTGAGACTTGCGGTCGCGGCGAGACGAGACCACGCCAGGTCCCGTCGCGGCATCAGCGAGATGCTCGCCACCGCCCACACGACGGCACTGGCCGCCTGCACGGGAACGAACCACCTGGCGGGGTCGGGCACCGGCGCATCGACGCTCACCTCGCGATTCATGATCGCCAGGACGGATGCAGCGACGAGCGACGCCAGGGCGGTGCCGCAGGCCATCAATGGGACGAGCTGCAACGCACCGGTCCGCCGGATCAGGCGGCGACTGAATCGCATTTCGTCAGCATCGCGCACCGACCGATCGGGGTCACCCCCCACTGCATGCATGCAGTCCGAGCCCGGTCGCCAGCTCTCCCGTTCGAGCCCATGGGTCGTCGTCGGTCTCGAAGAACGCGAGGCCTTGTGCCTCAGCGGCATCGGTCGCCGAACGCCCTTCCGCAACGAAGTCCGCCACGTCGTCCTCGAGGCCGGACGGCGCGGCGAGGGCCTCGATGTCGTCGAGTTGGCGATTCGAGATCGACACGATGGCATCCAGCGCGGATTGCAGGTCCTCTGGCGTCGGCGCCTCGCTCCCGAAGACCGAGCCGGCCGCCTCGCCGATGTCCTGGTTGCCCTGCGCGCAGATGACGTTCGCCTGGTCGCGGAACTCGGCGGTGGTCAGGCGCTGGTCGTCCTCTCCGCAACCAGCGAGGACGAGCATCGAGAGTGATGCGCTGATCATGGTGGCTGTCGTGAAGTGTCGGTTCATACCCGGACGGAACCACGCCTGCGTTCCCGACGAACAGAGGTCGAATTCCCGACCCGTCGGGAGATCGGCGCCGACCTCCGACGACGGACCGTTCACACCGCTGCGTCGGAGAACGACAAAGGCCCGGTGCTGACGCACCGGGCCTTGCTGAGTGGCGGGGGCAGGATTTGAACCTGCGACCTTCGGGTTATGAGCTGGCTCGGGGTACGTGTCGGGCTGTGACGGGTTGTGACGGATCATGCCGTCTAGCTGGGGTTTCGCGACTTCCCGATGACGGGCTGTGACGGCTCGATGTCGGCCCGTGACGACCAGATGGTTAGAAGAATGGTTAGAAGATCTGCCTGAGAGGCCTATTTGCCTGCTGCAGACAGATCACAGTTTCAGGCAGATTGTTCTAGGCTCCCTTCATGGGACGGCCACCGATTCCAGAGGCGAGTCGGAAGCGGTTGGCGCGGGTCGTCGACATGCTCAGCGACCTGCTGCCGCCGTCGTGGGACATCACCGTCGTACGACGCGGTCGGGACGGCGGTGTCGTCGAGGTCACTGCGCCCGACGGTCCGACGGGCGTCATCTCGGTCGTCGTCCGTCGCCGGCTCGAACCGCGCGACGCCGCCAAGCTCCCACTCCCCGACGGCGCCGTGATCGTCTTCGCCGACTGGCTGAGCCCGCGCACCCGCGAGGTGCTGGTCGAACGTGAGACGAGCTTCGTCGACGGGACGGGCAACGTCGACGCCCGGCTCGACCGGCCCGCCTTCGCCATCCGCACCGATGGCGCTCAGCGCGACCCCGATCCCAAACCGCGTCCCCGTGGTCCCTCCCTCGACGGCCCGCGTGCATGGGCGTTGATGCGGACCCTGGTCGAGGTCGAGCCGCCTTACACCGCCGGCGAGCTCGCAGCCGCGCTCGGGATGGATGACGGGTACGTCTCCCGGATTCTGAGGGTGTTAACCGAGGAGTTGATGATCGAGCGCAAGCCCCGCCAGCCGGTCACGGCCGTCGACTGGGAGAAGGTCGTGCGCCAGATCACCGACGACTACCGATGCCTCTCGTCGAACGAGATCGGCACATGGATCGCGCCGGGCGGACCCGAGCAGTTCCTTCGAGACGTCGCGGCCAAGCAACCGAAGCGGTGTGTGCTGACGGGGTCGTTCTCGTCGAACCAGATCGTCGTCGTCACCGCGCCGTACACCGCGATCGTCTACACCGATGATCCCGACCGGCTGGCGAAGGACCTCCGACTGCGCCCGACAAGGACGAACGCCAACGTCATCACGGCTGTCCCGTACGACCCGATCGTCTACGAGCGGACCCGCACGATCGACGGCATCGAACACGCCTCGATCGCCCAGGTGGCGATCGACTGCCTGACGGGCATGGCCCGCATGCCCTCAGAAGGCGAGGCGCTCTTGAAGTGGATGCAGCAGAACGAGCCGCAGTGGCGGTCGAGCGTGCCGCTTGGTGCCGTCCGCAGCCGATGACGCCCACCGCAAGTTGATTAGTTCGTTTCGACTCCGCAAAGACGTATCAACTTCTGGAGCGCGAATGTCGCGCATAGACGCAACGATCGTTTCGTATACGCAACACTGTAGTTACAGTCGGCTTGTGGACTTCCGCAGCCCGGTCGAGGTGGTCATCGGCGGCACGCGAGGTCGCCTGCTTGCCGTGCTCGCTGAGACGACCGCCCCGCTGACGTTGCGACGACTCGCCCGACTCGCAAATGTGAGCCCGGCTCAGGCGTCGAGGGTGATGCCGCAGCTTGTAGATCTCGGCTTGGTCGAGCGTTCCGAGGTCCCTCCAGCGTCGCAGTTCGTACTCGTCCGGGAGAACGTCGCAGCCCGCTTCGTGCTTCAGCTCGCCGGCTCACGCGAGGCCGCGCTTGAGGAGATCGGCGCTGCTGCGGGAGAGATCGAGCCGACGCCAGTCAGTGTGATCGTCTTCGGATCGGTCGCCCGAGGCGAGGCGGACGACCAGAGCGATGTCGACGTCGTCGTGATCCGACCGGATGACGTGGACGAGGACGACGAACGGTGGTCGGAGTCTGTCGACGACTGGCGGCGACGAGCCGCTTCGATCACGGGCAACCAGGTCGAACTCCTCGAGGTCGCGGCCTCGGAGGCGGGTCGCAAGCTGCGTGGACGTTCTGAACTCTGGCAGAGCATAAAGCGAGACGGCATCACCGTCCACGGCGTCGCAGCCACCGAGTTGGCGGAAACGTAACGGGGCCTAGGCAGCGGGGGTCCGCGCGAGTCGCCGAGCGAGAGCCGCCGACTGGTGCTCGACATGTCGGGTGCTCAGTGGCTTCTCGTCGACCGACTCCAGGATCGAGTTGCACGTGTTGAGCGCCGTGAGCCGCCCTCGGAGCAGGTCGAGATGGCGCTCGATCTTCGATCCGGGGGGCGAACCCTGCGTCTCGATCGCCTCGGCGACCCGAGCCCGAAGCGAATGCTCGACCGCTCTCTTGGTGTCGAACGGGTTGAACTGGCAGCACGGCAGCGCACACCTCGCGTACTGCTGGAGACCCTGAGTGTCGGCGAGCATGCGGTACTGCTTCCCTGAGATCGAGACGCCGAGAGCGGGGAGATAGATCCGCCGTCCGAATCCCTTGCCCTTCATCCCCTCGCTCGGCTTCTTGGGTCGTGCCTTCGAGGCGAAGTTAAAGGTCTCACCCTCGGCCAGGCCGGCATCAGTCGCGGTGGCGCCCAGGACGCGGAAGAAGCTCCCGGCGCCACCGCCACGGCCAGCGATCACCGAGAAGTCGGCCGCGGCGTGCGCGTAGAAGTCTGCGCAGCGGAGCAACTTGGACACGTTGTCGTGCTGGGGGCGGAGCGGGGTGATCTGGAGGTACACACCGGCGACTGCGCGGCTGATCGCATCGAGGAACTCAGTTCCGGCGTCGAGCCGTTCCGAGTGCACGCCGGCGAACGCGATGAACGGTCGTGGATCGAGGTCCGACATCGCCAGTGCCGTCTCGACGGCGGTGAGCGTCATCGCGCTGACGTCGTCGTTGCGGTCCCTCGGAACGAATCCTGGGATGAGGTAGGCGTCGGCTCCGAGCTCACACTGTGACCGGAGATCGGCCTCCACGAACCTGCGCACGTCGTCGCGCTCGACCAGAGCAGAGGCCGGGGCGTACGGGGCCTTCACCATCGCATCGACGTCGAACGTCGGCTGCTCCCGGTACCGCCAGGCGGACGAATCGACGATCGTCTTGATGCCGTGCGCCGCCAGGGCCTCCGGCATCGACGGCCGGGCCCTGGCGTAGGCATGATCGACGATTGCCCAGTCCAACTCCACCCCGTCGCCGAGCGGGAGTCGACCAGGTGGCCCGAGCGCGCGATCAACGCCAGTCCAGTTCCGCTTGTCGATTCTCGGGAGGAAGCCGTGGCCGAAGTCCATGGTGACTCATTTGCTAGTTGGACATTGTTGCGCCATACTATACGACAGACGCGCGACAAACCACAAGCGCGTAACATGACACTAAGGAGCGCACCCACGATGCCGCAAGTTGTCGACGTTCTCGATGAAGTCCTAGCCGACGACATCGTCGACACCGCTGACGTCGCCAGAGTCCTCGGCTCGACCGTCAGAAGCGTCGCCCGCTGGCAAGCCGCCGAGGTCGCACCCCGGCGTGAGTCAGAGGAACGGCTGCTCGAGCTCAAGGCCGTCCTCGACCTCGCTCGCAAACATCTGCGGCCCGAGTCCGCGCGACTCTGGCTGCGAAGCCCGAACCCGGAACTGAGCTACAACAAGCCGGTCGACCTCATCGCCGAGGGCCAGTACCGACAGGTCATCGGAGCACTGCTCGCTATGGCCGAAGGCGTCACCTCGTAGAACGGTGGCGGATCTCGTCGAGCTGGTCAGCACGGCCCCGCGCCGAGCCCTTGACGCCGTTGGCTTTCGCCAGCAGTCGCCCGCGTATGACCCGCTCAGCGGAGAAGGCGCACGGATCCACGGCGGTCGGTTCAACCCGCCCAACAGCTTCCCAGTCCTCTACCTCTGTTCGACGGCGGGTTGCGCGGCCGCCGAGTTCACGAAGTTCGCCAGCAGCCACCCCATCGGGCTGTCGGGTTTCCTCCCACGGAAGTTGTGGCGCTACGAGATCAGTCTCAGCAACGTGCTTGATCTCACGGAGGCGGAGACGATCGACCACCTCGGACTCGAAGCATCCGAGCTCGTCGAGGAGGACCGAACCGTGACTCACCAACTCGGCGAGGTTGCGCACCAGTTCGGGTATCAGGCCGTTCGCAACGCATCAGCGGCTGGCGTCGACGACGTGATCGCCGTGTTCATCGAGAACCTGCGAAGCGGAGTCCTGAGTCCGTCGGAGGACGCTGTATGGAACGACGTCGCCGACATTCCGGTCTTCTGAACGTTGGCGTGCGACCACCTACCCCCAGAAGATGCAGGTCGGATCGCGCTTCACCTCCTCGATCAGTTCGTCGATGTGGGGCGTCGGGTCGACGAGGTCGTACTCGTGGAACTTGAGGTTGCGGTCGCGCCAGTACAGCGACCACTCCTTGCGGGCCTTGGTGTAGCGGAAGCGGCAGATCGGGAACCGCGTCCACTCCGGTCCGAAGTCCTCCCGCCACGGCGGCCGGCATTCGAGCACCGTGATCGTGCGGTCGGTGACGTCGATCTCGAACCGGAGCTGGTCGTGGACGTGCGGCGGCATGTCGCCGTTGCGCTGGTGGATCCACTTGCGGACCCGTGCGAGGTCGAGGTCAGGAATCATGAATCGCCCCGCGAGCGGCAGATACGCCCGCAGCAGGCTCACGAGCGTGCGACCGATCTGACCCAAGCTGCTGCATCTACACACGCAGACACACCTACACCCAGCCTCGCTGCGTCCTCGCTGCGGACGTCGACATCGGAGGGGCGAAGCGGTGGGTGCACGACGCGGCGAAACAACAGATTGCCCTTCGAGTCGTAGTCGGCGTTGAAACCATTTGGTCCGGCATCCTGGTCGTGGACGGCTCGCTGGTGAGCCTCATCGTCGGGCCAGATGTCGCGGAGGTAGAGGTCCACGAACCCGTGCCCGATCTTGTAGATCAGGCCGGCCGGCGTGTTGAAGTAGAGCCACGTCGTGTTGATCGTCCTCATGGAGTTCACCTGCGGATCAATCTGCTCGTCTGTCGCCGCGAGCCGGTCGACGAGCCAGTCGCGCGTCGCAATCGTCGGCAAGTTGTCCGGGGCAGCAACACGCGCTGCGACCTTGAACGTGATGAGGCGTCGCGCCCGCCATCGCAAGCGCATGGCAACGTCGTGGTGCGCACCTTCCGCCGCCCGTTCGAACTCCTCGACGATCTCCTCGATCGCAACCGCGCCCAGACCGGCCAGGTGCTGATCATTCACG